>MKTB01000039.1:1413-3640 GCA_001897525.1 Bacteroidetes bacterium 43-16 | reverse complement strand
CATTATTCTATTCATTATTATTTTCATAATTTTCTTGATCTTCTGACTTTTTGGGTCTTCCCCTTTTTGATTTTTCCTTAGGGTCGTCTTCAAACATTCCGTTCAGTTCCAGGAGGTTCTTTATACGGTAACTGTTTCCATTTAGTTTGACGATTGTGGCATGGTGCACTATGCGGTCTATTATCGCCGATGCGATTACTTTGTCCCCGAAAAGTGTCCCCCAGTCTTCAAAGTTCCTATTTGTGGTAATGATCATTGAACCGTTTTCGTATCTTTTTCTGATGATCTCAAAGAAGTCTTCCATGCTGTACTGCGGCATTTTTTTGAAGCCCAGTTCGTCCAGTATCAGCAGGTCCGGTTTTAGGAACTTCTGGATGGTCGCAGCATAGGATCCGTCCGCACGGGAGGAATATAGCTTTTCGACCATTTCATTGGTATGGATGAAAAGTACCCGCTTACCTTTTTTTACAGCTTCCAGCCCGATTGCATGGGCCAGGTGCGTTTTTCCGACCCCCGGTTTCCCCATGAATACCACATTATGTTTCTGGTCTATGAACCGGCAGCTGGCCAGATCATAGATCTGCCTTTTGTCAACCTGGGGCTGATAGCTGAAATCATAACAGTCCAATACCTTCTGCGTGTCGAGTTTTGATTCCCTGAGCTTATTTATATATCCGTTGGTCTGCCTGTTGGCCATTTCATCCTCCACCAGAAGCTCAAGAAATTCAATGTAACCGATCTTGTGCTGTAGCGCGTACCTGTTACGCAGCTCGAGGTTCTGACAGATGGCCGCGAGTTTAAGAGTGCGGAGCTGTGTTTTTAGATTTTCCATATTTATATCCATTAATTTGTAAGAGTGTCATAATAACTGAGTTCGTGCTGAAATTCGTCCGAGAAGCCCATTGTCAGCACATCTTCCCGGGGCAGGTCGTACATCGCATTCTCGCATATCCGTTTGACCTGTTGGTAGCTTATGGCGTGAAAGTGCAGTGCGCGTGCACATGATCTTTCTATCTGGCCCAAAGTGAAGCGCTTTCTCAGCGCAAGTATACCCTGGGTCATCTTGCCCCAGTGCGTCGGCACTTCTTCCACAAGTCGATCAAACAGAGTGTACGCATTTGGACCTATCTGCCCCATCATTTCACGGTATTCTTCCTTGCTGACCATTCTCTTTTCCCTGGGGCGGTGCGCCGCAAGACTGACAAACATGCCTATGCTGTCGGATAGTTGGTGCATGGCGATCTGTCGTGAGCTGTCATAGATGCGAAGTATCGTACCGTTACTCTCCAGCCTTACATTCATGCCCATATAGTCAGCCGGAACCGAATAATAATTCTGCTTATAGGCGACATGTCCCATACGGTTTACCCTGCGGTGGCTGACATCCTGTATCTGGAAACGTCTGGAAGGCAGGGGCTGCAGCGCAGCTTTCTCCGATTCAAGAAAGATATCATGAGGCCTGCGCCTGGTGGTGCCGTGGACACGTTTATTGCATATTTCATCATTCCATACGCGCAGACCACAGATCAGGTCCTCATAGATTTTGCTTTCAAAGGCTTTCAGAAAGTTGTTCCTGACATATTTTATGGAAGACTCTACTTTACCTTTGTCTGTTGGCCGGCGGGGTCTGCAGGCAATACCCGCACAATGATAATAACTGAGAAATTCCGCATACTGTGCCTGTAGGGTGGGTTCGTAGAGATCTACCTTGGTTACACCCGAGCGCAGGTTGTCCAGCTTGACCATTTTTGGGACACCCCCAAAATATTCAAAAGCACTGATGTGGCAGTCCAGGAACTCCCGGACCTGTTGACTGGTAACAACCTTATAATAGGATTGCCTGCTATGGCTGAGTACCATACTGAACACCCAGACCTTAACACCACGGCCATTCCTGCGGAACTCACCAAAGTAGCCGAAGTCGACCTGTGCCTCTTCACCAGGAAGGCTGTGCAGCGGAACAAAACATTCTGCCCGCTTGAATTTACCAATGTAACGGGCGACACTCGAATAAGACAGGGTAAGCCCATGCTGCTGGATCAATTTCTGGTGGATCAGCAGTGCCGAAAGTCCACTGGCCAGATAATGCTCGATCTGTTCATGAAATACCTCAAGACCACTGGAACGGGACTGCTGCCTCGGAGCTGAATCTCCATTCAGCAGCGCTTTTTGGATACGCGAAACGGTCTTGCGGCACATCCCAAGTTCCCTTGAGATCTCCCGCAAA
>MKTB01000039.1:0-1313 GCA_001897525.1 Bacteroidetes bacterium 43-16 | reverse complement strand
AGAAGCACACAAAATGCTTAAAAACCATATTGCAGAATATCCCCCTTATGCTTTGTTTTCAAATGCTTTTTTACAAGCCAATTTTGAGCAACCTGAGCAATCAACATTAGAATACGATAATTGCGAAGACTGTAAATATTTGCCCGAAATAGGCTACATTCACTATTTATAATACAGTAACCAGTAAATCTCGTAAATCTATCAAAGAATATTACAAGATGGAATAAAATCGACTTCTATACTTTTACATTGGATTTATTAGCTCATTTAATCCATAAAAGCAAGATGAAAAGTTTAGAAGAAAGGTTAGAAAAAAGAAGTATAAAACCAACATCAGTTAGATTATTAATTTTTCAGACAATGTCTGAATTTAAAAAAGCATTTAGCCTGACCGATTTGGAAACGGAACTAGAGACGGTAAATAAATCTACTATTTTTAGGACCTTGACCCTTTTTCATGACAACTTACTCATTCATACGATCGATGATGGTTCCGGCTCAATGAAATATTCAATTTGTAGTGATTCATGTATGTGCAATGTAGGTGACCTACATGTACATTTCAACTGTAACCGCTGTAAGAATACTTTTTGTCTTGAAAGTATTGCTATTCCACCGATTCAGCTGCCAGATAGTTTTTTATTGGAAAGTATAAATTTTGTAATGAAGGGAATGTGTAATGAGTGTTCGAGATTTTTTAAGAAACAAATAACTCCAAATAAAACCGCATTTTAAAAAACAGCCATATGTAAATATGGCTGTTTTGCATTTGCAACCAGGTTCCCAAATACTACAGCTAATTTTGTTGTGTAAAAATTCATAATATAGATATGGAAAATAGATATAATAATAACTCGAAAATAAAATCAGGTTACGTAGATAACCCAGATTTTGAGGTAAAAAAAATTGAATGTGTAGTTTCTGAAAAAGAAACAATGTATACCTATACATCAATACTTCAATCTATGTCATCACACCCTATAGCAAGAGCTATTTTTAAAGTGTTGCCATCTGTACAATTATCAGACTATAGAATTGAAAAAGTTGAAGAAATACAAGGAGGAATTAAAGGTTTTATTGATAATCATGAAGTAATTATTGGAAATCTTGAATTGATGAAATGTTACGATTTTTATTATGATGAAAGCTTGAATCATATCAATGAAAAGGTGATTCTTGTAATGATAGATGATAGATATACAGGCTGCTTTATAATGAAAGAGGTGTTAAATGACTAAATTTATTTTAAATAAATTGCTAATTACATAATCTTTTATAGATTTCATTCATGAGAAAAATAACTTATTTGTTAA
>MKTB01000038.1 GCA_001897525.1 Bacteroidetes bacterium 43-16 | reverse complement strand
CCTGCCGAAAAGCAAAAGGTAAAATTATCAGAGCTGAATAATGCTTGCTGTACACCAAATTCGGGATGTTGCTAAACACTAAAAACAAAATGCGATGTATCAAAAACTAATCGAAATCATTAACAACAAAATTGATGTACAAAGCATCAGCGAAGAACGTAAAGCCGTATTACAACCGCTGATTGATTTTATACAGCAAAAAGTAAACGACAGGCAGGATATAAATATCAATTTCATCTGTACCCACAATTCCCGAAGAAGCCATTTATCACAGGTTTGGGCACAGGTAGCGTCAGCACATTTTAATATACCAAATGTACATTGTTATTCGGGCGGTACGGAAGAAACGTCACTATTTCCGAAAGTTGCAGAAACATTGACTAATCAGGGGTTTAACATTTTCAAAATCGCAGATACTAATAACCCTGTATATGCCATAAAATACAGCGATAATGCTTTGCCTGTTATCGGCTTTTCAAAAAAGTACGATAGTCCTTTCAACCCAGTATCAGCATTTACAGCCATTATGACCTGTTCACAGGCAGACGGTGGATGTCCATTTATTGCAGGTGCAGAAAAAAGGATACCTATCACATTTGAAGACCCTAAAATTTCAGACAATACACCGGAGCAATCACAGGTATATGCAGAAAGAAGTTTACAGATAGCAACGGAAATGTTTTATGTTTTTTCAAAAGTCAGTCAATAACCAATGCAACCAAAACTAAAATTTCTTGACCGTTACCTTACCTTATGGATATTCCTTGCAATGGCAGCAGGTATAGGTTTAGGGTATTTCTTTCCGGGAATATCAAAAATTACAAATGCTTTATCCGTAGGCACTACAAACGTTCCTTTGGCAATAGGTCTGATACTGATGATGTACCCGCCATTGGCAAAAGTGGATTATTCATTATTGCCCCAAGCATTTAAGGATAAAAAAGTAATCGGCATATCCTTATTGCTCAATTGGGTTATCGGTACAATATTGATGTTCGGATTAGCCGTTTTGTTTTTACGTAATGAACCCGATTATATGACAGGCTTGATATTGATAGGTTTGGCAAGATGTATCGCAATGGTAATCGTATGGAGCGATTTAGCTAAAGCAAACAGAGAATACACAGCTATGTTAGTTGCATTAAACAGCATCTTTCAGATAATTTCTTATAGCTTCTTAGTTTGGTTATTCATTAATGTATTACCAAGCAAATTAGGAGTAGCCAATTTCAATGTAAGCGTATCAATGAAAGACGTAACCGAAAGCGTATTAATATACTTAGGCATTCCTTTCTTAGCAGGTTTTATAAGCCGTTACGCATTGGTAAAGTCAAAAGGAATAGAATGGTATAACAGGAAATTTGTACCTCGAATATCGCCCATTACATTATATGCTTTACTGTTTACAATCGTATTAATGTTCAGTCTGAAAGGCGATAAAATATTAGAACTGCCAATGGATGTAGTAAAAGTAGCCATACCGTTAATCATCTATTTTGTACTAATGTTTTTTGTCAGCTTCTTTATCAATAAATCTTTAAACGTTCCTTACGACAAAAACGCATCCATCGCATTTACAGCCACAGGAAACAATTTTGAATTGGCAATAGCCGTAGCAATAGCGGTTTTCGGTATTCATTCTCCACAGGCATTTGTGGGCGTTATAGGACCGTTGGTAGAAGTACCTGTACTGATACTGTTGGTAAAAGCAAGTTTATGGCTAAAGAAGAAATATTACTAAAGGTTATTTAAGAACGTATTAGAGCATTTTGAAGCATAAAAAAACTAAAAATGAACCTCCGATAATTCGGAGGTTCATTTTTTACGGCTTGTTCAATATTTGAAGCATCCTGCCGACTTCAATATCCATTCTTGAAAAAGCAAACCATTTTTTGCCCAGGTCTTTGAGCGATGCCCCTATATGGTAGAGTTCTGTATGGTCAATAATCAAAAAACGGTCGTGGGCGTCGGAAAACACTTCAATTTCTATCGGAGGATATTGGCTATTGTAGCGTTGTAAGTCTAACCGTAACTGATTGCTGATACTTTTGGTAAGGATTGTAGCGGTTACATTAGTCTTACGCTTACCCAACAAGGTAAGCACCGTATCATCCACATAATTATCAAGCAGGATAACAGAGCTTTTGGCACTACGGATAATATCGGAAACAAAGGCGTAGGCATCAAAAATCTGCCCGTTGTAGAAAATGCCTTTTTCGCTGTGCAGCTTGTCGCTTTCCAAAGCCTTAAAAATCTCTTCAAATTTTTGGTCGGCTTCCAGTTGCTTTAACTCGATATTGTCCAAACGATGAAACAAAGAAGCGTTGCTGATGAGCATACGCCGCATTTCTACAAAGGCTTCCATTATTTCCACACTCATTTTAACGGCTATATCAGAACGAAGTATGGCAGATGCCATTGCAACGCCTTGTTCCGTAAAAGCATAGGGCAAATAACGTCTGCCGCCGTAATTTAAACTTGAGGTTCCAATTTGGAACCTCAAGTTTTCAACTTCCTCTTCGGTCAGTTGAAAGCAGAA
>MKTB01000037.1 GCA_001897525.1 Bacteroidetes bacterium 43-16 | reverse complement strand
TTTTCCAGGAATAGAAATTAAAAACCACTTCCATAGAGCTATTGCTCTTAGAGCATTCTTTAAAAGGTTTGAAATTTGATATCTTGTCCTTCAGGATGTAATTAGACGGGATCAATAAGGAAAACATAAACAGGGAATACCCGACCCAATAAAAAAGTCGCACTCATTTGAGTGCGACTTTTTTGGAGCAGAAGACGCGATTCGAACGCGCGACCCCAACCTTGGCAAGGTTGTGCTCTACCAGCTGAGCTACTTCTGCATGTGAAGTTTTAAATAAAGAAGCGTTTCAGATTTCTAAAACGCTTCTTGTGGGTGCCCCAGGCCGGACTTGAACCGGCACTTGCATTGCTGCAAACAGGATTTTAAGTCCTAAAATAGCGTTTATAATAAACTTTAACGATCTTCAATATTTTACTAAACTATTGATTTTATTGACTTTCAATTAAAACAGACATTAACCATTTACCGCATTTTACCTAAATTTGTGTTTCCAATGTGTTTCTAAAAAAAGAATCAAATTAAAGAACATGCGAGCCACGGTTTCCATTTATATCAACAAACTCAAGCCTAATAAGCAGGGCCTTTGCCCAACGAGTGTAAAAGTACAATATAATAGACAAAGAAAGTACTATCCAACAAACATAAATTTTTTACCAATATCTTTTAATAGTCCATCCACCCGGCAAGAGCGTGAAGATATGGAGTTTATAAAGGAGCTTGCCGCCAAGGCTCAAATAGTGGTTAAGGAACTGGGAGACCTTTTTACTTTCTCTTTATTTGAAGCTTCCTATCTTAAAAATAGGGCCTTGAAAGGTACAATTGAACGGGCATTTGATGATTACATAGAAAGTCTATTAAGCACCGATGTAGGAAACAAGAATATGTATAAGCGTGCGAAGGTCTCAATACTCAAATATGACCCAAAGTGTACATTCGCAACTGTTGATGTCGCCTGGCTAAAAAAGTATGAATTATGGATGCTTAAAACAGAGAAAAACAGCGTTTCTACTGTTGGTATGTATTTGCGGTGTTTAAGGCGCTTGTTCAATGTAGCAAAGATTCAAAAAGAGGCCTATCCTTTCGGTAGGGACAAATATGTAATACCGACAGCAACGGCCAATAAAAGAGCCTTAGACATTGAGGATATCAAAGCCATAATGACCTTTGAAACAGAGAATGAAACAACCAGGCGCTGCAGGGATCTATGGATATTCATCTATTTTTCAAATGGCTTAAACGTAGCTGATCTTTGCCGGTTGCTCAATAAAAACCTATCCGGGGATGAAATAACCTTTATGAGAAAGAAAACGCAATCAACTCAGCGGAAAGAGGTTAAGGTCACTGTACCACTAAACGAAGTATCAACTGCTTTGCTTCATAAGTACCGGAATGCTGATCGTGATCACGAATCCTATCTTTTCCCCTTCCTATGCAAGGTGCCGGAAAATGATGAAGAAGCTATTGTAAAAGAGATTTCAAATGTTGTTTGGTTAATCAATAAGCACATGAAGATTGTTGCAGAAAGTGTAGGCATTAGAAAGGATGTAACAACAATTTATGCCCGTCACTCATTCGCAACAATATTGTCAAAGTCGGGTGTTGCCCTGGAAATGATCTCTGCTATGTTGGGCCATTCCAGTATAAAAACCACGGAAATTTATTTGTCCGGATTCACCAGTGAAGAAAAGAAAAAAGCAACTTCTGTTTTAATGCCAAAATAAAAGCCGTAAATTCGATGTATTGACAGTTTCATAACTGTCACGTTAAGGTTATATTTAAGACCCTGGATCCGTCCGGGGTCTTTTGTGTTTTCAAAAAACTAAATTTCCCCTTTAGCGGTGTGCATTACGGTTATTACTTTATAGATAGAATGTGTTTTATCCAGATCCCACCAAAAGTCGGCATATTCAATGCTGGGGTTTCTACTATGGCAAAGTATCTTACCGTCATTTTTGTCAAAGTCAATTATGTCTTTCAGAACCGGTTCGCCATACGTTTCTTCAGGTGCGATAATCCAACCATAAGGCGCTTTATTCTTATTGAATCCATCCCGCCAGTGCTGCTTTCCTAGTTCGCGGACCAGTACCACATCTTTGTCCCTGATGTCATAATATCCCGGTTGATCGGTATTGAAAAAGCTATGGCCTTTAACCCTAAATGCTAAATATTTTCCCTTGCCTATCCTGTCAACCTTAAAGGTGACTTTTTCCCATTCATCCTCTTTGTCTACATTTCCCATTATATAAGCAGCATGAGCTTCGATCGGAACCAGGTCAACGGTTAGCAGATATTCACCATCCGGAAGGGGTTCATATTTCATCCCTGCTTTTGTTATTATAACATCTTCTGTATCTGTCTGTTCCGGTGTTTTGGTTTCAAAGTTTTTCTTAAATTCTCCTTCAAAGTGATATTTTATCCTAATAATAAGCTCCATTGGCACATCTGCATCCTTTTTTGACAATAAACGTGATATATGTTCACGGCTATACCCCAATTTGGTTGCAAAATCAGTCTTATTTTTTACAAAATTGAGTTCAATGAGATGATCAATAAAGTTAACTAACTCATTAGTTTTCATAGAATTAAATTTAAGTCAAAGAAAAATATAAAAAATATTTTGTCTGTGTGATATAATATCACGTATTTTGTCATCACAAAGGGAACACAAAGTATTCACAATGTAAAAATATAGTATTTGTCGGGTGCAAATCTATGTATTATTATGATTATGTCCAAAAAAGAAATATCAAAAAAAATTATTTCTACCCGTGAACAAATAACAATGTCACAGGTTGAGCTTAACAAGCTGAAGCATTATATCACATCTTGCAGCACACCTTTCAGTAATATTAAACTGAATACCGGTGTGGATATTAAAACTATCAAGAGTACAATTAGCCGGGGATGGTGTGAAAGCAAAGTGTATGAAAAAATTAAATCTTTTGTAGCGGAACTTCCTGAAGCTCCTATTGTTGAACCTCAAACAGTCTGACCATGAATTTTGAAGAAGTACCTGGAGCAATTGAGCAGATTTTTGAAAAGATATCTGAGATCAATAATAAAATTGAGAAAAGCTCAGTAAATGAATTGCCGGAGGTAATGAGTATTGAGCAGGTCGCAGAAATGCTCCATTGCTCAAAACAAACCATATACAATCGGATTTCACAAAAAACCATACCCCACACCAAAAATGGTGAAAATGGCGCAACCCTCTTTTTAAGATCTGATGTATTGAGTTGGTTAAGATCCTTTAGTATAAAAACGAAACAGGATCAATTTACAGAAAGGGAAAGTAAACTAAAATCCGTGCGTAAAAAGTAGCGATACTAAAACCTTTATAGAAAATAGTTCATCTAATCGTCTAACAGCCACAGGCTTGAAAATAATTAAAATAATAACCTTAAATACTTGTACAATGACAGTAGCGAAAAAAGTTAACCCGAATCTTACAATTGATAAAAAGGACACAATTTTTATTGACGGAATTTCCTTGTATCGCCTGATAGCGAAAATCAGTTTTGAAAACAATTATATTGGCGGTATTGACGCTGGAACTAAAGGCGGCTATGTGGAAAGCCTGGATAATATTTTTGATGGGTCATGGGTTGCGGATAATGCAAAATTGTATGATGGAGCTGCTCTTTATGGGGATTCTGTTTTATATGGCGATTCTGTAGTCAAAGGAGATATTGAACTTTTTGAATGTGAAATCAATGACCAATCTGAAATTATAGGAAGCGGTAAGTTTGTAGGCATTGAGATGTACGATCGATCTAAATTGATATTCATTTCTGAAAGAAGCAATTTGGATGGAGAATTCTTTGGAGAGGCAGCTAGAAATTTATTTATGTATGACAATTCAATGTTGATTGGTAAAGATCATTTCAGTATTAATAAATCATCATTGCATGGCGGTACAGTTGTAAAATATTGCTCATTAGAAGATTCCAAATTGATCAATACCCAACTAGAAAAAGTACATATTGTAAAAGCTAATATAATCAGCAATCAGTCAGTATTTACTTTCATACCGTATATGACCGGGTCTTCAAATGATCCCCTTCTACACGATGAAAAATCAGTTAGTCCCAATGTTTGTATTTATCCCGGTATTGACGGCCGTATTATGATTTCAGATGCTTATTCACATAATTATTTAAGTGAATCATCTAACAGATTCGGTATGTACGGGGTGACATTCCAAGCACTTCTTGCCCTGGCTCGGACGTTACAACCTTAAGCAATTCTTTAAAATAAATTTCAATAGTCGGTTTCGACTGTGATTTAAACGAGCTCTTTAAATCACCTGGCGGAGCTATGTAAAAAAAATACTATGAGTAATCTAAATAAAAACCAAACAAAGATTCTTGTTGATGTTGAAAAAATAAATGGCCTAATTCAAGATTCTGAAAATGTGTCTGAAGATAGTGTGGCAAATGTTGCAGCACTACTAAGAGTAGCGAAGGAATTTGCCTGGCACACTGCAGAAGGATCACTCGAACCAGGCGAACGAGTAAAATTGCTGGAACAATCACTTATAGACCTTACAACACTCTTAGAAACAATAATAGGCATGGTAGAAAAGCTGTCGAATGTAGCTTATCTGAATCTTCTTGTTATTCTCATCAAAGATGCCATTTCTCAATCAAAAAAATAACAATTATGAAAATTAATTATTTAAAAGCATTACTAAATGATACCACCAGTATTGAGGATCCAGAAGCAAGGCAGGAATCTATTACCAATTTTATAAATGCCGGAAGGGCTATTGGTTTAGAACTAGGTCCTGTGGAGTTCAGTTCTATATTAAACCGTATTCCCTTGGCTTTGATTGAATATGATCAGGACATATCAAGCTTACTAAAATTTCTAAGTACCATAAGTGCTGATGAATTGGCAAAGTACTTGGATGATATTTATGATGATATCGTGAAATATAAGTTGTCGGACCCTGATTTCACTGGTCGTCCTGATGAATATGGTGCAATTTATTATCTCAGATTATTAATCAAATCTTTAAGGGGTGAGCCAGACCGAAATTCATGGGCCCATTAATGAAGCGCAAAAATTAAACCTCCAAAATAATAATAATTCATTCGGCACCGCGCCGCAATACTATAAAAATGAACACAGCATATTTCTCTTTTCAAGTTGGTGAAAACCAGGTAAGATTTATCATAATTGATGATAAAAAATTTGTAAACAGGCTAGACCTGGTAAAAGCATTCAATATTAAAGGATTCGAGCAGTTTGACTTTTGGGTTTCCCATAAAGATGCTGCTGACTTCTTACGGCACAATCATAATGTTTCGATGGTCATTTCCTGGCTAAAGAACAGATTTAAAAAAGATGTAAGACTTCCGGATATCAAGTCTGAAAAAGTTGCAGCCGGCGTTGATGAATTAAATCAAGCGAAAAGATTGTTTAATGTATCTCAAAAAAATGTAATCGGGCTTTCCGCTGTACTGGATAAAGAGCAGACAGAACTTAAATATCTGAAAAGAGAGCTTTCCAGAAAGTCCGACATGATCAATAAGCACAGGGAAATGTTCAATTTGCTAACAAATGATTACGCAAGCCTCATGGAGGACACCGGCCGGCTCAATGTTCAATTACTGCAGGCACGCCTTCAGCTGAACGATTTTCAAAATGGTGCCAGGGCTGCCGGATCAAAAGAGCCCGAAAGCGTTTAAAAATTCCCTGTTCCTTTTTACAACTCGTCATGGCATTTAATGATACTGGCTGGATTAGCTTGAATAGACAAATACGGGATCACTGGCTTTGGGGTGATCCTGTAAAACTGAAATGGTGGATCGACATGATAATGTCGGCGAATCACGACCCGGAACCTAAGCAAACATATTTAAGAGGCGTATTGGTTGAGTGCGGAAGGGGTCAAATAATCTATTCTTTACAGACCTGGAGTGAGCGGTGGAGAGCATCAAAAAAGGCTGTTAGAGCGTTTTTTTTACTACTTAATAAAGAGGATATTATTTACATCGAGGACATGCGTGTTACGACACGGATAACTATTTGTAAATATGATAGTTATCAGGATTTGGGGAACGCAAAAGAAACGCGGAGGAAACGCGGAGGAAACGCACAGGGAACCCGACTAAATAATGATAATAATGGTAATAATGATAATAACATAAATAGAGATAGTGTAGGCGCAAAGGCGCCACCCCCTACTCTTGATGTTAGGAAGAATCTTTTTTATGATACCCTAAGACCATTTATCAACCAATATTCAAAGGAATTCTTAAGGTCATTTTTTGATCATTGGTCTGAGCCTACCCGAGACGGAAAAAAGATGCGGCAGGAAATGCAAAAGACCTGGGATATCAATTTGAGATTAAAAAAATGGAAGAAGAATGAAGATGAGTGGTCCAAACCTAAAGATCCATTAAGTGCCCCGGAGCCTGCAGGTCTCAGTCAAGAAAAAAAAGAAGAACTGGATAAACTATTTGAAAATGAAAACAAATTACAATAATTCAAAGCGCATTGGGGGGAAAATTCCACCTAATGCAAAAGATATCGAAGCGGAGTTACTGGGCGCGATCATTTCGGAAACTATCAGCATGCGTGACATTATGGGTATCCTGACATCTCCTGAAATGTTTTACAGGCCTGATCATCAAATGATCTATGAAAAAGCACTAGAGTTGGCAAATAAGGGCGTTTCTGTTGATTCTCTTGTATTGGTTAGTGAATTCACAAAAGAGGGCAATTTAGAGGAAATTGGCGGCCCCGCGAAGCTAATATCTTTGGGAAACAATGCCATTTTAAACACTTCAAAGGGCAAAGAATATGCTGTAATAATCCTTGAGAAATGGATTCACCGCGAGCTCATTCAATTAGGTGACAAATTGATTACTGCCGGATTTGATGAGGAAGATATTTCAGAAACCATTTATCAGACAAATTTGATGATTGATCGTATTGGCACCAGGACAACATCAAAGTCTTTAAGGCCTATATCTGAAGTTCTCTTTGAATCGCTACAGAGAATTGAAGCCGATCTTTCAAAGGACAGTACATCATTTACCGGTGTAGATACTGGATTCAAGCAGCTCAATGAAGTAACGGGCGGATGGCAAAAGACTGATCTTATCATCCTTGCTGCCCGACCGGCAGTCGGTAAAACCGCCCTTGCATTAAATTTCGCCTATGCTGCATCGAAAATGGTAACTGTTGCGGTATTCAGTTTGGAGATGGGATCAAGCCAGCTCGGGAACCGTTTAATTTCTATTTCTTCCGGCATACCACTGGACCATATTACAAAGCCCTATAAAGTACAAGACAAAGAAGCCTTTAAAGCAAAATTGGCAGCTAATAATGATCTTTTTGACCGGAACATCCATTTTGATGACACCCCAGGCCTGAAGCTCAGCCAAATAAAAGCCCTTTGCATGAAACTTAAAAAGCAAATTGACCATAAGCGGAAAAATGGCAATAATGCCCATCCCGAGGTTCCAGAAATTGGGCTGATCATTGTCGATTACTTACAGCTGATGTCCGGGGAAGATAACAAAGGGAATAGAGAGCAGGAAATCTCAAAAATATCAAGGGGGTTGAAAGAGCTTGCAAAGGAATTGAATGTACCGGTTATTGCACTTTCACAGCTAAGCCGGGGTATAGAGCATCGGGCCGGTGATGCCCAGCGTCCAAAGCTGGCTGATCTAAGGGAATCAGGAGCAATAGAGCAGGATGCTGATATGGTAGCATTTATCTATAATTCGCTTCCTAGCGAGGTGGGTGTTGATCCGAGGATGGCCATGGTTGTGCATATTGATATTGCGAAGCATAGGAATGGACAACTCAAAGATGTTCTAGCCAGGAAGGACCTTAGTATCCAAAGATTTTACGATCATTCAGATGGAACATTCCAGGCTCCTGTTCCTGATATTCCATACAATCCACACGCGGGTATTTCCCCTGGAGGTGGATATGAAGAATACCAAGAAGAATCCGGCATGCCATTTTAAATTCTACCTATGGCGTGCAGTAAAAAGACCAGCTACAAGTCCAAAAAAAGAGCTGAAACCGCTCTAAATTATTTGAGGACAATTCTTAAAAATCGGCCAGAAAGGATTTACTACTGTAATGAATGTAAAGGCTATCATGTAACCAGGAATAAAAACCGAAAAAAATAATCGATGAACAAACTTCAATTACTACTATCCCCATGGGTGTTAAGCTATATTCTTACATCGTTCATTGAATGGGATATCAACCCGGGAAACTGGGGCGGATTCACGCGCGGATTATCTGTCGCACTTTCTTTCACTGCAAGCCTGGTCATATTTGGGTTAATGGTCCTTATTGACTGGTCAAAAAAAATAGATGATGAAAATGGTAAGAGCAAAAGTAAAGGGTAGAATATCAAGCATGTGCATTTTTTGCCAGGAGCGTAAAAACTGCGAATTCGAACCTTTTTTAAAAGACCCAAACATGCAGCCGCATAAATGGTGCGCTAAATATACATTCATCATTTCATCACTTGAATTGCCAGTAAAATTGACCCTTAAGATATATTCAGATGTATCAGATTGGGAGACATTGCAAGCATTAAGAAATTAATCATATTATGAAAATAATCAAATCAGCTATTAAGTCTGTTCTGTACTGCCTGGCCGCTTTGGTAGCGATAATATTAACCATCAAATGTATCTGCATACTTGCAGGTGTACAATAGCCATGGACCTATCCACATTCGTCATAATTGTCAACATTGGTTTTTGGATTGCTCTGATCAAGTTAAACCGCGATGACCATAAAAAATAAATTCTAACCAATAATCAATTAAAAAATGAAAAATTCATTATCTGTTGCCAGTGTTATTATTCTCACATTATCTATCATCTATGCCGGGTTTGCATATTGCAACATTGACCTTAATCCTTTGAACTGGCCATTTTTGACAAGAGTATTTTACTCAATGCTTAGTATCTGCTTATCAGTTTCAATTGGTATTGCATGGTCTCACGACTTAAAAGCAGCAAGCAAAAAGCAAAAATCGGGAACTGATCTTTCAAATGTACTCTGTGAATATTTACCATCGGTTGACAGCCAGATTGAATTCTTTGCAGCAGCTGCACTATCCGGAACCCTTTCCCGCCCCCAATTGACCACACCAGAAAAAGCAGCCGAATGGAGTTTGAAATGTGCCCTGGAACTTGATAAGAAACTAAAAGACCACCTTTCAAAATCAAGTGCGGAAAATGAGCAGCGTGTGGGTATGACAATTTGCTAACAATCCGAATATATTAATTATCAAAATACAAATTCTGAAATAATGGAAACGAGTAATCAAGAAATTCAGGTGGTGCCTACCAGTGCTATAGAGTTGATCACAAAAGCAGAGATTGATATGCAAATAACCACCGCAAAGGCTTATCCTCGGTCAATAAAAACATTCCTTGATAAGGCGGAAAGTTTGGCGACTATTAGTGAAGATGTGGCACAGTCTTGCATTTATACATTGCCGCGCGGTAATAAGCAGGTTGAAGGGCCCAGTGTGCGCTTTGCCGAAATCATCTGTAGTACATACGGTAATATTCGAGCCGGTGCCCGGGTTATCGCAAACGATGGGAAAACGATCACAGCGCAGGGCATTTGCCACGACCTGGAAACAAACAATAGTGCAACTGTTGAAGTCAAGCGCAAAATCACCGATAAAAACGGTCGTACCTACAATGAAGATATGCAAACGGTCACCGGCAACGCGGCATGCTCAATTGCTTACCGTAATGCGGTATTAAAAGTTGTAACTACTGCATTGGTATCGGGTATTTATGAAAAAGTAAAAGAGGTTGCAAGGGGTACAGCAGAAACATTAACTATCAGGCGAGATAAAGCGATCAATTATCTCAAGTCCCTAAACGTAACTGAAAAGCAAATCTTACAGGTCCTTGAACTTAAAAAGATACAGGATATTGACCTGGATAAGCTTTCAGTACTCCGGGGTATGGTCACACTGATCCTTAACGGGGAAAGTACGGTAAAAGATCTCTTTGAAGAACCAACCGGTGCGGATAAAAAAGAAAACCTAAAAGCGGCCCAGGGAGCCGGTAAAGTAGATTTGCCATGATACAACAATCAGCATTAAAATTGCTTTCAGAAGATGAATTGAATTCAATACAATCAGACTTTTTGATTGATTCCTGGAGCTATTCAAGAGTAACAGCATTTTCAAGAAATGAAAAGGCGTTTGAAATGAGCGCCATCTATGGCCAAAAAGGCAGAACTTCTTCAACCACTGTTGCCGGCAGCGCTTACCATGCTGCATTAGACTTATATTTCAAATCACTTCAGGAAGGCAAAGAATTGGACCTGGTGGATTTGGAAAAGGCCGCTTATGAGTATATAGACAACCAGGGCGCAGATGTATGGAAAATACAGAAAACCACCCCGACCATTGAAGATTGTATTGCAACTGCCAGCAAAACAGCCACGGTATTATTGAAGAACTTCTTAGCTGAAAAATCTTTATACTTAGATGAGATTGCAGAGATTCTGCACGTTGAAATGTACTTTGATGAATACCTAAATATTAACGGGGTTGATATACCACTCCCCTGCCATGCAAAAGTTGATCTATGCTTCAGGTCAAAATCTTCCAAAGTTGTCATTCTTGATCATAAATCAAAGAAGACATTTACAAGTGATGAAGAAATAGCAATGACAATGGGTATTCAGTCAATTTCGTACGTTAAGTGCTTTGAATCCCGGTATAATATCCAGGTGGATGAAGTTTGGTTTGTAGAAAACAAATACAGCCAGAATAAGGATAAAAGCCCTCAATTGAATGCCTTTAAGGTCACATTAACCCCTGACACAAGGCGCCTATATGAAGCATTGCTGTATGAACCTTTAAGAAGGATGCTGCAGGCCGTTAATGATCCGGATTACGTTTACCTGATTAACCAAAGTGATAATCTGGTTGACATGGCCGAGGTATATGATTTCTGGGCTAAAACGCAGATAGCAGAAATTGATGATTTCAATGTATCGGACGCGAAAAAAGAACTGGTGGCAAGGAGGCTAAAGAAGATCCGGGATGTATCAATAGCATCAATTAACCCGGCGGTGATCAAAAACTTTAAAGAAAACGCATCAAAATTCATTCAATACGATTTAAGCAATAAGGATATGACCCAAAATGAAAAAATTGAGCACTCGTTACGTGCATTTAATATAATTGTTCAGGTTGCGCATTCCTTCCAGGGGTACTCAAGTGATACTTTCCTGCTGGAAGTTTCTGCCGGTGTTAACATCAATTCAATAAAGGGCAAAGCCTTAAATATTGCCCACGCCTTGAATGTACCGAATGTAAGAATAGGAACCGAATTGATGGTTTACGAGGATAAAGCCTACTTATCCATTGAGGTAACCAAAAAAAGAGAAGCTGATCTTATTTACACTCCTGATGATATGGTTGATTTTAAAGTGCCGATCGGGAAGGACAACCTGGGGCAAATAGTATTTTGGGATTTGAATGAAACAGCGACACCTCATGCGTTGGCGTGTGGTCAAACCAGGTCCGGGAAATCAGTATGTGTAACTAATACCATTGAGTATTCACTGCATGCCGGTATTGAAGAAGTAGTCATATTTGATCCAAAATACGAGTTCACCCGTTACCAGGACCGTGAAAACGTGACTGTCTACAATGACATTCTAGATATTGAAGAAGCCATGATGAGGCTTGTAGATTCCATGAATGACCGGGTGAAGAACCAGGTTAAAAAACTGACCTTAGTTGTTTTCGATGAATTTGCGGATGCTGTTGCCAATAGCCGCAAAGGAAAGGATTTGGATATCTATGAAATGGTACAAACCGGTACTTATAAACAAACCATAACCCAGCAAGCATTGGGGCTGCCGGCTCAGGCAAAGTATAGCCAGAAGAAAACAGGCGAATTAAAGCCCCTTGAAGAAAATCTGAGGGTATTGCTTCAAAAAGGTGCAAGCTCAGGATTTAGGGTACTTGCTGCAACGCAGCGGGCATCTGTAAAGGTGATTACCGGCGATGCAAAAGTAAATTTCCCTGTATTGATTTGTTTCCGTGTGCCAAAAGAGGTAGACAGCAAGGTTGTGCTGGATGAATCCGGTGCGGAGCTCCTGGCCGGGAAAGGTGATGGACTGATAAAATCTCCTGATTTTCCACAAACCACGAGGTTTCAAGCTTATTTTAAACCAGAATAATTAAAGCGTTATTAATATGTTGAAGATTTTAATTACCAGGCATTTGACAAAAATTCTTCTTACCATAATTTCAATATTTGACATCTGTATTAATGATGGTCAACTTTGGATTCTCCTATGGATTATGTATGGATATTATAAACTGTCTATAGAATAGAACCGCACCCGGCGTATTGGGTCATTAACGGTCCCGCCTCCCGATTAAATAATACAATTTTCTTTAAAAATTATATACAATATTTTGTTGAATTTATTCAGCAATAAAACAATTCATGTAAGATGGAAGATAAAGATGTAAAAATTAAAATGAGTGTTTGCCCTGAATGTGGTAATGCCGTTAGAGTTGCTGTTGAACATACAATGACGACTAAGAGCAAAAAAGAATTTTCAAATGAAGTTATGAACCATGATTTACAAGTAAAAACAATTTCACTTGAAGAATATCGCAGTTCAAATGTTCAAATGTATTGCAAAGATGATTGTTCTCGAAAGTCTACTTAGTATCTCAACTCTTAAAAAAACGGCACCCGTGCCCGGCGGTTCCGGGCATTTTGTTTTTTGATCGAATAAAGTACTTTTTTAATGAATCATACAAATAGTAATATATCCCTTTTCAATAATGTAAAACATCTTTCTGATGGTACAACAATGGATGTTATGGCCTACCTATATGCAATAAAGCATGGAAAGTGGAATGATGATATTATTGATTATCGCAATGGGAAAAGAAAAAAGATTGATCTTCCCCTGGCAACCATTTGCGGAGTGTTTTCTCATCGCCGAATATCCGGCCTTATTGAAGCCAGCGGTTTTATTTGCATAGATATAGATGATGTTGATCCTGTTGCCGTTAAAGCCCAGCTTGCTACCGACAAGTACACCTTTGCTGCATGGCGATCTGTTAGCGGCAAGGGGGTTGCTGTTATATTCAAGATTAACCCTAAAAAGCATGCAGAAAGCTTTGAGGGGTTATCAGAATACCTTTTTTCTACACATGGTATAATTGTTGACCCTTCAGGAAAGGATGTGAGCCGGGCGCGGTTCGTTTCAACAGATGATGAAATATTTATCAATGAAGGTTCTGCCAAGTTCGCACTATACCCACCCCCAAAGAAAAAAGGTATTAATAAACTGCCGCAACAGGTATTTGTTCAATCTGATTTTGATGAAATAGTACATCAGATCGTTGAACGCGGTGTTGACCTGGTGGATTCTTATTTTGATTGGGTGACGGTGGCATTTGCACTTACTGATAAGTTCGGCGAAGCCGGCCGGAACTATTTTCATAGTCTAAGCGGTATCAGCCATAAGTATTCCCCCGATAAGTGCGATAAGCAATACACTGCTTGCCTGAATCATAAGGGCACCGGCGTTACTATTTCGAGTTTCTATTACATGGCCAAACAGGCGGGGATTGTGACCTATTCCCCTCAAACCCTGTTGATAGGTACAGTAGCATCCCAGGCCAAAAAAACCGGCCGCACTGCAGCTGATACAGCACAGCAATTATTGGACCTTGAGCAAATATCTATTGAACAGTCAAAGCCGATCATTGACCAGGTGTTTGAAAATAATATTGATTTTAAAGAGGGCATTTCTGAGATTGAGCAGGTTGAAATCTGGTTAAGGCAGAATTACACCTTTAAGTATAACGAGATCACGCTATTCCCGGAAATGGACGGCCGGCCGATGACAGACCGGGATTTTAAGGCCGTTTGGCGCCAGGCTAAGCGCATATTTGATAAAACGAACCTGGATTTTATCAAGAATGTCATTTTGAGCGATTTTGCCAGCTCATACAATCCTCTTAAGGATTATATAAGCCAGAATATGGACCGGCAGCCCTATGGAAGCATAAAGGTGATATGCGAAAGCATAACTACTGATATGCCCCGTGAATATGTTGAGCTTTATTTTACCAAATGGTATATAGGGATCGTTCAGTCAATATGCTGGGGAAAACATTCCCCACTTGTATTGGTTTTAAGCGGCAATAAGCAGGGCACCGGCAAGACGAGCTTTTTCAGGCAGCTGCTGCCCACTGAATTAAAAGCCTATTATGCAGAATGTAATTTTGATCAGAAGCGCGACAAGGATAATGAAATCCTGATGTGTCAAAAGATACTGGTCGTATCTGATGACGGTGATAAATTGATTGCTGATGTGCAAAAATTTAAGTCAATATCATCATCTGAATATTTCTATCTCCGGCGCCCGTTTGGTTCGGGTAATGAAGACTTGTTGCGCCGGGCGGTCCTAGGGCTTACAACCAATGAAAATGACCTGCTGCGCGACAAAACAGGGAATCGCCGGATTATTCCGATGCGGATTATTGGTGATATTGATTGGGGAAAATATAATTCTGTTGACAAGACCGATCTGCTCATGGAAGCTTATCACTTGATGGGAAGTGGATTTAATTCAGACCTAAGCGCTGATGATAAGGCCTACCTAAATCAAAATACTGTCGATTTTGAAGTTGCCAGCATGGAAGAAGAACTGATTTCAAAGTTCTTTAGCGTTCCTGTTAATGAAATTGGGATAGAACACCTAACAGCTACAGAGATAAAAGACTACATGGAAAAACACAGCCAGCAGCGCTTTAATAGTATCGTTACATTGGGAAAGGTATTAAAGCAGATGGGATATGAGCAGAAGCAAGTTAGGAGGGGGGCTAATGTGAATCCCATTAAGTGTTGGGAAGTGTTGAAAGTACATAGATTGGCTTCTGATGATTAGCCATGTCTATTCTGTAGTAATGTAGTAACATAGAGCATTTTTTATAAATTAAGTTACTACAGCCGAAAGCCTTGCTATTATTGATTAAATATATAATTGTAGTAATGTAGTAAGTGTATTAGGTATATTATTATATATATAGGCAAGGGATATAAAAATAACAGGTATAGAAATATTTATTAAAAATATAGTAACTCTATAAACACACCCAATACACCGCCTACAGTCACTACAAAAAAAGGGTACGGTATTTAGCCGTACCCTTTTTTTATGCTTCCATGACTGTTAGAATCTCTAATGTACTAAGAAGGTTTGGCCCCCCTCTGGTGAAAGAGATTTTCTTTGAATTATTGTAGAAAGGTAGCGTTATAGTCTGAACCATATTCATAGCAGAGCCCCCATCTGGTCCATTATTGACGTTATTAGCGGCAAATGTTACTGTAGACTTTACAATACTTCCTGCAGTATCCAACCATGTAGCATTCCAGCTTGATCCATTATTCCCTAATTGAACCAATGTAACTTTAACTGTAATGAAAAGCGGCCTTTTATTGCCTTGATGCGTATAGATGAAGTCATTATTCTTTATCCCGTAATCTGTAGCTGGTACAGTAACGATTGATATATTAGCATTACTACCCGGTGCACCGGTTCCACCGGCCGGGCCAGCTGGTCCTTGCGGTCCCTGAGGCCCTTGACTACCGGGTGCGCCTGTAGCCCCTTGCGGACCAATTAATGAATCTAACCATTGTTGTTCAGTTCCTAAAAACCCATCAAGTAAAGCCTGTTCATACGCGCTTAATCCATCTTGTGCGCCGGGGTATCCGAGTATCACCCCTCCTGCTCCTGGTACTGGTGGCATAATTATTGAATTAAAAATGTGAAGTAAAATTCTTCAACCAGCACATCACCGATTGAATTGAAGTTTGTTGCGACAACGGTAAATTTCTTATCATCTTTGAAAGAAATAATCACATCACAGTTTTTGACATTGTAATTATCAACCATTACAATTTTATTGGCTAATACAGATGTAGGCCAAGAAAAATCCGCAATAACCATATCCCCATTTTCAAGTATTTTATCCGCTGAAATCCTAATCACACCCCTGGACCATGTTTCACCTGAAACCTGATCCCAGGTATAAATGCCACCAGTCCCGGTATCTGTAATGTTAATTCCGGGTTGGGTAGTTATAGTGCTACATTGACAATAGTTGTTATTTGTCAAATATGTGGGGGTTGCTAATTCAGTCCATGGAAAATGTGTCTGATCTGAAACGCGGCTACAGATAAAGTAGCGGGGCTTCTCTGCAATTGTGATATACTCCAAAAGTGTGTGATCAGCATTTTTAAGAACCCGGAGAACACCTGGCTGGCCAACCGGATACTGATTATTTGCATCAGCTGTTGCATTATTAAATCCTTTATCAGCTACCCAATAGCCAGAAATCTGGTAACCGGCACCAGTCCTTATTTGCTCACTTCCCAGCAAATTCCCCCTTAAAATAAATGATCCCGCCAGGATGCCGGCAACAGCCTGGGTGCTAGGGAATTGGGTGCCATTGGGATTGGATAGGTCTTGAACAAGATTATCCTTATCCATTTTGCTGTTAACAGCGGTTTTCATGGCATTATGCTCCTGGGGGGTCCATTGGCTGCCTTCAGCCTTATCTTGTACATTATAATCAGACATACTTACTGAATAATTTAATTACTCATTAAAGTATAAGATAAATGCAGTTATGTTACGGCCAAACGGATGATAAATTCCTTATTGTGTTTTTTTGAGAAGAAGCGCTTACCCTTTTTTATTGCCTGAGTGTTGGTATAAGGATCAAGACAACCCCCAAATTTACGAATGCCTAAAAAATTACAGGCCAGCTGCTGCTCCGGGAAATACAATCGTTTGCTTTTCCTTTCCTCAAGGTCTTCAATAGAAGCATCATAAATATAATAAGGCTTAGCTGTTTTTCTACTGCTAGAGTGATAAAGGCGCATTTTATTTGCCATGTGATATATTGTCAGGTTATAAAGGAGTGTGTCACACAAAAATAAGATTTATATCTCTATAAATGCAAATATGTGTGACTATAAATCACATAAAATAACCTATACTTTAATGAGTAAAGTTTAACTCAAAGGGTTGAAACTATCAAAACTTAAAGGGAAACATGGCACCAAAGAAGAAAGCAGTCAAAAAGGTAGCGGCAAAGCCTAAAGTTGGAGCGCCGACAAAGTATAAGCAGGAATATGCAGAAATGGCCCGTAAGCTATGCTTATTAGGGAAAACAGATGAAGAACTCGCTGATTTCTTTGGCATTGCCGTATCTACTTTGAACCTATGGAAGAAATCACACCCTGAATTTATGGAGTCCATAAAAAAGGGAAAGGATGTAGCCGATGTTGAAATTGTCGAAAGCCTGCACAAAAGGGCCAAAGGTTACCAGTATGATGAAACCACCTTTGAGAAAATTGATACAAAGGTTGATGGTGTAGAGGAAGATGATGACATCAAGCTTGAAGTCTATAAAAAGAAAGTTGTGACAAAGGAAGTAGCACCGGATACCACCGCTGCAATCTTCTGGTTGAAGAACCGCCAGGCTAAGAAATGGAAGGATAAGCAGGATGTGGAACATTCCGGCACCATTGGTCAGGTAACTGTATTTGAATTACCTGATAATGGCCGCGACAAATAAAGTAAAAGTGATCCGGCCCCAGGATGGGTATCAAATGAACTTCCTGGCATCACCTGCCGATATCGTAATTGGTGGGGGCGCTGCCGGTGTAGGTAAAACCTATTCCCTTTTACTTGAAGCTCTTAGACATAAAGACGTTAAAGGATTCGGTTCAGTGATCTTCCGGAGAACCAGCCCCCAGATTAAAGCAGAAGGTGCCCTATGGGATACATCGGTAAGCATTTTCCCAATGGCCGGTGGTATTCCACGCGAATCGACGCTTGAATGGCAGTTTGGAGAAACATCAAAGCTGAAGTTCTCACACCTGGAGTATGAAAAGAACATTTTCGACTGGCAAGGGGCTCAAATCCCAATGATCGGGTTTGATGAGCTTACCCATTTCAGTAAAAAGATGTTTTTCTACCTGCTTACCAGGAATAGATCTGTTTGCGGTGTTAAGCCATACGTTCGGGCAACTTGTAACCCGGATCCGGATAGCTGGGTGGCTGAATTCATTCAGTGGTGGATCGATCAGGAAACAGGTTTCCCTATCCCGGAGCGTGAAGGCAAGATCAGGTATTTGATTGTAGATGGTGATAGCTACATCTGGGGGGATACCCAGGAAGAAGTTATTGAGAAAGGATGGTATATGCTACAGCCGGTAGTTGAGCGTTCCGGCATTTCTCCGCATGAATTCATTAAGTCAGTAACATTCATATCCGGCAGCATATATGATAACAAAGAGCTGCTTACTGTAAACCCGGCTTATTTGGGTAACCTACTGGCCCAGGATAAGGAGACGCAGGCTGCGCTATTGAATGGTAACTGGAAGATAATACTGTCAGATAATGACATATACGACTATTACGCTTTCAAGGGCTGCTTTGACAATACCTATGAGGTAGACAGGGAAGGCAAATACATTACTTCTGATATAGCCATGAAAGGGTCCAATAAGTTCACTGTAGGATATTGGGAGGGTAACTGCCTGGAAGATTTGCTGATCATGGACAAGAGCAAAGGTGACCAGGTTATTGATGGAATCAATGGATTGGCTAAAAAGCATAGAGTGGAAAACCGAAATATAACATTTGACAATGATGGCGTGGGTCAGTTCGTGGACGGCTTCATCCCCGGAGCTGTAGAATTTAATAATGGTGCAAAGCCTCTACCATCCCCGGAAAACCCGGCAAAGGACAAAAAAGGCAATCCCATACCTGAAAATTACCAGAACCTTAAAACCCAGATGTACTATCATTCAGGCGGCAAAGTTGATCGCGGGGAAATAAAGATCAGTGAAAGGGTGGCCAATATGATGTATGATGACAAGATGACCGTCCGGCAGCGATTTATGCAGGAGCGCAAGGCGATCAAAAGGGATAAGGTTGATTCTGATGGTAAGCTGAGGATTATACCAAAAGAGCAAATGAAAGTGATACTTAACAATGATTCACCGGACCTTATGGATATGTTCATGATGAGGTCATTGTTCGATTATAAAAAACGTGTAAAGCAAAGTTTAAAAGGCAAATTCTTTTAATATGGATATTGTTGAATTACTAAAGATTGAAGATAAAAATAAAGTTGTTGAGGCTCTTAAGTCCAGGCGCGGGAAACCGGAACCGGATATTGCGAAATCAAAATCCCAATGGAAAGTGCAGGAGCATGCAACTATTACCGATTTTGTCAAATTGCCCAATAGGGCGGTTGAAGTTGAGGAAGGTAAAACTAAAAAAATCGAAGTCAATCGAATAGCATTCCCATTTCAAAAGAAAATTGTCAATACGGCCGTTTCCTTTGCTTTTGGCCTGCCGGTTATTTTAAATGCCGATCCTCAGGGGGATACTCAAATGAAAATGTTCAACGCACTCACAAGGAATGTTGAAGACAACCGGCTCGATTCTTTCAATCGTAAGATGTACCGGGAATTATTGAGATCTTCAGAGGTTGCCGAATTGTGGTATATAAAGCCTGTTAAAGAGCCAGGTGATTACTATGGCATTGATCAGCAGGTAAGCCGGAAAGTAAAGGTTTCTTTGTTGTCGCCTTATGCCGGTGATAGGTTGTATCCTTTCTTTGATGAATATGGCGAAATGATCGCTTTTTCAAGGCTGTACAAATTCCTGAACAATGAAGGAACAGAGACAGAGCAATTTGATGTATATACGGATACTTATATCATCAGGTTTAAGAATGAGGCCAACTCCTGGAAGATGGAAGACCCTAAAAGGCATGGGTTCAGTAAAATACCGGTCATTTTTGGAAGCATTGAAGATTTTGACTGGGTAGATGTGCAAATTGCAATTGACCGGATAGAGTTCCTTTTTTCCAAATTCGCGGAAACGAATGACTATCACGCCAGCCCAACGGTATTTGTAAAAGGTAAAATCCTGAGTATGCCGGAAAAGGGTGATTCCGGTAAAGTTTTGGAAGGTGATGAGAATGGAGATGCAAAATATCTGTCATGGGATCGGGCTCCTGAATCGGTAAAGCTTGAAATTGATTCTTTGCTGCGTTTCATTTACGGCTTTACTCAAACGCCGGATATCAGCTTTGATTCTATCAAAGGCATTTCCTCTATTTCCGGGGTTGCTCTTGAAATGCTGTTTACAGATGCCCATTTAAAGGTCCAGGAAAAGAAAGAGGTCCTTGACGAATACCTTAGCCGCCG
The DNA here is from genome assembly GCA_001897525.1 of Bacteroidetes bacterium 43-16. GTDB lineage: Bacteria > Bacteroidota > Bacteroidia > Chitinophagales > Chitinophagaceae > Edaphocola. The sequence goes on along the minus strand of MKTB01000037.1, from coordinate 206,129 downwards.
AGTAAGTGTGCAAAAGCACCTGCTGGGTGGTATCCTGGGCATGGAGAAAGAGGCCATTTCTTTAGATGTTACCCCGGAAATCATACCGTTCAAGATCAATGATGATTCAACCCTGGTGCAGAATCTGGCTACAGCTGTAGGCGGTGGATTTATGAGCATCAAAACAGCCATTAAAATACTTAATTGGGCCAAGAAGCCGGAAGAAGAATTTTTGCAGATCCTGGAAGAAGTGAAGCGGAAAAATTCTTTTGAGTTATTCGAGCCTACCGACAGCTAATGAAGCTTTTTAAATTTGACAGTTACGATCTTCGGGCATTCAAGCAAAATGAGCAATATGCGGTCAGGATACAGCAGATTTATGATGATGTTGTAGCCCAAATTTCGCGTATTGCAGCAGCCGGCAATATAAACCCTGCCGCTGCATTTACCTTTCGTAAATACCCCCACATACAGAAGCAAGTAGATGAGCTATTTGCCGGGATGGCCAAGGATATTGAATTTACCATAAAAAAAGGTACTGCCGATGCCTGGGCGATCGCAAATGCGAAAAACGATAAGTTCCTTGAATTCCTAGCCAAAGAGACCGGCAAATCAAAGCGGCTGCTTGAAGGTAAGTTTAATTACGGTGCCCGAAACCAGGAGGCGCTTAAAGCATTTCAGCTTCGTAAAGAAGCCGGATTAAATCTGTCTCAAAGGGTATGGAAGTACACCAGCCAGGCAAAGGATGAGATTGAGCTCAGTATATCAGCCGGGTTTGAGCAGGGAGATTCTGCTGCTGTCCTTTCCCGGAAGGTAAAAGAGTATTTAAATGAACCTGATCGACTATTCCGGAGGATCAGGAGCCGGAGGGGTAACCTGATCCCTTCAAAGGCGATGAAGGCGTACAAGCCCGGGCAGGGTGTGTACCGTTCCAGCAGTAAGAATGCAAAAAGGCTGGCCAGAACGGAAATTAACATGGGTTACCGGACCGCGGATTATTTACGCTGGTCATCCTTAGATTTTGTCCGGGGTATCCAGGTGAAGCTTTCCAATAATCCAAATCATTGTCCAACCTGCCAGAAGCTTGCCGGCATTTATCCCAAAACATTTAAGTTCGTTGGTTGGCATCCACAATGCAGGTGCTATGCGATCCCGTACCTGGTAGATCAAAAGGCGTTCGTGGCATCGCTTCTTTCAGAAGATCCGCCGGAAGTGGATTATATTACCGATCTGCCGGCAAACTTCAAGGGGTGGTATAAGGACAATGCAGATAAGATAAGCCGGGCAAAGAATATTCCATATTTCATCCTGGCTTTAGCGGATCTTATCAAATCACAGATTGAAACCAAATCACAGATAAATATTTCAGACTTTATCAAAAGTGAAGAGGTAAAGAATTCGGAAGTAAAGGCCCTATTCATGGAGGTGGCCAATGTTATGCCGGATTGGTTCCGCAATGGTGTAGATGATTTCAAATTTCTGAAATCAAAATCTTACTTGATGCAACATTCCATGTCTTATAAGCTTAATACAATGGAATGGGTAAACGGGTCCAGCTTCTCAATTTCGACAAATACCTTTGCAAATGGGTTCAACCCTGCCAATGACCTAAAAGGGGCAATAAAGGCAATCAGAGACGGTGAAAAGATGACTTTTAACCAAGAGTATGCAATGGAAAGTCTTTGGCATGAGATATTGCACGCCCGGACAAAATCAAAGCCGCAAAAATTGACCAACCTGCAGCGTGAAAATATGGAAACTGTCAATCAGTTTGTGGCCCGGCATACCTATGACCAGTTTATTGAGTTATTGGGCGGTAAATCCATCCATAAAGCTGAAGTACTGGAAAAAGGATATGGATATGGCAGCTGGATTAAAAACTTTAGGGCTAAGCTTGCTAAGGCCGGGATATCGGAAAGCGATGCTTTGAAGTTCCTGCAACCGCATTTATTTAATGATTACGGAACTATAGGTGCAAAATTGAGGGAATTATTCAGCAATGGATTCAAAGTCAAATCCTAAAAGATATTCACTATGCCGGTCGGGGATCATTGCCCAATATTCGGCGGCCCGGTCTTTATCGTTTCGGTATTCCAGGAGCAGGGCGATGTCAAAGTAAGCATCTTCCTGGGAAACCTTGTAATTGTTGTCGGTAATTGGATCACTAACCTCAACACCATGCCGCATTGATAAATTCAGGCTATCTATACCAATAGCCTTCAATTCATTACCGGTGGGATTGAAGTCAAATATTGTTTCCATTATAGCAAATATACAAAAAAACGATAAGGTGTGTAAATCACACCTTATCTACTTAAAAACTATTGAGGTTTGATGAAAATCATCATGACATTATTTATGGTATCCAGATATAAATATTCAACAAAATAATCAGCCTCATCTTCGCTTACTTTAACCATATCTCCTTTTGACATTGTTACTAAGTGGTCGTAGCTGGCAACGACATTCCAATTTTTCTTGATAATAATTTGTGTTTTCATTAATATGGTTGTTATTTTTTATAAATCTCGTCAATCCATTTGTCAATGATCGTCTGGACTGCCGGCGTGATCGGTTGATCTTCCAGTTTCTGCCAAACTTCCTGGCCGCCGATGACCTCTGATTTCTCTATTTCCGGATGCGGCACTACAGTGTATTTTCCTTTTTTATCGATGATGAAGTAGTGCCGGGCATCCTTTTCCATATCGTCGGCCATCTGATGATTCCAGGCTATCCCGCGTCGTTCCGCGATCATTTTATCTATTACTGAGGTCCGGCACCAGAACTGCAGGTGTACCAGGCCCGTTTTTATTTTTTTTGACATAATCTTTCTTGTTCCAATTTAAAAAGGTTGTGAAATTTGCCGCCCACATCTGTACAGTTGATAATGGCGGCTTTGATTCGTTCAAATGATATGCCTTCAGTTGTTATTTCAGACAAAATCCTTCCTTGAGTTTTTTGTTCAAAAATTGACAGTTCCACGGCAATATTGAACCCTTTTTGAACTAATGTAAGGCAATCTATCCTGGAAGCATGACCCTTTTGCTCAATATGCAGAATAGTTTCCAAAAACTCTTTTCGATTTGAAGCATTGTAAGCGTTTGGCATCAGGCCGATACCGGTCATTATATCATTAAGGCGGTCAATTAACTCCATAGTCTTATATATTCCTCACTAAAGTATAAGGTTTTAAAATTTATTCAGAAGGAAGGGCAACAGGCAGATTATTCCCTGAAATAGCTGAGTATAGGTTTTGCACCTGGTGGACGTGTTTGGCTGTCATTATCTCAAGTAGCCCCCATTCGTGATCCCCATGAGTGGAGAAGTAGACCGCACCTTTACCGCTTATGATGATAAATAATTCATCATGCACCTTTAAACTCTGATAATATTGATTGCTGCATGGCTCGAAGCCTAAAGCATTTAGCCATTCGTTTGTTAAAGGAATACCGGCTAAATCTGAATATAATATTTCTTCATAGTCATTTTCTCCATTCAGACACTCTAATGAAGGCTTACTGTTGTCGAGCCCAATAACTCTATAAATTAATCCGTTTGAATAGATCAGCTTTATAATGCTATTCATGGCTATGTTCAAATCATTTATCTGCATGATAGCTTTAGTTTTTGCTCCTTTCAATCTTACTGATTAGGTCTTCAATGGATGGAGGCGCTTGATTAATATTTGATGTCATTATCTTAACTAAATCATTCGTTTTTAGTAATTCGGTCATCGCGTTATTGTCTTTTCTTGCCTGTTCGAGTAAATGCTGCATTAGTTCAAAACAGGATATGTGCCCATCATCGATATTATCAATCAGGCCTTGGACATCGTATCCAAAATCAAGCAGATAAATAAGATCGCTTTTTGATATATCGCTTCTTCCAAGGAATTGTATTAGCGGGTCCTGCTCTTCCATAAGGTAATATTTAAGATTGATGAATTATGACAATTACAAAAATATCAAAATATTTTTTGTTCATATAGCAATTATTCCCTTATACTTTAATGAGTAACAAAACAATCATTAAAATGACTATAAAGGAAAAGGTTCTGCAGGCTCTTAAAACAAAGTATAAAAACTTTGGGTTAACCGATAAGACACTTGAAGCAATGGCTGAAACTCTGGCCGCTCAGTTAAAAGAAGAATCCGAGCAATCAGAAATTGATGACAAAGTTAACGGTGCCGAAAATTTTCTAAAAGCATTTCAAAGTGAGGCTGATAAAAGAGTAACTGATGCTGTAGCTAAAGCAAAAGGGACTACTACAACTCAGAATCAGGATGATCCAAAGCCGGCTGAACCTGCAAGTGAACCCAGCGAAATTGCAAAAGCCGTAGCTGCAGCAATGGCGCCATTCATGCAAGAGATTGCAAGCATTAAAGGTGAAAAGCTGGCTGATACCCGCAAACAGAAATTGGAAAAAGCTCTTGCCGGCGTTCCGGACAATCTCAAAACAAGGGCCTTGAAGGACTTCCAACGTATGAGCTTTGAAAAAGAAGAAGACTTTGACGGTTACCTGACCGAAGTTGAAACTGACTATGCTTCATACAAAACTAATGATGATCCTTTCAACAATCTGGGTGCACCACCTCAAAGTGCCGGTGAGACAAAAGCAGTTTCACCGATGATGAAAACCTATTTAGAAACAAATAAACCAAAAGAAAATGCAAGGAGTTAAGAAAACCGCAATTGGTTCTTTTCAGAAAGTCATTTTTGAAAGTGTGATCGACACCTTTGCCGGTGGCGTCACCCTTGATCTTGATGGATACACTAATCCAGACAATATTGTTCCTGGGGGTACACTAATTGGTCGTAAAGACCCAGTTACTGGACTTGCTAAGATTGTAACAATTGAGGATGGTACAGCCCCTGAAGATCCTAAAACTTTAAGTGAAAAGCCATTAGGCTATCTGCGCACTGATATTCCTGTAGATGATAACCCGCTTGCAGCTGTTGTGATCGAGGGTATTGTTCGCCGGCAGGCATTGCCTGAAGAATATCAGGAAAATATTGACCTGATCGATGCAGCGCTGCCTAAAATGACCAGTGTTTAATTACATAGGTCTATAAACAATTATTTGAAACACTATAAAATCATTGTAAAATGGTTGACGTAAAAAAACTTATCAAAGAATTTAGCCAGGCAGATATGCAGGCCTATATTGAACAATACAATATGGGAGATTTGGCATTTGGCACATTCTTTCCATCGAAATATACGCCTGATTTGACTTTTGAAAGTCTTCAGGCTGCTACTGGTGCAAAAGTTGCCGCCCCTGTAGTTTCTTTCAATAGCCGCGCCCCACGTGCCGGCCGTCCTACAGTCGGCAAGGTAGTTGGTGACATCCCCAAAATTGAGTTAGCTCGTGTTAAAGATGAGCGAGATATCAATACGTATCGCCAATTATTGGGAAAAGCTGCTGCCAGCAGAAACCCTGCTATTACTAAAGCCATCATTGATTGGATCTATGAAGATACTAAGTTCACACTTGATTCTGTAAATGCCAGGATTGAATGGTTATCTAAGCAAGCAGCATCCAATGGTCGCTATGAGCTTACCATGACCAATAACGAATTAGGGGTTGTAACTAAGGTTCCAATTGATTTTGGAATCCCAACAGCAAACCGTAAAAATGCTACAGCCCCATGGGCGAACCCGGCAACGGCTAAACCCATTACTGACATCAGAGCTATGCAACAGGCAGCCAGAGCTAAAGGTAAAAAAGTGCTTTATGCAACTACCGACCAAGAGACTATGGATAAAATGCTTGATGCAGTGGAAACCCAGACGTTTTGCGCTTCTTATGCTGCTGTTGCTTTGGATATCCAAGCTAGGCCCACCGTGGAGGCGCTTAACAATGCGTTACAGCGTAACAACCTGCCAACTTTCAGGGTATGGGATTCATACGTAAATATCGAAAATAAGAAAGGTGAACAGGTTACCGAAAGTGGCTGGGTTGAGGGGAATGTAACATTTACCGTTCAAAGCATGCTGGGAGATATCCAGTATACGGATACTGCAGATGGTTGGGTTACTATTGATCAAAGTGTGAAGTCTTACAGCGATTTCGTACTGGTTAAAGCTTATGCTGAACAGGACCCGATCGGTATGGTTACAAAGGGTATTGCTTATGCTACACCTGTATTGGCAAATTCCGAATCTACCTGGATTTTAAAAACCGTTGCTTAGTCTTCAGTTAAGAAATACAAACCACATGGGAGAAAAGAGGCAAGCATTTGCGGCCCTCCTGGTGCGGAATATAAGAACTCCGTTATCTATCTCATTTAAAGCACTATAAAATGACACTGCTGGAAGCATTTATACATAAATCAGGAGCTGATCAAAGCCAGGCAAATGCGGAATTGTCGTTTGCCGGCTTAACTCCTACTGATCAGTATAATGCTAACGACAAAAAGCAAAAGTGTGATTTATATAAGGCTTTGTTGGCCTTCTTAAGTAGAGATAATGCAGGTGTACATTCAGTAACCGAGGGCGGGTATTCTATCACCTACAATGCTGATAATAAGGGAGACTATTTATCGCGACTTGCAAAAGAAAGCGGATGCAGAGATCTTATTGAATTGTATGGTAAAAATGTGGTGAAGAATAAGTCTTACTTATGGTAGTCCAATATCCTTATACACTCGAAGTTCTTAAACATATCGGCGGCACTTACGATCCGGCCGGAAACCCCATACCCAGCCAAGAGGTTTGGCAGCAATTGGCTAAATGCCGGGATGAAGACGGGAACGGCAAAAAGGTATCATTATCGGATAACACTGTAAATGAATACGCTTTCCTGGTTCAACTTCCTAAAGGTACTGAGGCGGTTCCGGTGGATACTCAAGTTAGGGTAATGGATGGGCAAACCGTTCGTTGTTCCGGTAAGGTTATTTATTCAAGAAAAGATCAACTACATAGCCGGTTATGGGTATAAAGCCAACGTTCGTGCAGGCAGATTTAGATCGCATGCTGCAAAAGGAAGCCGACAGGATTCATCAAATGATCTTAAAAGCATTCATGTATGTCGGTGAGCTCTGCATCACAGAAGCCAGGACCAACAAAACGTATATGGATCAGACCGGTAATCTTACCGCTTCTATAGGATACGTATTAACCTTTAACGGAAGGATTGTACAGGCTGCCGGATTTGAAAAAGATGGCGGGAACAGTTCTGCCGGAACAGGTAAAGTAACAGGCCGAAACCTGGCAGATAGCATCGCCAAAAATCACACTCAGGGTTATTGCCTGGCAGTGGTAGCCGGTATGAATTATGCTTATGCTGTTGAGGCCAGAGGTAAGAATGTTTTATCATCTGCCGAATTACTTGCTGAACAGATATTGCCACAACTATTGAGAGACTTGAAACTTGCAGCATGATAACGCCAATAGAAATAAACACCATTATGTACCAGGTAATAAAGGCCAGCCCTTTAGCACCTGCAGTAAATGGTAAGGTTTACCGGGATAGGCGACCTAATAACTCGAAAAAGGAAGACGTGGTGACGAATGTGGTGACCATGACCGGCTCTTTGAGTATCATCCAGGATGCAGTGTGTAACATAAATATTCATGTTCCATCTATTGATATCGGGGATGGACCAATGCCGGACAGTGCAAGATTCTCACAACTATCATCTATAGCAGCACCAGTATTAAAATTCGGATCAGCATCACATTTTACTTTTTACACGGAAAGTATTGATCTGGTCCCAGAGCAAAATAACCAGGAATGGTTTCTGAATTTCAGAATAAGATTCAAGCAACACAATAACATTAACAATTAAATTAAAATAAAGCCATGGGACAAGTAACTAACGGCATTGACAAAATTGAAATTACCGAAGTAGGCACCAACAACTGGCGGACCCTCGGTTATACAAACATAGATTCTGCATCGATCACCGAAGAAGAGGGCACAACCACCGACTTTAATGTTGAAGAGCTGGATAAGCCTCTGTTTTCTCGTTTCATTCCCGGAAAATCAACCTTAAATTTTGATATTGCTGACCCTAATCTTCAGGCTTTCCTTGAAGTATTTGGCGGTACTATCGTAGGTGTTGGCGATGCTGCTAAATGGCAAGCTCCGAGAAACTATGTTCAAAAGGAATTTGCAGTGAGGGTTACACCTCAAATCGGTTATATCATGCTGTTCAATCGCATGTTGTTCAAACCTCTTAAAAACATTGCATTAGGTAAAAACAACCTGGCGATGATCACCGTTAACGCGGATATGCTGGAACCGACAAATGTCAATACACCTGCGTTCGAGATTGGCGGCAAGGTATCTGAGCAAGGTAGCACCGGATCCATGATTGCGCAAACGATCACATTCGGACCAATCCCCAACCAGGTTACCGGCGCAACATATTTAATGGCAGCAACAACCACAAGCGGATTGCCGGTGACTTATCAGTCTACCAACCCGGCCGTTGCAACGGTTAATGGTGCTGCTGTAACGGCCGTTTCTTCCGGTACAGCACAGATCATCGCTACCCAATCCGGTAATACTATGTATTCCGCCGCGCCCCCGGTGGTTCAAGAAATTGATGTCACATAGTTATTCGGATAATCCATTTTTTACAAAGCTCCTTGCCTTACAGCGGTAAGGAGCTTTTTTAATAAATAAAGTATCATGTCAGAGCAAAATCAGAATACAGAACAAAATAATATTAACCTGGAACAGGTAGAAATTGACGCGCTCCTGGATCGCGGTGTGGAATTGCAGGTAGGTAAAGAAACATTTACCATTTATCGGCCATTCGGTGGGCAGCTGGATCTTCTCGCTGAATGTTTGCTGAATATGGAGCACGACACGGAAGAATTTGACCAGAATTCAGACCTGGAAGCACAAAAGCTTGTAAAGAAAACAATCCGATGGATGGCACGGGCTATTGCGATCATGATATTGGGTCAAAAATGTGCGAGGATTATCAAAATACCTTTTCTGAATACAGTATTATCAGCCAGGGTAAATGAAAAGCGGATCAACAAAATGACTGATTTCATCCTTTGGAACATGACCACTAAAGATGTGGTTATGTTTTCCCAGAACCTGGTGCAACTTACCGGCATTGTGGATTTTATATTCTCTATCAGATTAACACTAAAGATGACGAGGACGACCAAGCCGAATCTGATAGAGAAAAACCAATCCAAACCGGCTTAAGGTCTTTATATGGTTCCCGGGGAAGTATCATGCACCATTACGGGTGGACCTGGGAATATTTGCTTTGGGGTATAAAATGGCACATAGTTGAAAAGACAATGATCGATGCTCCAGGTTATAAGTACCCGAAGAATGGTGAAAAAGGCAAAGATGATAAAAGCAGCGATAAGGCCCCTAAGGCTCAAAACACATCATCATTACGTGCATTCCTAAATAAGAAATTAGATGAACAATAATAACGGTGCGATCTCTTTCAGGGCGCTTTTGGATACTAAGGATTTTGAACAAGGCCGATTTAAGATTGAAAGCCAGCTCAAGAGCTTGACAAGCATGGCAGACCAGGAAGCAAGCAAATTTGATTCAATCTTCCGGCGTACCGGCCAGGCGGTGGCCGCTTACCTCACATTTGATGCCGCCCGCAACCTGGTAGGGGATATCGTAAAGGTACGGGGTGAATTCCAGCAGCTTGAGATTGCTTTTACAACAATGTTGCAAAGCAAGTCAAAGGCCGATGGGTTTATGCGCGAATTGATCGACTTTGCGGCCACTACTCCTTTCGATCTAAAAAGTACCGGTGCCGCTGCAAAGCAATTGCTTGCATACGGTTCTGCAGCTGAATCTGTAAAAGGAGAATTGACAATGCTGGGAGACGTTGCGGCGGCACTTTCTGTACCTATTGGGGAATTGGTTTACCTGTACGGAACATTGAGATCACAGGGCCGGGCCTATGCTGTCGATATCCGGCAGTTTGCCGGTCGGGGGATTCCGATATATGCCGAACTTGCCAAAGTGCTAAAGGTGGGTAAAGATGAAGTTAACGCCCTGGTGGAAGCGGGGAAAGTTGGATTTCCGCAGGTTGAAAAGGCATTCCAGAATATGACCGCTGCCGGCTCAATATTTGGGGGCCTGATGGAGGCGCAAAGCCAATCAATACCTGGTAAAATAGAAAGGCTGAAAGATGCCTGGGATCAAATGCTAAATTCCATAGGCAAGGAAGGTGAAGGTGTGATCAACGGTGCCATAGACAGTATTGCCGGTTTGATTGAAAATTACCAACAGGTAGGCATAATCCTTGCCGGGTTGGCCGGAACTTATGGAACTTATAGAGCAGCTATCGCATTGTCAAGCGTTATTACTACAGCACATTTAGGAATAATTGAGAAAGAAACAGCTGCCAAGCTCGCTGCGATTGATGTTACTATAGCTGAAAGGACCGCTGTATTATCAAATATTGAAGCGAAAGCTGCTGAAGCCCTGGCCACTGAGAATCAATATAGGGCTGAATTTGCTTTGCTGGCCGAAAAGGAAGCCGTTGCCTTAGCCACTGTAAAAAGTACAGCTGCTACACTTGCAGAAGCGGAAGCAAAGGTAGCGTCAATAAGAGCTTCCACAGCATTAGGAGCTGCACGGAGACTTGATGCGGCTAATGCAGAATTATCAGCTGCAGCAACAGCTCATTCCGCTGCTACCCAGGAGGCTGAAACCTTGACGCGCAATGTTAATACTAAAACTGTAATCTTAAACAATCAATCCAAAGTGGCTAACACGCTGGCTACTGAGGTAAATACTGCTGCAAATAATTTATCAGCAGTAGCATCCACACGGGCAGCGATCGCTCGAAATGCTGAAACTGCTTCAATATCGGCGATGACTGGCCGGCAGGTACTGGCTGCAATCGCTACAAAGGCATTTGCCACTGCTCAGTCCATTGCTAACGCTACAATGTTAGCCAACCCTTATGTTGCATTGACTGTTGCAATAGTGGGCCTAACAGCCACATTCTGGGGATTGTATGACAGTACCACCGATCAGGAAAGGGCGATCAAAGGCCTGGCAGACTACACAGAAAAGCTCACTAAGAAAAAGGATGAAGCAAGGAGTAGTGCATTTTCGTTGATGAATACCCTGAATAATGAAAATGAATCAATTTTAAAGCAGGTTGCGGCTTACAAAGAGCTGATTGAATTATTACCTGAGCTGCAGGGCAAATCCGTTGAAGAGATAAAAGGTTTGTCGAAAGACGATTTTAACCGGCTTATAGACGCAAAGGCTGTAAAGGACACCAATGTTGAGCTTGAAAACATGAAATCCTTGTTAGAAGAAATAGCAGTAGCCAGAAAAGCTGATGCTGAAAGTGGTGGCAGCCGTTTGACCTCTGTTGAAAATACAGTCAAAAAAGTTAAGGATATTTTCGGTGAGGGCGTGAATACCTGGGGGGCTGCTGTGAAGGTCGTTGAAGATCGAATTGAAGCGATCAACAAAGGCATGCAGGAAGAAGCCCGAATTGCTGCCGAAATTGCAAGCCAAAAGGAATATGAGGGGCTCACTTTGCAGCAAAAACTTAATTGGCAAAACGATGTCATTGCCAAATTAGGTAAAGAAGAAGCCCAGTTGACGACTATACTCCTGGTATCCGGTCAAACTAACAGTGTTTTTGAAAGATGGCAAAATAATTTGAATGGTACTGCATTCGCCCTGCAAGATGTTGCTGCCAGGTTAGCAGCTGCCAGGAATGCAGCACAAGATCTAAATAATCAGTTAGCCGGTGGCGGGTCCTTGAGCGATGTTGACAACCAACTTAAGCAATTGACAGAAGAATGGAATAACCTGTCTGCTGCAGAGAGGAAAGCACAGCGTGCAAGTTATCAGTCCCGAAAAGATGCTTTGGATAAACAAAAGCAAGAAGGTGAATTGACTACCATAAAAAAGCCTTCCACCAAAAAGAAGAAGCAAGAGGAAAAGTTTCTTGAATCTTCAATCAAATGGTATGAAAAGGAAATCCAGAAGTTACAAGACCGTTTGGACCGTTTGCCCGTGATCCCGTCCAATATGGACAAAGTAAAGGATATTCAAGATAAAATATTTGCCCTCACTAAGGCCCGCACTGAAGCAGAAAAGGCAATTGAAATCCGTACATGGCAGGAGATGATGGATGAAAAGCTGAAAATGTACCACACTTATGAGGAAGCTTTGCGGATCGCTGAGGAAAATGACAAAAATAATCTTACCAATGGATCCGTCCGGACCGCTGCCGATGGTAGCCAGGTAGAGGTATTTGATGCCAGTGAACAGGTGAGCCAGGTTGATAAGGTAAAAGCTGCTTATGCCGACTTAACCCAATATGGCGAATCAAGGCTTGATTTCCTTATAGCAGAAAAGAAGCGAATCGATGACATTGTGGCTTCCGGTGAAGCAAACTATAAGGTTATTGAAAAGCTGGTTAAAGTTCAGACTGAACTTGATGTATTGCAAGGCAACTCAACGCCGGTTGAATCATTCCGAAAAGGAATTGATTCTATTACTGCCAGCATAAAACCTTACTCTGAAATAATTGCAAGCCTCAAGGGTGAACTTGAAGATTTGGAATCCAACACCCCAAATGTTTTAAAGTCTACTTCTGATTTTGTTGAGAAACGCAAAATATTAGTCAATGCAATATCTGATATCAATAAAAGAGGTTCAGAGGAACTATCCGGCTATCTGGTGCAACTGGCCGGATCTGAGCAGAAGCGCGCTGCAATTGTATTGAAATATGAGAATCTGATTAATGAAGCCAGGGTAAAAGGTTTGGAAACTCTGGATATTGAGCGCGAAATGCGCGAGGAACTGGCGGCTTTTGAAACTGAAAAGTTTAACGCCCAAAGAGGTGCCGCCGAAATTATTCAGGCGCAAACCCTTAAGGACCTTAAAAAGGAAGAAATCAGCATAAGGGAGCAAATAAACGCACTTATTCAAAAGGGATATGGTAATACCCTTGAAGTTGTACGCCTGCAGAAAAAATTGAAGGATAACCTGGGCATGCAGGGTGATACGGTTTATTCTAATACAATGATGTGGGTTCAGGCATTAGGACAGGCCGGTCAAAGCTTATCCGACCTTGAAGGGACAGCCGGAAATATTGGGCAGCTATTTTCAAATTTGGCTCAATCAGTACAGAACTTTAATCAAATCGCGGCCAATACAAAGGCAAATAATGGTAAAGTTGGTGCTTCTGATTATGCCGCAGCCGCCCAAAGTGCCGGTTCTCTGATCAGCATGGTAATTGGTGCCGCCCAACGCCGGAAGGCCAAGAGAAAACAAGAGGAAGCAAATACACTGCAAACCCAACTGGATTTGAATAAAGCTTTGATTGAGGAAGTCCGTTTAAGGTCGCAATTATCTGAAAGTGTATATGTAACGGATTACTATGGCCGAATAAAAGACAGTATTGAAGCTATGCAAATGGCTTCCGTGAAAGCTTTTGAGGTCATGCAGAAATTAAACGATGTCGGTAAAGCTAAGAACGGAACGAGAAATAAAATTGATTGGGGTGCGGTTGGTGCTGGTGCCGGTTCAGGTGCTGCTATTGGTGCGGTAGCCGGTGGCGGGGTTTTCTCCTGGTTAGGTGCCGCTATAGGTGCGGTAGGTGGGGCCTTAGTTGGACTTTTCGGTGCAATGAAAAAGGATGCCAGGTACAGCGGTCTATTTGAAATATACCCAGAATTGATATCCCAATCCGGGGAGTTTAATGAAACGCTGGCTAAAACCTTACTTGCCAATGAACAATTGGATGATAAAACAAAACAGTACCTGCAGAATCTCATCGATATCAATGAAGAATGGAAAGCGGCTGATAAGGCGATCACTGATATTATCGGTGATTTAACCGGTCAGATGGGCGGTGAGCTCAGGGATGTACTTGTACAAGCCTTTGAGGATGGCACTGATGCTGCACATGCTTTTGCTGATGTAGTGGAAAAAACGCTACAAAACGCACTGGAAAACCTTATTTATTCGGCTGTGTTCTCTGATGTATTCAAAGAACTTCAAGATCGATTGAAGGGATCATTAACCGGTGGGGCTTCATTCCAGGAGCAATTTGCATGGTTTATGGAACAATACGGGGAGCTTAATTCCCAATTCAAGGAAGCAATGGAAGCGGCAAAACAAGCCGGTAAAGATGTTGGCTTTGACTTATGGAATGGTAGCGAGGACCGGGCTAACGGTATGACCGGGGCAATCAAGGGCATCACTGAAGAACAGGCCGGAGTTTTGGCGGGTAATATTACCCAGATGAGGATAAAGCAGGCGGAGCATTCAGAGCTATTTAGGCAGCAAATATTCTTACTGGCTAATATCAGCTCAAACTCAAATTATCTGCCGGAATTAAGCCGGTTGGGGGGCATTCTGCGAATCCTTGAACGAATGGAATCAGATGGCTTTGCAAGATCGCAAGGTTGGCAGTACTAAAAAAATGACGGCTCAATTTTGAGCCGTCATTTTAATTTATAAGTTTGGATTTTGCTTTGTTGAATTCTTCATCCGTAATTATGCCGTCATCCTTTAGCTTTTTGAGCTTCATTAGTTCGTCTGAAATACTGCTGCCGGAAGCTTTTGAGATATTGCCGTATTCTTTCGGCGTTCTCAATTCGCCTTTACTAACTGCCTGTTTTGCGAACACTTTATATTTTTGATTACCTCCGCCTCTTACCGGCAACTTTACATAAAAAATATTATCATCTTCGATCTTATATACAATTGCCTTCTTATAGGAATTGTTTTTATTCATTGCGTTAAAATCATCTTCTGCGCTCTTATTCATAGATGTGCCGGTTGTAAGCCAGTGAACATCTGAAAAGTAGGCAAAGTTGCCATCTGGCTTTGAACCTTCTCCAATCTCGACAGTATCATTTTTTTGAATGATATATCCGTTTTCCAATACGATTTGCTTTTGAGCATTTGCCATTAGGCCCATCATGACCATAATGATTGAAATTAAATATCTCATTGATTGATTTTAAATGTTATTGGTCAAAATTATATAATATATCCGGTACTCCCAACAATGTGATTTAAAATACGGGAATACCAGTACAATACTGAATTACTCTTTATCAATAAATAGTGGTTTTTGCTTATACTTTAATGAGTAAAAAATGAAAGATGCCGGTAACCAACAATATTATACTTGATATACCAATGGATGAGGTGGCAAATTCACCCATTGCTTACGATTTCGGGCCGCAAGGCACACACGCAAAGGTTAGAAATAGCACATTTGTACCCGGCCATGACGGAAAGGCACTCAGGACAGGTCTTACCGGTATCGCAAAAACCCGAAATACACTGATTGAATTGGAGCAGGATTTTACCGTTTCCGTGTTTGTAAGGAATCGGCAGTTCCCCGGTTATGCTGCCCCCCTGGGAGTAACATTTGAATTTGAGATGAATGCGATCAGCTTTATAGACTATCAGTACGATGTGCCTGATTTGGATACCTGGGTGCATTGGGTATTCGTTAAGACGCCAACCGGAGCAAAAATATACAAGAACGCTGTCCAGGTTGCAACAGTACCCTTTGGAGCAACTGATTTAACCGCCTGGGCAATTAAGCAGTTAATCCCAGAGGTTGATAATGGCTTTACTTATACATTACCAATGACCTTTAGCACGGCGGTGGCTACAGGATTCACTACAGCTGATATTGATTCAGTGTTGATTTACGATAGGGCTTTGACAGATGAAGAAATCAGACAAATTGATGTGCCGGAAGCTAATGTAATGTACTGGATAGATGACCATAAATTCCTTGATTTTAAGGTATTTGTTGAGGAATCGCACGGCCTTATTGACAGTCTTAGGATTAAGGATCCAGTTAAGGTTGATTGGGCCGGTGAGCATGGTGTAATTGTTGACCTTGAACGGCCCCGTTTCATGCCCCGGGAAATAACCCTGGATTGCTTTTTTGAAAGTGATGGATTTATGGATTTTACCATGCAGATGAATGAGTTTCTTGCTTACTTCAAGGGCAAAGGCACCCACCGGCTAAAAGTTGAGATTGACAACCGCCGCCCGTTGGTTTACGAGGTTTATATGGAAGAAGCCAGCAATATAGACAAGAAATGGCGTGCGGGTAAATTCTATGGTAAATTTTCACTAAAGCTTATTGAATACCTACCGGTGAAGCGTGTGCTGCGTTTTGTAAAAAATAATACCCAGAATACCCTTCAAATAAATATAGATAGCAAAACTCCTTTCAATATCTATTGGGGTGATGGAACGGTTACGGAAAATGTCCTGGGGCAACAGTTGCTGTCACACACTTACCAGGAGGAAAAAATATATCAAATCATTTGCGCGGGTGTGCTCGAAGACATCAACGCATTTTCACACACCGGGATACTATTATGGAGCAGCTTGTAATATACAAGAGAAACGGGGATAAATTGAACCTATATAACCGGGTAGATTCAGCCGAACAGGTTAAGAACTTTTTAGGACAGGACCAGGTAAATATCGCTGTCCGGTCACCGGAGCCATTGCGGTTTGACATTGGCGATCGGATCACTGTATTTGGTGAACACTATACAATTAATCTTCTTCCTAAAGAAAGGAAAAATAATGATCGGGAGTTTGAATATAATGTAACATTTGAGGGCGTTCAATATGATTTGATAAAGGTCCAAATGTTAGACATTGATGATTCTGGATTTTCGACTGGCGCAAATTTCTCTTTGATGGCAGATCTTGAGGACTATGTAAAGCTTGTAGTAAGAAATCTTAACCGTGTATATGGTGCCGGTAAATGGCTAATAGGTGATGTAAAGCAAAACACTGAGCACCTGCTGATTGATTTCACGAATAACAATTGCCTGGAAGCCTTACAAAATCTTTGTGACCAGTACATAACGCATTTTCAAATTGAGGTTGTTGGCAATTCCTACCGTTTGAATGTAAAAAACATAGATACAGTGCTGCCGGATACTTTTGAATATGGCAGGCACCGGGGGTTGTATAACCTCGGTAGAACAAATGTGAGTGCTAAGAACATTGTTACCAGGCTTTACGCCTTTGGCGGTACTACCAACATTCCGGGGGATTACCGGGGCGGCGCCATCCGGTTGAAGATGCCAATAAATGTAATTTATTCAGAGGGGCAGGCCTATATTACAGATGCTGGGGCGGTGGCTGATTATGGGGTGGCTGAGGGTGCAATTAATTTTGATGAAGTATATCCGCGCCGAACCGGAACAATCACGCAAATTGATCAGGACCGGCTTGTATTCTTTGATAATACAATGCCGTTTGATATTAACCAACAACTTTTACCAGGCCTTAATCCAAAGATAAATTTCAAATCTGGTGCTTTAGCCGGATACACTTTTGATGCACCGGTATATGATCACACCCAGAAGAAATTTATAATCAATCCATATACAGATGATCGCGGATTTGTTTTCCCATCGGTAGACAACAATGCTTTTAGAATGGCCGTAGGTGATGAGTATGTGATCATTGATATAAAGATGCCTCAAAGCTATGTTACCCAGGCAGAAAATGAGCTTTATAATAAAGCAATTGAGCAACTGTCTATACAATCGGTGCCAGCCTTGCAATGGGAACTAGAGATTGACGGCAATTATCTCAAATCAAAGGAGACTGTGCCCGGTCAAATTATTCATTATTTCCAGACAGGATATTTGCTAAATGTTGTGGATCAGGATTTGAGAATTAATGGCAGATCTCAGGTTATTGGATTTACCCGCAGCATCCTGCGACCGTATGAATACAAAATAACGGTAAGTGAACAGTTCGTAAATAAAAGGCAGATACAACGAACCTTCAGGGGGATTGATATCCGTCTGCTTGAAGGGTTGAATATGGGCCGAGTAACCAGGGCTATTTCAAACAACTTTCAAACCCAGATTAACCAGGTTGTAAATAATATTCAGACAACGATACAAAGTCAAATATCCCAGGCAACCAATTGGGGTGATCGAGAGTGGTGAAAATGCACTATACTTTAATGAGTAATGAGAAAATTCACACCATATACTGTTTTTTTACTTCCCCATCCCGCAACACCTGGCTTTGATGTTGATGGTCTTTATTTTGTTGCCTTGCCGGATAATAAGATGACTATTTATATCAGGGATAAAGACAACACGGAATGGATTTCTTTAACCGAAACCGATTTAACTGCATATTTTACAAAAACAGAATCTGATCAGCGATTTGTAACCTACACAAATGCAAATGCTGATATTGACTTGAACAATAAGGACCTGGTAAATGTCAGGAAGATTGGAATTAACCTAACAACCCCGGCAACAATTAATTACGGAGATCTGTACTACTATGACAACGGATTAAAATTGAAGGTTAATACGAATAATACATTCGGAGAATGGCGAAAAGTAACAGGGTTGAGCCCAGATTTATCCTGGACAATGTATTGGACAATGCCTAACTATACATCTACAAATTTCACTGATTTAGGCTTAGCTCCTGATGGAATAAATAAGGCTGCTCTTGTTGTTTTTCCGTATATGTATTTACAACCAGTTTCTTCAATATTTGGAGGTGGGTATCATACTGATATGGCAGCGGCCGGCACGTTGATTTCAGGCGATCATACAAACTCAGGAGCATCCTCGAGATCTCATATATATTTTGACCATCAGGGCAATTTATATGCAGGAGCTTCAGGACAATATGCTTACAATGGTTGGAATAAGGTATGGACAGAAATGTATTTGAGTGCATCAAAGGTTACTTTGCTCAATACAATAATCGCCGAAACATACACGCCAGTATTAATCATAGTTGCAGAAAGTCCCTCAGTAGTAGTAAAGAATTCCTTTTATACGCGGGTAGGTGATTTTGTTGACCTGGCTATTACGGTAGAAGTTAGCAATTTGACGTTGAATGTTCCTAACATTTTCACTTTGTCGCTCCCAGTGATCAGCTCATTTACTACACAACATTCAGTGCCGGTTATCGGCTTTGAGGGAAGCAATCGTAATTATTCGACTGTGACAGTTTACAAGAATACAGTTGATAAGGTTCATGTACAAATTAATCCGCCAAATACAATGCCATATACCGTCCACGTACACTTAAAATATAGATTATAATGGAAAGGAATTTACCGATGGAGGTTATCACAATACAGCTGCCGGCGTATGACCTTTTTTTTATTGGGCAGACACTGATCGAGAAGAACCAAACTGGACAAACTATTGTGTTTATCAATACGATTAATAAGGCCAGTGAAGGTATTCAAAGCATTAATGATCCATTATCAGTGAATTTAACAGTAACACAGCTGCTAGAGATCATCGAGCTAATGGGAAAGGAATCAGAATTCCTTTACGCAGCATTCAATCTGTCGATTGAAGGTAAGTTGATGACCCAATTAGCCGCCCTGGCCGGTACTGATTTAGAACTGGCTCAATACATAGGCGGCCGGCTATCTGAACGTAAACTCCGGATAGATGCCTACAAAACAGCTTTTATATCAAAGTATTTGAAAACTCAAAATATAGACTTGAATGTTTAAGAATATGGCCCTTTTTATTGTTGCATTCATGCTTTTCTTGCCGCTTTCGGTGGTAAATGTGGGTGTGGTTATCTGTACCGGTTCCGGTGCAATATCAAAGCGTTTTAGTGGATACTTTCTAAGTTCTGCGAAAAGCATAGACAAATTTGCAAACGTTGAATTTAGATCACTTTGGGGACTTACAATGATTGCGAATAAATACCGGGATGACCATTTCCCATTTGGAAACTTTGGTCATACCGTATCGTATGTGCTGGGTAAAAATAAAGAAGTTGGCAAGCTTAGTACTGCCGGAATATACCTTGTGAAACTATTAAACCTGATCGATAAGGACCATGTTGAAAAGGCTGTAAAAATTACTGAGGACAATTTAAAACGATAGAACGTGGAGCCGCCGAAAAATTTAAGTAACAGAAGCCTGGTGCAGTGGATCATAGGCATTTTAACGGCTGTAGTTGTATTCCTTTTCGGGGCTTATACCAAAGGGCAGTCTGAGCTTTTAACGCAAGCACAAAAGGGAGAAGAGGACGCAAAGCGAGACCTTAAAGAAGTTAGAGCAGAATTGTCAAAATGTCAAAACGAAAAGAACTTATATGAAGTAATTCACCGTTTTGGCGTGGCGCCGGGAAAGAAAACCGTTGAAGTCACGCCGGAGCAACAAAATACTGATAGTTATGAAAACTAAAATTTTAATTCTCATCTTCCTGGCATTGTGCGTAATGCCTCAAAGCGGCTGTAAAGTCCGTAAAATCTATAAAGAGCAGATTAAAATCAATGCAAAGTTGATCAAGGACCGGGATAGCTTGCGCGTTAGTATGAGTGATAGCATGCGAACGCTTTCCCTGGTCCGGAACACATTAGCCGAAACAGTAAGCCGGATGGATAAGATGTCCGCGGAGCGCCGGGCTGAAAATTTAACGATTGAAAAGAAGACGGTGCCCAACCCCGTTACCGTTACCGGCAAAACATACAAGACCAGCATACCAGGTAACTGGATGCTGGACACCAGCGGCATTAAGGACGGGAAGCTTATCTATTTTGATATGGATAACGATGATGTCCGGGCCACGGCTTACTACCAGGCCGGACAGATGCGCGTTGAGATCCAGACGAAAGATAAAACTGTGGATGTACCGGCTGAAGAAATACGCATCACCAAAAGCTCGGAAGCCACAAAAAGCACCGCGGATAAATCACTGAAGGAAGAAAAGGTGATCACTGCGGAGGACCTTAAGGAGGTTGCTCAGGGGTCAAAATCCGATTCCAGCCACATCAATGATTCTGAACGATCAGAATTGAAAGCAGAACAAATCAATGAGGGTAGTAAATCTACCCGACCGACCTGGTTGACGATTGCCATTATCATCGCATCGGCGCTCATTGCCGTGGCTTTAATTTGGCATTTCTCATTGATCGGCAAAACGGTTGAATGGGTGAGACGAATAATCAATAAAATCAAATCAAAATAGAATAGAATAGAATGGCAGAATTTTTAGCAGCACATAAACGAACTGCAGTAAATGAGGGCGGTTATGCAAACGTGGCCGCGGACCGTGGCGGAGAAACATATAAAGGGATCGCGCGGAACTTCTGGCCTAAATGGTCCGGTTGGGCTATTGTAGACAGCATGAAGCCCCTGGCGCACAACGCAAAGATCAAAAATGCAGAGCTGGAAAGCCAGGTGAATATGTTCTACAAGCGAAACTTTTGGGATAAAATATCGGGTGATGCAATCGACGACCAGGAAACCGCATTTAAACTATACGATTTCGCAGTGACCAGCGGCCAGCCTAAATCCATTCAGCAGATCCAAAAGGTTTTAGGCCTTCCGGAAACCGGTAAGATCACCCCGCAACTGATCGAGGCAATTAACAATCCAGCAAAACACTTAATTAAATAAATATCATGAGAAAATTAAACGAGCTCACATTTCAGGGGAAATGCTGGCATGACAACAGTAAAATTGTAACTGGTAAAATGACCTTTCGCGATCGAAGCTCACTGGAATTAGCCGGTGATGCGAATGAAAATGGATATGTGGTCTGTATCGAAAATGAAGATGGTGTTCACCTTGTGCATCCTAACAGCATGGAGTTAATTGCTTAACCTTAGAAATAACTTGAACAATGAGAAACATCAAAATCTTAGCCCTGGCATTTGGTCTATTGGCCTGTACATCGTGCGTAAATACTAAACCATGCCCGGAAGTGCTGGATAAACCACCACAAATTGAGCTCAAAACCGCTTATTTACCTGTGCCGGCTGACAGCATAGAAAAGATCAAGGATAGTATTTATTATTCCTACAAACATAATATAGATGAAATGATCATCACAAATCAGATCTTGAACCGGAAAATTGATAGCATGCAGGTCACTTCTGATACGCTGGCCGCTCGTTTACTTCATGCCCGGCTGATGATCGAGAACGCGAGATATTACTTGCGCATCGCAAATCGTAACACAAGCCAGCAGAAATTTCTCCGCGGCTGGATGAACCGGGCCTTAGAGGTGCCGTAATAATAGAAGTTAGGTAGCTCCTAACTTTATCGCCCAACTACCACATCGGGCAAATAATTAAAGTGCATACACACTAAGAAAGGAGCCAAGCTCTTTTTACAGTGTGTATGCACTTTTTAATTGTGGTAGGCTGCAAATGTAACAATAAAATCTATTTTATGAGGAACGATATCCAAAGGAAAGCACAAAAGAAGTTTGTCAACAAAGAAATTTATATTGAACAATTAAGGAAAAAGTATGAACAGAGAAAAATTAAACTGGAATTGGAGCAAAGCAGATTATCCAACGAGCGTAAATCTTAATGTATTTGGTGCATTCGTGTGTGCCGGAGGCTCAACAATGGGCTATAAGCTGGCCGGGTATAATCATTTAGGCGGCATTGAAATTGATCCCAAAATTGCCTATACCTATAAGGCAAACCACGATCCAAAATATTTCTATATTGAAGATATCCGGGAATTCAATAAACGCAAGGATCTACCTGAAGAACTTTATGATCTGGATATCCTGGACGGATCACCGCCCTGCACCACTTTCAGTATGGCCGGAAGCCGGGAGCAGAGCTGGGGCAAACTAAAGTACTTCCGGGAAGGGCAATCGGCCCAAGTGCTGGATGACCTGGTATATGTGTATTGTGATACAGTCGAAAAGCTGAAGCCTAAAACGGTCATTCTGGAAAATGTTCCCGGCCTGATCGCTGGCAATGCCCTGAAGTATGCAATTGGGATTTATGAGCGCCTGGCTGGGATCGGGTATGATGTGCAAATATTCTCATTGAATGCCGCGACCATGGGTGTGCCCCAGGCCCGGGAACGAGTGTTTTTCATCGCCCGGCAACGCTCATTGGGCTGGCAGGATCTTAAATTGAATTATGATTACAAGCCGGTGACCTTTGGGGAAATCGCAGAACAGCGCCCCGAAGTAAAGCCGCTGATCCCGTCACTTGCTGCCAGGTGGCCATACGTCCAATATGGTGATCAGAGTTTCAAGATGGCAAACTGCAGGTATATAGGCGACAATTCAAAGTCATCATTTTTTAGTGCATCCATTGTTTATGATGATTGGGTACACTGTACACTGACCAGTAGCGGCCATTCTGTTTACTACCAGGAGCAAAGGAATGTGAGTGATCAGGAGTATTCCAGGATGAGCACATTCCCGAATGATTTTGATTATTGCGGCGCAAGTGTCCGGTATGTGTGTGGTATGTCAGTTCCGCCCTTAATGACGGCAGCAATCGCAAAGGAAATGCGTTCCCAATGGTTTAAAGTTTAGGAGGGCTGAAATTTCAGCTGTCTAAATTCCAATAAATTTTAAGGGTGCCTTGATTCAGGGCACCCTTTTTAGATCAATAAAATTATTTGTTGAAGCCAATAAAATAGTACGTTGCAATTCTCATTTCGTTAATTATTTCAATCCCTCGCAGGAGAAATGTTGCACGTCCGCAGTCTTCAAATTGACAATTTACTTCTGTTGGCGGATCATCTTCAAGCATTACCGCTTGTTCAAGTTTTGAAAGCAAGGCGAAAGGCGGTGAGTAATATTGATTATTATATTGATATAGTTCAAAAAACTCATTTAAGTTTGAAACACGCAAAATATTGTATTCTTTGTAATAAGTTTCTTTGTTTAGTTTCCTTACTGCCATAAACCAAATATATAAAAGTTATCTTTTTGACAGGAAGTAATAATAAAAGAATGCCTTTGTTATTTGGCTCATTGGTTTGGCCGTGGTATCAGATAGCCAGGCGGACAAACTTGTCTTTATAATACCTGTTTCTCGCTCTATCTCCTTTGCCTTGATTCCTAATTCCATCATCTGCTTATTTACCCAATTGCGGTCTATTTTACTGATATGATGTTCTTCATAAGGGGTGGCATGAACGTGTATTGTACTATTTGGAAGGAATCTACCAAATAATGACTTTGTCCGATCTGCTAACTCCTTTTGAGAAAGGTAATTTTCAGATAGGTGCTTTTTTTGTACTGTTTTTATGGTAATTGAGTTGTCTTGAACCTCCGTGATTTTAAATTCAATGCCGGAATGTCTTTTATATTGCAACCCACCAGCATCCAAAGCGTCTATTTGTTCAGTTTCTAAATAGACCATTAACAGATGGATATTTTTTATTGTTCTCATTGTGGTTATTTGAAAATTTTAAATATTTGGGTGCCCAGTGTGATTGAACACCCAAAATTAATGTTATTAGCTGAGGTCGAAAAGTATTCGTTTCGCGGCATCCTCTGCATTTTTGGTGATCTTCCGCTGCCATGCGACCTCTTTAGGTGACCATCTGAAAGCGTGCTTGCCTAATGTTTCTCTGATCTCCTTTGCCGGTTTACCCTCAAAGATCAGCTGGATCCTGTCGATTTGGTAATTGTACACCATGCGAACCCCGTTAATTGTGTATTCTTTGTTTTCTTCAGCCTGCATGGATTCTTTCATCTCCAATTGCGTGACCCGGGTTCTTAGCCGTTTAATTTCTGCATTGTTGTTGGTCAACTCGAAAGGAGCAAAACCGGTTCCATACCATTTGCCTTCTCCATTCTGCAATTCAACGGCCAGGGCCTGCTTAATTCCGGCTTCAATCAGCTGGGCGGTGCAATCGTTCCCTTTGGCCTTTCTGATTATGGCATTGGCCTTTTTCATTAAGTCCTGCAGATGCTCCCTGTCACTTAAATTCTTTCGGGCGGCTTCCAGTTCAGACAAGACAGTAACCTTTGGTTTAAATCCCCTTTCAACGGCTTTTAAAAACCGGCCGGGCCATTCGTGGAAAAAATCAGACTTTGCACGCTCTGCATTGTTGGCTTTTTCTGCCCGCCTTACCGGAAACTTTGAAGGACCGGCAATCATTACGCTAATACAGTTCGATTTGGCACCCAACCAGGCCGAAAAATGCCGTTTGTAACGTTCAATGAACCTTTCCTTTATTGATTCAATTTCGGCGGTAGAAACGCCGTATTTTTGGCCCAGGTTGTCCAGCATTGTCAAATGCTTTTCAAGATCGGCGGTATAATCGGTGATATATTGATTTGCTCTTTTTTCCGGTGAAAATGATGTGCCGGTGTGGGCTCTGTAGGCCAGTTCTGCGAATTCTTTTAATAACATAGTGTTTGAGTTTATAGGGTATAGTAAATTAAGTTTATGCCAATTTGGTAAATGTCAATTTCATTGTCGTCACATACTGTAAAAGCCTGCTCCATCAATTCATTGTGCTTTTCTGCTGTTTCAGGATCAAAAACCTCCTTATCCTTTTTGAAATTATAGTAATCGTAAAAATCAGTATCCGGATGGAAGCCGGCCCCGAGTACTTCAATACAGTGTGCTAAGAATTCGCGCACCTGATCAACGGTGGTAATTTGTTCAATATTCATGATTTTGTTCTTTTAAGAAGGGCGGCGTTACCCGCCCTTTGATGTTTTAGAGATAAAGTAGTTCGGCTGTTTCGATGTTGAAAATTGCTATTTGTTCATTTTCAATTCCGGCTTTTATTGCATCTTCCCGGTTTTTGTAAACCATTGAAGCATCCCAATAAAATTTGTCATCTTCAAGCCAACCACCTATAATTTTTGAAGTTTTTTGTGCGACTTCCAACGCTTTTCGCAACCCGAACACATTAAAGCAATTTTGAGTTTCTTTAAGTGCCACAATCCATCCTGATTTAACTGGTTCAAGATTTGGGAGAGTTACTGTAAATCCACTAGGATTTTCGCATGCAATACATTGCAGCTTTTGGATCAATTCATCCATAACTTTTGTGCCGTTTGTTATTCCGGCGGCTACCGGTTTAGTGTTTCAAAGAACTAAAGCAAAGATACAAAAAGTTATCAAATAGAAAACTTTTTATTGATTTTTTTTAAAACATTTTCTTGATAAAAATTAAAGCTTCCCTATGCTTTACATATATCAGGTCAAAAATAATTGGACACCTCAATTTTGAGGAATCCGCCGAACTGCATTAAAAAGAAAATACCGTCACTTTAAAGTGACGGTATTAGTCGGGTGCAATGATTTACAGTACCCTAGCCCAGCTGCCATCGGTATTAACGATAGCAGGTTATTATTTAGCGGTTCTCCTGCCTAATAGGATATTAATCTCAAATAGGAGGCCCCAACACGCTAATAATAAAATTGTCAGTTCAATCATAATATATCTTGTAAAGTTTATTATAATATATATTACGATTCATTGCGCTCCTTTGGACTTATTATGTTAATGTAATGTTATTGTAAATAAATAAAAAATTAGCCCGTTTTAAAGGCTTTCAGAATAAAGTGTGTTTCGGATGTGTTTCGGGAAATTTATGGCATAAAAAAAGGGTCTCAACAAATATGTTGAAACCCTTGATTTTGTTGTGCCCCAGGCCGGACTTGAACCGGCACGGACATTGCTGCCCACAGGATTTTAAGTCCTGCGTGTCTACCAATTTCACCACCAGGGCTTTAAGCCTGCTTTAAAAAACAAGTTTAAATGCTATCCTGAAAGAGGATATGGAGCAGAAGACGCGATTCGAACGCGCGACCCCAACCTTGGCAAGGTTGTGCTCTACCAGCTGAGCTACTTCTGCATGTGTATTTTAAGAACTTCTTTTCCCCGTTTGGGATTGCAAAGATAATAAACGATTTGATTCCAGCAAATATTTTTTCCAGAAATCCTTAAAATTCACCCTTTATTTTTAAAACTTGAAATTAACGCCTACGTAATTATGCGGCGTTACTTTCTTAAGTTCTGCTTTTACTTTTTCATTTACGTCCAGCTTTTCAATAAAGGCATGCATGGTTTTTTGTGTAATCCCCTCTTTTCCCCTGGTTAATGCCTTTAAAGCCTCGTAAGGTTGCGGATAACCGGCACGTCTTAAAATCGTTTGTATTGCCTCTGCTACTACCGCCCAGTTATTTTCCAGGTCATCATGCAGCTTAGATTCATTCAGCAACAGTTTACCTAAACCTTTTTCGATGGATCTTAGTGAAATCAAAGAATGTGCCATAGGTACGCCTATATTCCTTAATACAGTAGAATCCGTAAGATCGCGCTGCAGGCGGCTCACCGGTAATTTCATGCTTAAGTGCTCATAAAGAGAATTGGCAATGCCCAGGTTACCCTCTGCATTTTCAAAATCGATCGGGTTCACTTTATGTGGCATAGCAGAAGAACCTATTTCACCTGCTTTTGTTTTTTGCTTAAAATATTCCATCGACACATAGGTCCAGATATCCCGGCACAGATCCGTTAAGATGGTATTGATACGCTTTAAAGTATCGAAATGTGCTGCCAGGTTATCATAATGCTCGATCTGTGTTGTGTACTGCATCCTTTGCAGGCCCAGGCGCTCATTCACAAATTCATTACCAAACTCCACCCAGTCTTTTTTAGGGAAGGCTACATGGTGGGCATTAAAGTTACCGGTAGCACCGCCAAATTTAGCCGCATAAGGCACGTAGCCGAAGAGGTCTACCTGGTTTTGCAACCTTTCAACAAACACCATGATCTCTTTACCTAAAGTCGTAGGGGAGGCAGGCTGACCATGTGTTTTCGCCAGCATGGGGATTTTCTTCCAATCCTTAGCCATTTTTTTCAACGTAGAAATGACATTAAGCAGGTAAGGCATATAAACAGACTCTACCGCATCTTTCCACAACAGCGGAATGGCCGTATTGTTGATATCCTGGGAAGTCAATCCGAAGTGTACCCATTCTGCAATCGCTTCTGCATCCAGTGCTTTTAATTGCTCCTTAATGAAGTATTCAACCGCCTTTACATCATGATTCGTTACTTTCTCGGTCTCTTTTACCTTTTGAGCATCCTCTTCCGTCATCTCCTCATAGATCGCTCTCAGCTTGGCTGCGGTAAGGCTTTTAGGTAATTTGAAAATATTTTTTTCAGCCAGAAGAATAAAGTATTCTATCTCTACTTTAACGCGGTACTTGATCAATCCGAATTCCGAAAAATAAGGAGCTAATTCTGTGACTTGATTACGGTATCTGCCATCGACAGGGCTGATAGAAAGTAATGGAGTGAAATCTTGCATAAAGGTTGCTTTACGGTTGTATGAAAAGTTCGGGGCAAAAGTACAATCAATTTCTTTATTCCCTAAAGCAACCTTTTAATATTTATTGCATTTATCACTATAACAATATGTTGCATTGAGCATTACCTTTGGAAGTTTTTACTTTTTAAACAATAATCTTTAGTTAATTTCGATATAACCCTTAACCATCATTATGTCCGTATCCCTGTTAGCAAAGACTGCTTTGCTGTTTGTCTTCGTATTGTTCTCTGTCGATTTGCTCTATGCTACCCGTTTAAGCGGTGTGATAAAAGATGAAGAGGGCTATACCATATCCTATGCCGTGATCTCGGTCAAAGGGACCAACCTGGGTACTTCGGCAGGAGAAGACGGAGTCTATTATTTAGATGTGCCCGAAGGCAATGCTACTGTAGTGGTAGAGGTCATGGGCTACAAAACAGTGAGAAAGAATGTAAGCATCAGCGGTAAAGAACAGCAACTGGATTTTGTCCTGGCCCTGGAGCATGAATCACTGACAGGCGTTGTGGTGAAAGCAAATGCAGAAGACCCTGCCTACCGCATCATGAGAAATGTGATCGCGAATAAAGGAAAGAATGCCAAAAAACTGAAAACCTTTGAAACGGATATTTACTTAAAAGGAAAACTCTACCTGAAAGACATTCCGAATAAAATATTCGGCAGGGAGATCGATGAAGAAGGCATGAAGGAAATGCAAAAAACCTTAAACCTGGATTCGAGCAATAATGGCATTATCTACTTTTTAGAACAATTCACCAAATACTATTACAAAGCCCCCGATAAGGAATTCAATAAAGTGAATGCCGTAAAGACCAGTGGTGATCCCAAAGGCCTGGGCTTTGCTACCATGCCCAGTATCATTGATGTCTATGAAAATAATGTAAACCTGATGAGCGGGATCAACCCCAGAGGCTTTATCTCCCCGGCTCATACCAATGCTTTTCAATATTACAAATTTGCCTTCCAGGGTTCTTACGAGGAAGACGGGCAAATGATCAATAAAATAGAATTCTGGCCCAGGCGCGGACTAGAGCCTACTTTCCGGGGCACGCTCTATGTGGTGGACGAAGACTGGACCTTCAAGCAGCTGGAACTCATACTGGACAAGCGCGCGCAGATAGAAAATGTGGATACGATGATCCTGAGGCAGCAATACCGTAAAAGTGCAGATGGGAATTGGGTGATCCAGCAACAGGTCCTGTACCCGGTGATCAAGATCTTTGGTTTTGGTATAGCTGGCGACTTCCTCACCAATTATACCCACGCAAAGGTCAATGAACCTATAGATGAGCAGATCTTTAAAACCAAACTCATCACCGTATATGACAGCAGTGCCTTATCCACGACAAACACATATTGGGAAGAGAACAGGCCTTTTTCCCTTACCAAAGAAGAGGTCAAAGATTATGCATTTAAAGACAGCACCTATACAGAGACCGTAAGGAAAACAGATTCTTTATATAATGCAACTCAACTACACGTTGACCCGGGCAGCTTCCTGGTCTCCGGCGCTTATTATAAAAAGAGAAATAACCAGGTAGGTACAGAAAGCCTCATCAATTCCTTAGGATTTAATACCGTGGAAGGCCTGGTCGTAGGCCTGAATCCTTATTGGAAGCATGGCCTGGGAGGTGGAGACAGTTTGAATATTGTGTGGAAAAACCATTATGGATTTGCCAACAAGCAATTCCAGTCGACACTGCACTGGAACTACCTGAATGTAGACTCCGGCTTCAGAGGCCGTTCTTATAGCCTATGGGGTATGGCAGGCAGAGATGTTTTCCAGATCAATACACCCGATCCGATCATACCTTTATTGAATACCTATACCACTCTGTTTGCCGGCTACAATTTTATGAAGCTCTACCAGGCCACCAGAGTACAGCTAGGCATTAATAATAATCTCGGGAATGGTTTTTCCTGGAACTTTAATGCAAATTTTGAAGACCGGCAGCGTATGGAGAATAACAGCACTTTTAGCTTCAGTAAAAAAACCAAAGAGCGCTATACGGTCAATAACCCGGATGAGCTACCGGAGTTTGAAAACCACAAAGCCTTTATCCTTAACCTGGGGCTGCAATACCAGCCCGGCTGGAAATTTGTGCAGTATCCAAAATATAAATCCGGCATGGCCAGCACAGCACCGGTTTTTGAGTTGAACTATATTAAAGGTATCAAGGGTATTTTCGATAGTAAATCAGATTTTGACCGTTGGCAAGCCGGGATCTCCGACGACCTGTCGCTCAAGCTACAGGGCATCTTCCGCTACCGCTTGACGGGAGGAGGATTCTTAAATAAAAATTATGTGGGCAACCCGGATATGTTCCATTTATTCAGCAATGAAGTATCAATAGCAAGCCCCTACCTGAGAAGCTTCCAGACAGCACCTTACTTTTCCTACAGTCATATTCCCAGCCTTTATGGTCAGTTAAATGCAGAGTGGCACCTGAATGGCTTCCTGACCAATAAGATCCCGGGATTCAAAAAACTGAACTGGCACCTGGTACTTTCCGGCAACGGGTTTTACACCAACCAGCAGATGTACTATGGTGAATATGGTATAGGCCTGGAGAATATCGGGTTTAAATTTTTCAAAGTATTCCGGGTGGACTACTATTTAGGGAAAGGCTCCCTGAGCAATGAGTGGCGCAATGGCTTCAGACTCGGGATCAGTATGCCGATGAGTATGATAGGGATGTAATGAAAAGAAATAAACCGATCACATCAGGATGTTGTTGACCGGAACTACCGGTTCCGGCAGGTCTTTACGGTCCAGCATTTCCTTCATATCCGTTTCTATCATTTTACTGATCTGCGTGATGGGTACATCATTAGCACCGCCTTCAAAAGGGTTCAAAGAATTTTCGCCTACATCATCTAGCGTGATGAATACCCAGCAAATTAAAGTGGTCAAAGGGATGAGCAGGAAAACAGAATATCCTTCCAGTGCAGTCCCTAACCCTATTGCAGCGCCCTCCTTGAGCAAGCCGAAAGGTAAAAGGTACACGAAAATATGAAGCAGGTAGGTAGTGATGGAAGAAAAGTGTCGTGGATAAGGAAAGTTTTTGATGCGCTCCGCTTTACCCTGCTGATCGTAAAAGCTGGTAATACTTTGTTGCAATTGCAATTGTTGCAGATCAGTGATCGCACCATCTCTATACAGCTCATTGATATGGGCCGATTGAAGGGCTAAGGCCTGAGAAGCCCTGTTTTTCTTAGCCATCAGCCGATCAAATTCTTCTTTACTTAGAAATGGCGTAACCGCATCCTTAAGCTCTTCCGTCCATTCCGGTACCTTGTAATGACCTTCCATATATTCCCGGGCCTGCTTTCCGCTGAGTGTCTCCCATACTCTCGGTTCCCGGAGCTGATACCGTAAAAAAGTAAGCCAGGCAAAGTGCCGGTCGAATATTTTGTTGACCACCGCATTGGTCTCATGCTCCTGCAGGAAATCCCTGGCCTTTACAGCAAAGCTCCTGCTGTCATTGATAATGCCGCCATAGATCTGGCGGGCCTCCCAGAGCCGGTTGTAGCTGGCATTGTTTTTGAATCCTACGATAAAGGCAACTGCTGTGCCCAAGACCGCGATAGGTTGCCAGGGAATAGAGAGAAACCCCCATTTTAACCAATAGAAAAGTAATACAGGTATCGAACTTATGATGAAGCAAAACAAAAATGTTCTCCTGGTCCAGATCCCAAATTCTAAAGGATTATAACGCTTTCCTGCATTCATATAAGACAAAATTTTAACACTAAAAATAAAGCGCATTTGTTAATAATCAGGCTTAATTTTTTTATTTTTTATTATTTATATTTATGAACGATTAAAAACCAAAAATTTAAATTAGAGGTATCTTTGATACTATTATAAAACTATAGCAAGATGAGATTGATTTTTCAGAGTATAGCTTTGAGCTGTTTATGTATGATCTCGGCGTGTAACAATGACCAGGAACCGGCTCGTAAAGCAGAGGATAACAGGCAGGCGACAGATACCACCGCAAAGGCAGAGCAAAAACCGGCAAAAGAAACCATAGCAGAAAAGCCTGCAGCAGAGATCAGTTACAGTTTTATCAAAAAGAAAGACTGGCAGGGCCAGAAAGATTCCTTTGAAGGAGCCAGGCATTTAGACATCCTGATCGCGATCAACAGGGTGGACTCTTCTACCATCAAAAGACTGGACAGCATCCTGGTCCCTAACCGATACGACCTGCCATTGAATGCATATATGCCTTTCCCGGAGACCGCGGAAGTATTAAAACCGGTGAAGAAGATATTGATCTTCTCCAACCTGCACCAGGCATTTGCCGCCTATGAATACGGTAAACTGGTGATCCAGGGACAGACCAATACAGGAACAAAGGCCAATCCTACGCCGCCGAAATTATATTACTGTAACTGGAAAGCCAAACGTAGCGTAAGTACAGTCAACAGCAGCTGGATCCTCAACTGGAACTTCAACGTAAGCAACTTCGGGGGCATCGGCTTTCACCAATATGCTTTACCCGGCTATCCGGCTTCCCATAGCTGTATGCGCCTGCAACGCTCAGATGCCTTCTTCCTGTACAACTGGGCAGAACAGTGGATCATGCAAAATGACCAGGTCGTCGCCAATGGTACACCCGTACTGCTCTACAGTGAATATCCTTTCGGCAAACCCAGGCCCTGGTTTGCATTGATCCAGGATCCTAAAGCGATGACGATTACCCAGGAAATGCTGAATGATATGTTCAAAGCATATTTACCGGAGATCCTGGAAAAGCAGAAAGCGCGCGAAGCCTTAGGTACTGCTACAGCACCGGAACCAGTATAAAGCAAGAATTTTCAAAATAATTATTTAAGAGGGCGGTGTCTAAAAAGTCTCCCAAATTTGTCATATTGAGCTTGTCGAAATATAGACAAATTTGATGCTCCATTCTTGCCGTACTGAGCCTGTCGAAGTATCGACAAGCTCAATATGACAAGAATCTTGGCTTTTTAGACACCCTCCTCTTTTCATTTTTTCTTATCACACTATCGCCAGGTGGAAGAGTCCGATTCCAGCATCAATGGTTTTTCGAAATCATAACAATTACAGCTTGCCTGTTTGGGCTTCAGTTGTGATACATTGCCCAGGTCTACCTTCAGCTTTTTGATCTCTTTAGCCAGTTTGTTTTCTTTTATTCCGGCTTTAAAGCCTTTAAAGTTCAATGTATTCAGGCGAGTCGTCATGGCAGAAGGAGTGATGGGTGCTGCGTTCAGTGTGATCGCATTGTTTATACCCGTGAAGAAGGAATCGATCGCGAAAGAGATCTGTTCCTCCTGTTCGCAAAAAGCCAGTACATAAGCTTTCCTGTTTTGAGGCAAGGCTATTGTACCATCATCAGTGGCAAATCCATACCATTCTTTGCTGCCCTTCAAAAAGCCGCCGTTAGTACAGATCATATCCTCCGGCAAGATCAAATAAACATTATACATAGCTTCCAGCTTATTGCTGATACTGACCTTAAGACTGCTGCTCACAAAGCCGGGAAGCCCCTGTATCAAAATGTCTACATTAAACCAGCCAAAAGTATTGATGGTAAACTGGTAATTGGTGGCCGTTTCGCTTTTGGGTACCACCAGGTTGTATTTCGGCACAGATACGGTTACCGCTACTTCAGTAGCTTCCGGGGCATTATTGCCCGGGTTGGCTGCAGTATTTTGTGCCAGCACCGCTTCCTTACTACTACTGCTGCTTTCTAAAACTTTTAATTGGAATTCGAGGTTTCTTTTTGTTTCGTAATAAAGTTTACAACTGTCCAGGCTTTTCTGGAAATCGGGATAGTCTGCAGGGTTCAGCTGCTTGCTTTCTTCATTTAAAAAAGTGTAGAGTGCCTCCAGCTCTGCATCCGTTAGGTTAGGAAAACTGGTCATGGCCGTTTTATTCCATTCCGAATACATGCAATTGGCCAGCAGATCACCGGAAGCTATTACAGCAGCGCTGTTCTGAATAAATTTTTTCAGCCATTTTTTATCTCTTCTCTGCGGTGCAAAAGCTAAAGAAGGCCCGGTAGCGTCTTTGTCGGGATGATGGCAGCTCGCACAATTATTATTAAAGATGGATTTCCCCAGGGCCACACTATCTGTAAAGCTGTTTTGAACCGCCGGTTTGGGATTTTGCCAGTCGATACTGCCATCCGCCGTTGGCACCCCTTCATACAACTGCATACCGGCTTTTACATTCCCCGAAGGAATACTTACATTAATCTCTTTACGGAGTGTGGCATCAGCAGCATTGAGGTAAATCATACCGCCGCTGCTCAGCACCTGTGCGCCGCTTTTCGTACGCAGGCCCGCCTTTAAAATATCTTCCATCGTATAAGCTTCTTTGAGTTCCAGCTTAACGCTGTTGCGCTTATCCTTGGCCACGATAGCCTCTTTCGGGATAAAGATACGGGCTCCGCCCTTCGTCTTTAAAGTAGTGTCGTGCCGGGTATCGATCTCAAAAAACTGGCTCGGAATATTGTCCTGCTTAAGATAAGTGTTGACCGGGAAACTTGTTCCGGTCGCGGCGGCATCTAGTTCAGGCCAGGAGCAGGCACAGAAACAAAAAAGCATAGCAAGGAGTAAAAGCTTTTGCATGAAACATATTTTGTTAAGGTTATTAGATACAATATAAATTAAAAGATGAATAGGGAACAGCAATTCCACAATAAAAAAGGGGGAATTTGGCCTGCTGTAATTTACTGCTGACATACTGCTGTCCATTAGCTGCTTAATTTTGCTTTATAAAAACAGCAAATATGGAACAGCAACAGATAGAAGGATTTTATGTCACCGGGATTGCCGTAAGGACCAATAACATAAGCGGAGCAGCAGCAAAAGATATCCCGGCCTTATGGCAAAGATTCTTTGAAGAACAAGTAAGCGATAAGATACCCGGTAAACTAAGCGAAGCGATCTATTGTGTCTATACAGATTATGCAGGAGACTATACCCAGGACTACACTACCCTGCTCGGCTGCAGAACAAGCTTCCCGGAACCTGTTCCCGAAGGTATGAGCAGCAAAGAGGTCGCGCCGGGAAAATACACCTGTTTTGAAGCTAAAGGAAAAATGGAGGAAGGCTTTGTATTCCGGCAATGGACAGAGATCTGGCAATCGGACCTGGACAGGGCCTATACCTCAGATTTTGAAGTCTATGAACCCGGTAAAGAGGATAATGAGCCGATGATTGTACCAATTTTTATAGCTTTGACATAATGATATCTAACTTAGCCTCTTTTTATGAAAGACAAGATGAACCTGTGCGCTCCTGTATGCTCGCAGTGAGCGCCCTGGTACTGGCACAGGATGAGGCTATTACTACCGGGCTTAAATACGGGATGCCCTTTTTCTCCTATAAAGGAAAAATGTTTTGCTACCTGTGGTTCCATAAAAAATACAGGAAACCGTATATAGGCTTTGTTGAGGGCCATCGTTTTGAGGAACCCTGCCTGCTGCAGGAAAAACGCTCAAGGATGAAAATATTCCTGCTGGATACAGACCAAGACCTGCCCACAGGGCAAATAGAACCGCTTTTACAAAAAGCGCTGAGCTTTTATAAAAGCGGTATGATACCTATAAAACACAAATAAGAAACGATACCTTGAAGATGTTTATTTATTCAGGAAAATATGCTCTTCTATCGTCATGCCCTTTTCCAGCCAGATCGTTTGTATGCCTGCGCTTTGCGCACCGGCGATGTGCTGTTGACTATCGTCCACGAATAAAGTGTGTGCAGGATTGAAGCCCGTTTGTTCCAGTACATACTCAAATGTCGCCACATCAGGTTTGCGCATACCTATATGATGGCTGTAAAATACTTTATCGACAAATACCGCCAGGCTATTAAAGCCGCAGACTTCTCTTAACCGCTGGTTGAAGGTCCGCTCATGAATACTATTGGTATTGCTCAGCAAGACAATATCATAATGCAATTGCAATTGCTGCAGGATCTGTAGCCTTCTTAAAGGGAAGTCCAGCAACATGGCATTCCAGGCGTTAAAGAGGGCCTGCTCCTGCACCGGCTGCGGCAGATAAGCATTGAGGGCAGCAAGAAACTGCGCTTCCCCGATCTTCCCGGTTTCAAAATCAGAGAAAAGACCGCTTTGCTCAGCCTGGGTATAATGCGCTGCAAAATCGCTCATGCCCAGCTCTACGAAAGCAGCTTCCGTACGCTGATAATCGATATTCAGCAGTACACCGCCCAGGTCTAAAATAATATGTTTGATATTCTGGATCATAAAAAGCAAAAAGCCAGACAATAATAATAGGTCTGGCTTTATAAAGTAGTTTAATAATTATTTCTTGGTCGTGTCAGTGGCTGCAGCAGGAGTTTCCTTTTTGTTGCCACCGTTTTTATAATCTTCATTCATCGCGTCCAGTACCTCCTGGGTGATGTCATAAGCCTTGTTGGCATATAAGATCGGGCCACCGCTTTTCAGGTAAGTAAAGATGAAGTCATATTGTCTTTCCTCGTTGAACTTTGCCAGGAACTCGTCCAGCTTCTTCTGAAACTCGTCCTGGATCGCCATTTGCTCTTTGGCAATCTCTGCAGAGATCGTCTGGTGGCGTTTTTCCAGCGCTTGCTGTTGCTGGCCCAGGCGCTTTTGAGTCGCTTCACCCTCGGCCTGCGTCATCGTGCCGCCCTGAATTTTCTTCTGGAAAGCAGCAAATTCATTTTGTAATGCCTTTTCTTTATTGGCCATCTCGCCTTCATAAGCATCCTGCTTCTTTTTGAAAGCAGCTTCCTGGTCTTTCAGGTACAGGTAATACTTATTCAGGGTGTCCGCATTCACAAAAGCCAGTTTTAAGCCTTGCGTTTCGCTGTTTGTTTTAGTGCTTTGTGTGGTAGTATGGGTAGTGCCCGACTTTTTACCTTTGTCGCCACAAGCCGCTAAAACAGCTATGGAAAGAAGGGCAGCGCTTATTAATTTCAGTTTCATCACGTATATTCTTTTCTTTAGATTTTATATTTTTCAGATGCGAAAGTAAGACTAGATAATAGTTTGAACAAATATTAATCTTCTGAATCTTCGTCCTCTTCCTCCGTTTTGTATTTATTTTTCTTGCTCTTCACCGCTTCTTTACCCGCTACTACGATCACGATCTCACCTTTAGG
This sequence comes from Bacteroidetes bacterium 43-16, assembly GCA_001897525.1. Lineage (GTDB taxonomy): Bacteria > Bacteroidota > Bacteroidia > Chitinophagales > Chitinophagaceae > Edaphocola. Next base: position 168,966 of record MKTB01000037.1, on the reverse strand, counting down.
AGGATGTTCCGTATAGTATTGGGCCAGCTCTGTTAAAGTGCCTCTTTTTGTTTCTGCAAACAGCTTGCTTATTTCCCGGCTTACAGCAGCCTGCCGGTTGCTGCCCATGATCGTGCTCATGTCCTCCAGGCTTTTCACCAGCCTGTGCGGAGACTCATACAATACCATCGTACGCTCTTCTTCCGCCAGCTTTTCCAGCATCGTTTTGCGGCCCTTTTTCTGGGGCAGGAAACCTTCAAAGGTAAAACGCTGTGTAGGTAGCCCCGATACGGCCAACGCCGGAACGAAGGCCGTAGCCCCGGGCAGGCATTCCACTTCAATATTATGCTGCACACAGGCCCTTACCAGGTAAAATCCGGGATCAGATACCGCAGGAGTGCCTGCATCCGTAATTAAAGCCAGGGTTTTGCCCGATTGCAATTGTGCCACCAGCGTTTCGGTCACCTTATGCTCATTGTGCTGGTGATAACTGTACAGCGGCTTTTGAATCTCATAATGCTTCAGCAGCTTTCCGCTGGTGCGTGTATCCTCGCACAAGATGGCATCTGCCTGCTTCAGCACTTCTAAAGCACGCAGCGTAATATCCCCCAAATTTCCTACCGGCGTAGGTACCAGGTACAATTTCATGAAAGAATTATTTTTGAACAGCAGGGTATCTGTACAGCATAGAAGTGATGATGTATACGGCAAAGGCTAGTATAAACCCGGCAAAGCCCAGTAAGATAAAGCCTGCAACAGCCGCCACGAGGATTAAGATATGTGCCCACCAGCCGGCGATACCCGGTACCGGAGCTTTCCATTTTAAAAACGGGCGCTTGCTCACCATTAATGCAGACAAGACCACAACTAAGCCTATTAAGACCCATTTGTTTTGTATAAAAGCAGATAACTGATCCCTGAAGCTTGCAAGAATACCACTTTGAGAGAAAATAGCCAGGGGCAACAGGGCTACAAAGATCCCTGCCGCCGGTATCGGCATCCCCGAGAAGTATTGCGATTGAGCTTTACTGTTCTGGTTGAACCTTGCCAGCCTCAGCGCGCCGAAGCAAGGCAGTAAAAAAGCCAGGAAGGTGACCAAAGGATTTACCTCCATCGCTTTAGGTTCACTCATAGAAGCCATCCACAACATCTGGTAGATGATCATCGCCGGGGCCACACCGAAAGAAACGACATCAGCCAGCGAGTCCAGGTCTTTACCAATAGGGCTTTCTGCTTTCAATGCCCTTGCTGCCAGCCCGTCAAATACGTCGAACAAAGCGGCGAGTAAGATGAAGTAGCTACCATAAACCAATTTGGAAGAACCTAATATGGGATAATAGTCCATACCACCGTTTGTGGTGATGAGGTGCGGATGCGCTGTCAAGACAAAAGAAATAGCGATGCAACCGCAAACCAGGTTACACAGCGTAAGAATATTGGGTAAGTGCTTCATTCGGGCAGCTTGTATTTATAATTTAAAGTTGGGCTAAGTAAGCATCAAATTCCGCGGCCAGCTTGTCAGAAGCAGGGATTAGCGGCAGGCGCAATTCATTGCGGATAATCCCGTTCTTGTACAATACATATTTTACGCCACAAGGATTACCTTCTGCAAACAAGAGATCGATGCCTTTTAATAATTTATAATGCAATTGTCTGCCTGCATCAAAATTACCGGAAAGGCAATCATGCACCATTTTGCAGAAATACCTCGGGAAACTGTTGGCCGCAACAGAGATCACGCCCTTAAAGCCTATAGCTACCTGGGGAACGATGAGGTTATCATCCCCGGAGAGTACAGCGAAGCCTTCAGGGGCCTGTTGCACCAGCTCCATGCATTGCGCCATATTACCGCTGGCCTCTTTGATGGCCACGATGTTTTTATGCGCTTTAGCCAGGCGTATCGTTGTTTCCGGCAACATATTGGTCACCGTTCTGCCCGGAACATTATAAAGAATAATCGGTTTATCCGTAGCCGTAGCAATGGCACTGAAGTGTTGGAACAATCCTTCCTGTGAAGGTTTATTATAATAAGGTACTACGCTTAAGATACCATCCACCTGCTCCATCGGGTACAGCTTAAGCCCGTCCAGCACATCCAGGGTACTGTTACTACCCAATCCCAACACCACCGGCTTACGTTTATTGTTATGCTCGATGATACAGTTCAACACTGCCAGCTTTTCTTCTGTGCTCAGTGTAGGGGTTTCTGCTGTTGTTCCTAAAGCCACTAAAAAATCCACCCCCCCTTCAATCGTGAAATCCACCAGGTTTTTTAATGCTTCGAAATCGATACGCTTATCTGCGTTAAAAGGTGTGACCAAGGCCACACCAACTCCGTTAAAGCTCATTCGCCTTTATATTTTTATATGTTTTTTTGAAGACTAAATTTCGTCGTAAACGCCCATTTTAGAGAACTTCTCAATGCGCTGCTCTACCCGTTTATCCGCTTTCAAAGAAGATAATTTTTTGATATTATCCAGGATGTACTGCTTTAGTGTTGTGGCCATAGCCTCAGGCTGGTTATGCGCCCCGCCTTCCGGCTCAGGGATCACGTCATCTACCAGTCCGAAGGAAGACATATCTTTAGAAGTAAGGTGCAATTGCTCGGCAGCCTGTACTTTATAGTCCCAGCTATGCCAGAGGATGGTAGAGCAGTTTTCCGGGGAGATCACCGTGTACCAGGTATTTTCCAGCATGGCTACTTTATCACCGATACCGATGCCTAAAGCACCGCCGGAAGCTCCTTCACCGATGATGATACAGATAACCGGCACTTTCAGGTTCACCATTTCAAACAGGTTACGTGCAATGGCCTCACCCTGTCCGCGCTCTTCAGCTTCCAGGCCCGGGAATGCACCCGGAGTATCGATCAGGGTAACAATAGGTTTATTGAATTTTTCGGCCAGCTTCATCAGGCGCAGAGCCTTCCTGTAGCCTTCCGGGTTGGCCATACCGAAGTTGCGCACCTGGCGTTGCTTGGTATTGATCCCTTTCTGGTGCCCGATCAGCATCACAGAGTTACCATCTATTTCTGCAAAACCACCTACGATTGCTTTATCATCTGCCACATTACGGTCGCCGAACAGTTCTGTGAAAGTATCACAGATCTGGTTGATGTAATATAAAGTATAGGGGCGCTCCGGGTGACGGCTCAGTTGAACACGTTGCCAGGGAGTCAGGTTAGAATAGATTTCTTTTCTTGTATTGGCAATGGTTGTTTCCAGCTCCTTAACAGAAGCAGACATATCCACATTATTCTTTTCTGCCAAAGCTTTTATTTTTTCCAATTGCTGTGTTAAGTCTTCAATTGGCTTCTCAAAATCTAAAAACTGCATATTTGTACGCTTATTTAATATGCAAATGTAGTTTTTTTAGTGGATATTACTCATGGAATGAGCAAAGGATTTAAGCACCCGTATTTCTCCTATACAACAGTAATCGGCTTAAATAAATGGATTTAAAGTATCATGTATGCGAGATTAATTTAATACAGCATTCCAACCATTATTGCTGTGGATGCATCTTGAGGTATAAAATACAGCTATGTACAGGAGTTTAATTTTAATGATATGCGGGTTGTTTTGTTTTGATGGGGTCTTTGCCCAAAGAACCATTGTAGGAACCGTAAGTGATTGTGAAGGCGAGCCGCTGATAGGAGCAATTGTTGAAATTGAAGAAATGAAGATTGGTGTGGATGTAGATAAAAATGGGTTTTATAAGATTGAGCTACCTAAAGAATTGGATACTGATAAACTGGTCTTAATTTTTAATTGTTTAGGAATGGAGCCAAAAACTGTTAACATAGGAAAAGAAAATACAATAAATGTAATACTGGAAGAAGGACCAGTAAATTGTGAATTTTATGGTATTCAGATTTATAAATAACTGATTACAGAATTTAGGTTGGGTCGAAGCAGAGATTACAGATATGGTTATAATTGAAATTTTATTATGATAAACTATACAATCATGAAAAGTGTACAGCAAGTTTTAATGCTTCTTTTTATTTTGCTATATGGGCAAATTGGCCATGCCCAAAGAACCATCGTAGGAACTGTAAGCGATTGTAAAGGCGAATGGCTTGAGGGCACAAGTGTTGAGATTAAAGGAACTATAATCGGTGTTGCAGCAGAAGAAAATGGTTTTTACCAGATTGATATACCGAAAGAGAGGGATACAGATAAACAGGTTTTGATTTTTAGCCATTATGGGTTCGAAACAAAAACCATTAAGATAAAAGATAAAGATACCATCAATGTAAAGTTGGAAGAGGAAAGAACAAATATCGAATTAGATGGCGTACAGGTGTATAAACCCGTCATTTATCTATATCCCGAAAAGCCAACAGCCATTAGCCTGGCAGTACACTTCAATGGAAAACTGGATTTTACCTATCCGCCCTATAAAAACGGCTGGCAGGTGCATGCGCAGCCGGATGGTCGCCTGACCGATAAGCACGATGGCAGCGAGCACCATTATTTGTTTTGGGACGGAGTCATGAATTTCAGTGAGGCAGACCGTACTTATGCAAGTGGCTTTGTAGTACATAAAGACAGCCTGGTGACTTTCTTCCGGAAATATTTGCCACAAATGGGCTTGAAGCCGCAGGAGTACAATGATTTTATTGTCTTCTGGACACCGCTGATGCAAAAAAACGAATGGAATTTTATTCATTTCAGAACAGGCACAGCTTACGAGGTGGTTTCAACCAATACCGTCACCCCTAAGCCCGATACGGAAATAAGGGTATTCATGGATTTCAAAAAAGTAAATGCGCCTTTCGATATCCCGGCACAGGACATCCTTACCCCCGAAAGAAAAGGCTTTACCCTGGTAGAATGGGGCGGTGGGGAAATGCAGGCCGTCTATTTTAAAACAGCCTATGCCCCTTTCAAACCCACAGGTAAAGAAGTAACGCTTCAAAAACAAGCAGAGATCCGCAGTTGTTCCGGTTCCATGAAACCCTTCAATCCGGAAAAATTTTAGCATAGAATTACTATTTTCAGATAGTCGCAAGGCCTAATTTTGCAGTCAAAAATTTGAATGTATGTCTGAAATACTGCTCACGTCTAAAATAGAACAATTACAAGCGGCCTTAATGCCTTTTCGCCGGCAACTTGCTGACCATCCCCTTTACAGCAGTATAAAGGAAATGGAAAACCTCAAAGTGTTTACCCAAAACCATGTCTACGCAGTTTGGGATTTTATGAGCCTCTTAAAAGCTCTGCAGATCCGCCTTACCTCGGTGAGCCTGCCCTGGCAGCCTGTGGGCGATGCCGAAACCCGCTTTCTCATCAACGAGATCGTTACCGGGGAAGAAAGTGATGTAGACGAGTCCGGCAACCGTTGCAGCCACTTTGAATTATACCTGGAGGCCATGCAACAGTTGGGCGTAGATACCCTTCCTGTGCTTGACTTCTCCGCTAAGCTGAGCGCAGAAAACTATCAACAACATATTGCAGCCAGCGATTTGCACGAAGCCGTTAAAGCCTTTTTAACCCATACCTTCGATATCGCTTTCCATGCCCCCACCCATGTCATTGCTTCCGTGTTTACCTTTGGCCGCGAAGACATCATCCCCGATATGTTTATCGGTATCGTCCGCTCACTGGCCAGTGAGTACCCCGAAAAATTATCCATCCTTAAATACTACCTGGAAAGACATATTGAAGTAGATGGCGGCGAACACAGCGACCTGGGGATGCAAATGGTGAGCAGGCTTTGTGCGGAGGACGAACAAAAATGGCAAGAAGCTACCGATGCAGCCATTCAATCCCTGCAAATGCGCATCCGGTTATGGGATGGCATCAAAGCACAATTATAAGAAAATTAAGAATCGGCAGTCTCCTGTTTAAGATGCCTGCAAATTTGGCATTCCGATTTTTTGGATTGATATTTGTAAAGATTAGATTAATTAAAGATATTTTATTATGGATTCAAAAGAGTTTAGAAAATACGCCATACAACATCAGGGGATTAGCAGTAATACCTTTGATCAATATGCTGCCTATGTCAGCGCAGATCCTACCGCACTTACTCCATATATCATCGAAGAGCGTCCTATGAATGTCGCTTCCATGGACGTGTTCAGCCGTCTGATGATGGACCGGATCATTTTTATGGGCGAGCCGATCAATGATTATGTGGCCAATATCGTCACCGCACAATTATTGTTCCTGGAAAGCACCGACCGTTCCCGTGATATCCAGATGTATATCAACAGCCCGGGTGGCAGCGTGTATGCAGGTTTGGGTATCTATGACACCATGCAGGTGATCAACCCGGACATTGCGACAATCTGTACCGGTATGGCTGCCAGTATGGGTGCCGTATTGATGTGTGCCGGTACACATGGCAAAAGGACCGCTTTGCGCCACAGCCGTATCATGATCCACCAGCCGAGCAGCGCCATCGGTGGCCAGGCTACGGATATCGAAGTAACCGTTAAAGAGATCAAAAGAATAAAAGAGAATTTGTATAGCATTATAGCAGAGCATACCGGTCAGCCTTTTGAAAAAATTGCAGAAGACAGTATGCGTGACTTCTGGATGCTGGCAGAAGAAGCTAAGGCTTATGGTATCGTTGATGAAGTATTGTTGGTGAATGCAAGGAAAGCTAAAAAATCCTAATTAACTTTTTAAAATTGAGCACAATGAATATAGATAAATTGCATCAGCTAAATATCAGGATGGAAGACGAAGCGGAGGAAGAAGAAGAAGAAAAACCACAGGTGGACAATATCCCGGGAAGCATGTGGGCCAAGAAACAAGAAGAATTATTCTTTAAGAACCGTAATATTTACCTCTGGGGACCGGTAGAAGATAAATCGGCAAAAGACATAGTGAACCGTTTACTTTTATTGGATGCAGATCGTCCCGGCGAAGAGATCAAATTTTATATCAACAGTCCCGGTGGTGTAGTCACCAGCGGTATGGTGATCCATGATGTAATGAAGATGATCCAGTCCCCGGTGAGCACCATCTGTATGGGATTAGCAGCCAGTATGGGTTCTATCCTGTTGAGTGCCGGAGAAAAAGGAAGGCGCTTTATCTTCCCTCACGGTGAAGTAATGATCCACCAGCCAAGCCTCGGCGGTTATTTCCGCGGGGTGAGTGCCGACCTTGAAATTCATGCTACACAGATCCAGAAAACGAAAGAACTGGGTACAAAAATACTGGCAGAAAACTGTGGCCAGGATTTTGAAAAAGTGAAGCGTGATATGGAGCGCGACTACTGGATGGATGCACAGGAAGCCATCAAATACGGTATCGTAGATGGTATCATGGAAAAACTATAATTACAATAAACATTTAATAAAGCATGGGGCGGATTCAATTTGAATCCGCCCCATGCTTATACAACATAGAAGATCGTTTATTTTCTTACGACTTTAAATGTTTTTACCTGGTCCTTAGCAGATACTTTTAAATAATAAATACCGGCAGCTTCCTGCTGCATATCCAGCTTAAGACTGCTGTTTGCGCCCGTTTTCACAAAATACTTGTTCAGGATTGTTTTGCCTAAAACATCAAAAAGCTGTAATTGATATTCCCCATCGGCAGAAAGACCCAGGTCGACCGTGATCGCTTCCGCGCCTGCAGGATTCGGGTGAATATTTACTTCAAAATTCTTGCTGTTCGCGTTGATCAGCATACGCACTTTAGACAATTGCTCTGTACCGTCCAGAGATGCCAGCTTTAAGCGGTAGAACACCTGTGGCGCGTTCAGCAGGCCAAATTGACGGTCTTCCATTTCATAACTATTTTCAGACAGCCTGTTCAGCGCTTCAAAAGCAGTAGTGGCAATCGGGCTGAAGGCTCTGCCGTCTTCACTGCGCTCTATGATATACTGGCCGGCATCATTATCTTCCGTAGCTTTCCAGCTCAGTAAAGCCGTATTGCCTGCCGTTTTGCGGGCATCGAAAGCAAGTAAGCGCGTCTTTACAGGCGTGGTGATCATGACAGATTTGCTATTGGCAGAAAACTGGGCACACATTCCTCCGGTCTGGTTCAGGGCAGCCATTTGCAAAGCAGAGAAAGAGCCGCTTTCATAAGCCGCGAGGCTGGCCAATGTGCTTGAAGTAGATAAGCCATAAACAGTATAAGTACCTACCGGGTAGTCGCTTACAGACCTCATATCTGGATCGCTAACTATTTTATGTACCAGGTTACCGGTATTGTTTACGATCACATAGAAATAGTTGAGGCCAGGATCAGCGATACCATTACTAAAAGGAGCTCCGCCGGGGCGGGTCACATTTATGCTATAGTTGAAGGGGTAAGTAGAGGGGCTAAAGGTGGACAGCAGTAAAGTATATTTCTGGTCCTTACATAAAGTGACCGTAAAGTTAGCACTGACTACTCCCCCGTTAAAAGTATAATTGGAACCCAGCAGCGCATTACATTTATTCGTAGGATCATAATCCCCTGCATAAAGCTTGACTACCGTACCTGAAGCCGGGAAGGTATAGCTACCCGTTACCGAAGGATAAATAGCGATCGTTTTGTATTTGATCGCATTGCTGAAATCAGTACAAGAGCTGTACGTATTATTCGGAAGCGTCAGGTTGTCATCTATATCAGAAGCAAGGATCTGGCCGCTCAGCGGGTTGGCAATAGTACTGTTACCGAAGGCAGGGTTCAGGCTCAGATCCAGGGCAGGGCTGTTGGTGCTTTCGCTGACCGCATTGTCCGGGGCAAAAGTAGTACCATTGGCGATACATCCCGAACTGATATCAATTTTGGCCCTGTTGATGTTAAAGTAAATATTGCCCAAAGCTTCGATCATAAAGCGGCCGTCACAAGTAGGCAGGTTAGGCACTACAATAGTTTCCGTACCGTCATTGGGCGTGCTGTTCAGGAGGATATGCGGGAAGGTCTTGCCACCATCCGTAGAAAACCTGATTTGAATATTGGCCGTGGCCACACAGGAAGCCGTGTTCCAGTTGAGCGTTACCGTGTTGGATCCATTGGCCGTAAGTGATGTTGCCGTATTCAGGTTGGTAAACTCAAAAGCGCCACAGTTCTGCGTATTGATCACGAAATTTTCCTGCGCCACACAGCCCGCTTCATCCCTGTTGTCCCTCACTGCAGCCCTGAAGTTCATCGTGCGCGCTACAGTAGGTAAGACCTCGTAGCTACCGGAGCTGACACCTGTTAATACAGACAAAGAAGGGAAATACCTGGTATTAGCCGAAGAAGGATACATGGAGCGGAACAAAGGCCCGAAAGTAGCCGTAGGGCTGGGCAGCGTACTGATGCCCGTTCCACCGTAAGCATCCATCTGGTCAAAGGCATAAGTCAGCACATCCGTTCCATCGGTAGCATTCACCGTAAGTTTAAAAGGAGTACTGTGCGGAATATTAAAAGTATTGCCCGAAGTGCTGGTCACCGGTGCGGCATTATTACTGGGGCTGTTAGCAGAGCAGGTAGCAGTAGCCAGCTTAGTGATCATCTGCCCGATACTTCCGGCATGGAAATAATCATCCGAAGCATTTTGATAAGCCAGGCCCGTACACACACCGGCATAAGCCATCAGCGAAGAGCCACCCCCGGTTTCCCAGGAGCTGGCAGATATATAGTTAGACCCGCATTGTCCTGTATTGGCAGACATCGTATGTCCTGCGCCAAACTGGTGCGCGATCTCATGAGCCACTACATTATCAAAACCATAGCCGGTAGAGCTGGGATTTAAGCCTGCAGCAGAACCGCCTTTTAAACTATTGTTACAAGCACCGCCCAGGTAAGCAACACCGCCACCCCATCCGGTACCCTCACCGAAGACGATGCCTACATCAAATCCTGCCACACCGGGATTGCCATTAAAGACCCCGATCACTTCATTAAGCGTATTACCATTAAGCCCGTTGGTAAAAGGATCTGTGCCCGCATCGGTATAGATAAGCCCGTTATTGGTCACCAATTGAAACCTTATGGTCATATCCCTTTCAAAGATCTCGCTCACATTATTCACACTGTTGGCCACGCGAATGTTGGCATTAGCCTGTCCGCCTGCTCCGATTGTGTATTCACCGGTAGTGGTTACCGCCATCCTGTAAGTGCGCACCAGGCAGTCGCCATAAGCAGCCCATAAACGTTGGCCGCCCATAGGGGCAACAATACCTTCCAGCTCTATGGGGTCTTTGGTAAGACATTGAGGGATATTGTCTGCCGTCATTTTGATGTCCTTATTAGCATAAGCCACCAGTACGCCCGGCTGTTGCGGGTCTAAAGGTTCAAAATACCAGGTTTTACCCGTAGCAGCTTCTCTTACTTTACCCATAAATCCCATCGGGCTAAGGGTAAAACGGATGGAGAAGGCACCATCTGCCGAGATTCCTTTGAGGGCTTTAAGCCCCGGATGCTCCTTTTCAAATGCTGCAGAAAGCACTTCACTGTTCCTGATCTTAAAATCAACGATCCGGCCATCCGGTAAAGGAATAGCTATATTATTTTGTGTGTTGCTGGAAGCAAAGTCGCGAACCTGGTCTATATCCTGTTCAAAGAACTTAAAGCTGTTGAATTTATTATAGGCAGAGCTTAATGACTTAGGCTCTTTTGGGACATCTAATTCTTTCAGTGGATTGAAGAATTGTGATTGCGCCATTAAGGGTTGCGTAGAGAGTGCCAACAATGCGCCGAAGCAAAGCTTGTACAGTTGATGCATACTTGTAAATTATTTGTTAACAAATATAGAGTATGAATCAGATTTATTACTACAAAACACTACTATTATTGTCCTTAGTTCAAAAAGGTTACAATTTGATCACTTAATATATCCGCAGTGGTATGCAGCATATTAAATAGACCATACCCGCATCTTTAAACAGGCTTAGCTTTTATAATGGATAGCTACAGGAAAAATAATTGCCTTGTTCTTTGCAAATTTCATTATTATTGAACCATAAATTTTAATTGCCTTAGATGAAGAAGCTCATTGTATTATTAAGTTTTATTGGCTTGATGAATAGCCCTGTTGTTGCAAAAGATGATTTGCTTAAAATAGCAGCGACTATTGAAGCCGAAGGGAAAATGCTCTACCGTTTAGAAAAAGCATCCTGGCATGGCACCGATCTGTTTATGGAAAAATACGCTTATCCCGATAACATTGGAGGTTACTTTTCCTACATTCAAAATGACACGCCTAAATGTGTTTTTGTATCAAAGACCACCGTGCCACAGGTTATAGGTACAATCGTTTTCACCAATGATTTTAATTTAGACCAGGCAAAAGTAATTATGTCCGGCAGGGAACTGAGCCCTGCAGAACAAGATATTTTTGCACTGAGGAAGGCCGCCATTAATGCTATTGCCACCGATGCGTTTCAAATGAAGTTTTTTGAAAACACCAATCCTAATGTTATACCGGTTATCCGGGGCACAAAAAGAGAAGTGTATATATTGACCGGACCCAAGAATGCAGGAGCAGTGCTCTTCGGCAATGATTACTTACTGGATTTCGATGCAAAAAATAACTTGACATCAGCAAAGCCATTGCATAAAAATCTTATTCCTATTGAGTACAATAGCGAGGCCGAGACAGAAATAAGCATGCATAGTCATACTGCATCAACCGGGAACTTTATTACAGCAACAGATATTTGCACCCTGATGTTATATGCAGAGATAGCAGGCTGGAAACAACATTACGTTGTAACAGATAAATACTTTAATATTTGGGATGTCAAAAACCAAAAGCTGATGATCACCACAAAAAAGGCGATGGAGAAAATCTTGAAAAGCACAAATAAATAAGTTTAAATACAACAGCCACCCGGAACAATCAAAAATCGATTGCCGGGTGGCTGTTGCTATATTGAGCGGTTTCATTTACTTAAACCGGTAATGCCCCGTGATTGTGTAATCAAACAATACATCCTCCTCTACCTGTCCGCCGCCTATATTGTGTACTATCTGGTAGCGGTCTCCGGCACGGTTTGCATTATGGCTTACAATACCAATATGCGTCATGCCATTGCTCAGCACCCAGCTCACAATATCGCCCGGTTGATAATCCCGGCCACGCTGCGTCACCGGCAGGCTATAGCCCTTGCGTTCAAAGAACTTCATCAGGTTGGGCACACGCCGGTGATCAATATTCTTATCCGCCGATTTCAATCCCCAGGTTTTAGGATACACAGAAAAGTTCTTTTTCATGTCCTCATGCACCTCTTTCTGCAGATCAATATCCAGTTTTCTTAAACTGCGGATCACCACATCTGTGCACACACCCGTACCGGCAGGCACATCCCCGCCCGGGTAAGGCAATACAATATAGTCCGGGATATAGCGTACCGTGGGGTCTACGATACCCACTGCTGCCCGGGCCAGCTTATCGCCAAAGGCAGAACCTTTGGGCAGGTTTTCCTTTGTATCCGCCTGTTGAGCGGCCTCCTGCTGTTCCTGGACCACAGCCGGCTGTGCCTGCTCGGAGGTATGGGTATTGCCACAGGCGCTCAGCGCGCCCAGGAGTAAAAAAGCAATTATATTTGCAGTGGTTATATGCTTCATAGTTCTGGCAGACGATGTTTTACAGACTGTGCATAAAAGTAAATCATTTTCCATACATGTCCTTTAATATCAACCTGCGTTCTTTGATGCCGGAGTTTTTCAAACTGTCCAAAACGACCCTTATAAAAGGCATGCAGTGTGAGCTATACCTGTATTTACTCAAACATAGGCCCAAAGAGAAAACACCCCATGATGCCCTGACCCTGCAAAAGTTTGACCAGGGCAAAAGCTTTGAAGCCCGTTTCAAAGATACCTTTCCAGGCGGTATAGCTGTAGATCAGGCATTGGGCAAAGATATTTATGCCATAGGCTCCTCCTTCACCAAAGCCATCTTTGAGCAGGGGCAGGCCGCCACCCTTTTTGAAGCCTGCTTCCTGTACCGGCAGACCCTGGTGATGGCCGATGTATGCCAGGTATATGCCGATGGCAGCTTCGACCTCTACGAGGTCAAGAACGGCACAGAGGCCCGGGAAGTCTTCCTGCGCGATATGGCCATACAGTACTATGTTATTAAAAATACCCGGCAAGAACTTCGCCACTTTTACCTCGTTTTGAACGATGGTGAAGATGGATTTGTGGTAAAAGACATGACCGAAACCCTGGAAGCAGAACTGCCCCGGCTGGAAGCACTGGTGCCCCGCCTCTTGCAGACCCTGCTCTTGCCCGAAGCGCCTGAAATACTCATGGGAGCACAATGCCATAAGCCCTACGATTGTGAGTACATCGCCTATTGTACTAAGAAAAAGTAATTCCGGTTAAACCTATAAGGTTTCAAAAACCTTATAGGTTTTAGTCAAATCAGGAGATGTCTCCGCTCGCTGTCGCTTGGTCGACATGACGGACGATGCTCTGCCATCAGGAGTCTGGTCGATAAGTGTTCCCTCCTTGCTTCGACGGAGCTTAGCAGGACATCACGCCTGATGTCCTGCTGAACCTTGTCGAAAGGTTAGACGAGGCTCGTTATTTCGAGCGCAATGTAATGGAGTCGAGAAATCTCCACACCGGTTAAACCTATAAGGTTTCAAAAATCTTATAGGTTTTGGTCAAATTATACTAAGAAGAAATAGTTTTACTTAGAGGCAATAATTTCTAAAAGTTTTGTATTCTGCTCTTTTAAAAAATTAATTTCTTCTTTTGCAAGTTCAATTGTTGCCTCATAAATTTCAGAATATGAATTATTGCCTTGATGGTTCACATTATGTTGTGTACTGTTTTCTTGGCTTTGAGTTGAAAAATAAAATACATTAGTATTATCTACAGATAAAATTTGAGAATAGTGTACAGAAAAGTATTCTGCCAATTGCATTAATCTACTGATGTTAATATCGGTAATACCTCTCTCAATATTGCTGTAAGTGCTTGGAGCAATATCCAAATCAATACATAATTTTTTGACTTCGATTTGTGATCTTTGCCTTATTAATTTTATGTTCTCTCCTATTTTTCTTTTTGAATGCTTCTGTATTTAATTCAACCGACATAGGTTTAATTGTTCAGTAGAACTAGATATTTGTCACAAATAAAGAAAAATTTTTATCATATTTGTATATTTAATATTAATATTGAATATATTTTTGAGTTAAATAATTGCAATTATTTAGTACACCCTTTTCTTCATGAAATGTAAATAATCAATTCTTTTAAAACTTAAAATCAATTTACAAATGAAAAAATGTTTCATCCCATTTTCAATCGCATTTGTAACGATATTTACAGCTTGCGATAAACAAGAACAAATAATTGATAAGACTACAACAACAACCAGTACAAACGATTCAAACGTCAGGGCAAAAGGAATAGGAGTAAAATTACAATTTAAAGCTGGACATGCTGCTTCGCAATGTCATGGTCAAGGAGCCTGTTTTAATTATACGCCTGGATATTGGCCAAACTACGTACATATACCTTGTCAGGGTAATGGTACAGATTGTAGTTGGGAAATAGAAGTAGGTACGGGTTATGGTACCTCCTCCACAGTATCGGAGATTGCCGGCTATGCAGAGGAAACCTTTTTGATGCCAAGCCGATCACTTTTTATTCCTGAGGCATCTGTTTATGTAAATATTCCCCAACAGGTTTTATTAAAAGAAGAAGGAGGCTATAGATTTAATAATCTAAGCTATACCAATCGGCCAATTTTTGAAAATAAATAATTCAAAATGAGGGAATCAATCTTACATAAGATTAAAGCAAACATAATCCAATCTCTGTTTGGATTATGTTTGTTCTTTATACTAATATTTGTAAAGAGTCATTTGTTTAGTAAAAGTATAGGGTCTTTACCAGTAATTGCTTATATAACCTATCTCCTAGCTGCTGTTTTGCTTATTCTATATGCTAGGAAGCGGTTTATCAAAGAGCCGATACTACCAAAATTCAGGATACATAATCTTTTAATTAAAGGCTATGGATTTCTTTTGAGTGCCATTATGAGCTTAGGCTTGTTCTATGGACTTAATTATCTATTTGAGCCACCCGGCGATATGTTTAAGATAAAAGCTGTCTTTAACCTTGCCACTGTTTTATCCGTATTTATTGCCGTATTTATAGAAGAGCTTATTTTCCGGTACTATATGTCCGGCACCTTGACGGGTAAAAAGAGCGATTTCTATATTTACCTCATTACCTCTTCTCTGGCCTTTTCGCTGCTGCATGCCTTTAGCTATAACGTTTATGTGTTGTGCTATATCTTCTTTTATGGCATCGCTTTGGGTATGCTGTACATCCTTACCCAAAATATTGGTGTTCCCTTAGGCTTACACTTTGCCAATAATTATTACATAACCATTAGTGCTGATAATAATGATGTGGTCTATTCCCCCCAATCGTTTAGCGAAGTTTTAAAAGATAATAACATCATAATTATCATTATAGCCATTGTGTATGTGTGGTGGGTTTGTCAGTATTATTTATTTAAGCAGGCCCCGCCAAAGGGTAAAATG
Organism: Bacteroidetes bacterium 43-16; assembly: GCA_001897525.1. GTDB lineage: Bacteria > Bacteroidota > Bacteroidia > Chitinophagales > Chitinophagaceae > Edaphocola. The sequence continues at coordinate 153,536 of MKTB01000037.1, read as the reverse complement.
TAGTTCGTCCTCCCCGGCGAATGAAATGTAGCAGAGCAATCTCGATACTGGTTAAACCTATAAGGTTTCAAAAACCTTATAGGTTTTGATGTTCCCTGCTGCTTCGATATCAATACTTTAAGCTAAGCATTCCACACGCTAAACAGCGTTTTCCATGCTTTAAATGTCCTGTTCTGTGTCCTAAATGAGGTTTTCTATGTCTTAAGTCTAGTATTCCGTACCTTAAATGAGGTCTTCCATTCCATAAATCTCGTTTTCTGCAGCTTAAATGTTCTTTTCCATACGCTAAACAGCGTTTTCCATGCTATAACAAGCGTTTTCCATACCTTAAATGAGGTTTTCTATTCCATAAATCTTATTTTCTGCACCTTAAATGTTCTTTTCCATACGCTAAACAGCGTTTTCCATGCTATAACAAGCGTTTTCCATACCTTAAATGTCCTGTTCTGTGTCCTAAATAGAGTTTTCTTTGCCTTAAGTCTCGTGTTCCATATCTTAAATGTTGTTTTCCATGCCCCAAGTCGTGTATTCCGTACCTTAAATGTTGTTTTCCATGTACTAAACAGGGTTTTCCATGCCTTTAATAAGCTATTCCTTAAATAAATACACTATTCCCGGCCCGGCGAAGCATCAGTTCCCGAAAAGACAAAAGACAAAAAGACTCCGTAAAAAGCAGCGACCAATATTAACAGGCCCTTAATTATAAATCAAAGCTTCATATTACAAGGTGAATATGTTATATTTGCACCATTAAATTTTCAAAATCCGTAAAAATGAATTTACACGAATATCAGGCTAAAGAACTTTTAGGAAAATACAATGTTCCCACCCAGACTGGCGTTGCGGTATCAACTCCGGAAGAAGCAGTAGCGGCATACAAAAAAATCGCTGAAGAATCTGGAAGCAAATTTGCAGTGATCAAAGCGCAGATTCATGCTGGTGGTCGTGGTAAAGGTACCATGAAAGAAGTTCCTGCACAACACGGTGTACAGGTGGTGAAAAGTGAAGAACAGGTGGGCGAAGTAGCTAAGAACATTCTTGGAAATACATTAGTTACCATCCAGACAGGTGAAGCCGGTAAAGTAGTAAGCAAAATATATGTAGCTAAAGATATGTACTATGACGGGCCTTCTGAGCGCCAGGAATTCTACTTATCTATCCTCCTGGATCGTGCTACAAAACAAAACGTAGTTATGTATTCTACAGAAGGTGGTATGGACATCGAAGACGTAGCACACAATACCCCTGAAAAAATCTATAAAGAGTTTGTAAAACCTGGCTTCGCTTTACAAGGCTTCCAGGCGCGCAATATCGCTTTCAACTTAGGCTTGAGCGGCGAGGCGCAAAAAAATATGATCAAGTTCGTTACCAACCTGTACAATGCATACGTAGGTCTGGATTGCGAAATGTTAGAGATCAACCCATTGTTCAAAGCTTCTGATGATCAGATCCTGGCCGTAGACTGTAAAATGGGCTTAGACGAGAACGCATTGATCCGTCACAAAGACCTGGCAGCATTAAGAGATAAATCTGAAGAAGATCCTACAGAAGTAGAAGCAGGAGAGTTCAACCTGAACTACGTAAAATTAGATGGTAACGTAGGTTGTATGGTAAACGGTGCCGGTCTGGCCATGGCTACCATGGATATGATCAAACTGGCAGGTGGTGAGCCGGCTAACTTCCTGGATGTAGGCGGTACTGCAAATGCACAAACCGTAGAAGCAGGTTTCCGTATCATCATGAAAGACCCTAATGTAAAAGCGATCCTGATCAATATCTTCGGCGGTATCGTTCGTTGTGACCGCGTTGCTGCAGGTGTGATCGAAGCGTACAAAAACTTAGGCAATATCGAAATTCCGATCATCGTTCGTCTGCAAGGTACTAACGCTCCTGAAGCTAAGAAACTGATCGAAGAGTCGGGTTTGAAAGTACAATCTGCGATCCTGTTAAGCGAAGCCGCTGACCTGGTTCAGAAAGCTGTACAAGGATAATCAAACGATTAAAAATAATAATAGTAAAAAGGGTGCGATTTTTATCGTACCCTTTTTTTGTTGCATAAAATGTCGATTGATTATATTTGATAGGAAATTAATAAACCTTCGCAAGCTCCTTTATGAAACACCATTACTTCCTTTTTGTCTTCTACTTTTTCCTCTCCTCCTGTACCCATAGCAGCGAGCAAAAGGCAAGCCGTCAAAGTGCAGAGAAAACTACCCTCACAGGAAACAATACCCGGCACATCATTTACCTGCATGGCCGCATCATAGAGCTGCAGGGAAAAGCAGCCTTTAGCGAAGAGCACGGTAAATACGAACTGGACAGCATCTTAAATGCTTTGGCCGCCGGAGGTGCCATAGTGCACTGCGAGCTGCGCCCCGAAAACACAGAAGTAAAAACATATGCACAAAAAGTTTCCTTTAGCATCGACAGCCTTATCCATGCAGGCATCCCTGCAACAAACATAACCATAATAGGCGCTTCAAAAGGTGCCCTTATAGCCGCTACTACATCAAGCATCAATCCGCAGCCCCTGAACTATGTATTGATGGGCGGCAATAATACCACCATCCAGCAGCAAAACGACTGGCACTTTCATGGACGCATCCTCTGCATCTATGACCCCTCAGATACCATTGCCGGTAGCAATTACGATTACTGGAAACAGCGCTCCCCAGAAGCAATCGCCTTTGAGCAGGTTCAGTTAAAAGAAAACCTGGGACACGGATTCCTCTACCGCCCCCTTGCCGCCTGGGTCCTGCCCGCATTGAAATGGTCCCGTAACGAAAGCCTTTAAAACACCTCAGGAGATAAAACCAGCCAAAAAATGATCGAGCAACTCAGCCCCGTACTCTATACCTCCGATTTTGCGGCCACCATAAAGTGCTATACAGAGCTCCTGTCTTTCGAGCAGGTCTCAGACCCCGATATGACCGGATGGGCCCTGCTCCGCTCCGGTACTGTTGAGCTCATGATCAGCGCGCCTAATGAGCATATACCCTTTCCTGCCGCCGGCTTTACCGGCTCCTTCTATTTCCGGGTAAGCGATGTAGATGCCTGTTGGCAGCGCCTTAAAGACCAGCTTAAAGTTTGTTATCCCCTTGAAAACTTTGCCTACGGCATGCGCGAGTTTGCCGTTTATGACAATAACGGCTACCTTCTACAGTTCGGGCAAGCCATTCCGTAATGCCAGCTTGATACAGGCGCTATTGCTTTACTACATAAGGACTTAGCAGCTCAATATTCTAATAAGCTTAACAATCGGGTGAGTGATTTTTGTTACATTTGAAGATTAAGTCTAAAACAAAAAACAAAAAGCAAAAACAAAAATTTATGAAAAAGCTGGTATTAAGCTGCTTTATGGCAGCATGCTGTCTGGGTGCAGCCCATGCACAAAAAATTAACCTCGGCAAAGCCGCCAACGCAGCCTCCAAAGGAGTTGGCGCACTTTCTTTCTCCAACAACGATGCCATCCGCCTTTCCAAAGAAGCCGTAGAATGGATGGATAAAAACAACAAAGTCGCCGGGGCCAATGATCCATACACCGTTCGCCTCAATCGCCTGTTTGGCAAGCACAAAAGCCAGGACGGCTTAACCCTCAACTACAAAGTGTACCTGGTAAAAGACATCAATGCCTTTGCCTGTGCCGATGGCAGCGTACGCGTGTTCTCCTCCCTGATGGACATCATGACAGACGATGAACTACTGTCCATCATAGGCCATGAGATAGGCCACGTGAAAAATGAAGATACCAAAGACGCTATGAAAAGCGCTTATATGAAAGCAGCAGCGATAGATGCGGCATCCTCCGCTTCCAATACCGTTCAGACCCTTTCTGAAAGCCAATTAGGTAAAATGGCCAATGCCATGCTGGATGCTTCCCACAGCCGTAAGCAAGAGTCAGAAGCCGATGAATACGCTTATGACTTTATGAAAAAGAACGGCTACAATGTAATGGGCGCTTATCGTGCCTTCAAGAAATTAGCCCTTTTAGCAGAAGGTGGCTCCAAGCAGAGCGGCTATGAGAAAATGCTGAGCTCTCACCCCGACAGCGACAAGCGTGCCGAGACCGTTAAGAAAAAAGCACAGAAAGACGGTGTATGGAAAGATCCCGGGACCGTTGAACTGCCTAAAACAAGATTGACCCAATAATCAGATAAAAAGAACAAACAGCTACTCCCGGAAAGGAGTAGCTGTTTTGATTTGAAGAAAGGCCCGGAGCGCTTAGTCCTGGTAAATGGGACACCAAAACCTATAAGGTTTCAAAAACCTTATAGGTTTGTACACGGCCTTTTTAATTATATAAAGAGAACCGCACCAAGCTGCTTACCGTTATGTCGACCAAGCGATAGCGCGTGGAGACATCTCATTTAATGGCTAATGATTAATTGCAATTCACCATTCACCATTAATCATTAAATAAGATCCCTCGACTCCATTTCATTCCGCTCGGGATGACGATCTACGTTTCACCCTTCGACGGTGCTCAGGGTGACATCACGCTTGCTGTCCTGCTGAGTTCCGTCGAAGCGAGGAGGGAACACCTATCAACCGGACTCCTGATGACAGACCATCGTCCGTCATGTCGACCAAGCGCCAGCGAGTGGAGACATCTCAGGATTAGAGGAAAACCTATAAGGTTTCAAAAACCTTATAGGTTTATAAACCCTGCCCAGCAGCCCCTTTTCTTGTTCCGTAAACCCCATCATGTAGCATTGATAAATTTTACTTTAGATTTGCGGCAAAAAAACATGAGAGATCCCCAATCCCTGACTTCAGTAGCCGCCTTCCATACCACCTTTCAGCACCCCATACTAGCAGCCCCGGCTATCCCATCCGAAGCCAGGAGCCAGCTGCGCATCTCCCTGCTGGCAGAGGAACTTAAAGAACTGGAAGAAGCTGTAAAAGACAATAATATCGTAGAAGTAGCAGATGCCCTTTGCGACCTGCAATATGTACTTTCCGGAGCTATACTCGAATTCGGCCTGCAGGATAAATTTGCAGCCCTGTTTGAAGAAGTGCAACGTTCCAATATGAGCAAAGCTTGTAAGAGCAAAGAAGAAGCCGAGGCCACAAGCAAACATTACTTTGATAAAGACGGCACAGAAAGCTATTTTGAAGAAAAAGACGGCTTATTCCTCGTGTACCGCAAAAGCGATAACAAAACCCTCAAATCAATCGCCTATTCCCCGGCAGATCTTAAATCCATCCTGGAAGCATAAGGTTATGACAATAACTGAAACAATTACATTTGTCCTATTGAGCTGTGTCGAAATAGGACAAATGTAATACAGCTTATACTACATAAAGTTTATTGAAATGTAAGTAGCCTAAAAGATACTGTTCTCGCTCTTTGCAGCAGTAGCAGCAGTTCTCACCTCATCGTAAAAGGCATTGAACTCCTCTTTCTTCACCGACTTGTAAATGGCCTTTGTGGCCAAAAGAGCCAGCACAATCCACAGGCCACCACCGATACCAAACATAAACTGCCCGAAGATCATAGATAATATTACCGAAAAGAGCAGTATACTGCCTAGCAGTGCTAAAATCGCTACCACTATCGGAAGTACAAAATCAGTATTAAAATAAGCACCTTTCGGCCTTATCACATGCTTCATATTGTTGACCGGGATAATAATACACCGCTGGCTCAGGAACGGCTTTTTAATTTCCGCTGCCGGGTAACGGCTTTTTAGCTGATCTAAAAGCGCATCAATACTTATATTGTCCTGGTTCTCAATTTTCATATCATATCTTTTGTATGAAACAAAAATAATCGTTTTTAAATCAATCCTCAAAAAGATTGGCCGCGATACCATCGGCAAATAATTTGCCCGCTTCCGTGAGTTTTAACTGTTGCGCGCCCAGGCTATAGTGCAACGGATTCTCTTGCCCCAGCTTGCTGATCAACCGGGCTAAAGCAGCCTCGCCAAATCTTTCCCTGAACAGAACCAGGTCCACGCCCCACATCGTTCTTAAGCCCGTCAGCAACATTTCATTTATCTGGTCTGCTTCGCTGAGCCATTCAATTTCCTGCACAGGATCAGCTCCAAAAATACCCTTCATGTATAAAGCATTATTGGCAATATTCCATTGCCTGCTCAGCCCGTTAAAAGAATGGGCCGATGGACCGATCCCTAAATAATGCGCGCCTTTCCAGTAATTCGTATTATGAATGGCATAATGTCCCGGTTTTGCAAAATTAGAAATCTCATAATGCTCAAAGCCATTGCTGCAAAGCGTTTCCACCAATATTTCAAACTGCTCGGCAGCCTGCTCACTTTGCGGTTCCGGCGTTTTCCCCTTATCGATTTGGTGGGCCAGTGCCGTTTTCTCTTCCACCGTTAAAGCATAAGAAGAGATATGTTGCACCCCCAGGTCAATCGCGCGCTCCAGGTTCTCCTTCCAGTCCCTGTTGCTGAGGCCCGGGGTGCCATAGATGAGGTCTATCGTAATATTATCATAACCCGCTTGCTGCGCCCTGCCTACCGCCTGTATAGCCTCCTCGGCATTATGTGCCCGGTTCATAAATTCCAGGTCAGCCGCCCGGAACGATTGTATGCCAATGCTCAGCCGGTCCACAGGTGTAGCCTTTAGCTGCTCCAGGAAAGACACATTAATGTCGTCCGGGTTAGCTTCCAGCGTACATTCCTTTAATTGATCAAAAGTAAAATGTGTGCGGATGGCGCTAAAGATCTTATCCAGGTCGCCACCACCCAGCAAAGAAGGCGTGCCCCCACCCAGGTAAACCGTTTCGAGCGGTTGCTCCAGGTAAGATCTCCGGTCGCCGATCTCCTGCGAGAGGGCATTGACCAGTTCCTCTTTAAACTTTAAGGAAGTAGAAAAATGAAAGTTGCAATAATTGCAAGCCTGTTTACAAAATGGAATATGAATGTATATGCCTGCCACGGATTAAATAATGCTTATACTGCAAATTTCAGTATTTTCGCTGTTACAAAACATAAAAATATGCGTTACATATATTCACTCTTTGGTTTACTCCTGGGGTTTAGTATGACTGCCGGTGCGCAACAAAGTCCACAGGCAAAGGTAAACAGTACAGCATCCTGCAGCGACCTGAGTGTCCACAGCAGGTTGATAGACCTGAATAAAGAACTGGAAGCTAAAAAATATAACATGGTGTTCTTCAGTTCAGGCAACATTCCTTCAAAAAACCTGATGAGCGTACGCCTCGAGTGTAAAGCCGGTGAAACCTACGAGATCAGGTATGTATTGGGAGCACATGCCAGCAAGTACCAGCTTAACGTAATAGATAATAACGTGAGCCACATCCTGAAGAAGAAAGACAAGCTGAATGGAGCAGGATTAACCGTGATCAGCGAACAATTCGTGGCCAGGTCTACCGGAGTTTACGTGATCGTTTATTCCCAGCAGGCAAAAGTAGACAACTGCGTGGGCCTGTCGGTATTTAAAAAATAAGCGTGCTCAACATATTTAATGAAGAACTGGATCAGGAGCATATTCAGGTGGAAAGCGGATCATCCGTTTAGCTTTTATCTTACAGACTTTCTGTTTAGAAAACTGTTGAGACAAAATGCCGATGTGCACTGGCCCGTACATTTTACTTCAACCATAAGAGCAGGCCGAAACTTAAAAGCAGGAGCACATACCTTCCCGGGAGACTCTCCCAACAATTATATAGATGCTACCAATGGGGTGGAGATAGGCGCATACACCAATTTCGGCCCCAATGTAAGCATCATCTCTTCCAACCATGATTTTTATAACAATGCCGTACTTTCTGCCGCCTTACCTGTAAAGATAGGGGCACATTGCTGGCTGGGCTCACAAAGCGTGATCCTGCCCGGCGTATGCCTGGGCGACTTTACGATCGTAGGGGCAGGAGCCGTAGTCACCAAGAGCTTTGAGAGCGGCTATTGCGTGATTGCAGGAAACCCGGCTAAAGTGATCAGACATTTAGATAAAGAGCAGTGCAACGCCGCAGCCCTCAAAAAGCCCCGATAAAGTATGTACAAAGACACACTCTTGATTTTTGTCAACAGGCTTTTTGTTAACCTTTCCATTGTTTTGGGTACCTACCTGTTTGCACACCGGCTGCAACCCGCAGACTTCGGGGTGTACCAGAACTTCTGGATCCAGTTCAATACCTTTTTTGCCGTTGCCGGCCTCGGCCTGGCCTCCTTCATTTTTTCCTACACACCACAGAAGGTAGTTCAGATCTTTAAATCACTCGATGCCAAACGCAAAAGCTTCGGCATAGGCTTAATCGCGCTCTGCGCCCTTATCTTCGGACTCATCCAGCACAATGCAGGGATAAACTTTAGCTATGCCGCCCTGTTCCTAGCCTTCAATACCCTCAGCATCTTTACCGATAGCTTCCTTACGATTTTCAAAAAATACAGCACCCTGGTGGCCATCAACCTGGGCTACTTCCTTTTGTTCACCGCATTCCATGTCATCGCTATCCGCCAGGACCATTTCCAGTTTGATCACCTGGTGCTGGCACTATGCCTCCTGGTATTCCTTAAATGCGTGATCTCCTTTTACTACCTGAGCAAACTTTTTAATACAGGTGAGGTACAAGAACTGCAAGACCGCAAGTATCTGAGACTCTGGACCCATATCTACCTCTTCGACCTGGTACAGATCCTGGTCCTTTACCTGGATAAGTTTATCGTATCCGTGTTCACAGCAGCAGAGGTCTCCGTAATATACCAGAATGGTACCTACCCTATTCCTATCATACCCATACTCTTTACAGCAGTAAGCAGCGTTACACTCATGCGGTTTTCCAGCGAGAGCGGCAACGAGGCCAGCCAGGCAAAGATCCTCTCCGATTCGGGAAAAGCCCTGTCGACGGCAGTATTCCCGGTCTTCTTCTTCTTCCTGTTCTTCTCCAAAGAATTTGTACAATTTTATTTTTCAGATAAATACCTGGCCTCCGTACCTATCTTCAGGATGAGCCTCTTGATGCTGCCCTTCAAAGCCTTCAACTTCACCCTGCTCTTCCAGCGAAAAGAGATGGGCAGCCTGATCAATAAAGGCGTAGTGGTAGACATCTGCACCTTACTGCTCCTGGTATTCCCCCTCTACCAGCTATTAGGTTTAAAAGGCATACCCCTGAGCTATGCTTTGGCAACCCTGGCACAGGCAGCATTTTACATTTATCATCATAAAAAAGTATTGGGGCAAAATATAAGCGCTATATTACCCCTCAAAGACTGGGCGCGGAAGGTGCTGATATTTGGTACACTAAGCTTTGCTTTGCATTATGTGTTCACCGAATTAGTATTTTTGCCCCTGTTCTGGACCCTGGCCCTCAGCTTCGCTACCATAGCATTAATAGCAGGCGGCTTTTTATATAAAGAAATAATCAGTAATTCTAATGTGCGGCATTAGCGGATATATGACCCGTCACCAGGCGGTAAAAACAAGTAATATCATCAGGATGAACGAGGCAATACGCCATCGTGGTCCCGATGATGAAGGCTTTGTATGCCTGGACGATCATACCTTCAGGCCATTTAGCGGTGCAGATAGCGTTCCTGAAATAAAAGCCCTATACCCCCGGCTGGATGCAACCCAGCAAAGCAGGATGGCCTTAGGCTTCCGGAGGCTGTCCATTTTAGACCTGAGCGAAAAAGGCCACCAGCCAATGCTTTCGGGCGATGTCTGTATCACCTTTAACGGAGAGATCTATAATTTCAAAAGCCTGAGAACAGTACTGCAGGCAAGCGGCATTACGTTCCATACCGCATCAGATACCGAGGTCATCCTGAAAGCATACCAGCAATGGGGCATCGACATGGTGAGCAAGCTGAACGGGATGTTTGCCATCGTGATCGCAGACCTTCGTTTACAGAAAACATTCCTCATAAGAGACAGGCTGGGCATTAAGCCCTTGTTTTATGCCGCTACAGGCAGCCACATCACCTGGTGCTCAGAAATAAAAGGCATTTTAAAAGCAGAATGGATCAAGCCGGAAATGTCTATGGAAGGCCTGCTGCTGAATTACCAGTTCAAGTCTTCCGTTGCCCCGTCAACCTGTTTTGAAGGCATACACTCCCTGCCTCCGGCACACATACTGACCATTGATCATAATAGTTTATCCACCAGCTTAAGCCACTACTGGGAAATACCCTTAGGCCCGGCCAAAGGCGCGGCGGATATAGAGCAGACCGTGGCAGCCCTGGAGCAGAAGCTGGCAGGCATTACCGCCCTGCAGATGCAGTCAGACGTTCCTGTCATCAGCATGATGAGCGGCGGTATAGACTCCACGCTGATCACCGCTTTAGCCCATCAGCAGGACAGGAACATTTCCTGTTATACATTAAGTATAGATGGCACAGGGCAGGGCAATGACGAATTACCCCAGGCCAGGAAGATGGCCGAGCAATTAAATATCCGTCAATACATACAACACATCAGCGAGCAGGATATCCTCGAAAATGCCCTGCAGCATATCAGCCACATCGAAGAGCCCTACAACAGCCTCGATGTTATCTTCAATGCTTCAAAATACCTGCGTTCAGAAGGCTTTAAAGTCATTCTCTCCGGTAACGGGGCCGATGAGGTCTTTGGCGGGTATCCCTATAGCCTTAACCTGCCCAAGTGGCGGAAATTAAAGCCCTACAGCTTTATGGCCGGCCTGCTACCCAATAGTCCTTCCATGCAACGCCTCAAGTACTACCTGTCCCTCAAAGACATCGGGCAGTTTTTCCTGAGCACTACAGGAGGCATGAGAGATTACCAGCTGGCAGACCTGCTGAAAGACCAGGACCTGAGATCGATCAGGAACATCACCAGGCCTTTCCTGGACAAGACAAAATTCTCCTCAGATTACGAAGGGCTGTATTACTATGACCTCAAATATTCAGTAGGCGCGCATCATGTCTACCACGACGACATCTGTGCCATGAGATACAGTGTAGAAATGCGCTATCCTTACCTCGATCATGAACTGATAGAAATGGTGGCCGCATTACCTTTGTCCTACAGGTACAACGGGCGTTTCACCAAACCGCTTTTGCGCAAAGTAGCTGCCCGCCATATCTCGCCCGACAACCTGCACATGAGCAAGAAAGGATTTTCTTTGCCCCAGGACCGTATGCTGGAGACCAGTAAAGAACTGCAGGATTTTGTACAAAAGCAGATCGCTTACCTCAAAACGACCGGGCTGTTTGAACCCAAAATGATTGATAAGATCGTGCAGGAAGGCGCTCAAAGGCACTACTATCTCTATACCTGGCAACTCGTGTCTACAGCCATCTGGATGAAGACCTATTTGTAACTTTACGTTTATAAAAATTTCAATAGCTGCGAAATAAAGCTTAATTGCTACTTTTGCAATATATAAATACGTGCATATTGTTGCACTTTAATTTAATTAATACTATATACATTGATAGAGAATAAGAATATACTAGACCAGGAAGTAGACGCAGTCCTGATAGGACTGGTACAAAAAGATCAGACCGAAACACAGGTGAAAGAGTACCTGGATGAATTAGCTTTCCTGGCCGATACAGCCGGTGCAAAAGCCGTAAAACAATTTGTACAAAAATTACCCCGCCCCGATAGCCGTACATTTATTGGTAAAGGAAAACTTGAAGAAGTAGCCGCTTACGTGAAAATGAAAAAGGTAGGCCTCGTGATCTTCGATGATGAGCTCACCGGCTCACAGATCAGCAACGTGCAGAAAGAAGTAGGAGTGAAAGTAGTAGACCGTTCCGATCTTATCCTGGACATATTTGCACGGAGGGCACAGACTGCCCAGGCAAAAACCCAGGTAGAGCTGGCCCAGTACCAGTACATCCTGCCGCGCCTCAGGGGTATGTGGAGTCACCTGGAGCGCCAGGGAGGTGGTATCGGTTCCCGTGGTCCCGGTGAAACGGAAATAGAAACCGATCGCCGTATCGTAAAAGACAAGATCAGCCTCTTGAGAAAGCGCTTATCAGAAATCGACAAGCAGGCGCAAACCCAAAGACAGACAAGAGGAGAATTCATCCGCGTGGCTTTAGTAGGCTATACCAATGTGGGTAAAAGTACCTTGATGCGCGTATTGAGTAAGTCAGATGTATTTGCAGAAAATAAACTGTTTGCTACCCTGGAGACGACCACCCGCAAAGTGGTCTTTGACCAGACTCCTTTCTTGCTGAGTGATACCGTAGGATTTATCCGCAAGCTACCCCACCATTTGGTAGAAAGTTTTAAATCTACCCTCGACGAGGTACGGGAAGCAGATATTCTGTTGCACATCGTGGACATTTCACATCCGCAATACGAAGACCAGATCGGGGTTGTCGACAAGACCCTTCAGGAGATCGGTGCATTTGATAAGCCCATTATATTGATCTTTAATAAAATGGACCAATACATCGAACAAACATTTGATGAATTCCTGAGCGAAGAGGTAAAAGAAGACCTGCTGAAACAATTGTACCGCAGGTGGGACAACCTGACACATGGCAATGCCCTGTTCATCTCTGCGCTGGAACTGTCCAATATTGAAAGGCTGAAGGAAACGCTTTTGAATAAAGTCAAAGAACTTTATGAAATACGTTACCCTTACCTGAACAATCTTTATTAATAGCCAAGCAAGGAAATAGAATGAGCGCTAAACTGTCGGTTAACATAAATAAGATAGCCACCCTGAGAAACAGTCGTGGCGGCAATAACCCGGACCTGTTGCAGGTAGCCCTGGATTGTGAACGCTTCGGAGCAGAAGGCATTACCGTGCATCCGCGGCCCGATGAGCGTCATATCCGCTATGCAGATGTTTATGAACTAAAAAAGCACATAAGCACAGAGTTCAATATCGAAGGCAATCCTAAAGAAGATAAATTTGTACAATTGGTACTGGATAATAAGCCGGCACAGGTGACCCTGGTGCCGGATGCTTCCGGCCAGCTCACCTCCAACCATGGATGGGACACGATACAAGAGCAGTCCTTCTTAAAACAGATCATACCCGTATTCAAAGATGCCGGTATCCGGGTATCAATATTCGTAGATCCGGTAGCAGCCATGATCAGGGGGGCTAAAGCCTGCGGTACAGACCGGGTGGAGCTGTACACAGAAGCCTATGCTCAAAACTATCCTGTAGATAAAACAAAAGCCATAGCAGACTATGTGACAGCGGCACAAGTGGCCGCAAAAGAGCAGGTCGGCCTGAATGCCGGGCATGATCTTGACCTGCACAACCTGCAATTCTTTGCACAAAGTATCCCTAATCTTTTAGAAGTGTCTATCGGCCATGCACTCATCAGCGATGCATTATACCTGGGTTTACAAAATACTGTGGCTATGTATCTAAGATGTTTAAAATAATTTGCGTCTTAACAATAGGGTTCAGGCAGAACAGCTGTAACAAATAGTCTATGAGTAAAATAAAATTTATCCTGTTGACCCTTTGCCTGTGGTCCTTCCTGCATCCCGGAACGGCCGCGGCCAGAGGATTACCTAAGAATAGTGTAGGCCTGAATACCATACAGGTCATAAACAATCATATAGGATTCGGCGCATATTTTGAGCGTTCTATTGATCCTAATGACAGGTTTAGTATCATTATTCCTGTTTCCGTAGCCTGGGAGATGAAATCAGCAATGGTGAGCGATACATCAGGTTATGGCAGCAACCGTTCCTTCTTTTTCAACCCCGGGGTGAAATTTTACCCTACCGGGAACAAAAAGTTTTTCAGTTACGCCTTAGGTCTTTCCATATTCTCTCATATTGGTGCTGCAGAGCGCATCTATGGCAGCAAAGCCCCTGATCTGCCCTATTGGCAAGCAGAGAACTACCGGTTTTCGGCTGCAGGAGTTTTATTCAACAATTACCTGAACTTTAAGATCAACCGGAATATTTCCTTTGGCTTTGAAGTGGGTATAGGCCCGACCTATTTTAATAATTATAAACGCAAAGGCACCAGCACTGTAGTCAAAGGAGGTATTACTACCATTCCGAATATTGCTTTTCAATGCGCCTACCGGTTCTAAAAATTATTAGATTGCTCGTAATACGATTAGGATTTTAAAGACGTTAATAGCATAGTTTACCTCATTTAAAGAGATTATGAATATGAAAAAATTAATAATTGGCCTTTCCCTTTTGTCCATGGCCTTTGGTGCACAGGCACAATCGAAGAACTTCCCGAAGAATAACCTGAAATTCTATCCCTTATCTGCTTTTGCCTATGGTGGCGTAGGTGTAGGTATCGGTTATGAAAGACTCCTGGACAATGAAGGAAAGTTTGGCCTGCATATACCTGTCTTTGTTGGTTTGGACAATGATTATACCGTTAATTCAAGCAACATGACCCGTGCTACATTTATGGTTAATCCTGGCGTGAAATTCTATCCCACCGGTCAGCGCAGAGTGACTTATGGTCTCGGAGCATCCCTATTTGGTATGGTGGGTAATAGAAATGAATACATCTATTTCCCTAACGGAACAAGACAAGAAACCGAACAAAATATGGTGCGTGCCGGGATGCTGATCAATAACTCCGTTCAGTTCAATATCGGTCCGAAATTTAACCTGGGAATGGACCTGGGATTAGGACCCAGCTATTTGAACCAGTACAACAATAAAACTACAGGAATGAAACATTCTGAAGGGATACAGTTTATGGCTAGTTTTGGTTTCCATTTAGGATTCCGTTTCTAAATAAAACGTTCAATGATGAGGATCAAAATAAATCTGGCAATTCTTCTGGCTCTAGGTGTATGCCAGGTAAGCGCTTTTGGCAAGAAGCCCGAGCCACTCGCTAATAATAGTGTAAAGTATGCTCCGCTTAATGCCATCCGCTTTTCTCCCATATCCGTTTTTTATGGCGGTGTGGGCATAGGATTATCCTATGAAAGGTTTATCGACAAAGCACAGCGGATCAGTTTCAATTTGCCGGTTTATGCGGGAATCAGGAATTATTTTATAGGCAATTATCAAAACAGGGTAGATACAGAGAACAATTATAGCTTTTTGATCAATCCCGGTGTAAGGTTGTATCCCAGGGGGCATAGCCGGAAAATGGTTTATGCCATAGGACCTTCTGTATTCATGACCTATGGTACGGAGAACGGCTTTAAGCAGGAACTTTTCAATAGCTTTAATGAGTATTCAAAAGGTACAGAAATGAGGGTGGGCAGTATGATCAATAACAGCCTTACCTTTAATGTTTCTCCTAAGATCAACGTAGGTATGGAAGCAGGTATAGGCGTAAGCCTCTATACCAGCTTGGTCAATAGCAGCACGCAGCTCAACAGCGTAGGCGTGATCGAACCTATGGGCTTATTCTCTTTCCAGATAGGCTATAAGTTTTAAAAAATATTCCATCTATTTACAAGAGCGGCCCAGTCTGGTGCCGCTCTTTTTTGTGAAAACAATATACACAGAGCTTATGGAGCGTTTTTAGAGGAGCTTTAGAGTAGCAGCACAGGTAATTTTGTTCAGGAGCTGCAGGCAATCCTTTTTTGAGCACCCTTTAGCCGGAACTCCTTAAAACTAATAGCCGCTAAGTGGGTCATTCCTCTTTATTTTTTGATATTTTTGTGAGGTATAATAATTAAATAAGAATGGATCTTAAACAATTCAGCACAGAAGACCTGGAAAAGAAGTATAAGACTACCGCAGCATTGACTTATTTGCTGGCCGGTATGCTTATTGTATTATTGGCATTAGGTACCTACCTGTCCATCAAAAATGGTTTTAATGCGATTGTTGTAGTGCCCATAGCCCTGTCTGCAGTAGTGACAACCAATTTTAAGACCATTAAGCTGATGAAAGCAGAGTTAGCTGAAAGAAAAGCAGGACCAGAAAACCAAGCAAAATTTTAAGATGAAAAGTATTTATTTCAAAGAGTTGAATTCATTTTTGAGTTCTATAGTAGGATATGTAGTGCTGTTGGTCTTTTTGGTCGTCCTGGGTCTATTCCTCTGGTTACTGCCCGACAGCAATTTCTTTGACTTTGAGTACGCCAGCATGGAACCATTCTTTTCCATAACCCCATGGCTTTTGCTGTTCCTGATACCCGCCATTACCATGCGTAGTTTTGCAGATGAGTATAAGGGCGGAACGATTGAATGGCTGATGACCAAACCACTTAAATTAAATCATATTGTGGGCGGAAAATTCTGGGCGAGCTTTACCCTGGTATTAATTGCACTGATCCCTACCCTGATCTATGTATTTGGCATTAACTGGCTGGCGATTGACAATACCACACTGGACTTCGGTGCTATTACCGGAGCCTATATAGGACTGCTCTTATTAGTAGCTACCTTTACGTCCATCGGTATTTTTTGTTCCACATTGACAGATAACCAGATCGTAGGCTTCCTGCTTTCGGTGATCTTATGCTGGCTGCTGTACAGCGGATTTGAAGCCCTGTCCAGGATACCCGCATTTTCCGGTGGCGCAGACTATTACATCCAGCTTCTGGGTATGGACTGGCATTACAATGCCATCAACCGGGGCGTGTTACACAGCCGGGATATTATTTATTTCCTGAGCCTCACGATACTGTTCTGGCAGGCAACATTATTCACCCTGAAGCGCAAGCGACTAAACTAATCTGATCATTGAAAGCGAGAATTTATAAGTCAACAGGAAGCCACTACCAGGCCATGGATGAAAGTGGCCGTATGTGGGTTGCAAGAGCGAGAGGAAAATTCAAGATAGATACCGAGATCAGATCATCTAATCCCATCGCTGTGGGCGACTGGGTCACGCTGATGATAGAAGACGATGCTTCCGGAATGGCCATCATTACAGCAATTGACCAGAGAAGAAACTATATGGTGCGCGTTTCACCGCAAAACAGGCATCATAAACATATTGTAGCCTCCAACCTTGATGAAGCACTCGTGGTAGCAACTATACAAAACCCCAGGACCTCGAACGGATTCCTGGACCGCTTCCTCATCACCGCAGAGGCTTATCATATACCGGCTATAATAGTATTTAACAAAGCAGATCTTATAAAAGGAGATTACGAAATAGAGTGGGCAGAGCGGAAGGCACTATACGAAGCCATAGGCTACCAGACCTTTACCATACAGGCTACCGATCCCGATAGTGTGGCACAACTGAGCCGCCACCTGGAAGGGAAGACCACCCTGATCAGCGGCCACTCCGGCGTAGGGAAAAGTACACTCATCAATGCACTGCTACCCGATCTGGGCCTGAAGGTGCAAAGCCTGAGCGACTGGAGCGGAAAAGGGCAGCATACCACCACCTTTGCACAAATGTATGATATAGATAAGCGCAGCCATATCATCGATACGCCCGGCGTTAAAGAATTCGGGATCGTAGCGATTGACCAATATGAACTGGCACAATATTTCCCGGAGATGAGGGCCCTGATGCATGATTGTAAATTCAACAATTGCCTGCACATCAATGAGCCGCAATGTGCCGTTAAAGAAGCTTTAGGAGAAGCCGTCTCCTTTGAACGTTACGACAGCTACCTGAACATCCTGGATTCCCTGCCCAAAACAAATTATTAAGATGGAAGACGAAGCCGTAAAAATAATCCGCATTCAGCAGCCGGAATACCTGGAAGTACTGGCCCTGCGCCAGGAAGTACTGCGCAAGCCCCTGGGCTTAAACCTATATGAGGAAGACCTGTCTGCAGAGCTGGATGCCCAGATCTTTATCTATAAAACAAATGATAAAGTGGTGGCCTGCCTGCTGGCCATGCCCGCAGATGTAGACTCCATGCGGCTGAAGCAAATGGCCGTATCAGAAACTTGCAGAGGAAAGGGTATTGGCAATCAGCTCATGAAAGCTGCAGAAACATTTGCACAGGAAAAAGGATTTAAAACAATCTATTTTCATGCCCGGGAAAGCGCTATTCCTTTTTATGAAAAACTGGGCTATCAAACCCTGAGTGATACTTTCGAAGAAGTAGGGATACCCCATAAGAAAATGGGAAAAACCTTGTAAACAATTATGGCAAAGGCGAGAAAAGAAAAAGTAGATACACTGGCAGATTTTAACCGTATTCTTTCGGTTTTAAAAAGTAAACAATACAGTCCCTTTTACCTTTTGGAAGGGGAAGAATTCTATTACATCGATCAACTGATCGACTTTTTTGATGAGCAGATACTGGATGCCGATCAAAAAGATTTTAACCTCATGACCCTCTATGGTAAAGACAGCGAGTGGTCTGATGTGGTCAATGCCTGCTCCCGCTTCCCCATGTTTGCCGATTACACCATCGTTATCCTGAGAGAAGCTGTGCAGATGAAGAACCTGGATGAACTCATTCCATACTTTAAACACCCTACCAGCTCTACCCTGCTCATCATCGACTACAGGGGCAAAGACACCAATTCCAAAGACAAATGGGCAAAAGCCCTGGCAGATAACAATGCCATTATATTTAAGAGCCAGAAACTTTCCGAGGCCGAAGTGCCTACCTGGATACAGCAATATGGCGGTATGCAGCAACTGAAGATAGAGCGCGAGCAGGCAGAGACCTTAGCCGCTTACCTCGGGAACGACCTGCAAAAAATAACCAATGAGCTCGACAAGGTAAAGATCAATGAACCCGACCTGGGCACATTGAGCCCCGAACTGATCGAGAAATACATCGGCATCAGCAGGGACTATAATTTTTTAGACCTGCCAAAGGTGATCTTTCAGAACGATACCGTCAAGCTCAGCCGTATGCTGACCTATTTTGTAGCCAATCCCAAAAGCGCGCCCCTGCCTCCATTGGTGGCTACCTTTTATACCTTTGCCGATAAGATCTACAGGTGCTACAGCGTGCCCAACGATTTCAATAACCCCGACAGTAAATCACTTTACTATTACCGGGAATACGCCGCAAAGTTTAATGTGGAGACCATCCACAGGTTCATCGTGCTCTTGAATGACCTGGCGCTGAAAACAGTGGGAATAGGCACTGGTACCAAAAACGATGGAGAGATCCTTAAAGAGATGGTTGCAAAACTAATCATGACCCTATACCCGAAAGGCAACTAGCCATTTATTATTACATATACAACAGCAATAAAATTGATTTATGAATTTAGATATAAGCGGTAAAAACGCATTAGTAGCAGGAAGCACACAAGGTATTGGTCTGGCAATTGCCAAAGAATTAGCCTTATTAGGCGCCAACTGTACCCTGATTGCCCGTAATGAAGAAAGCCTGAAACAGGCGATCACAACTTTAGATACTGCGCAAGGCCAGCAACACGACTACCTCGTCGCCGATTACAGCGATTATAAGCAAGTGGCGCAGACCGTACAAGATTATGTGGCCGATAAAACAATGCACATCCTGATCAATAATAGCGGTGGCCCGGCTGCAGGCCCTATCGTTGAGGCGACACCAGAGGCATTTTTAAATACCTTTCAGCAACACCTCATCTGCAACCAGCTCGTGACCCAGGCCCTGATCCCGGGTATGAAAGCAGCCGCTTACGGCAGGATCATCAATGTGATCTCCACCTCCGTAAAGATACCCCTGAAAAACCTGGGCGTTTCCAATACTGTAAGAGGTGCAGTAGCCTCCTGGGCCAAGACCATGAGCAATGAACTGGCCCCCTTTGGTATTACCGTAAATAATGTATTGCCCGGCGCTACAGAAACCGCAAGACTGGGCAGCATCATTGATAATAAAGTGAGCAAAACAGGAGTGGATAAAGAAGAAGCCGTTAACGAGATGATCCAGGAGATACCGATGAAACGCTTCGGCAAACCGGAAGAGATCGCTTCTTTGGCAGCCTACCTGTGCGCACCCTCCGCAGCGTACATTACCGGGGTGAGTATTCCGGTTGATGGCGGAAGAACAGGCAGCCTGTAAATAAAGATACCATTAGCTTTTCCTTTGAATATGGCCAGGATATTATACTTACTTACTTTTCTGTTGGCTACCACGCCAGTCTTCGCCCAACACTTGTTTGAGCTGAAGAAAGGCGTGGTGGAATTTATTTCCGATGCGCCCCTGGAAGTAATTACCGCCCGGTCAAAGAAACTGAACGGGATACTGGATCTCAGCAAAAAACAATTTGCCTTTAAAGTAGAGCTGCGCTCCTTCGATGGATTTAACAATGCCATGCAGAAAGGGCATTTCAATGAAAACTACATGGAAAGCAATACCTACCCCCAGGCCGTTTTCAAAGGAAAAATAATTGAAGATATAGACCCGGAACATA
Source organism: Bacteroidetes bacterium 43-16 (assembly GCA_001897525.1). Taxonomy (GTDB): domain Bacteria; phylum Bacteroidota; class Bacteroidia; order Chitinophagales; family Chitinophagaceae; genus Edaphocola. Next base: position 133,395 of record MKTB01000037.1, on the reverse strand, counting down.
AAGGCACCATCACCGTAAGGGCAAAAGGCAAATTTATAGTACATGGCGTGGAACAGGAAAGAATAATACCCGTTACCTTAAAGATCGGGGATAACCATTCCATTTCCGTATCCGGTAAGTTCTCCGTTATGCTGGTCGACCACAATATTAAGATCCCCAAAGTCGTTATAGAAAAACTGTCGCCCGAGATCTGGGTTACAGTAACCGGTGTCCTCACAGAAAAAGATTGATATGAGAAACCTGGCGATTGGCATTATACTCTTACTATTTGCAGGCAATATAAATGCCCGGCAAATGCCACTTGCCAAACAATTCTGGATAGAAGAAGAGTACACGGCCCTGAAAGTTAACCGGCTTTCCATTAACCATCAATCCTACATCTTCCTGGCCACCGATAAAGGCGTGTACCGCTTCAACGGGGCTAAATTTTCATTAGTAAGAAGCAGTATAAAAAGCCCGGTAACCGCTTTAGCTGCTTCCGGAGATCAGCTATGGCTGGGCTATAAAAACGGCCTGCTCGGTATGCTGGGGGAAGATTCAGTCATACCCTTTAAACTACCGGAGCCTTATCAAAACGCAGAGATCAGGTGCCTCTTGCCCCAGGAGGATGGAGCCTTATGGATCGGGACAGATAACGGATTATACCTGTACCGCGACAAGCAAGTGCAATACTTCAGTACCGACAAAGGACTTTCCGATAATTTTATTTACCAAATCATCAGGAGCAGCAATGGCCATATATGGCTGGCCACAGATTATGGGGTCAATGAGTTGATCCCCGACAATAAAACATTCCGCATCAGGCAATACCGCACTAAAGATATACTGGGCGATGATATTGTCAGTGCTATGGCCCAGCTCAATGAATCGGAACTACTGCTCGGTGCCGAGAAAGGCAAACTGGCCCGGATAAATATACACAACGGGCAACTGAGTCCTGTAACATTACCGGCACAAGTTTCCGGGCAGATCCTGGATCTATTAGTCCTCAACAATAAAGAGATCTGGTTCAGTACCCTGGATGCAGCACTCTGGCGACTGGACCGCTTAGGCGAAGACTCCTTTGCCGCTCAGCAAATGACCTCTCCCCAACGCACCATCTATACCCTGCTTGCCGACAAGTCCGGTAATATCTGGGCCGGTGGCCAGCTGGGATTGAGTATGCTGAGCAACCGCTATCTAGAAAGTATACCCTTGGCCCCACCCTACAGGCTGAGCGATGTTACCGCCCTGGCTATAGATCAGCACAACCATTATTGGATTGCCCTGGGTAAAGCATTGTATTGTTTCGGGCAGGAAGGTAAAGTACAAAAAGTGAAGACTTTCCCCAGTAAGGTCAGTGTGCTGCACTATGACAAAGAGATGGGACTTTGGTTGGGCACTTCTGCAAACGGGGTGTGGTTGAAAAGCAATGAAAGCAATGCCTTTGAACAGCCCGCTGTTTTTGAACATAAAAATGATGGCATACTGAGCATAAGCACCCTGCCGGGTAGACTATGGGTAGCCGGCCTGAGCGGTTTGCATACCTATAAAGTACACAAAGAAAAAATTACCAAAATACAATTACTCAAAGACCAGGAAAGTATCAGCGGAGAGTACATCTACAAGCTGGCAGCCGGCAAGCCCCACAGTCTGTGGATGGCAACAGACGGATCAGGCATTAGTTTTTTTAAACAAGACAAAAGTACCAACTGGGCTTCACTCGGTGCAGAGCAAGAAAATGTTATTTACAGCCTGGCCATCTCCGGCAGTAATGCCTGGGCCGCGGGCATGGCTAACAATATCTACCACCTGGCAGGAGATCAATGGCAGCTCTTCAAATCATCAGAAGCCGGGCATACCATTACCGGCTTAAACGTAAACGGTAGCGGACAGTTGATCGCGGGCTATCAAAACTGTATAGACTTGTGGTACCCGGAGCAGAGACTTTACCGGCATATCAGTATCCACTCAGGAATGAACATTGACAGCTTTAGCCATATCCTCAATACCGGTGCTACCGACCAGGAAGGCAATGTATATATTCCCTACAACAGAGGCTTATTGTTCTTTAAAAACCAGGAGCAAGCTTTTGACATCAGGCCCGATGTGGTCATCAGAGCTGCCTTTGCTAATTCAGAGCCCTTGCATGCTTCGGCTACATCGCTGGCAGCCGGAGATTACCTGCTCAATTTTTATTATGACGGCATCAGCTATACCAACCCGGAAAACCTGCACTACCGCTACCGCCTGGAAGGCTATAATGATGAATGGATCTATACCAAAGATATGGATGCCGTATTCCCAAAATTGAAATGGGGCAATTATAAATTCCGGGTACAGGTAAGCCTGAGTGCCGACTTTAGCCAGGCTAAAGAAGCGGTTTATTCTTTCTCTATCGCCACCCCTTTGATCTACCACAAATGGTTCCTGGCCCTGCTGGCGCTTAGCCTGATAGGGCTTACCTTTTTTATTGTCAAATGGAGAGAGCGCCGCATGAAGCGCATCGCACAACTCAAAGAAGAAAAGCTCAACTTTGAATTTGAATACCTGAAAAGCCAGGTTAACCCCCACTTCTTGTTCAACAGCCTTAATACCCTTACCGGCCTTATAGAAGACGACCAGAAGAGCGCCGTGCTGTACACCGAGCGCCTCTCCGACCTATACAGGCATTCTATAGTATCTTACGGAAAAGATAAAGCCAGCCTGGCAGAAGAAATTGAATTGTTATATGCCTATATTTATATCCAGGAAGCAAGGTTCGGGAAAGCATTGCAGATCGATATTGAAGTGACCGAAGCCCAGCAGGATAAATATTTTTTACCCGTAATGGCTTTGCAACTGGTGGTGGAAAATGCGATCAAACACAATGTGGTCAGTCACCTGCAGCCACTGGTGGTTAAAGTCTTTGTCGACAATGAAGTATTAACTGTGGTGAATAAGATCAACCTGAAAATAAGCAAAGCAGCCCACGGAGGTATAGGCCTGGAAAATATTGAACGCCGCTATAAAATGCTCAGCGGCCTCACCATGGAGTATGGTGCTGTGGATAATTGCTGGATCGTTAAACTGCCTTTATTAAAATAAATATGAAAGTCCTGATCATAGAAGACGAATTACCGGCCTTTAAAAGACTGGAAAAATTGATCCGGGAGCTGGTCCCGGAGGTAGCGATCTTCGGGCCGGTCGATAGCGTGCAGGCAGCACAGGCCTGGTTCCGGGATAATGCAGCACCCGATGTATTATTTACCGACATACAGCTGGCCGATGGCAATACCTTTGATTTTATTAAAATAGTGCGGCCTTCCTGCCCTATCATTTTTACCACAGCCTATAATGAATATGCTTTACAGGCCTTCGATACCACTGGTCTGGATTACCTCTTGAAACCGATCAAAAGAGAAGACCTGAACCGGGCCTTAAATAAACTCAGGAACCTTAAAGACTTTTTTCAACAGGATAAAAGCGAAGCCCTGAATACCGGCTTCCGGCAGCGCTTTATGGTGCGCTTCGGCGATCATATAAAATCCATAGCCACAGAAGAGATTGCCTACTTCTACAGTGAAAACAAAACTACCTTTCTTAAAACAAGCAATGGGAAAGCCTATCCCATAGACAGTAACCTGGATAGCCTGGAACAGCAGACCGATCCGCAGCAGTTCTTCCGGCTTAACAGGCAATTCCTGGCCAGCCTGAGCGCCATAGCAGACATTAAAGTGCATACCAAAGGCAGGGTCATCCTGGCATTGCAACCAGAGGCTAAAGAAGCCCCTGTGGTCAGCTCAGAAAAATCGGCCACCTTTAAGCACTGGATCTCAGGTAAAGGATAAGCTTTCCGGTTCAGCATTCAAAATTCCCGCTTCGTCGGGATAAATTTTTACACAACTATTACAATCAGGATATTTGATACTGCATAATATACCTTGTATCAAATGATGAAAAAAATTGCTTTAGTCCTACTTGTTATTGTCCTGCTCGGCGGAGCAGTAGCCTATTATTTATTCAATAAAAAACCGGCACAGGTGGAGGACATAAAATCGGAAGCCATAACGGCAAGTGCATTGGTGAAAGCCTTTGAAGCAAATGAAGCCGAAGCCAACAAAACTTACCTGAATAAAGTACTGGACGTTTCCGGTGTCGTGCAGGAACTTAGTCAGAACCAGGACGGGCAGATGGTGCTGGTGCTCGCCGCAGACGACAACCCGCTTTCTGGTGTACAGTGCACCATGCGCGAGGCTATAGCCCAGGTAAAGGTGGGAGACCGGCTGACCATTAAAGGCTTCTGTAATGGTTTTGTGATGACCGTGATCCTTTCTGATTGTATCAAAACAAAATAATAAGAAAGATGAAACACTTGATCCTACTGGTTGTAAGTGGTATGGTGCTTAGCCTGGCATTGAGTGCCTGTAAACATGCACCCATGCCCGGTCCACAGGCCCCGGGAATTATAGATAGCAGTGGTGTAAATCAGCCTGTAGATACCGCCAATCCCAGCTTCAGCAATGCTATACTGCCGATCTTTATCGCCAATTGTTCCGGCTGCCATAATGATAACCTGGCCAATGACGGTTATAACTTTACCACCTACGAAAAGATAAAAGCGAAGAAATTCTATCCCGGCAACCCGGATGATACCAAGCTTTATGAATCGATCACAGAAGATGACGATGAAGACAGGATGCCACAGGTACCTAATCCACGCTTGTCTTCAGGACAAATATTGTTAATCAGGAACTGGATACTCCAGGGCGCTTTAAATAATTAAATCAGCAACAGACCCATGATGAGATTACCATTGAAATATATCGTATTAGGATTGCTAAGTATCACTACTGTAAGTATTGCCAGCTGTTATAAAGACAACGCAGAAGAAATGTATCCGCCAGGTAATGGCGGAGCGACTTGTGATACTACGTATGTAACCTTCAGCAATACCGTAAATCCTATTATTGCCACTAAATGTGCTACCGCAGGATGCCATGCTACCGGCACACCTACAGGTATTAACCTGTCTTCCTATGCAGGAGTGGCATCAATAGCTGCCTCCGGCAAACTGATGGCTTCCATCACCCATAGCGGTTATGCCTCGGCCATGCCCCAAGGCCTGCCTAAACTGGATGACTGCTCTATTGCAAAAATTAAAAAATGGGTAGACGACGGAGCACCCAACAATTAATGATTTAAACACCTTAAAGAGATCAATAATGAAAAAGATAATCATCACCCTTGCAATGATCGCTGCCGCCACACAATGGGCAAGCGCACAAAAATATATGACCCGTACCGGGAAAGTTTCTTTTTTCAGTTCCACCAGTATGGAGAATATAGAAGCTTTTAATAATGAATCTGCTGCTGTCCTGGACAGTAAGAACGGTGACCTGGTATTCCAGATCCCCATCAAAAGCTTCAAGTTTGAGAAAGCACTGATGCAGGAGCACTTTAATGAGAACTATATGGAAAGCGATAAGTTCCCGAAATCTGAATTTAAAGGCAAGATAGATAACCTCAGTACAGTGAATTTTTCAAAAGACGGTACTTACCCCGTTACCGTTTCCGGTAATATGACCATCCATGGCGTTACCAAGCGCGTACAGACCAAGGGAAACATTAAAGTAGCCGGGAATAGTGTTACCTTAAATGCTAAATTCAATGTAGCCCCTGCAGATTACGGCATTAAGATACCTTCCATGGCCGCCAAGAAAGTAGCTTCTTCCATTGAAGTAACCGTAGCCAGTATTTTAAAAGCCATTTAGTATTATCCACCTTTTAGCGCGCATCTATTTATGTCGAATCAACTGATGAAAACCGTTTGTGGTTTTCTGCTCCTCTTAAGTCCCTTAGCCATGCAGGCACAGACGGACACTACTTCTGCCAAAGAAGAACAGGACCTCTCTGCCCTTTTGGAAAAAGAAGATCCGGAACATTCCGGGCAAAAACAATATACAACAGCTACCTTCAAAACCACCCGTATTGCCAATGGTCATAGCATAGAGAACGTAGGTAAAGGAATCCTGGACATACGCATCAATCACCGCTTTGGTTCCCTTGACGGAGGCTTCAACGAATTTTTTGGCCTGGATAATGCAGTTACCCGCTTGGGCGCAGACTATGGCATCAACGATTGGCTGATGGCAGGGATCGGCAGAAGCACCTACATGAAAGAAGCAGACGGCTTCCTTAAAGTGCGCCTGCTGCGCCAGACCGACGATAACAAGATGCCGGTCTCTTTAAGCTACCTGGGTGCCGTTTCCGTTCAGGGCGTGAAACAACTGGAAAACCCTGCAGGAACGACCTATCCTTTTTCCAACAGGATGGGCTATGTGAACCAATTGCTTATTGCCCGGAAATTTTCAAGTGAGTTTTCCCTGCAGTTAATGCCTACCCACGTGCATAATAATTTCGTGCTGTACGCCGATGAACCCAATGATATTTTTGCCTTAGGAGCCGGAGGACGGCTTAAGTTAAGTAAGCGCCTGGCTCTCACTGCAGAGTATTATTACCAGGTGGGAGATCGTCTGCGCGACAGCAGGAACTCTTTCACCCTGGGATTGGACATAGAGACCGGAGGCCACGTATTCCAGCTCATGTTCTCCAACTCTACCGGGGTTTCTGAGCGCTCCGTAATCGGTAGCACCACAGAAAACTGGGGTAAAGGCCAGGTGCACTTCGGCTTTAATATTTCAAGAGTATTTACTGTAGTAAGGCCCAAGGAATTTAAAGACAGCAGGAATAAGATCTGGTAATAAACAAGGTTTGTTCCATATACATGAAGCAGGTACTATAAATAACTATAGTGCCTGTTCTTTTTCGTTTAAAGAAGCGGGTGTTACCAATCGATCTGAAGCAAACAGATTTGCCCATACTTAAATAATTTTTTCATCCCGGTAAAGCCTATGCGGTTCAGTTATTTCCTCCTGCAGTCTTTCTTGATCCTGGTACTCCATTTTTATATCCTGAACCTCAGCGGCGGGACCGGCGGGCAGATCGGGATGGTTCCTTTTTTTGTTATTTATGGCATAGCCATGCAGTTGCTCGTATTGCTTTTTCTATACCTTATTATAGGGCTGTTGTGCCATTACAAAAACAAGATAATGTGGATAGCGGCAGCTGCGATTATTTTTGAACTCGCCATTATCCTGCTTACCGGGGAGTCCAGTATCATGGGTGTGTTCAAGCGAGGAATAGATAGGTGGGAAAGCATGTCTTTCCTCATCCCTAATCTTATCGCAACGACAATAACCCTATTGATCGCCCGGGCATTCAAAAAGAAAAATGGTGCTATTCTTCGAGAATAGCACCATTTTAAAATATAGTATAAGAGCGATTACATTTTCCACTCATCTACAGAAGTGTCTTTAAGCTCAGTGGCTTCTTCCGTAATGCTTTCAACATAAGCCGGGGCAGGTGCGGAAGCTACATATTCACCATTGTTTTGTTCTGATTCATCATGATTGAAAGCATCAAAATCAAAATCAGGCATTAAATCTGTTTTTACGAAATCGATCGTTTCTGTAAGAGCAGCTAAAAATTTATTGAAATCTTCTTTGTACAAAAACATTTTATGACGGTCATAACCATCGTCATTAAATCTTTTTTTGCTTTCAGTGATAGTGATAAAGTAATCATTACCCCTTGTTTCTCTAACATCAAAAAAGTAAGTTCTTCTTTTTCCGGCTTTAATCTTCTTACTGAAGGCTACCTCTGCATTACGCTTCTCTTCGTAGTTTTTGTTGTTTTCGTACGACACCGTTCTTAGATTTAAATGTGAATGAATGTAATGCAAATATAATAAAGCCAAAACTTTAACCAAGAATTTGGAATTATTTTTTAAAAATTTTCCTTATAAGTAATTATATTATGTTTAGCAAGTATAGCCTGTGCACCCTCTTTTATCAATTGATATACAGGCTCATATCCTTCTTCGTTCCCATACCAGGGATCGGGAACTTCCCTGCGCCCGCCGGGATGAAGGGCCTCCAGGAAGAACTGTACCTTCTGCATATCGGCCGGGTTGCGGGCAAGCTGTTGTACATCCCGGTACACATCATCTGCCATTACGTAAATGCAATCATAAGCATCAAAATCACTTGCTTTAAACCGCGCAGCCCTTTGTCGGCTGATATCATAACCATAACGTTTACAGATCTTTTGCGAATATTTATGCGGCGCTTCCCCGGTATGGTATCCGTTTGTGCCTGCCGAGGCCACTTCCCAGTCCAGCCCGGCTTCAATAGCTAATTGCTGCAAGACACCTTCTGCAATGGGCGATCTGCAGATATTTCCCAGGCATACCATAAGAATTCTCATATTATAGCGTACATTTAAATCAAAAAACAGGGCAAAAATATAGTTTCGGCTGCAAGTCCGTACCCCTAAAATTATATAACTATAATAATATGGGATATATTTTGGTTTAACATTAGATTTTGGTAAATTTGCCCACTTTATTAAAAAAATTCACTATAAGAATATGGCAATTATTCAGAAAATTCGTGATAAGTACGCGAAAGTTGCAGGAGGGGTGATCGTTTTGGCCCTTGTAGGTTTTGTGTTAATGGATGCAACAAGTGGTGGCCGTGGCGGTGGTTTGTTCGGCCCTTCCACAACAGTAGCCAAGATAGATGGAAGCAAGATTGATGTAACAGATTATGATAAAGCTGTAATGGCACAGGAAGAGCAGATGAGAGCACAAAATCGCCCAATGGACGAAAATGCTACTGCTCAACTGAGAGACCAGGTGCTGAACCAAATGGTTATGGATAAGCTTACTACAGAGATCAATGAAAAATTAGGGATTTCCGTTTCTGACGCTGAGCTGAAAGAAATGCTGAACCCTGCCAATCCTGATCCTATGGTACGCCAGGCATTTACCAATCCTCAGACCGGCGAATTTATGGCCGACCAGGTAGCCAGTACCATCGCACAGTTTGAGAAAACTAAAGATCCTAAAATGAAAGCGCAATGGGAGAACTTCAGGAACTCTCTGATCGCTTCTAAAATTCAGACTAAATTAAACGGCTTATTGTCCGGCAGCCTGTACACACCTAAGTTTGTATTGGATGATCTGCATGAAGGCCGTAGCAATGCTGCGAATATATCTTTCGTAAACCTGCCTTATACACTGGTAAGCGATGATAAAGTTAAAGTTACCGATGACGATATCAACAAATACATTGCAGCAAACAAAAAAATGTTTGATGTAAAAGAAGAGAGCAGAAGCATTGACTATATCGCATTTGACATCAAACCTTCTGCAGAAGATTCCGGTCGCGTAAGCACAGAGCTGGAAACCTTAAAAGCAGAAATGGGCACTGCCGCAGATATTGACAACTTTGTAAAAGTAAACTCCGCAGTACCCGTTCCGGTTGCTTACCAATCTGAAGAAGCCATCAGCCAGATGCCTGCTGCTGAAATGATCAAAACTGCCGCTATTGGTACTACTGTAGGACCATTTGTTTACGGGCAGGATATGGCAATCGCAAAAGTACTGGATAGAGCTACTTTACCGGATACCGTTAAAGTACGTCACATATTAGTAGCTACAAAACAAGGCGGCCGTGAAATACGCACAGAAGCTCAAGCCCAGGCAAGAGTAGACAGTATGCTGGCTCTGGAAAAATCAGGTGTTCCTTTCGATTCTTTGATCAAAACCTACTCTGATGACAATATCGCTCAAAACCCTACAGGTGAATATGCATTAGCTTTAAGCCAGAGATCAGGTTTCACTAAAGAGTTCGGAGACTTCGCTTTCAGTGGTGCAACTGCAGGTGCGACTAAAGTAGTTACAGTAGAAACACCGCAATATTCCGGAAAACACTATATCAAGATCATCAGTAAGAGCGATAAAAACGTAAACAGTACCAAGATCGCATTCGTGATCAAACCTATCGTTGCCGATAAAAATACATACAATACAGCTTATGCTACAGCTTCAGCTTTTGCTAATAAAGTAGCGAGCACACCTGCAAATTTTGCTAAAGAAGCAGCAGCTTCAGCTTTAGTGGTTCAGTCCGCTCAGGGTTTAAACCGTAATAGCAGCCTGGTACAAGGCTTAGGCGCTTCCAATGACCTGGTAAAATGGGCTTATGAAGCGAAAGCAGGTGCTGCCTCTCCGATCTTCACCGTAGGTGGTAACAAGATCGTGGTAGCTAAAGTAAGCGAGATCAATGCACCAGGTTTATTGAAACCTGCAGGAGCAACAAAAACAGGTATTGAGAACATCATTAAACAACAAAAGAAAGCTAAGTTGTTGATTGATGCAAACAAACAAAAATCACTGGCAGATATCGCTGCGGCTAACCAGGTACAGGTGGCTGCCGCTGATTCTATCACCTTCTCCTCTCCTATGATCCAGGGCCTGGGTAACGAGCCTAAAGTATTAGGATATACCTTCAACAAAAACTTTAAAGAAGGTACCTTATCTCCTGGTATTGCAGGTTTAGGTGGCGTACAGTTCATTACCGTAAACCAACGTTACACAAAACCTGAAGTAGGACGTGATCTTAAAATGGAAAGACAAATGAGCGAAGCGATGCTGAAAGGAAGAGCACCTCAGATGATCCTGGAAGGATTGCGCCAATCAGTTAAGTTTGAAGACTTAAGATATAAAGTATACAACAGGTAATTGTTCAGATACAGTAAAAGCGGGTGCATCAAATGCACCCGCTTTTTTTATGTCCCCCAAGCCGGGCAGAATAAAACCCGGCAATTATCCTTAAATTTGCCTGTATTTTTCAGAACTACTACTAATCGGGGATGGCTAAGGTGAAAAAGCTTTTTTTTACAGTGACAAACGATCTTAATTACGATCAACGTATGATCCGGATCTGTACCACATTGTCTGCAGCAGGATATGAGGTTACCCTCGTCGGGGTGCAACGCAAATATTCACCGGCTCTGGTAGAAAGACCCTATAAACAAAAACGCCTGCCCATACTCGCCGATCGCGGACCACTCTTCTTTGCTTCCTACTGGACCGTTTTATTCTGCTACCTGCTCTTCCGGCGTGCAGATGCCATCTGTGCCATAGATCTCGACACAATGCTGTCCGTCTATTACGCCACTAAATTTAAAGGCTGCAAGCGCCTCTACGATGCACATGAGCTCTTTACCGAAACCAAAGAACTCGTAGAGAAACCCCTGCATGCCCGGTTCTGGAAATGGCTGGCCAAGCGCTATATTCCCCGTTTCCCTACAGGCTATACCGTAGGCAATATGGTGGCAAAGCAATTAGCAGAAAACTATGGCGTACAGTACCCGGTCATTACCAATGCTACCGTCCTTAAACCATTACCACAAATAACAGACGAAACCGCTCCCTTTATCCTCTACCAGGGTGCCGTGAATAAAGGCCGTTGCTTTGAAGAATTGATTCCCGCCATGCAATGGGTCAATATGCCTTTGATCATCTGCGGAGAAGGTAATTTCTTCCGGCAAACACAGGCATTGATCGAACAATATAAAGTCGCCGGTAAAGTCACTTTGAAAGGCTATGTGCCGCCCGCCCAGTTATCCGCAATCACGCAGAAAGCCTATATGGGCCTCATCTTGCTGGATGATGCTTCTCAAAACAATGTCTATTCCCTGGCCAACAGGGTCTTCGATTATATGCACAGTGCCGTACCCCAGCTTTCTATGGACTTCCCGGAGTACAGGGCGATGAATGAGCAGTTTGAAATTGCTTACCTGCTCAAAGCACCGCTGACACCCGAAAGCATTGCTGCAGGGATCAATAAAATGATTGAAGATAAAGCCTTGCACCAAAGACTTAAAGACAATGCACTCAAAGCCAGGGAGGTATTTAACTGGCAACAAAACGAAATAAAATTGCTTTCCGTATATACCCAAATACTTAATCCTTGAGCCCATTGACCTTCTCCGTTGTTATCCCCATGTATAATTCGTCTCAAACCATTTTGAGCACCATAGCATCATGCCTGCTTCAGTCTTACCCGGTCAAAGAGATCATTATAGTAGATGATGCAAGTAATGACGATAGCATCGCTAAAGTGAGCGCAGCATACGGAGCCAGTGTAAGCATCATCTCCTTCCCGGAAAACAGGGGGCCTTCCGCTGCCAGGAATGCAGGTTGGGAAGCAGCCACAGGCGACTTCGTGGCCTTCCAGGATGCCGACGACACCTGGCACCCGCATCGTATAGCCATCGTAAAGCAATTCCTGGAAAAAGATCCGCAGATAGACTTTATCTGGAACCGCTACACACACAATGCAGCTACACAGGCAACCATTCCCTTTAATGAAGATGTGTTGAAAAAAACATCCCTGTTCGAGTTGTGCGTGACCAATCCCATAGCACCTTCAGCTTCAGTGATCCGGAGAACAGCGCAGGTACCCTTTAATGAAAAGATGCGTTACTGTGAAGACTACGAATGGGTGTTGCGCATAAAAGCAGCCTATACCATGTACGAGATCCATTTGTTACTCACCTATCGCAGCAGGCCCATGATGGCATCTGGAGGGCAGAGCCAGCGCTTATGGAAAATGCGTAAAGGAGAAATAAAGTCTTATGCCAGCTTAGGTAAATTAAATCCTTTCCTCTACCTGCTGTTCCCCTTCCTCTTGCTCTGGAGCATTTTCAAGCATTTCAGGATACTGGCCAGGCGCAAACAATTAAAAAAGCCCGGTATATCCCATTAAGGAAATACACCAGTCTTTTAGCTTATAGAAAATAATTTGTTTAAAAATAGGCTACTTATATACGCCAGGTTTTAAGCCCGTGCTTGGTAAAGGAATAACTCCTGTGCACACCGCCAAATGCAGACAGGGCTTGCTTTACAGCATACTTTGTATTGTTGGGGCAATAAAAGATCATAAAACCACCACCACCGGCACCACTGATCTTACCTCCGGTGGCCCCGCTGGCCTTAGCTGCGGCGTAAATATTTTCGATCAGTTCATTACTGATGCCTTCGGCCATTTGCCGCTTTTGTTCAAAGCCTATATTCAGGATATTCCCGATCTCATGTAACTGTCCGCGCAGCAAAGCCTCCTTCATCAATTGCGCCTGGTGCTTCAGCTGGTGCATGGCCTCGATAGAAGTAGCTTTATTGTCCGTTACATTCTTACTTTGCTTTTTGATGATCTCTGCCGACTCCCGGCTGGTAGCCGTATAGTAAAGCAGCAGGTTGTTTTCCAGCTCATCAATATATTCCTGCCGGATGCGCAAAGGATTTACGATCACCTTATCATCGGCATAAAACTCCATGAAATTAACCCCGCCGAATGTTGCCGCATACTGGTCCTGTCGGCCACCGGCAAGAGCCAGGTCCACACGTTCAATATCATAAGCATACTGAGCGATATCATACTCTCCGAGGGGTAATTGCAACATCTCTACAAAAGCCCCCAGTATAGCCACCACCAGGGTAGAAGAGGTACCCAGGCCGGAACCGGCTGGCGCATCTACAAAGGTGCTGAGCTTGATCCCTTTTTGCACAAAAGGATAATCCTTCTGGATCCGGTTATACACACCCTTCAATAAATCCAGGTGACCATCAATCGGCAGGCTGCTTTGCCAGTCATACTCCGCTACTTCATCCCGGTCAAAAGCTTCCAGGACGATTTTGGGTTCATCCAGTATTTCGATGCTGGCATTGGCATACAAAGAAATCGTAACATTGAGGATAGCGCCCCCGTATTGATCACAATACGGACTTACATCAGTGCCGCCACCGGCCAGCCCGATACGTAAGGGTGCTTTACTTCTATAGATCATCTGCTAAAAGGTTTGACTCTTTTCATTCAATAAGCTGCAATTTAGTTTTTCTTTATTGTTTGAAGAACTTAAAAAACAGTTAGGGTTTTGATTTTAATTTCAACTCCGGCACCAGCGCCCTCACTTTTTGCATAAAATCTTTTCCGGGATCTACCTTCCCGGTATAGTAACCGGAGTTGGTTTCCTTCCAGAGTGCTGTATTACGGAAGATAGCATATTCCGAATGACCGATCAGGTAGTCAATTTTATGCCTGGAGCAGAGGTATTTCACTAAAGCAGCATTGGCCTTTACCTGCGCATCAGTAAGCGGGGCATCAGGCCCGCCAATGTTTTCTACACCGATCGCCATATAGTTCAGCCCTATAATATGCCGGGCAAACAAAGTATCCGGGATCAGCTGATATACCGTGCCGTCGCGGTCCACTAAATAATGTGCCGATACATTTAGGCTGCTTTGATTCTTGTTGACCGAACGGGCATTTTCTATTTCCTCTTTGTTGAAATAATTGAAATTACTGTTTAAGGTGCCGCTGCCGGTAAAATGCAGCACGATCATCTTAGGCCTGATCACCGGAAGCTTCTGGTCCAAACCATGCCTTTGTTTTAAATACAAAAGACTTAATTGCGTTCTTTTTTCATTATAGATAACAGGCTTCTGAACGATCTTTAATGCCGGGCTGTTTTGCCCGTAGCTCTTAACGTTCAGGCAGGCTAAACAACATAGAAAAACGATAAACAAGGAACGAAAGTATTTCATATGCAGCACGTGTTATTGGAAAAAGTGTTGGATATTATCCGCGATGTTTCCGGAATAATAGAAAGTGAAAAAATCATCAGGAATATCCGTTTTAGCCATACGGGCTTTTGCCACAACAGCCTTTGCAAAGCCATCCCAGTCATTATCTGCTACCACCGTAAGCTTATCGCCGCATACCTCTTTTTTAATACCTACAGCACCATTGTGCGTCGATACGACATATAAGTTCCAGGCAAGCGATTCCACAACTTTTGTTTTCACACCGGCACCCAGCACCAGGGGGTTGATCATGACCTGTGCATGGTACAATACCGCATTCAGGTCTTCCACAAAACCGGTTGCCTTAATATGAGGCAGGGCATTGATCGCATCCTGGTGCTTTTCAGACAAACCTTTGCCGCAGATCAGGATTTGAAAATGATCTAATTGCTTTTCCAGCCTTGGGTACACTTCTTCTATGATGTGCTTTACCGCATCATCATTAGGCAGATATTTTAAATCGCCCATAAACACCAGCCAGGTCGCATCCGGGTCCAGCTTATTGGCTGCAGCCACTTCCTGCTTACTTTGTGCTACTGCAGAAAGCCCTTTTATACTGCTGGGGAAGGGTAGAATAGCGATCTTTTCAGGACTGATCCCGTAATGCCGGATACCCCATTCCGCATCTTCATCCGAAATGAAAAACATTTTATCCGCTTTTCTATAAGCGGTTTTTTCAAACCAGGACATGACCGGCCACCACCATTTTCCCATAGATTTAAAACGTTCAGACTCTATATTATGAGAACGGATATACAAAGGGATGCCTAGTTTTTTCGCAGCCTTTTTTGCCGCAGGCACCAGGTAAGGATGATGGCAGAAAATATATTCCGCTTTCACCTTTTTCGCTTCAGCCACAATGGTGGCATAAATAGCATAAGGAAGATACCTGGATTTTCCCGGGCTCAGTATATTTAAAGGCTGGAAAGAAGCAGCGAAGGGCTCATTATCGGCTACACTCAGGGTGTGGACTTTATTATGAATGCTGAGGATCTCATCTATGAAATAAACGCCCCAATGTCCCCCGTTTTTAGGTTTCATAAATTTGTAGGGAGCTATACTCAGGATATTTGCCATGACTTATTATTGATCAAAAGAGTTGTTCGGGAATATACTTTTATCCCTAAAAAGTCTCAAAACTAAAGCTTTCTTAGGTAAAATATTGTTTAATAGATCATGAACAGCGGCCCTTATTTTACCTGTCAGCATTTTTAAATGTAATTTTTAACCACTATTTACAAGCCCTAAGCCGTTAAATTGTATTATTTTGCGCTAACCTTTATATAAAGCAAAAAAACAAGTGTTGATTATATGAAAAAAATTCTTTGTCTGGGATTTTGTCTGCTCAGCTTACACAAGCTGTCAAATGCTCAAGCCGGAAAGCAGAAATGGGTAGACAGTACCTATAATGCATTGCCAGAGAAAGAAAAAATAGGCCAGTTGTTTATGGTTGCTGCTTACTCCGGGGGCGAAAAGTACAACCAGGGGCAGATCCAGGGCCTGATCGATGCCCGTATGATAGGAGGAGTTATCTTTATGCAAGGTACTCCCGAAGCGCAGGCCCGCCTTACCAACCAATACCAGAACAAGTCAAGAGTGCCCCTCCTGATCGGGATGGATGCAGAGTGGGGCTTAGGCATGAGACTTACCGGGGTGAAGAACTTTCCGCGGCAAATGATGGTAGGAGCTACCCGCAGCCCGGCACAGATGGAGCAGATGGCTATGGCCATAGCCTATCAATGTAAACGCATGGGCGTGCATGTGAACTTTGCACCCGTTGTAGATATCAACAATAATCCCGCCAACCCCGTGATTAACTTCCGCTCTTTCGGAGAAGATAAAGAATGGGTGACCACCCTGGCCAAGGCCTATACCAAAGGTTTGCAGGATAATGGTATTATGGCTTGTGTCAAGCACTTCCCGGGACATGGTGATGTAGATGTAGACTCACATTTAGAGCTTCCCGTGATCAGCAAGACCAAAGCACAATTACAATCCATTGAACTCTATCCTTTTCAAATGCTGTTTAATTACGGTGTGAAAAGTGTGATGATCGCCCACCTGAGCCTCCCGGCCATAGACAGCCGGAAGAACGTGCCCAGTACCTTATCTAAGCAAGTAGTTACCGATCTGTTACAAACACAGATGGGTTATAAAGGTTTAATATTTACCGATGCCCTCAATATGCAGGGGGTCACCAAGTATTTCCCCGAAGGCGATGCCGATCTGCAGGCCTTCCTGGCCGGGAATGATGTATTACTGTTTTCACAGGACGTACCCAAAGCCATTGCCAAGATACAGGATGCCCTGAAAACCGGGAAAGTTTCCGCTTCCAGGTTGGAGAAAAGCGTGAAGAAAATACTGGCCGCTAAATATGATGCAGGCTTAAACAACTTTGAACCCATTGATGCTGAAAATGCTACAGCAGACCTCAATGCCTATACAGAAACTATTTTTGACCAGGTGGCCAAAGCTGCAATAACCCTGGTGAGAGATGATAACAATATCCTTAACCAGATCAACCTGCGCCCACAGGCCAATTATGCTTATATTTATGTGGGCAACAAAGAGCTGAGTACAGTTAACCAGGGTTTCCCGGAAATGCTGCGGCAGGACCTGCCCAATCTCTTTGTACAACTCTTTGGCAAGGGGCAGAGCGCAGCCCGTATAGAAGGCATCATGCAATCTTTAAATAATTACGATGCCGTCATTGTGGGTATGCATGACCTGAACCTGTATCCAAAAGATAATTACGGTTTAGACCAGATGCAGCAGGCCCTTTTGAAACAACTGAGCAGGAGCAAAAAGACCCTCTTTATTGATTTCGGGAATGCCTATGCCATGAAGGATATTTGCGGGGCCAACTCGAGCATCGTGACCTATGAAGAGAACAATAGTACCTATAAAGCAGCCAGGGAAGTTTTGCTCAGCAGGCTGGTACCGAAAGGGATACTTCCGGTGAGTCCCTGCAATAATGTGAGCAATACCGGGGCACAAACAAGCGTGAGGCATGATAACGGTATCGTAGTCACCACAAATGCCCGCGCCCAGGATGCCCCGATAAGGAGTAATCCCGAGCCGGCAGTAAAAACAATTAATAACGAATTGCCCGCTAATCCGATGGGAATAAATGCCAACCAGTTAATTAAAAATCCGCAGGCATTGGCCGACCTGGACCGCTACCTCAATGAAGCGATCGGGAAAGGCGTGTTCCCCGGTTGCCAGGTACTGGCAATGAAAGACGGGCAGGTCATTTTTAAAAGAAGTATAGGTAACTACAGCTACGGCAGCAGCCAACAGGCCGTGACTGATAATACCCTGTATGATGTGGCCTCCCTGACAAAAGTAGCCGCTACTACACTGGCCGTGATGAAATTGTATGAAGAAGGCAAAATCAGCCTGGAAGCTACTTTAGGCACCTACCTGTCTGCTGTAAGAGGCACGAATAAAGCCAACCTTAAAATAAGCAATATACTCCTGCACCAGGCAGGTCTGAAAGCCTGGATCCCCTTTTACAAAGCTACCATTGACAGCGAAAGCAGGCCTTACCCCAATATATATACAACCGTAAAGACCCGCCAGTTCAGTATCCCCGTTGCTTCAGGGATGTTCATGAACAACAACTACATCGATACCATCTGGAAAACCATCCTTGAAAGCCCGGTAGCTTCGGCAAGCTATACCTACAGCGACCTGGACTTTCTTTTCCTGCAAAAAATAGTGGAGTCTGTGACGGATATGCCACTGGACGACTATGTCAGCAAGACTTTTTATGAGCCATTAGGCCTGCGCAATACCCTGTATAATCCCTGGGAAAAAAACCTGCAGCAGCGCTGTGCACCTTCAGAGCGTGACGGTTATTTCCGCCATCAGCTCATACAAGGATATGTACATGATATGGGTGCCGCTATGCTCGGTGGGGTAGCCGGTCATGCCGGCCTGTTCTCCAATGCAGAAGACATTGCCGTGATCATGCAGATGCTGCTGAACAAAGGCAGCTACAGGGGCCGGCAATATTTTAAACCGGAAACCGTAACCCTCTTTACAAAATATGCTTCCGGCATCAGCAGGAGAGCCTATGGTTTTGATAAGCCGGAAAAGAAAGCCGGGGACGGCGGCCCGGCCTCTGATCTTGCAGGCAAATCAAGCTTCGGTCACCAGGGATTTACAGGAACCTGTACCTGGGCCGATCCGCAAACCGGGATTGTATTCGTATTTTTGTCCAACCGTACCAATCCTACAGCAGATAATAACCTGATCAACAGGCTGAGCATACGTACCATAGCGCAGAGCTATGTATATAAAGCCCTGGGGTACACAAAATAAATGGCAGCACAAAGTAATATGAACAACCGACTCTTTCAATTACAAAATTTCACACCGACCCTGCAGCTCCTGTTTTTCTTTTGTTTTTTCTTTGTGTGCAACCTGGTCCATTCAGGCATAGTACAGGTGCTGGGTTTAACGGGAGCTAATGGCAGCAGCCTGCAGGTGCTTGGGAGAATGAGTTTAAACCAGGTATTCGGATTCCTCTTGCCCGCTGTTATTTTTGTCCTTTTATTGCCACAGCGTATCAAAACATTTTTTCATTTCAGAAAAATAGAACGCCCCTCAGACCTGCTGGGATTGCTCGTCCTGGCAACGGGCACCCTCCTGCTGGTATTGGGCCTGGCCCACCTCATCAATGCTTTACCCCTGGGCAAACTGGCAGATGAATTGCAGGAGCAAAGACAAAACCTGGAATCTTCGGCCTTGCAGATGAATACCGGACCCGAAGTGCTGTTAAGGCTCCTGGTCATGGCTGCATTGCCTGCTTTGTGTGAAGAATTGTTTTTCCGCGGTATACTGCAAAGGATGTTTAACTCCTTTTTCAAAAAACCTGTTTTGGCCATTATCGCTACGGCGCTGGTGTTTGCCTTGTTCCATGCCAGCTGGTACAATTATTTACCAATAACCATCGCGGGCAGCATCCTGGGACTTATCTATTATTACACCGGCAATATATGGTACAACATAATATTGCATTTTTTAATCAATGCAGCACAGATCCTGATGGTATTTTTTCAAACAGATCCTGCCGATGAAAGCGCCTTTCCGCTTACATTTGCAGCCGGGTTTGTTGTTTCGGGTATCATTATAGCTTTTGCTGCCATAAGACAGATCAGGAAGGGAAAGCAAAGCCTGGGCCACGATTGGTCCATGCCCTACCGGTCCCCCGATCAAAATTATCAATAGAATGAATTGGAGCGTTTTTTTTACAAGGTTAGGTTCAGCGATCATTTTTTCCGCCATCATGATGGCAGGTCTTTTAGGAAGCTTATATAATTTTCCCTGGAGCATCTGGATACTGGCCTACCTGGTCCAGTTTTTATGCATCAGGGAGTTCTTCAAAATAGCCGCTTTGATCTTTCCGGAAAGTCATTTTCCAAAGTATATGGAATCAATGACCCAACTGGCAGGTGTGCTGGTGGTTGCCGCAATTACCATCTGGGACAATTCGGTGGCTATCATTACTGCAATACCGCTTGTCTTCCTGCTCAGCGGTGTACTCAATAAAAAAACAGCCTTGGGAGCAGCCTTCAGCGCGATTACGGCACTGGCTTATATCTCCCTGCCCATGGCCTTCCTGGTAAAGCTGTGGAGCATTCACTTTTCCATACCCCTGGCTTTGATCCTGATGATCTGGATGAATGATACCATGGCTTATATCGTAGGCTCCTTTATCGGGAGAACGCCTTTCTCGCCTATCTCTCCCAAGAAGACCTGGGAAGGCACAGCAGGAGGCGCTATACTCACGATAGCCGGTGCGGCGGTATGGGCCCATTATGCACAGGTAGAGGGCTTGAGCAGTATCGACTGGATGGCTTTGGCGGCTTGTGCAGCCATTGCAGGCACCGCAGGAGACCTGCTGGAATCTAAGCTGAAGCGTATGGCAGGCGTGAAAGATTCCGGTAACATAATGCCGGGCCATGGTGGTGCACTGGACCGTTTCGACTCTTTATTGGCAGCACTGCCATTTGCCTTTTGCTACATTATGCTTTTTGTTGTGGTGGCACAATAGGTAACAGGGTTTTAAAACGCTCAGTGGAAGTAAACCCTTAAATTTGCAGGAATTTAATTTAAAAATATGAAGGTTATAGTTGTAGGCACAGGCTATGTAGGCCTGGTTTCCGGGGCTTGTCTGGCAGATGTGGGTGTAGATGTCGTATGTGTGGATATTGATATAGAGAAGACAGAAAACCTGAAAAAAGGGATATTGCCCATATATGAACCGGGGCTGGAAACCATAGTAAAAAATAATTACGAGAGAGGCCGCCTGCACTTCAGCACTTCGCTGGCCGACAATATAGCAGGGGCAGATGCCATTTTCATCTGCGTGGGTACTCCCCCGGGCGAGGACGGTAGTGCCGATATGAAATATGTCCTTTCCGTGGCTAAAGACATCGGGAAATACATGAACGATTATGTCACCGTCATTACCAAAAGCACGGTGCCGGTAGGTTCCTCCCATAAAGTGCGTGCCGCCATCAGGGAAAGCCAGGCAGCAAGAGGGGTCGATATTCCTTTTGATGTGGCCTCCAATCCCGAATTTCTTAAAGAAGGCGCTGCCATTAAAGACTTCATGAGTCCCGACCGTATTGTAGTGGGCCTGGACTCCGATCAGGCAAAAGAAGTAGTAGATACTATTTACAGGCCATTCCTGCTGAACGGCTACCGGATATTATACATGGACATTCCATCGGCCGAAATGACCAAATATGCGGCCAATGCCATGCTGGCAACCCGGATCTCCTTTATGAACGACATCGCTAACCTTTGTGAACTGGTGGGCGCTAACGTGAACCAGGTGCGCCAGGGCATAGGTGCCGATCCGCGGATCGGTAAAAAATTCCTTTATGCCGGTGTGGGCTATGGCGGGTCCTGCTTCCCTAAAGATGTGAAAGCACTATTGAAGATGGGGGCAGAAAACCAAATGCCGATGCGCTTGCTGGAAGCTGTAGAGGCCATTAATGAAGATCAGAAAAAAGTACTGTTTGCCAAAATAGAGCGTTATTTTGACGGGAATCTTTCCGGCAGGACGATAGCCGTATGGGGTTTGGCCTTTAAGCCCAATACCGATGATATGCGCGAAGCGCCTTCAACCATGCTGATCGAATCCCTGCTGAAGGCCGGTGCCAGGGTAAGGACCTTTGACCCCGTAGCCATTCATGAAGCCCAAAAATTGTTTGCCGCAAACCCCGATCTCAGGTTTTGCGAAGATGTTTACGAGACGGTAGAGGGTGCAGATGCCATTGCATTGGTTACAGAATGGAATGAGTTCCGGCTGCCCAACTGGGAGCGGATTAAGGCACTGGTAGCCAACCCGGTAATTTTTGATGGTAGGAATATTTATGATGATATCATGCTCAGTAAAGAAGGATTTCGCTACTTTGGTATAGGCCAAAGCCATCCTTAAGCGATTTTCTGTACATTTTTTGGTATTTTTGTGCGTATTCTTTTTTTAATATATTATATTTGTTAGATGTTCAACCTTATTTTATTTGGCCCTCCCGGTAGTGGAAAGGGAACCCAATCAAGCAACCTGATCAACACTTTTGGATTAAAGCACCTGTCTACCGGAGATCTTTTGAGAGATGAAATCTCCCGCGAGACCAGGCTGGGCCTTGAAGCAAAAAAGTTTATGGATGCAGGACAATTAGTGCCGGACGCTGTAGTCATTGGTATGATTGGTTCTAAACTGGATGAAAATCCGCAAGCCAGGGGCTTTATTTTTGACGGCTTCCCCAGGACAACTGCTCAGGCAGAGGCTTTGGACAATTTGCTGCAGCTTAAAGGAACAAATATTCATATGTTGATCTCCCTGGAAGTTCCGGAAGAAGAATTGAAACAGCGCTTATTGTTGAGAGGAGCTGTTTCCGGCCGCTCTGATGATAATGAAGAGGTGATCGCCAATAGAATAGTTGAGTACCGGGCCAAAACAGAACCCGTGTCCAACTACTATGAAGCACAGGGCAAACTGGAAAGAATTAAAGGTGTGGGTGAAGTAGAAGAGATATTCGGAGCTATAAAAGGTAAGATAGAATCCTTTATCCTGCCTCAGTAATAAGGTCTGATTTTAAATATTTTAATTAAATAGGTAAAGCCTTCGTTTGAAGGCTTTACTTTTGCATAATATGGAGAAAGCGAATTTTGTAGATTATATCAGGATTTTTTGTCGTTCAGGTAAAGGCGGAGCTGGTAGTATGCACTTTATGCGTACTAAATACAATGCAAAGGCCGGTCCGGACGGAGGAGACGGGGGCAGGGGTGCACATATAATTTTAAAAGGAAATAAACAGCTCTGGACTTTATTACACTTAAGATATCATAAAAATGTTCTTGCTGAAGACGGGGAGAAAGGTAGTGGTAACAACAGTACGGGCCGTCAGGGTAAAGATATTATAATAGAAGTACCCTTGGGTACAATTGCCAAAGACCAGGAGACCGGCTTAATTGAAGCAGAGATCCTGGAAGATGGCCAGGAAGTGATCTGGGTGCCGGGTGGCAGAGGTGGATTGGGTAATTCCAATTTTAAATCAGCTACCAACCAGACCCCGGAATATGCACAACCCGGAGAAATGGGTTCTGAGGGATACAAGTTCCTGGAACTTAAAGTGCTGGCAGATGTAGGCCTTGTAGGTTTCCCCAATGCAGGCAAGTCAACCCTTTTATCGGTAGTCAGCGCGGCAAAGCCTAAAATCGCCAACTATGCCTTTACCACACTTACCCCTAACCTGGGTATGGTGCATTACCGGGACCATCTTTCCTTTTGTATGGCAGATCTTCCGGGGATCATAGAAGGAGCTGCGGAAGGAAAAGGGCTGGGACACCGGTTCCTGAGGCATATCGAGCGTAACGCAGTCCTTTTGTTTATCATTCCGGCAGACAGTGAAGACCATAGAAAAGAATTTGATATCCTGTACAGCGAACTGGAGCAATATAACCCGGAGCTGTTGCATAAAAAGATGCTGATCGGCATCAGTAAAGCAGATATGCTGGACAAGGAACTCAAAGAGGCCATATCGGAGGAATTACCTGCAGATTATCCGCATTTATTCTTTTCTGCAGTGACCCAATCGGGAATTACAGACCTAAAAGATGAACTTTGGGGAATGCTTAACAGCTAAATAAAATAATTTTAATAGAAAGACATAGTAGATTTTTTATCTTCTATGTCTTTTTTTATTGTGACAATTAAATGGCTTTTTGTTCAAAAATTGGTGTAATTTATCATACATTAAATTTATCATAAGATATTTTTTTAAACTTGTAATAATATTGACTTTCAATTGTTTATATGCATATTTGAGCAAGAGTAAATTATTATTCCAGATATTGATATTTTTACTATAATGTTTTATTGTTTCTTAAAACTTAATTAGATTTGTACGTACATATAATTGTATAGGGAAATTTAATACTATAATCATGAAAACATTGTTTACCAATTTTAAAAGCAGGGACAGCAAGGCCCTTTTTTTGGCCTTTGTGCTACTCTTGCTCGGGGCCACCACACAGGTTAAGGCCCAGTATTTGCCGGCAAGTAGCTATGGCTTTACCGCTCAGTCTACTACCTTTACAGAAATTACCGGGGGCACGCTGATCTCTGCCATTCATACAGATGATGCGGTCTCTGCAAGTTTGCCTATCGGGTTTACGTTCAATTTTTGCGGCACGACCTACCAGAACTTTAAGATTTCTTCCAATGGCTGGGTTTCATTCAACACTTCTGTTACCGCCTCTACTTTATCCAATACACAATCCGATATGGATGCCATTAAACCGGCCTTGTTTCATCTTTGGGATGACCTGTCCGGGGCGGTAGGCCAGGCCAGGTATGAAGTAAGTGGTACAGCGCCAAACCGTGTGCTCACTATACAGTGTAAAGACTGGCGCTGGAACTATAGTTCTGCCTATGCAGCTACTATATCTTTCCAGATCAAGTTGTATGAAACTACTAATGTGATTGAGTATATCTACCGCCAGGAAGCTGGTCCGGGCAACACAGGAGGTTCCAGTGGAGCTACTATCGGGATCGGAGATGTAGGTACTCCTTCTACTTACCTTGTAATCAATAACAGTTCAGCCACGCCAACAGCCAGCTCTACTACCTTTACCACAGATATTACTGCACGCCCGGCAACAGGCCAGCTGTATCGCTTCACGCCTCCGGCCCCATGTACGGCTTCTATGTTCCCGGCTACAGCAACAGCTACAGCTAACCCTACAACCGTATGCCTGGGTGCAGGAGCACAGTTATCTTTAGGATTTACGCCACCGGTTGCTTCTGGTATTACCTATCAATGGCAACAGTCTGCTACTGCAACAGGTCCCTGGACTAATATTGCAGGAGCTACAGGCCTTACTTACATCGCTTCCAATATTATGGCACCTACCTATTACAGATGCCAGGTATTGTGTTCCGGTACAGTAGTATTGACCAGTTCCGTGGCGCAGGTAGTGACCACAGTTCCAAGTACACCAACAGTTACCGCAGGTTCAAGATGTGGTCCGGGTTCGGTGCAACTGGGAGCTACCCCTACCACCTCTACCAATCTGATCCGCTGGTATCAGAATGCAACAGGCGGATTACCCTTAGCTACAGGCAATACATTTAATACACCCAATCTTACCGCCACCACTACCTATTATGTAGCGGCAGGTGCCGGCGGACCGGCAACACCCCCGGCCTGGGTAGGTACAGGAACATCAACTGTTGGTGGTAACCCGAATCCATACTACACCTTATATGACGGGCTGAAAACCCAATACCTGATCAGGGCATCTGAGCTGACGGCATTAGGTTTTTCGGCAGGAACCATTACAGAAGTAGCATTTGATGTGGTTGCAGCAGGCGGACATGCACTGTCTAACTTCTACATTTCCATGAAGCAAACAAGTGCTAACGCTTTAAGCTCGGCCTGGGAAACCGGCTTAACTACTGCTTATACAGCACCAGCTACTTTTACACCTACAGCAAACTCTGTAAATGCTTATACCTTGCAGAACCCGATCTCCTGGGATGGCGTTTCCAATGTAGTGATTGAGGTTTGTTTTAATAATCCGAACTGGAGTAGCGGTCATAGTGTGAAATACACAACAAATCTAGGCTTCAATGCTTCTCACTATTACCAGGAAGATAATAACCCCAACATATGTAGTGCTCCCGGTTCCGGATCAGTACTGACCAGCAGGCCCAATATACGCCTGGCCATATCCTCTGGTTGTGAGACAGCCCGTTTACCGGTTGTAGCCACAGTAAACCCGCTGCCTGCAGTGAATATCGGTGCCGATTTCGATACCTGTATCGCTGTAGCCGCCACCTTTAACCTGGAAGCAGGCCCTCAGCCTAATAATGCTACCTACCTTTGGGATAATGGCAGCACAGCCAGCTCAAGAGCCATCGGTCAGACCGGTACTTACTACGTAGCCGTTACCAACAGCTTTGGCTGTATAGGACGTGACACGATTCACGCAACTATAAGAACTAAACCAATCGTAGAACTGGCTCCGGGCGGTACTGCAAATATTTGCGGTGGCGGAGAGAAAATCCTGGATGCCGGAACCGGCGGACTGAATGGCGGATCTTACTACTGGAACACCGGTGACAATACCAGAACCATTACCGCAACTACAGCAGGTACTTATATCGTTTATGTAACCAGCCCCGACGGATGTCTGACCGTAGACACCGTAGAGTTGATCGTGAACGGACAGATGCCGGAAGTAGATGGTATCCTGGTTACCGCACAGTCTGCGTCTAACTTTATTTTCACTGCAGATAATCCTTTACATATCGTTCAGTATATCTGGGATTATGGCGATGGTTCACCAAGAGATACCGGCACTTCAGCTACTACACAACACCACTACACGGCAAACGGTAACTACTGGGTTAAATTATTCTCCAACAGCGTTTGCGGAGAAGTAGTAGACAGTATCATGGTGACCATTATCGGTGGCGTAGGTATAGATGATGTGAACAAAGATGCGCAGATCAAGGTTTATCCTAACCCGACCTATAATCATGTAGTCTTCTTAGAGACCGCTGAAGGTGTAACCATGAGCAGCCTGAAAGTGTTTAATATAGTAGGACAGGAAGTGTTTACTCAAAATGCATTTGCTAAGAATGCCAATAAACACCGGATCGAACTCAATAAAGACCTGGCAGCAGGTGTTTATTACATCAAAATACAGACCAATAAAGGTATTGTGAATAAAAAATTAGAGATCCTGAAATAAGATTTACTGGTTTATAATCAGTTTTAGCAGCTGCCGTCCCTTACCGGGCGGCAGCTTTTTTTATGCCATTATTAATGATTGATAAAACTAATATTAATATAATATATTGTTTAACTTATTCAGATATTATATAGCAATGAGTTAATGAACGATTTCATAAATTTAAATTTACTATTTATAATAACTTTAGTTAGATTTGTAAATAAATAATTAAAATTTAATACTAAAGGCATGAAAACATTTTTTACTCCCAAACTTAAGCGACAGGCCCTCCTGGGTAGCTTGATCGCACTAATGTTTTCTTCCACTTCTGTAAAGGCTCAATCTGAAATCGCTAAGGTTAAAGATATGCGTTACGAAAGCGGAGGTTCATTTTCCGGTTTTAGGCCCTCTGATGAGATCGCTGAAAAGAGAACCAAAAATGCGAAACACTTTAAAAACGCAAATGGTTCGTTTACCGTGGTTACAGGAGGAACCTACCATTATAAAGATGCAAATAATCAGTGGCAGGATATCAGCCTGTCTTTAGTACCGGCAAGCAGGGATGCTTATGCATTTGCCAATGAAGCTAATGAGTTTAAAACTTACCTGCCGCAAAAGGCGGGAGAGCAACCCGTTCAAATGATATTGAGTAACGGAGTCGCCTTTAAATGGTGGCAACAACCTTCTATGCGCTTCTCTAACGGGAGTACCGTAATGGCTGCGCAGAAAAAGGCAGCGGCTTTGCAGGGAGACCATACGGTCAACTATGCTCATGTTTATGAAGGCATCACAGAGCAGTTTGAGTTGTTGTACAACGGAGTGGAGAATAATACCATTGTGCACTCCCTGTCGCAACAGATCCAGGGATTGCCCGGCGGCACCATGATTGAGTTGTCACAGTTCATTCCTATGCCTTCCGGCTGGTCCGTTGATGTTGCCGGCAAGAAAAAACAAACTAATTTTTCCGGTAAAGATTTTCATATCAGTATCCCGGGCACAGAAGGTATCTATTTTGGCAAAATAGTGGTTTTCGACCATACACTGGATAAAAATACAGCCCTGTATCTTATC
The DNA here is from genome assembly GCA_001897525.1 of Bacteroidetes bacterium 43-16. Lineage (GTDB taxonomy): Bacteria > Bacteroidota > Bacteroidia > Chitinophagales > Chitinophagaceae > Edaphocola. The sequence goes on along the minus strand of MKTB01000037.1, from coordinate 105,551 downwards.
GGAGCACCGCTTGCAAAACTATCGGAACAGGAAAAGAAACAAAAAGAGCAACATGTGCTGATGTGTAACTACGAGGTGCGTTTTGTACAGGGCGGCCTCAACGTGATCGCCAAGATCCCGGCAGACTGGCTGAAGGCGGGCAACCGCTCTTTCCCGGTCACCATTGATCCTACCGTGACCATTACCCCTCCGTCCTCTATAGGGGACTATTACGCCCCTACCTCTAACTGGTATGGTTACCAAAGGCATGCTAACCTGTATCTTGCCTCAGAGATCGGCGTATCTAATGTCAGCATTTCGGCAATAGAATATAATAGGGTAAACACTAACGGTACCGATGCCGTAAGCCCTAACAAAGTATTTTTCCGTACCACGCCTGCCACTACTTTAACGGCAGCGAACTGGAACTCTACTACCTATACAGGTGGCCTTACGGCCTCTTTCGATGCTTCTGTAAATTTTCACGGCAGCACCTCAGGCTGGAAAATGTTTACCCTCACTACTCCTTTTATCTATAATTCAGACAACCTCATCGTCATGGTCTATGACGCATATGGCAGTAGCGGTAGTGCTAAATACATGAATCGCTCTTCCTCTGTTAGCAACAGGCAGGCCTACATGCGACAAGACTACAGCGATCCGGGCGACGGAACAGGTTTATCCGTAGAAAGCTATTTACCGGAGATCCGTATTACCTATAACCCTACCACGGCCTGTACCGGTACACCCAATGCTGGTACGGTAGCCTTATCTGTTCCCGATTCTGTTTGTCCTAATGTTGCTTTTACCTTAGCGGCAGACGGGCTCTCCTTCGGTTCCGGTATGGTCTACCAATGGCAACAATCAGCCACAGCCACCGGCCCATGGACCGATATTGCAGGTGCGGCTAACCCAAACTATACCATTGCAGCAGGTATTAATACTGCTACCTATTATCGTTTAAGATCAGTATGCAACAGCAGCGCACCGGTTTACACCAATGTAAAGTATATAACCATCAAATCATTTATCAATTGCTATTGCATCCCTACCTATACTTACGGCTGTTCTAACGGGGCGACCATTAACAGCTTTGCCACTACAGGAGCGGTGGCCAATGTGACGAATAACAATACCGGCTGTGCCAGCGGTGCAGCAGGATATTCTAACTATACCTCCATGCAGATAACAGCCTTCCAGGGAATGACCTTTAATGTGTCTGTTGGCGTAAGCCAATACGATGGAGGCGTGAAGATCTGGGCCGACTGGAATCATGACGGGGTCTTTGACCCGGTGACCGAACTCTGCGCTGCTTCCCCTTCTACCATAAGCAATGGTGCCAGCTATACCGGAACGGTAACCGTACCGGCTACAGCCCTTTTAGGGGTCACAAGATTCAGGGTGAGGGTAGTAGAAGGCTCTACCACATTTAATCCATGTGCCAGTGAATATTATGGTGAAACAGAAGATTACAACATCCTGGTCAATACGATGCCCTCATGTACTACAGTAACCCTGCCTTCAAATATTGTGGCTACTGCAGCTCCATCAGCACTTTGTGTTTCCGGTAGTACCAATCTTACGATTAATACGTCCATTCCTCCGGCTACCGGGCAAACCTTCCAATGGCAAAGTTCTCCTACAGGAGCTGCCTGGACAGATATTGCCGGTGCCACTAATGCCAGTTTAGCCATTGCTACATTGAGCACTACAACACATTACCGCTTACAGGTTAAATGTAACAGTTCCGTAGTCGCTACCTCAGCACCGGATACGGTGATCGTTACCAACCCTAGTCAACCGACACCTATGGCCGGTTCCAGGTGCGGTCCGGGTTCTGTTCAATTATCAGCTACTCCTACCGTTCCCGGCAACTCCATCCTTTGGTATCAGAATGCAACAGGAGGTGCTCCATTATTCACCGGCACTACATTTAATACCCCAAATATCAGCGCAACCACTACCTATTATGTGACAGAAGGAGCAGGTGGCGGCACTACAGTAGCTTCTTTAGCCACCACAAATGCAGGAGGCAACGGTTGTAGCGGAGGGGTTATGTTTGATATTGACCCTAATGTCAACCTGATTATTGATAGCTTTAAAGCTAAAGCCAATGCTACAGCAACTAATGTAACCGTTAAAGTATATACCAAAACGGGTACTTTCTTAGGCAACGAAACCAATTCTTCTGCCTGGACCCTGCACACAACAGCAGTGATCCCGGCAACAGCAACCGGTTCTTTGTTCAACATTCCTATCCCCACTACCATTGCCATCACAGCCAATACGCTGACCGGTATATACATCGAATACGATGCCGCATACACCAATATGCCGACACCGACTTTATACTCTAATCCCGACTTAGACATTATCGTGGGAACGGGCCTTTGCTCCTCCTTTGGCGGAACCAATTCGGGCAGGGCATTTAACGGAACCGTGCATTACCGTGCATCTACCTCTTGTGAAGCCATCCGTTTGCCGGTGGTAGCTACCGTAAACCCGCTTCCTGCAGTAAATATCGGTGCCGATTTCGATACCTGTATCGCTGTAGCCAGCACCTTTAACCTGGAAGCAGGTCCTCAGCCTAATAATGCTACCTATCTTTGGGATGATGGCAGCACGGCCAGCTCAAGAGCAATAGGCCAGACCGGTGTTTACTATGTAGCCGTTACCAATAGCTTTGGCTGTATAGGTCGTGATACCATTCATGCAACCATAAGATCAAAACCTATAGTAGAGCTGGCACCGGAAGGCACAGCGAGCATATGTGCCGGCGGAGAGAAAATCCTGGATGCCGGAACCGGCGGACAGAACGGAGGATCTTACTACTGGAATACCGGAGACAATACCAGAACCATTACCGCAACTACAGCAGGCACCTATATTGTCTATGTAACCAGCCCCGACGGCTGCCTGACTATAGACACCGTAGAGTTGATCGTAAGCGGGCAGATGCCGGAAGTAGATGGTATCCTGGTTACCGCACAGACCTCTTCCAACTTTGTATTTACTGCAGATAACCCCTTGTATATCGTTCAATATATCTGGGATTATGGCGATGGTACAGGAAGAGATACGACTTACTCGCCCACAACACAACATCACTACACGGCAAACGGTAACTACTGGGTTAAATTATTTTCCAATAGTACCTGCGGTGAGATCGTGGATAGCATCATGGTGACCATTATTGGTGGCGTAGGTATAGATGATGTGAACAAAGATGCGCAGATCAAGCTCTATCCTAACCCGACCTATAATAATGTAGTCTTCTTAGAAACCGCTGAAGGTGTAACCATGAGCAGCCTGAAAGTGTTTAATATAGTAGGACAGGAAGTGTTTACACAAAATGCATTTGCTAAAAATGTCAATAAATACCGGATCGAACTCAATAAAGACCTGGCAGCAGGTGTTTATCACATCAAAATACAGACCAATAAAGGTATTGTGAATAAAAAATTAGAGATTCTGAAGTAGAATCTGCTAATTGAATGCAAAAGCTGTCGTCTTAATGGACGGCAGCTTTTATTTTTGTGCTACAAATATGACCAACAACTTTTTTGCGAAGCAATTGCTCTCCTGGCATCATTTAGAAAACAACCGGGTACTGCCCTGGAAAGGAGAACAAGATCCCTATAAGATATGGCTTTCAGAGATCATTCTCCAGCAGACCCGTGCAGAGCAGGGGCTACCTTATTACGAGCGCTTTGTAGCAGCCTATCCAGATATTCAATCATTGGCCGCAGCACCTGACCAGGAAGTGTTTAAGCTATGGCAGGGACTGGGCTATTACTCCCGTTGCCGCAACCTGCTGGCCACTGCCCGGCAGATCGTCGCAGAATACAATGGTGTGTTCCCCGATCAATATGAGCAGATTATAAAACTTAAGGGCATAGGACCCTATACCGCAGCAGCGATAGCCTCCTTTGCATTCGGTCTTCCCAGGCCCGTTATTGACGGTAATGTGTACCGGGTTATGGCCAGGTATTTTGAAGTAGCAGAACCTATAGATAGCACGGGCGGAAAAAAGAAATTCAATGAACTGGTCGCCTCTGTATTTGATGAGCAGCATCCGGCAGCCTTCAACCAGGCCATAATGGACCTGGGAGCTTCCGTGTGTACACCCAAATTGGCGAAATGTGAGCAATGCTTCTTAGCTACCGCTTGCCGTGCTTATAACGAAGGTACCGTTTACGATTTCCCCGTGAAATCAAAAAAATTACAGGTCAGGCAGAGGTACTTTAACTACTTCATCCTTGAAGTGAAAGACGAGATCTACCTGCAGCAGCGGCCGGCAGGAGATGTATGGCACGACCTCTATGAATTCTTTCTCGTAGAGTCAGCAGCCTATGATACAATAGATTTTATTGAAAAGTCGTTGATAGAAGAAGTGCAGCCTGCTGTTTTTTCCGGTAAGCAAAGGCTTACCCACCAGCTTATCGAGAGTAAATTTTCTATCGTCAAACTGAAGAAAAAACCCTTATCAGGCCTGGAAAAGGGAGAATGGATAAAAAAAATTAATGTAAAAAATTATGCATTTCCTAAAACAATAATTTCTTTTTTGGAAGAAATGCCTTATTTTTAGTATTGAAATATATAGCCTTGTTTATTTGGTAACCGAAAAATTTTTTGATCAATGAGAGGAGTTAACAAAGTAGTGCTAATAGGTAATTTGGGAAAAGATCCGGATCTGCAATATATTGAAGGAGATATTCCTGTAGCAAAATTCCCGCTGGCCACTACCGAGATGAGGAAAGAAAAAAACGGCAATGTAGTTTCCGAAACAGAATGGCATACCATAGTGCTCTGGAGAGGACTCGCAGAGCTGGCCGGCAAATACCTGCATAAAGGAAGCCTGGTATATATTGAAGGTCGCCTCAGAACCAGAAGCTGGGAAGATAAAGACAAAAATAAAAGGTTTCAAACAGAAATAATAGCCGAGAACCTCGTTATGCTGGACAAGAGAAAAGATGCCGAAGGGCAGCACGGATCCGGCAAAACAGAACAGGACAACAACAACAGCTATTTAAACAACGACAACGACCCGGATTTAGATGATATATTACCTTTCTAAAGATACCGGTAAAAAAATTTAGCCGTTTCGGGCTGAACGTGGATATTCCCGGACTATACTTTTCTTTTACATCTATCCGGATTGTGTTAGTTTTGAATCCTTGCATGATACTGATGTATTAGAAAAGCAATTTAATGTTATGACGATTTTATCTGCAATTTTTTTGATGGCTTCTCCTACTACTATTACTACACTGGTAATACTTACCCTGCTTATCCTATTCCTGGCCTCTATTGCGGCTGGTGCAGAACTTGGTTTTTTTAGCCTTAAAGTGAAAGATATCAATTACCTGAAAACAAAAGAAGATACCAACTCCAGGACCATAATCGCTTTACTCGAAGAACCCGAGTTGCTTTTATCTACACTAAGGGTGGCTAAATATTCCCTTTCCATACTGGTCATCTTCCTGATCACTTACCTGGCCGCGATCATTGATCCGTTCACCAATGTAAGCACCGTACTCATATTAAGCATCGCTGTTTTCCTCTGCCTGTTTATCCTGCTGCTGTTTATAGAAATACTGCCCAAGGTCTATTCCAAGCACAACAATATCCGGATGACCTCCTTTACCGCACCCGCGGTAAATTTCCTGTACCTTTCCTTTAAAGGATTCGGGCAAATGCTGGTGGACTCAGACGAATATAAAGACCAGAAAAGAAATAAAAAGTTTTTAGAAATAGATAACCTTAAAGAACTGGAAAGCGTGATAGAAGCCAGCCTGGGCCATGCCGCATCCAAAGAAGAGGTCGATATCTTTAAAGGCGTATTGAAGTTTGGCAGCATCAGTGTGAAGCAGATCATGCAGCCCCGCTTAGATGTAAATGCCATCCGCGAAAGCTGGGAATCCAAAAAAGTAAAAGAACGCATACTCGAAGCCGGTTATTCCAGGCTGCCCGTGTACCGCAATAATATAGACGAAATTGTGGGTATGATCCATGCAAGAGACTTCCTGCCCTTTATGGACATTGATGAGTTTGACTGGCATAACCTCATCCGGCCCGCCTACTACGTGCACCAGCACAAGCTCATCGACGACCTTTTAAATGATTTCAGGGATAACAGGATCCATTTTGCCATTGTTGTAGATGAATTCGGAGGTACCTCCGGCATCGTGACCCTGGAAGACATCATGGAAGAGATCGTAGGCGACATCAAAGATGAATTCGATGAAGACGAGCATAATTTCAGGAAAATAAATGACCAGGCCTATATCTTTGAAGGGAGGATGCTGATCAATGATATGTGTCGCATCATGAACATTCCTTTAGCCACCTTCTCAGAAGTGAGGGGCGACAGCGACTCCATCGCAGGTTTAGTGCTGGAGATTGCCGGTAAATTCCCGACCGTAAACGAGCAGGTAAGCTATGAGCTCTACGACTTTACCATCCTCTCTGTAGATAAACTAAGAATTGAGAAAGTAAAAGTGGAATACAATATCTAAGGAAATCATAAGACCTTCGCTTAAAAATCCGTTTCGTACAGTATCACCATTTGCTGCCTGCTGCCAGTACAGGCGCTGAGAAAACCCATGACCAATACATACCCTACATACCAATATTCAGAAGAAGATGCCAAAAATAAACTGGCCAGCTTTGTAAGGCTGGACAATCCTCAAAGCTATCCTTTCGACAGCTTTCATGCCCATAGTTACAACGAGATCATGGTCTTCTTTAAAGGAGGCGGCACACACAACATCAACTTCAAAAACTATACCATAGAAAGTGGCGCTATTCACCTTATAGCAGCGCATGACCTCCATTGGGTGGAGCGTGCTATGGATTCAGAGGGATTTGCCATAGTCTATAAAGACCAGTTCCTGCAGAAGCTGCAAATGGTCAATCCCGACATCGATTTTACCACATTGTTCCGAGATTCCAGGATCATCAACCTGGATACCGCAGCCATTCAACAATATACATCCATCACACAGGAGATCCTGGACAATAAAGGACAGTCGGCCTATATGCTGCAACTGATCGGTACCCTGATCACAAAAATCGCTACCCGCCAGTTTGATGCACCCTCCCTCTCCGGGACCTATGATCCTATGGTGACCCGGCTGATCGCGCTCATAGAAAAGAACTTTAAGCAGCGGCTGGCCACTGAAGATTATGCAAAACTCCTGCACGTAAGTGCCCGCACCCTGCAGAACCATGTAAAACAGGCATCCGGACTATCCGTGCCCCTGCTTCAAAAAGAAAGACTGCTTAAAGAAGCCAAGAAGATGCTCTGCACAACTGATAGTAACATAAATGAAATAAGTATGGAACTGGGTTTTAAAGACACCGCCTACTTCTGCAACTGGTTTAAAAAAGCCACTACGATCCTGCCTTCCGCCTATAAATACGGGTTATAAGATAAAACCCCGGTTCTTTTTTTAAAAAAGGTACTATGGAACTTATAAGCTAATTTTGCAGAGCGTTTAAAACGTACTCAAAAACTTTCTGCTTTACAAATGAAAAATGGTATTCTGGAGCTGCACCCGGGCTTGGTATGGGGTTTTGCGATCGTAGTCATCGTTATGCTTTTACTTGATTTAGGCGTTTTCAACAAAAAGAGCCATGTTGTACGTTCCAAAGAAGCCATTGTATGGTCTTTGGTCTGGATCTCCCTGGCCATGATCTTCTCCGGAGTCGTGTACTGGGTATTTAACCAGGATGCAGGCGGGCATACTCTTGCCGTCACCAAATTCTCAGAATTCCAGGCCGCTTACTGGATCGAAAAAGCGCTGTCCATAGACAACCTTTTTGTCTTCATACTTGTCTTCAACTTCTTTAAAGTGCCCAGGGAACTGCACCATAAAGTGCTGTTTTGGGGGATTATCGGTGCTTTACTGTTCCGGGCCATATTCATCTTTGCAGGAGTAGGGCTTATCAATATCACCTATATCAAAAGCAGCATCGGCTGGCTGGGCAATGAAGACCCGATCAATATCGTACTCACCCTCTTTGGCCTCTTCCTCATCGTTGCCGGGATCAAGTCCTGGGGTGGCCACAAAGAAGATGATGAAAAAGCAGACTACAGCAATACCGCCGGAGCAAGGCTCGTCAAGCGCTTTTACAAAGTAAGTGACAACTTTGACGGAGATAAATTCTTTACCTACCAGAACGGGGTAAAGATTGCTACCCCTTTACTGGTGGTCGTAGCCGTTATTGAATTCACCGATGTTATATTCGCAGTCGATTCTATCCCTGCCATCTTCGCTATTTCCAAAGATCCTTTTATCCTTTATACCTCCAATATCTTTGCCATCCTGGGCCTGAGGTCGCTGTATTTTTTACTGGCCAACTTCATCCATATGTTCAGCAAGTTGCCTTACGGGCTATCCATCATCCTCACCTTTATCGGGGCCAAGATGATCGTTTCGCCCTGGTACCATGTGCCGGCACCGGTTTCTCTGGCAATTGTAGGCGGTATTTTGGTCATCTCGGTAGTTTTATCCCTGATCTTCCCCGAAAAGAAAGGCGCACACCAGGCATAAGTATCCGGACCTAAGGTCCTTTACTCCTGTTGGCATCCCTGCAATCCGGGTATTATTTCTGATTCAAAAAAACGTACTTTCGTGCTAATAAAATTGAATCTATGGCATTGAATTATATTTGGATTGCCTTTTTTCTGATAGGCTTTATCGTAGCCCTGTACAAGATGACCTTTTTAGGCCAGCTTGATATTTTTACCAATATGATGACCGCACTGTTTGACAGTGCAGAAACAGGCTTTAAGATATCCATAGGCCTTACGGCCATGATGACCCTTTGGCTGGGCATCATGAGGGTAGGGGAGAAAGCCGGGCTTATCCAGGCCTTTACCAAACTGGTTAAACCCCTTTTCAAGACCCTATTCAAAAACGTTCCCGGAGATCATCCGGCACATGGCAGCATCGCCATGAATTTTTCGGCCAATATGCTGGGCCTGGATAATGCCGCTACCCCATTAGGACTTAAAGCAATGGAAGACCTCCAAAGCCTGAACCCCCAAAAAGATACGGCCACAGATGCCCAGATCATGTTCCTGGTGCTGAATACCGTGGGCCTTTCCATTATCCCCACCTCCATTATCGCCATCCGGCAGACCATGGCGGCAGAGCAGGGCATCGCTAACTTCAATGGTGCTGATATTTTCTTGCCCCTCCTGATCATTACCTATATCGGCATCATTGCCGGGATGATCATAGTAGGCATCAATCAAAAGATCAACCTGCTGAAGCTACCCGTAATCATCTTCACCCTAGGTTTCGGAGCCGCTATATACGGTCTTTGGAGATGGCTGAGCCTGTTTCCGCCGGAGGTCATGAACCAGTACATCGGGGCCATAGGCGCTACCATCATCATATTGATCTTTGTTGGATTTATAACCGCAGGATTGGTGAAGAAAATTAATGTTTACGACAATTTTGTAGAAGGAGCCAAAGACGGCTTCGGTACCGCGATAAAGATCATTCCATTCCTGGTAGCTATGCTGGCCGCGATCAGTGTCTTCAGGACCTCGGGTTGCCTGGATTTCATTTTAAAAGGCATAGAGACGGCCGTTGCAGCTATGGGATTCAATACAGAATTTGTGCCTGCGCTCCCGGTCGCCCTGATGAAACCTTTGAGCGGCAGCGGAGCAAGAGGATTGATGGTAGATGTATTGAAAGAACATGGCGTGAACTCCTTTGTAGGAAAAATAGCCGCCATTCTCCAGGGCTCTACAGAAACCACCTTTTATGTACTCGCAGTTTACTTTGGTAGTGTCAATGTAAAAAACACACGCAATGCACTCTACCTCGGCTTACTGGCCGATGCCGTATGCGTTATCGCTGCAATCATCGTAGGCTACCTCTTCTTTTATCATAAATAGCGATGAAGTACAGCCTGGTGATCATAATATTTCTTTTAGCTGCCTGCAACCACAAAGCAGCTTCCGGCCTGCCAAAGCAGGAAGCGCAGGCATCCCCTGCAGTGGAGGAAAAATGCAATGAGGAAAGAAAAGCCATGCTTGCGGAAATTATAGATTGTACCCAAAAAAAACTTTCCGATGGAGCAGTGGTCTACTGGTCGTTTAATTGTGATTCCTCCTGGCTAAGCCTTAAAAACAAGCAAGGCAGCGAGCACAGATTATTTACACTGGATACAGATATGCTGGAACTCACCGGTAGAATAGGTCATGTATTCTTCTACGAATATGACCGCACCATTTTGTTTGTCAATAAAGTGATCTCGGGTTGCTGCTCACCGGTAGACTATTATTTGTACGATAAAAAAGAAGGTACACTTTTAAACTACCTGGGCCGGGCGATTTTTGTGAGCGAAGAGCCCAAGCTGCCTTATTTTGTTTCAGTGACCAATAGTAGCTATAAAGAGAGCCAGGAAGACAACAAAGTAAAAACACTGTCCGTTTTTAACCTGAATACATTAAACCGGCAAGAAATAGGATTACCCAAAGAGGTGACAGAACATATCCTTACTACCAGTGTGTACCCTGAAGAGTTGATAAGATCGAAACTCATCAATAAACATACACTCCGCGTAGAGATTCCTTATACAGTCAACGATACTACTGAGGCGATCTATACACAAAACATTGATTTGAGCAGATTCTAGTAATTTTACACCATAAAGTAAACCGGGAAAACAATGAACATCTTTTTAGCACAGCAGAATTATATTATAGGCGACTTTGAATACAATACCGGGAAAATTATTGCAGCCATAAAAACAGCAAAGCAGCAAGATGCTGAGTTGATCGTTTTTCCCGAACTCGCTGTTTGCGGCTATCCGCCACGGGATTTTTTAGAATTTGAAGATTTCATCGATGAATGCCTCAAAAGCGTGCATACCATTGCAGCAGCGGCAGAGGGTATAGCCGTGCTGGTAGGCGCTCCCAGCCGCAATCCGGACCTGTTGGGTAAAAATCTATTCAACAGCGCCTATTTTCTGGCCGATAAAAAAATAGTACAGGTCATCAACAAGACCTTATTGCCCAACTACGACATCTTTGATGAATACCGGTATTTTGAGCCGGCCTTCGACTGGAATATCGTCACCTATAAAGGATTAAGACTGGCCGTTACCATTTGCGAAGACATCTGGGATATGGAACAAGACCCCTTGTACCGCTTTTCTCCTATGGAAAAACTGGCCACCCAGCAGCCCGACCTGATGATCAACCTGAGTGCCTCCCCCTTTGATTATACCCATGCAGAAGACCGCTATTGGGCCATCAGCCAGAACTGCCGGCGTTACGGCTTACCGATGCTGTATTGCAATACCGTAGGCTCCCAGACCGAGATCATATTTGATGGCGGCTCTTTGCTCGCAGATGCCGAAGGCAATATGGTCTATGAAGGCAAATACTTCGAAGAAGAACTGACCGGCTTTACCTTTGAGCAGGGCCAATGGCAGGAAACGGTAAAACTACCGGTGGCAGATCTGCCCATACTGCCTTTCTCCCCGGCGATCTTTGATCCCGAGCTGAACATAGACCGCATACACCAGGCATTGGTAATGGGTATCCGGGAATATTTTGAAAAGATGGGGTTCCGTAAAGCCATTGTGGCCAGCTCCGGCGGTATAGACAGCGCGCTGACCCTGGCCCTGGCCTGCGAAGCTTTGGGTGCGGATAATGTACATGCGATCCTGATGCCTTCACAATTCTCTACCGGCCATTCGGTAGACGATGCCGTCAGGCTATCAGAAAACCTGAAGAACAGGTACGATATCATTCCCATAAAATCCATATACGATGCCTTTGAATCCAGCCTGCAGCCTTTGTTTGCCGGATTACCTTTCGGTATCGCAGAAGAAAATATACAATCCCGCACCAGGGGCAACCTGGTGATGGCCATTGCCAACAAATTCAATTATATTCTTTTAAATACATCAAACAAAAGTGAACTGGCAACAGGTTATGGTACCTTGTATGGTGATATGGCCGGGGGACTTGCCGTATTGGGCGATGTGTATAAAATGCAGGTATTTGCCCTGTGCCGGTATATCAACAGGAATGGAGCGATTATCCCGGAGAACATTATTACCAAACCCCCTTCTGCCGAGCTAAGGCCCGACCAGAAAGACAGCGACAGCCTTCCCGAATACAATATCCTGGATGCGATCATCTATCAATACGTTGAACTGAGGAAAAGCCCGCAGGACCTGGTAGAAGCCGGTTTTGAGGCAGCCCTGGTAAAAAGAGTGATCGGCATGATTAACAGGAACGAGTATAAACGCAACCAGTTTTGCCCGATCATCCGCGTTTCACCAAAATCCTTTGGCCTGGGCAGGAGGATGCCTATTGTGGGAAAATACCTGAGCTAGAAGGGCATGAAAAACACAAACCCAAACATCAACATTCATATTTTGCATTGCGGTTCTGCAAAGGTCGATGAAGCATTGGCCTACCGGGAATCGGGGCTCAATCCCTTTGCCTTTACGGGAATCTTCAGAAGTTCGCGACACCGGATCTCCCTGCCGCTCAGCTGCTACCTGATAGAACATCCCAAAGGGCTCATCCTGGTAGATACAGGCTGGCATCCGCAGGTGAGGACCTCGCCCGTAAAAGCATTAGGGGTGATGCAGAGTATGCTGTCGAAAGTAGAACTGCCGGAAGGTAAGGCAGCAGTAGAACAACTCAGCAAACTGGGCTATAGCCCTTCAGATATAGATTACCTGGTACTCACCCACCTGCATGCAGACCATGTCAGCGGCCTGGAGACCTTATCCGATGCCCAACGCATCCTGGTCAGCGACATAGAATTAAAAGCAGCCAGATCGAATCCCGTCGTCTATACCTCCCGTATGTGGTCCGGTACCCGGCTGGAAACCTTTTCGTTTCGGCCATCAACATTCGGGCCGGAACAACTGGCCTTTGATCTCTTTAGTGACGGCTCCGTGCTATTGATCTCTACGCCCGGCCATACATCCGGTCTCACCTCAATACTGGTAAGATCGGGAGCGCGCTTTGTACTCTTATGTGCCGATGTAGCTTACAGCCAGCGCTCCTGGAAGGAAATGATACTGCCCGGTCTCACCACCAGCAAAAGCAAAGCAAAAAGAGCCTTGGCCTGGATCGCAAAAATGAGTGAAGACCCGGCCTGCGCAGGCATTTATGCCAGCCACGATGGCAGCATAAAGGAGCAGCTCATCTCCTTCTAAACCGTAAAGCAAGCCCGAAGCATTAGCCGACGGACTTCGCAATTTTTCTTTATTTTTACACCAAAGCAACTAATCAAGCAAAGACATAATCAATAATGGATACGAACAACAGGCCCCCTGTCTATTACAGCGAATACTTACAATTAGATAAAATACTGGAAGCGCAAGACCCCGAAAGTGCTAAAGAAGGCATCAGGGCAGACGATGAAATGCTTTTTATCATTATCCACCAGACTTATGAACTTTGGTTCAAGCAAATACTGCACGAACTGAACATTGTCCGCGAGATATTCAAGCAGCCCAATGTTTCCGACAACTCCTCCGATATCTTTAATGCCAACAGCCGTTTAAAAAGGATCATTAAAATTCTTGAAATACTCGTGGCCCAGATCTCTGTGCTGGAGACCATGACCCCACTGGACTTCCTGGACTTCAGGGACCTTCTGCGCCCGGCATCCGGCTTCCAGAGCATACAATTCAAGATCCTGGAAGCATTACTCGGCCTGGAATATGCCAATCGTTTCGGTCATGAATATTATTTATCCCAGCTGAATGAAAAAGACATCAAACGTGTGAAAGATGCAGAAGCAGAAATCTCATTGATGGTCTTACTGAACGGATGGCTGGAGCGTATGCCTTTTGCCAACCATGAAAAATACTGGAATACGCAGGACTTCTGGCACCACTACCGCGCAGAATATGCTGCAGGATTATTACCTAATGAGCAAGCCAACCTGGAAGTGTTTGATGCCCTGTTCATCAACCCTGAAAACTATCCCGAAGGCAGGAGACTGAGCCAGCTGGCTACAAAAAATGCCTTGTTTATTATGCTCTACAGGGATCTTCCCCTATTGCACCTGCCCTTTGAACTACTGGATAAATTGCTGGAAATAGACGAGCAAATGTCCCTGTGGCGTTATCGTCATATCCATATGGTACAAAGAGCCATCGGCAAGCGTGTGGGTACCGGCGGCAGTACCGGCGCAGCCTACCTGAAATCAGCGGCAGAAAGCCATATGATCTTTAAAGAAATAGCAGAACTGAACTCCTTCTTAATGCCGCGGAAAAAGCTGCCTGAGCTGCCCGAGACCTTAAGCAAAGACCTGAGTTTTGACAGATAATATTTTTAGTTAATTTATTGTGATTTCCGGGGATTAAAAGAACAGATCAGCGCCTAATGCTTAACTTCATTTTTTAATCACCCAAGCTCAAAAAACTAAATATGAACATCAACGATCTTTTAAATAGCAGTGCCGGTCAGCAGATCGTCTCTAATATTTCCCAGCAATTCGGCCTGGACCAGGGGCAGGCAGTATCTGCAGTGCAGGCTGCATTACCGATGATCCTCGGTGGCCTTGGCCGCAACGCGCAGGACGCACAGGGAGCTGAGTCTTTAAACTCCGCCCTGTCGCAGCATGACCCTTCGGTATTGGATAACATCCAGGGATTTTTTGGTAACGGCGCTTCTGTACAGTCGGAAGGATCCAAGATATTAGGCCATATTTTCGGTGATAAAGTGAGTACGGTAGAAAACGGGGTGGCTAAATCTTCCGGCATCAGCCTGGATAAGATCGGCCCGATCATTGCCATGCTGGCACCATTGGTTATGAGTTACCTCAATAAACAAAAGCAAAGTAATAATGTGACCCAATCCGGCGGTCTTGGCGACCTGATCGGTGGCCTTGCAGGCTCTATGGGTGGTGGCAATACTACCCAGGGCGGTGGTGGTGGCCTCATTGGTATGGTTACCGGCTTCCTCGATAAAGATAAAGACGGCAGCGTGATCGATGATATCATGGGTATGTTCGGTAAGAAATAAACAATAATAAATCTACTTACAGAAAGGGTTTGCGCTACGCAAACCCTTTTTTGCGGGCCTTATGGAACGTATTGTGAATTAAATACTATTTTCGCATAGATTACCGACAGAATATTCAATGCTACAACACATGCAATGGGCTTCGCTGTACAGCGACCAGAGATCAATAGATACAGATACTAATGTTTCAACAGATGAGTTAAGGACTTCCTTTATTAAAGACTACGACAGGATCATTTTTTCTTCGGCATTTCGCCGCCTGCAAAACAAAACGCAGGTCTTCCCTTTGCCCGGCCCGGCATTTGTGCACAACAGGCTTACCCATAGCTTAGAAGTAGCTTCTGTGGGGCGTAGCCTGGGTACCGCAGTAGGAAGGATCATCGCAGAGAAGTATGAAAGTCAGCATGGACAGGCTTTTGCCAGCTTTTACCGGCATGAGCTTTCTTCCGTGATCTCATCAGCTTGCCTGGCACATGATATCGGCAATCCACCTTTTGGTCATTCCGGTGAATATGCCATTCGCAGCTACTTCACAGAATTAGATACCACTACCCGGAGCATTTTTACCGATGCCATGTCCGAAAATCAATGGGCCGACTTTACAAAGTTTGAAGGCAACAGCAATGCCTTCCGGATCCTGACCCATGCCTTCGCAGAAAAGAAGACCGCCTATAATATTACCCAGACCACCCTGGCCAGTATTGTGAAATATCCCTGTCGCTCCATAGACGGTTTTGATAAACAATCGGGCATGATCAGTAAAAAGAAATCAGGCTTTTTTGATAGCGAGCTGAGCCGCTGGCAAACGATTGCCGCGCAGCTGGGCCTCTTTAAACAGCCGGGCTTTGAAACAGGAGAAGTCTATGTACGGCATCCCTTTGTGTACCTGACCGAAGCAGCAGATGATATTTGCTACAGGGTAATTGATATAGAAGATGCACACCGCCTGGGCATTTTGAGCTACCCGGAAGTCGAAGCGCTCTTCCTGCCGTTTTTTGATGACGATACGGCTTACCAGAATACGGAAAGAATACAGGGCAATCTTGAGGCGCTGATCGACCCCAACCAGAAAGTACAATACTTGCGGGCCGTATGGATCAGCCGTATGGTAGGATTGTGTACAGAGGCATTTATTAATCAGGAGACAACATTATTGCAGGGCAATTTACAGGCCTCGCTTATTGACGTGTTGCCGGAGCAATACCTTCCCTTGTTGCAAAAGATAGACCAGATCTCCTATGAGCGTATTTACCAGCACAGGACTGTAGTGGAAATAGAAATTGCAGGTTACCAGGTGATCGGTGACCTTTTAGATATTTTTATACAGGCCCTCTTGAAACCAGGGGAGACCAGGTCCGGCAAAGTATTACAGTTAATCCCGAAGCAATTCCCTATAGACCATAAAGAAAATAGCCTGTATCAGAATGTGCAATCTGTTACAGACTTTATCTCCGGCATGACCGATATTTATGCAATTGATCTTTACAGAAAAATTACAGGGATCACGATAAAAGCATTTTAAAATTTAGCTGGCCCTTTTGCTGCGCTTATACCATAAATAAGCCACAGTACCCATAAAGCTTACCGGGATGGCAGCCAGGTACAAAATGCCAAGATTCAGGCTTTTGGCGGCATTGTCGCCTAAGCTGGCCGCAGTCTTTGTACACACCGCACAACCCTGGGCCCAGATGGAAGCAGAAGAAGCTAAAATCACTACCAGTAATACCAACAGACGCTTCATAACAATATGATTATATTAAATAATGCGGCAAAGTTAAAACATTTTTACTTTGCCGGCTGATAATACATTTTTGTTTGTGCAAACTTCAGCTCCCCCTGCTCATAGCTGACCATATAGATCTCGTTAAAAGTACCGTCCCCGGGATCAAAACCGATTATGGCACCATATTTAAGGCTGTCTACAGGCTTGATAATGGGTTGCACCACGTTGTTCTCATACCATTTCGGGAAAGTCTTTACCAGGTTTTCGTCGAAAGCACTGGCTTTTATATGGATATCAAAAGAACCATTGGCGGCAGTAGAATCATTGGGCTTAATGCTCACCTCAAACTTTCCATTGTTCAGTTTATCTTCTTCTATAGCCTTTACATAATGAGCCACCTCTGTACCCGGAGCGGCCACTTGCCATACCTTTAACTTGGGCAGGTCGTTTTTTACAGGTTTTGCTTCCTCTTCACAGGAGCTCATCCCCGCCACAGAAAGTGCCAGGGCAGACAGGATAAAATAATTTTTCCATTTCATAGCCTGCAAATATACTTAAAGGCGTGTAGAAATCTTTTGCCGGAATAATTACCGCTTCCATTGTCGCAGTATTTTTTATTTTTGATACCTGAATCTAAAACGCAAAGTATGCAAATACCTAAGTCGCTTAAAAAAGGAGATACTATAGCGATTACCTGCCCGGCCGGTTATATCGATAAAGCGGTAGTGCTGGAAGCCCGGAAACAGCTGGAGGGCTGGGGTTTTAAGGTGCTTATAGGCGCGACGGTAGCAGAGAGTGATAATTACTTCTCGGCTCCCGATGAGCTAAGGCTAAAAGACCTGCAACAATTCCTGGACGACCCCGGGGTCTCGGCTATATTAATGGGAAGAGGGGGATATGGTATGAGCCGGATTATTGACGGGCTAGACTTTACTCAATTTGTGCAGGCACCTAAATGGATCTGCGGCTTCAGTGATGTCACCGTTATCCACAGCCATATCCAGAGTAATTATGGCATTGCCAGCCTGCATGGTCCTATGTGCAGCAGTTTCACATCGGAAAATGTAAAAAAAGACTTCCTGAAGGTCTATAAACAGATCCTTATCGGGAAAGCGGTGAGCTACCAGGCTCCTGCCAATAAATATAATGTACGCGGAAAGGCTGCCGGTATATTGATCGGGGGTAACCTGGCCATGCTGGCCCACCTTTCCGGCTCGGCCTCTGCCATGAACAGTCGCGGGAAGATCTTGTTTATTGAAGACATCGGGGAGCACTTATATAATGTTGACCGTATGCTCTATAATTTAAAGCGTGCCGGGGCTTTTGACCATCTTGCAGGTGTAGTCTGCGGCGGCTTTACGGATATGGAGGATACTACCAGGCCTTTCGGACAAAATATATATGAGATACTGAATCATCATTTCGGATCGCTTGGCGTACCTTTGGCCTTTGATTTCCCAAGCGGGCATATTGATGAAAACTGGCCGCTCTGCCTGGGAGGAGTATATACAATGGAAGTTGGGGCAAAAGGGGCCACATTATCTTTCAATTAACAAATAATTAACAATGCAATTATTTGTAGCTACAGGTTTTTGCTGTTACTTTGCATATGCAAATTAGAGGAAAACACCTCTTGACTTTGTAAATAAAAAAGAAATTTTAATTAAATGAAAAAATTATTTATCTTCGCATTCGCTGCTACTGCATTATTAGCTTCTTGTAACGGAGCTGAAGGCGATAAAGCTGAAACTTCTGAAAAGAAAGAAGTTGCTACGCAGACAGGAGCTACTTATACGGTAGATACTACAGCTAGTTCTTTAAAATGGAAAGCTTACCACAAAGGCGGTTTAAACCCTCGTTTTGGTATCCTGAAAGGCGGTGGTACTGTTGCTGTTGAGAACGGTGCGATCACTGGTGGTACATACACAGTTGATATGAACTCTTTAACTACTGATCCTGCAGCTGTAGGCGCATCAGAAGGTAAGAAATCAACTGATCTGGATGGTCACCTGAAAAACCAGGATTTCTTTGAAGTAACTAAATACCCTACTGCTAAATTTGAAATTACAGGCGTAGGTGCTTTAGATACTACAGCAAGTAAAAGCGTAGTAGCCGGTGCCACTAACACAGTTAGCGGTAACCTGACTATTAAAGATAAAACAGTAAACGTTAAGTTCCCTGCGAAAGTTGCGATTACTGATAATGAAATCTTTGTTGAATCTAAATTCACAATCAACAGACAAGATTGGGGTCTGACTTACGGTACAGAAGGCGATCCTAAAGACTGGGGTATCTCTCAAGATGTAGATATCGAGTTAAACATAAAAGCGAAAAAGTAAGAGTTTTTTTCATAGGTGTAGGTTTTAGTTAAGGGCTTATCTGTCTAGATATGGCCCTTTTTTTATGCCCATTATTTTGGTCGGAAAGGTGCTTATTTTCATGTAACTTTGCAGGCTTATGCAGTACCAATATCTGAGTGAACTTAATGAGCAGCAAAGAGCTGCTGTAGAGCATGTGAACGGGCCTCTGATGATCGTAGCAGGAGCAGGAAGTGGTAAGACCAAAGTACTCACTACCCGGATTGCCCACCTCATGCGCCAGGGTGTAGATCCCTTCAATATCCTTGCCCTTACTTTTACCAATAAAGCTGCCGCTGAAATGAAAGAGCGTATCGAGAAGATCCTCGGTAACTCTGAAGCACGCAATCTTTATATCGGTACGTTCCACTCCGTATTTGCAAAAATAATGAGGGCCGAAGCTACCAAGATCGGCTATCCCAGCAATTTTACTATCTATGATGCCGATGATGCCAAGAGCCTCATCAGGAGTATCATCTCTGAAAATAAGCTGGATGATAAGATCTATAAACCCAATCTTGTTTACAGCCGCATTTCTTCTGCTAAAAACAGCCTCATAGGGCCTGGCCAATACCAGAGAGAACCCTCGATCACCCAGGAAGATGCCAGGGCCAACAGGCCGCTGATCGGGCAGATCTATGCACAATATGCCAGCCGTTGTTTCAAAAACGGTGCTATGGATTTTGATGACCTTCTATTTAAGATGTACGAATTGCTGAAAACACAGCCTGAAGTACTTTCCAAATACCAGCACCGCTTTAAATACGTGCTTATAGATGAGTACCAGGATACCAATACAGCACAGTATAAGATCGTAAAGATGCTTGCTGCCGTGCATGAAAATATTTGTGTGGTAGGGGATGATGCACAAAGTATCTATTCCTTCCGCGGAGCTACCATTCAAAACATCCTCCAGTTCCAGAACGATTATGATGACGTAAGGGTGATCAAGCTGGAGCAAAACTACAGGAGTACACAAAGCATCCTGAATGTAGCCAATACTATTATCGGTAACAATAAGAACCAGATCCCTAAAAACCTGTGGACAGAAAATGATCACGGGGAGAAGATCAAGCTGGTGCGTACCTTGACGGATAATGATGAAGGCCGTTACATCGCAGATGCTATTTCAGAATATAAACTCCGCTATCATTACAGTAACAAAGATTTTGCTATCCTTTACCGGACCAATGCGCAGAGCCGTTCTTTCGAGGAAAGCCTCCGGAGAATGAATATCCCTTACCGCATATTTGGCGGCTTGTCTTTCTATCAAAGAAAAGAGATCAAGGACTTTATCGCTTACCTGCGTGTTGTGGCCAATCCAAGGGATGAAGAAGCCATTAAAAGGGTGATCAACTATCCTACAAGAGGGATCGGTAAAACGTCCCTGGAGAAAATGATGATCGTGGCCAATGAAAGCGGCCAGCTTTTATGGAACGTCCTGGAGCATGCCTCCCAATTTGTAAAGGGTAATGCAGCTACGGCCATTGATGGTTTTGTAACCATCATTAAAAGCGCCCAGACCATGCTGCATACGGCGAATGCCTATGATGTGGCCTATGAGGTAGGGAAACGCAGCGGACTGGTGAAAGAACTCTATTCCGATAAAACGGTAGAGGGCTTGCAGCGTTATGAGAACGTGCAGGAATTGCTCAACTCTATTAAAGAATATACCGAAACGCCTAATGCAGACGGCGAACTGGAAGAAGATAAAAGCTTAGGGACTTACCTGCAGAACATTACCCTGCTGACCGATGCGGATAATGAGAATGAAGAAGACCAGGACGTAGTTAAACTGATGACGATCCATGCGGCAAAAGGCCTTGAATTTCCTTGTGTATTTGCCGTAGGCCTGGAAGAAAACCTGTTTCCTTCTGCAATGAGTCTATATGCCCGGGAGGATCTGGAAGAAGAGCGCAGGTTATTTTATGTAGTGGTTACCCGTGCGAAAGCAAGGCTCTGGCTCACTTTTGCCAACAGCCGTTACCGCTTCGGGCAACTGGTGCAGAATGATGCCAGCCGTTTTATCAGCGAGGTTCCGGAGGAATATATTGATAAAAGTTATGCTGGCCTGGCAGGTGCACGTGGTGCTATCGGCAATAAAAGTGCAGGACCGGGCAGCCAGTCCGGTTTTGGTACGCGCCAGACCTTTGCCAAAAAGCAGGCGGAAGCGCCGGCAAGCTCCAGTAACCTGGTGGCTGCGAAAAAGGCCGCAGTGGCACAGCAGCAATACAGTCATACACCATCGGCAGACTTTACGGCCAGTGATGTCTCTGAAATGGCGGTAGGGCAGAAAGTAGAGCACCAGCGTTTTGGTTTCGGTGTCATCAAAGGCCTGGATGGTAATCCCAATAATAGAATGGCTACCATTGAATTTGAGCAGGGTGTGGGCATTAAAAAAATCATGCTGCAGTATGCCAAATTGAAAATTATAGAATAGTCTTATCTTTGCATATCTTATAACAGGAATTATAGTGAATATAAAACAGCAATTACAACATCTAAAGAATGAGGGGAAAAAAGCGTTTGCGGTCTTAATCGACCCGGACGATATATCGCCTGAAAAAATAGTGGAGTTGGCAAAACGTTGCAATGCTGCAAAGGTAGACCTGGTTTTATTTGGAGGAAGTTTAATGCTCTCCGATCATATGGAGCATTGTATCAATGCGTTTAAATCGGTGTCCCAGATCCCGGTGATCCTGTTCCCGGGCAGCCCCGCACAGGTGTGCAAAGCTGCGGATGCATTATTGTTTTTATCCCTGGTGTCCGGCAGGAATGCAGAATTGCTGATCGGCCAGCAGGTTGTGGCGGCACCGGTGGTGAAAGCCAGTGGCCTGGAAGTGTTAGCAACAGGCTATATACTGGTAGATGGCGGTGTACCCACTACAGTTTCTTATATGAGCCATTCGGCACCCGTTCCGCGCAACAAGCCCGATATCGCTTTGTGTACGGCCTGGGCCGCAGAACTGATGGGCCAGAGTATTATCTATATGGATGCAGGCAGTGGTGCGCAGTACCCGATCAGTACCCAGATGATCGAGAAAGTAAGCCGTAATATCGACATTCCTTTGATCGTAGGTGGTGGTATTAAAGATGTTGCCGGTGTGCGTGCCGCTTTTGAAGCAGGAGCACAGGTCGTGGTTGTGGGCAATGCTATCGAGAAAGACCTTTCTTTGATTGAAGAGATGAGCGCGGTGGCTAAAGCGGTTTATGCATAAGCATTAGCGGTTGTTCATGGCCTGGTTATGCAACAGTCTTCTATTTAATTTTTTCTTTTACTTACTTCATTCATGCCAATATGGGTACGGTTGAGTTGCTTAATGAACAGGAAGCTTTATTAAAAGCGGACATCATTATCTATGGTGGGGCCGCTGATGAAGCGCTCAGTAAGCAGATGGCCGCAGAAATTGAAACCATGTGGACCGAAGTGCAAGGCAAGATCAGGCTGGGCTCGCACCTGTACACCCTCAGCTTTTCCATACAAGGTTTTTATGTACCGGACTTAAGCGCTGAAACTATTTTTCATAATAAAGATCCGCGAAAAAACTTTTTCCGTGTAGAATCCTTCGTCAATGGCAATATCTCCTTTGTAGATGCTATAAACTGCAATACCGGATTTTTTAAACTGGATAACCTCTATCCGGGTTCTACTACGGCAGCTCATGAATTTGGCCATACCATCGGCCTGGACCATCCGCAGCACTTAGACCTGAGGGGTAAAGGCATTCCCGGCATTATGTACCCCAGGGGTACGATTGTAGATCCCCAATACCAATACAGCGACACCGCTCCTGCAGGTCAGCCAGGAGGCACCCTGCACCCGCAATTCCGTAAAGTATGGAAAGAGGAAGTTGCCCGCTTACAGGTCAATGACCAGTACCGGCTGGAAAAGGGTTGGGTGATCGGCGACTTTACCAATGTGTGGCATGAGCCACATGATATGTTTGCTTAAACTATTTATTGATGGTGGTAAGGAGCATTGTTTAAAATGCTGAATGCGCGATATACCTGCTCTGCAAGAATCAATCTCACTAACTGGTGGGGGAAGACCAGCTTAGATAAAGACCATACCTGGCTTGCTTTTTCCCGGATGGCATCACTCACGCCAAAGGCACCGCCAATCAGGATGACCAGGGTACGGGTGCCCTGGTTCATAAATTGCTGGAACTGCTGAGCCCATTGGATGGAGTCCAGGCTTTTACCCCTTTCATCCAAGAGCACTAAGGTATGATTCGCTTGTAATTTTTTTAAGATCAGTGCCTCTTCCTGCTTTTTCGTTTGCGCCACATCAGTGGTCTGCAATTTTTTGGGCAGGCTTAAGACCTCGAGTTTTACTTTATTCCAGGGCTGTGTCTTTTTGAAGTATAACTGCACCCCTTCTTCAATATGTTTTTCGTTTTCTTTCCCGATCGACCAGATCTCAATATCCATGCTGCAAATTTACAAAAACTAAAAGACGTACTTGCCTTTTTCGTCATACATCACGGGTAAGATCATGCGGGTTCTTTCAAAATAATCATAGGCCGATTTGATATTGACCCAGAATTTTTGTTTGTCTACTTCGTGCTTGTACTCCCTGCCTAAAAAGTTCAGGCCGGCTTTGTCAAACCTTGTGGGGAAAATATGGATGGGAATATTGGTCTGACCGTTTAACCTTGAATTAAGGCACAGCGCGTATAACTCTTCAATCACCTCATCGGTCATGGGCATACAGCCTACTGTAAAGCATTTTCCGTGGATATAAATATCTCCTCCGGGCTTTACCTGGTCGCTCAATAGCTTGTCCGAGTAATTGGGATAGCTTACAAACATAGAGAGGTGGAAATCACTCTTGGGATTAAAGTCTGTGATGAAATATAATCCCTCCGGCACCTGGCGGTCTCCTTCTACCCGTTTAGGGCCTAAAACGCCGGACAGGGCACAGATTTTATAAGTCTTAAATAAGGTAAAGGTATCTGCATCGTTGTTCCTGACCCATACTTCCATTTCATTTTGAGATTTAAAGGAACGTATGTATAAGGAACTATTGGTATAATTAAGGCCTTTTTGCTTGAATTCACTTTTCAGCTTAGCATCATATTTTGCCACAGCAGCGGTAACACGGGGCATAGATAATTGATAAGACTTGAGGGTATTTACATCAGTTACCTGTGCATTACCGGAATGTACAGTGGCTATGGTGAGTATTGCCCCCAGGCAGAGTGCTTTTAGAGGCTTCAAAAATGAAAAGACGTTCATAAATTACAAGGGTCTTGATTTTTTAATCAAAAACGATTACAAATTAACGAAATTATGTTTTAATCACTGTGCCTTAAACGTTAAAAAAGCGCCCGGAAACATTTCCGGGCGCTTTTTTAAGGGTATTTGAAGATAAATTTATTGTACGGTAACTTTTTTAACGCCGTATTTAGCAGATTTGCTGCCTTTTAAATACAGGTAATAAGATCCTTTGCTGAAGTTGCCTGTGTTTACAGAAGTTTGCTGTTGCATAGTGCCTTTCCATACTTCCTGTCCCAATACGTTTAACAATACCAGGTCCATCGCTTCGCCATCGTAATTATTATTCTTGATGTTCAGCATACCTGAGGTAGGGTTAGGGAATACGGCAACTGAATTGGCCACATCGGTACCTTTAATACCATTGGCCGGGTTGCCTAAAACCTTAAAGTCAGCTTTTGAAACATCAAAATAAATATTACCTACTGCTTTTACCTTGATCCTTGCATTGTTGGAGAAATAGTCGGGAGCGGTAATGTTAAAGCTTCCGGTATTTTGTACGTTTGTGGCTAAGATCACCGGGAAGGTCATACCGCCATCAAGAGACAGGTAGATGTTCACATACCCGGTCATGATGCTGTCCTGCGGGGTCAGCGTATTGCCTAAGGTCCAGGTAATTTCATAAGCTTGTCCCGGAGTCCAGGCAGCATTCGCATTAGGGCCGGTCACCCGGAAGTCTGCATTACCTTTTACTACTTTAATGTTTAAGTTATTGTCTGAAGTATTATGTGTTCCCCATCCATCCGGAGCAATACTGCGTGCGGTAATAGCAAATCTCATCGTTCTGCTCACATTAGGTGTGCGCTCTCCTACTTTAGAGTAAACGCCATCTTTTAAGGTCGCATACATCGGCATTACGCGGCTTCTGTCTCTAACAGGAGGCAAGCTGCTGAACACAGGGCCTGCTGTAACGGTACTGCCATTTGCTTCTACCATATCTATCGGTCCCAGGTCAAATTGCTCCCAGCAATAAGTAGGGATACTGTTTCCTGCAACTGCATTAGTGGCTTCATTGGCAATCAGTTCAAAGGCAGTATTGGCAGGGATGATATATCTTGTATTCGGGTTGATCGGGTTAATGATGACTGGGGCTTGTCCTAAAACAGTAGAGCCACAGGCACCACTGGTGGTGATCACCGCGCGCATCTGGCCCAGGTTAAACTGGTTATAATAGTCAGTCATCGGTGTTGTGGTCAATGGTGTATTGTCCGCAGCACAGGCACCATTATAAGACATGATGGTGGTACCGCTGCCTGGCTCGTAAGATGATTCCGCCATACCATTACCGTCACAACCTCCGCTTTTGGAGGTGAACGTATGTCCTGCGCCCATTTGGTGACCTACTTCGTGGGTCATGGTTCCTATATCAGTTGGTCCTGAAGAACCGGAAACACCACTGGCCTTTCCACCGGTGCTGCATACGGATGCCAATTGGGCAAGACCGCCACCGGAAGCCGTGAGTACATGGCCCAGGTCATAATTGGCATTGCCGATAAAGGTCGTATGGTTCGTTTGGTTTTCAGTAAGTACCGTAGGGTGGTCACCGTCATTAGTATAAGGATCGGTCGTCGGGTCCAGGTAGATAACCGCCGTATTATTGTTCACCAATTTTGTGGAAACAGACATTTCTCTTTCCCAAATACCATTAGCATTATTTACCGTAGCTGTAATGATCGCTAAAACCTGTGATACGGTAGGATTGGGGGTACCGGAAACAGCCTGGGCATAATCACCCGTACAGGCAACCGCTATGCGGTAGGTTCTGCGGATCTCACCAATTACCCTTTGCACTACTTTACCACTTTCCTGGTCTGTAACAAGAGGCTCGTTGCCTAAGATGTTGGGATTACAACCCAGCATCGGTAAACGGTAATAATCACCTGCTGCTGCTACGGTATAGTAACCGTTGGCATCATGCCCGTAAGATTCGATAGCAAACACATCGTTCATATCAAAGGAGAAAGAACGCGCTACAAATCCATAAGGACTATTGGTAATTTTAATCGTTTGGCTGGCATCTCCTACTAAAGACCCGGTATAGGTGCGGATCTCCGGGTGAAGGGCTTGCAGCCCGTCTTCCATCACCGGTGTCTGCCAGACTTTAAAGGTTTTAAACGTTCCTTCATGATTAGGCAGGCTCAATTCAACGCCTGTTTCAAATGTGGTTCCCGCTTTAGCCAGTAAAGCTTTAATGCCATCCTGGTCCAATTTTACAATTGAATAATTGGAAGGCAGGTGAGCTCTCGGAATGCTGGTTGGGGCCGTTTTACTTTCCAGACTGGCCCATAGACTGCGATTTGCGAAAACCGGGGTGACGGCACTAAGGCATATGCCTGTGGTTAGTGCCAAAAGGGTTAATTTTTTCATTATAGAAATTTATTCTTTTTTTAATGTAGCCGACCCATGACTGTTTCATATATTGTTTATATGAATGTAGAAATTCTATAGGTCGAATTCCTAAAATTACAAGAAAATTAAAAAAAAACCATCTATTTCATAATTATTTTTTAAGAATATCATAAATTTTGAAATAGCCCGGTTTGTTTTCTTATAATTCGTCCATAATATCGTCCCAGCCTCTGCGTTGTTTTTTTGTCGGGCGGCCTACTTTACTCAGGCGTTTACCGGTATAGAAGCTTGCCGGAAGTGCCTTTTCAACCCCTTTTTCTTCAGGAGGCGTGAGGTCTTCATAAAAATTCACGGCTTCACTATACGCTTTCCGCGAGAGTAGCAGTCCCGTAACCTTTATTTTCCAGATGCGGTCGCTGGTCCTAATATCATAGATATCGCCAACATTTACACTTTTTGAGGGTTTCAGGGATTGTTCATTCATTTTTACCCTGCCGGCATCGCAGGCATCAGTGGCCAGGCTCCGGGTCTTAAAAATCCGGATACTCCAGAGGTATTTGTCGATCCTTAATTTTTCAGTAGTTGACTTTTCCATCTTTTTCAATTTACACGGGGTAAATTTACAGTGTTTTTTTGCTGAATAAAAAAATACCTGCTCCCGGGATTATATTACGGCTTGCAGCATAGGCTCTTTAGGTACACAGAAGAGAGCACTGCTCATAGAAAAATGTGGAACAGGGCTGCTATAAAGCAAGTATATGCCCTGACGATGGTGTCTGCTATTACTTCATCGCCAGGGCATGGGATACAGAAAAAGAAGAAGAGTATTTTAACTCTTTTACCAGCCGCTCTGTTTGCTCCACCATAATGGCCAGGTATAGCTTGGAACGGAGTAAAGTTATTGTGAACATTAAGCGTGTGATGCCGGAACGGATTATCGTATCAATACCCCGGAAGCTATTGCTCCTGTGCCGGTAAAGCTGTTTAACCACCGGGATATACGCTGTTGATTTAATGATTGAGCCAGCGCAAAAATCTGTATTTTGCGTTATGGAACTGATTATAATACTGATACTTATCCTGCTTAATGGCATTTTCGCCATGTCGGAAATGGCCCTCGTTGCATCCCGTAAGTTTAAACTGGAAAACTCGGAGAAAAAAGGGAATAAAGGGGCTAAAAAAGCGCTGGAACTTTCTGAAAACCCGGCAAAATTCCTGTCTACGGTCCAGATCGGGATCACCTTGATCGGTATTTTGCTCGGGGTGTACAGCGGGGAGAAGTTGACGAAATATGTTGCAGACTTCCTGGCGCAATATGAGGCCATTCAGGCCTTCTCCGGCCAAATAGCTACAGTCGTCATTGTCGTATTGATCACTTATGTTTCTATAGTATTGGGAGAGCTGCTGCCCAAGCGGATCGGGATGACCTTCCCGGAGCCGATCATCAGTATGTTTGCACAGCCCATGCATATACTTTCTGTCATTACTTCACCTTTCGTCTGGTTGCTGACCACAACGAATAATTTATTGCTGAAAGTCTTAGGGATCAAAAAAACGTCGGAGAGTAAACTAAGTGAAGAAGAGATCAAAGCCATCGTAAAAGAGAGCGCAGATGGTGGCGAGATCCAGGAAATAGAACAGGATATTGTTGCCCGGGTATTTGAGCTGGGAGACACTACGGTGCATTCGCTCTATACCCACAGGAGAGATATTGTTTACTTCGATACCAAAGACTCCTGGAACGATATTTCTGAAAAGATCAATCAGGAAAAACACTCTTCCTATCCTTTGGTGGCAGATAATAACCTGGACCATATCCTGGGCATTATTCTGCTGAAAGACTTATTCTCTCCTCATGACAGCGATGTATTTGCTATAGAAAACTACGCACGGGAGCCGGTGTTTGTTACCGAAAGCATGTCTGCCTACCAGGTGCTGGAATTGTTCAAGAAAAATAAGCTTCATTATGCCCTGGTGGTAGATGAATTCGGGTTAACAAAAGGTATGATCACCATGGATGATGTTATGGATGCGCTGATCGGGGATTATACGGAACTGGACCAGGAAGAATACCAGATGTACCAGAGAGATGATGAGAGCTGGCTGATAGATGGTCAGTACCCGCTGGTGGACTTCGTGAAAGCTTTTGATATAAAAATTGAAGACAATATTGTTCAGAAATATACAACGGTGGCCGGCTTACTGATTCACAAAATGGAAACCATTCCCGGCGTGGGGGCCGTCATTACCATAGACAATTTCAGGTTTGAGGTGATGGATAAAGACGGGCAGCGGATCGATAAACTGTTGCTGACGGTGCTGTAGTTTCCGTTAAAGCTTATTTATAAATCAGGAATAAAAATATGAGGCTGTCTCCTACATTTGCTCAATGCAAACATAGGAGACCGCCTCTTTTTATTTTAACTCAATAAGTAAGCAATATCGTCTTTTGTCAATTGTTTGAAGAAGGCATTGTCATCAGCGATTAGGTCTTTTACCAGGTTCAGCTTGCGCTCCTGGAGCATCATGATCTTCTCTTCTATCGTGTCTTTACAGATCAGGCGATAGGCAAAAATGCTCTTGGTCTGGCCGATACGGTGTGTACGGTCAATGGCTTGTTGCTCTACAGCAGGATTCCACCAAGGGTCTACAATGTAAACATAATCGGCTGCGGTAAGGTTAAGCCCCACACCACCTGCCTTCAGAGAGATCAGGAATACCCTGGTATCGTCATTCTCCTGGAAGGTTTTGATCGCTCTTTCGCGCTCACTCATCGTGGTGCTACCGTCAAAGTAAACATAAGGAATGTTCATCTTTTCGAGTTCCTGGCGGATCAATCCCAGCATACCCAGGAATTGAGAGAAGATAAGGGCTTTATGGTTACTGGTGTTTTCAGTAATCTCTCTTACGAGTTCTTCTATTTTTACAGAATGGTTTTCATACTTCACGTCCTCGTTCAATATGGCCGGGGAGTCACAGATCTGGCGCAGTTTCATGAGGCCATGTAAGATGCTCATCTGGGAGCGCTCCATACCTTTGGCTTCAATCTCTCCAAGGATCTTGGAACGGTATTCTGACCGGTAGGCATCATAGATCTTACGCTGCTTGGTACCCATTTCGCAGAATAGTACCGTTTCCACTTTTTCCGGCAGATCCGGGGCCACCTGTTCTTTGGTACGGCGCAGCAGGAAGGGGTAGATCATCTTTCTCAATTGATGTTTTACATCACCTTCCTGGTTTTTATCGATCGGGTTGGCAAATTCATTCCTGAAAAAGTCGATAGAGCCCAGCATACCCGGGTTTAGGAAGTTCATTTGCGCATACAGGTCAAAGGTATTGTTCTGAACGGGTGTACCGCTCAATGCCAGCCTGTTCTTAGCCTGCAATTGCAGGGAGGCTTTTGCCACCTGTGATAATGGATTTTTGATAGCCTGCGACTCATCCATTACAGCATAATCAAAGTTGATCTGGTTCAGCAATTTTATATCGCTGCGCAAGGTCCCATAGGTCGTGATGACCACATCAAACTTTTTGAGCTCTTCCATACTTCCGGTACGCTTGGCACCATGGTGCATCATACTCTTCATGTCCGGGGTGAACTTCTTGATCTCACTGGCCCAGTTGTGCATCAGTGAGGTAGGACAGATCACGAGGAAATGGGAGTCCGGATGATGGTTCTTATAGCTTTGCAGGAACGTTAAGGTCTGCAAAGTTTTACCCAGACCCATATCATCGGCCAGTATCCCGCCCCATCCTGTTTCATTCAGGAAGGTGAGCCATTGGAAGGCGGCCTGCTGGTAAGGTCTTAATGTTGCGCGCACGTTTGAAGGGATCGCAACAGGGGGTTGTTCTTCAAAATTATAATTAAACAGGCGGTCTTTTTTCTCCACCAGTTGTTGCAGCATTTCATTGGGGGCAAACTCTTCCTGCAGGTTTTCAATGGCAGAGAAGTGATACTTCTTGAGTCGTACCTGCCCGTCCTTTACCTGTCCCAGTTTCAGCATCAGGGCATACTTCTCCATCCATTCATCGGTGAAGAGACCCATACTACCATCTTTCAGCTGGACAAAGGTTTGCTTTTTGGATAAAGCTTTTTTTACATCAGAAAGACCGATCTGTTCGTTGCCGAAAGATATTTGCAGGTCCACATCAAACCAATCGATACCGCTTTTGACATTCAGGTTAGTGATCGGTTTGTTGGGATTAATGCGCATTTGTTTCAGGTTTTCATACCCTACAATTTCAACATTATGCTCCCTGAGTGTATCTATAAAATGAAAATACCAGCTTCCCTTTAAGGCTTCTGCAGCCAGCAGTAAGAAAGATTGTGCTTTCCTGCTTTCCTGCATAGAAGGGTGCAGGTATCTTAATAAGTTTAAGAAAGTCTGCTCCGCAGCCTCATTCCGTTCATAAACGACTACTTTCCCGTCTTTGGCAGCTACTGCTGAAGAGGTGTCCAGCCAGAACTTTTCAATACCGTGGTAAGAAAAGACAGGTTTGAACGCAATCGATTTATCGGTTTCTTTAAGGATGAGTTTGTAGTTTGGTTCATCTTCGATCACGCGCTCCTGGAGCTTGCCGTCAAAGTTGATGGTCGTGATCTCAGACAAAGGCATCAGTTCCTTTTCCAGGTAATCGTTCCAGTCTTTTTTGGCAATGCTCATCTTCCCGGATGCGTCGAAATGAGAGACGATCTTCACCACATCAATATTGGCCACCGTATGCAGCTGCCCCTGATGCAGGACCAGGGCGGCATTGATCAGGCTCAGTTCTTCTAAACCGAAGAGGTCCTCTCCGATCGCAATTTTTAATACCAGCTGTACACCGCTTCTGGCAGGCTTAACATCGATCTGCGCCGAAAAATATTTTTCAGAGAACCTGCATTGTACGAGGTCCTTAAGACTGGTCTTTTTGTTATTAGGCGCGTAATAGACAAAAGGAAATTCTTTATATTGACTTAAGAGGCGCTGATACCTCGGGATGGTAAAGTCCCAGACCTGGTTCTTCAGGTCTTCGTTCGGGTCATTACGTAAGTCTTTATCTACCCCATCCAGGAAATCACCGAAAGGAGAGTTTTTCTTTAACCATTTCACCAGTTCATCGCTGCTCTGCTTGCGCATCGCAGTGATCAGGATCTTTTCCCGGTCTTCCAGGTATAAGGGATCAAAATATTGCAGTAGGCCGATAGGTTCGATGGAACCTTCAAAAGCATCTCCGGCTTCATTCGGAGTACCTGCTATTAAATCAAAAGAAGCATAGGGGTAGTATTCGGTATCCTTATGGATCAGTACACCCAGTTTCTTACGCTCGTTTGTATTGGTTTCATTGGCTTTATAGATCTCTACTTTTTCTTTAGGCTGCGGACTAGGCTTGCCATAAGTATTCAGGTCTATCTTTTTGACGGTCTTGTCCAGTACACGAAGGAATGGCTTGCCTTCATGGTAAGCAAATTCAAACTTGCCCGTAAGGTCATCTTCAAGGGTATAGCCATATAAGGCCAGCAATTTATTCTTCTGGGTATCCCAGTTGCGTAAACTGCTGAAGTAGTTGGCTCCGTGCCGGTACAGCACTTCTAAGAATACGGCAACTTTATGGACACAGAGCGGATGGCTCTTTTCCGGGCAACTACAGGAAGTGTCAAAATAACGCTCCTCGTTTTGTTTGATCCGTACACTGAATTTTTTATCGTCGTCATCTATTACCTCTGCACGTATTTCTTCATCTTTTGCTTCCAGGATCTTTATACGCCCGTCAGCATACCAGTCTTCTGCCAGTGCGCACAAGCCTTCACTGGAAAATAATTTCAGGAAATTGCTGGAGATCTGGCGCATACGTACTGTTGTATGTGCCTGGTTGTAGTCTACATGGGCATGATCGAAAAAGCCGCTTTGCAGCAGATCGTTCAATTGGAAAAGTGCTGCAGCCTGGTGCCTGCATACCGGTCCCATATTATAAGGACACTGGCAGCGCATACTCAGCTTGCCTGGTTGCAGGTAGTTTTGAATATTTACTTTGTAGTAATTGTTGTATATATCATTTCTTACCCGGAACGCAACCTGCTCTGTAAGCGGGTCATTTTCGAGCATCTGAACTCCTGAGGTATGAAAAATTTTCTTACCTCTGCGGATTACTTCATCAGTAGCGTTATGATAGACATATTTTAATAGTTCGGGTAAGGACATGATTTGGGGAAAAGCAAGCGACGAAGTTATAGCAAAAAGCTCGTATTTAAAAATAAAGCGTATTATTTATGCCTTTTAGACACAATAATTAGCATTTCTTAAACCAGAATGGTTAATTAATCACTTATGAATTGAATTCGGCACTTAATATCCGGCAAACTTAGTACTAAAAAAGTAGATTAATTTGATTAGTAAATATTTAGATAATTATATATTTAGTATTTCCCCTGTATGGACATACTGAATCACAAAAACGGACGTTTAGGGTAGAAAGTCTATTGGTTGATTATTTAACAGTACAATCAGGATGGTCGATCAATCAATACCGGGTTTGTAAAAACCTGCTTATAACCTGTTCAGATCAAAGAATAATCCTTTTAACCATAAAAAATAAAATGTGTATTTTATGAAAGTAAATGTAATCTTATGGAGCGTATTGATTGGCGCTGTTACTATTGCTTCCTGCAAAAAGAAAGCAGAAGAGCCGAAACCGGAGTTGATTTGCGGGGCCAATTTTTCCGAGGAATGCCTGAGTACCAACTGGATTATCAATAAACCGGCTACGGCATCTTATAAAGTCCTGGGTAACGTTGATGGCCGGAATGCTCTTTTAATGACCAATCCGCATCCGTCCAATCAGCCCAACCCCCGTTCTGTACTGCTGGATGGTTTTATCAAGCATATTAAACCTAATAAGGTGTACCAGATCAGTTGCGATGTTAAGATCAAAGGCTATTCTGACTATGTCAGCAATAATCCCGGGTTTTTCTTCTATGCTTATAGTAATGAACAATGGTATGGTGAACTATATTTCGGGTCTGAATCGGGTGTGTACCTGGACCAGGACTGGACGACCATGAAATACAACTTCACCAGTGGTCCGGAAGAGGTTTTATCTTTTCAGTTAGGCTCACTGTATGATAGTACCTGGATCTCCAATCTTGTGATTAAAGAACTATAAATCCACAAAAGGAGAGATCCTCATAGAGGATCTTTATAAAGCTGAATAAGCGAGGCTGTCTCCTGGTATATAATAATACCGGCTATTGGAGGCAGCCTCATTTTTTGAGAGTAATTGAGGCTTTATTGATCGGGGCATTGCACATCAACCTTATCATAAATACTCAGACAATAATGCTTTTCAGGCAAGGGTAATCGCTTAAGCGCTTATGGTGCAGCCGGATTAGGATAATTTTCACTATTTTAGCTGGTTAATACAAATCAATATGGAGACACAGAAGACGAGCACTTCAAGAAATCACCCCAAGGGAT
Organism: Bacteroidetes bacterium 43-16; assembly: GCA_001897525.1. Lineage (GTDB taxonomy): Bacteria > Bacteroidota > Bacteroidia > Chitinophagales > Chitinophagaceae > Edaphocola. The sequence goes on along the minus strand of MKTB01000037.1, from coordinate 71,384 downwards.
TACCCTTTTTATTCCTGACTGAAATGTGGGAGCGCTTCGGCTACTACCTGATGCTGGGCATATTCTTCCTCTACATGAAAGCCAGTAAAAGTACAGGAGGTATGGGCTTCGATCCCGGGGAGGCAAGTGATATCTTCGGTACCTATATTGCGCTTACCTATTTAACGCCTTTCCTCGGTGGCTTCCTGGCCGACCGTAAGCTGGGCTACATCAATGCAGTTTATATCGGCGGTACCCTCATGGGTTTAGGCTACATGGGCTTTGCCCTGGATGGCATCCTGCCTTTTTATATATCAATGGCCCTCGTGATCATAGGAAATGGCTTCTTTAAGCCGAGTATCTCTACACTTTTGGGCAATCTCTATTCTACAGATGAGTATAAAGATAAAAAAGACTCCGGCTTTAATATTTTCTACATGGGTATTAACATCGGGGCCTTTGTCTGTAACATCATCGCTGCATTTATGCGCAATAAATATGGCTGGGGTGAAGCGTTCATGACTGCCGGTATCGGTATGTTTGTCGGCTTGATCGTGTTCACAATCGGTTTAAAACATTATAAACTGGCCAATGTGCTGAAGCCGGCCAGCAAAGAAGATATCAGTATCGGGAAGCTATTTGGTGTAGTATTCCTGCCGGCCATCATAGCAGGATATATCGGGTGGATCATCCCGGAAAATATCTTTGGTAGCGACTCTACAGATGCCTTTATCTTTGCCTGTATCCCGGTCATCTTCTACTTCGTATCCCTGCTGGTAAAAGCAGGTAAAGAAGATAAGCGCCCGATAGCGGCATTACTGGCCATCTTCGCGGTCAGCATCATGTTCTGGGCGGTGTTTAAACAAAACGGTACGGTACTGACCACCTGGGCAGAGAGCTATACCGACCGTCATGTTACCGGTAAAGCTGAAACGGTAGCCTCTGATCTGTACCTGGCCGATAAAGTGACCTATCAGCAGGATACGATCAATTCATTTGACCATAACTTCAAGCTGATTAAAGAAAACGGGCAGGAGGTCAAAACATATGGCTACCCGATGTATTTTAAAAACTCGGACCCGGCTACCTTGCCTGCAGAAGGCCAGTCGATCTATACGGCTAACCCCGAACTGTTCCAATCCATTAACCCGTTCTGGGTAGTAGCCTTAACCCCTGTGGTCGTAGGCTTTTTCGGATGGCTGAGAAGAAGGGGCAATGAACCGACAACACCAGGGAAAATCGCCTGGGGTATGCTGATCTCTGCCTTGTCCTGCCTGGTCATGGTGGGTGCGGTATATTATAGTATGAATGGCACGATAAAGGTTTCTGCACTCTGGCTCATCGCCTGTTATGGTGTCATTACCGTAGGGGAACTGTTCCTGAGCCCGATGGGATTGAGCCTGGTGTCTAAGCTGAGCCCGCCGCGTATTACAGCTTTAATGATGGGTGGTTTCTTCTTGTCCACATCCATCGGTAACAAGTTATCGGGTATCCTGGCCAAGACCTGGTACAATTATGAGAATAAGCAACACTTTTTCCTGGTAAACTTCGTTTTATTAATTATAGCAGCATCTATAGGCTTTGCCTTGCTCAAATGGATGAACAAGATAATGAAGGAAAAAGGTTTGCATTAATAGCCTTATTTTTGTAGCGTAAAATATAAAATGATGAAGAAGATTTCAATAATAGGATTGCTTCTGGCAATTAGTATTGGAGCAATGGCGCAGGTGCGTTATAATAGTGGCGGAGGCAGCAGTAAGCCTAAGGAAAGAGGTTTTGATCCGCAGAAAATTGTGATAGGTGGAGGAATAGATGCCCGTTTTTGGGGAGGTGTAACGTATATATACCTGGCACCGATGGTGGGTTATAAGATAACGCCCAATTTTATGGCAGGGGTTAATCTTGGCTACCAGTATATGCGCATCAAAAATGGCCGTGAAGTGTATAATACGACTACTAACCGGTTTGAGACTTATGCGACCAATGACCACCTGTTTTCCCCGGGCTTATGGATGAGGTATAATATTGCCAGCTTTTTTGTACACACACAATTTGAATATCATATCGGTAATTCCCGCTGGACAGATTATGCGCAATTGGCCGGAGGCAGTGGCGTAGAAAAGGTGAAGTTGAACTATACGCTGCCTACTTTACTGGTGGGTGCGGGCTACAGGGTGCCATTAGGAGAGCGTGTAGCGGCTTATATAGGTATCTATTATGATGTATTGCAGCAAAGCACCCAAAAAACGGTGAGCGCATCCAATGGTACCCAGTACCAGGTAATGAGCCCCTACGCAGGCAGCATCAGGCCTACATTAGGTTTCGGCATCGGGTTTTAAATTAATTAAATGCATTTAAATAAAAAGTACCAATTTTACTTGGTACTTTTTTTGATAAAATAATCCTGTAACAACAAATGAGTTCAACTTTAATCCTGATCATTATACTGGCCTATTTTGTATTACTCTTAGGCGTTGCTTTTTATACTTCCCGGAATTCAAATAATGATTCTTTCTTTATCGGTAACAGGAGTTCCAACTGGATGCTGGTTGCCTTCGGGATGATCGGTACCAGCCTGAGTGGTGTTACTTTTATCTCTGTACCGGGTACTGTAGGTAAGATGACCACAGGGGCTTATCCTTACGGTGCTTTTGAGTATTATATGCTGGTTGTGGGCTTCTTCATCGGCTACTTTGTAGTGGCCGGTATCCTTTTGCCGCTTTATTACCGGATGAACCTTACTTCTATTTACACCTACCTCGGCAAGCGCTTTAATACGGAGGCGCATAAAATAGGTTCTATATTTTTTATCATTTCACGTGGCATAGGGGCAACGGCAAGGCTGTACCTCGTCGTGAACGTATTGCAGATCTTTTTGCTGGAGCAAATGGGCGTACCGTTCTGGGTGACCGCGGCGGTATTGTTATTGATGGTGCTCCTCTACACTTTTGAAGGGGGGGTAAAAACGATCGTGATTACAGATACCCTGCAAACCTCTTTTATGATCTTGAGCTTAGTGGCCTGTATCGGTTTTATCTTGTCGAAAATGGACCTGAGCATGGGGCAGGCCTTCAGCCAGCTGGCAGACCGCGACTATACGCGGGTATTGAACCTGAACCCTAATTCCAAAACTTTTTTCCTGAAAACTATCCTCGGGGGTATGTTCATTACCATTGCCATGACGGGCCTGGACCAGGAAATGATGCAGAAAAACATTTCTGTAAACAATGTGAAGAATGCGAAAAAGAATATGATCACTTTCTCTTTCACGTTATTGGTGGTCAACCTGGCCTTTCTCTTCCTGGGCGGCTTGCTCTATCTCTATGCGCAGAAAGAGGGCGGCTTCTATACCGATCCCGGCTTTGTGCTGGCAGAAGGCGGTCCTAATGTGATGGGCGATGACCTGTTCCCGGCGCTTTCTTTACAAGGACATTTTCCCGGTATTATTACCATCATCTTTGTCATTGGACTGATCTCTGCTTTATTCCCTTCTGCAGATGGCGCTTTGACCGCGGTGACCAGTTCTTTCTGCGTGGATATTTTAAATTTCAAAACCCAGGCTCATCATAAGGACGGGACAGCATTAATACCCGAAAAGGACCAGGCACAAGAAGAAAAGCGTAAAAAGAAGATAAGAATGGGGGTACACCTCACCTTCACTGTCTTATTCTTTATACTGATCATGATCTTTAAAGCCATCAACAATAAAGGCATTGTTTACCTCATTATGGAAGTTGCCGGATACACATACGGACCTTTATTAGGTTTGTTTGCCTTCGGTATCTTCACCAAAAGAGCTATTGCGCAGCGATACAGCATCCTGGCAGTGACCCTGCTTGCTCCTGTATTGACTTACCTGATCAACCATCTTATCTCTACTTATACCGTGTACCAATTCGGGGTGGAATTGATTATTTTAAATGGTTTAATTACCTTCCTGGGTTTATATGCAGTAAGCCGGAAAGGAAATTATCAAACAGCAGTATCTCTATAAATATTATTCAATGGAAGGAGTTGAAGCAATTCCCTTAAAGGAAAAAAAGAAGTTACATAGGGCCTGGGCCATGTACGATTGGGCCAATTCGGCCTATAACCTCGTGATTACTTCTACCATATTTCCCATTTATTATGTAGCAGTCACCAGGAATCCTTCTAATGAGGATAAGGTGAATTTTTTCGGATGGGAAGTGATCAATACTGCCTTGCTCAATTATGCGCTGGCTTTTGCCTATTTCATCATAGCCATCCTGTCCCCGATCTTGTCTTCTATGGCAGACTCGAAAGGGAATAAGAAAAAATATATGCAGTTTTTCACCACTACGGGTGCTATTGCCTGTATGGGCCTGTATTTTTTCAAAACCGGTAAAGTTGAATTAGGCATCCTCCTTTCTGTGGTCGCGGCCATTGGCTATTGCGGAAGCCTGGTTTTTTATAATGCCTATCTGCCAGAGATCGCGGTTAAAAGCGAACAGGATGCTTTAAGTGCAAAAGGCTTTGCCTATGGCTATATCGGTTGTGTCTTGTGCCAGCTGATCTGCCTGGTATTTGTGTTCCAGCATGATGCCTGGTTTGGCCAGGAAGAGAGCTGGGGACCAAGAGTATCCTTTTTGATCGTGGGCATCTGGTGGCTGGCCTGGGCATTAATACCTTTTAAAGTATTGCCTTCAAAACCTGTTGCGATAAAAATAACCGCAAAGGGTAAGAATGCGGTCAGAGGTAGTTTTTCTGCCTTAAAGAAAGTTTGGAAACAGGTGCAAACGATGCCCCGGCTAAAAGTGTACCTGGGTGCATTTTTCTTCTATAGCATGGGCGTGCAGACGGTGATGCTGGCTGCGGCTGTATTTGGTAGTAAAGTGGTGAAGAAACAGGTGGAGGGGAAATGGGTGGATATGGAAGCCCAGGACCTGATCCCTGCCATCCTCATGATTCAACTGGTCGCTATTTTGGGGGCCATGCTTATGGCAAAGCTATCGGCTAAAATGGGCAATTTTAAGGTGCTCATGATCAATATATTCATCTGGGTGTGTGTTTGTGTACTGGCTTACTTTACCCGTACCAATTATGAGTTCTATGGTATAGCCGTTTTAGTGGGTTTTGTGATGGGCGGTATACAATCTTTGAGCAGATCTACGTTTTCAAAATTAATACCCGAGGACAGCCGCGATAATACTTCTTACTTCAGCTTTTATGATGTGATGGAGAAGATGTCTATTGTACTGGGTATGTTCAGCTTTGCATTTATAGAGCAAATCACGGGAGATATGCGCAATGCGATCATTGGCCTCACCAGTTATTTTATTGTAGGATTCATTTTACTGCTCTTTACCCAGAAAGCACCCTTAAAGAGAAGTAAAAAAGTATAGGAATACACCGGGAACATAACATGAATTATTGTTGCAGATTTAGCGTTCTAATTTTTACATTTACATTTCAGAAAAAAGAAAATTTTTAACCCAAGACATAGATGGAAGATATTATAGCACCGATATCAAGAGGATTACTGGAACAAGAGCTGAACGAAAAGACTTTTTTGAGATATACCAATAAAGGCGGTAATGAACTCTATGTGGTCAATGGGCAAACATCGCCCAATACCCTGCTGGAGATCGGCCGCCTGAGGGAGCTGGCATTCAGGGATAGCGGCGGCGGTACCGGCCTGGCCTGCGACCTGGATGACTATGACCGCGGCGATCATGCCTATCAGCAACTGATCGTGTGGGACCCGGATGCAAAAGAGATCATTGGCGGGTACCGCTATATTAAATGTAAAGATGCCATAGATGCGGAAGGGAATATTCATTTGTCGACCACGCACTATTTTGACTTTTCAGAACAGTTTGTAAAAGATTATCTCCCCACCACGATCGAGTTGGGCAGAAGTTTTGTGCAACCTAAATACCAGGGTAAAGAGGGCGGCAAGAAAGCGCTGTTCAGCCTGGATAATTTATGGGATGGCCTTGGTGCACTGGTGGTGCTGAACCCGGATATTGAATATTTTTTCGGGAAAGTGACCATGTACAAGTCCTTTGACCTGGTAGCAAGAGACCATATCCTGGCCTTTATGCGTAGCCGTTTCCCGGATAAAGATGGCTTATTAAGCTCAAAACCTGAGCTGCTGGAATCTGTAAAGACAGAAGTGGCTGGATTTTTACGGGAAATCGAACATATGGACTATAAAGCTGCTTATAATACTTTGAGTAATTATGTAAGATCAAGGGGCGAAGCAGTGCCGCCACTGATCAATAGCTATATGGGCCTGAGCAGTACGATGAGGACTTTTGATACGGCCAATAACCCGGACTTCGGTGATGTGGAAGAGACCTGCATACTGGTGAGTATAAAAGATATTTACCCGGAGAAATCGGAGCGGCATATCAAGTCCTTTGAGGCGAAGTAGGGCTGCAATGAAAACCTATAAGGTTTTTGAAACCTTATAGGTTTAGTTTAATCCATAATTCTATTATAATGAATAAGCGCGTTTTGACCCAGGTCAAAACGCGCTTATTAGTTGCAGAGAGGATAAATACTATCTTCCTGGTGTTGCACCGGCAGCCGGTTTAGCCGGAGTCGTTGCAGCAGGAGTAGCATTTAATTTTCCACCCATTTTTGTAATTAATGCTTTGGTAATGTTATCTGCATCTTTAGCATACAACAAAGCCTCTGCTTTATATACATAGTCAAAATTGTTTTCTTTGGCGTAGTCATTAATCGCCTTTTCGATACTTGCAGTAATAGGGGCCATTAATTGCTCTTCTTTCTCACCGATCTTCTTGTTAGAATTTTCCTGGTATTCCATCATTCTTTTTTCCAGCGCCTGAATCTCAGAACCTTTGGCATCTTTGATGGCATCACTCATCGTACTGAAATCCTTTTGATAGGCAGTTACTTTAGTCTGGTAATCTTTTTGCATGGTACCAAAAGCATCTTCAAATGTTTTAGCATAAGCTTGCAAATCCTTACCTGCTTTTTCATAAGCCGGCAGAGACATTAATAATTGTGTTGAATTCAGGTAACCCATTTTTTGTGCGTTCACACCCAGCGACACAAATAAGCCTACGGCCGCCATTAAGATGAATTTCTTCATGTTTTATAATTGAAATATTAGTTTAAAGGTTTGCAAATATATGCTTATTTTTTGTTTACCAGTTTAAGGACCTCTTCACTTTTATCCAGCTTAGGATCTGCATAGAAAATAGTGATCCCACCGGATTTGTCATAAACCATGTCAAAGCCACGGCTGGTAGCAAATTGCTGCACGGTATTAAAGACCCTGTCCTGGATCGGCTTGATCATGGTCTGGCGTTTTTTGAACAAATCACCTTCATATCCGAAATATTTCTTCTGAAGATCTTTTGCTTCTTTCTCTTTGGCAACAATTTCCGCCTCACGCTTTGCACGCATAGATTCATTCAGCATAGCGCGCTCTGCCTGGTAACTTTTGTACATCTGGTCTACAGCTTGCATCTTAGCATCTACTTCTTTTTGCCAGCCATCAGAAAGGTTGTCCAGCTGTTTCTGAGCCGTAGCATATTCAGGAACTTTGTCAAGGATATATTTAGAATCAATAACACAGTATTTCTGCGCCATTGCTGCTACACCTGAGCATAAAATAAAAATTGCTCCGAGAATTATTTTTTTCATTTTCATCAATTATTTTGGTTCAAAACATAGCTTTGATGCCCGAAATTAGTTTAAGTTTAATGGATAACAAGCTAATCAATTAAACTTTCACTATTTATTTACAAGTTTAACCTGCTGTGCCTCAATATTTTTTCCGAAGAACATGAACGTATGTGCTTCAAAATCAGCGGGATCTCCTGTGGTAAAGAACTGTTTGTCCTCCGTTTTCTTCAATTTGCTTTCTACCTCGGGATGTCTTTGCAGGTAATCTTTCAGGCTTTCTGCCACCAATACGTCCTGGCTGATGATATTAACGTGTTCCGGCAAAAATTGTTGTATCTGGTCTTTAATTAATGGATAATGGGTACAGGCCAGCAATAATAAATCGATCTTTTCGTCTTCTTCCAGGATGGCTTCAATGTCTGATTTAATGATGGCCAGGGCCTCTTCAGAAGCATAATTGTTGGCTTCGATGAGGGGTACCCAGAGCGGACAGGCATGTTGCACCACTTTCAGTTCCGGGTAAAAACGATCAATTTCGATCAGGTAAGAGCCCGACTGTATCGTACCGGCAGTACCTAAAATGCCTATATGTTTCTGTTGCGTGAAGTTGCCGATGATCTCTGCTGTGGGCCTGATGACCCCTAAGAGCTTTTTTCCCGGAAAGCGCTCTGGTAAAACTTTTTGCTGGATATTTCTAAGCGCCTTGGCCGATGCGGTATTACAGGCCAGGATCACCAGGTCGCAACCTTGTTCAAATAGCCAGGTGACACATTCAAGGGTATATTCGTAAACCGTTTCAAAGCTTAAATTACCATAAGGTGCCCGGGCATTATCCCCGAGATAGAGATAATCATATTCCGGCATCAGCTCGCGGATCGCCTTGAATACAGTAAGCCCGCCATAGCCTGAGTCAAAAATTCCTAATGATGCCATTGATTAAAGGAGTAAAGCTTAAGATAAAACTAGATAATGCAATAAAATAGCCGGACCGGATAATTATTATTCCGTTGTACCGTCCCCGATCTTTACTTCAACACCAGGCTGATCTGCCTGGGCCGGCTGAGCAGGTTGTGCTGCCGGGGCATTCAGCGCCTTTTTGGCATCTTCTATTTCTTTGTCTTTATTCCACTCTACTTTCCACTCCCCTTTGACTTTAACCAGGTTGATCTTCTGAGGCACCGGGTTGTCTGAAGGGGTGTAAAAATAACTTGCTTTGTCGCCATTCTCCTGTCCTTTACCCATAGTGACAATTACTTTCCGGGCATCTTCTTTAGCTTCTGAGGGTATGCTTTCTGCCATCTGGGCAAATAAGTCCAGCTGCTTGGCACTGTTTTCTGTGGCTAATGATTTAGCCGTGCCAAAGTCCATGTTATGGTAGGCAACAGCAAAGCGCTCTGCAACAGATTCAGCGCTGTCTTTTGCACAGGAGCTAAAGAACATCGCGGCAAACAATAATATAATACTGGATAATTTTTTCATGTTTCAATTGCTTAATGCAGTAAAAGGCATTTTTACCTTGCAAATGTAATAAAATTGTGGACAAACTATTGCTTCCTGAGGGAACGGGTATAGTAGCCTGTGCTATCTGTGGGAAAAGTACCAAGTATATTGTCTATAGAAAAGTATTGCCGCCCCAGGGTATCGGTTATGGGAATCACTACACTGTCGGTCCCGCGCATGATCGCTTTGGCCACCAGCTCAGAGCAATACATTTTATCATCACTCTGCCAGTCGAAGTCCATATCAAAGGGGATTTGTTGCAGGTACCATTGTGCTAGCGTATCATGGATATGCTTTAAATGAACCATGTTTAAGCCTGTTCTGCAATAGCCGATCGATAAATTATTACTCAGGTCCAGGAAATTTTGCAGGCTGTCCTTTCTTAAAAGATTATGAGTGCCATATTCTGAGCCTACACTATGGTAGACCAGCTTTGTGCCATTCTCCACAAAGCAGATACCGATATGGGAAAAACGCTTATCCTTTAAATTTAACTGGGCAAGTATATTGCTGGTGATATCATTCCCCAGGCGCAGTACCAGGTCGCCATCCTGTATCTGTTCAGAAATTTCCTGCAACTCTTTTTGATGATCGTCCATAGCTTTAACCTCCGGTACGGGCGAGTGACAGGCCGTAACCACAAGGCACAACAGGAGCCAAAAATATTTGAGATGAGGAATGCGCATAAACCCTGCAAAGCTATTATAATTCTATAGCTAATATACCGGTCTTAACAGGAATTCAACTATTGCTGTATCTTTGGTTTTGAAAAATTGCATATGAATCCCGGCACTTTATACCTTATTCCCGTACCCTTAGCGGCAGATCAGTTGAATACCATTCCCCAGGAGGTGCAGCAAAAAGCCTGTTCTCTTAAATACTATTTCGTGGAAAATATACGCACCGCGCGTAGGTTTTTGAAAGCATTTGATGCCAGTGTGGATATTGACAGTATCAGCTTTTCTGAAGTCAATAAACAAAATGAGGCTGATATCAAACAATTGAAAGAATGGCTTAAAGCCGGTCATGAGATCGGGGTGATGAGTGAGGCAGGCTGTCCCGGTATTGCAGATCCCGGAAGTGACCTGGTGGCCGCAGCACAATCGGTGTCGGCTAAAGTCGTTCCTTTTGTAGGGCCCAGTTCGATTTTCCTTTCTTTAATGGGATCTGGATTCAACGGGCAGAGTTTCCGGTTTATCGGCTACCTGCCGGTGAAAGATCCGCAAAGGAGCAAAGCCATCAAAGACCTGGAGCGCATCGCACATCAACACAACGAGACCCAGATCTTTATAGAAACACCGTATAGAAACAATGCTTTGATAGAAGACCTGATCAAGCATCTGCAGCCACATAAAACCAAATTATGTATTGCGGTAGACATCACCGCCCCGGAGCAGATGCTGCTGACCAAGACGCTGGCAGAATGGAATAGCGCTAAGCCGGATATACACAAAAGGCCTGCCATTTTCCTGATCCACCCGGCCTAGTCGTATTGTAAGGTAACGTCTCCGTTGACCGGGCAACCCATGCAGGTAAGCGTAAGCCCATTGCGCAGGTCGTCCGGTGTCAATACCTCATTGTATTGAAGCCATACTTCGCCTGAGACGAGCCTGGCCGTGCAGGAGCCGCATTGGCCGGAGCGACAGCTATAAGGGAGTTTTAAGCCTGCATTTACCCCTGCTGAAAGGATCGTATCGGGGTATTGTACTTCCAAATGGTGTTCCTGTCCCAAAAGTTTGATGGTGACCCGGTGCAGTTCCTGGTCTGGCGGTGGCAGCAATAGTCCATCTGAAATGGTTTCGAAATACTCCATGTAGAAATGCTCCGAACGGATGCCGCAGGTAAATAAAGTGATCTTGATATTATCCATATACTCTACCGGTCCACATGTATAAGCCAATATGTTTTCCCAGGCTGCCTTCCGGTGCTCCTGTACGATTTCCTGTAACCAGAAGCCGCTCAGACGAGCTTTTAAGAGATTCTTATTGCTACTGAAAATGAAATTGACCTGCAAGCGCTCCGGGTAGTCTTCTGCCAGGGCTTTTATGGCCTCATAAAATATAGTGGCTGCCGGAGTACTGTTGCTGTAAGCCAGGTACACAGAGATACCGGGATGATGTTTCAGGATCTGTTTAAGAATGGCAAAAACAGGGGTGATGCCACTGCCTGCCGCAAATAAAAATACCTGTTGTATGGCTTCCATGTTTTGGGGCAGGACAAACTTGCCGCCTACATTGATCAGGTTTAATGTATCGCCTTCTTTATATTGTTGCAGAGAACGCGATACGTCCCCGTTCTCCATCTCCTTTACGGTGAAGGCTGCGCCTTCTTCTGGAATGGTAGAGAGGGAATAAGAGCGGTAAGCGATTGCATTCAGTTGCCGGAACCCGAAGTGCATAAACTGCCCGGGTTTGTACGCTACCGGGCTGCCATCTTTATGCTTTACAAAAATAGTTTTAGCCCTGTCTGTTTCCCGGACGATCTTGTCAATGATGAGCGGTGTACTTTCTGCGGTCATATTACTTCATTAAGAGCGACAAAGATAGGCTTTCTAAAATACGGCGATTGCGGTACATTTGTGATCCAAAAGAGCTAATAAATATGAAATGCTTAAAATACGCTGCTTTTTTCCTGGCTTCAGGATTATTGGCTACCACAGCTACTGCGCAAAATGTAACGGATAGCCAGCAAGTCGCCCATATTACCAATGAAGTATTATTGCACGGCACTGCTTATCAAAACCTGGAATACCTGTGTAAAAAGATCGGGCATCGCTTAAGCGGTACCGGGGCAGAAGCACGGACGAGGACCTGGGCGATACAGGCATTCAAGGAGGCCGGTGCAGATACGGTATGGCTGCAGCCCGTGATGGTGCCCAAATGGACAAGAGGTAAAGAGTCTTTAAAAATAAGAAAAGGTAAGGAGCTGATCACTATTCCTATGCTCTCCCTGGGCAACTCAGAGGGTACTAAAGGTAAAAACATGGAAGCAGAGATCGTTTGCTTCGAGACGATGGAGGCTTTGAAAAATGCTCCGGAAGCGATGCTGAAAGGCAAGATCGCTTTTCTTAATTATCCTTTCCCGGCACACTTCCCCTGCACATTTGACGGCTACTCCGAAGTAGGGGGCAACCGCTATAACGGGCCTGCAATTGCTTCCCGGAAAGGTGCTGTGGCTTTTGTCATCCGTTCCTTATCTACCGGGGTAGGTACTTACGATCTGCCGCATACTGGTGTCATGTCCTATGGGGATGCACCATATAAAATACCGGCCATTGCTATTGGCAATGCTGCCGCAGACTCCATCTGTAAATGGGTAAAGCAGAACGCAGTTAGGGCAGTTCTCAATTCCAGTTGCGGGATGCAGGAGGATGTGCTGTCTTACAATATAGTGGCAGAATTAAAAGGCACTTCCGGCCATTACATTACGGTAGGTGGTCACTATGACTCCTGGGATGTGGGAGAAGGGGCACATGATGATGGCGCGGGCTGTGTACAGTCTATAGAGGTGATCCGTTGTTTCAAACAGTTAAATATTAAACCTAAAAACACCATCAGGGCAGTATTGTTTGCGAATGAAGAAAACGGTGCAAAAGGCGGCAGGGCTTATGCAGACAGTGCTTTATCTAAACAGGAAGTTCATGTCTTAGCCGTGGAAAGCGATGCCGGAGGATTTAGTCCCCGGGGCTTCAGCCTGGAAATGAGTGCATCAGAAGTACAAATCGTGAAATCCTGGAAAGAAGTATTACTCCCTTTAGGGCTTTATGATTTTGCCCGTGAAGGCGGTGGTGTAGACATTGATCCTTTAAGGAAAAAACTGAAAACACCCCTGGCCGGACTTATGCCCGACACGCAAAGATATTTTGATGTGCATCATTGCGAAAAAGATGTATTTGAAGCCGTCAATAAACGGGAACTCCATTTAGGGGCTGCTTCTATGGCTGCGTTTATTTATCTCGCCGATAAATATTTCAATTAAGCAGATGACGTAAAGGTTTTAATTCTTAATGGTTAATTGTTAATGGTAATTATTAATTATAGCATTAATTCACTTCTCATCATTTATCACTCATCACTCATCACTCATCACTCACCACCTATCACTTTTCACTCATCACTTTTCACTATTCATTATTCACCACTCTTTCCACCTTCAGGTGACATCTCGGAACTTAATTTAAAGTAAAAATGCCCGGCTTTGCCGGGCATTTTTACTTGTGTTAGTTTTTTAAACTAATAACTATTTCTCAGGATTTAAGATAGCAATAAAGCTGTTTTTACCATTGAAAAATTTAGTTGCTGCATCTTTAATATCGTTAACGGAGATTTTGTTCAACTCGTTTTCGAAGTTTAAGAAGCGTTCTGTGCTGTAGTTCGCAAATTCAAGCTGTTGCAGTTTAGCTGCCCAGTATTTGTTGGTTTTGATCTGCTCTTTTCTTTTTTCAACGATAGCGATCTTAGCCTTGTCCAGGTCTTTTGTCTCAGGACCTTTCGTTTTCAGGTTAGCGATCTCCTGGTCCAGTGCTTTCAGGATATCATTTACGCGATCCGGACCTGAAGGCAATTGAGTAGAGAACTCATAGTGCGCATAAGGATCCCTGGTAAAGCCTCCCTGGAAGCCACCACTGTAGATAGCGCCCATTTCTTCTCTGATTTTTTCGATCACACGCAGGGTTAAGATGTCACCAATCAACGTAGCTTTCAGGGACATATCTTCTGTAAACGGCATTTCACCGAAGTATTGTGCAACGGTTAAACTCTTAGGCTCTTTACCTTTTGCAAAAACAAATTTATTGTTGCCTGCTTTCATTCTTAAGCCATTATCTTTAAAAGATGGCTTAGTGCCTTTTGCCGGTAAAGAGGCTACATAAGTTTCCAATAATGGAGCTAAAGTAGCTTCGTCTACATTTCCTACAATGAAGAAGTGGAAACCATCAGCATTGGAGAATTCATTTTTATAGATCTCGATAGCCCTGTCTGCAGAGATGCTTTTCAGGTCTGCATCGCTAGGGAAGACCATAGGAGCTTTAGGGTCGTTATTGTAAGCCACCTTGATCATGGTATCTACAAAAGCAATCTGTGGATTGGCTTTTACAAACTTCAGCTGGGTGCTCATTTTACCAACAAAACCTTTCAGCAATTCTTCATCTTTACGTGGCTCGGTTAATTGTAAATAGTTCAATTGTAATAATTTCTCAAAACTTTTTACATCAGAGTTACCGGAAAGGATAGATTCTGTTTCTGACATAGCAGGTACCAGGGAGATATTGCTTCCGGCCAATGCTTTGCTTAACTCTGTAGGCGTATATTTACCATAACCCATAGATTCGATCACCTGGGACATTAATCCTACGTTTACTTTGTCTGCAGGTCCGTAATTGCTGCTACCACCTAATTTAACACCAGTGAAGATGATCTCATCACTTTTGAAAGTAGTAGGTTTTACCGTAACTTTTACACCATTACTTAAAGTATAAGTAGTAGAGCCTAATTTGTCATTCTTTTCTGTTTTTGTAATGCTTCCTTTGACAGGCATTTTATCTAACAGGCTTTCAGAAAAAGCAACATCTTCTTTTTTCTCAGGCGTTTGCTTTAACGCGTGGTTTACAGCAGCTAATAATGCAGCGTCTGTTTTGATCTTATCTTCGTTTTTAGCCGGGCTCATCACCAGGGCAAAGAACTTATCGCGGTCAGCAGTAGAGAATAATTTTTTGAAGGCTTCTGTAACTTCAGCAGCAGTGATCTGTGGCAGTAAAGTTTTGTATAACTCATACTCTTTTTCGAGACCTGGAATAGCTTCCTGCTCTAAGAAGTTGCGTTGGTATTCACCTAAGAAATTGCTGGAGTTGGTAGTATTACGCTCATTGTAGGTTTTCTCCATACCGCTGAGCATATTTTTCTTTACTAGTTCCAGTTCATTGGCACCGAAGCCGTAAGCCTGTACACTTAATACCTGTCCTACAGCAGCATTGATACCTGTTGCCAGGTCAGTGCTCGGTACCAGCATAACGCCAAAACCATTGTAGCCTCTGAAATAAGTAGAATTGTCTACACCTGCATAGGTAAACGGAGGTGTGCCGGATTCTGTCAGGTCTTGTAAACGTTGGTTCAGTACGCTGAAGGCCAATTGCTCAGTCAAGGTGTTTTTGTAGTCACCTACCGTCACATCAGGGCTGGCTTTCTTCGCAGAGAAGTTCAACATAAATACAGTGCTGGTCTGCTCTGCATCGGTCAGGAACATGGCTTCTGGCTTAGCATATCCTTTTCCTTCATACACAGTACGAGGTCTGCCGTTTACAGGGTTTTTCAGGCCGGAGAAGTGTTTTTTGATCATCTCTTCTGCCTTGTCTGTAGCGATATCACCTACCACGACAACAGCCATTAAGTTAGGACGGTACCATTCTTTGTAGAATCTTCTTAAAACATCAGGTTTGAATGTTTTAAGTAAGTCTTCTTTACCGATCGGCAGGCGTTCACCATATCTTGTACCGGCCAGTAATTTAGGTAAGAATTTTTTAGCCATTCTGTCCTGTGCACCTTTACCCAGGCGGGATTCTTCCAGGATTACTTTACGCTCTTCATTAATGTCTTTATCGGTCATTAATGCGCCCTGTGCCCACTCTTCCAGGATCTGGAAGCCGGTTTCAATATTTTGAGGATTGTCTGTAGGGATAGGAAGCATATAAACGGTTTCATCAAAGCTCGTATATGCATTCAAATCTGCTCCGAATTGCACCCCCATAGACTGCAGGCGGCTTACCAATTCATTTTTAGGGAAGCTTTTGGTACCGTTGAAGAGCATATGCTCTGTAAAGTGAGCCAGCCCCAATTGGTCTTTGTCTTCCATAATAGAACCTGTGTTGATCACGATACGCAGTTCTACTTTGTTTTCCGGCTTACCATTGTTACGGATGTAGTATTTCAGTCCGTTAGGTAAAGTACCTGTTTTCACTTTGGAGTCCTGGCCGAGCTTTTCGGACAGGTTTTGTGCATGCAGGGTGCTGCTAAAAGGGATGGTCCCCGTTAGGCCGGCAGCCAACAAAGCAATTTTGAACATTTTTGTCAACATAATAAATATTGCTTTTGATTAAAATTTCCACAAATTTAGTAAAATCTACACCGAACGCGGCCGTAAATACTAAACATTATTAATATATTAGACTAATGGCGGATATAAGTACTTCGTTGCCTGTGTGTATGACATCAAATTGTAAAATATTGGGTCTTGTAGGCATATTTCTACTTTTACGTATCTTTGTCTGCATATTTGATGATTAAATGTGTGCTTTGGTGTTGAAACAAGAGGATAAAATAACAACTCATATAGATTGTAATACGTGTATTGCACAGGTATACAATGTCGGTGTGAGTAAAAAGGGGAACTCCATTAAGGAGTACTTCTTCAAGGATTTCTGGCTTTGTTTCGGTAATGTGCAGCAGGAAAGTGACAAACTGCTCAACTTTGACTGCGCTGAGCCTTCTGTGAAGATGGTGTTCCAGTTTTGTGGTTCAAGGGCCTTAAAGCTCAGCGACTTTTCCGATGTGCTGGAAATGCAATGCAATAGTCATGCCTTATTTTATACCAGCGCAAATAAAGGCCAGGTCAAGATCAATGGCTGCGAGAACCAGGGCTTCCTGGAGGTAAGTTTTCAACCTAAATTTTTGCTGTCCTATTTACCCAATAACGAAAGTTTTATTAAGCTTGTAGAAGGCATACACAAAAAGGAGAGTACCTTCCTGCCTTCTGAAAATAATACCATTACTGCGGCCATGCAATCTATCATTGATAGCATACTGGACTCTGACCGCACCGGAGGCTTGCAGCACCTCTTCCTGGAAAGTAAAGTAAAAGAGCTCTTACTGCTGCAGATAGAGAGCTTCATGCGTAAGCCCCACCAGGATACCGAACTGATTCAAAAATACCATGCCGGTAAAATATACCAGGCTAAAGCAATTATAGAGGCCAATATCGGGAAGCCCTGTTCTTTGATCGACCTGGCCCACCAGGTAGGTACCAATGAGTGTACCCTGAAGAAAGGCTTCCGGGCGCTGCTGGACACCAGCGTTCATAATTACTGGAACGAGCTTAAGATGAAGAAAGCCATGAAAATGCTCACCGAGAGTGATGCCTCCGTGGCAGACATCTCTATGGACATCGGGTTTAAAACCCCGCAGCACTTTTCAACCGCCTTTAAAAAATATTACGGGATAACTCCGGGTACTGCCCGCACACAGAAGAAATAATATTTTGATCTATAAAAAAGAATGCGGCCCGTCTACTGACGGACCGCATTCTTTTTACTTATTGGTTATTTATAAACTCAGGCCATTTTCTTCTGCCGGTTGTTCTGCTTGCTTTTTCTTCCTGATCACCAAGAAAACAGTTGATCCGATCAGTATGAGGGTGACTAAAATACTTCCGATCAGGTTAACGGATTCTGCTTTCTGGAATCGCTGGTCTACATACTTGAATTCGATCTTATGCTTCCCTGCAGGTACTTTTATACCTCTTAACACATAGTTCACCGGGAAGATCTCGGTGGCTTTACCATCTACATAAGCCGTCCAGTTTTCCGGGTAATAGATCTCTGAGAAAACAGCAAGACCATCGTGGCTATTGTTGGACTCATATACCATATGCGGTAAAGCATAATTGGTCAGTTTAATGCCAGCGGCCGAATCGGTCTGGAAATGATCACCGCCTATCGCCTTTTGGTAACTATCCCTTACTATGGCCTCCGCTTTCGGATTAAATGCTACACCTGCAGAGTCCTGTTTAGGATCATTGATCGCCGGGGCATTCATAGCCAGGATCGTTTCATCGGCAGTTTTGGTGTATTTAACTTTTGATACAAACCATGCATTACCCAGTGCCGCAGGGTTTGGAATCACAGATGCACCGCCTTTTTCGCCCGGAGTGATAATGTATTTGGTGTTCAACATATTCAATACCGCACCGTTCAGCTTGCCGATCTGTGTTTCTAATAAATCCTGGTAAGATTGCAGTTTAGCCGGGTGGTATCCACCCAGGGTTTTTACAAAATAAGAAGTTTTGGCATCATTAGTATAATTAATGGACAGGTCAAGAACTTTAAAGTCTGGGTCCGGATCTTTCATGATCTGTGCTTCTGCCGGTCTTGGTGTGAAGAATTCCTGCTCGATCGCGTAAGCATCTTTATAGACATCATCGCTCAGGTATCTTTTCGCTACAGACCATAAGTCAATGGTACAGGCAAGACCTATAATGATCACGGCAACCTGTGCAGCAATGCGTTCTTTAAGCAGGGCCCAGAGTGCAGCAATCGCTATGGCGATAAATGCCAGGCTTCTTAAACCATCTTTCATTGCCATAGCAGCTCTGTCTTCTTTCAGGGCTTTCAATAAAGTGCCGGCATGCTGGCCAAAGCTTTGTGCTAACTGATCATCAGAAGCACTCTTATAGCTCATCATAAACTGGCTGTAGGCAATCAGGGCAACAACAATAGCAAGTGTAGTAATGCTTGCCTGCTTGAATCTTTTATAGAGTATTGCTTTATCCGGTTTGCTCGTGGTAATGTCATATAAGCCCCAGAATGCCAGCATCACCGTAGTCATGGTGGAAATAGACAAGGCCATATTAGGCGAACGGAACTTATTAAATAGCGGGAAGTGGTCAAATAACAAGTAGTTTAAGGCCGAGAAGTTCTTACCCCAGGAAATCATTGCGAAGAAAATGCCTGTTCCAAGTAATACCCATTTAAAAGGACTTTTGACGATAAACAGTGCCAGAATGGCCAGGAAACAGACTATCGCACCGAAATACATAGGGCCGGATAAGAAGGGCTGGTCGCCGAAATAAGTAGGGGCATTAGTGGTCATTCCAGCGATCTGCTGAGGCGGAACCCCGATTTGGCTGAGCGCTTCTCCATAATGAGAATCCTCACCTATATTGGAACCGGAAGCACCGCCATACAGGTTAGGTATGAAGGCACAGAAGGTTTCTCCGATACCATTACTCCAGGAAAATGCATATTCTTTAGACAAACCTCCGTCTGTTTGTTGCAGGTGATTGTCTTTATTGATGGTCAGTTCACTTTTTCCGCCCCTCATGGAATATTTGGCATAATCAGATGTTCCGGAAAGAGCGCTATACATGGTCAGTGTAGCTGCAATAGCAATGCCTAGTATAATCGCGGATGATTTAATGAAACCGGCCAGTTTATGCTCTTTGATAGCAATGACCAGGAAATAAACACAAATGGCAAGGATCAGGAATATACTATAATAGATGATTTGGAGATGCCAGGCTGCGAGGTAAAAACAGAGAAACAGCGCAAAACTTAATATCCCCGAAAGGTATTTTCCCCTGTATATAAATATAATACCGCCAATCAGCCCGGGAAGATAAGCGAGGTTGAGTACCTTATTGATATGGCCGGCAGCGATCAGGATCGACGTATAGGCCGTGAGGGCATAAGCTATGGCACCGATGGAAGATATAAGCGTATTGATACGCATGGCTTTCAGCAATACAAAACAACCCAGCATGGTCAGGAAAAGGTAACCTATGGGATTCACCATATAATCGTCCGGCTGAAACTGGATGAAGCGGGAAAGCTGGGCATACCAGGTAGTAGGAGTCACTTCATATACTACAGAAGCGGGCATACCGCTGAACATATTATTGATCCAGCCCGGATTTTGCCCTGTTTTGTCATAATAATCCCTGGCTTCTTTACTCATGTATAGCCAACTGATACTGTCATGCGGCGCAATCCGGTCTCCTTTTACTGCCGGAGCACTAAATAAGGCACTGATGATCACAAAAGCTACAATAGCAATTAAATTTGGCAAAAGGTTTTTGAACCAACTGTTAGTTTGCATAAAACTGATGTTGTTTTTGATATAAAACGATAGAGATGGACAAAAATATAATTTAATTTGAACAAATACAGTTTTAGATTTTTGATTTATTTTGTGCCATCATGGATAGAATAGAAAAATTAAAACAATTCCTGGAACAAAGTCCCAATGAACCTTTTTTGACCCACGCACTGGCACTGGAATGGGTAAAGGCAGGTAACCAGGAAGCGGCCCTGGCAAGTTTTGAAAACAATAAAATACATAATCCCGATTATGTGGGCACCTATTACCACTTAGGAAAACTGTTAGAAGCGCTCCAGAAAAATAAGGAGGCCATCGAAGTATACGAGGCCGGGATCGAAGTTGCCCGGAAAGTAGCAGACACACATGCGCTCAGCGAACTGCGCGCTGCTTTAGAAGACCTGATCTATTAAAGGTTATTTTAAATCAAGATTGTTGTACTGTGTATCAATAGACCTTGAAAACAGCAGTGCATACAAGATAACGAATATTAAGCTGGTAACCAGGGAGGAGAATAATTTAAGGATGAAATACATGGGTGCTTTAAGACTCCATATTTCTAAAAGGAAATAGGCAATGTGGTGCAATAATAAAAGCACCGCAGCATAGGTCAGGAAAGGCACCCAGCTCATAGACTTTACAGATGGGGAAAGATTCCTGTATTCATAGATCTTCCTGGGAAGGATGGTTTTCAATACAGCGATCCGGCAAAAAGCCATAAATACGCATGCCGCAGCATGCAGGCCCATCGTGTTCATGAACATATCTACAGTAAGGCCTACTGCGAAGCCCGATACCAGCACAAACCATATAGGCGTGGATATGGGCAGCAACATGATAAACAAAGGATAAATAAAGGGCACAAACGTAGGGAATCCGCTGGGGTTGGCCCACCAGCGAAGGAATAATTTGTTCAGGAGCAGTACTTGAATACCGACCAGGAACAGGTACCTCAAAAAGTTCCTTAAATATATACTCATATTTATGCTTGATTAAGGTTTTTTAGCATTTTGCTGTGCTTCTTTCTCTTTATCAGAGACTGCTTTTTCCAGTATTTGTTTTTCTGTGCCCAATTGATTAGCCACTACATATACATACTGCAGATTCCTGAAATTATTGGAAAGCTTAAGCTTTAAATTAAGTGTGTTATTTACTTTATATGTATCTACTGCGGTGACAATACCTACAGGGATGTTTTCCGGGAAATAAGAATAGCCCGTTGTATAAGCGGTATCTCCTTTTCTTACCGCCGCCCGCACGTCTACCTGCGACATGGTAACGAAGTCAGGCGCATCGCCTCCCCAGTTGCTTACACCAATATTACCGCCAGCCACCTGGGAACTGATAGGCCTGGAACTTAATACAGAAATAATGACTGCATAGTGCTTGGATACCTGTGCTACTCTGCCCACCACACCATTGGCAGTAACCACGGCCATATCCTTCTGGATGCCGTCCGAGCTACCTTTATTAATGGTGATATAATTGTTCCGGTCGTTGGTGACGGAGTTATTGATCACTTTTGCCGCTATATATTTATAAGAGGCATATTTGACGATACGTGGTTTCCCGAAAGGTCTTATGTCCTGCACGATCGTTGGCTTGCTCTGAGCAGAGTCTGTAGCTGCAGCCAGTGCAGCACTGTCTGTTTTTACCTTTATCGTGTCATAGACCACCAGGGGAACATTTGAAGTCACATCCTGGAGTGTATCGAAATATTTTAAGCCGTCCAGTTCCTGCTTCAAGCGCGTGTTTTCTGCCACCAGTGCTTTGTTCACACTGCCCATCTGGAAATAAGAGGCCACCTGGTTTTGCTTTTCGTAGAAAAAACCGGCTACCGCATTAGAGGAATTGAGCATGTCAACACCCTGTATGCTATTGCTTCTTATGATCAGTCGGATACAGAAGATCTCCAACATCAGGAATAATATGATGTTCCAATATTTTCTTATGAGTTGTATAATCTTTGCCACTTAGTAAATTGGAGTGTATACAGCGAATTTAATTATTTTTCGGAAAGAAAAATGGCCCTATATCTTTTTAGGAAAATAAAGAGCCATTCCGGAGCAAATGATTGCTTCAATTATTTCATTAAGAAGGTAAAACGGTCAATATTTTTAAGCGCCATGCCGGTTCCTCTTACCACCGCACGTAATGGATCTTCCGCTACATGAACCGGTAATTTGATCTTATTGGCAATACGCTTGTCTAATCCTCTTAATAAGGCACCACCCCCCGTCAGGTAAAGACCTCTTTTGTAAATATCCGAGGCCAGCTCAGGAGGCGTGCTTTCCAGTGCTTTAAGAATAGCTTCTTCGATCTTGAAGATAGATTTATCCAGCGCTTCAGCAATTTCCTGGTAAGAAACCTGGATCTGCTTAGGAATACCCGTTACCAGGTCACGTCCGTTTACAGCGATATCATCCGGAGGATTGTCCAGGTCTTTCAGGGCAGAACCTACGTGGATCTTGATCTGTTCAGCAGTACGCTCACCAATGTTTAAACTGTGGTAGCGGCGCATCGCTTCCAGGATATCTGCCGTAAATTCATCTCCGGCAATACGGATACTTTGATCACAAACGATACCGGCCAGTGAGATCACGGAGATACCCGTAGTACCACCACCTATATCGATGATCATATTTCCTGTAGGTTCTTCTACATCAATACCGATACCCAGGGCAGCTGCCATAGGCTCGTGGATCATATATACTTCCTTAGCGCCTGCTTGTTCTGCACTGTCGCGAACGGCACGTTTTTCTACTTCTGTAATACTGGATGGGATACAGATCACCATTCTCCAGCTTGGCGGGAACAATGGTTTTTTAGGATACACCATGCGGATCATCTCACGCAGCATACCTTCTGCAGCATCAAAGTCTGCAATCACACCATCTTTCATGGGCCTGATTGTTTTCAACTCCTCATGCGTCTTCTCGTGCATCATCATTGCTTTCTTACCTACGGCTACAATTTTGTTTGTTGTACGCTGTTTGGCAACGATGGATGGCTCGTCTACCACGACCTGGTCGTTATGAATAATTAAGGTATTCGCAGTACCCAAATCGATGGCAATTTCCTGTGTTAAAAAGTTAAATAAGCCCATTTTAATTTTAAATCTAGCATGTTTAGCCGGCGTGCAAAAGCATCATCACTGAATCGTTCCATTTTAGACTAGATTACGCAACAAAATACTTTGAATTCCAAGCTTGATTTTATGAAGTATGCAAAGCTAATTTTATTTACTGAAATAATACAACCAAAAAAAGGAATTTTTGTAAAAGTTATGTAAATAAAACGACACTCTATTTACGTGGCTCGTATTTCAGCAAAAAATAAACTAATTTTGCCGCCAAATTACTCGAAATACAATGATTCAAACAGATATCGCAATCATAGGTGCCGGACCGGTTGGTTTATTTGCCATCTTTGAAGCCGGATTGCTTAAAATGCGTTGCCATTTAATAGATTATTTACCACAGGTTGGGGGTCAGTTATCTGAAATTTACCCTAAAAAGCCGATTTATGATATCCCGGGTTTCCCTTCCGTAGGTGCACAGGAACTCGTTGATAATTTAATGGAACAGGCCAAGCCTTTCAACCCTACATTTACCCTGGGTGAGCGCGTGGAAGACCTGGAGCGAAGAGGTCATGCTGACTTCGTCCTGACGACCAATATGGGCACCAAGATCCAGGCAAAAGCAGTGGTTATTGCAGGAGGTTTAGGTGTTTTTGAACCTAGAAAACCAGCCGTGGAAGACCTGGAAAAATTTGAAAACGGTAAAGGGGTCAACTATATGATCCTTGATCCCGAGCGTTTCAGGAACCAGCGTGTCGTTCTGGCCGGTGGTGGTGATTCCGCTTTGGACTGGACCATCTTCCTTTCAGAAGTAGTATCAGAGCTTACACTGATCCACCGCAGCGAAAGCTTCAGAGGAGCGCCCGACTCGGTATCCAAAGTAATGGAACTGGCAGAAAAGAAAAAGATCAACCTGGTATTGAATACTAACCTTACTTCTGTTGCCGGGAATGGCCATTTGCAAAGCGTTACTATGGAACATAGTAAAACCAAGGAAATAGCGACCATTGAAACCGATCACCTGATCCCTTTATTTGGCCTGAGCCCTAAGCTGGGACCGATCGAAAACTGGGGCCTGAATATTGAGAAAAATGCGATTGTGGTCAATACTGATGATTACTCTACCGGGGTAGACGGTATCTGGGCCATTGGCGATATCAACACATATACCAATAAGCTGAAACTGATCCTTTGCGGTTTCCACGAAGCAGCATTGATGAGCCACAGTGTATACAAGTACATTAACCCGGGGGTTAAGTACACGATGAAGTACACCACCGTGAACGGTGTAAATGAATTCTAAGATAATTAGAAACTGATTATATTGAAAAAGCAGCCTGTAGGCTGCTTTTTTATTGAATATTACCGGTATAGCGCCATTTATCGTAAAGCGAAATATTTTTTGGTTACTTTTGCCGGGCAAATTTTTAATTTAAATATGAAGATTTTACTATTAGGTTCAGGTGGACGAGAGTCGGCCCTGTCCTGGAAAATGAAACAATCACCCTTATGTGAAGCCCTCTACATTGCTCCCGGTAATGCCGGCACGGCACAGTATGGGCAGAACATAGCTATGGGTATTAATGATTTTGAGGCCATCAAAGCATTCTGCCTGGAACAGGAGATTGATACACTTTTCCCGGGTTCAGAAGATCCTTTGGTAAACGGTGTCTATGATTTTTTCAAAAATGACGAGGCCCTCAAAAATATTACAATAGTAGGACCCTCAAAGGCCGGAGCAGAACTGGAAGGCAGCAAAGACTTTGCCAAAGAGTTCATGCAAAGACATAATATTCCTACAGCGGCTTATGCCACATTTGATGCAACTAATTTTGAAGCAGGCCTGGCCTACCTGGAGCAACACAGCACGCCTATCGTATTAAAAGCCGATGGCCTGGCTGCCGGGAAAGGTGTGGTGATCACTTCCGATAAAGAAGAAGCCAGGAAGGTATTTACTGATATGATCAAGGGCAACCAGTTTGGGAGTGCCGGTGCGCGCGTGGTGATTGAGCAATTCCTGACGGGTATAGAACTTTCCGTATTTGCCTTTACCGATGGCAAGAACTTTGTGATCTTACCAGAAGCAAAGGACTATAAACGCATAGGCGAAGGAGATACCGGCTTAAATACCGGTGGTATGGGCGCTATCTCCCCCGTTCCTTTTGCAGCAGGCACATTTATGGATAAAGTGATGGAGCAGGTGGTGAAGCCAACTGTAGCCGGACTGGCAGAGGAAAAGATCACTTACCAGGGCTTTATTTTCTTCGGGCTGATCAAGGTAGCAGATGAGCCTTACGTGATTGAGTACAATTGCCGTATGGGCGACCCCGAGACAGAAGTAGTGATGCCGCGTTTACAAAACGACCTGCTGGAGATGATACAGCATTTAGATGATCAATCTTTAGATAAGGTACAGGTACAGCATGATCCCCGTGCAGCATGTACGGTAATGCTGGTAGCCGGTGGTTACCCCGAAGATTATGCCAAAGGAGATGTGATCAGCGGGATAGACCAGGTAACAAACAGTATCGTTTTCCATGCCGGAACAAAGCAGGAAGGCGCGCAGGTATTGACCAATGGTGGCCGCGTATTAGCCGTAACTTCTTACGGAGACAATATCCAGGATGCTTTAGCGCAGTCTTATGACAGCATTCAGCAGATCAGCTTTAGCCATCAGAATTACCGGAAAGATATTGGTTACGAGTTTAAATAAACCGACCATTTAAATATTATTGCAAGTAACAGATGCAAAGTTTTGGGGACACAACGTTCTCTATAGACTTTGCATCTTTCATTTATAAACCTAATGATGTTGATGAAAAAAAATATTTTGAGCCTGGTGTGCACTTTTTCGGCTGCGGCTGTATCTGCACAGGAGTATTCAGATTCTCTTAAAATTGTTTCGGGCAGCCGGGGCACTTATCAGGAAGAAAAAAAGTTATCAGAACTGTCAACGGTCAGCAACTTTACAAATGCCCTGTCCATAGGGACTACCGGCATACAAACGACCGCTTCCGGAGCACCCGGTACCAATGCAGGCATAGCTATAAGGGGTTATTCCAACCGGCATTATGAGCAAAGCCCGGTAGTTTTCCTGGATGGCTTACCCTACTGGGGTGCTTTAAATGCTATTAATCCGGCTAATATAGAACGTATAGATATACATAAGAATGGTATTGATATGAATGCCCCGATCAACTTTGCGGCAGATGGAGTAATCGAGATCTTTACCAAAAAAGCTTCCCTTGCACCGGCTCCCTGGAAAGTGAGCCTGGATGCTAATGTTGGGATAAATACCAGGGCTGTACCTGAGTACGACCTGGTTACGGACCCGGCACAATTCTATGAAATGCGGCATCAGTTATGGCGTTCCTCATTTTACCGGACTATGGGCGACTGGAATGCGGCAGGCCAGGCAGCCAATGCTTATATTATCAACCAGGATGTAAAAAACCTATATGATGTTCCCAACCAGTCCCTTGTGGACCCGGTTTCTGGGAAATTTAATCCCGATGCACGGCTACGTTACCAGGACAAGGCAAAAGAGATTATACAAAGAATAGGACTAAGGCATGCCTATAACCTGGAAGCATCCAAGAGGTATAAAAATGCAGGGCTGGCCTTCAATGCAGGCTACCTTAAAGAGAATAGTTACCTGAATAATAGTGATTTCAACAGGTTTAATGTCGGGGCTAATGCATTCTGGAATGCCGGTGAAAAACTGACTTTAGGCCTGAATGCCTATTTCGCCAATACCGGCGGGCAGTTCTGGGAGCCGGCTTTTGGCGATCGGAACACTTATTTAGATCCCTTTCAATTCATCCGCATAACCGGCCCGGCTCATTCCATTTATGAAAGAGACCAGGAAGGTAATATGGTTAATGATCCTAATACCGGTCAGCCTATGCCTACTTTCTGGGGCCAACAGCTAAGCTGGTTTTTGAAAAACAAAAGAGCCAGTAATAATAATATGCTTAGGCTTCATCCTTATGTTAATTACCAGCTCAATCAGCAATTCAGGTTGAGTGTACAGGGGGCATATACTTCCCATATGCTTAAGCGAACCGAGTTAAATAATGCGTTTCTGGGTGTGGGAGGTGGCATCTTCCCTCTACTGCCGCCCGGACTTATTGTTACCAGCAGTAATGACCACGATATTAACATCAACCCGAAAATAGATTTTGAAAAAAAATCCGGGGCGCATGCGTGGAAAGCTTTGGTACAATATATGTATGAAGGTTCCAGCCAGAATGCAAATGCTTATTATGAAACGGAGGATTTTTTACCCTTCCCTTATAGACCCTGGGAAGTTACAGACTATAATACCTGGAATAAAATGCATACAGCTGACGGGAAGATTAATTATAAGTATAAGGGTCGTTTGAGTATTACTGCCCGTATTAATCATACTAGTATCCGGTATAAAAAACTGAGTAACGGAAAGACATCCTCTTATACAAATTATGCTTTCCGGGCTGCCTGGAATGCCCGGCGTGATGCCTGGGGCCTATGGATTGATGCGGCACAAACCAGTAATTATATGCGCCCAAGCTCAGAGCGTACTCTGTCCATCGTGCACAATTATTATTATAAAAGTTCACTGCCTGATGATGCCTGGTATTTTGAAAACTGGTATACACCGAGGCAGACTAACCTGGATATCGGGGCCTATGCCCATGTAGGACAAAGGCTTGATGTAAAAGGAACTTTATTCGTTCGGCAAATAAAAAATAGTGTTGATATTTTGCCTACAATACCAACAGGATGGCCGCTGAATAAAGCAAGTGATGGTTTTAATATATTGAACAGGGGGGCAGAGCTGCAAGTGACCTACAGGCCTGTTCAAAATAGCCAATTCAGGTGGGAAACCGGTATTTACGCTACCCATACAAAAGCTACTATTCAGGACCTGAAGTTTAGTCTGATTGGTCGTGGAACTAATACAATCGTTCATGACAAGGGTAATGAACTGAACAGCTTTTATGCCCCCAGGATGGTAGGCGTAGATCCAAACGACGGGGCCCCGATATATGCCTACAAGAATGGTACGACAAAGAGTTACAATGATCTGGTTTTTTCTGATTATGTGAAAATGGGCAGCGCCGGCCCTTTCCTGTATGGCTCCTGGGTAAATAATGTGAGTGCCGGTAAGTTCAGCTTCAGGATGGCCTGGAATTTTGCATTGGGCGGCAAAGTGTATGATTGGGACTATAATAACAGCATGAATACGGGAGTGTGGAAACAAGGGAATTTTCATAAGGATGTTGCCGACAGCTGGACACCCAACAATAGGGAGGCAAGCATTCCGGTGATGGCAGGTTTTTATTCCGGTGCCTATTCCGACTTTTATGTTACTTCCGCCAGCTGGTTGAGCCTG
Source organism: Bacteroidetes bacterium 43-16 (assembly GCA_001897525.1). Taxonomy (GTDB): domain Bacteria; phylum Bacteroidota; class Bacteroidia; order Chitinophagales; family Chitinophagaceae; genus Edaphocola. Next base: position 42,964 of record MKTB01000037.1, on the reverse strand, counting down.
AAAAGCCTGATGCTGAACTACAGCATTCCATTGAACTGGTTAGGAAAATCGGGATATGAAGCATTAAATATCTATGCGGCAGGCGAAAACCTGTTGTTCTTTTCTGCCCGCAAAGGACTTAATCCTAATGCCAACTTTATTGGTGATGCAAGCAATCATTACGTACCTATGCGTACGGTTATGCTTGGCGTGAGAATAGATTTTTAATAAATAATAATTTATAGATTAAGGTTACTTTGTTCAGAAGTAACCTTTTTTTGTTGCTGAAATGCTGAAAATCTATATAGCAAATCTGCTGATAAGCTTAAACGCTGGCTGGGCAAGGCTTTACAGATAAATTTAAATAAATGGATCTTTTATGCCGTACTTACCTTATATTTAGTTAATATAATGGTTTTCTTTTGTGTGAACAAATTGTAAACACTTTTTTATTTTTATATTGATAATCACATAATTATAAATTTTATTGGATAACCTATGTTTTTTAAAGGCTTATTGATGTGATTTTTTTTTAGCTTTGTGTTCCTAACCTTTCGATTTCAGAACTTTATTAAATAACTCTTTTATGGAAGTAAAAAATACTAAAAAAGCGGCCCAAACCTTTAACCAGGAGGAGGCTTTTAATGCTAGTCTGGCTTATTTCAAAGGAGATGACCTCGCTGCCCGTGTATGGTTGAACAAGTATGCATTAAAAGATTCCAATGGTAACCTGTATGAGCAATCACCCGATGATATGCACCGCCGTATCGCAAGTGAAATCGCACGTATAGAAGCGCTTTATGAAAACCCGATGACGGAAGAGGAGATCTATGAACTCATCAAAGACTTCAAATACATTATTCCGCAGGGAAGCCCGATGACCGGTATCGGTAATCCTTACCAGATTGCCTCTTTGTCCAACTGTTTCGTGATCGGCAATGCCGGGGCCTCTGATTCTTATGGCGGTATCATGAAGATCGACCAGGAGCAGGTGCAATTGATGAAGCGACGCGGAGGTGTAGGTCATGACCTTTCCCACATCCGGCCCAAAGGATCTCCCGTAAAGAATTCGGCCCTGACCTCTACCGGCCTGGTGCCCTTTATGGAGCGTTATTCCAATTCCACCCGCGAAGTGGCCCAGGACGGCCGCCGTGGTGCATTGATGCTGTCCGTATCCGTGAAGCATCCTGATGCAGAAGCCTTTATTGATGCTAAAATGGAACAGGGGAAAGTAACCGGAGCCAATGTATCGGTACGGATCACAGATGATTTCATGAAAGCCGTAGAAAGCGGTGCTAGCTATCGTCAACAATACCCGATCAACAGCGACAAGCCTGTCTTTACCAAAGATATTAACGCCAATGAACTGTGGAAGAAGATCGTTCATAATGCCTGGCGCTCTGCCGAACCGGGCATCCTCTTCTGGGATACCATTATCAAAGAATCTGTTCCCGATTGCTATGCAGACCTGGGATACCAGACCTTGTCTACCAATCCCTGCGGAGAAATTCCTTTGTGTGCTTATGATTCCTGCCGTTTATTAGCCATTAATTTATACTCCTACGTTGATCAGCCTTTTACAAAAGAAGCTACTTTCAATTGGGACCTGTTTAAAAAACATATCCATGCCGCCCAGCGCATGATGGATGATATCATCGATCTTGAACTGGAAAAAGTTGCAGCCATCCAGGTGAAAATTGATGAAGACCCGGAGGGTGATGATGTAAAAGCCATTGAGCGTAACCTCTGGGACAATATTGCCCTTAAGGCACAGGAAGGTCGCAGAACAGGGATCGGTATCACCGCAGAAGGTGATATGCTGGCCGCTTTAGGTATTCGCTATGGTAGTGAAGAAGGTATTGCTTTCTCTACAGAAATCCATAAAATAGTAGCTTTAGAGGCTTACCGTTCTTCGGTGTACACTGCTAAAGAGCGTGGCGCTTTCCCGATATTTGACAGCGAGAGAGAAAAAAATAATCCGTTTATCAATCGCCTGAAAGAAGAAGATCCACAGTTGTATTTTGAAATGATGGAATACGGTCGCAGGAATATCGCTTTATTAACGATCGCTCCTACCGGTACTACTTCTTTGATGTCGCAGACCTCCAGTGGTATCGAACCGGTGTTCTTGCCGGTGTATAAGCGCCGCCGTAAGGTTAACCCCAATGATAAAGACATCCGTGTAGATTTTGTAGATGAAGTAGGCGATAGCTGGGAAGAATACATTGTATTCCACCATAATTTCAAAAAATGGATGGAAGTCAACGGTCATGATACAAATAGAAACTACAACCAGGAAGAGCTCAATAACCTTGTGGCACAATCTCCTTATTATAAAGCTACTTCCAATGATGTAGATTATCATGCTAAAGTGCGTATGCAGGGTGCTATTCAGAAATGGGTAGACCATAGCATCAGCGTGACCATCAATATGCCCAATGATGTTTCCGAAGAACTGGTGGGTGAACTGTATCTCCAGGCTTGGAAAAGCGGCTGTAAAGGCGTTACCGTTTACCGGGATGGCAGCCGTAGCGGTGTACTGATCGCTACAGACGAAAAAAAGAAAGAAGAAAAACAGGCTAAGACCGACAATCCTGATCCTGATGAGAGCGTAGATGCCAGCATCTTCCCTACTTCCCGCCCGGAAGTATTGAAAGCAGACATCGTTCGTTTCCAGAACAACAGGGAGAAATGGATCGCCTTTATCGGCCTGATCGATGGCAAACCTTATGAAATATTCACCGGGCTTGCCGATGATGATGAAGGGATTATGTTGCCAAGACTGGTCAACGAAGGCCTGATCATTAAGAACCGGATGGAAGACGGCAGCAGCCGTTATGATTTCCAGTTCCAGAACCAGCGTGGCTATAAAACCACGATTGAAGGACTGTCCCATAAGTTTGACCCCGAGTACTGGAACTATGCCAAACTCATCTCCGGTACCCTGCGTCATGGGATGCCGATAGAGAAAGTAGTAGACCTGATCAACGGGCTACAGCTGGAAGAAAACATCAATACCTGGAAAAACGGTGTGGCCAGGGCTTTGAAAAAATATATTGCAGATGGTGTGGTGGCCAATAAAGCCAAATGTGCGAATTGTGGCGGTACCCATCTTCAATACCAGGAAGGCTGCCTGACCTGTAAAGACTGTGGCAGCTCAAAATGTGGCTAAACGCTAAGCAATACATAACGAAAGCAATCCGGGGCGACAATATGTGGTCCCGGATTTGTTTTATAAGCACTCAATTGTTTATTTTTGAATAAAACAAGGTTTATGAAGTACCTATTCAGTTTAATAATTACCGGATTTTTGTTTTTCACAGCAAATGCTGCCGAGAAGAAAGCCTCCATCACCGTAAAGACCAGCATCGCCTGTGATCACTGCCTGCAATGCAGCAGTTGCGGACAAAATATCAATGATAAGATCCGCGATACAGTAAAGGGCATCCGGAAAGTGAAAGTGGACCCTAAGACCAATACCATCACGGTAAGTTACCTGTCAGATAAAACAAATCCTGAGCAGATCAAGCAAGCCATTGCCGCTGCCGGTTTTGATGCCGATGAGGTAAAGGCTACGGCTGATGCTTATGAAAAGCTGGATGGCTGCTGTAAAGCGAAGTAATGGTCTGTATAATTGTATTATCAAGAGGCGAGCAAAGCGCATGTTGAATAATTGTATAATCCAGGATTTTAAATCCTTTTTTATCACTTGTTCCGGATGCCCTGCGGAACATCCGGAACAGCGGACAAACCCTGAGCAGATCAAGCAAGCCATTGCGGCTGCCGGTTTTGATGCCGATGAGGTAAAAGCTACGGCTGATGCCTATGAAAAGCTGGATGGCTGCTGTAAAGCGAAATAATGGTCTGTATAATTGTATTATCAAGAGGCGAGCAAAGCGCATGTCGAATATTGTATAATCCAGGATTTTAAATCCTTTTTATCACTTGTTCCGGATGCCCTGCGGAACATCCGGAACAGCGGTGCCGCCGCGGGCTTTGATGCAGATGAGGTAAAAGCTACGGCTGATGCCTATGAAAAACTGGATGGCTGTTGTAAGGCTAAATAAAAACCAGGAAAACTATAATGAGTAATTCATGCTGAAGCATAATAGAAAAGGCCGGTTTTAAACCGGCCTTTTCTTATCTGAAATCTTTTTAAACGGATTAAGGAGCAACAGCCACCGCTTCTGCTTTCTTAACCGCAAGTACGGTCTTTACATTTAATGTTTGTCCGGCACGCATCACCGCTACAATATTATCCGCGATAGCATCTTTATCTGCATTGATCACGATTGTAGGTTCGGCATCCTGGCTGGCGGCAATTCTCGCCTGTATAGCAGGAACCAGGGAATCTACGGCAACCGGCTTTTGTCCCACAAAAAATTGCTTGTCCGCATTTATAGATACGACAACCGTTTGCTTGACTTTAGTATCATTATTAGCTGTAGGATTGGTCAGCTTGATCACATTGGGATTGGCCAGTGTGGCGATGATCAGGAAGAAAAACAACAGGATGAACAATACATCGTTTAAGGCTGATGTATGTGCTTCCGGTTTTTCCCTGGTGGCTCTTCTGATATTCATTGCTTATAAAAATATTGCAATTACAAATGTAGTGAAAACTATTTACATAGAAAGGCAGGCTAAAGCCAGGACACCGCAAAATCATCGCTGGTAAATCCGCTGAGCCGGCAACTTTCCCTTGTTTTGGTCAGCTCCATATTGATTTTGGCATTTTGTTCATACCAAAGTACATCCCGGATGGGCATTTCCCCTTTAAAGTCTACAGAACCCAGCCCGTAATATTTAAAAAGAGCTTCTTTAGCCGTCCAGGCCAGCGTGATGCCCTCGATACGGTTGTGAAACAAGGCCTGCTCCTCTTCCGATAAAAATTTACTTTGCAGGTTCCTGATCTTTTCTACATAGACCTGTATGTCCACACCCACCGCTTTGCTGTCGCTGATGATGGCCGCTGCATAAGGAAAAGAATGAGAAATGGAGAAGTGCCTGCTTTGGTCATTAAGTTCCGGCTTGCCCTGCGGGCTGATGACCATTTTTTCAAAAGGAAAATCAGCTTCCAGGTGCTTCAGCAGGAATCTGCCGGCCAGGTGCTCCAGCCTGCGCTTAGGATGCTTCTTATCCGATTCAAAACCAAGGACCGAAGCGAAAAACGCTTCGGTCTCTTCTATATGCCAGATTACAATGGCGTAATGTTGTTCTTTTTTAGCAAAAAATAAGGGCATTATGCTAGTAGTTGATGACCTGCTCCTCCATTTGAGGCATTGCTCTGAATTCGTATTGCTGGTTGCGTAACTGCGGCTCAAAACCGGCTTCACGGATCGCTTCCTGGATACCGCTGGCGGTAAAGCGGTGTGGCGCACCGGCAGCACTCACTACATTCTCTTCGATCATGATAGAACCAAAATCATTGGCACCGGCATGGAGGCATAACTGTCCCACACGCTTACCCACTGTCAGCCAGCTGGCCTGTATGTTTTTAACATTGGGCAGCATGATACGGCTCAGTGCGATCATTCTTATGTATTCCTCGGCAGTTGTGTCGTTTTTTGCTCTTCTTATTTTCTTCAGCAGCGTGTCTACATCCTGGAAGGTCCATGGGATGAAGGCCACAAAGCCTTTGGCATCTTCCGGCTTTTTTGCCTGTACCGTTCTTATCTTGATCAGGTGCTCTACGCGCTCTTTGATGGTCTCTATATGGCCAAACATCATGGTGGCAGAGGTCGTTAATCCCACCTGGTGGGCCACTTCCATAATATCCAGCCATTCCTGAGCCCCGCATTTTCCTTTGGAAATAAGTCTTCTCACCCGGTCATCCAGTATCTCTGCGCCAGGGCCCGGCATACTGTCCATGCCTGCAGCTTTTAAAGCAGTAAGCGCTTCCAGGTGACTCACCCCCGATACTTTACAGATATGCGCCACTTCCGGCGGTCCGAGGGCATGAAGTTTCAGATTAGGGTATAAGCTTTTTAACTGTTTGAACAGCTGAACGTAATAATCCAGTCCCAGTTCAGGATGGTGCCCGCCCTGTAACAATAATTGCTCCCCTCCGTAGCGGAACGTCTCTTCAATTTTTGTTTTATAGGTTTCTATATCCGTGGTATAGCTGTCGCCATGTCCCGGGATCCTGTAAAAGTTACAGAACTTACAGTTTGCCGTACACACATTGGTCGTGTTCATGTTCCGGTCAATGATCCAGGTGACCTTACCATGAGGAACCTGCTTTTTGCGTATTTCATTGGCCACATAAGCCAGTTCTGTCATGGGTGCATGCTCAAAAAGGTAAATACCTTCTTCAACATCCAAAAATTCTAAAGCAAGTGCTTTTTCGTATAAAGCGTTTAAGTCCATCTTCTCTATAATTGTCATGCCCCAATACGGAGCATACCTTTTAGTAAATGTACCCTAAAGGATAGATACATTTAGGATAATTCATTGGCAAAGATAATTAATATTCATTGTGCGTAAGGGGTATTTAACAGATCCTGATAACAGTAAAGCCGGACCATTTATGGTCCGGCTTTACTGTTATTTTCAAATACTTATACTTCCTAGAAGAAAATGCCCAGGCGTAAAGCGAAATTGTTAAAACGGGTATTACCGTCCCTGAAATCATTATTTACATTGATGGCCTGGCCTTTGTTGAACAATTCAAAGTTCTGAGGATTGGTCACATCCGGTAAGAAACCATTGTTAAAGAAGATACCTGCATAAGCAGCCAGTTTATCCGTAAGCGGGTATTCTACACCGGCACCCAGGTTCATCTGGAAATTAATAGGAGCAAAGCCCGGGTTCAGTGTACCACGGGAACCTATCTTATCCTTATCCTGGCTGGCGGTCATCAGCCAACCGGCATCTTCAGCGTAATAGCTTATATCATAAGCCGCTTTACGTGCTACGCGGAAGCCAAGCGTTACCCCGGCCTGGCCGAAGAAACGGAAATTGGATACAGGATCTGTTCTTAATTTAATAGCAACCGGGATTTCCAGGAAGCTTAGATTATAGTCAAAAGAAGCCGTTTGAATAGTATTCTTGGTTGGCACATTACTGGTACGGGCCATAGACATTTTACCTCCGCCCATATTCATCTGCAGGCCGGAAACGATGGCATAATTGTCCTGGAAATAGTATTCCGCCATTAATCCATAAGTAAAACCTACTTTAGAACCGTCATTGGCGATATTATAAGTTTTGTCATCGTTTGTCTTAGAAGTAGAGCGCATCCAGGACATAGTAGGAGCGAGGTAGGCACCGAAACGAAATTTCTTGGTATCAATGCCATAACCAGAACCGGAATAGGTTGTATTATCCTCCTGGGCTACCGCTGTAGCGCCTAATAAGCCTACGCCGGCAAGTAATAGTACTAACTTTTTCATATATTGCTGTTTTTGTAATTTATGATAGTAGAAATGTTAGGCGAAATTAAGGTTTATTTTTCATCGCTATAACTTATTCAAATGTTATTTATCCTTCTTCCAAAGCTTTCCAGCGCTTCATTCTTTGTGCATATAAGAAGATAAAGACCAGGCCGAAGATCAGTAAAAGCCAGCTTACATTTTCTCCCAATGACTCCAGTATGGTTTCGTGATGCAGGATACTATAGTCAATACCATATTTTGCCCGGAAGTATTCATGTTGGTGTGTTGAAATGATGAAAAGGACCAGCAGGGCAAAAGGTACCATAAACACAATAGTAAGGTTCATAAATACCGATTTCACTCTTTTGGATAATCCCCTGCCGCTTAAGGCCGGGATGATAAAGATGGCCATAGCGATCATCACTAAAAAGTAAGGAACAGAGAATTCAAGACTGGCATTGCTCAGGCCGCCTACCAGAGCAAATAAAGCCACCACGATGCCCAACAGGCCTGCGGCAACCGCCGCAAAGATGACAGATTTGAGGTCTGTGATGCGGAAGGCCAGCAAAATACTGGAAAGGCCAAAGGCGATCCATATAGAGACATGCAGGAAATTCCTGAGATTGCTCCAGCCCCTTAATTCATCAATGTTGTCAAATACATTCTTGAAACTGATCAGGTCTATAAAATACTTGGTATTGCGCCTGATCTCTGGTGTAGCTGCCGCATCTACTGCTACATCCACAGTGCTTGCTACAGTATCTGCTGCTTCAGCTTCAGCAGCATAGTATTCCTGGTAGTAAGACGGGTAAGCATTGATCAGGCTGTCCACCCTATACCGGTCCGGCTTATTCACCAGCTTGAACCATTGCTCCACATTTATATTGGATTTGATCTGGAACTCATCAGCCAGAAGCATAAAATCAGCCAGTCGTTTTTTGATCCCTGCCGCATCTTTTTGCAACAACAATTCATAGGTCTCCTTCAGTACCCCTTGCTCCCGGGTTTGTAAAGCCTTATAAAGGCCCGGCTCTTCTGTCATGATACGATTAATATCGGTCAGAAAATAGTTATTAGAGTAGTTGAAAATGGTGTAAATGGTATCTGCAAGGTGGGACAGGTCGAATACTTTATCTACTAAAGTGATGATGACCGTATCCTTATTACTACGGGGCCCGTTTTGTATTTCAGTATATACATCGTCTTTGTTATAATGACTCAGGCTGTTCCGGACCAGTTGATCAAAATCAGGATCAGCAGGCGTGGTGATTACATCTCTTGTGGTGTAGAACTGTACCCATTCTTTATGCGCAAAGATCTTTGGACCGTTCAGCAACATATCTGTCTCCGCCGGGGTACAGCTCCTGCGTTGCAAGGTATCAAAGGGACTCGGGTAGCGCCGGCTGGTCAGGCTATAATCTTCGATGTTCTGTAAAAGAAAGGGGGCCGCTTTTGCTGCGGTCAGCCTTTGGGCTTCAAATTTTTCTACCGGGTATTTTTGATTGAGAAAGGTTTTGTAACCGACCATATAACTCATGTGGAAGGTACTGCCGGCAAACATAATCACCAGGTAATAGAAAAAGGTCAAAAAGATCTTCCATTTACTGGTCGGGTAGAAGTTCTTAAAGGCATTATTCTTAAATAAATAAACCAGCCATAATACCAGTAAAATGATCGTGACGGCAACTGCAAACAACATAGCCCCATTGCCATTCAAAACATCAAAGTCGTAAAGCTGGCTGTGTAAGGAGCGGGGCGCAATAAAGGTGAAATACCCTGCCGTGAAAAACAGGATATGCACGATAAGTGCTATGAGTAACATCCAGACCAGGCGTGTATTCCAGATGTTGGGATAGCGTTCCAGCAGGTGTTGATTAATGCGATGGAAGAAAGATGACTTCATACCTGAATTTGTTTAGGGTGGTTTATGCTACAAAAAAGCGACGTGAAGAACTGGAAATGTTTCTGATGTACACCAGCTCAAGCTCGGCATGGCCCAGCACTTGTAAGACCTGGCTAAAGCGCGTGCTGTCGCTGAATTGGGCAATAAACTGCCCGCCGTTAAAGCTCAGTTTTTCTAAAGATAGCCCGGCCAGGACCTCCTGCAGCTTTTCTTTAGGGACATTGACATCCATTTCAACGATCAGTTTTTGCGCCTCATTTGCTTTTTGCTCCTGTTCCTGCTGGTTGTATTTACCCTGTTTCAGGAAGATCACTTTATCAGAGACCTTTTCTACTTCATAAAGCTGCTGAGAGCTTAAGATCAGGGCAATCGGCCTGGTGATCGAGTTGGAGATATACTTTAGGTCCTCCAGGATCATTTGCTGGGCCAGGATGTCCAGATTGGCCAGCGGCTCATCCAGGAGCATTACCTCGGGCTGGCGCAGCAGGGTGCGGGCCAGCTCAAAGCGCATTTTATATCCCGAGGACAGCTCGTGCCATTTAAGGTCCTTATAATTCCACAGGCCCAGGCGGGCAATCATCATAAGCACGCGCGTTTCTATCTCCTGCGGTTTCACGCCATAATTGGCCAATACAAATTTCAGGTTATCCTGCAGGCCGCCATGCCATTTCTGCGTACGTTGCGGGATATATACCAGTTTCGATCTCAGGTCATAATCGTCCGCCGGGGCCTTGCTGAAGGTATAGTTAATATTGCCCTCGTTGTGGAACAGCTCCCGGGCCAGGATGCGCAGCAGCGTCGTTTTCCCGTTACCGTTTTCACCCACCAGGCCGTACACCTGTCCTTTCCTGATCTGCATACTGATAGGTCCCAGTGCAAAACCACTGTTGCCATATACCTTAGTCAGGTTTTCTCCTGCGATTACCGCCTCCTGGGTATTGCCTGCCTGCAGCGGGATTGTTGCTATTTTGTCCAGCAAGCCGAGGCAGGAGCTGACCCAGGCCGGGTCTGTATTTTCTTTTTGCTGCTCCTTTGCCGCTGTAAGCTGGATTGCCTCCCGGTAGATAGCCATATCCTGCGTATCCATGGCACAGTCCAGTAGCCGCCGGAATGCAAGGGCATAATCCTGTTGCCTGAAGTATGCCTTAACTTCTTCTATTCTTATTTGAGATGAGGTCATTTAACTTATTTTGTGTGATGCCTTAGGCAATATTATGCTTACAAATATAGATGCTTTGGAAAGGGAAATGCATATCTTATATGGAGTTTTTTTGTAAAACATTTCATACAGAATACGATGTGGGAAGGTTTTCTTTTTTTGCGTACAAATTCATCTTAAATTTGTGTCATGAGTACACACATGCCTACTCTTTTTGATGATGAAGAGTATTTTGTTCCTCCTCCAAAAAAGGAAAGCAGGAAAAAGAAAGACTTGCCGCAAACAGAAGATGAAGGGCTCAAAGAGCCGGAAGCCCCTGCAGCTATAGCTGTTGAGGAAGCCACGCCTGTGATGGAAGTAGCGCCTGAAGCTGATGTGGCAACCGACATTCCCGGCGAAATAACCCCGGAAGCGCCTGAAGTATCATCCGCAACTATAGTAAACACAGAAGCAGAGCTTCCTGAGGCAGCAAATCCTGTTGCGGAAGCGATCACTGAACCCGGGGAGGCAGCTTCAGCAACGATTACCGCTATAGATACAGACCTTTCAGAAGAACCTGCTCCTGAAGCAGAGGCGGAAACAAAAGAGGCGGTAGATGCTGCTGATGAAACGACTTCCGGGCAGGAAGAAGTGTTGCCGGAAACCGATGCCGTAATGAATGCAGATCCGGTAGCAGCAACTATCCAGGAAGCGGAAACTGCTGATGAAGCAGTACCCGAAGCGCCTGAAGCCATACTTATAGAAGCTCCTGAGGAAGTTACTCCTGTAGCAGCGATCAATGAGGCAACCACGGCTGATGATGAAGCTATGGAGCCGGCAGAAGAAGCACTTCCCGAAGTATTGCATGAAATAAGCGAAGAACAGGTATTGGAACTGGAAGCCGAAGAGCCGGTAACAGAACTTATTGCGACCGACCCTTTCACGGAGATCGTTGAAGTGTCTGCGGTGGACGAGCTGGTTGTTGACCTGCCGAAAAGCACACCCGGCATTACCTTCGAAATTCCTGAAGAAGACGAAGAACCCGCTATAGAACTGGAAATGACAGCACGTCCCATTCCTGCTGTGAAAGAAGATAAGGTCGATGACCTCGATCTGCTGATGCGCTCTGAGCTGATCAGCCAGGACTATACTGCTTTTTCGGGCTTTTCATTTGAACCCGCAACAGAAAAAAAAAAGATAATACAGGAACCTGAGGCAAGCGAGATTAAGGAGGAGGATGCAGCAGCAGATAATGACCCTGAACCGGAAGATATAAGCCACGCAGTCCGGGAAATAGATGCTGCCGCCCTTGATTTTGAGTTTGAATCAGATGCTTTGGCATCTACCTTGCCGGAGTTTGAATTAGAAGATAAGTACTATACCATTGGTGAAGTGGCTGCTTTATTTTGTGTTAATGTGTCCCACATCAGGTTCTGGACCACAGAGTTTAACCTGAAAGTGCGCACCACCCGTAAGGGAGACCGCTTATATAATCCCGGGAATATTGCCCGCCTGCGCCTGATCCATCACCTGGTGAAGGAAAACGGCTTTACCATAAAGGGCGCTAAGGATAAATTGAAAAACCAGAAGCAAAACGTAAGCGTGCAGGCCGACCTGAAAGATAAACTAAGCGGATTGAAAGATAAGCTGGAGCGTATAAAAAAGAATTTGTAAGATGAGGTATTTTACCGCAGCAAGGATACATGACGGTGTTCAGTTTGTTGACGATGAGCAGGTATTGGCCTTTGAAGAAGACGGTACGTTTCATGGCTTTGTAGCTGCAGATACAGTAGCAGCGCATGAGGTAGTACATTTTGAGGGCCTGCTCATGCCCGGCCTAGTCAATGCCCATTGCCACCTCGAGCTGGCCCATACTAAAGGTACTATCCCTGAAGATACCGGCCTGGTGCCTTTCCTGGGCCTCGTGGTGGAAACCCGCAGTGCCGGGGAGGAGGAAAAACAGGAAGCTATTAAAGCGGCCATTACGGCACTCGAGCAAAGCGGTTGTATCGCCCTGGGCGATATAGCCAACAGCACAGATAGTCTGCCGCAGCGGCCAAAGGCCAATATGCACCTGCATACCTTCGTGGAGACCATGGGTTTCATCCCGGAATTTGCCGCCCAGCGTTTTGAGTATTCCGTAAATGTTTACCAATCCTTTAAAGCACAGGCACAGCCGGACAATGGCTATGTATTAAGCCAGTCCATAGTGCCACATGCCCCCTATTCTGTTTCTGACCAACTCTTTGACCTGATCAATACTTTTGAAGAAGACAGCCTGATCAGTATACACAACGAAGAGTCTGCTGCGGAGAATGAATATTTCAGGAGCAAGACCGGTTTGATGCAGGACCTGTATCAGCGCCTGAAGGTAAATGATGCCTGGTTTCAGCCAGGTGGCCAGAACTCCTTACCCGTCTATCTAAACTACCTGTCTGCCGGGCATCCGCTGTTGCTGGTGCACAATACTTTTATGGATGCACAGGATATCGATACCCTGAACAAGTCCGGGCATGAAGTATCCCTGTGTCTTTGTCCTAATGCCAACTGGTATATTGAAAGGCGTTATCCTGATGTAGCGCTCCTTGCAGCCTCGGGCATCAACATCTGCCTGGGCACAGACAGCCTGGCTTCTAACCACCAGATGAACGTATATGAAGAAGTATTGACCTTAAAAAGAAACTTTCCCGGTATACCGGAAGAGCGCCTGCTGGCCTGGGCCAGCTCCGGTGGTGCCAAAGCCCTTCAGCTCGATCACCTTATCGGAAGCTTTAAACCGGGATTGAAACCGGGCCTGGTGCATATCCGGGAAGAACAGTCTGCCAGGATACTCTAAGGATTATTGTTGTAACATATCTACGGGCAATCTCCTGACAATGGCCTTGCCCAAAGTGATCTCATCCGTGTACTCCAGTTCACCGCCAAAGGCTACGCCCCGGGCAATGCCCGAAATGAGGATTGCAGGATCGTTGACCAGTTTATTGATATAATATACCGTAGTGTCCCCTTCAATTGTAGGGCTTAGCGCCATGATCAGTTCTTTGGGGCGATCCTGGTGAATACGTTCCAGGAGCTGGTTAATATATAACTGATCCGGGCCTATGCCTTCCAGGGGCGATAACAGTCCCCCCAGGATATGATACACTCCGCTGAACTGGCCCGTATTTTCAATCGTGATCAGGTCCCTGAAATTTTCTACTACACAGATCAACTCTTTTTTACGGGAAGGATTGGCACAGATGCTGCAGATCTGTCCATCGGCAATATTATTACAGGTCTCACAAAATTTTATTTCTGTACGCATCTTGGCGATGCTTTCTGTAAAGATCCTGGTGGTGTCTTCAGGTTCCTTCAGCAGGTGCAATACCATGCGTAAGGCAGTTTTTTTTCCTATTCCGGGCAGCTTACAAAAAGCATTCACCGCATCTTCTATCAACTTCGAGGTATAAATCATTCTGCAAAAGACTAATCTTGTGCAAAATTAGAGAATTAACGATATCTAAATCCAATAATTATTCCGTTAACTAATTATATAGTAATTTGCAATCCTTTTATTAAAAACTATCTCAGGTGAAGCGTTTGAATTTGTTGTTTGCGAAAATGGTGTTGTGTGGTAGTATTACCCTGGGTCTTGGTGTGCAGGCCACTTATGCGCAGCAGGCAAAACCGGTTAAAATATTATTCCTCCTGGACGGCTCCAGCTCTATGCTTGATGACTGGCAGCCGGGGAAGCCGCGTTTTGAAGCGGCAGGCCAGCTGATCACCACTATTGTAGACAGCATTCAAAGAGTCAATCCCAATGTAGAATTCGCTTTGCGGGTATTTGGTCACCAATACACCGTGCAGCAAAACAACTGTTTTGATACAAAACTCGAAGTACCTTACAGCAGGCAGAACCTGGAGCAGATCCGTGCCCGGCTTAAGTACCTTAGCCCCAGGGGCGTTTCGCCCATTGCCTATTCCTTAAAGCTTACCGCAGAGGAAAACTTTACGCAAAGTGACCGCAATGCCTACAGTATCATCTTGCTGACAGACGGTGGCGAAAGCTGTGGCGGCAATATGTGTGATGTGATCAACAAGCTCCTGGGCAGTAAGATCTCGTTCAAGCCTTATATTTTAAGCCTGATCGATAATACCGACCTGCGCAAAGAGTACGATTGCTTCGGGAAGTTCCTGGCGGTGCCTAAGCCTGAGGATATGCTCCCGGCCGTGAAAACGATCATTGACGACAACCGTTTGATGTTTGAAAGAAACGACGGGACATTTGCCATAACCAAAAACGAACAGAAAGTAACACCGGCACCAGAAGTGGTGACCAAAACGAAAACACCACCCCCTCCTGTTGTCGTGACCAAAGAAGTAGTGGGTGTGATAGGATACGATTTCAAGCGTTCTTTGCGCAAAATAGCCGCTAAAAAAGTTAATGTATCGGCCAGGACTTATATCCCGGGGATGCCGGCCAAAATAGTATTTACAGAAGAAGAACCTGTTGTGGCCGTGGTAAGAGAAAAAGTGCCTTCATTAAGCACAGTAAAACATACCAGGATCAGGTTCACCAAGATCTTCGTTTACCCGGACATCGTACCGACCAGGAAAGTAGCCAAAATAATGAAGGTGAAATTTATGGAGGACGAGCCCACCCCTCCTGTGGTGATAAAAACTGTGCCCAAAGAAACGAAACCGACCGTAACGACACCTCCTAAGCAAATGCCTACCGGCACTACCAAGCTCCAGGAAGATGCCCCGGTTAAACAGACCGAGACGGTAAAATCGGAAGAGACTAAAGTATTGGTGTATTTCACCGATGGGAAAGGCAAATATTATAAGACAGAACCTAAGATCGATTTTGTGAACGTGGCCACCGGGAAAGTAGCCCAGTCCAATTACCGGCTTATTGATAAAAGAACCGGAGTTCCTGACCCGATCAAAATACCGGCAGGTACTTACCGTATCGCAAGGGCGGGTAGCAGTTTCAAGTCCGCAGTGATCACGGTGGAGGCCAATACTACCGGAAGAATTGATGTTTTGGTCAATAAGGGTTCCATAAGATTTGAATACAAAGGTAACCCCGGCAGACCGGTGAGTGAATACACGGCAAGGATCAATCAGTCCGTAGCCGGAGGACCGCTCTTTACCCAGAAATGTGATGAGATCCTGGAATACGATCCGGGACAGTACAATATCCTGATCAATACCCTGCCGCCGAAGACAGAATCTTTACCGGAGCTTAACTTTGGTGAGGTGACCGTGATCCGTATCGAAGAGACGGGTACCTTAGCGATCGGGAACAGCTTTAGAGGCATTGTGCAGCTCTGGTCTTTAGTGGGCGCTAATTATGAGCCTTTTTATGATTTCAGGCTGACCGGCAACCCGGCAGATCAGAAAGTGGATTTGCAGCCGGGCAACTATAAAGTATTCTTCTTTAAAGACGGGAAAGAGCAGGAGATGAAGTTCCAGATCAAAAGCAATGCAGAAACCTCGCTAACTTTGTAGTCCTTTTATAGATCATATGCGCTTCGTAAAATTTATATACATCTTCATTTTCCTGTATACCATAGCCGCGCTTCTTTTTTGGGGGCATAGCTTAAGCGAGCAAAGCAGGGTCATCTATGAACATGAACTGGTAGAGCTGAGCCTGAGGATCGACAGCCTGAAGCAGCCGGTGGAATATAAGATTTCAGAAGCAGGCATCCAGGACCGCCTCCACAGCCGTAGCCGCCAATATACGGGAGAGGGCATTACCTTCTTATGTATTATTCTCATTGGCGCAGGCGTGGTGTACACAGCTTTGAGAAGGACACAGCTCCTGTCTAAGCAGCAACATAATTTTATGCTGTCCATTACCCACGAACTGAAATCGCCTATTGCCGCCATCAAGCTGAACCTGGAGACCTTAAAAAAGAGGAAGCTCTCCGATGAGCAGCAGTCCATACTTTTGGGCAGGAGTGTCAAAGAGACCAACCGGCTGAATGACTTATGCAATAACCTTTTGCTGGCCTCACAGCTGGAGAGCATGAACTTTAAACCGGCCAACGAGCGGATCAGCCTGACGGCCATTGTAAAAGAAGTGGCCGATCAATATATAGAACGTAATACCCATGCTTTTTTGCTGAATATAGAACACGATGGATTTGTGTACGGGGATAAAGTATTGTGGAAGCTCGTCATCAGTAACCTGATCGAAAACGCCTGTAAATACAGTCCCCAGGACGGGCTGATTACCGTGAAATTGAATAAACTGGAAGAACAGCTGGTGTTCCAGGTGGCCGATTGCGGCCCGGGCATATCCGATGAGGAGAAGCAGAAAATATTTAAGAAATTCTACCGGATAGGGAACGAAGAGTCGAGAAATACGAAAGGTACCGGCCTGGGATTATTCATCGTGGCGCAAATAGTGGACCGGCACAAAGGGGCGATCGTGGTACAAGATAATGAACCCAAAGGAAGTATTTTTGAAATTACAGTAGCAGCAGCATAATTTATTACATTGAAAAAAGGACTTTTACAAATGCACCTCGCGGTGCTGCTTTGGGGATTCACCGGAGTTTTAGGGAAGCTCATCAGCCTCTCTGCCCCGGTGCTGGTCTGGTACCGGATGGGCTTAACGGCCCTGTTCCTGGCCATAATTATTCAATACCGTCATTTATGGCAGAAAGTGAGCCGGCAGGATATGTGGCGCATCGTCGGCATCGGTCTCCTGTTTGCCATTCACTGGGTAATGTTCTATGCCTCTATTAAACTGGCTAATGCCTCTATTGCCCTGGTCTGTTTGTCTACCGCAAGTGTTTTCACTGCCGTGATCGATCCGCTCCTGAACGGGAAAAAGATCAACCCGGTAGAGATCGGTTTAAGTGTGATTGCCATTATCGGCGTTTACCTGATCTATGCCTTGCAGGGAGAAGAAGCGGAGCACAGCATGGTCAACTTTTCCCTGGGCCTGGGCTTAGGCATCGCTGCATCCATTATCAGTGCGGTCTTTACGGTCTTCAATAAGCCGCTCACCAGTAAGTACGAGCCACGGATATTGGTATTTTATGAAATGCTGACGGGCTTTATCTTTTTAAGTATCTTAGGGCCCTTGTATATCTTTAAAAACCCGGAAGAGCCCTTGCTGATGCAAAACATGGACATCGTATGGGTACTTTGCCTGGTTTATTTCTGTACCGTGCTGGGGCAGTCCCTGGCCATGTCCGCATTGCGGCAGTTGAGTTCCTTCACCGTAAGCTTTACCGTAAACCTGGAGCCTTTATATGGTATTATCTTTGCCTTTGCCTTCCTGGGAGAGCATAAAGAGGTGAACTGGGGCTTTTATGCAGGCGTAGGGGTCATTACCCTTTCCGTCTTGTTGCAAACCTTTTTGATGATCAGGAATGGCAGAAAGCTGAAAAAAGCAGCGATGCTGTCTCAATAAAATGGCCGAATAGCCTCGATTTGTTTAAAAAATAGTGCTTACTTTGCCTGTAGCATTAATTATTATAGTATATTAATCAATATGAAAAAGAAACTGATAAGACTGGTGTGGTTTTTGTTTATAGCAGGGATCATTTTAATAGCAGGTGTGGTTGTATTGATCGAGAAAGGAGGAATGGGAGAAATGCCATCCATGGAAGAGCTGGAAAATCCCTCTGCAGCTACTGCATCTGAAGTATATGATGTGAAGGGCAACCTGATGGGGAAATATTATATCCTCAACCGCTCCAATTCAAAGTATAAAGAGATCTCCAAGAACGTTACCAATGCATTGATCGCTACCGAGGATTTCCGTTTTGAAGAGCACAGTGGTATCGATGGTATCGCGGTATTAAGAGCGGTGGTCCTTTTAGGTAAAAAAGGTGGCGGTAGTACCATTACGCAGCAACTGGCCAAAAACCTCTTCCCCAGGGAAAAGACCGGCATCTTTCAATTACCCTTTGTGAAGCTGAGAGAATGGATCATGGCGGTAAAACTGGAAAGAAACCTGACCAAGGAAGAGATCATTACCCTTTACCTCAACACCGTTCCGTTTGGCGACAATACTTATGGCATCAAAAATGCCTCGCTTACCTTCTTCAGCAAAGAGCCTTCCGAATTATCCGTTGAAGAAGCCGCAGTACTGGTGGGTATGCTGAAAGGAAATACCCTGTACAACCCGAGAAGAAACCCGGACCTGGCGCAGGACCGTAGAAATATCGTGCTGGACCAGATGGCGAAATACAATTACCTGAGTGCCGGGGAAGCGGCGGCTGCAAAAGCCAGGCCACTGACCTTAAAATACGATAAACAGATCCATATAGATGGTATAGCACCTTACTTCAGGCAGGTAGTAGAGCAGGAAGTGAAAAAATGGTGTAAGACCCACCTGAATGAAGACGGAGAGCCTTATAACATTTATAAAGACGGACTGAAGATCTACACAACCCTGGACCAGCGTATGCAGCAATATGCAGAAGAGGCGGTAGATGAGCAAATGGCACAGTTGCAGCGCCTGTTTGCCTCTCAGCCGCAGATACGTTCCGGCTCTATCTGGAAAAAGGAACAACCGGCAAGAGTACTGAAGAGACTGGTAGAAGGGTCTGAAAGATATAAAAACATGAAGGATGGCGGCGTGTCAAAAACAGAAATTGATAAAGCCTTTGCTACCCCGACCAAAATGTCGGTATTTACCTGGTCTAACAAGGACAGGGAAAAAGATACCACGATGACCCCGATGGATTCTGTCAAGTATATGCGCTCCTTCATGCAGGCAGGCTTTATGGTGATGGACCCGCTGACCGGGGAAGTGAAAGCCTGGGTGGGCGGTATCGATCACGGGTTCTTTAAATTTGATCACGTAAACATCGGTACTAAACGCCAGGTAGGATCTACCATCAAACCATTATTATATTGCCTTGCCGTAGACAATGGCTATTCTCCTTGCGATAATGTGAGCACAGCTCCTCAGAAATTTGCAGGCCAGGCCAAGCTTTACAATGCAGGGGGTAGTAAATATGGCGGTATGTCGATGCAATCGGCCCTGGCCGCATCGGTGAACAATGCCTCACTTTATTTATTGAACCAGACCGGTATCCGCAGCTTTATAGAATTTGCACACCGTTGCGGGATCAGCAGCGATATCCCGGAAGTGCCTTCCATCGCATTAGGTGCGCCGGATATCTCCTTATTTGAAATGTTATGGTCTTATACCATGTTCCCTACAGGCGGTATCAATACACAGCCGAGGTTCCTGGTGAAGATCGAAGATAAAAATGGTAATGTACTGGAAAACTTTGTACCGGTTCAGAAAGAAGTAATCAACTCCAATACCGCCTTTAAAATGGTCACCATGATGATGGGCGTTGTAGACAGGGGTACGGCAAAAAGACTGAAAGGACGTTTCGGACTGAGCGGTGATATTGCCGGTAAAACGGGTACGACCAACGGACAGGCAGATGCCTGGTTCATCGGTTACACGCCGGAGTTGCTGGCAGGTGCCTGGGTAGGGAATGATGACCGTTTCTTAAGATTCAACAGTACCGCATTAGGACAGGGTGCAGCCGCCGCCGCACCTATATTCGGTTACTTCTTTAAGAAGCTGTATGCCGACCCGGCTTCCGGGTACAAGAATGGGGGTAAGTTTACCGCACCGGAAGGGTTCAGCCTCTGTGGCGGCAACAAAGACTTCTACAACAGTGCCGGTGGCGGAACAAGCTATTATGAAGAGGAGTATGAGGTCATCAAACGGCCAAGCACCTCAGAAGGAAGGAGCGGCAACCAGGAGGATACAGATATCATTGAAGAGATACCGACCCTGGACGAAATAAGATAAGCTATAATGACATTAAAAAAGCCTTTTGAATTTAATCAAAAGGCTTTTTTAATGCTATAAAGTATAAAACAGACTATTTAGATTTATTAACCGCTTCAGTCAACTTAGGTAATATTTCAAAAGCATCACCTACGATACCATAATCAGCAGCTTTAAAGAACGGTGCTTCAGGGTCTTTGTTGATCACAACAATAGTCTTGGAGCTGTTCACCCCGGCTAAGTGCTGGATAGCACCGGAGATACCTACAGCAACGTACAGGTTAGGACGGATCGTACCACCTGTTTGTCCTACGTGCTCATGGTGTGGCCGCCAGTGTGCATCAGCTACGGGTCTGCTACAAGCCAATGTAGCATTCATAGCTTTTGCCAGGTCTTCCAGGATACCCCAGTTTTCAGGACCTTTCAGGCCACGTCCACCGGAAACTACTCTTTCAGCTTCGCTTAATGGCACTTCACCTTTCACGACATCTTCAGAGATGAATTTTGCAGAGAAGTCCGCATCAGAGAAGTCTACCGCAAGTGCACTTACCGCAGCAGGGCTTCCGCCTTCAGTTACTGCAAATGTGTTGGGCGTTAAGCTGATCACTTTTTTATCAGAAGTAATGCTTACATGAGCGAAAGCTTTACCGGAGAATACAGATTTTTTTACTTTGAACCCGCCATTAGTGTCCGGGTAAGCCACAGCACCCGTTACCAGGCCCGCTTTAAGCTTTGCCGCTACCATTGGAGCCAGAGACTTCCCGTTATTGTTGGCAGAGAAAACAACCACTTGCGCCCCCGTTTGGTTAACAGCAGCTATAATCGCTTTGGTATAAGCTTTGGTATTGAAATGATTTAAACGGGCATCACTCACGTGTAATACCTGCTTGGCGCCATAAGTACCTAAAGCAGTTAATTCACTTTCATTTACTGCGCCCATTACAACAGCGATCGCGTCGCCGCCTATTTGTTCCGCCGTCTTAACCGCGTAATTAATAGCTTCAAAGGCATTCTTTTTGAATGAACCCTGGGTATGATCTACAAAAACTAATACTGACATATCGTTTTTAATATTTTAAAATTTAGAATTGAATGTAATTAAACCGGTACAGGAATTAAAGCACTTTAGCGTCGTTACGCAAAGCCGCTACTAATTCATCCACTTGATCGATCGTAAATAATTTTACCCCTTGCTTCGCAGGCGGTAATTCGTAACTGGCAATAGCAGTCAGGCTTTCCGCTGCTGCTGCAGGCGTTACATTCAAAGGTTTGGTACGGGCAGCCATGATACCGCGCATATTCGGGATACGAGGCTCAGCCATACCTTTCTGGCAAGCTACTACTAAAGGGAAGTCACAGGAAACTGTTTCTTCACCACCTTCGATCTCGCGGGAAACTGTAGCTGTGCTACCGCTTACTTCCAGCTTGGTCGCATTGCCGATATAGTTGTAATCCAAAATGCCGGCAATAGTAGCACCTACGGCACCATTATTATAATCAATCGATTCTTTACCGGTCAAAATCAAATCATAGCCGTTCTTCTGAGCTAAATCAGCAATCTGGGCACCGATGGTATAAGGGTCATTGCTTTCAGCATCGATACGGAAAGCATTGTCACCACCTAAAGCCAGGGCTTTACGGATGATCGCATCAGTATCTGCGCCACCTACGCTTACCAGGTGTATTTCAGATGCTGCACCGCTTTCTTTTAATTCAATAGCACGTACTAAAGCATACATTTCATCATACGGGTTGATAATAAAAGTAACACCGGCTTCATTGAATTTGGTGTCATTATCAGTAAAAGAAATCTTTGCTGTCGTATCCGGAGCTTTTGCAATACAAACTAATATTTTCATATTGTTATTTGTTTAGATTTGAATTTCGAAATTTTTGTGCAAATATACTATATAGGGCGCTAAAAAACTGCGTTTAAAATGTAATATTAGGCAGACAATCTTAAATGTTAAAATTATTAAGAAATATTGGTCGTTTAGCCGAATACCTATATTTTCGCTTTCGTTGAATCAAAACTGAACAAATGCAAAAATTAATTATAATGTTGTCCGCGGCTCTTTTTGCCACTACAACATTATCATTTGCCCAGGATGCGCCAAGGAACTCAAGGATCGCAAGTGCAGAGACATCTGCAGAAGCTTCGGAAAGCAGATTTATTGAGGGGATTTCTTTTGAAGCACCACTTAAGCGCAGCAATACGACAACTACTGCTCCTGCGAATAATAACAATTCGCGTACCAATGTCAAAAAGACAAAAAGTACCAACATCCGTCCGGACCTTATGGAAGATGAGCCGGCACCTGCCTTCAGAGATAAGAACACCGCTAAAAATAATTTAACGGAAGGGATTAAGAAAAGCCCGCTACTGTACGGCTTTATCGAAGAATGGTACGGAACACCTTACCGTATGGGAGGCACCACTAAAAAATCAATCGACTGCTCTGCATTTACAAGACAACTCTTTTCTGATGTATATGATAAAAGCCTGGACAGGACTGCAGCCATGCAATTCATGATGACCAAGCGTATCTATGATAAAGAAGACCTGAGAGAAGGAGACCTGGTGTTTTTCAGCATTAAAACCAAGCGTATCTCTCATGTAGGAGTATATTTAGGCGGTGGTAAATTTGTACATGCCTCTTCCAGCCGTGGTGTAGTTATCAGCGAACTGGATCAGGCCTACTGGTCGCGTTACTATTCCGGTGGCGGAAGGTTACAATAAACAGCAAATAATAAAAATATCCGCATAAAAAAGCAGGCTTTCCATATGGAAAGCCTGCTTTTTTATGCGGAATAATGATTGGTTTGAATACTTCTTTAATGTACTCCGTCCATAGGTTCTGTAGGAGGTGGAGGGGGAGGTGTTACATCTTCAATATTGGTAGCTTCTGAGCTTACTATTTTAGCATGTCGCTTTTGTAAAAAATTGCCGTAGCTGCCATATTGGTTCATCAGCTGGTAACCTTCCTGAGTGAGCGTAAGCCTGCCGTGCTTA
This sequence comes from Bacteroidetes bacterium 43-16, assembly GCA_001897525.1. GTDB lineage: Bacteria > Bacteroidota > Bacteroidia > Chitinophagales > Chitinophagaceae > Edaphocola. The sequence goes on along the minus strand of MKTB01000037.1, from coordinate 19,792 downwards.
CCAAAGCCGATCACGGCCTGCATAAGCCCTGTATTGGTGATAATGTCCCAGAATGATTCTAAAGGTTGCCCTTCCGGTATCATGATCTTATTAGGTTCCAGGATCTCATGAACAAAATCCAGGTCCCTTTTATCGCCGTTATTGTACAATTCTCTTAAACTGACATCAATTAATATAGCTTCAGCTTCTTTTACTGAAAGAGGATTCTCTGTCTGGTGAGGTCCGGCTGATGGATGTTTCGCCAGCAGTCCCATATTTTTTGTTCCTCTCGATTTTAATCTTTTAATAGCTTGTCTTGACTTCATCTATAATCTCAATTTTGTTGTTGTTGAAACGAAAGCTTTACCTTCTGAAATAAAAGTACAAAAAACGAAATTAAATCTTTGCCAAAATAGTTTGGCCGCCCTTTACATGCTGGCCGATCTCTACATCTATTTTAGTACCTACCGGGAAATAAATATCTACCCTGGAACCAAAACGGATAAAACCGAATTCTGCATTCTGATCGATCGTTTGTCCGTCTTTTACATAATAACAAATACGACGGGCCAGTGCACCGGCAATCTGGCGCATCAGTAAAGTAACCTGGTTGTTACCCACCACGACAGTGGTTCTTTCATTTTCTGTAGATGATTTAGGATGCCAGGCCACCAGGTATTTACCCGGGTGATATTTGACATACTTCACCAGGCCCTTGATGGGGCTGCGGTTTACGTGTACATTTAAAGGAGACATAAAGATAGACACCTGTAAACGCTTATCTTTGAAATACTCCGGCTCTTCCGTTTCTTCGATCACCACTACTTTACCGTCTGCAGGGGCTACTATAAGGTGCTCACCTACCGTAAATTCACGGTTGGGGATGCGGAAAAACCATAATACCCAGAACCAGAGCAGGAAGAAGGCCGTTTGCAAGACCCAGTATATCGTCTGGCACAAAACGCTGTCGCCATATACAAATTTGTAATTTAAAAAGGCTAATACAGCAAATAAAACAGTTGCTATGGTAATATATTTATACCCTTCGCGATGAATAGTCATATGAAAAATGGCTTTTAAAATAAGGGTTCAAAAGTAGCACAAAATAATTTAAGCCGTACAGAATCAGGTAGAATAAACAAGGAGCAGACAATTACTGCTAATAAGAGTCTGTACCTAAGACGAATACCGCGGAGGCATAAAATAGTAAAACGAAGGTTTATTTTAGCTTCCCGTTAAAGAGGAATCAAATTAAGAAGCCTTATCTTTACTCGAATTTTTTAGAAAAAAACTTTAAAAATTGCTAAAGTAGCTTATAGTGTGTAGTTTATAAGAGTGGCAATCGCTGTAGGTAACGATTTAGTAATGGTGCTTATTACACTCCTTTTGATTAAATTTCCATTGTAATACTACAATGACAAAGATAATAAAATTAGTCAGATAGCAATGAAATCCATTGTTCAAAATCAATTATCACCCAAGGTATATCGTTGATTTAGCTAATAATGACGTTCATAAAACAAAAAATAACTTATGCAATTCTATTGCACGAATTTTTTTATTATCTTTGTCAGCAAATATGAAATGGAAGGCAACAATATTTTTGGTTTACATCATGGCACTTTTTCTAGTACCATGTAGTGATGCGAATAATAGTTGCGAAAGTTCTGTCGGAGTTACGAAAGTAACATCTCACGATCATGACCAGGACAAAGATGATTCCTGCACACCTTTTTGTCAGTGTGCCTGCTGTAGTGTTTCAGTAGCATCTTTCAATTTTGAACTGCCAGAATTTGGTATTCTTACACACATATTTACTTCTAAAAAAGTTGTTATCAGGGATTCTAGCTTTATATCCCACTACTCTGGTACAATCTGGCAACCGCCGAAATTTAACGTTTAATTTTATTGGGAATATTATGTCTATTGGCGTAATGTATATTCATATACATTGCCTCTAATGTTGTATTGATACTTAGCACTTCTAATTAGTGTAAATGTTTCTAGTTATCAATATTTCAACCTGATATTAATTTCCATTTTTTCCGCCTTTTCAGTTACAGGTGGATTTCACCTCTATTTCTATTAAATGTTAAATTAATAAAATACATTGTGTTAGACAATATCATAAAATTCAGTATTAAGAACAAGATCATTATTGGCTTAATGACGTTGTTACTTATCATCTGGGGAGCATGGAGTGCAACCAAACTGCCCATAGATGCCGTACCTGATATTACCAACAATCAGGTTCAAATATTCACTTCCTGCCCTACATTGGCTGGACAGGAGGTTGAACAGCTCGTTACATTCCCCATTGAACAGAGTATCGCAAATGTTCCCAAGATCGAAGAAATTCGAAGCATTTCCCGTTTCGGTTTATCGGTGATTACGGTCGTTTTTGATGAAGATGTAGACATCTACTTTGCGCGGCAGCTCATTAATGAAAGATTAAAGGAAGCTGTTGACCAAATCCCACAAGGGATAGGTACCCCCGAAATGGCACCGGTAAGTACGGGACTTGGAGAAGTTTATCAGTACATTATCCATCCCAAAAAAGGTAGTGAAGACAAATACAACGCAAAAGACCTGCGTACAATGCAGGATTGGATTGTGGCAAGGCAATTATACGGAACTCCCGGGATTGCTGAAGTAAACAGTTTTGGTGGCCAATTGAAACAATATGAGGTCGCGGTAAATCCAGATAAATTAAGAGCAATGGGAGTCAGCATTCCGGAAATTTTCACTGCTCTTGAAAAAAACAATCAGAATACGGGCGGAGCGTATATCGATAAAAAGCCCAATGCCTATTTCATTAGGGGTATAGGATTGGCAACCTCTATTGATGATGTAAAAAAGATAGTGGTAAAAAATTCGGGAGCTGTTCCTATTTATATCAATGACGTCGCAGATGTAAGGTTTGGAAGTGCCGTCAGATATGGTGCATTAACCTATAACGGAGAAGTTGATGCAGTAGGTGGAGTTGTTATGATGCTAAAAGGCGAAAACAGCAATGAGGTTGTTAACCGCATCAAGGAAAAATTACCTACGATTCAAAAATCTCTTCCCGATGACGTGACCATTGAGCCTTATCTCGATAGAACAGATTTAGTGGGAAGAGCAATGAGCACCGTAGAAAAAAACCTTATAGAAGGTGCACTGATAGTAATATTCGTTCTTGTACTATTTCTCGGAAACTTTCGCGCAGGGCTTATTGTTGCATCGGCTATACCTTTAGCGCTACTCTTCGCCCTTGGTATGATGAACGTTTTTGGGGTCAGCGCCAACCTAATGAGTCTCGGCGCAATTGATTTCGGATTGATTGTTGACGGTGCTGTTATCGTTGTTGAAGCGACAATGCATCATCTGGGTCTTCGTAAATCGACGAACAGGTTGACCCAGAGCGAGATGGACGATGAAGTATTTGTATCTGCCTCTAAGATACGTACCAGTGCTGCTTTTGGAGAGATCATAATTTTAATTGTATATATACCTATACTAACATTGGTAGGTGTAGAAGGAAAAATGTTCCGTCCAATGGCACAGACCGTCGGTTTTGCCATATTCGGTGCGTTAATTCTTTCGCTGACCTATATCCCAATGATGTGTGCTCTGTTCCTGTCCAAAAAGCCAAATCATAAAAAGACATTCAGTGACAAGATGATGGACAAGCTTTCCAGTTGGTACCAACCTATACTGCAAAAGGCAATAAAAATCAAATATATTGTTGTAGGTGCTGCTGTAGCACTGTTTGCAATTTCTTTATTTTTCTTCAGCAGGATGGGTGGAGAGTTCATACCTCAGTTACAGGAAGGTGATTATGCGTTTCACTGTATTTTGCCACAGGGAAGCTCACTGAACCAAAGTATCGAAACGTCGATGCAGGCTTCGCGAATTATTAAGGAGTTTGATGAAGTTAAGATGGTTGTGGGAAAGACCGGGGCAGCTGAAGTTCCTACCGATCCCATGCCTCCTGAGGCTACCGACCTAATGGTCGTCCTAAAGCCACAGGATGAATGGACTTCTGGCAGGGACTATAAAGAACTTGCCGATGCAATGATGGAAAAACTGGAAGTAATACCAGGAGTTTTCTTTGAGAAGAATCAACCTATCCAGATGCGTTTCAATGAGTTGATGACTGGGATCAGACAGGATGTTGCCGTCAAGATTTTTGGTGAAAACATTGATTCTTTAGCATTGTATGCTAAAGAAGTCAGCGAAGTTATCCAGACCGTGCAGGGAGCTACCTCTCCGCAGGTTGAACGAGTAAGTGGACTTCCTCAAATTAATGTTGAGTATGACAGAACACGAATCGCAAATTACGGCCTGACCATTCAGGATGTAAATGATGTAGTTAGTACAGCCTTTGCGGGCAAGAGTTCGGGACAGATTTACGAGAACGAAAGAAGGTTCGATCTTGTTGTCCGTCTCGACAGTCTTCACAGAAGCGGTATAGACGACGTTAGTAATTTGATGATTCCAACAAGTAGTGGGGTACAGATTCCGCTTTCTCAGGTTGCAAATATTGAGTACAAACTCGGACCTGCCCAAATTAGCAGGGAAGCTGGTAAGCGCCGGATCGTGATAGGATTCAATGTAGCGGGACGTGATGTTCAGAGTGTTGTCCAGGATATTCAGCAACAGCTTTCCGAAAAAATAAAATTGCCTTCTGGTTATTATTTCACGTATGGAGGTCAATTTGAAAACTTGCAAAAAGCGAGTGCTCGTCTTATGATCGCAGTGCCAGTATCGCTGTTACTTATTTTTATGCTGCTATACTTCACTTTCCACTCTTTCAAACAGGCTACATTAATATTTACAGCCATTCCGATGAGTGCGATTGGTGGAGTATTTGCCCTGATGCTTCGGGGCATGCCTTTCAGTATCAGTGCAGGAATCGGGTTCATTGCACTATTCGGTGTAGCGGTATTGAACGGTATCGTTTTGATAGGGACATTTAATCAGTTAAAAAAAGAAGGAATAGATGATGTTTTAAAACGTGTAAAAGAAGGGACTATGACCCGTCTTCGTCCTGTATTGATGACGGCAACTGTAGCTTCACTTGGATTTCTACCGATGGCCATCAGCACTAGTGCGGGTGCAGAAGTTCAAAAACCTTTAGCAACAGTTGTTATTGGAGGTCTGATCACTGCAACATTTTTGACACTGTTTGTATTGCCACTCCTTTACATCATTTTCAGTTCAAAAATAAAATTAAAAGGGAAAGACAATATGAAAACGACAGCGATGGTGATTTTGCTTTGCATGATAGGTCTATCATCCGCCAATGCCCAGCAACAACGGATAACAATTGATCAAGCAGTAGGAACCGCATTAGGAAATAATCAACAATATGGCGTTAATAGTGCTCAGATCAAAAGCGCCTCTCTAAACGTTAAGACCGCAACTGATATTCCCAAGACTGGCGTATTTGCAGAAAATGAGGATTACCGTCCCTCAGATAAGGTAGGTATATTAAAAATTGGTGTTTCACAAAGCATAGCCTGGCCGGGGCTATATGCTGCCCGAAAGAATTATTTCAGGGATCAGCTTAAATATGCAGAACTCAATACGGATTATTTAAATGCCGTAATCAAAAGAGATGTACGCACCGCATATTATCAGCTTTGGTATCTACAAGATAAACAGAAACTCTTTCAACGACTGGATAGTATATATACTATGCTGTTCAAGACTACTGAAATCCGGGTCAGAACAGGAGATGTTGCAAAGCTGGATCAGGTATCGGCAGAGGCTAAACTCAGAGAGCTTCAAGCCTTTCTTGAACAGAACAAGAAAGAAATGACAGTGCAGCAACAACAATTAATGATGCTCTTGAATCAAAATGAGTGGCTGCTACCCGTTGCTGACTCGCTTAAAAAGATAGAAGTACAATTGTCAGAAAACAACACCTTGCATCCAGTACTAGCGTTACAGGAACAGAATGTAAATATTGCATCTTCCAATATTAAAGTTCAGAAGAACACGAACAAGCCCGAGTTTTCCGGAAGGTTTTTTAGCCAACGTTTATGGGGTGCTAAAGATCCTTTCACAGGCTTTTCAGTCATGGCATCAATTCCTGTGTTCGGAACCGGAGCTTATCGGAATAAGGTAAGGGTTGCGGTTGCTGAGAAAGAAGTGCAGGAAAAAACACTCTCCTACCAGACACAGTTGTTACAGACCCAACGGGCATCCGCTATTGCTGAAATAGAAAAAAACTATTCCCTGTTAAATTTCTATGAAACCTCAGGTTTAAGGCAATCTGAAGAAATTATCAATGCGGCCAGCCTGAGTTACAGAACGGGTGAGATAAGTTTTGCAGAATTGGGGCAGTTTCTTAACCAGGCAATTGGCATTCGTCAAAACTACCTGGATGTGCTGAATCAGTACAACCAATCAGCAATTCAATTCAATTACTTCAATAACAAATAAGATAAAATGAAAATCATAGGAAAAATATTAGTTGCAGCTATTCTTATAACGTCTTTATATAGCTGCGGTGGAAAAGCTAAAAAGGAAGAAGGCGCTGAAGCTCCAACAGAAAAAAAGGCCGCTGAAGCCAGCGGTGAAGAAGGACATGGAGATGAAGAATCGTCCACTATTGCCTCTCTTACGCAGGAACAGATTAAGGCAGTTGGCATTACACTTGGCAACATCGAAAATAAGAATCTAACGGCTACAGTTAAAGCTAATGGCGCACTGAGGGTACCTAACAACAAGAAGGCAAATGCGACTTCCCTTTATGGTGGTGTTGTTAAAAGTTTAAACGTACAGTTAGGCGATTATGTCCGTAAGGGTCAGGTAATTGCTACTATAGAAAATCCACAATTTGTTCAGCTGCAGGAAGAATACATTACCATTGATAGCAGGATTACTTTGGCACAACAGGAACAAAATCGTCAGCAGGAGCTCAATCAGGGTAGCGCCGGAGCTTTGAAGAATCTCCAAACAGCTACTGCTGATCTGAATGCATTGATGGCCCGTAAAGCTTCGTTGAAAAAGCAGATACAGTTAATGGGAATAAATCCCTCTGGTATTAGCAGAGATAATCTAAAATCTGCATTAGTAGTTACTAGTCCTGTTAGTGGAACTATAAGTAATGAGTTCGCAAAAATTGGAAGTTATGTGGATGTGTCATCTCCTGTAGTGGAAATTGTGGATAACAGCTTGTTGCATCTTGACCTTCAGGTTTTCGAACGGGATCTGCCTTATATGAAGGTTGGACAAGTGGTGAATTTTACTATCACCAATAACCCACAGGTAACTTACAGTGCAAAAGTGTTCAATATAGGTTCTTCTTTTGAAAATGAAAGCAAAACAATTGCTGTACACTGTACAGTGATTGGCAATAAAGCCGGATTGATCGACGGAATGAATATTACAGGAATGGTGAGTGTTGACAATGTTATGGCATCCACCGTACCGAATGACGCTATTGTAGAAGCAGATGGCAAGTTTTATATTTTTGTTCACACAGACAAAGAGCCGGAAGCCGGTCATGAGGAAGGTGGTCATGAGCATGCTGAAGGTGAAAGTCACGACCAGAAAGCAGAGGAAGACCACGATCATAAACCAGGTGAAAAACATGATCACGCGGCTGAAAACAAGCAGAAGGAACTGAAAATGAATTTCGAAAAGATTGAAGTGGCAAAGGGAGTTTCTGAATTGGGATATACCGTGATTACTACTGTGAACGCAATTCCAAAAGACGTTAAAGTTGTTACAAAGGGGGCATTCTTTATCAATGCCAAATTGAGTAACACAGGTGGTCATGAACATTAATTCTCAATATAGGTAAGGCTATGAATGATCTGGTAAAATCAGTTGAAGACTATGTTTCTACATTGTTGAAAGAGAACCTTTCTGTAGACCTTGATTTTCATAGCCTTACTCATACGCTTGAGGTTGTGGAAGCGGCCTTGGAAATTGGACAACTTTGCAATTTGGATGATTCCGAGATTGAAATATTGCTTATTGCAGCATGGTTTCACGACTGTGGGTATATTCATACTTATATCGGTCACGAGGAGGAAAGCAAGCAGATCGCTAAAGGTTTTCTTGATAAATATAATGCCAATACTGAATTAATTAATTCGGTATTGGCTTGTATCGAAGCCACAAAGTTTCCGCAATTCCCTCAAAATAAGATTGAAATGGTATTGTGTGATGCTGATCTGTTTCACTTTACTAAAACCTCTTATCCAAAGTATGCCCATGCAATAAGGAAAGAATTTGAAGTCTTCCTCCAAAGAGTGTATTCGGATAAAGAATGGAAGACGCTAAACTGTGGCATGTTGTTGAACCATAGTTATTGGACTAATTATGGGAAAAACATTCTGGACAGATTTAAAGAAGTCAATATCGGATTGTTGAATTGCAAATGACGGTCAAAAAAGTACGATAAACCTACATTATGAAAAATTAATAAAATTATGGCATTAAAGGAAGAGTTTGAAAAGCAGGGAAACTGGCTTTTCAGATATAGGAGTTATATACCGATTGGTATTTTAATTATTGCCCTTTCCGTATTGGTGTATGAAAACAAACAAAACAATAAGCCTATTTACTGTTCCTCGGCTTATGAAATCATCTGTTTGTCTGTTGGGATCATAGGATTGGGAATAAGGGTTTACACTGTTGGATATACACCTAAAAATACATCGGGGCGAAATACACATGAGGGACAGGTTGCTGATACTTTGAATCAAACAGGTATTTACAGCACCGTAAGACACCCTCTATATTTAGGTAACTTCCTCATGTGGCTTGGACCAGCTTTACTAACTGGAAACATGTGGTTTGTTATGGCTTTTATTTTGTTCTATTGGATTTACTATGAACGGATAATGTTCGCTGAAGAACAATTTTTGGAAAGGAAATTCGGTGAAGTGTACACAAAGTGGGCGGCTAGTGTTCCTGCCTTTATTCCAGATTTCAGTAAGTTCAGGAGACCTGAAGTATCATTCAGTATAAAAAAAGTATTAAAAAAAGAAAAGAACGGATTATTTGCACTTTTCTTGATCTTCGGCGTATTTGATTTTATTGGAGAGTGGCTAAACAACCACGCCCACTTCAATATTTTAATTATTGCCGGTATTGTTATTACCATGCTGATGTATGTCGTCTTGAAATTCATAAAATCCAAGACTAGCTTGTTGAACGAAAGCCGATAAATAAGTTCGAAAAAGCCTGTGTTCAATTGTATATTTAAGTTACAACTATTTAAAAACAGAAAAATGATTATTGTTTCCAAACAACCTCCAATGTTTAGTTATGTTATTAAATCGAAAAATATCAATTTGGTACTTTGTAAATGAAATCAAGGCACAGATTATTCTGATCTGTGTCTTTGCTATATCCATTGGTTTACTGGATATGCTACCGACTTTCAAAAAAGTATCCCTGCCATTGAGTATCCCTGCATTGGTAGGAACTGCGGTTTCCGTACTCCTCGCTTTTAGAACAGCACAGTCCTATGAACGCTGGTGGGAAGCAAGAACTGTCTGGGGTGGCATTGTAAATGATTCAAGAAGCTTGCTGAGGCAGTTCATTCAGTTTGCACCCGAAAATCCAAAATACGAAATTAGGGAGTTTGCTGACAGACAGATCGTCTGGACCTACGCATTGGGCGAATCCCTACGAAATCAGCAATTTTCGCCCAATGTTCAGGCTTACCTGAACATCCATCAAATAAAAGCGCTAAATATACCGAACGCAATCCTGGATAAACACTCTGAGACTATCAAGCAGCTTGCTACTACAGGGGCAATTTCAGATATTCAACAGGTTCAGCTAAATGAAACAATCGCCAGGTTATGTGATAGCATGGGTAAGTGCGAACGTATTAAGAACACCGTTTTTCCAAGATCATACAGTCTGCTGGTGCATACGTTGATTTATGTTTTTGCTGCCATTTTACCCTTCGGGCTCGAAGATTCTCAGCTAACTGTCGAGATAGTAATGACTATCCTCATTCCTACGCTCTTTATTGCCATCGAAAAAACAGCCATCATTATGCAAGATCCTTTTGAGGATACGCCTGTGGATATACCAATGACTTCACTGGCGCAGACGATTGAGATAAACTTATTGGAGATGATCGGAGAAAAAGATATTCCGGCAAAGCCTAAAAGCGATTCTTATTATGCAATGTAGCGTATTTGTAAATAATATAAACCAAAAATATTATGGATATCAATTTTGAACTCTTACTCTCGGCCAAACTTTTGTTGGCTCTTCTGTTAGGAAGCATTGTAGGTATTGAACGGGAAAAAGAACAACAGAATATGGGCATCAGGACTTTTGCCTGTATCTGTGTTGCTTCATGCCTCTTTGTATCTGTTGCTGCCCATCTAACGGAAGACAGATCCGCAACCGCCAGAATGCTGGCAGCGATTGCTACCGGACTGGGCTTCATAGGTGCAGGCATAGGTTTTCGTAGCGAGAAAGGTATGCCAACAGGCTTAACTACGGCAGCTGGCCTATGGACAATTGCTGCCGTCGGAATAGCAATCGCACTGAATATGTTTGTACTGGCTGTATCAGCAACAGCTATTACCCTGCTGATTTTTGGCATGAATCAATTTGCATGGTACAAGAGATTTATTAAAAAATTATCTAACAACAAGAACAGCGATCATGAAACAGAATAATATTCAATTCAATCTGCATCTGCAAAAAATATCCACTTTATTAAAAGAGGCGCAAAAAGAAGAAAACCCTGGCCGTTATCTTTTTCAGAACGATCTGAGAACACCGTTATTCCAAGTTGAAGCATTGGCAAGGATATACCGTGTTACCGGTCCCAAAAAGAAACGGTTCGGTAAGATAGGGGAAAAATTCAAGCAGTTGGAAGACATGCTCGGGAGTATAGATTATTTTGAGGCCATTAGTAAAGAATACTCGGACAATAAGAAAATTCCCGAAGACGTCAGGTCTTACTTTTCCGGTCAAGAAGAAAAGGTTTTAAGAAAGTTCAATAAATTACTCAAAACCAAGAACTGGTTAGACGGGAAGCAATTAAAAAAGATCAGCCGTGACCTTGAAAAAATAAATTGGAAAGGAAAGGACGAGCAGCACAGCCGTCTTGTTAAATTCTACCGGTCGGAAATTGAAAAGATAATGGATTTTGCGAAGAATGGCAAGCAGGCTTTTAAAGATGTGGAGTCGGGAATCCATGAGTTTCGGAGAAAATTACGCTGGCTGAGCATTTACGCGCAGGCGCTACAGGGATGTATTGAACTTGTCGATATCGAACAAGAAAGGTTAGACCTGGAGAACTATCTTACTGACTCTGTTCTGAGTTCTCCTTACAATAAGCTGCCACTTGTGGAAGATAAAAAAATGCATCCCCTGGCCCTTTCTAAATTTTGCTTTTATGCAATCAGCTGGATGATCGAACAGTTGGGCATCCTGAAAGATCAGGGGCTTGGATTGCTCGCTCTAGCGGAAGCGGTGAAAGAAACTGAAGGTATAAAGATCGACAAGGCTATAATTCGGGCAAGTGAATATTTGGATAAGAATGAACCATCAATTGCAGACATATTAAGTGAAGCAAATGGGATTACTAAACAGTTTTTTAAAGATAAAATATTGATAAATCTTTTAAAATAGAATATATGAAATTCTACCATCAACATAGTGCACGTGTTAGAGACTTATGCTTACCGCAGATAAGAAAAGAACTTGAAGAGGCTGGTGAGAAAATATTGACATACAAGATAATGTTATTGACAATACTTCTTATGGCATTTTTGAATCCCGCGAAGGCTGAATCTCAAACAAGAGCTTCGAAATACTGTATGGATAATGTAAAACTCTATAGATCCTATTCGGAGTATAGTGAAGGAAAATTTATTGACAGCATCTGCCTTTCAGGTAAAAAGCACAAATTCAGTGTTTATTATAATAAGCTTACTTTAAAACATGGCCAACAGAAGCAAAAATACCCACACGGTAGTTTATGGGGATACGAAAGAGGTAAAGATGTATTCCGCTATTTTAATAAAGGAACAACCTTTGGCACCTATGGGTATCATAAAATTATTGTGAGTAGTGGATTGATTATCTATTCTAAATACGAACGAGGAGGCTACAGGTACGCAAGTCGCACCTATTATTTTTACAGCAAGGATATAAACGCTCCCCTTGAGAGGCTCAGTGTTAAAAACCTTGAAAAGGATTTTTCCAATCCGTGGTTCATAAAGGAAGTAAAAGCTTTGAAAAGTCTGACCGAATCAGATAACGACGGTAATTTATTAATTAGTGCCATTTACAATAAATACTATCAATAAGAGTAAATGATTGGTAAGCAATTTAATGAACAATAATGAAGTTTATGAATATAGATTAAAAAACGTCTCAAAAACAAAATATTATGGAACACAAGCACAAATACGACGCCCGGGGCAAACAGATTTGTTGTACACAGACCGAAAAGGTCTATACCAAAGCGGGCGCAAAAGAATTGGTGAAAGAAGAACACCAAAAAAATGACGGACACGATCATGGTCATAGCGATGATGATGGTCACGACCACAGTAGTGCCAGCGGGAGTCCATTTAAAATGTTTCTTCCATCCATCCTTTCCCTGTTACTCTTACTTATTGCCATAGCATTCGATAACTGGATGCCTCAGGAATGGTTTAAAGGAACAGTGAGGTTTGTTTGGTATCTGGTAGCCTATGGAATCGTAGGTTTCCCTGTTATTAAAGATGCTGTTAAAAGTATTTCGAAAGGTGAAGTATTCTCGGAGTTTTTTCTGATGAGCATTGCAACAATAGGTGCTTTTTTTATAGGGGAATATCCTGAAGGAGTAGCAGTAATGTTGTTCTATGCAGTTGGTGAAGTCTTTCAAACACTGGCGGTTTCAAGAGCACAAAGCAATATAAAAGCCTTACTGGATCAACGCCCGGATGAAGTAACCATTCTTGAAAACAATCAGACTAAAGTTATTAAAGCTGAAGAAGCACAGATCGGCATGACAATTCAATTAAGACCGGGAGAAAAGCTTGGACTTGATGGGGAACTACTCACGGATACTGCTTCTTTTAATACTGCCGCACTGACAGGTGAAAGTAAACCGGATACAAAAAATAAAGGGGAAACAGTACTTGCAGGCATGATCAACCTGAATACCGTTGCCCAGGTTAAAGTAACTACCGCTTATACGGATAGCAAGCTGAGTAAGATTTTGGAACTGGTCCAGAATGCAACGTCTCAGAAAGCACCTACAGAACTTTTTATCAGGAAGTTTGCGAAAGTATATACACCTATCGTTGTTTTTCTGGCAATAGGCATCTGTTTGCTTCCTTATTTCTTCGTAGACACCTATGTGTTCAATGACTGGCTGTACAGGGCTTTAGTCTTCCTTGTAATTTCATGCCCTTGCGCACTGGTAATTTCTATTCCTTTAGGCTATTTCGGTGGTATTGGTGCTGCCAGCCGTAATGGTATTTTATTTAAAGGCAGTAACTTCCTTGACGCCATGGCGGCCATACAGAATGTGGTGATGGATAAGACCGGGACGATGACCGAAGGCGTGTTTAAAGTACAGGAAGTAATCTTTAATCCTGAATTCGATAAAGATGAAATTCTAAAACTCGTAAATGCCATCGAAAGCCTTAGTACCCACCCTGTGGCAACAGCCATACACGAGTATGTGGGAGATATTGACAATTCCATAAAATTGGAAAATACGGAAGAGATTGCCGGTCACGGGTTGAAAGCCCGGATTAATGGAAAAGAGTTACTGGTCGGGAATTTTAAACTGATGGACAAGTTCAATATCAAATACGATGTGGACCCCTCATCAATCGTCTACACAACTATCGCAGTAGCCAACGATGGTAAATTTGTTGGCTACATTACCATTGCTGACAGTATAAAAGAAGACTCGCAACAGACGATTGATTTGCTGCATAAGCTCAATATCAAAGTAACAATGTTGAGCGGAGATAAAACTACGGTTGTCAAATTTGTTGCCGATAAGCTGGGAATCGATAATGCATTCGGGGACCTGTTACCTGAAGACAAAGTGAACCGGGTAAAAGAAATCAAAACTAAGAACGAAACGGTAGCATTTGTTGGAGATGGCGTAAATGACGCACCTGTAGTAGCCCTAAGTGATGTAGGTATTGCTATGGGGGGGCTAGGAAGCGATGCAACGATTGAAACCGCTGATGTAGTTATTCAAGATGACAGACCATCTAAAATTCCTATTGCAATCAATATCGGAAAGAAAACCAAGAAAATAGTGTGGCAGAATATAACACTGGCATTTGTAGTAAAAGGCATCGTTCTGGTCTTGGGTGCGGGCGGTCTGGCTACAATGTGGGAAGCTGTCTTTGCTGACGTGGGCGTATCATTGATTGCCATATTAAATGCCATCAGGATACAGCGAATGAAGTTTTAGCTTTCAATTCAACAATTGTCCTTCAGCATGGAAACGTGTGTTAAGGTTTAAAGATAAGAGGTTATGCAAAAAGACAAAGATATTTACATCTTAAAAGCTTCCGGTCAGCGCGTGGCTTTTGACAGTAATAAATTAAGACAGTCACTGTCCCGGTCTGGAGCGCCTCCGCAGCAGGTTGAGCTTGTTCTGCAAAAAGTGCAGGACAAGCTTATCGATGGAATGGCGACCCGAGATATCTACAAGACGGCTTTCAAATGGCTAAGAAAAATAGCAAAACCTGCTTCGGCCAGATATAACCTGAAAAAGGCGATCATGGCGCTGGGCCCTACTGGTTTTCCATTTGAAAAACTTACCTCAGCGATATTAGAATCTATGGGATATAGCACACGAACAGGAGTAATTGTTCCGGGGCATTGTGTAAAACACGAAATAGATGTGATAGCGACTAAAGATGATCATCATATTATGATAGAATGCAAGTTCCATAATCGGCAAGGATTTGTTAGTGATGTCAAAATTCCGTTGTACATCCAGTCAAGATTTCTCGATGTGGAAAAACAGTGGCAAGATAGCGGTTGTCACGGTCCCCAGTTTCATCAAAGCTGGATAGTGACCAATGGCCGCTTTTCTGAAGATGCAATTCAGTACGGTACATGTATGAAAATGTCTTTGGTCGGATGGGATTATCCAAGAGATAAAGGGCTGAAGGACCTCATAGACCGTTCCGGGCTGTATCCGGTAACCTGCCTGATCTCCTTAACAGAGAGGGATAAAAAGGTTCTGTTGGCTAATGATATAATTGTGTGCAGCACTTTATTACAACAACAGGAAATGTTAATCCAGATAGGTCTGACACCGGCAAAGATCCGGGAAGTGGTTAATGAGTGCCGTATGCTTTGTGAACAAACAAAATAGATAATAATGGACACCATCAACCATAAAGAAATCAAGACAAATTGGTACGTAATTACCGGGGGACCGTGTACAGGTAAAACCACTGTAATAGAACTGCTGGCAGAACGGGGATATGCGACTATTGCCGAACAGGCAAGACATTATATTGACACCCAAAAGATAAAGGGCCGTACGATAGAAGAAATAAAAAGCAACAAGGAGCAATTTCAAATGGATATTCTGAACATGCAGATTAGTGAGGAATCAACGCTGGACGTAAACCAAGTGGCTTTTTTGGATAGGGCGTTGCCGGACGCGATGGCATACTATGAATTTCTTGGTATTGAATATGACGCAAGACTTGTGACAATGTGTAAGAAGTTCTGTTATCAGAAAGTATTTATCCTTGACAGACTTCCGTTGATCAATGATTACGCTAGACTGGAAGATGAGGATGAGCAGATTCGAATTCATAACCTGATCATCGATGTTTATAACCGCTCCCCATGCCCAGTGATCCAGGTTCCGGTATTGCCACCCGATGAACGTGTTGATTTCATCCTTCGTAATCTTTAAAATTTTTATTAGTGACTATTATCAAATGATTTCAAGAATAATTTTAATTTTTTTTTTACTTACCACATCTAAACTAACCATAGCTCAGGATAATGTGATGACGACCGAACAGCCGGATTCGATTGTTAACGATTCGAATAATTATAAGTTAGGTTATCGTAAACTCATTCTTCCGGTGTCGTTAATCTCGGCTGGCGCAATCAGTTTCGCCATTCCGCCAATGAAAGAACTGGATCTCTCTGCCAAGATAGAGGTTGCCCATGACAGGCCTGGAAAGACAACGTTAGACAATTATACCCAATATTTTCCAGCGGTAATGGTGTATGGATTGAATTTGGCCGGGATAAAGGGTAAGCACGGTTTTAAAGACCGTACAATTATCTATGCAACTTCCCAACTGATATCGGCCGCTATCGTTACACCCGCGAAAAACCTAATTGCAGAAGAAAGACCAGATGGTTCCAATAGAAAATCATTTCCGTCTGGTCATGCAGCCACAGCGTTCTCAACTGCGCATTTTATGTACAGGGAATATAGGGATAACAATTTGCTGTTGAGTTTGTCGGGTTATCCGTTTGCTGCGTTTACGGGTGTATACAGAGTCTTGAACAACAAACATTGGATGACAGATGTGGTTGCGGGAGCTGGAGTCGGAATTCTTTCAACCGAACTCGCTTATTGGCTATATCCAAAGATGAATACCCTGATAAGCGGAAAGAAAAAGAATAACAAAAGTGTGGTCGTTCCATATTATCAGTCGAAAGGGCTTGGAATGTCTTATCTGTTGGTTTTTTAAAGGATTTAGAATGAAAAAAAACAAAAAAATACATAGAAGACGATCACCCGTCAAAAAGCGGAGGACTAATTCATACCAGAGTTCACAGAACCAAAAGTATAGAAAGAAGAAAAAATCCCCGTTTATGATTTTTTTGATCGTGATCATGTCCATCATCCTGATAATTGCAATAATTGTGCAGGGAAAGCATGTTTATCTTCACCTTTCAGGAAAGGGGCATCCAAAAGCTACTGTTCGGTAGGAGCTTTTTGAGTGCAACTTTAGAAATAATGTATTTTACTAAAATTGCACGCTTTTGATTATAATTTAATTCACCGATTTTCAAACAATAAATAATAAACTTAGTGATTGAATATTGCCAAAAACTTATTACCGAACTCGATGAAGAAACCAATTTTTATTCTTCTGAAATTGGAGACACCCTCCAATTGTCGGAAAAGCTCATAGAACTGACTTTAAAGAAGATTTCATTGTTAAAAAGGTTTATCGATGATAAAGGTTTTGAAAAAACTGAAGATGAAATCTACTTCTTTAAAGAATTGAAGCCTAAGATTGTTTCTAAGCTGATATATTACAATGCCATTTATAAGATTGAATCTAAGCGTCCTTACGGAGGAGAACGAAATATTAAAAAATACTTGAATAATGAGCTTTCCAAACTGAAAAGATTTTTTGATAATAATCTTGAATTTTATAAATATTACCGCACTAACAGTAATTATCTTGATCACAAATATTTTGTACGGGGGAATTTCGATATCAAACTTAATCTGGATACTTTCTTTTTCGAGTCAGATCATTCTTTTTCGACATCCCATGACTATAAAGTTTCAAAGATCATAGCTAATGACCTTATACAGGTTTATCTGGAGGACAAACTAATAAATACTCTAGGTCTACCACTAGTGAAAGAAAACAAGGAGCAGAAAATTAAATGGACGGCAAGTAAATCTGCACTGGTAGAACTTATATATGCACTAAATGCCTACGGAGCATTCAATGAAGGACGGTCAGACATTAAAGAGATATCCAGGACATTTGAAACTATGTTTGATGTTGAATTGGGGGATATCTACCATATCTATCTGGAACTGAGAAATAGGAAAATTAACAGAGTGAAATTCCTTGACAATTTAAAAACTGAATTGTTAAAACGAATGGAAGAATTGGATTAACAAAATTGTAAATAAAAACAGGAAACTATATGGCATCTTATTTGTTCTTTTTATATCCAGAAGGACGTAAACATATAGTATTCACTTTTAAATTAAATTGTTATGAACAACGAAGAGCAAAAAAAGGAATCACACAAACATCCTGAGCACCACGAACATCAGGAACACCATCCGCACAAGGAGCATCATGAGGGTAAGGAACACGCTGATGAGATGGAGCATCATAAAGAAAAAGAGCACCATCCAGAGGATGAGCATCATGATGAAAAAGAGCATCACGATAAGAATAAAGAAAAGTAGCACAACATAAAATTAGACTGAACCAAAAGATTCAGTCTAATTTTTTTATATATCTTAACCCCTTTTCCAATAGTAATAATTAAGGGGGTAGCACTAACGCTCTTTACCTGCAGAGAAAAATAGATTTAGAAGTTCCATATCAGATTTATAAAAAAGTTTCTGCCAATTCTAGGAATTCTGTTCCAATCCGCAAAAGTCGTATAGTTACGATCGAATAGGTTCTCCACCCCTGTTTTCAAAGTAAGTGCTTGTGGGCCATTGAATTTAAAGCGATTGGCGAGAGAAAGATTAAAGACAGCGTACGCAGGCAAACCTTTTTCACCAAACTCAGGGTTGTAACGTGTATGGCTGGAAGAGCCGTTGATTGACGCATCAGCGGAGAAGGATTTTCTGAAAAATGTTACACCCGAATTATAGGTAAATGGTTGCATCAATGGCAATAACAGGCCATTTTCGCCCGTACCTCTCCGATATCCCAATTGGCCGGTCCATAGAAATTCCTTTGTAACCTGGTACCCTAAGTCAATGGAAGTATTGAGGATGGTAGCGTATTTTAGCTGTTCGTATACTTTTATCCCATAGGCACCAATTGTCATTACGCTCAGGCCGTTTCTTGGTCTGCCTAAAATGTAATCATCTATATAGAAGTACGAACCACTAATTTTGGCCGTAAAGGCTGCTTTCTGATAGGCTAGACTTGCATTTACACTTGTGGATTTTTCATTACGCATATTAGGGTTGCCGATATAATCAAATCGGTCAAAACTGTTGAAAAGATAGAAGCCATAACCTTCTGAGACACTTGGAGCACGCTCTCCATAAGCCGCACCAAAAGTATAGCTCCAATTAGCGGCATCATGTCTAACGGAAGCTGAAAGCCTTTTCAGTAACCGGATTTTGCTGCCGGGCATCTCAGGATAAAATATCCTTAAGCTTTCCAGTCCAAATTGATTATCGATGTTATTATGATGTACCGCCAGTCCCGCACTAAATGTTGCATTCCATCTATCAGATAGCGCATACTTGTCTTCAATGAACAGGTCTCCGTAATAGGTCTGTACTCCCGGCCACGTCAGCATGAACATGTCTTTTTCGTTTGGCGTATTCGAAAACATGGTCATCTCAGCCAATGATTTGTTATAATGACCACTGAGGTTAGCTTTCCAGTCATGCCGGTTGGAAGTGCCCTGCAACATCGAATAAAAGCCAGCAGTCTTACTCCATCCTGGCATATCCATTCTAATGGGTACATTGGGCCGTTTAGTATCGTCCATGACATGTGTAACATCATTGTAATAAACCTTGGTCTGCCATTGATATATCAGCGGCGATATGTGATGACGGGTGTAGGAGACTGAACCAATAAGTGCTTTGGCAAGGGAAACATCCATGGGCAATGCGGGGTAACCTACATCTAATGCCTTGTCATAGATTAATGACGCCTCTATTTGTTGGTGTTCTTTTATTTTATAACCAGCCTGTGCTGAGATATTGTATTTGGTAAACTGTGAGTACTGTATCTCCTGACCGCCCCCTGCACGATAATTAACTGCGTCCCGAATGGTGAAGTCTACATCTGAGAAGAATTTAGGATGTGAGTAATTCAGAGATCCTCCTACTATTTTTTGTTTATTGTTAGTCTCAAATCCGGTAAAAGCC
>MKTB01000036.1 GCA_001897525.1 Bacteroidetes bacterium 43-16 | reverse complement strand
TCCTTTTTCATCTATCAGCAAAGCTAGATTTTTTTATTAATCCACAAGTTTTGTATTTGATCCGTTATTATTTGTACTAACACGAAAAGCTTTAATTATTGGAGTAAAATAAGAAAGCGATTATGAATTAAGATTCATAATCGCTTTTACTCTGGTGCCCAGAACAGGAATCGAACCTGCACTCCCTTGCGAAAACCAGATTTTGAGTCTAGCGCGTCTACCAATTCCGCCATCTGGGCATTTCCTTTCTTTCGAAGGGACTGCAAAGGTAATATAGCTTTTATTTAAAAACAAATTTTTTTCACAAATTTCTCCGCTCATTTTCCCTTAATTTCATACCTGAATCTTAGCCCGCTAAGCTAGCTTAAGCCCTTCATACATTCATTTTTATGAAAATAAAACATCTCCTGCTCTTTTTGTTCCTGCTCCCGGGATGTGTTTCCAAAAAGAAACAAACGATGCGTAATAATATAGTAACGCTTAAGGACAGCTATTGTAAAGCTCCTAAACGCTACAATTACAACAGTAGTATTCCTTCCTACAACTCTGACTCTATCCTGCAGGCCAATAGTCATTTAAAACAACAGTTCACAGAACAAAGCATTTTGATATTAAATGCACTGGGCACTTTAGATGAAGTGGAGCACATACTGCAACTCAAAAAAGACACCAGTCTCCCGGCACAGGTCCAGGTCTTGCAATTGAAAAACATCATTAACAGCAAGATCACTATAGCGCTTACAGAACTTGATGCCGTAGCTGCAGAGTATGACTGTGAAGGGGAACGGGTATCGCAGATGGCGGCTTATATAGAGAACATCAATAGCTCCAGGAATGACAAAATGATCCTCTACTCTATTGTGGCCGGTGCGGCTACCTCTGTGGCCGGAAGCCTGGTGAGCAGCCAGGCCTTATCTAACTCGATCAATATCGGTGGTGGTGTGCTGGGTGCCGGACTGGGTTTAGCCACCCTGAACCCCAAAGGCAAAAAGGTAGCCTTTATTCATAAACGCAATATTTTAAGAGATGTATGGGAAGAAAAGCTGCTGTCTCCCAATTTCCCGCCCTTTGTCTGGTATATGTACACAGAGCCGCATTTCTCCAGCAAAGAAAATGTTTCTATCATCAGTAATATGAAAGAAAGGTGGCTGCATTATCATTTCAATGATGATACCCTGGCAGCCAAAAATTCTGTACTATTCGGCGATGGCGGTTTTTACCGCGCCATAGACCTGCATAACCGGGCAGCCATGCTCAACCAGATGCAATCAGCCACCCGGACCATCAACCAGAATTTCAATTACCTGCTCCTGGACCTGGACCGCATGATCTTAAAATAAAAAATTTTCAGTCGATTTAAAGTAAAACAAAAGGTGCTTCGTCTTAAAGGATATGTATGCCGAAGCAAATATAGAAATGGCTCAAGAATCTCAATCCTCGCAGATCACGCAAACCGTAAAAAAATACGGTGCCCGGCTGATGTCTTTTATCTTACCTAAGGTGAAGAGTAAAGAAGATGCCGAAGATGTATTGCAGGATGTATGGTACCAGTTAAGTAATATCACCAGCATAGGCGATATACTCAACCTGAGTAGCTGGCTGTATAAAGTTTCGAGCAATAAGATCACAGACCTGTACCGCAAGAAAAGACCGGAAAGGCTGGAAGACTTCTTCTACGAAGATGAAGACGGGGAAATAAACTTCAGTTTTAAAGACCTGATGCTGCTGGACAACTCGGATAATCCTGAGCTTACATATTACCGGGAAGAGATCTGGAAGCAGTTTAACGAGGCTTTACTGGAAATGCCCGAGAAACAGAGCTATGTCTTTATTGAAAATGAATTGAAAGACCGCACGCTCCAGGAAATTGCAGATGAGCTGGGAGAAAACCTCAAAACGATCATCAGCAGGAAACAATACGCGACCAAACAGCTCAGGAAAAAACTGGCTACCCTATACGGGGAAATTAACGATTAAACTATAGCAAACAATAATAACATGGAACACAATAATAGATTTAGAGGCAGAAAAGGATTTTTCATCATCATACCCATCGTACTGGTATTCGGCTTAACGGCTATCGTGCAATGGCTCTGGAACACTACGCTGGTAGGCGCGGTTTCGGGTATAGCAATGATAGGCTACTGGCAGGCTATGGGCTTACTGGTCTTAAGCAAACTACTCTTCGGTGGTTTCCCCGGCAAAGGCCGGCGGTCCGGTGGCAGGGGCTGCAGGAAAGGCAACTGGCGACGCGGGGCTGAGAACCTGAGCGATGAGGAGAAAGATCAGTTTAAAGCCATGTGGCAGGAACGCTTTAACAAAAAGTTTGACCGCGAAGCCTGAAAAAAATAAAGTAAAACGGGCGTTCGATCGTCTTAAATAATAAACCAATAAAATCAATAAAAAATGGAACAATCAAATCGTGGTGGCGGCTTATTAGGAATCTTAGCTGTCGTAGGTGGTGCATTACTCGTGAAAAAATTTGCACAGAGAAGAAACAGGATGCGCAGTACTTTAGCGGAATTCGGCATTAATGAACGCTCTCCTTTTGCGCTGGCAGACCAGATAAGGGCTATGGACCAGGAAAAGTATGACAGCCTTAAAGATAAGCTGAAACAACAATTCGACCGCAACCGTTGTTGCCGTTAAATAAAGTACTCGTATAAAATGAAAAACGAAACTGCTTGCAGCTTCGTTTTTGTGTGTCCATAAATTCCTCCTCCATTACCCGGAAAGCAATATTTATCCCGGCATTCCCGGCAGCGCTAAAAGTGCTACATTCGTAGAAATTTCACTTTACTGCCATGCGCTATTTATGCTTGTTTAGTTTATGTTTCTTTACTGTCTTTACTACGACAGCACAAAACAGGTTTACACAGAAAGATTTTAATCCATTGCTCAGACTTACGCAGGAATGGGAACTCGTCACTTCATCTGAACAGCATATTTTTGAAGACTGGACAGTCGTGGATGACTCCACATTACAAGGGAATACTTACCGCAGTGTCTCCGATACGGTAAGCCCTTCAGCCGCGCTGCAACTTAAGCTACGCGACCAGCATATATTTTTGGAATATACTGACCTGACTGAAAATCCCGATTCAAGGAAAACATATGTGCTTACCCTAAAGGATATTACGAAAAACGAATTTCTATTTGAAAATAATAAATCGGAGGAACAGCGAAGAACTGAAAACGCAGGTAAAAAAATTCCTTTTGCTCAGCGCTATGAGTTTAGTGCTAAAAAAGGAATCATAGCAAGTTTTCAATGGTTGGATGTTAGGGGCATGAAGACGATCCGCTATATGTTCAGGAAGGCAAAAGCATAATATTTTCCCTATAGATGATACATAAAAAATGGCTGCCTATTACGGCAGCCTTTTTCATTAAAGCTATTTTCAGACTAATGCATCTCTGCATAGTTTTTAAAATTGTCTAAGATGGCCTGCCAGCCTTGTTCTTGCATTTCTACAGGGTTTTGAGATTCCGGGTCAAATACTACGACAATACCTGTCGTACTATCTCCTTCCGGCACAAAGGATACACTGACCTTTCTCTCATCATCCATCGTGTAAGTAAATGATTTTCCCGGCTGCACACTGGTGTACACGCCGCCGAAATCGAAACCGAAACTACCATCGCGTGCTTCCATGCGGTAGCTGAAACGGCCGCCTTCCCGAAGGTCATTTTCTGCTTTGGGACAGTGCCAGGATTCATGGGCTGCATTCCATTGCTGTACGTGTTCCGGGTTATTGTAATAATCCCATACCTTATCCAGGCCTGCATTTACCTCTGTCTTAATTGTGATCGCTTCCATCATCTACCATTGTTTATTAAAGGATTCATTATAATTGACCATCCAGTACACACCATACTTATCCTGGAAAGAACCGAAGTAATCACCCCAGAACTGGTCTTCCATAGGCATTTCTATCGTTCCTCCGGCAGACAGGCCATTGAATAACTGATCTGCTTCTTCCCTGGATTCCGGGAAGATGGACACATAATTATTATTGCCTACATTCAGTTGATGACCGGCAGAAGGTACGATATCTGAAGCCATCAGTATATCTTTACCGACCGGCAAGGCAATATGCATAACACGGTTCTTTTCTTCTTCGGAAAGATTTTCAGAGCCGGGTGCAGCACCCATTTTGTACACTTCTCCTAAAAATTCTCCTCCGAAAACGGATTTGTAAAAGGTAAACGCTTCCTCGGCTTTACCATCGAAATTTAAGTAGGGATTGATCTTTGGCATTTTTTTTATTTTAAGAATGAATAATGGATAATGGTGGGTGATGAGTGATGGGTGATAATTGGTAATTGATCATTGATAATTGGTAATTGATCATTGGTAATTGATCATTGATCATTATTACTGTTCGCAGAGGGCTTTCAGCTTATGGAATGCTCTTGGAAAGCTTTCATTCATTTTTTCAAAATATTCTTTCTGGTTGTCCAGTTCCAGGCTAAGGTGTGTAGAGCCGTCTTCATTGTCTGAAAGGCGGTAGCTCTCCAGGATACCAGTCCACAATTCGGTTTCGGCATCCGGGTCCTGCTCTATCCCATCTACTACAATACCGATATGGCTTAAGATCATCAATTTATTTTCCTGCATAAAGATCACATCGCTGTAGAGCCCGTTCCCGTCCGGGGATAATAAATGAACGGTCTCCCCGGCTTTCAACTCACCTTCATAATACGAGCCTTCTGTAAATTCGGAAGTCCAGGCAGTATAGCCTGCTTTGCTCCACATGGCTTGCCATACCTTTTCGCGTGGCGCTTTGATGTCGATCTCGAAAAGCTGCTTGCCGATATCGTGCAGGAAATTGCGCAACGAAATACTGATAATGCCTTTCCAGCCGAATTCATAATTCTCCGGAGAGAAATCGGGCCCGGCATCTGCAAAGCTTTCTAATCCGCTATGGGTAAGCGTGAGCAAGGTGTGTTCCTCATCTATGCCGGAAAGTTCCCAACGCAATACAGAACGGCCTTTTGAATGATCGGGATGGGTCCAGGTATGCTCCAGCAATTTGAGGGGCTCTACCTGTAATATTTCACAGGAATGCAAATAGGTCTGCTGCAGATCATCCCCGTAAAAAGTAAATACATTGCCTGGCTTCAACTCAAAATTATGCACTTTAAAATACCATTCTTTCATCAGCTCCGGTTGCGTGATGGCTGCCCATACTTCCCCGACCGGTGCTTTAAATTTCTGTTCTAATGTTACTATATCCATTATATGTTTATGTTTTGCTTTAATGGTGCACTGGGCAGAAAACCCGGTGCGAACTATTGTTGTACCTCTCTTGAAAATGCTTCAATATTTATTATTCCTGAATCTATAGCAGACCTTTAGTCCACGATAAAAACTTCTGTTTCTGATAGTGTCATGGCTTTATGGGCCTGCACATCGTCGCCCAGCACATAGCTGTTTCCTTTGGTCACATCCACACTGGTACCATCTTTGAATTCGATAATTAATATGCCGTTCAGCACGAGCAGGATATGTCCTTTCTCGCACCAGTGGTCTGCTTTAAAGTTTTCAGAATAGGTATTGTGGTGAATTTTAATGCTACCTACTTCTTTTGTTTTTGAAATTACATAGCCACTTTCTCCTTCTATCTTCTCTGCCTGGATCTCTTCCCAGTTGATCGCTACATTCTCTAAATTAAAAATATCCATAAGTTCTACTTTTGTTTTGAAGATAGGACATTATTCCTCCACTCCCAAGACAAGAGGGAATAACATTCAGAATCTTCGCTTTTGCCCTCCACCACATAGTCTTCGCGCAGCGTACCTTCAAAGGTAAAACCAAACCTGCGCAGCAATTTTAAAGAGGGAATGTTCTCCCTCCATACCAATGCAGCTACACGATGCAACTGCATCTCTTCAAAGCCATAGGCCAGCACAGCTTCCAGTGCTTCGGTCATCAGCCCTTTGCATTTGTGTTCCTCAGCTAATAAACTGTAAAAAAGCTCTGCCCGCCGATGTGTTGCATTCCAGGTATGAAAGCCACAATTGCCTACCGGCAGCCCGCTTTCTTTTTCTACCAACAGGAAGTAAAGCAAAGAGAGCCTGTGGGTCTCCATTCCCTTCTGGTGCATATCCAGGTGATGAAGATATGCCGCCTCATCGAAGCCCATGAGCTCCATGACCTCTTCTTTTGAATAAGTATCAAATAGTTCATGCAGTACTGCAGGAGTGATCTTATTCAGCCTTAACCGTGCTGTTTCCAGGTAAGTAAATACCATATTATCCGGGATATTTTTCTTTCAAAAATTCAATTGATGCTTTCATGAGCTTTTTCAATTCGTCCTGGTTGATATCGCTTAGCTTTTTCACATAAATACAGGCTTTGCCCATTTTGAACTTGCCCAGCTTTTCCAGTAAGGGCAAATGTTCTTCCAGCCCGGTGAATACATACAGAGAGATGGCCGCTTTCCGGGGAGAGAAGCCCAGCATGGGTGCATCTCCTTCATGTCCGCTGGCATATTTATAATGATAATTGCCAAAACCGACAATCGTGGGTCCCCACATCTTGGGTTCAAAACCCGAAGCTTCCTGCATCAAGCGGATAAGTTCAAAGCTGTCTTCCTTCTTTTGCTCTGTATCTGCAAAATCATTGATAAAGCTGAGCACATGTGCATCTGTCGATTTTGTTTTTGTTTTTGCCATCTGCTTATTTGTATTTATCGTTCAGCCCTACGCCATCCAGGATCATAGGAACAATCTTTTCTACTCTTTTTATTTTGGTAGCGTCTTGCTTCGCTTCATTGACATAGACCATATATTCTTTTTGTTTTCCCGGGCTGAGCTGATCAAAAGCTGCTTTCAAAGCTTTGTCTGCATGAAAAGCTGAGGCCAGTTGCTCCGGGGTATCAATAGCCTGGAACGGGGCAGGCCCTATTTTCAAGCCTTTCTTTTCTACTTCGATCGCTTCTTTGATATAGGCCAGTATTTTCTTTTCGTCTATTTCATCCATTGAGGTGAAGCGCCATTGCCGCAAAGATTTTGTCTTACCTTCTGAAGCGTTCACCAGGACCTTATATTTATCCTCAAGAAAAACACCGTTGTAAAACCAGATGGAAAAAAAATGTTTAAAGCCACCGTAGCTGACCACGTTTTTACCTTCGTAAGTAAATACTTCTGCCCCCCATTTTATAGCCACTTCCAGGGGTACTTTCCTGATGATTGAGGCTATTTTATCTAATTCTTCTTTCCATTGTACGGCATCCTGCATCATATTGATCTATTAAATTCGCGAAATATGCCTGTTTATTTTTCCAGCACATTTTTCAGGTTGTTCAGGCCGGTTTCAAAGTCTTTACCCATATCATAAAACAGGCTCATGAGGTTGAAAGGGTAAGGAGACTTCCCGGTAATGCCCCAGGTAACTTTGGTCTGAGCACCCTCATCTGTGGTACGCATATAGGAGTCGGCCGGGTCTCCGAAGCCAAAGTCGAGATTAGTGGCTATACTTTCGCCTTCCACTATTTTGGTGATGGTCTGAGATCCTTTTCCCAATTCTTTACTGTCCCAGGAGTATTTAAAACCAACGGTTCCGTCTGTACCCTCATAAGTTTTTTTCATCCCGGGGTCCATCAATTGCCATTTACCGTAATGGTCCTGGTTTTTGATGTATTTAATATAGTCAAATACTACAGCGCGCGGTTTATTGATCACGATACTGCGTTCGTAAGTAAATTCCTTGGGAACAAAGGCTGCTACGATAAGCCCGAGCACGATAATTCCTAACAGGAGGAGTCCGATCCATTTTAAAATTTTCATTGTTATTGTTTTTGTTGGTTATGGTAAAAGATTAGGGTAAAAATTTATCGCCTACAAGGTTCAGCTGAATACCATATTCCAGGTAGGCTTTCAGTCCATCTAAGACAGTGGTAAAGCCACCCGTCAGGTCGCGGACCGCCGCTACAAGGGCATCGCCTTCGAGGCCAAGACCATAATTATTGATGATCACACAAGTGGTCTCCGGCGTGATCGCCTTAAATATATAATCTACGGTAGTTTTGGGCTGGCTCCAGGTCATGCGGATGAGCTCGCCAGGTATAATTTCCAGGACATCAACGGTATCTTTCACCTGGTACATTTCCCATTCCCAGGTTGCCGTTTTGCCCGCCTCCAGTCTGCCGGAGGATTTTGTGAACCAAAAGCGTGTGGTGATGTCCGGGTTGATGAATGCTTCAAAAACTTCTGCTACCGGTTTGCGAATCAGCATCTGGGCGGCTACTTCCGGGTTATCTTTATTGTACATAAGCTGGTTTTAATGAATAGGACAAAGACAAAAAATGGATTTAATAATGTATTTGCTTAATTAAAATTAAGAAACATTATTAAATCCAAAAAATTACTATTTGTTTACTTCATTGAATGGAAGCCTATCGTATTCCCCTCAGAATCGTTAACGACAGAGCAGAAACCATATTCTCCGATCGGCATTTTAGGCTGACAAACCTTACCGCCAGCAGCGGCTACTTTAGCTTCAGGAACGGCACAGTCTTCTGTAGCAAAATAAATAAGCGTGCCACCGGAGCCGCCTTTCATACCTTCCATTTTTACCAGGGCACCGGAAGCTCCGGCATATTCCATTTCACCGGGAAGGGCGCGCATTTCGATATCATGTCCTTCGGGAGTAGGCAGCGGTGCTGCTTTAAGCCCTAATACTGTTTCATAAAATGCAGCAGCTCTATCCATGTCTTCTACATAGATCTCAAACCAGCCAACCGGGTTCATTTTTGTACTTTCCATATGTCTTGTGTTTTTAAAATTGGTTTCTACAGCCAAATGTATCTACATTTTCCGGCAGTAAAAATTGCCCTATGACAAGAAAAGTACAAGAGCCTGTTTAAGCCAGCTTATAGGCCTTTTCCAGATCGGCTATAACGATCTTTTTCATTTGCAACATAGCATCCATAGCGGCTTTTGATTTCTTTAAATTCTTCTGATCACCGATGAGCTCTGCCAGGCGACGGGGAACGATCTGCCAGCTTAAGCCAAATTTATCTTTAAGCCAGCCGCAACTGCTTTCCGATCCGCCATCGGCAACAAGGCCGTCCCAGAGCCGGTCGGTCTCTTCCTGGTTGGGGGTCATCACCACCATAGAGATGCCTTCGTTAAAGTCAAACTGGTGATCGAGGGAGGAATCCATGCAGGCAATCTTATAGCGGTTGATCAGGAACTCTGCATGTTGAATATGTTCCGGTTCATCTCCCCCTTCTCCATCTTTATAATACATGATACCTTCAATCTCCGAGGCAGGGAATATAGAGGTGTACAATTCTATGGCTTCTTTTGCCTTGCCATTGTTGGCATTGATGAACATCAGCGTTGGTGTGATCCTTTGCTCTGCGGTATAGCCTTCTTTAAAATAGAGTTGCCAGGTCATGCCATACTTATCCCTGATCCACCCATAGCGGTCTGCAAAAGGGTAAGCATCCAGGGGCATCAGGGGTACCCCTTCCTGTGCCAAGGCATCCCAATATTGCTGTAATTCAGCCGCGCTGTTACAGATCAGCATTAAAGACACGGAGGGGTTTTTAATGAATTTAGGGCCTCCGTTCAGGAGCATTATTTTTTGCCCTGCAACGTCTATGTTGACGACTACAGGGTTGCTGTTCACTGTTTTTGCCTGGAGCGTTGCAGCATAATATGCGGCCACTTCAGCGGCATTATTGTCGCACCAAAGGCAGGGAAAGATATCGTGATTCATAAGGTTTTGAATAATTAATGTTTGAAATAATAATTTGTTTATTGCATTGCTGCAGCAACAAAAATATTGAAAAATAAAATGCAGTATATGATCTGTAAAGATTTTAATCCACGATGAGGTTTAGCTATGAGCTTCCGCTCACTTTATTTCCGTACCGCTTTATTCGGCCGGTCCATTCCAAAGAGGGATGACAGGAATGACATAAAAAAGGCCCTTTCTTATTTAAGAAAGGGCCTCCAAGCAGCAGCATTGCAGTTTATTTTGCAATCATTAATTTGCGCTCTGTCACCTTATTGTCTTTAGTGATTATTTGAACGGTATAAATACCGGCTGCCAGATCTGAAATATTTATTTCAGCTGCAGCAGCGATTGTCTTTAATAGCTGCCCGTTCACATTGATGATGCGGACCTGCTCTATAAGATCAGTCCCCAGAATAGTGAACCTGTCTTGTGCAGGATTAGGATAAATAAGGATCGCATCATTATCTTCTACCTGGATTTTTCGTACACTGCTTAAGCTGAATACACCATCCCGGTCTACCTGCTTTAACCTATATACATTCAATCCTTTCAAAGGACTTTCATCTTTTACTTCATATTGTTTTAAAATATTGCTGTTACCATCAGGCGACTGACTTTTTACGGATAAAATACCATCCCACTCCATTCCGTTACGGCTACGCTCTACTATAAATTCTTTGTTGTTTGCTTCAGATGCTGTCGCCCATTTTAAGACTACTTTGTCCTGTTCTTTGACGGCATCAAAACGCAACAACGTTACCGGTGTAGGCACCACAACATTGATGGCACCTGCATCAGAAACAACGGCACCTTCACTATTGCTTACCTGCACCCTGTATTGATGGCCATTCATATTATCATCGGCTACAATAGCATAGCTGGCAGCAGTAGCCCCGGAAACAATGTTCCAGGAAAAGCCGTCATCTGTACTCAATTCCCATTGATAACTTAAGCTATTCCCTTGTGCGGAGACGTTGAATGTCGCAGTCTGACCTGCTGCAACAGCTAGGCTATCTTCCGGGTGAACAATAATTACCGGGTGATAAATAACGTATAAACGGGCAGTATCACTGCTTAAGACATTGCTGCAATTATCCCTGATGATCACTTTATACAGGTATCCGTCCATAGCGGCATCTACAGGTGCTGTAGTAAACTGGTGGGCATTCCCGGTGACGGTCTGCCAGCCTGAACCATTATTTTCCTGCCATTCGTACACCAGGTTACTGCCAGTTGCAATAACTTCAAAGGAGGCTGTGCCCCCCTCTGCAAGCATCTGGTCCTGTACCTGTGTTGTGATGGCAATAGCGGGACAGCTGGTCTGTATACAATCCTGGGTACCCAATACGGTCTCAATCGCATCATTGTTACGTGCCTTCACGGCAAAACAATAATTAGTCTGGGGCATTAGTCCATTGACTGACACAGTACCCCATAGCGTTTCTGTCTGCCATACAGGATTTGTACCTAAAGTACCATCTGCCTGCACCCAATCTGTACCAGAAGCTATGGCATAGCTCGTACTTACAGGATTCCCGTTTTCATCAATCACGAAGTCTATAGTAGTACCTCCTGCAGGTGCGTCTAATAATGGCGTACCGGGTATCATGGCTAAGGTAAAGGTATCCAGAGATGCCCCATAAAAAGTACCTACATCAAAAGTGGCATAAGCCTGGTAATAATATTGGGTATTGGCTAAAAGGCCGGTAGCCTGGCCACCTGAG
Organism: Bacteroidetes bacterium 43-16; assembly: GCA_001897525.1. GTDB lineage: Bacteria > Bacteroidota > Bacteroidia > Chitinophagales > Chitinophagaceae > Edaphocola. The sequence continues at coordinate 6,693 of MKTB01000036.1, read as the reverse complement.
ATCAGCAGGCTCCAGGTCAAGCCGTCTGTACTGTACCTGATCCCCTCAGACAATATCTGTCCGACCCCAGTATTGGTATAGGTAGTGATCGAAGTCAAGTGGTCTGTTCCTAATACTGAAGCCGGGTTAGTATTGACTACGATACCTGCATCAATGGTTAAGACCGCCTCATTGGAAGTAGTGGTTTGGTTACATAGATTAGCGACTACCGCCCTGTACCTTCCGTTGTTGCGATTCATATCAGGCGTGCTTACGGTCAAGGTATTGGTCGTCTGGCCGGAATAGCCGTTTGCTGTTGTACCTATATCTACCCAGCTGCCTATATCGCTGCTCCATACCTGCCATTTATAAGTGCTCACGTTTGTTGCGGCTATTTCAAAAAAAGCGGCTGTACCCAGGTCTACGGTAGTGGATGCAGGTTGTGTTGTCAATACCGGTGTTGCCGGACAAGTTACGGTAAGGATTGCGGTATTAGAATTCGCTGTACTTGTAATGCTGCTGCCGCCACATGCATTGGTAGCGATAACTCTGTACTGGTAACCATTCATTGCCTGCGTAGCGGCTACCGTTGTAAAAGCACTTGTCGTGCCTCCGGTGCCTTGCGCAGCACTTACATTAGCCCAGGTAGCAGAGGAGTTTGCTCTCCATTGCCACTGGTAACTGGTCGTATTGCCGGCCGCAGCATTGAAGGTGGCTGTATTACCTACAAGCCTGCTGGCATTTGCCGGTTGTGTAGAGAAAGAGGGTGTAGGACAATTAACGGCTTGTGTGATCCGGACATCGTCCAGGTCGCAGTTACCCACAGATTTTGTATAGGTCCATCTCACATATCGTGTAGTGGCCGTGAGATTAATGCTGATATCGTCACAATCGCCGATAGCAATATCTCCGGATGCTGTTCCATATTCTCCTAAGGTACTCCAGCTTGATCCGTTATCAGAACGTTCTACCAACATGGTAGAGTTACCCGCCATATTAGCGCCTTTCAATGTAAAGACAAGCTTGTCTGGTGCTGCATTAAAATTGACGGTTAGACGGTCATTGGTGTTATCAAAAATTGCGGCACTGCTCCCGGTACAGGCAAACGATGTGGTACGGTGTGTTACGCCATTATTTGTCCAACCTGTAGCTGCATTGTTCCAGTTGCTGGTTCTGTTGACGGGGAGCGATGTCTGCCCCCAGATCACTGAAGATCCTGTAAAGAGTAATAAGGCACATAAGAAAAATAATTTCCTGATGTGTAAAATTTTTTGTTTCATAACTACTACTGTTTAAGTGAATCGCAAAATTCCCTATACCGCTTAAAGTAATCGTCAAGATATCATTATGAGATTATTACATTAGAGTTCCTTTCTATAATATTTCCGGAAAATATATGCTGTAATCAATACAAGGCAGATGCACCGATCATTAAAAAACCTGCGTAGCTGAAGGATCAGCTACGCAGGTTTTTATTTTAATAAACTGGTTAAATCTATTTTGCGATCAAGAGTTTTTTACCGGCTACATGGCCGCCGGAAGCCAGTCTTACGCTATACATCCCTTGTGCCAGTGAGCTCAGGTCTATTATTTGAACACCTGATTTAAGGTCATTGAATGTTGTAGCCAAAACGACTTTGCCACTCAGGTCCACAACGGTCACATTAAGATCAAGAGCACGTTCAAAGTTGTATTTTAACTGAACCATTCCTGTACTTGGATTAGGATAAAGTATCACCTGGCCGGATAGTGCTGCAGCAATATCATTCACGGCAACATTTACTGACGAATCGGTCTGGATACATGCTTCTGTGCTTAATGCAGTTTCAATCCCGTCATTATTTCTTGCTTTAACAGAGAAACAATAATTAGTCCTTGGGGTCAATTCTCTTATTGTAGTTGCATTCCAGTCTGTAGCGGTCTTCCAGGCAGCCGTAGTGCCTAATGAACCATTAGCCTGAACCCAGTTTGTTCCGGAAGCGATAGCATATTCTGTATAAGCCGGGTTATTATTTTCATTGATGCTTAACTGAATGGTCGTTCCACCTGTTAATGCCGCTAATGATGAAGGTCCTGCAACATTAGCCAGTGTAAATGTATCTGATACGGCTCCGTAAAAAGTACCGATATCGAATATTGCATAAGCCTGGAAATAATACTGCGTGTTAGGAGATAAATTACTGATCACACCACCGGGAACTAAAGGATTCCAGGTGATGGCATCTGCACTGTACCTGATCCCTTGTGACTGATACTGGCCAATACCTGTGTTGGTAAAAGTAGTAACAGAGGTAAAGCCATTACTCGTTAATGCAGTTACCGGGTTCGTCATTACGGTAATACCTGCATCAATGGTCAGCATAGCTTCTGTGGAAGTTGTGGTTACCGCACACAGGTTGCTCAACACCACACGATACCTGGTACTATCCATGGACAGGGCCGGTGCATTTACGATTAAGCTATCGGTATGCTGACCGGAATAGCCGTTTGCTGCAGGTGCGATATCGGTCCAGCTTGCAGTAAGGTCATCCCATACCTGCCATTGATAGCTGGCAGCATTTGTAGCAGTTACCGTAAATAATGCATTAGCACCTAAATTGATCGCTGCATTAAGCGGCTGTGCTGTTATACTTACTGAAGGCGGACATACTACGGTTAGCGTAGCGGTATCAGAAACAAGATTGGTCACGGTGCTCGCGCCACAAGCGTTGGTCAGTACAACTCTGTACTGGTAGCCATTCATCGTTAATGTCGTTGCAATAGTAGTAAAAGCATCGGTCGTTCCACCGGTACCTTCTGCAGCGGTAACATCAGCCCAGGTAGCTGTATTGTTTGCCCTCCATTGCCATTGGTAACCGGTAGCATTATTTCCTGCTACTTCAAAAACAGCGCTGCTGCCTAGTGTAGCAGTAGTATTTATAACTTGTGTGGTAATAACAGGAGGCATACAGATATTTAATGTAGCACTGTCTGTAAACAGATTGGTTATCGTAGTGCTACCGCATGCATTAGTCAGGATCACCCGGTACTGGAATCCGTTCATTGTTGCTGTAGTAGCGATAGTAGTAAAAGAATCACTTGTTCCGCCGATTCCTTCAGCAGTTGTTACATTAGCCCAGGCAGCAGTATTGTTGGCACGCCACTGCCATTGATAGGCGCTTACATTATTGGCTTCAACTTCAAACACGGCTACATTACCTAATACTACGGTTGTGTCCAAAGGTTGTGTGGTAACTACAGGAGGCTGACAAATAGTTAAAGTTGCACTGTCTGTATTGGTAATACCTGCAGTTACGGTACCGCCACAGGCATTAGATAATACAACACGGTATTGATAACCGCTCATTTGTGCTGTAGTTGCAATAGTGGTAAAAGAATCGCTTGTACCTCCTGTCCCTTCTGCAGTGGTCACATCTGCCCAGGTCGCAGTACTGTTGGCTCTCCATTGCCATTGATAGCTTGTTACGCCCGTAGCATCTGCTACAAAAAGGGCTGGTGCACCCGAAACGACTGTCGTATCTAATGGTTGCAGTGTCGCTACAGGAGCGGCACAATTTAAGCTCAGCATTGCAGTATTTGAATTCAATACAGTAGTGGTACTACCTCCGCCACAGGCATTGGTCAACACTACTCTGTACTGATATTCATCCATGGTAGCAACGGTAGGTACTGTAGTAAATGAACTGCTTGTACCACCTGTACCCTGTAGTACTGTTACATTGGCCCAGTTCCCGGAAGCATTAGCTCTCCATTGCCACTGGTAAGCGGTCACATTTATGGCAGTAGTATTAAAGGTAGCTGTATTGGGTACTGTTACGATAACATTTGCAGGTTGTGCTGATACAATAGGTGTAGCACATGGACTTGATCCCGCTTGAGCAGCGATGTAGAATTCATCTACACGATTATTCCCATTAGAGGAAGATGCACCTGATAAGGTATATCTTAAATAGGCATTGGCTTTGCCATCCAGGCCGCTGGTGGTAAATTGTTTTTGAGAAAAGCTGGTTGAGGTACTGGCCGTATTCACACCGGGAATAGTTGTCCAGGTTGTACCATCTTCACTATAGGCCCAGGTACCAGTTGTATACCCTGTTCCTGTGCCACGTGTCTGGAACGTTACACGAGCATTTTGCTTACCCGTCATACTGAACCGGAATACCATATGTTTACCATTATTGACATCTCCTACAAAGGCGATTGCATCACCTGCAGAACCGCCAAAAGATGTCGTACTCCATCCTGAGCTGGATCCGTTTGTTCCGTTTAAATAAAGTGTACCTGTTCCTGTATTAGCAGTTATAGCTCCGGAATAGGGTGCTGCATTAAAATGCCAGTAAGCGATATCAGCATACTGAGCAATTGCATTAAAGCTCAGAATTGAGCATAGCGTCAACAGCAAACTTAATTTTGCCATTGTAGTAAAAATCATTTTCATTATGATCGTGTTTTGTATGAAGGACAAAACTCAACATCTCAAATCAATTAAAACTTAATTAACCATTATTGAATCATTACCTAAATGTAAAGCTTGAGCATCCACACATATGTACAACAACAGGAAAGTCAATAATGGAAAGGGTTTTGTGGTTAAAAAGACAAATAGATCATTCATTAAAAAAGGCGACCGTATTGGCCGCCTTTTCCTTAAGTATTTTGAAAATGGTACATTATGGTTTTACCAGTTTCTCTGTCTTGTTAATATTATTTTCTACAGACCTGATGTTCATGATATAAGTTCCTGAAGCCAGGCTATGCGCGTCAATCTGAAAGCGTTGTCCCTGAGCTAATGTCTCTTTATGCGTATACACTACCCTGCCTTCTACACTGGTCAGGCTGATGCTATAGCTGCCTTCTGCAGGCACCACAAAAGATAAATTGCTATTAAATGGATTAGGGCTAACCGTAAGGTCCATTGTTTTGTTGCCCAGGTTTACTTGTTTCTTATCATTGAATGTACTGAGTCCAAACGGGCGGCTCTTATACTTCATACAATAATTGGGGTGTGAAGGATGAGACTGTGAGAAGGCGGTATAAATACCGTCAAAACCACTGTTCAGATTCTGGCCTGAGAAAGCCAGCACCGCCTCACCACTGGCCGGTGCATTAGAGATCATGTTGTAGGATGACCAAATCGGGGTAGGAGCGGCGGAACCATCATCTCTTATGTCCATCGCCAGGTATTTTTTATCTGCGCTACCCGGTAGTACCATTGTACTTTGCTGGCTGATCCATCCTATTGTGACCACTTCTCCACTTTTATCGTATGTAATCACCGGGTCAACAGGTTCTGCCCAGCTGGTAGGATAAGACACATAAGATACATTTACAGTAGAAGGGAAAGTCCAGGTAGGCCAGGTACCCGGCCAGTCATCATTTTTAACGACGGCATAGATCCACTCTGTTACTGTTGTGCCTGTGGTATTCATGATACCCATAGATACGGCCCATTTTTGTCCACTACCCCATTTATCCGGGCAATCAATCCGGGGCGGGCAAATTTTATTGGAAGCAGGTGTACTGGAAACATATTCCTCAGTATAACCCGTAGTTGAACCAGTAAGCGCTTCGAAGAAAGGTAAACGGTATTCTCTTAATGCAGTTAAGCTATTTTCAAGGAAAACGATCTGAAGATCTAAGCCGGTATTGCTGCCACCATAGCCCCGGCGGATACAGATATCCGGGTCAACCTGGTTAGCAGAATTGGGCAGCAGTACATCTGGTCCGAAACCACCACCGGAAAGGTCGGCCACTTTTACAAAAATACCGGTACCCGGTATACACCAGGTGATTGCTAAACCATAATACGTAGCATCTACATTGATCCTGCCAAATACGGGAGCATTGCTCAGGTAATTCATCGTACTTACAGGTACCAGGCCACTGACATCAAACTTATAAATATCATAGTAATGACCACGCATTCCTGTCAAACTATTCCTGTAGTAATAAGCGGCCAGTACAAAATGGGCCCCTCCTTCTTCATAAATGACCGCATCAATATCCTCAGCATAATTTATGATCACATAATCCTCTGCGAGCAGGTTACCGCCAGCATCTGTTCTGCGCCAGGCAATACCATTGTTATCATAGGAAGAGTAAACGTCCCAGCTGTGGATGTATAAGTTTTCAGTTGCCCCGGAAGGACCAGTAATTTCCTGCATAGTACTGGCGCTTGCATTTTGCGGTCGTACGACCGGTCCCATCACCGTGGGTAACTGGAATTCGGGCTGGCTGGCCGGATTTTGTGCTAAAGCGGGTGTCATTGTTCCCAGCAAAGCTCCGAGGAGGCTCGCGTGTAATAATTGTTTGTACATAAGATTTGTGTTAATGTTTAAAAGTCTTCTTATTAACAAACAAGATATAAAACAAAATACGATTATGCAATATTTAGATCAAAAAAAATCCGACTTTAAGTCATTTACAACACCAAGTATACAAAAGAAAGCGACATTCCGGATTAATTATCTACTATTATCCACAAACAGGAGACAGGGAGCAACAGCCACTGGATGGTCATCGGCAGTAGACTGAATTCTCATTCTTTGCTAGGGTAAGTTTAAACTTAGCATTTGGTATTTAAAGTTTACAGGAAAGCAGAGAAGAGTGAAAAGTGAAGAATGAGAAGTGAGAAGTGAGAAGTGAGAAGTGATCCGTTTTTAGTGTGTTTTTTGTGTGTTGGGTTAGGTGCATTGTGTGTTGGGTTAGGTGCAT
>MKTB01000035.1 GCA_001897525.1 Bacteroidetes bacterium 43-16 | reverse complement strand
ACCAATGCAAAATAACTTTCCTGGATCTCCTTTTTCATCTATCAGCAAAGCTAGATTTTTTTATTAATCCACAAGTTTTGTATTTGATCCATAATAAATCGGACTTTCCTCAATCCATCGCAAGTGCCGGCTTTAATGTTTTAAAGAGTGTCGGTATTTCCCGGGAGCAGGTATGCAGGGCTACCCCATCTTCTGCCGGCCGTAGATAATAGAACTGGTAAGCATTCGACCGGAAAAGCCTGAATGGCTTATGCCGGTAAAAGACGACACAGTCCGGAAATGTAGCTATAAGATACTTGTCAGGTTCAGCATCCAGGCTTGAAGACACTATGCCAACCGCTTCTTTTATATCTACTGCTTTTATGGTGATACTCCTGTTTGGCTTCAGCACTTTAAGGAGGTCTTTTGCAGACAGGTTTTCCTTAAAGACCAGGAACATTGCCTTAAAATCGACACTCAATAAAAAAACAGCCAGGAAGAAAAGAAGAGATTCACCTTAATGATAAAAACACCCAAAATTTCCAAAAATAAAACCAGCCACAGGCTCAAAAGTTTTGTTTTTATCATACGGATCAACCGGGAGGTCTCTTGGGTATTTTGCATACAGGCACAGCATTAATGATGGACTAAAAATAAGCAAATACCTTTATTTTTTTTGCCTAAGTAACTATAAACTAACTTTTACCAACAAATGATAAAGCGTTCCTTTAATTTTAGCCCGCGAAACATTTAAGTATACATCATGGAAGCAGCAAGCCATCTTCACATAAAACCTTACGAGGACAGCGACAAAAGCCAGTTACTGTCTTATACCCTACCGGAGGAACAATTACCCTTTACGGCATTGCCCGGGCAAGTACTGGAGCGCATTGCCGCCAGGAATGCACAGGGCGACTATACCGCCTTTCCCCTGGTGATCTTAAAGGGTGCATCTGTAATAGGTATGTTTGTACTGGATACAGGCCCGGACAGGGGCCTGTGGACGACAAATACCCATGCAGTGTTCTTAAGGTCTCTATCCATCAACCCGGCTTTTCAAAACCAGGGTATCGGTGCACAAGTCATGAGCAGCTTGCCGGAATTCCTGGAGCAGCATATGCCGGAATTGGCAGCTAACGAGATCGTACTGGGGGTAAACCGGCAAAACCATATTGCTCAAAGGCTTTATACCCGTATCGGTTTTAATGAATATGGCTTCAACATGAACCCTCCCTTCGTAGGCCAGATCATTATGAAATGGCGCTGGTAAAATGTAACCCTGGCCTGTTTTTCCTTATCTTACCTGATCCTTTATGCATACTTCAACTTCTAAAAACTGGAAACGCACCTTCGGCTTTATCTGGGCAGGCCAGTTCCTGTCCCTAGTCAGCACGGCCCTGGTCAATTTTGCGCTCATCATCTGGATGAGCCTGGAGAGCGGCTCTGCCGAAGTGCTGGCCCTGGCCGCTACCTGCTCTATGCTGCCACAGGCCATTATCGGCCTGTTTGCAGGTGTATATGTAGATAAGTGGAACCGGAAGCTCACCATGATGCTGGCAGATGGCAGTATAGCGCTGTGCACCCTGGTCATTGCCCTGATCTTTATGGCCGGCTGGAAGGAGTACACCGTGGTCTACATACTCCTGGCGCTGCGCTCAACAGGCTCGGCCTTTCATATGCCTGCGATGCAATCTTCCATCCCTTTACTGGCACCACAGGAACAGCTTTTGCGCATTTCGGGTATTAACCAAATGATCTTTTCCATTTCCAATATTGCAGGCCCGGCACTGGGAGCGCTATTGATTACGATCTTACCTATAGAGCAGGTGCTATTACTGGATGTGGCCGGTGCTGTTTGTGCCATCGTATCCCTCTTGTTTGTGACCATACCCGATCCCAAACGGGCGGAGCAGAGCGAACATCATTCCGTTTTTGAAGACTTTAAGGTCGGTATTAAGACCATTACCCGTTTCCGGGGCATGCCCCAGCTATTCCTGGGTTCTATAGCGGTAACGATCCTGATCATGCCTTTGGCCATACTCTTCCCTTTAATGACTGTAAAGCATTTCCTGGGCAGCGAATTCCAGATGAGCATTATCGAGATCACCTGGGGTGTGGGTATGCTGATCGGTGGCGCGCTGATCGGGCTGATCAAAATGACTTATAACAAAGCTGTCGTCATTAACCTTACCTATGTTTCTCTGGGTGCTGCCATGGCCGGATCGGGATTGCTGCCGCAAAATGCATTTGTTATTTTTGTGTCCCTGACCTTCATAGGCGGCCTGGTGTCTTCGATCTATAATGCCTGCTTTACCACCATCCTGCAGGAGCGTATAGATCCGGCTGTTTTAGGAAGGGTATTTTCCATTTTTATGAGCTCGTCTATCCTGCCTTCATTGATCGGGCTGCTGGGCATCGGTTATTTAGCAGATATTATAGGCATCACCACCACCTTTGTCATTTTCGGATCAGCGATCAGCCTGGTGGGGATCATTTCTTTTTTCAGCCCGGGTATTATCGCCATCGGCCAAAAGCATAGTCCCCCGCAAGCGGAAGAGGAAAGGGAGCAGGAACCGTAAGCTGGAATTGAGCTCAAACAAAAAGCAGCAACAAAGGCTGCTGCTTATACTATTTTCAGTTATAAAGAGTTTATTGCGCTGCCTGCTTATAGACCCGGTAAGTGTCCAGGAAAAATTCGTTGGAGAAGGCAGCTTTACTTAAAAAGTCTTTGCGGAAATTATCGGTATAGCTCACTGCTACTTCGCCCTTACTATTCAGGCTAAGGGTAGCTACGGGCTTAGTATAAGGATTCCTGTTGTTGCTGAAAATGCTGCTTTCCAGGCCCACGTTACAGTCGCAGGAAAGATTGTACCATTCGGCATGGGTATCATCCACTATTTTAAAGACCCATTTCATGGGGTTATCGGCTGCCAGGTAGGTAAACATCACCATTGATTTGGCCTCCTTTGCAATATGTAGCATAGTATGCACCTCTTTACTTTCAATGGATGTTTTCCATTTTTGATCTGCTATAAAGAATTTGGGATGCAAAAGGATATGTTGCCCGGCTTCCAGGGCATAGAAGGAATTCAGCTTTACTTCCTCCCACTTCTCCTGTGCATTCATGCTGAAAGACCCGGCCATAATCCCGATCCATACCAAAATAAGCTTATAATAAATGTGCCATCTGTTCATATAGGAGCATTCTTTTTTTGTCGTTGCAAAATTAATTAAAAGGCCTGTAAATGATTTAAATCAAAAAAACCGGAACCCTGAAGTTCCGGCCGGTAATTATTAAAGCAGTTGCCTGAATGATCAGACGTGCATTTTTTCTTTTTTCTCCAATAGTTGCTCTACGGTTTCCTGGTACATCTCATCAGGCACGCAGCAATCTACCGGGCAAACAGCGGCACATTGAGGTTCTTCATGAAAACCCTGGCACTCGGTACATTTATCGGGAGTGATATAATAAACATCAATTGCAACAGGATCATGAGGATCATTAGCGCCGGTAACAGCTCCGCTCATTAAAGTATACTCACCAGAGACACCGGTACCATCAGCCATTTTCCACTCAATACCGCCTTCGTAGATCGCATTATTGGGGCATTCTGGTTCGCAGGCGCCACAATTGATACACTCGTCAGTTATTTTTATAGCCATTTTAAGTTTTAATTTATTTATTTTGGGTGCGAAATTACGATTAAATTACATTTAGCTGACAATAATTCACAAACTCTTATGATTGATTTACAAAGAAGGATAGTATTAATGACAAAGTTAGGCGAATATTTGTCATCAAATGATGAAAATTTGATAGAGGCTATAGATAATGCACATAGGGCCAACGGATGGTTCATTCCTGAATTTGTACAACTTTCTATACATAATATTGCGCAGTACTTTTTAAAAGAGGAACTGCTCAACAACTGGATCGCTCAGTATCCCCGGATAGCTGCTGAACAGGTACAGCCCAAAAAGGTGGGTATCGTAATGGCAGGCAATATTCCCCTGGTAGGCTTTCATGACTTCTTATGCGCCTTCATTTCGGGGCATCATTTAAAGGTTAAGCTTTCCTCCAAAGACACTGTTTTATGGAAACATATCTTTTCAAAATTGCAGGAATGGGAGACCTCCTTTGAGCAAAGTGTTGAAGTCTCAGAAATGCTGAAAGGCTGTGATGCTTATATTGCTACCGGCAGCAACAATTCTGCCCGTTACTTTGAATTTTACTTCCAGAAGTACCCGCACATCATCCGCAAGAACAGGAGTTCTGTAGCCATCCTGGATGGCACAGAAAGTGCAGCAGACCTGGAGCATTTATCGGATGATGTATGCCAGTATTTCGGATTGGGTTGCCGGAACGTGACACAGCTGTATGTGCCAAAAGAGTACGCTTTCGAAGCATTATTGGCAGCATTCAATAAATATCTAAGCCATATTGACCATAATAAATTCAAAAACAATTATGATTACCAACTGGCATTATACTTGTTGAATCAACAATATTACATGAGCAATGGTCACCTGCTTTTAGTAGAAGCGGATACGGTCTATGCCCCCATCAGCGTAGTGCATTACCAGCAGTATGAAGATAAGGAGCAGCTTATCGCAACCTTGGCAGACAGGGATGAGGTACAGTGTATCAGTATGCGTGAGCCTGTTGAAAAGAATGCGAAACTGCTGCGCTTCGGCGCTAACCAGCAACCGTCTCTGACAGATTATGCAGATGGCGTGGACACGATGCGGTTCCTGGCCGATCTGTAAAGAATACAATAAAATTATCTTAAAGTATAACTAAAAAACAAAAGCTTATAGCAGACATTTTACACGATCAATTAAATTTGTTTTATAACCCTTAGAATAAAAATAATAGCATTAGTAAGATGAAAAAAATAGCAATTCCCATTGTGGCATCTGCCCTCACCGCACTCGGTTCTGTATGGGCATACGAAAAAATTCAAGACAACAATTTCAACACTGAACCTCAATCCTGGAATGCAGGTACTACAAAATCGGGCCTGCACTTTGCCAGCAACAGTGGTGCGGCTATGGGGCAGCCGGTAGACTTTACCGATGCTGCCGAAAACACGGTAAAATCTGTAGTACATATCAAGATCAAAAAAGCAGGTAAGACGATTACTGCACCGGTCTGGGACCCTTTTGCCGACTTTTTCGGTGGCGGTGGTGGCCAGCAGAGGATGCAGCAGTATAAGCAGCCAGATGTAGAGGGCGGAGGTTCCGGTGTGATCATCTCAAACGATGGTTATATCTTAACCAATAACCATGTTGTGGCAGGCGCTGATGAAGTGCTGGTAACCATCAACACCCGCACTACCTTAACGGCAAAAGTAATTGGTACTGATCCTCAGACGGACCTTGCCGTGATCAAAGTAGAAGCCAAAAATCTTTCGGCTGTAACCTTCGGCAATTCTGATGAGGTAAGGCTGGGACAATGGGTGCTGGCGGTAGGTTTCCCTTTAAACCTGGATGCTACGGTGACTGCGGGTATCGTCAGTGCCAAAGGCAGATCGATCGGTATCAATCAAAGACAATCTAACCGTGCGGTAGAATCATTCATACAAACGGATGCAGCCATTAACCCCGGTAATAGTGGTGGTGCGCTGGTGAATACACAGGGGCAACTTATAGGAATCAACTCTGCGATAGCCTCCCCTACGGGCAGCTATGCGGGCTACGGCTATGCGGTGCCTTCAAACCTGGCCAGGAAGGTGGCTGATGATATCATTAAATTCGGTGATGTGCGCAGGGGTTACCTCGGTGCTTCCCTGGCCGACCTGGACCGTATGACGGAAAAAGAAGCGGAAGAAGTGGGTGTAAGTAAAGCAGATTATAATAATGGTTTAGGCGTTTATGTTTCTGATATCGTAAAAGGTAGTGGTGCAGAATCTGCCGGCCTGAAGAAAGGTGATATGATCACGGCCATTAATGGTGTAGCAACCAACAGCAGTGCGGTGTTGATCGAGCAGATCGCCAGGTACCATCCCGGGGATAAGGTACAGGTGGACTACAGCCGCTCCGGCAAAGCAGGAAAAGTTCACGTGGAACTAAAAGACCAAAAGAGTACGGAGCAACTGACCGCGGTGCAAGGCGGTGGCGCTAAAGCCCTGGGTGCTTTATTGAAACCGCTCACGAAACAGGAAGCCGGAACGCTGGGCGTTGATGGCGGACTGGCAGTTGTGGAAGTAGGCAAAGGGGAACTGGCCAGCACGGGTGTAAAACCGGGCTTCGTGATCCTGAGCGTTAACGACCAGGCAGTAAAAAGCATGGCAGAACTCCGGAACGCATTAAACAATGCGGAGGGCATGGTGCAGCTCAGCGGCACTTATCCCGGCAACCGCAGGGGTCAATATTACTTTAGTTTCCCCTACTCCGGCGGTGGCGGAAGCAGTGTAGAATAATACAAGAACGATGCATAAAAAAATGCTTTGCCTCCGGGCAAAGCATTTTTTTATTTTATGAACTATGTTTGTTGATCATAAGATAATAAATCTCATTTTTTTTTGAATATTAAATCTCTCTTCAAAAAAATAGAAATGATGACCGCTCCAACAAAAAAACTTAAAAAGTCAAGGAATACGAACTGTATTTTTTCCCCCACAATCAGGTCAGAGATAATCTTTGCAATAATTAGTAAAATGAAAGTAAGACAAACCGACCAAATATATTTAATGATATTATTCATACTTATAATTTTCATTGTAAAATAACTAAACTATCATCATTTCTGAATTTATAGCTTTTATTTTTCCAAAAGACCATTAAGAATTCAAAATTGACTATCCCAAAATTGCTCTCGCAATCGCTACTGCAGACCATTGCATTGCCATTCTTTTACCTGCTGCAATTCTACATTCAGGGTTTGGCAATTGATCTACCGCCCATGCCTGAGTCCAACCATACAAATAGCCCGCTGCATCTACTTGTGCAATTGTCATTGGCCCCACCATTGGCACTAAAACAATCGGTGGTGCGGAAGGATTATTAGGATCAGTAATCTCAAAGTCATTTAAACCACCGTTGACATTAGTACGAGCAGCCCAAAAGGCGTTTGAGTGTAACAGAGTATGTAAAAAACCTAAAGTAAGTGTTGGCTCTAGCTGTGTACTCGTTTCGGCATTATATTTATTAATTAAATTGATTATCTCTTTTGATACAAAGCTAGCACGGTCTTTAACAGGAAGATGCTCGGCTGATGACATCATCAGGCGTGCACTATTAATGTATCCCAAATCAATAGAACCAATCTGATTACCTAATAAATTAAGCGCCCAAGTGAATGTTGCATTAGCATCTCCATAAAATCCATTATTCAACGCATAAGATAAATGTGTAGAGGTTTGCAATTCATCACCTCCACATGGAGACGAATGATACAAATCGGTACCATCCAGGAATTCAAAAGTTCTAAGCATAAATGAGGATAACAACTCTGAATTCGTGCTTGTATTGTTGAGATCATTTGTTTCAATCAAGTGCTGAAGACCTAAGTTATGGACAAGACCAACATTATAATAATCGGGAAGCCCGGCTGAACCATTTATTGTACTCAACTTCGGAGTTGACAGATCTACTTCAGCGCCCTTTTTGCTACATGCAGCAATCATTGTTATTGCCAGTAGAGCAACACTTACAGACAAAATAATTTTCTTCATAACCTTTGATTTTAACATTAATAAAAATGCTAAAATCAAAGATAATTATTACAAAAAAAGTATACAATACAGGAATTCCCGTATTTATAATCTCCGAAGACTGTATCACTACCTCAGGGCTAGTCAGAATATTTACTTCTTAAAATTTTCTTCTTTTGTCAGGCAACAAAAGAAACAAAAATGCCTGTTTTCATCAAGGCGATTGCTATACATCAACCTTTCGATTCGCCTCGTGATCAATTTTTGAGCTTAATCAGCATATAGTCCTTGCTCAAAAATCGCAACTTTACGATCAAAAGGGTTATCGAAAAGACAAAAAATCAAGCACTCAGCTTTCAATATACAGTTGCAAAAATGAATTTCTACCGATAACTATTTCACATAGTGCATCAAAAAGTCTACTGCCATTCTTACGCCCATGGCCACGCCACCTACCGGGCGATAGTCTTTGCCTGAAACGTGATGGGAGACACCTGCAATGTCAAAATGCATCCAGGGATAATCGGTGAAATGCTCCAGGAACTTACCGGCTGTAATAGCGCCACCTGTAGGCCCGCCAATGTTCTTCAGATCGGCAATATCCGATTTGATCATTTGCCCGTACTCTTCCCATAAGGGCATTTCTACGAGTTTTTCAAATTGCCGGTAGCCACTCTGGCTCAATTGTTCTTTAATGCTCTCTTTTGCCGTACCCATGGCACAGATGCCCACATCTCCGAAGGCATTTGCCGCAGCGCCTGTAAGGGTGGCAAAATCCATGACCAGTTCCGGTTTGTATTTTTTGGCATAGTGAAGGGCATCTGCCAGCACCAGTCTTCCTTCGGCATCGGTATTCAAGACTTCTACGGTAGTGCCGTCATACATACTGATCACATCTCCCGGTACATAAGCATTCTCTCCAGGGCGGTTTTCTGCTGCCGGGATCAGGCCGATCACGTGCAGGGGCAGGTCCAGCATGGCCACGGCATACATAATACCGATCACGACGGCTGCTCCGCTCATATCGCTTTTCATCCGGTCCATAGAAGAAGGAGTAGGCTTGAGGCTAAGACCGCCGGTATCGTAGACAATGCCTTTGCCTACCAATACGATTGGTGCTTTATTGATGAATTTCTGGGGACGATGCTCAAGGATATTAAAGGTAGGTGGCAATATGCTACCCGCATTTACAGCCAGTATGCCACCCATTTTCATTTGTTCTATTTTGGCTTTGCCCAGCACCTGCACCCTGAAGCCACCTTCTTTCCCTATTTGCTGGATCTCTTTTGATAACTGCTCGGCGGTGAGGTATTGCAAAGGTTCATTGATCAGGTCCCGGGATTGGTAAACTGCCTGCACGATGATCTCTAGTTCTTTAAGTTCCTTCACCGTAAGGCTGTGGTTATTGAAAAATACATCTTCCAGGCTGTGCTTTACTTTTTTCAGATCCGATTTATATTTCAGGAACTGGTAATTGGCTAAAGCCAGGCCTTCAGCCAGGAGGTAGGCGGCTTTTTTATGCCCGGACAGGTTATCTATATTGATGCTTTCCTGCTTGTGCTCGTTTAAGAGTTTACACAACTTTGCCCCTTGTTTCCGGATCTTTTCATCATTTTTCCAATCGGCATTGCGCTCGATCTTCACAAAATACAACTGATGTGTATATTTATTAATGCTGACGATAGTATTGTCTTGTTTAAACTCCTGCAGCAGGTATTCCAGCTCGGGCTTTTCTAAACCGACCTGGCTCAATTGCTCTGCCTGATCAACCAGGTAAGTGATATTCCCTTTAGGATTTCTTTGAATTTTAAAAAACATGTGTGTACTCTGTATGATTACGGTTAGAATTCCAAAGGTAAAAATTTTTCATTACCGCCCGGGCAGGAAATGGACGCGAACTGTTATATCAATACGATAATAGTGAAAACCAATACTCCCCAAAACATATTTTCGTAATTTTGCAGGCTAAACATTAAATAATGAGTAAGAAAGGCAGAGTGTTGGTGGCCATGAGCGGTGGGATCGATAGCACTGTATCCGCTCTGATGCTGCATCACCAGGGATACGAAGTGGTGGGTGTCACGATGAAGACATGGGACTATGACAGCTCGGGCGGCAGTAAAAAAGAGACAGGATGTTGTAATATAGATTCTTTTAATGATGCCCGGCAGGCAGCGGTACATCATGGTTTCCCGCATTACATTATAGATATCAGGGAGGAATTTGGAGGAGCGGTGATCCAGAATTTTGTGGATGAGTATATTGCCGGTCGCACGCCTAATCCTTGTGTATTGTGTAATACGCATATCAAATGGGCTGCTTTACTGAAGCGTGCCAATGCGCTGGATTGTGAGTTTATTGCTACCGGGCACTATGTAAAGGTGCGTGAAGAGAATAGCCGTTATATACTTTCTAAGGCCAAAGACCTTACGAAAGACCAGAGTTATGTGCTCTGGGGACTGGAGCAGGACTGCCTCAGCCGCAGTATCTATCCTTTAGGGGATTATTTAAAAACGGAAGTACGCCAGCTGGCTGCTGATATGGGCTATATAGAGTTGTCTAAAAAAGCAGAAAGCTATGAGATCTGTTTTGTACCGGACAATGACTACAGGGGTTTCCTGAAAAGGAATGTAAACGGACTGGAAGAAAGGGTATCGGGCGGACATTTTGTAGATAAGAACGGTAAAATACTGGGACAGCATAAAGGGTATCCTTTTTATACCATCGGTCAACGCAAGGGCCTTGAAATTGCTTTAGGGAAACCTGCTTTTGTTACGCAGATCATCCCGGAAAGCAATACGGTTGTGCTTGGAGATGCAGATGACCTGCTGCAACAGGAGATGCTGGTACAGGGTATTAATTATATCAAATATGACAGCATTTCGGAAGGTATGGAAGCGGATACGAAGATCCGTTATAAAACAGCGCCGAGCTTAAGCAATTTGTATAATGAAGACAATGGTCTGGTAAGGGTTTCCTTCTATGATAGCGTCAGCGGTATTGCCCCCGGACAATCCGCCGTATTTTATGAAGGAGATGATGTAATTGCAGGCGGAATTATCCGTGCCGGAAATATTTCGGGCAAATAATTGAGAATAAAATATTTTTGATTTATCTTAGTCCCCGGTTTTAACATATTAAATTAAAGATGCATAATATTTTCAAGGTCCTTTTAGGTGTATCATTCGGAGCAGTAGCGCTTATTTCCTGTAAAAAAGAAACAGAGCGCCCCAGCGATAGTGATGATTATTTTCCGTTACAGGTGGGTAAATACATTCTTTATGATGTAGACTCTATCAGATATAATGCTTTTAATAAAACAACTTATCACAATCAATACCAGATGCGTTATGATGTGGTAGACAGCTTCCTGGACAACCAGGGCCGCCTGAGCTATACCATCAATGTATCGCAGCGTCCTAATACCAATACGCCTTTCGGCCCGAGAGATGTCATTCACGTGACCAAAACGACTGCCGGTGTGGAATGGGTGCAATCTAATGCGCGCATCCTGAAGCTGGTGTTCCCGGTATCGGGTAATATTGAAGGCTGGAACGGTATGGCTTACATAGAGCCAAGAGCAGACCAGATGGAGGAGTATGACCTGTCCAAATATAACTGGCGCTTCAGCTACGACAAGGTTGGTGCTGAATTTGACCCGGGTAATAACCCTTTCTATAAAACAGCAACGGTAAATGGTATCAATGAAACGACCAACCAACCGGATGATTCTGTGTATGCGGATAGAAACTATTACCAGGAAGTATATGCTGCAGGTATCGGTATGGTGTACCGGGAAAGGATTTACTGGACCTACCAGCCCGGTGAATACAGGAATGGTTATGAGCTCAGGATGAGAGCTGTAGATCAGAATTAAACAAAGTAATTTATAGAGAACAATAATGGCTGTCTTTCCGGACAGCCATTATTGTTTATGATCATTTCTTACAATCAGGTTTCGTTGGTATACACCCGTTTCACGCGCTGGGAAACAGAGGTAATGATCTCGTAAGGTATGGTATGGGCCCAGCCGGCCAATGTAGTGATCGGGAGTGCAGCACCGAATACGGTCACTTTGCCTCCTGCTGCTACATCCGGGATGTCTGTCACATTCAGCATACACATATCCATGCACACAGAACCCAGTGTAGGGGCCGGTTTCCCATTGACCAGCATATGCCCTACTCCATTGCCGAAGTCCCTGAAATAGCCATCTGCATAGCCAATACTGACGGTTGCGATCTTACTATCTTCGCTCAACTGGCCTCTCCTGCTGTATCCTACTGTTTCTCCTGCTTTTATATGGCGCACCTGGGCGATCGTGGTCTTTAATGTGGCTACGTTCTGCAGGCGCTTCTGTACTTCAGGATTAGGGTCTACGCCATACATTCCTATACCCATACGCACCATATCAAATTGTAGTTCGGGGAAACGGGAGATCGCGGAGGTATTGCAAATGTGCCGGAGCGGCTTACCGGGCAAGGCGGCCAGTAAGGTATCGCTCATACGGGTGTAAGCTGCTGCCTGCTGCTGGGTAAAACTGTCAAAATCTGCGGCATCGCTACCTGCCAGGTGACTGAATATGCTCTTTACTTCTATCGCTTTTGAATGGTTCAGCACCCTGATCAGTTCTGCGATATCGGGCTCATTGAAGCCCAGGCGGTGCATACCGGTATCCAGTTTTATATGTATCGGATAGGCTTCTGTTTCCATCAGCTCAGCGGCTTTGATAAAGGTTTCCAAAGACTGCATACTGAATATCTCGGGCTCTATTTTCCAGTTGATCATTTGCTCAAAGGCTCCGAACTCAGGACTCATCACCATGATGGGCAATGTGATGCCTGCTTTTCTTAAGGCTATACCTTCATCCAGGTAGGCCACGGTAAGGTAATCGATCCCTTCATATTGCAAGACATTGGCGATCTCTACACTTCCTGTACCGTAGGCAAATGCCTTGACCATAGCCATCAGTTTCACACCCGGCTGCAAGAGGCTTTGATAGACCCTCAGGTTGTTCTGGATGGCCGACAGATCGACTTCCAGTACGGTCTTATGGGTCTGGGCTTCTAAGAGGCGTTCTATTTTTTCGAATTCAAAAGACCGGGCACCTTTCAGCAATATGGTTACATTATTGAACTGTTTTACCTGGAAGTTCCGTAGGAAGGCTCCGGTATCGCTGTAAAAGGATTGTTCAAAATTACCGTAATGAGCAAACAAATGTTGATGGGCCATTAACATCGGCCCTATAGCAATCAATTCGTCGATGCCTTTCTGGGCCAGCAATTGGGCCACTTTGGCGTAGAAGCTTTCTTTGTCCTGGCGCACCTCCAGTATGTCGGAAAGGATGAGCACTTTCTTTTGCTGTCCTTTCTGCTGGTTGAGGAAGTCCAGGGCGATCTTTAAAGAGGTATAATCTGAATTATAGGTATCATTGATGATGGTACAGTTGTTCAGGCCTTCTACCAGCTGCAACCTCATGGCTACGGGCTGTAGTTGCTGCATCAGTTGCCGGATGTCTTCCTGTGGCATACCCAGCAATAAAAGGCAGGCCCAGCAATGGATAGCATTCTCAATATAGGCTTTATCTGCATAGGGAATCTCGATGTTGATCGCTGCCCCCTCATATGTTGCCCCGATCATCGTGGAAGGCCCTTCTGTATGTATTGAACTGATAGTGAGGTCAGCACCGGTATGAACGGACCAGGTAAAGCATTGAACCGGATCTTTACCGCTCGCAGAACGCTTCTGTAACCATGCTTCTATGCTTTTATGTACCTGTTCCTGGTCTTTACAGTAGATGAGTTGCTTTGTATGTTCAAATAGTTTTAATTTTTCTTCGATCTTAGACTGAATGCTGTCAAAGCCTTCGTTATGGGCATCTCCTATATTGGTAAACATACCTATATCCGGGCGGATGATGGCTTCTGCCTGCTCCATTTCACCGGGCTTCGAAATACCTGCTTCGAAGATACCGATGGTATTGTTAGCCTGCATCAGCCAGGTGGACAGGGGAATACCGATCTGAGAGTTGTAGCTTTTGGGACTTCTTACCGGTCCGGCCTGCTCATTGTAGGGGCTACACTGGGACAGTAGCTCATACAACCACTCTTTCACAATGGTCTTGCCATTGCTGCCGGTAATACCGATCACAGGATAAGTAAACTGTGCCCTGTGCTGCGCTCCTATGGCCTGCAGGGCCTGCAGCACATCGGGCACTTTGAGGAATAATGCTTCGGGAAAAGCGGCTTCATCTACCGGCTCGGCAACAACGAAAAACCTGATCCCTTTAAGGTAGGCCGCTGCAATAAACTGGTGCCCGTCGCGCAGCACGCCTTTCAGGGCAAAAAACAGTGCGTGGGCGGCATTGGCTATTTTACGGGTATCAATGATCAGTTCCTGGATGTCTGTATCCGGGTAAGAAAATTCAATATTGTCGTTCGCCTTAAGTAATTTTGTGATGGTCGAAATCCGCATAGGATTTATGGTTGATCTAGAAATGAAAATGATACCGCAAAGTTACGTTTCCTTTAATAAGTTGAATAGCCCATTATGGCTTTTAAATTTTCTATAACTTTATCCTTTATGCATACACATAAAATGAAAAAAATCTCTTTACTTTTTGCCCTGTTTACACTTGTCTTGAGCGGCTGCGCGGACAAAAAATATGCGGTCAAAGCTTACCAGGCCCAACTACGCACGATCTCTGACACCATACAGGCTGACACTCGCATGAGCCAGTTTATCTCTACTTATAAAGGCCGGCTGGACAGTGTGATGAACCAGGTCATCGGCACGGCACTCGTCCCTTTATCTAAAGCGCAACCGGAAAGTACCATGGGCAATTTTGCGGCTGATGCACAGCTGGAAGCGGGTAAAAAGCTGGATAATATGGTGGTGATCTCTGTGGTCAACTATGGCGGACTAAGGATCCCGTTTTTACCGGCAGGGTCTATTACCAAAGGGAAAATCTATGAAATTATGCCTTTTGACAACCTCGTTACGGTTGTAGATGTTCCCGGCACGGTCCTGCAGACCTTCTGCGATCATATGGCAGCCCGAAAAGGCTGGCCTATAAGTGGTTTCAGCTATACGATAAAAAATGGCAAAGCGACAGATATCAGGGTAGCGGGAGAAGCCATCAGGCCTAATGCGGTCTATAAACTGGCTACTTCTGATTATATTGCCAATGGTGGGGATGAATGTGAATTTCTCACGGGATTGAAGAAGCAGGCCTCTGCTGTATTGCTGCGCGATGCTATTATGGACAAAGTAATGAATGACAGCAAGCAACACAAAGGCATTGAACCTAAACTTGAAAAAAGAGTATATTATGCAGAGTAGAAGAGCCTTTTTAAAGAATATAGCCCTGGGTGGCGGCCTCTTATCTTTGAATGCTTTCCCGTTTGAAGCATTGGCAGCACAGGACTTCACCTTAACGATCTTACATACTAACGATACGCATTCGAGGCTGGAACCTTTTCCTGCTGATGACAAAAAATTTGCCGGGCAGGGCGGTGTTGCTGCCCGTGCTGCTGCCATTGCTGCGATCAGGAAGGAGAAGCAGCATGTTTTGCTGCTGGATGCCGGAGATATATTCCAGGGTACGCCTTATTTTAACGAGTACCTGGGCGAGCCGGAAATGAAAGCGATGAGTATGATGGGCTATGATTGTGCCACTATGGGCAATCATGATTTTGACCTGGGGATTGAGGGTTTCCTGAAGCAATTGCCTCATGCCAATTTCCCTTTTGTGGTGGCCAACTATGATTTTACGAAGACGGCCCTGCAACATAAGGTCAAAAGATATATTACTGTGAAGAAAGGGCCGCTTAAGATCGGGATCTTTGGTCTAGGTATTCAATTATATGGCCTGGTACCTAAAGAAAATTATAAAGGAATCTGGTATAATGACCCTGTAGCTACGGCTATTGATGTAGCCTATGAATTGAGGCACCAGGAAAAATGTGATATGGTGATCTGCTTGTCCCACCTGGGTTTCAGCTATGAGGGCAACAAGGTCAGTGATAAGGTGCTGGCGGCCCAGACACAGGGCATAGACCTGATCATTGGCGGTCATACACATACTTTCCTGGATGCCCCGGTGCTGGTGATGAACCGCATCGGCAAGCCGGTCCTCATCAACCAGGTCGGTTGGGCAGGTTTACGATTAGGCCAGATAGATTTTAATTTCAATCATAAAAAAGAAATAAAAAACAGCAAAGCCCACACTGTTATTTTAAGCAAATAAACAAGTGCAAAAAATTTTTTTTTTACACAAATTGTTTAGAATTTTGACTTCGTTGCTTAATAGAAAAGAATATTATTCTCCCGTGAAGAGATTGCCTAAATTTACCCGGGCATTTGTGAGCAAATTAAACAATCAGGGAAGTAAATGCATTCCGGTAACGCTTTTTTTTGAAAGAAAAGCAGCTACTGGAGGGGATTCGTCGCCTCTGTAGGATACGGAACGCAGAAAAAGAGCAGTAAGAACAGTAGTATTAAACAGTCAATAGTCTAAAAATTTATAGCCTGAAAAGAAATGAGTCAATCACCATCTAATACACATAATGAAGACTTTGTAATAGACCCCGGCGTTGTTTGGGAACGCTGCATGGCTATTATAGAAGACAATGTGAACAGAAGGGCCTTCCAGACCTGGTTCCTACCTATTAGAGCAGTTGATTTAACGAATAATATCTTAACGATCCAGGTACCCAGCCAGTTTTTCTACGAATGGCTGGAAGAGCACTATGTTGAACTTTTAGCCAAAACCATAAAAAGAGTTTTGGGCAGAACGGGTCAACTGGCCTATCGCATACAGATGGAAAATAATTCGCAGAAGTCTCCTGCGACGATGCAACTTCCTTCCAACCAGCAAAACAAGACTGCAAAAGGCGAGCATTATATCGATATGCCGCTTACGGTGGAAGATCCGAGCCGTATCAAGAATCCGTTTGTGATCCCTGGTATGAAGCGTATGCAGATTGATCCGCAGCTGAACAGCAGCCTTACATTCAATCATTTTATTGAAGGAGAATGTAATACTTTGTGCCGGAACTCGGCGATCCGTGTTGCGCAGAAGCCGGGAGAGACTTCTTTCAATCCATTGATGCTTTTTGGTGGCACCGGATGCGGAAAGACTCACTTATTGCAAGCCATCGGTAACGAGGTGCGCAAGCAGCACCCCAACAAGACGGTTTTGTATGTAAGTGCAGAAAAATTCATTAATCAATACATTGAGCATTCCAGGAACCGTGAAGTGGGTGATTTTATCAATTTCTACCAATTGATCGATGTACTGCTGCTGGATGATATTCATATTTTCACGAATGCGCCTAAAGCGCAGGATGCCTTGTTTGCGATCTTTAATCACTTGCATCAAAGTGGCAAGCAGATCGTACTGACGAGCGATACGCCTCCCAAGGACCTGGAAGGTATGCAGGAGCGCCTTTTAAGCCGCTTCCGCTGGGGATTGACTGCAGAGATGCAGCAACCTGACTTTGAGACCAGGAAGGCCATCCTGGAGATCATTATGCGCAATGAGGGCACTGAGATCTCTGAAGAGGTAGCGCAATATATTGCGTTTAATATCCAGAACAATATCAGGGATCTTCGTGGTGCCGTGATCTCGATCCTGGCGCAGTCTACTTTACTGAAAAAAGAAGTAGACCTGGAACTTGCCAAGCGTGTGGTGAAGAACCTGATCAAGACCCCGGAGAAAGAACTGGGTATTGCAGAGATCCAAAAAATGGTGTGTACTTATTTCAAAATAGATTACGACAAACTACAGTCTAAGACAAGGACGGGTGATGTGGTTAATGCACGCCAGATTGCCATGTACCTGGCTAAGAAATTCACGAAGTGTTCTTTAAAGACTATTGGTGATCATTTTGGAAAAAGAGATCATACTACGGTGATTCACTCGGTGCAGAAAGTGGAAGATTTCCTGAAAACGGATGAGACTTACCGTGAGTCATTTTTAGAGATCCAGCATAAAGTTCAGCTGGCTGCAATGTAGGCTGGGCCTTAGTTTCAGGATTTTGAAAAAATAATAAAATAAAATTTGGCGAAATCAAAACATTTGTTTTATCTTTGCCACCCCTTCAGGGGGATAGTTCTTAAGAAAAAAGATGTAAAGGTGAGGTGGATGAGTGGCTGAAATCACCAGTTTGCTAAACTGACGTACGGGTCAAACTGTACCGGGGGTTCGAATCCCCCCCTCACCGCATTTTACATTTATAGGGAAGTAGCGCAGTCCGGTAGCGCACCTGGTTTGGGACCAGGGGGTCGCAGGTTCGAACCCTGTCTTCCCTACAGATTCAGTCATATCATTTATTTGGTATGGCTTTTTTTGTGCCCCTAAGTTTGCTTTTGAAGCGGTTTGAATTTAACGATATGATATAGCTTTTTGAGCTCCAGGAGAGGCTTAGGCAACCATCAGTATATATCTTTCACAGGAATGGCTTATTAAGGCCTTTATGAGCCTTAGAATTGCCTTTATTGATTGTGTATTGACCAAAATGTAAGGTGCTAACCTTATTGATGGCCAGGAAAGGACTTATACAGCTGGTATTTTCAATAAATGGAAGCTGATGTACTCATACATAGAAGAGTATCTACAATTAATAAAAGCTTTCAAAGAATCAGTCCTCGCAAAGTCCACAACTTCTCTGGTATCTTTCCTGATCGCATAAGCTATCCAATACTTTCTGCTCTTGTTCTTTACATAAGTGCACAGCTCATCCAACTCGTATTCTTTACCAAATGAGATTAATGGTTTGGGTAATTGTTTTGCGATAACTCTTATTTTTCGTAAAACCGTATTTGTTCCTATTTTCAAAAGTCTGGCAATACTACGGATGCCGCAAC
>MKTB01000034.1 GCA_001897525.1 Bacteroidetes bacterium 43-16 | reverse complement strand
TTTATGTGGCACTCAAAGGCAGCGTTTGTCACTTATTGGCATCCAGTTTAGGTAACGGAGGGTTAAAACTTTCCCTGATGAACTGATGCACATCGGATAGCTTGTAATACAGTTTTCCGCTAATGGTATAATAAGGGAGCTTACCTATGGAGCGATACCGTTGCAGGGAACGGTTACTGATTTTCAGCATTTGCAATAAATCCTGATTATCCAGTAACTCTTCGCCGTCTATGCTGTTGCGCTTCTTTTGTAAATCGTCTATGTGGTTGCCAAGAATGTCCAGCCTGTCCATTATGCGTTCCATCCACGCCACAAATTCCATTTTGTCGATATTCATACGGGTACGCTTTTAATGATTACCTGATTTCAGCTTTCTGCCTTTCTCGATATAGCTTTTGCCTTTCGCCATAAGCTGCTCCACATATTCATCGGTCGTCTGCACGGCGTTAGCGTTGAGCATTTCCTTGATAGCACCAATCGTATAGTAATACTGCCCGTACATTTTTGAAAAAGCTATCTGCCCGTTGGTGCGCATACGCCACAACGTTTTTTCGCTGATGTGGAGATACTGGCAGACTTCGTGGTTGTTGAGCCACAAACTATCGTAGCTTGTATCTTCCAGTTTGAGGATATATTCGCTAATGGCTTTCAACCGTTCGTTGAGGTGCTTCCATACTTCTTCGTCAACTGTTATAATGTTCATAGCACTGTTGTTTAATATTCACAGGACAAAATTCAGAAGTGTGGCAGTGTTTGTCTGCCAATACGTACCCATTGGTTTGGCACTTTTTTCAAATTTTTTACAATGAGAAAAACCCTTGTTTAATAAGGGTTTTAGCGGGGTTGGGATATTTTGCGGTAGCCTTTTGCCAAAATTTACCAATTGGCAGATATGGGCAAAGAAAAAGCAGTACATATTGTGTACTGCTTTCAAACCCTTACGATGATATTGCTAAAGGTCTTTATCCATATACTCTTCGAGGAAAATTTTGAGTTGGTCTAAAAACACTGTCCGGGAGCCTGCCCTTGTTTTCATTCGGTGGAAAGAATGATGTATATCGTTCAAAGGCGTTCGGAATAAGATTTGAAAAATCAACGCCAATTTTCTGATGCCTATTTTACCGTGTGCAATAGATTTGGAAGCATACAGGGCGTAAATCAATTCTATCAGTGCATTTTGCGAGTTAGTCCACGAGATGTCTTTGCTCGCATCCCCGTTCATTAAAATGGTATCGGGATTTTTTTCAGGATTTATTTTGGTAAGCAAAAAAGTATAGAGTAATTCATTGGCTATAATATGGGCAACTTTGTTATCGAAATAAGTAGAAAAGCTAAGGTCAATTTCAAATACATTACTTTTTAGACCATCGTGGTAATTGATTTTTCCGAGCCTGAAATAATTATGGTCACGGTCGGTTCTGCCTGCACGATAGTACCTGTAAAAATCCTCATTGGATATGCTTTCCTTGTATTCGGATTTCAGAATTTTTAGTTGGTTTTCAAAATAACTTTGGTGTATTCTCCCAGCACTTACGGGGCAGGTAGTTTCGATACGGAATACCTTATTGTAATAAATAAGTTTTCCTAAAATCTGCGGTTTGATATTCTTGAAAAAATTGATTTCCTGCTGTTCATCCTTAAATCCAGTCTGTAAGACTTTCATTTTTATAGTAAACAGCATTTCCTTTAGGAATAAGGTCATTTGGTAAGCCTCATCCGCAGTTTGCATCATTTGAGAAGATAGCTTATCTTCCTGATGCTGAATTTCCGATAGTATTTTGTTTAACACGATTTCCATAAGTTTAGACGTTTAGATATTGGGTCTATTAGTTTCGGATTAACATCTACTTTGATTTGTCAAAACTTGGAAATATTAATCAAACCAATATCACAGGTTGCCCCCATATTGGGGAAGATTTATTTTATAACACCTTATGATGTATATTGGAAAAAGCAGAAAAAGGGTTAAGTACACTACGACTTAACCCTTTTTTTTATTAAATTTGCGGTAATGATTTACAAGGTAATCAGATGAAAGCGAGTGCAGTAAGCACCATTACTAAATCGTTACCGATAGCACTTTCGGTTCTTGTAAACTACTCTTTATTAGCCACTTTGGGCTATATTAATCTTTTTTTAAAAAAATAGCACATACAGCAGCATTATAAACATCATCTGCAAAAGGTTTTCTCAACCTTAAGGCTTCTTCGTAAGTGTTTAACGCATCATCATACGCTCCATCAACGATGAATGATTCTGCTTTATAGGTTAAGCCAAAGTATTTTAAATCAATATCTTGCACTTGGCATAGGGCAGTTTTCGAAAACACTAGTAAAATAGCCAAAAGTTTGAAATTCATAAATTGAGCATTTTATTAAGAAAAGATAGTTGACATATTAAACTCAAACAATTAGCGATTCAATATCTTCTTAAAAACATTAGGCTTTTCATTAAAATCTAAATATGCAACTATCTGTTAATTATCGCGTAGTCCAATAACCTTCTCCTTCCCAGGTAAAACACATAGTTCCATTTCTCATATCGTCACTTAAATAGTTTCTAATAAAATATGAGCTTTTTGTTTGGATATTACCTTTTTGATCTACCCAGGTTTCATGTTTTTCATCAAGGGTAGCACTACCTCCACCAGTAAAGTCCCCTCCAACAATATGTTGTAATTTTTCCTTTGATAATGTAGTAAATTTCCCTACACTTAATTTTTCAAAATTCATGTCTTAAAATTTAATTATGCATAATATTGATTTCTACAAATAGGTTTGATACTTTTTTACCTAAGCTCCCACCCCCCCTCGTAATAACCTACTCCGTAATAACATCCTTCGGTATCATCGCTATTAAATGACATATAATGGTCCTTGTACAAGGTAATATCCCAAGGCTTTCCATCCCCGTCATAAAAAATCTCTCTTTTGGTTTCAGTCTTAATGACTATACTACCCTTTCCTGTCATTCCTCCACCTGTAACTAAATGAAGTTTCTGTGGAGTTAAGGTTTCAAAATTTTTTGAATTTAATTTTTCTAATAACATAGTAAAAAATTTGTAGTGAAAATTCCCTTAACGCATATGGGTTTCAGCGCTTTCCTTTTCTATTTTTTCTTTGGTCTGAGAAAGGAGTAAAGACCGCAATCTGTAGCTACACAATATCGCGAGCGATGCATAATTTGCATCGCAAAACTTGTATTAAAGATGAGAGTGGGGAGAACTGAATAAATACCGGAATCTAGCCAGGTACAAGAAGGAACAGGTGTGGTCTTTTTTAACGAAACGCGATCCAATATCATATATTTTAATCGCATATCCATGAACAATATTAATAGCTTTTTTTCAAAAATCCCGATACTTTTTTCAATTATTTTTTTAGATAAATACAGAAATATTCGACTAATTAAAACAGAATATGAACATCAATTAGTTAACTACTGTAAGTCAGAAAAGAGCCTTTTGTAAAAACAGATCAACCGACTTAATACTTAAACAAAACCTATGAATTCTCATAAGCACCTTTCGAAATATAGGGAAGTTTATAAGCCTTAATTTAGATAATATTTTTCAATACAAAATGGCATAACCTCAATCATTTTTCCTAATCAGTACTAAATTTAAAAATGCATTACAGACATTTTATTAAACAAGGCATATTCCTTTTACAAAATCCTTCCCAAAAGGCAGACGACCTTCTTTTCTAATACAATTACGAACATAATAGTGCTACTTATTTAATGGTGCTAAAAAGACCAATAATCTTCGTGTATTTACATTTATTGCATCCCTTATTGGAAGTAAATGGTGAGATTCATCGAACTGCGTACCATATTCCTGGAGTTTCTTTTCATTGACCAAAACTCTATCAGTAAGAAAAGCCAATTGAGTAATCAGCAAGGTATCTGTGTAAGTTTGTTTTTTAAGGGCTGCTTCCATCTTTGATTTAAACAGCTTTTGAAGCGCAACATTATCATCGGAATGTTGAATAAGGAGGAAAAGACTTTTCATACCCTCTGCTCCTATGTCATTAACTGTCGGATAATCCTTACCTTTAAGAGATTCAAGTATGAGTTTTGCCTTTTTATGAAGCTGCTGGTGAGCGAGTTTTAGTTTATCACATGATGATCCTTTTTGCAGATAGAACCCATACCACATTACACTTTGCTCTCTGCCGGACAAACGTGTTAATTCCATTGCCAGATCAAGATTTTTCAGGTTACTGTGTTTTGATTTAAAATCTGCTACAATCAACTCCGCAGCTTTTTTCCACGAATGAGTTATTTGGCATTCCTCATAAAATATATCATCCAGGTTAACCAGGCTCGTGTGATCTTTTGGCAGATAGTAAATAGCGGAATCATAGTTGCCTAACACTGCATAGCATACCGATACAGTATAATAAGTGTTCGTCAAATCATGACCGGAACGGTTGCCAGATATAACATAATTAATATACTCAAGATTGGTTGCTAACCTTTTTTCAGTCTTGATTACATCAGTTTCACAATCTCTTGCGCAAACATCAATAGCACCCAACAGGTTGATCAATAAGATAGCTAAATAATAAAATTTCATACCCTATTACTTATTCTTAAGCGTACCTAAAATTCAAAACATTGCCAGGCATGCTACAAATTATTAATTCAATAAACTTTTCCAGGCTTACAACCGCAACCTAATACAGAGAGCAGCAGGATAGCACTTACCGGGATTTAATCGGGAACAAGAAGGAACAGATGTGGTCTTTTTACTTAACGAAACACGATCCAATATCATATATTTTCATCGCATATCCATGAACAATATTAATGACATTTTTAAAAAATCAATAAAGAAAGAATCATTATTTTTTATGCAAACAGTGCATTTTTTATGCCGGCTTAAGTAGTTAATGAATGTCTGCTTCTTCTACGAAATACTGAGCAAAGTATAATCAGTAAGATAAGCTTAGCTAAACGCTTAATTTTCAGCTTAGCTGATTTATGCTTAAATATAAAAAATCGAAGCATCTTTTAAGCGCCACTCCCGGATACCGTAGCAATTGCAGGAAATAAAAAAGGCCAAAGCCAAATACTTTCTTAGCTTTTTATGCTCCCTAATGGAGATTTATTAAACCAACCCTGATGATTGAATAATATGAGCTGATCTACCAAAATAACTTAAGCCTAAATGAAGCACTTAATTTAGATAATTTATAAGACCTGCATCCTCCCGGAACCGGCAAAGTTAGTAGACAGACTTAAAGAAATAAAGATCTGACCTACCCCTTATCTATGCGTTTTGCATTAGATTTGTAATTATGATTTACAGAATAATGGCACTCCTATGTCTTTTGATAAGCTCCACAAGCGCATTAGCTCAGCCGGTTACCGTTAACAATATCAATTATCAACTAATGTCCAATGGTATGGCCATAGTAATTGAGGGAAAATATGAGGGACACATTACCATACCCAAAATGATAGAATATCAGAATAAAGAATTTACCGTTGACAAAATAGGATATGCCGCATTCAATAAGTCTCCAAAGCTTTTGTCTGTCAAGCTGCCCGGTTCGCTACGCACCATTGGACAGAGAGCATTTGGAGATTGTACCGCATTAAAGGAAATAAACATTCCTGCATCAGTCATCACGATAGAAGATGCGGCATTTTTCAGATGTATTAATCTGAAGTCAATCCACATCGGCCAAAATATTATCTATATAGGTGAATCTGTTTTTTCAAGATGTGAAAAACTAAGTGCCATAGAAGTGGATAAGAAAAATCTTTATTTCACATCGGCAGAAGGCGTACTCTATGATAAAGAAATGAAGGTACTGATCAAGGTACCGGACACAAAGTCCTTATATGTATTTCCACCTACTGTAGTATCATTCCTGAGCGGATCATTTGAGGGGAACAGCAACATAAGAGCCATTGACTTACCAGATGCTGTTAAAAGTATCCCCCGTAATGCTTTTGAAGACTGCTCATCACTAAAAGTTTTCAGGATTCCTGCAAACGTAACATCTATAGGTTCATCTGCATTCTCTCGTTGTCATGCCATAGCATCGTTCGATGTGGATGAACACAATAAAAATTTTTCATCGGCGGACGGTATATTGTACAATTTGGACAAAACAATTTTATTAAAGTGTCCGGAAGCAAAAACAAAGGTTCAACTAGTGGAAAGCATTAAAGAGATAGATGCATATGCATTTTCCTGGTGCAGGAAGCTTACAGAGGTAAGCTTGCCCGAAAAGGTTGAAAAAATTGGAATGTCGGCATTTGTTCAATGCGATGCACTTAAAACATTAAAGATATTATCGAAAAAGCAGATCAGCATACAAGGCGAAATTTTTGCAGGACGAACAAAAGAGGTGACCGTCATAGTGCATGAAGCATTGATACCGGTCTATAAAAGCTCCAACAGCCTTGCCGTCAAAGAACTGAACTACCAGGCCTTGAAATAAGCTTCTGTATCCTCAGGGCAAAATCAGATTAATAAGAATTGATCCAATCGGTTACCGCTGTCTTTCCTGGTCTGCTTAATGGAATGTGGTATAGATCAATGCTTAAATGATTCGCTCCGATTTTTTGAACAGCATTTAAGTTGATCACACAAGAGCGATGGCCTGGAATAAGGAAAATGGGGAATTGCTGCCCGTAATATAAATGGATCAGGCAGTATGTTATCGCTTGTAGGAAACATTCCTTTATAACAACATAATTGTGGTAAGCGAGTAGCCCTGCCACCAATTAAATATATTCCATTAATATTCCCGCCTAAGCGTTCCGGAAACCCTTAACTTACTTTGTTTTGGAATAGTCCGTCAAGCCCAACCTATTTCCACAAGGGTCATTAAACTCAACTGCGAGACCTGTCATTATCTCAAAAGGTTCACTCAAAAAGACAACACCCTTTTGTGCTAAAGCATGGTATGCATCTATAACGCTATCCACTTTAAACCAAATAGCCGGCTTAGCATGCTGCATACTGCTCAGGATAATAGCAGGTTCGTTTTGCCCGATTTTAAAGGCAGTCATTCCTTTATCGGAGAAGTCAAACTTTGTTTCCAGGCCGAGCGTTTGCTTGTAGAAATTCTTTGCCGTTTCCAAATCGGCGACAGGCAAGAAAAAGTTATCATAATCAACAATCAGTTCCATATAATCAAGATTTAATTTTAAAACGGCTATACCAGGTTAAGTAAATTTCAATTCAGTTTACCATGAAGTAAAACCGCTATCAGTATACGGGCAAAGCTATTGATCATTTAAAAAACAGTAAATGATTTAAATCACGTTTTCAGATGCTAATTATTGTCCATTATATGCTGATGATACATTAAGTATGCTGGAATCACGAATCTATTTAAAGTGGAATAATCTAAAAATGCTGCAATATAAACTCTGGCAGAAACAATTCTACCAATGCAAAATAACTTTCCTGAATACTTTTTTCATCTAATAGCAAAGCTATTTTTTTTTATTAATCCACAAGTTTTGTATTTGATCCGTTAATCCGTTGATCCCTTATTGATCCAAATAAAATGCAGCAAGCCTGAAAAATAAAAAAGGCTGCAAGCAATGCTTACAACCTTTTTTGTGCCCGAGACTGGATTCGAACCAGCACATCCTTGCGAACGCTGCGACCTGAACACAGTGCGTCTACCAATTTCGCCACTCGGGCAGCCAATTGAGTTGCAAATGTACAAAAGGTTCTAATTAAAACATCAAAAAATTCACATTTATTTAAAAAAATATTTCCTTGTGCCGAAACTCCTGCTTCCAAATAGTAACACAATAAAATTATAAATCTATGTTTATGTGCATAAACAGCTCATGGATAAACCTATCGATTCCGTATTTTTGATAGACAAAAAGCAGCTATGCTATGTACGAAAGAATAAGAGAGAAGTTGAGCATACTGGCAGATGCTGCCAAATACGATGTATCCTGCTCCTCCAGTGGGAGCGACCGGAAAAATACGGGCAAAGGCATTGGCGATACCGGATCAGGTATCTGTCATACTTATACCGAAGACGGCAGGTGCGTCTCCCTGCTCAAGATCCTGCTGACCAATTTCTGCATCTACGACTGCGCCTTCTGCGTGTCCCGCAGCAGCAACGATATCAAGCGCGCTGCATTTACCGTAGAAGAGGTCGTAGCGCTCACTATGAATTTCTACCGTAGAAATTATATCGAAGGCCTGTTCCTTAGTTCCGGTATCTTCAAAAATGCCGACTATACTATGGAACGGATGCTGCGCATCGTAAAGAAACTGCGCCTGGAAGAAAACTACAATGGCTATATCCACCTCAAAACCATACCCGGGGCCAGCGAAGAACTGGTGACCGAAGCCGGATTAT
Organism: Bacteroidetes bacterium 43-16; assembly: GCA_001897525.1. GTDB lineage: Bacteria > Bacteroidota > Bacteroidia > Chitinophagales > Chitinophagaceae > Edaphocola. Next base: position 12,329 of record MKTB01000034.1, on the reverse strand, counting down.
ATGCCGACCGTATGAGCATCAATTTAGAAATGCCTACAGAAAGCGGCCTTAAACTCCTGGCACCCGAAAAATCCCATGAAGAAGTAAAGCGTGAGCTGGGACTCATCCGTGACCAGTCGCAGATGTACAACAGCGAACGTAAGCTGATCAAAAGCACACCCAAATTTGTACCCGCCGGCCAGAGTACACAGATGGTGGTAGGGGCTACGCCAGAGACTGATAAAGACATTATGCATACCGCAGATGCCTACTACAAAGATTTTTCGCTAAAACGGGTCTATTATAGCGGCTATATTCCCATCAGCCACGACAGCCGTATGCCCGTTATAGGCACCCAGCCGCCCCTGCTGCGCGAGAACCGGCCCTACCAGACCGACTGGCTCATGCGTTTTTACGATTTTGAGGTCAAAGAAATACTCAATGAAGGGCATCCCAACCTGGACATGGAGATAGACCCCAAGCTGTCCTGGGCCTTGCGCAATCCGCAACTCTTCCCGGTAGATATCAATACAGCAGATTATAAAATGATCATTCGCGTGCCTGGCATCGGGATCAGGTCTGCACAGAAGATCATTGCGGCCCGCAAGTTCGGACGCCTGCACATTTACCAGCTCCGCAAGATGGGCATCTCCTACAACAGGGCACAATATTTTATCCGCTGTGCAGACAGCCCTTTCCAGCTTACAGAGCCGGAACCGATACAGCTCAGGAAAACCATCCTGCAAAATAGTAAAAGCAAATACAGGACCGGTGCACCGGAACAACTCAGCCTGTTTTAAACCCGGTAACAGGACAATTACTATGGCAGATACTTTACATTACCAACTCATCAAACCGGAACCGGAACTTGCTGACTTTGTAGAAAGCTTCTGGCTATTGCACAATGAAGCTACAGAAGATAAAGAAATCGTGATCCTCCCCGATGGCCGGATCGATCTCATCTTCTCCCAATCTCCTGCTGTACCTTTCCGGGCCATCCTGCTAGGATTAAATACCCGGCCAGACCAGCTCCTGCTGCAAGCACAGAACAGGATGTTTGCAATCAGCTTCAAACTATTGGCAGTAGAATATATGCTCAAAAGCACCGTAGCCGACCTCCTGGACAATGCCCGGCAGCTACCCGATGGCTTCTGGGGATTCAATGTCGGTGACCTGCAGGACTTTGAGGGGTTCTGCAAAAAAGCCACGCAGCAGATCCGGTCCCTTTTGCCAGAAGAAACAGATGAAAGAAAACGCAGGCTCTTTGAACTGATCTATGCAGCACAGGGCGAAATGCCAGTAAAAACATTATCTGAAAAAGTATTCTGGAGCAGCCGCCAGATCAACCGTTATTGCAACCAGCAATTCGGCTTGTCCCTAAAGGCCTATTGCGATATTCTGCGCTTCCGTGCCTCCTTCCCGCATATCAAGGAAGGCAAACTCTTCCCGGAAAAAAACTTTGCAGACCAGTCCCATTTTATCAAAGCCGTTAAAAAACTCTCCGGGGTCTTACCCAAAACATTAAAACAAAACACAAACGACCGATTTATACAATTCTCCACGCTTTCGCCGGAATAATTTTGTACCGTAATAAAAAACATTACGCTATGCTATTAGACAATAAAACAACAGCCATTATTGGCGGCGGTCCCGGCGGACTGGTATTAGCAAGGCTCCTGCAATTACAAGGAGCAAAGGTAAAAGTATATGAGCGCGATCCCAACAAAGAAGTGCGCCAGCAGGGCGCTACACTGGACCTGCATGAGACTTCAGGATTAAAGGCACTGCGCAAGGCAGGCCTCATAGAACAGTTCTATACCCATTACAGGCCAGGTGCCGGAAAATTAAGACTGGTAGATGAGCAGGCCCGCATCTGGATAGATGACCATAAAGACAGCCATTACACCGAGGACCGCCCGGAAATTGACCGGGCACCTTTAAGAGAGTTGTTAATAAATTCCCTGGCACCGGATACCATAGCCTGGGACAGCCAGTTTATCGCTATGGAAAAGCAGGCTCAGGGATGGAAGCTCCATTTTGCCAATGGCAGCTCTGCCTATGCCGACCTGGTGATTGCCGCAGATGGGGCCAACTCCAGGATCCGCCCCTACCTTACCGATATCAGGCCGGTATATTCCGGCATCACCATTGTGGAAGGCAATGTATACCATGCCGCACAAAACGCACCGGCCCTCTGGGAATTAGCAAAAGGCGGTAAAGTCTTTGCATTGGGCAATGAGCAATCCCTTATCCTGAGCACAAAAGGAGAAGGAAGCCTTTCCTTTTACACGGGCTGCAAAGTGCCGGAAACATGGGCAACACAAAGCGGCATCGATTTCAATAACAAAGACCAGGTGGCAGACTGGTTCAAAAAAGCCTTCAGCACATGGGACCACAGCTGGCAGGAACTGTTTCAAAGTGAGGAACTATGGTTGGTGCCCCGGCCTCAATACCATTTCCCAGCAGACCAGCATTGGAGCACCCAGCCCAACCTGACACTCCTAGGCGATGCCGCACATCGTATGCCGCCCTATGCCGGGGAAGGTGTGAATATGGCGATGCTGGATGCTTACGAACTGGCGGCCAGCCTTACAGAAGGCTCTTTTGCGGACCTGTCTGCCGCTATAGCTCATTATGAACAGGAGATGCTGCCCAGAGCGGCTTCTGTGACCCGGGACACCTTAGACAATACAATACTCATGCATTCTATAAACGGGAGAGAAAGACTCCAGCAACTATTTGAGCAAATGGGTAAATAACTCCTTTAAATGAAGGCTTAAAACCTATATTTTATTAAAAACTAAACAATTCACACAGCGTTTTTCCTGTAACTTAGTCAAGCCTTATCACAGGTTTATCTTTTACGCCCATTATGTTATACACAGACAACCAGACCTATGTTTTTGACGGGACCTTTTACGGGCTGCTGACGGCCGTGTTTGAATCCTATGAGCGCAGGCATAAGCAGGTTAAACTATGGCATAAAGACCTGTACAAACCCGATATGTTTGCCGAACACCTGGAAGTAGCAACAGATAGCGGCAAAGCAAAAAGAGTATGGGAAGGGCTGAAAAAGAAAATCTCCCCTACCCACCAAAAACACTACTACAGCGCCTTCCTGTCTGAGCAGGACGAAATCTTCCAACACCTGTTTGACTATGCTCATTATATTTTCGATCATCCCAAAGGTTATGACAGCAATTACGGCCATGAAGCCGTATTAAGTATCGCACAGATGTCGCAAAAAGTACACCGGGAAAAACACAGGATGGAAGCCTTTATCCGTTTTAAGAAAAGCAATAACGGGATGTTCTTTGCCCTCGTAAACCCCGACTTCAATGTCCTGCCCCTGATCATCCGGCACTTCAAAAACCGCTATGCCGACCAGCCCTGGCTCATCTACGATGAAAAACGGAAGTATGGCATCCACTACGACCTGCAGGCCGTACATGAGGTACAGATCGACTTTAAGCAGGAGCAGGCGCTTACCGTTTCCGATTCGGAGATCACGCTCGATGAGCAGGAAGCCCTGTACACCACCCTATGGAAAGATTATTTTAAAAGCACCAATATAGAAGCACGCAGGAACATGAAGCTGCATATACAGCATGTACCCAAGCGCTACTGGCGCTACCTTACCGAGAAGGAGGGCAGCTATTGGTAAACCTCCGGCTCAATCCGATCAATAAAGACATATACATGATCTGCTTATGGAAACTATAGAACAACATCCCTGGAACTGGTATGGTGCTGAGGACAGCAAAACCCTTATCATAGGTACTTTTCCGCCTACAAAAAGGAACTGGAGCTTTGACTTTTTCTACCCCAACAAAAGAAATTTTTTCTGGAAATTGCTTTCAGTGATTGCCGGGAAAGAATTGCTTCATAGTACGGGAGCAGAGGCCGTAACAGAACGCAAAGCCTTGCTGGACCAGTTAAAGATCACCATCACAGATATGGGAAAAACCATTAACCGCAAAGACAACAACTCACTGGACGAAAACCTGGAAGCCCTGGCCTATATGGATATCCTGCATATTATTGACACAAGACCTTCCCTGCAGAAAATTATCTTTACCAGCAGCTCCGGCAAAGTAAGCGCGGCAAAATGGTTCCTGAATTACCTCGAGACAAAGGGTATAAAACATAAATTCCCGAAAATGCCCAAGCCTGTAAAAAGCAGCTTAAACATGAATGGCCGCGAGCTGGAACTGGTCATCCTGTTCTCCCCTTCTGCAAGAGCAGCCAACAGGATCTCATTTGAACAATTAACGGCACTCTACCGGGATGAATTATTGTATGGAAACCCTTAAAACAAACCTGGTGCTATAGCCTCGGCCTTATCAGGGATAGTAAGATCAAGGTCAAATGCCTGGTTGATCTTTTTAATGAAATGCGCCGCCAGTAAAGGAGATGCGCGTTCTATATTCTGGTGCACGAAGAAATAAAGCTTTTGCAAACCTGCTTTGCGCCACACTTTTATGCGCTCAATCCACTCGTCCAGCCGTTCAATATCCGAAGAATGATTAGCGCCCACATAGCGCACAAAAGCTTCAGGGCCTGTTAAGCGCATATGTAACATATCCCGGCGACCTGCCGTATCTACAATAATATTGGCCATATGCAGGCGTTCCAGCAAATGGCTATATTGCTCAAAAACAGATTTGTCAGCAAACCAAGCTTCATTCCTTACCTCCACCCCCAGTGGGATCCCGGCAGGAAAATGCTCCAGCATATACTGCAGCCGTTCAACATCTTTAGGCTTGAAATTATCATGCAACTGCAGGAAGACCATACCCAGCTTGTCTTCAAATGCACTCACCGCACCGCAAAACTGCTCTACCAGTGCCTGCACATCAATCAGCCGCCTGAAATGGCTGATGCTATTGCTCAATTTAGGAAAAAACCGGAAACCCTCCGGGGTCTTATCTTTCCAGGTTTCCACCTGCTTCCAGTCCGGCATCCCGTAAAAGGTAGCGTTCAGCTCTATACTGTTGAACTGCGTAGCATAATAAGTCAGTTCATCTTTAGTCCCCTTGGGGTAAAAGCCTTTGAGATCGGTCCTGTTCCATTTGGCACAACCTACATAAACTTCAAAAGGAGCCTTCTTCTTATACTGCTTCAGCACCCGCTTCGTATCGGGATGATCGGCAGGTAAACTGAAATCGACCAATTCGGGTTGGCTTACTTTTCCAAACTGCATAAACAGGTTTTTTTAAACTTTAAAGAAATCTTCCATCAGCTTCAGGACAAGCGGCCGGTTCACTTTTTCAAAGGGATGGATCGTTGCCGGCAATACTGCAAAACTGGATTCTTTTATCTGCCGGGCAGCATTAAACGTTTCTTCAACACTCACCATATTATCCTTATCCCCTACCATTAGCTGTGCCTTTGCCCGGATAGCCCCAAACTCAGACCCCGTCAATAAAGGCTTTGCTCCAAGGTCCGATAAAAGTGTGGCAACAGTGCTGCAAAGCTGCTCCCAATCCTCCCCGTGAAGCTGATGCAGGTAATCTGCAAACCGGGGCACTTTTTCTTTGATCACTGCCGGATCAAGCATACCGGCCTCTTTCGCGGCTATCTCCGGAGACCAGTTCAGTTTAGTGGCCAGGGTCATAATAGCCGTTACCTTTTCGGGGAACTGTGCCGCATAACACAGGCCCACATAACCACCCATGCTATAGCCAAAGATGGACACCTGGTCCAGGTCGTTTTCCATGCAGTACTTATTGATCTGCGCCACATAAGCCCCAATGCTCAATTCAGTAAAAGGCTCGCCCGCATGGCCTTCAAAGACCGGCGTATGTAAGGTATAGATGCCTGAAAATTTTTCTTTAATAAAATCGAAATACCCGGGATGCCCTAAAGCACCATGAAGCAACAATAAATGTTCCATATGAGAGAAAGCTGTTGTGTAAATATACAAAATTGACAACATACTTCATTTAGGCGCATCAGCTCACTTCTGTTTTGTTACCTCCTCCAGCTCTCTTTATCACAAATAAAGCAGCATATTTTGATCAAAAAAAACTGCGTAAAATTTCCGGAACAGGATCAGGAAATCTGTCATTTAATCAATTTTTAGCGAAAATTATGGGGGTATTCCCGTAGAAAAAAACCTAAAACATTTTTTTTTATAAAAAACATAAGTACTTGTATATCAAAGTTCAACAAGAAAAATTACATTTGCCGCAAGTCCCTAATTTTGAAAAAAGAAGCATGTAAAAACAAGATTGAGTATTAAAATTTAAAACCAATCAAAATCAAACAAACAAGATGAAAACACAAATGTATTTACCGGCAGTCGCATTCATGATGATGACTGCAAGTGCCATGGCACAAACAAAAATTAAAGACGGATCAATAAGCAGCACACCGCAACCAAGCGGTAATGCTGTTTTGGAACTGGAAAGTAACAACAAAGGCCTGCTGCTGCCCAGAGTAGCCCTTACTGCACTCAATACTGCAGCGCCTTTAACGGCACATGTAGCAGGCATGACGGTGTATAACACGGCCAGTACTGCCGATGTAACACCCGGATATTATTACAACAACGGAAGCCAATGGGTCCGTATCAATCAACCGGAGCCCTGGAAAGTGCAGAATTCCTCAGCCGATGCAACAGCCAATAACCAGGACATTTACCAGATGGGTAAAGTAGCCATTAATAAAAATACCCCTTCCGATCAGCAACTGGAGGTTGTGGGTGATGTGAAAGCTCATTACACCAACGGAGCTTACAATGGCGGTATCCAAACCAATTTCACCGACTTTGGCGTGCCGATGAATATATTATATGTAGCCGATAACCCGAGTCTTGCGGCCGCCACTAAATCCAGTGTCATCAGCCTTTACGACGGCATAGCCAATTTGCAGTCCAACAATGGCCTGGGCGGCGGTAACATCGCAGCCATCTCTTCTGCTACCGGGGGCACTGCCGGTATCGTATCCAACAATTCCACCCAGACCATCTCTGCTGAAATATGGACCCAAAGCAATGGCACCAGCGGCAATGTAACCCTCAGCCACAACAAATCAACGGGCGAACGTGCTGCAATGGCCATTGAAAAACTTTCCGGGATCACCTTTGATTTCAAAAAGACAGACGGGACTATTGAAGGCGTATATACCTTTCCGCGCACAGCGGGCTTAAGCAACCAGGTATTAAGCGTGCAGACCAATGCCGGGGGAACCAATGGCACAAGTACGCTACAATGGAAAAACGTCAATGAAGTGATCGGTGTGCTACCCGTGTACCTGACCGATACAGAAGCAGACAACGCACTTCCCAGCGGTGCCTTATATAAAATTTCAGGTTCCAGGATCGTGCGCCAGCGCCCATAGTGATAGCAACAAGGATTTATTAATTTTCAAAACAACATCATTCACATGAATCGATCAAAAATTCTCCTTGGCTTATCATGGGCAGTTGCCGCTTCGGCTACAGGGATCGCGCAAAGCGGCCCGGGCAGCAGCCTGGTAGATAACAGCTACAGGTATACTGCGGCCAGCGACTCGACCTTTGAATATGCAGAAAGCCTATATATAGGGCCTAATGCAGTCTGGGAAATAAACGGCGTACACGTATTGTACAGTAAAAATATATGGATTGCCCCGGGGGCACAGATCACGGGCAGCGGAAAGCTTATGATAGCCAATCCTGCCAATAATACCTTTTATACTACCCTGGCCGGGGAAACCCGCCTGGATGGCAATAACGGCGACTTTATCACCCTTAATATTGAACACCATAATCCCGGGAATATTGTCTTAAGCGACATTGCCGATCCCGGCTTTGCTACAGTTAATCCTTCAGCTCCGCTGGCAGCGGCTTTAAAGATCGGCAAAGACTTTTCTTTTGAGATCCACCAGGCCGATGTGTTGCTGAACGGTAATGATTTCATCTTTGGCGACAACAGTACCATCAGCAATTACGGCCCTTACAGGATGGTCTCAACCGGCAACAGCATCGAGGGACATATGGTAAAAGAAAATACGATCTCCGGCTCTTTCACCTTCCCTCTGGGTATTGCTGAAGGCGACTATACCCCTGCCGTAGTCTCCGGTCTCAATACCTACCATGTAAGTGTACAGGACTACGCTGCTTCTGCATCAGCAGAGACGGCTCCCGATAACGGCATGGACCGCACCTGGCACATCTTTGGCGGCCCGGCAAGCAATGTGCGCCTGCAACATAATTCACCGATAACCGATGGCCCGGACTATGACGATACCAATGCTTTCATCACCCGCTATGTAGGTGCAGGCATCTGGAGCTCCGGCCTGCCGGAGCAAAGCCAGACCGGCATCCACACCAGTACGGTAAGGATAGGGTCCGGTATTCCGGCAACGGGCAATGTCAATGCCGCTTACCTCTCTAAAACGAGTAATGTACTCACCCCTCTTCCCGTACAATTACTAAGCTTTACCGCACTTAAGCAAGAAGCGACGGTAGTGCTGGAATGGCTTACGGCCAGTGAGCAACATTGCAAAGGTTTTGATATCGAAAGGAGTGAAGATGGCCGCAACTGGACCACATCAGGTTTTGTGGCAAGCCTGGCCCCGGATGGGACTACTAACATAAAGTCCCGGTACAGCTTTACAGATATGGAGCCGCTCAAGGGACAGAACTACTATCGGTTAAAGCAATGGAGTATGGATGGGCACTATGACTACAGCCCGGTACGTAATATCCTTTTCGACCGGGAAAACAAGATCCGGGTCTATCCCAATCCTGCAAAAAATGACCTTTATATTACAGGATTGAGCGCTGATGAACGCATCGAACTTTATACTGCTACCGGAAGCTTAGTTTACCGCCAGGCAGCCGGGAAGACAGACCTGCATATTTCCTTAAGACAGTTTAGTGAGGGCATCTACTATGTCCGCATCACCGGCAAAAATGGCCAGGCTTCAACATACAAAATAGTAAAAGCTCAATAGCACAATCAACATGCTGCTGCAACAGCATCATTTTCATTAGGGTACAGAGCCCCGGGATCAATACAAAAGGATCCCGGGGCTTTTTATGCGTTTAGCTATGCCCTTTCCACCCCTTAGATGAGTACCCGCCTACCTTCAGCTACATACATCTCCATCAACTTTTGGTACACTAATAACCCCGCTCTGTACACTTATGCAAATAAATGCAATATCTTATCGATAAATTTGTCAATAAGCTTATTATGAAAGGCTTAACAGAGTTTATTGATAACCTTAACTAATCGGTATCGTTCATTCCTGACTATCATTTAATGCAATCATTTATTAAAATGAGCAGGTAATGAATATAATGCACCGGTCCATAATACCATTTGTATGAAAAACATACTACTCCTGATCCTGCTTGTGCTTGCCGGCTTACGATCTCAAGGACAGAGCCTGGTACCCACCCCCTTTGCTTACACCAACTGCGCTGCCACTACCGCGCCCAACGGATGGACCAATTGCCGGGTAAATGTTGACTGCGCGGCTTCCAGGTGCACCCCTCCTGCCGGCTATACCGGGCAGGCCGTTATGAGCTTCGGAGAATCCTTTTCATACAACCTGGGCACAGCCTTAACGATCGGCCAATCCTATATAGTGTCCATGAACGTATGCGTAGGTATACTCGGCACAAGTAGTATCATAGCCGGGAATCACAGTTTTATGGTCGTAGGAACTACGGCAGCTCCTACTAACTGCAGCGGTGCTTACGGCTCTGTATGCAGCACACCCGGGGCCTTCACCTTACTCAGCGGCACGCAAAATGCACTTGCCTGGCAAGTTTTTACCGATACAATTGTGGCCACAGCAGCCATTCAATATATTACCATAGGTAACTGTGATAATACCGGCAACGGAGGTAACCTTTTCAGTAATTTCTCTATCGTGCCTTATGGCATTACCCTTACTTCAGGCGCAGGCTCCGACAACCAGTCGGTATGCCCGAATACCGCTATCAATAACATCACTTATAGTACGCCCAGCGCTACCGGTGCTACCGTAAGCAACCTTCCTTCCGGAGTAAGCAGCAGTTTCCTGAACAATGTCGTTACCATTAGCGGCACACCCTCCACTCCGGGCACCTACAACTATACCATTACCCTGACGGGGGGCGCTAACAGCGGATTAAGCACCACAGGCAATATCACCGTAAAACCTGTTCCCGTAGCTACTGCTACCTCTCCTACACAAAATCTATGCAGTGGCAATACCACAAATATAGCCTTAAGCAGTAACTTAAGCGGTACTACCTATACCTGGACTGCCGTGCAAACCGGGGTGACCGGGGCCTCGGCCGGGAATGGCGCTAATATAGCGCAAACCCTGAGCACCACCGGCGCTGTAGCAGGCACGGTCGTCTATACCATTAGCCCTACCACTAATGGCTGTCCGGGCAATACCACCACACATACCATAACTGTAGCACCGGTCAAAACAAGTGTGCGCACGGTAAGCATCTGCCAGGGCCAAAGCTTTAGCTTTAACGGCATTACTTACACAACGAGTAATAATACGGCTAAAGACACCTTCCTCACCGCCCAGGGATGCGACAGTATCGTTACCCTGAACCTGACCGTCAACCCGCCAATCACCAGTACTATCAATGCCAGTATCTACCCGGGCCAGTCTTATAATTTTGGCGGCACCGTCTATTCCACCGCTCAATCCGGGGTGCAACATACCTTTACCACAGGTTCCGGCTGTGACAGTATCGTCACCCTATACCTCACCATCAGCCCCCTGAATTGCCAGCTTAACCTATCTGCATCAGATACCAGCGTATGCCAGGGCAGGCAGGTAAAGATCAAGTCTACAGGTGCTTTATTTCCACCCAACCAGGTATTCAATTTTAACCAGAACCAGCTACCCTCCGGCTGGGCCATCTCAGGAACTGCTAATTTTAATGCCAACACCTGTGGCCCGAGCCTGGACAATACGCCTTACTTCTGGGCCTCTACCGCTACAGGAACGCCAAACATTGTTACCGGGAGTATGAATGTCTGCTCCGGGGGCTTCCTTGAATTCGATATGCGCTATGCCATACAAGGAGGCGCTTCTCCCTGCGAAGGGCCTGATGAACAGGATGAAGGCGTGTCCCTGGAATACAGCCTTAACGGCGGCACTACCTGGGTAGAATTCCTGTATTACAGTCCCTGGGGTATGGTATTACCGGCCAATCCCGGTGGCAATGCCTCCATTTCGGGACCTACTGCGTTTACCACCTGGAATACCTATACCGTGCCCATCCCGGCAGCGGCACTCAGTGGCAATACCCGGTTCCGCTGGATCCAGAAATTCGGTTCCGGTTCCTGTTGCGATAACTGGGGCCTGGATAATATAAAAATACTGGCAGGCCCCTGCCTGAGCACCACCAAGGTCTGGAGCAATGGCCTCACCGGAGTAGACAGCTTTATGTTCACGGCCACAAGAGATACTTGCTTTACCTTAAGAATGTATGACAATAACAATGTTTTGCTTTGCTCTGACAGCATTTGTATCACCGTAAAACCGGCAACGACGAGCATAAAGACGGTGTCTATCTGCCAGGGACAGAGCTATACCTTTAATGGCATCAACTATACGACAAGCAACAATACAGCAAAAGATACTTTAGTTAACCAGTACGGCTGCGACAGCATCATTACCCTGAACCTTACGGTCAATCCGGCTTATACCAGTACCATCAATCCCGTGATCTGTCATGGAAGTACCTATAACTTTGGGGGTACCAATTACACTACGAGCCAGAGCGGAGTAGTACATACATTCCAGACCGCGCAAGGTTGCGATAGCATCGTGACCATGAACCTGACCGTAAGCCCGGCATTGACCGGCACCCAGACCACTACCATCTGCCAGGGACAGAGCTATACCTTTAACGGTATTACCTATACTACAGGCAACAATACCGCAAAAGATACCCTGCAGAACCAATACGGCTGTGACAGCATTGTTACTTTAAACCTGACCGTGACCACTGCGATCACCAACACCATTAATCCCGTGATCTGCCAGGGTAACAGCTACAGCTTCGGAGGTACCAATTACACCAGCAGCCAGAGCGGAGTAGTCCATACCTTCCAGACCACTCAGGGCTGTGACAGTATCGTGACCATGAACCTGACCGTAAGCCCACCGCTGACCGGTATCCAGAATACCACCATCTGCCAGGGACAGAGCTATACCTTTAACGGTATTACCTATACTACAGGCAACAATACCGCAAAAGATACTCTGCAGACCGCACAGGGTTGCGACAGCATTGTGACCTTAAACCTGACGGTAACGCCTGCGCTTACCCATACCATCAATCCCGTGATCTGCCAGGGTAATAGCTACAGCTTCGGAGGTACCAATTATACCAC
>MKTB01000033.1 GCA_001897525.1 Bacteroidetes bacterium 43-16 | reverse complement strand
TATATCCCAATCCGGCAGGCAAGGAACTGTTCCTGACTGTAGAGCAAGCCCACAATGAATTAGAGATGAAGATCACCGACCTGAGCGGAAGAGCGGTCATGACTAAGGCTTATACAGCCAACAGCCTGAACCGGCCAGAAGCCATCAACATAAAAGAACTGGCACCGGGCATCTACTTCCTCAGGCTCAAGGGAAGCGGTATGGATATAACCATGAAGTTTATTAAAAAATAATCCGTTTATGCATTAAAAAAAGAAGGCACCCGGCCTTTAAACAACGGGCATAAACAGCAGGTAGCCCCTGCACTTAGGCTAAATATTTTCCATGATTTCGTGTTACATTGGCATCCCTAGGGGTGCCTTTTTTTGGTATAAAAAAGACCCGCTATAAAGGCCCATTCTATGAGCAGATAAAGACTTCAAAGCTATTGCAGCAAAACAATCAGCGGCAAGTCCTACCCTCCGTAAACAGGGATCAGCTGGTTTACTCCCGGCACTTTTATTTGTGTTACATTTTTGAACTCAAGTTTCATCACTTTTCAGAGAAAAGTCATCCCCTCATACATAGATACAAAGGCTTTCACAAGAAAACAGTAAATCTTACAAATCAAATAAAAAATAGTGCAAAGGCTTGTAATGTCTCCTTGCTCAAATTTGTACTATAAAATTAAAAAACAGGTAAGCTCAAAAGACACCTGTAGAAAACAAGCTTACTGACACCTAAAAACAACCCTAAACAAAAATCAATAAAGTATCCATCATCAAATCTTATTCATCTCTTAATCAATGATCACTTTTATGAAATTAAAAAAAATCTCCCTGTTTTGCCTGCTCCTGCATATACCCTGGATGCTTAAAGCACAAACCTGGTCGGAGCTGGGTACCGGCACCAATGCGCTCAATGCCAATGCAACAATCTTTAATACCATAACAGATGCGGCAGGCAATATTTATGCAGCAGGTAATTTCACCAATACTGCTGGGAAACTATATGTGGCTAAATGGAACGGCAGCTCCTGGGCCGAACTGGGTACCGGCAGCAATGCATTAAATGCCAACAATGGTATTCAAAGTATTATTACAGACGGGACAGGAAACATATATGCTGCAGGCAGCTTCACCAATACGGCCGGGAAACAATATGTAGCTAAATGGAACGGCACTTCCTGGGCTGAACTGGGTACCGGCACTAATGCTTTAAATGCCAATGATTTAATATTAAGTATCACGGCAGATGCTGCCGGTAATATTTATGCCGCCGGAAACTTTACCAATGCAGCAGGGAAGTGCCATGTGGCCAAATGGAACGGAACGTCATGGGCAGAACTGGGTACCGGCACCAATGCTTTAAACGCTAATAATTATATCCGTCGCATCACAACAGATGCTGCAGGCAATGTGTATGCCGCAGGATTATTCAGCAATGCCAACAATAAACAATATGTAGCCAAATGGGACGGCACATCCTGGGCTGAACTGGGTACCGGGGCCAATGCATTAAATGCCAATGGGATTATTTCTAGCATTGTTACAGATGCTGCCGGAAATCTATATGCCGGTGGAGGCTTTACCGATGCGGCCGGCAAGCGATATGTAGCCAAATGGAATGGCACTGCCTGGGCAGAAGTAGGCATAGGAACCAATGCATTAAATGCCAATGGAGGTATTAATAGTGTAAGAATAACTCCTGCCGGCAACCTGTATATTTCGGGAAATTTTACCAATACATCCGGCAAACGATATGTAGCCCAATGGGATGGTACTGCCTGGACAGAACTGGGTACCGGCACCAACGCCTTAAATGCCAATAGTAGTATTTCCAGTATTACTTTCGACCAGGTCGGACAGATTTATGCCAGTGGTACTTTTACCAATAGCTCAGGGAAGCGGTATGTGGCTAAATGGGCTGCGCCTGTGCTTATAGACAGTGTAGACGTACGCACCGTAGGTAATGTACCTGCCACTATCAATACCAATGCAGGTCAACTACCCATGACCGCAGTGGTATTCCCGGCAACTGCAAGCCAGGATGTCACCTGGAGCATTGTGCCGGGCACAGGTACCGCTAACATCAATCCAACTACAGGTGTGGTTAACGCACAAACAAACGGTACGGTATGGGCCAAAGCAGTTTCTGTTGCCAATACCACTAAAATGGACTCCCTGCTCATTAATATCAGTAATCAAACGGTAGCCGTAGACAGTGTGGATGTGCGTACCGTAGGTAATGTACCGGCTACCATCGCTGTGCCGGGAGGCAGCCTCAATATGACCGCTGTAGTATTCCCAGCTAGTGCCAACCAGGCCGTCACCTGGAGCATTGTGCCGGGGACAGGTACCGCCAGCATCAATTCAACTATAGGTGTGGTTAACGCACAAACAAACGGTACCGTATGGGCCAAAGCGGTATCTGTTGCCAATACCACTAAAAAAGATTCCTTACTCATTAACATCAGTAATCAAACGGTTGCCATAGACAGTGTAGATGTACGCACCGTAGGCAATGTACCTGCTGTGATCACTACCCTTGGCGCAGCAGGACAGTTGCCACTGACCGCTGTAGTATTCCCCGCAACAGCCAGCCAGGCCGTCAACTGGAGCATCGTACCCGGTACAGGAACGGCTAACATAAGTGCTACAGGCGCGGTTACAGGACTAACAATAGGTACCGTATGGGCCAAAGCCGTATCTACCAGCAATACAAGTAAAATGGACTCCCTGCTCATCGAGATCCGGGGTACCGGCATTAAAGATAAAATGGCCGACATGGGCATTAAACTATATCCCAATCCGGCAGGCAAGGAACTGTTCCTGGCTGTAGAGCAGGCCCACAATGAATTAGAGATGAAGATCACCGACCTGGGCGGAAGAGCGGTCATGACTAAGACCTATACAGCCAACAGCCTGAACCGGCCAGAAGCCATCAACATAAAAGAACTGGCACCGGGCATCTACTTCCTGAGCCTCAAGGGAAACGGTATGGATATAACGATGAAGTTTATTAAAAAATAATCCGTTTATGCATTAAAAAAAGAAGGCACCCTGCCTCTATACGGGCATAAACAGCAGGCAGCACCTGCATTTTACCTGACTATTTTTGCATAGGGTTTAGTGGTTACACTGGCACTCCCTGGTCCGTTCCCGGATCAAAGGAGTGCCTTTCCGGTATAAGAAACAAGCTATTGATAAGGGCCTGCTTTATGGGCCACTAAAATTTGCAGGATTATTACCGCAAAATAACCAGTAGATAGCCAACATCAGTTACTATAACAAAATATTTGCTGCTGCACTATGGGGTGAGCTTTACCATTTCAATAGGACAATCAGGGTAGCCTATTGTACAGATACGCGCCTGGTCTGGTCAATGCATCATCAGCAATGCTCACTTGCCGATGCTTGTCGCCATAAGTATGTGTATAAAAAAAGAAGATGCAATTCATTTCTTTTTATGAAATGTAATTGCACCTGTTTTTTTCGTGCCTTGTTATTAGTTAAAGGTGCGACAAAAGTATTGTTTTAGCTACGTAAAAGCCACACAGAGCAAGGGATTAACATTACAATTGCAAGCGTTTTACAGGCTTCCATATCGGCTTATACTATTAAGTTCTGCCGAAGGCTATTCTGGTGACTGCCAGCGGGAACAAAAGATAGAAGAGTTCATACTTTATTCAGAAGCGGGAGCAGATCTGCAAAATCAGGAAACTGTACCAGGGCAATAGTCTTGAAGGTTGTCCTACTAAAATCATCAACTATATTTTACCTATATATCCATCGAAATGTATTCATTTCCAAGTGAATAATTATTAAATATGCGCTTGTTTTTGATACAGCCGCAGCTCTTTCTTACCGGATAGCTGCGGCTTATTTATTGGGTAAAGAACGGTGCCTGACATTGTTTCTGCAGTGCTGTAGCAGGTATCATTCGTTTCCTTTTATTGTGTGTAGCCTGGAATAATTACAAAGCCTGTTCCCCGGAGCATTGTTGCTCTTCGGCGAACAGGTTTTTATTCCCGGAAATCCAATGTTCCATTTGGTTGTTCTGTAAAAATGTACACGCTAATTTTATTATATTCGCTATAAGGTTCGTTTATTTCCAAGATCCTTTAATGGGTAAACTTTACGCTAACAGCTGCACACAAAAGTATAAAAACATGAAAAAGAGGATTTGCTTTATGATCTGCTGCCTGCTCGCCTTATGCATGAAGAGTTATGCGCAAAAAGCTGCACCTAAAACAGCTCAGGCTATGCATTATACTTACAGTAAACTGCCTTTAGGAGACCTTTCCCTTGTAAAAAAGAAAGGCGCATACGTTTACCAGGATAGTGTATTCTATACCCAAACAATCGATCATAAAACACTGTCATTTGGCAGCGAGGGTATCGCTTATGAAGCCTTTGATATGCCGGACTACCCGACCAATGATGTAATGGCCCAACATTTTTGGGGCTTGGCATACCACTATCGCATTGATGGCAACAATATCTCTATTGAGTATGTATATAAACGATCGGATAACCGGTTACATAACAATTATCTGTATGGCACTATAAACGGGGATGTGATTACACTTACACATGAATCATCGGACAAGTCAAAAAGAAAGCGCCTGCTTCCTAGTAAAAGAGTGTATGTCTATGATGATTCATTGACCGCAAAACCTTCCTGGCAGCAATAAATTCTATTAAATGAAATTTAGCTTGCCACCTACCTGATTCTATAAAATTGTAATGTATCCTTTTAAGGATTACGAAATCACTTTTATTAAGCGGATATTTTCCCTGAAGAAAAATTTCTGTATCAATAATATTAGAGCAAGGTACAAGAGCATTTTGTTCAACAGCCCGGTTGCTACTAATAAATAAAGGAAGCAAAACGCTTCCTTTAATAATATTTAATCGGCTTGTACTAATTTCTTGTTGCCTTTCCGCTGCCTTTTTCATAGCCCATATTAGTTACCTGGAACCGGTACCTGAAGTAGTTCAAATCAATACTCTTATCTGTATTTAACGGAGCTTCAAATTTAGTCATGTTCATTTCTCCATCGTTATCTTCAAATTTGAAATAAAGTGATTTGCCGTCGCTGGCGACTCTGGCTACCACAGGCCAGGTCTGCGGGTACTCCGCCCAAAGGCTCCTGATCACCACCGCATCTGTACCCTTGTCATCAGGGCTTGGTTTTTCAATAATCAGCGTATAGGTTTTCACCCCCCTGATCGTGTCATAATTATTTGAAGAGACGTAAGCTACATGCTCATAGTTGTTCGTGAAGCTGTATGAACCGATAAAGGCATCTCTGCCCTGTAACGTTTCATCTTTCTTATCCGTTTTATCGTTCTTATCACAGGAAATCAAGAAGGCACTTGCTATAACAGATACTGCCATTAGGGTGGATAGTTTTCTCATAATTTATTTTAATTGAATTTTAGATGGTATCATTAGCTGTATATCGTAGATACGTTATGCATAGCGTTCTGCATAAATGTACCAACAATACGTTCAAAATCAGACAAATGTATTACTTTTTATTCATTGAATACTTCCAATTATACGATCCGGGTTTAAGATATTTAAACATCTTTTTTTTCCTTCACGCTGCTTTATAATTTCATTTTTTTATTGCATAAATCCAAGTAAGATGAAGTGGACCAAAAATATACCGGGCCGGCAGCAGAAGTAATCATCAATGAACATATCTTCCGGCACTGAAATAAATATGTAATTTTGTAATCGGCATCAAAAAGCGCTTAATGAACATTTTAATCATAGAAGACGACCAAAGGGTGGCTGAACTCATCCGAAGAGGGCTGGAAGAGCAGGACTTTGCCCTGACGGTGGCTTACGACGGACTTTCGGGTAAAAAACTGGCTTTGCAGCATGACTATGACTTAATCATTACAGACATTATTCTGCCTAAGATGGACGGGCTGGATTTATGTAAATACATTCGGCAAACAAAACCGGACACCCCCATCATTATGCTGACGGCATTGGGCACAACGGATGATAAAGTAGAAGGATTTGATGCCGGAGCGGACGACTACCTGGTCAAGCCATTTGAAATGCGGGAACTCCTGGTACGCATACGTGCTTTACTGAAACGCAACAATAAGACGAGCAAGGGGACGGGCTTTATATTACGTATTGCTGACCTTGAAATGAACCTGCACACCAAAATTGTGAAACGAAGCGGACAGGAAATAAACCTTACCCCAAAAGAGTTTACTTTGCTGGAGTATATGTTGCAAAATCCTGAACGGGTCTTATCAAGAGTAGAAATTGCAGACAAAGTCTGGGACACCCATTTTGATACAGGAACTAATTTCATTGATGTTTACATCAATTATCTGAGAAAGAAAATCGACCGGGATTTTGACAAAAAACTCATTCATACCAAATCGGGAATGGGATTTATATTGAAAGCAGAATAATGAAAATCAGGACACAGATAACCTTATTGTTTACCCTTATTACCGCTACTATTTTACTGGCGTTTGCTGCTGTCATTTATTACACTGCCAAAGAAAACAGGGAACAGGAATTCTATGCGCTGCTCAAAAAAGAAGCTGTTACAAAAGCCAATCTTTTTTTAAATGCCCGTGTAGAAAAAAGAACCTTGCAGGACATTTACCATAACAACCGGAAAATATTGAATGAAGTTGAAGTAGCGATATATGATACCAGCTTCAATTTACTCTATCACGATGCCGTTGATATTGATTTTGTGAAGGAGACCCGGCAAATGATACACGAGATTGGCCAGGAAGGGGAAATTAGTTTCTATCAGCATGCCTGGCAGGTAGTCGGGCTGCGGTATGCATTCAAGGGCAGGAATTTTATCGTTACGGCTACAGCTTACGACCAATATGGTTACAATAAAATGGACAACCTGCTTAAAAGCTGCATTATTGTTTTCATCATTTCCATTTTGGTTATTTACATAGCAGGGCGTTTCTTTTCCAGGAAAGCATTTGAGCCTGTAATGAAAATGACCGAAAAAGCAGCCATTATTTCCGCGACCAATCTTGATTTACGCATACCCGGTAATGGCAGCAAAGACGAGCTTTCGGAACTGGCCAATACCTTCAATGAAATGCTGAACCGATTAGAAAATTCTTTTGAAGCACAAAAACATTTTGTTTCCAATATTTCACACGAACTCAGGACACCACTTGCAGCTATTATTACAGAACTGGAACTATCGGCAGACAAAGACCTTAGTATTGCAGCATATAAAAATGCCGTAAACAATGCGCTTAACGATGCCAAAAAGTTAGCCCGGCTTTCCAACAGCCTGCTTGACCTGGCAAAGGCAAGTTATGACCCTTCTGAAATAGCTTTTAAACCCCTTCGCATTGATGAAATATTGCTGGATGCCCGTCAGCAGGTACAAAAAGTAAATGCGAAGTATAAAATAGATATTCACTTTGAACATGACTTTGAAGATGACCGCCAAATTTCCGTCAATGGCAACGAATATCTTTTAAAAGTGGCTTTTGTAAACCTGTTTGAAAACGGCTGCAAATTTTCAAATGGCCAGCAAAGTATGGTCTCCATTTCATTTGACCAGGAAAAAATAATACTGCGGTTTTCCGACAAAGGCATCGGGATATCAGCAGAGGATATGAAAAACATTTTTACACCTTTTTATCGTGGCGGTAATAAAAATTTTGCAGAGGGCAATGGTATCGGGCTTTCGCTGACCCAGAAGATTATTGCTTTACACAAAGGCACGATTACCGTTCTGTCTCAACAAAACACAGGTACAACCTTTACCCTTGAACTACCCCACATATAACCGTTCTAATAAAATTCTAATTTTTTTCTGTTGGTTCTCTAACAGCTATTTTGACCGCAGATGAGGAATTTTGCACCGATATTTAAAAGGTGCAAATGACATTTCTTTTCAAACATACATTTTTAATTTTTTGTTCTCTGCTACTTTGCTCTGTTGCAAAAGCACAAAGCAGCTATACCTTGCAACAAGCCCTTCAAACAGCAAGGGTTAATAATGCTGCTTTGAAAACGGAACAATTTAACATCGGCATTGCACAGGCAGATATTATTACGGCCAGGCTTCGCCCCAACCTCGTTTTAAACAATCAGACTTTGCAGCTCATACAGCCTGCACAGTTTCCGGCGAATACCCCTTGGAACAATGGCCAGAACAGGCAGGTTTGGTGGCAGCTGACCAAGAGCATCCAGCTTGCAGGGCAACGCAAATACAAAATAGATGTAGCCAACAAGCAGCTTGCCTTCACCGAAAAAAATTATACCGAAACAGAACGAAATCTTTTTGCAGATGTAGCTGCAAAATGGCTGGAAGTGTGGACCGCAAAAAAACAACTGGATATATTGACAATTGCCAAAGCAAATATAGACAGTTTGGTTATGACCAATCAGAACCGGTACAAAAACCAGGTCATCACACAAACTGAGCTGTACCGCACCGAATTACTGTCAAAGCAATATGCTGTTCAATATAAAACAGCTTTGCAAGAGATAAGTAACCGCCAAAAGGAATTAAGCTTTTTATTGGGTACCCGGGACAGCATCAGCATTGATACGGAGGATGATTTTCTTTTCCGCATTCCTCCAAACATAGACAGCCTGTTGACCCAATCACTAAAGACCCGCAGCGACATTTTATCTGCGCAATCATTGATAGAAGTGGCAAACAGCAATATCAAACTGCAAAAATCGCTGGCCTATCCGCAACCCGAATTAGGCCTTATCTATAACCCGCAAAATACCATTCCTTATTTCGGTATTTATGCCACTATTGATTTGCCTTTTTTTGATCGTAATCAGGGTGAAATCAAAAAATCATTCCTGCTGAAAGAGCAGGCGGAACAGCATTTCCATAAGACACAAAGCCAATTGCAGACCGAGATAACGACCGCTTATGCCAGCTACCAATTACAGCAACAGAACGTTCATAACTTCCAGCCAGTTGTACAACAGTCACAAACCATTTTAAACCATGTAAAATATGCCTACCTCAAAGGCGGTACAACCATTATAGATTTCCTGGAAGCACAACGCAGCTGGCTGGAGACACAACAGCAATATTATGATGCCTTACAGCAATACCGCCAAAGCTACATTCAACTCCTTTATACCACTGGTTTAATCAATCAATTAGCAAAATGATGAAGCACATAAGATACCTGCTGCCGCTACTGCTGCTTATTGCTGCTTGCCGTAATGAAGAAAAGGCAGGAAAAGCAGAAAATACGACACCCCTAGTAAGCAATAACGGGATGGTAATCGTTTTCCCGGATCAGGAAGCGCTTGCATTTTTTAAAACCGAAACAGTAAGCAGGGACCAGATCAATTCCGATTTTACAGCTGTAGGTAATGTAGGGGCGACCATTCTGGCATCCAATACAGGAGCATCACAAAACATCGTACTATTTGAAAACCCTGAACTGGCAAGCAATTATACACAGCTGATACAGCATCAAATCAATATCCGGCAAATTGAGCACATCAACATCAAACAAAAAAAGACTGAGCTGGAACGGACCAAAGATCTGCGGCTACACGGAGCAGCCACAGGACAGGATCTATTAAATGCCCAAACAGGGTTTAGCATGGAGCAAACGGGCTTAGCTAATGAAAAAGCGGCTTTGATGGAACATGAAGCTAGGTTGAAATCAGGCGGTTTCAATCCTCAATTGTTGCGCCATGCAAAAGCTGGAACAGCCTACATTATTTGCGACATTCCCGAAAACCAATTAGATAAAATCAATCAAGGGCAGTCCTGCAATATTGTTTTTACGGCCTTTCCTAATGAAAAATTCATCGGGAAAATAGATGCAGTAGCCGACCTGGTAGACAATGCCACACGGATGGTAAAAGTGATCTTATCCCTAAGCAATGCATCCAATAAAATAAAAGCAGGAATGTTTGCCCATGTTTCATTGGGACTGAGTGAAGGTAATGCTATCACAATCCGTAAAACATCTTTAGTAACCGTGCAGGGAAAAAATTACGTGTTTGTAAAAACAGCTGCCAATGGCTTTGAACGCAAAGAAATACAGGCAGGGCAACAGCTTGGCGACAGGATTATTGTTTTCAGCGGACTGGATAATGGGGACGAGATTGCTATTGAAGGGGTCATGCAGTTAAAAGGTTTAAGTTTTGGTTATTAAAAAAACAAGCGATGCTACAATTTAATGATATCAGGAAAAAAGTAAAAAATAAAGGCTTCAGTATTTTTTCCATGTTCGGCAAAGACCGTTACAAAATACATCCTGCTGAATTTGCCAGTGCGATCGACAGTATGTCGTTTGACCATGCGCTGTTGTCGTTTATGGAATTGCCTTACGACACTCAGGTAAGCGTATTTTCCTACCTGAATGTATTGCTGCAGCACAAACTCGTTCGCAGCCTTTCGCCACAACGTGCCGGCTACCTGCTCAACCATTTAAGCAGCGATGACAGAACCGTTTTTTTTAGCGGATTATCGGTATCCGAGCGAAGCAAATACATCAGTTACCTGGACGAAAAAAACAAAAAATCGACACAGGATTTTTTAGGCTATCCCAAAAACAGTATAGCATGGCATATTGATACCAATTTTACAGTCCTCTCAAAAGACATGACCATTGCCGAAGCATCAGCTCATCTGAGAGCATTTCAAAAAGATACCGAAGCCGCCAATGTAATTTATGTGGCAGATGAAGCGGGCAAACTGCTTGATGATATACAGGTACGCAGGTTAGTATTGAATGTTCCCACAATGAAGATTTCCGAAATAATGGACGGCAGCTTCGTTTCGCTGAATGTAACCGACACCAAAGAAACGGCTATCCACAAATTTAAAGCCTATGACCGTGTAGTCATGCCTGTAATCAATGATGACAACTTATTGCTGGGGGTTATTACCATTGATGATATAATGGATATTGCAGAACAGAAAGATACCTCTGACATTCAAAAATTCGGCGGCGTAGAAGATTTGGATTATCCCTATGTAAAAACAGGCTTCTTTACACTGACCCGGAAAAGAGCTACATGGCTGGTCATTCTCTTCCTGGGAGAAATGCTGACGGCTACTGCAATGGGACATTTCGAAGCAGAAATTTCAAAAGCAGTCGTATTGGCATTATTTGTACCACTCATTATTTCAAGTGGCGGCAATAGTGGCTCGCAGGCGGCAACACTTATCATCAGGGCATTGGCATTGAAGGAACTCACGCTAAAGGATTGGTGGTTTGTCATGCGCAGGGAAATTTTTTCTGGCTTCACGTTGGGCATGATTTTGGGAAGCATCGGTTTTCTTAGAATTTCCCTTTGGCAATACCTTCATTGGTTTAATTACGGTGAGCATTGGGCTTTAATTGCCACTACCGTTTTCTGCTCACTTGTGGGAATTGTCATGTGGGGAACCTTAAGCGGCTCCATGATACCCATTGTACTAAAAAAATGCAAGATAGACCCTGCGACTTCATCCGCTCCATTTGTAGCAACATTAGTGGACGTAACGGGTCTGGTCATTTATTTCAGTATAGCTGCCGTCATTTTAAAAGGCACATTACTATAATGCTTATACAAGGACAGGTTTATATCAATAAAGATGAACGGAAAGGCGCTAAGCCAATGCCTTAGCTGCTTAGATAAAAAAGTAAACGAAGCCGTGTACGAATTAAGGAAGCAATACAGCGACTGATTGAGGGTAACACATGCCGTAAAAAAGGATAAAAAAATGATTAAACATCTTCTGACATACTCACTCAAAAACCGTTGGCTGGTAGTAGCAGTAAGCTTTGTACTAATGGCAGTGGGCTTTTACTGCTTCACGAAATTAAAAATTGAAGCCTATCCCGACATTGCCGATACCAATGTGATTATCGTAGCACAATATCAAGGTCGTGCAGCCGAAGAAGTAGAGCAACAGGTAACGGTTCCTATCGAAAGGGCATTGCAAAATACACCCAATGTATTAGACCGCAGAAGCAGAACTATTTTTGGCCTGAGCGTGGTACAGCTTACGTTTAAAGACGGCACTGATGATTATTTTGCAAGACAGCAGGTTATGGAGCGTTTGGCAACAGCCGGATTGCCAGACGGTGTTGCTCCGGAGCTGGCACCGCTTTCTACTGCGGTTGGCGAAATTTTCCGTTATGTGGTAGAAGCTCCGCCCACCTTTTCGCCCACTCAGCTCAGGGATTTGCAGGATTGGGTGATTAAACCCTATTTATTGCAAACCGCAGGAATTGCCGACATTACTACTTTTGGCGGACCATTAAAGCAATTCCATATCCTTACCGATCCCGATAAGTTACGCAAATACAAGCTGACTATTTCCGATGTGGAAATGGCCATCAACGCCAATAATCAGAACACAGGCGGAAACCTGATAGAACGGGGCGGACAAGGATTTGCCGTGCGCGGATTGGGTGCCATAAAAAACGAAAGCGATATTGAAAACGTGGTACTAAAATCAGAGCAGGGCGTACCTGTTTTTGTGCGCGATGTAGCCAGCGTGGAAATAGCACCGCCACCGCCAAGCGGTGTTTTGGGCTATACTGTTGCCGATGAAAAAGTAAATGTGAACAATGGAGTAGAAGGAATTATCCTGCTGCGCAGGTATGAGAACCCAAGTGAGGTTTTAGCGGAACTGAAACAACGCCTTATCGATCTGCAGGAAAACGAACTGCCCGAAGGTGTAACAATAAGGACCTTGTATGATCGTAGCTTTTTAATAGACCACTCTTTACACACGGTTGGCAAAACCTTGTTTGAAGGTATTAGCATCGTTATCATTATCCTGATTTTCTTTTTAGGCAGTATGCGGAGTGCTTTAGTGGTGGCACTCACGATTCCCTTCTCCTTGTTTTTTGCCTTTATCATTATGCGGCTCACCGGTATTCCTGCTAACCTGCTTTCCTTAGGCGCAATTGATTTCGGGATAATCGTGGATGGTGCGGTAGTGATGGCAGAACACCTGATTAGAAAATACCGAACAGCTACAGCCGAAGAAAAGAAAAGTGGGATTGTAGCTATGACCTTGCGGTCTGCCCGGGAAGTAGGTCGTGAAATTTTCTTTTCGGTTACCATCATTATTTTAGCTTACATGCCCATCCTTTTAATGACCAGGGTTGAAGGCAAGCTGTTTTCGCCTATGGCTCTGACCCTGGCATTTGCAGTGATCGGTTCTATGCTGGCGGCATTGACCCTTATTCCTGTATTGATTTCTTTTGTGTACCATAAAGCTATTTCAAACCCTGACAAACCATTCAAGGAATCTAAAAACAGGGTGCTTGAATTTTTAGCGCATATTTATGGAAAAACCCTTTCCAAATTGCAGCAGCACTATAAAAAAACGGTACTGGTTGGCTTTGGAACAGTGCTGCTGCTTATTTCTTTCGGGCTGAAATTGGGAACGGAATTTCTACCGGAACTGGATGAGGGTTCTATTTTTCTCCGTGGCAATTTCCCGGCCGGCATTACCATTCAGGAAAACGCTCAGTATGCTCCGAAGATCCGTAATATCATTTCCCAATATCCGCAGATCTCCTTTGTCATCACCCAAACGGGCAGGAACGATGATGGTACGGATCCTTTTCCGGCAAACAGGAATGAAATCCTGGTAGGGCTTAAAGATTATCATTTATGGAGCGATACCATTTCCAAAAAAGAACTGGTCAATCAAGTCCGTGCTGAACTGGAAAGAGAACTGCCCGGCGTAAAATTTACATCCGGTCAGCCCATTATTGACCAGGTAATGGAAATTGTAACCGGAAGTGCCGCCGACCTGGCCATTTCCATTGTAGGAGATGATCTGGTAATGATGCGCAGCAAGGCAGACAGCATTGCCAGTATCGTAGAAACAATGCAGGGAAGCGAAGGTGTAAACATTGAGCAGGAAGGCACACAGGAACAGCTTGCCATTAAGGTAAAGCGGGAAAACGCAGCCCGCTACGGCATCAATGTTTCCGATATACAAAACATGATTGAAGCTGCTATAGGTGGTAAAAACATTTCCGTATTGTATGATGGTACAAAACGCTATGATATTGTCATCCGCTATCTGCCACAATTCCGAAACAATATTGATGCCATCAAAACATTGCTTGTGCCCTCTGCCAAGGGCTCATTAATCCCGATGGAACAGTTGGCCGACATCAGCTTTATGGAAGGGCAAACCAATATTTACCGCTACAAAAACAAGCGAATGATAACGGTGCGCACCAATATCAGGGGCAGAGATCAGGGCGGATTTGTAAAAGAACTGAACAGCCACATTGAACAGGAGATCCAAATGCCGAAAGGTTATGAATTGGTGTATGGTGGTCAATATGAAAACTTAGAACGGGCAGGAAAACAATTGGCCTTTACCATTCCCTTAACCCTGGTAATGGTTATTGTCTTTCTTTTTATGCTGTACAAAAATTTCAGGCATACCTTGATAACAGCAAGCTGTATTTTGTTTGCATTGGCAGGTGGTATAATAGCCCTGCTTATTCGTGGCTATTACTTCAATGTTTCTGCAGGAGTCGGCTTTGTTTCCATTTTCGGAATATCGGTAATGGCAGGGGTACTACTGGTTGCCGCATTGAACAGGGCGACACCTAATGGTACCATTTCGCAATCGCTTATCAACCTGACCTCAAAGGAGCAGTTGAGGGCCTTGTTATCTATTCTTGTCTTAGCCATTTTCGGGCTTATTCCCGCAGCGACTTCAAACGGGATTGGCTCCGATGTTCAAAGACCATTAGCCACCGTAATCATAGGCGGGCTGACCAGCACCTTGTTGCTGGCACCGATATTGATACCGCCATTATACTGGTGGGTATGCAGGGCAAAAAAATAAGAGGATTGTACTTCACCTCTGTGCAAGCAGAAAGGTATTCAGCAATGTTTCAGCCCTTTGCCTGATGCAACAAAACTAAAGGCGGGACATTCAGGCTACTATTTTTATGTTTCACCAAATGTATAATCGAATACCATACAAGAATGGCTGTTCTATAATTGAACAGCCATTCATATTGATTTTATTTGGAAAATATTATAAAATAGGACAGCCCCAGCGGAACGGAGGAACAGTACTTGCATCGACCATTACCGGACCGGTGTGATAATAACCCAATGTTTTACTACTGGTCTGACCGATCCTTACCTTTGTACTCTGAAAACAGGATGGATTATCGGTATAGGTTACAGAGCCCCAGTCTGCAAGTACAGCCTCATCATCGGGATTTCCTCCTGCTACCGGCAAAGCCTTCATGGTAAACTTGTAAGTGTAGGTGGTCATAGCCATCGTTTCAGGTTTGCTAACACTCGTTGTCACCGGGTTTCCTGCTTCAGCAGGTGTGGCTCCGGCTCTTTCAGCTTTATGTGATGAAAAGCCCATAAATGTCAGTCCGGACAGCAGTAATACTGCTAATGATACTTTTTTCATAATAAACTAATTTTTGCTGTGAATGAAGATATTTGTGCTTTAGCCGCTTCCGTATTCTATCTTTCAGCGGGTACCCGATTTTTGTCCAGGTTACCGATACCAATTCCTGTAACTGCATTCGCGAAATACAATCAATTTATGTTCGAATATTTTTCTTAGCGCTTTCAATACCAAATATCCTCTCCCCTTTTCAAAGCAACAAGGACCAGTTCACCGGTATCAACTCTGAGTTTATGATTAGCGCTTTTCAGTTCATAATAGTTATGAAGCTCTTCATTTTATGATTGGTGGAAATGTTTACGTTTAGGGCTTATTGGCAGGAAATTAAATGATCAGGAACAAAGAAGGGATCAATGTAAAAAGTTGTGGAGTAGAAAAAATACAGCATCCTTGCCAGATGCAAAACATTCATTTTTCAAACGAAAAGAGCACTCTTTATAGAGTGCTCTTTGTGATCCCGCTGGGACCCTATATCTTTATGCTTGTGCTTTGATATTCAATAAGTTGTATTTCCACTTAAAGACATGGACACCATATTGGACACCATATCAAATGATTTTAAATGAACTATTTCAGCATAATTGTTAACTGATATACAAAGATAGTTAGCAGTATTGACCAATCAAAATATTTTGATCAAATTCTATATTATTAGATTGTTTTCTTTTTATATCAACCCTCCTTACGTAAACCCTTTGGTAAAAATGCATCTATTTCTTTGTCAGAAAATGTCAGTTCTTCTTGGTTTTTAAGACTATTACTCGCCTCTTTATAGGCTTTACTTGTAGTTCTAGGTGAACCAGAATACACATTTAAAAGACGTTTTTGAAGCTCATCCCTTTTTTCAATAATTTGATCAATTGTTAATTGGCCAGCCTTTAAATCAGTAATAGTAGAAAGATAAGTTTCTCTAATATCCCATAAATCATTTGCGGCATTTGTATGTTTTTGCGATATTTCTCCGAGATCATAATCTTTGGTGTATGAATTAATACCAAATAGAAGAGTTGACATTAATACACCTACCATCAGTGCCCAATCTTGATCTCCAAATAGCTTCACGAGCAAACTCGTGGTTACAACTGCAGAAATTATAATTTGAAATAATTTAAGTCTTTTGTGTAGCCTTAATATAATATCCGCACACTTTTCCTGCGTTTTATGGGAATAGACAACTCTACCAAAACATTCTCTTAATTGTTGTTCAAGTAGTTCAAAATTAACTTGGGAATTTAGTTCCATAAATATCTCTCCATTTAGTTTTTGCAGTGAATGGATAATCCGTTTCCTTGCTAATGGCTTCTAACGCCAAATTATAACATTGTTTTGCTTTATATTGAAAATTTCCTTTCTTCCATACATATTGCCTTGCCCCAGGACTCAACCAGTATTCTTTGTTGGGATCAATTTCGGAAATATATTTAAAGAAATCTCTAGTTATATAATCATAATACAAATATGACTTAGCTTTGTATTCTGATTGAGATAAGA
Organism: Bacteroidetes bacterium 43-16; assembly: GCA_001897525.1. Classification (GTDB taxonomy): domain Bacteria; phylum Bacteroidota; class Bacteroidia; order Chitinophagales; family Chitinophagaceae; genus Edaphocola. The sequence continues at coordinate 222,293 of MKTB01000033.1, read as the reverse complement.
AATTGTAGCATAATGTGTCTATCAACAATCCTCCCAATGGAACATCCCATTTGTATTTCCATGCCCTAATCATTCGACATAGCTTTTTGAGATTATTATTCCAAAGAATATTTTTATCAGATATTTCCTTTATTTCCGGTCTTGGATTTGTATTTTTCCAATTACCTCCATTATTTGTATCAGGATAGGTATATGAGTTATTTGTGTTGATAAAAGCTGGTAATAATTCGAAAACTATACCATCTGTAAATGATATTACAAGAACTTGGCCATCTGCCCTCATATATGATTTATAAGTCTTTTCTACAGAAGACTTAACAGCTTGCAATAATGCAGATTGCCCATTACCCTGATAATTATTATACCTTTCATATATTTTATATGGTAGTTGGAATAACATGTCAATATCGCTCGTTACAATATCAGTATCTCTTCCATACGATCCTACATACAAACTATGATAAACGTCTGAATCACTTTCCCAGAAGTCCTTATTAAGTTGTCTAGTAATTCTTTTATATCTATACGCTATATTATCAACAGTATCACTACTCATTCTAAGGTTTTTAACAAAGGTTTCGAACCATGTTGCTACACTCATAAATTAGAAATTAATATTAGGCATTATTATTAAAATTTTAAAAAGTTTGTATGACTCTTTAGATTATTTATAACATTAGCTAAAATAACAATTCTAAAGTATTTATAATCATTTTTTTAGTCTATAAATCAAATATTAATGAAACTTAAAATATTAGTTTTCATAATACCTGATTTATATCTTAAACTGTTCAATTAACGCAAAATTCAACTTTATATTAGGGAAGCCATAGAAATGAATCAATGACTGTAGCCTTAACAAATAGTGAGGGTAAAACTTCTTTTTGCAAATAAATTTTTGAGCACAACTTTTCAGGAAGCTTGTTAAAAATTACGAACCAAAGCTAGACCTTAGTGATATTAATCTTGACTTTTTATGTTCACTTAGCTTTCTAAGTTTTTCATTTTTTTCTGACTCTGTAAGTTTCAAAGCATTCTCAAATTCCCAGTAGAAATCTAAAGTACCGCTAGAAGCAAATTTTGACTTAATTAAAAATTCATAAAACTTTTCGTTCCCATCAGAAAGAGTAATCAATTCTAATAGATGATTAAAATTAAGAAACCAGTTATCAAAATAAGGGTTATGCTCAGGCATAGCTTCATGTTCCATAAGCTCCTGGTATTGTTTATTTAAATCAGCTTGCTTATCTTGTAGTTCTTTAAATTTCTGAACACCGTGAATATCCTTTTCATCTATAACAAACCATTTATAAATTAATAAAGCTACTCGCATATTCTGCATCACTGAATTATTTTGCATACCTCCAAAATCCATATGACTTAAACTGACGTGTTCAAATTCTCTATTATTCCATTCAAGTAAATACTCAGGGCCGAAGTATTGATGCAACATTAGGTGACCTTGTTTTCTCAATAACAATTCCGTTCGACCACTTTGGATAGAAGCATCTATTACCGATTCGGATAAATCAATTATCAAAGAAACATCATTGCCTGATCTTGATTTCCTTGTAAGTGGTTTCTTTTTAACTTCGAAAAGTATGATTTTTCTATCGGTTTCAACAACGATGTCTGCTTCACCTTTTATTTTTCCTAAATTGTATTTTCCACTATTATTTCCAATCCCATTTTTGGTCATTTTTAATTGGAGAAAGGATTCGAGTAAATATCCAATTTCCTGGTCAATACTTTTATCTATTTTCCGATAATTTGCCGCGATTACCTCATATAAAGAGAGAGCATTCCATGACCTCCAAAGTAATATATATTTATCTCTTAAATGGATAAGTGGTTTGAATTGATAATCTAAATTTAAGCTATCAGATGGTATTAAATAATTCTTATTTGCTCCTTTATCATGGCTTAATATTTTTAATATCGCCGAAGCAGTTGAAAACTTCAAGTTTGTTGTTTGAGCAATAGTTTGGGCTGTAAAACGATTAGGGCCGGTTTGTTCTGTTAAAAATATAGCAGAGCATACTTTAATGAATTCTTCAACTGAAAAGCCGAAAAGTTCTTCAAAATCTATATGATCAATTTTAGAAATAAGGTATTCTACAAATTCAATTTGGAAAACAGCTCTTGCCTGGGGAATCGAATAGATAGTGTCCCATATGACCAGTTCCGTCATTAATTCAAATGTATCCTCATGCGCATTTAAAAGATATCTCCAAATATTATAATGTTGAACTGGAAAAGAAGCATTACATGCCAATGTTGCTTTATTGAATAAGTTTTTGATTTGATTGATGTGAACTGGATTGTCAGAATGTGGGAATTTAGCACAGAGATTTAACAAATAACCATAAGGAATTTGAGGCCTTCCAATGCCCATTAAGTTCGCTTCACGAACGATATAATACCTATCAAACATTTTAGAGTATTTATTTTCCTCGGACAAATTTTGAAAGATATAGTGAGCAAGTGTATAGCCTCCAATCAATTTAACTTCATTTTCTATTTCCTGGAAGATTTTGTCGGCAGTAATATTGATGTCTTCATCGGTCATCTCTATTATACAACCTTGTTCTTTAAGATACTTAATCGAGTGCGCACGATCAAAGTATTCACGATAATAGTCCGCCATTGCTTGTTGATCCATGTGGCTATAGGCATCCAAATCATATATAGTTAAAGCTATTTCAATGGCCTGCAACCATTGTGCATTATTTTCAAGGTGACAAAGGCCGGTACGGTCTGTATTACAACTAGACTTTATAATATTGATAATTTCAAAGTATGGATTATAATCCTCTTTAGCCAAAATGAATCGATTAATCAAGTCTTCCTGTATCTTAAAAAATTTGGATTTTTGTAATGGTCTTTCTTTATATGGAATTTCTAATAATTCTTTTAAGGTTTGATTTAAGAAAAACTCAAATGAATGTTCTTTATCAGTAGCGTCCTAAATAAATTTTAGGGCCATAAAAATCCCTATCTACTGTTTTTTCTATGCAGATTTTGTTGATACTTTCGGATTTGACCCTCCCTTTCCGTTTCAGAACAGGTTAAACTGTCCGTTTTGGTCGGGTGGTTTGCCCGTAATAAATGGGTCATCAGCCCATTTCCACAGATCAATCTTCACGAAGATATTCAGCCGTATGAAATTCACCAGATTGGATAGGTTCCAGCTATATTTTGCCCGTTTTTGAATGTACTTGAAAAGTAATATCCCGATCAGCGCTGTCCAGATCTGGATGTAAACGGCATTCTCGGAGGTACCTACAAAACTGGAGACCTTTAACCGCTGCTTGAGGTGTTTAAAGAACGTCTCGATCTCCCAGCGCTCTTTGTAAAGTGCAGCTACCGTGGACGCCTTCCACTGAAAATGGTTGGTCAAGAACTCATATTCCACATTTTTTATGCTGTCCCAAACCCGGACAAGACGCATATTCTTATTCCCGTATCGAGCTGCTGAGACGCCATCCAAAGCAACAACTTGATCTTCAATTACCCCAGCTTCTCTTAGTTCATCGCTCTGCCAAGACTTCAATACCGTATATTTCATATTGGATTTGCTCCTTGTTACGAAAAAGCAGCCCTTGCTGTCCAAAACGTTCATCCAGGCATAATCGACATAGCCCCGATCGACCACTAAAACACATCCTTTGGGAAAGGATAGGGCTTTTGCTACTATGGATTCATGTGTCTTGCCATCGGTAATATGCACGAAGCTAGGCATACAACCATCGTAATCCAGTATCGTATGTAGTTTAACCGCACCTTTGGCGCTTCGGAACCTTGCCCAATCAAACACCGAAAGGCAAAGCGGGATTACCGTGGCATCCATCAACAGCACTTTGCGTTTCAGCATGCGTAGTTCTGAGCGAAGATGAGTTTGCTTCTGCCAGAGTATGGCCAATAACCGCAGATAAAGGTCACGAAACAACACATGCTTACGATGTGCATTCATGTAGGATAGATTGGACTTACTGGGAACCCTGCTGATACCCATATGATGCATATTGCCTGTCGTGCTCCGCAAACCGTTGCTGATGTCTCTAACCGAATCTGCAGACGATAAATGGCAGAAAAGCATGCTTACCAAATGCGTCCAGCTATTGATCCCTTTGTGGTGCTTGTCTGAATCATGCTTACGCACTAAAAAATTGAAACCATCGCGATCGATAAGCGAGAGAATCTGAGAAAATACATTTATATTTACCATGGTGGTGATTTGTTTTAGCGAACTAAATATAGCATTCCCTGCTATATCATTCACCACCACTTTTTAAATCACGTTTAGGACGGTACTGGTTCTTTATTAAAAACGTAACCAAATTTCATTTCTGATGCTTCGCGTGTGTTTTTTACATGATTATTTCTAACATTTTCAACCAGCGATTTAAATTGTTTAAACATTTCCGAAGTATAAAATTTTAAGGATATAAAAAATTAAAACTAACATATTACCTGCCTCAATTTTTTTTAATAAAAAGAAATATATTGTAAAGTATATTTTTTATCATATAAAATGAAATCGTAAGCACTTTCTAGGCCATTTATTTAATCAATTGAATTATAAGCAGAAAATAATGAAGAGAGAAATTTAAATATTATTGCTCATAAAACAATCTTGAAACCTTGGAAATTCCTATTTTGTAGGGAAATTAAAGAAATATAATTATTTAAACCAATCCATTTCAATGAATACAATTGATGTATACATAATTTCATTGTCCAAATCTTTCCAATTTTCCCTTCATTCCAGTGATGGTTTTCAAAGATTATGGAATGCATTAATGGTTCTATTTATGGCGACCAAAAAAGAAGATCGTTTTCAACTTGAATCTTTACAACAAAAAGATGAAAATTTTGAGAATAGACTAATGGTTTTTATAGATAAATTCAAAGATAGCGATCCAAAAATAAATAGACTAAAAACCAACTTTGATTCAATTCCGACAGATAAATATTTCTTCGTTCAATTTACGAAAGAAGTTTCGAAAGATGATTCGTTTAAGATGTGCAATTATTTGCTGGCAAAGGAGGAGGGAATAGATTATGAGAAAATGGAGAAAGAAATAAACGATTCCATTGGCGAATTGAGATCTAATTACAATATTTCAATTTTTGGATTTCAAGAGAAATCATTCATTGGTGAGCTAGATAAAAATAAGAGAGTTTGCAGATTTTGCAAAAAAAAACAACCTGAAACTTCATTTAAAAAAATAGCACACTCAATTTCTGAGGCACTTGGGAATAAATTAATTGTAACTTATGATGAATGTGATAAATGCAACTATGAATTTGGAACAGGAATTGAAAATGACTTAGTGCTATTCCTAGATTTATATAGAAATTTTTTTGGTGTGAAAGGTAAGAACGGTATACCTTCTTTGAAGGGTGAAAATTATATAATTAGAAATGATGGAAAAAAACAAATCACTATTGAGCATTATTTAAAAGAAGGTGAAGAATCAAGTAATGATTTTAATTTTACCCTTAAAAACAATCGATTTATTACCTACCTTAACATTTATAAGACCCTTGTAAAATATGCGTTAAGTGTTCTTGAACCAAAGGAAATACCTCAGTTTAATGAAACGATAGGATGGATTCGCGGAGAAATCGAATTTTCTCATTTGCCAAAAATTGCTATCCTACAGAACTATGACTTTTTTAGAACTCATCCAATGGTAACATTGTATAAAAGAAAAGATGACGATCATTCAATTCCAAATCTGGTATGCGAATTTCGATTTACTTTTTTTGTATTTGTTTTTATAATACCAGAGAAAGAAGAGTTTATATATACAGAAGATTTTTATGATAATTTTTGGAATTTATTCAAACATTATAAAGATGTAAAAGGATGGAGCTTTAAAAAATTTTCTAATCCTAATCCTATAAAATTTAATGTGAATTTAAATTTCAAAAAGTCTGATAAATAGTAATTATCAGTGAATAAAAAGAGATTATTTTTGGTAATTGATCCACTGCCAGGCAAGCACCTTCCAATTTTTAATTATCTCGTTCCGGTAATTTTTCCAATTACTGTCTTTGTAATAGTTATAAAATTGTTGGGCATTCTTGGTCGTAGAACCGTTGGCCTCAAAATATATTTCAACATGAAAAAGGTCTGGCGGAATTTGATTCCCCAGACCCTTGTTTTTATCCTTTTGCATTGATATTACTATTTGATTCCAACATCTGATAAACTTCTTCCTCCAAATAATAGATAATACCACCAATTCTGGTAAAAGGAATCTCATTATTATTGCGCATGTTCTGCAGTTTACCTGCTGACAATCCTAGAAGTTTACGGACTTCTAACGATTTTAGCCATTTTTTTGGGGGCTTAGCAGGAGGGAGGATTGCCCTTATCTCCCGAAGTAATTCTGATTTAAAATCAAGTAAATCCTGGAATGTTATTAATCTCTCGTTCTCCATCTTTCTCCTCCTTTCTCAAACGCACTCGTGTCAAACGGCACTTTTTCCGTGATGGGTAGTATTCAATTAATCCCCTATCACTCAATTCCCTCAATTTCTTAAAATACGTCGCCGGACTAGCTATTTTGCTCAGGCTCATAGTTGAATTCCTTTCGATATCGATATAGCCCGGCTCATCCGGATTGGACAAATGGCACAAAGTCATGAATAGGGATATATGTACAGGATCAATGATCGGGTCGAGTTTAATCCGGTCAAAAAAAAATGTAATAATCTCTGCTTTATCCATTTTATAGTCCCTTTCGAACTGGCTTTCCTGCTTTGAATGGAACAATAACAGCGGACTTTTTTACTTTATTAGCCGTAACCTTTTTATTAATTTCAGGTTTAGCTGCAGTAGTCTTTTCACCTTGCTGATTTATCGTTTTGGAATCTGCCATACTTCTTTTTAAAAATTGCCTTATCTCTGCATCGCTCATCGGTGCGGTCTTTTCATTTCGCACCTGATTCTTATTCGTGGTAGGAGCAGGCCCTTTAATTTTGTTGTATGTCCATTTGAGGGAAGCAAAGGCAAGCTTACCCGCATTGCGCACTAATCTTACCACTGGATTTGGATAGAGGGACCTTTCCAATTGCTTGTATTGTTCCTGGAAGAGCATTTTCTGGCTCAGCCTTTCATCTTCATTAAGCTTTCCTTTAGGATATGACATGATCTTTTCCAATTTCCTCATTTCAGCCTTTCTGAAAGCACGGCCATTTATGTAATTGGAAGGAAGGAGCTTTTCAAATCGCTCCTTCCAATCCATCACTTCCTTCCACCATTTTAAAATTCTGTTTACCATTTCTAACAGTATTATGTGGTTAAAAGAAACGTTATCCTACTCTTAATGATGAATTCTTATCCGGCCCCTGATCAGGTTTCATAATTACCTTACTGGTACCTTCGCCCGGTTTATTTCCATCCGGTTTCTTGTCTTGTGATTTACCAGTCTCCTGCTTCTTGCTCTGAGATTTAGCAGTACCCTGTTTTACTGTTTCCTTATTTTCAATTTCTTTTATAGCCGTCTTGCTTAAAGGTTTCATATTCTTGTCAAAAAGGTTCAGTTTATCGAACTGCGCATTAGCGCTTAATCTCATTTCCAGATCACCCTTCGCAGTTTTAATAATAACGGATGCGATTTCACCATTTTTAAGATCAGTAACTATCTTATTTTTCACCGATTCATTTTCAAAACCCTTTATCGGATACTCCGCAAGCTTTTTCTCCAGGTCATATCCGTAAACTTTTACGATCTCAAAATTGCCATACTTATCAACATTCTTAAAATCCATATAGGCCGTTGCATTAACTTCCTGCCGGATGTTTTTGTCTAACCTGTCAGTCATGACAAAAGTTTTATTTATAGAACGCCCATTCATCAATTTATAAGCTTCATCAAAGCGAAAACCATCTCCGAATGAAATCCGAAAATTCTGCTGCATGGTTTCTTTTTCCCCTTCTTTTTTAAACAATACATCAAAAGAATTGAAAAAATAATTTTCGACATTTTTTTCAGACTGCTTAAAATTAAGCCTGGCAGTAGCTTCGACTGTTCCAAATTTTCTTTTGTGATTAATTTGAAATTCTGAGTTTCCTTGCTCTAGTTTTTTCTGAAGCTCATTAACAGGCACATCTCCCAAGCCTGCGTATAACATTTGTTTTCTTAGATAATCAAATACGTCAACATTCATAACTTCCTCCTTTTGTTTTAATTGTTCTAAATCATTATTTTCTTTTATACTTCGTTCTTCCAATTCTTCATGGTATTTATTTATCATGCTTAATAAATCAATCAGACCACCCTTTTCAACTATAATACTATCATCCTCTAATGCTTCCGACATACTACGATAAACTGATCTGGTTGGCAGATAGCCAAACCGATCCGAATCCGTGGAATATGCTTCACAGAATTCTTTAGCTTCTAAATGATTATCGAACATGAAAAGCTCTTCTTTCGAAATGGGGCCATTCCAGAATGGACAGGCTACAAATTCATATCCTTGCCAACGCTGCTCGACCATATAGTTCATGATTTTCTTATAGTCTGATTGATAAATTTTCATAGCTATAGGGTGATATTTTAATTTATTGACTTCGCCTTTAAAATATCCTTGTTCTTAATTTTTAGTTGGAGATTGCGGCCGCCATTTTGTTCCATTACCTGCAAAACCATGTGCTTTTTATTGGGTATGGTAAATTTGTCAAACGCTAGTACGACAGTATTGGAAGAATTGCCCTCTATGCGTTTATCATTGCCTTCGGAAAATAAAGGGATAAGCGGGGTTTCCTGTTTGGCGGTGCGTTTGGCCTGTTTGGAGTCTGTCAGGTAGGAGCGGAACTGCGCTACATCGTAGTTAATCCGACTATTGTTATCCAACTTAATCTGAAAATAAAGTACGTCACCAGAAATATAGATTCCCTTGACTTGCAGTCCCATATCATTTCTTTTATCGGACAGTTTATTGATGACTTCCTTTTTTGTGGCAATTCTTTGGGCCGCATCCCTCAATTTTGCCTGTGATTTAAGCCCCCCTTCAAATTGTGCAATTTGCTGAATAGGTATTTCCAGATCGGCTACCTTTAAATTCAGTAAACGTGGATTAGGTACAAAATGAAGTAGGAAAGAATATAATGCCCCTTCAGCAGTAACTACTGTCAGGTTAGTTGGCTTGAAGTTTTCATCTTCACATTTAACCTGTAAAATATTGCCTACCTCACTGGCCTTTTGTGCCAAAACATCTGCGCTGCCCCGGTTAACGGATACAATATTGTATGGGAAAACCAGGTTGACCGTTTTGTCTGGACTAACCGCTAATTGATAGGGTTCGATGACCCCTTTTACTAAAGTTCTGCTTTCCCTGAATTGTGCCTGTACTTTACTTCCGAATAATACAGCGCCAATAATAGCTGCTATGAATATGAATTGTCTCATGTTGTTCTACTTTTTTAGTATTAAAAAATAATGTTGCTGCCTATTCTTCTTTTCGTTTGTTATCCTTCAGTAATACCTTATAGCCAGCTTTTAGGTTAACTTTAATCAGCCTGATCTTTCGGCCCAATAGATTTTTTCCGAGTTCTATACCGGCAGAGGCCGCCTGTGCGCCAAGACTCTGATCAAATCCCATCAGGCTCATGCCCTGGACTGCCTGATCGCTGTTTTGTTTCACCACATCCCTGGTGATGGTTCCGGGGATATAAATGCCGGCCAGACCGTCCATATCATAAGCCGAAAGCTTTACCGGAAAAATTGAATTACCGAACCGGATACTTTCAATATCAACCTCCAGGCGCTCCCCCTGAAGAGAGGCAATTCCGGTTACAAATTCATCTTTTGGTATAAGGACTCCATTTACCTGAACATCACGGGACAAGCGAAATTTGATGACAGAGCCTGTGGTAACCGTCTGATCTTCGTGAACCACCGCTTCGATCACATTCTCTTCAATTTCATTGGTGGTAATATCTTCCAATCCAAAGAACCTGTTTGAACGTTTGGGTACAGTTGTATTAGCTTCGGTAGCATAATCCATCGCCGATTTATTGTCAATGAGCGTAACATTCAATTTTTGCTTTTTGGGCCGCACCGCGAATACCTGACCGTTCTTTTTCTCCGAATAGCTGTCTGATCGTTCCTGTACACGCTGCGGATGTTGGATGTCTAAGATCTTGTCCATCATATTATTAAGCTGTGTCATCTCCTGGTCTTCCTCTGCCGGAGCATTCATGCGTTGCATCATTTGTTCCAGTCTTTCCAGATCCTGGCGGGCCGCATAAGACGCGTTGTATTCACTGCGAAGCGGAGTGGAGTAACTGTATTCGTCCGTGCTTTGGACAGGTCTTCGCAATTCATTATTAAGCTGTTCCAGGCGGTCAACAATCTTTTCCTCATTACTCTTGTTGCCGGAATTGAGATTGAGTGAAGTGTTTAAACCATAACCGTACAAACTGTCCCCTAATTCCCTGTGATTAAGGCTGTAATTGGGGTCTGACCGAACGAGTTCCAGCCAGCGTAGTGAATCCTTTTCCGCTTCATTATAAGCATCCAGTTTTGAGTTATGCTCACTACTGTCGCCGCCTGAATTCGGCAGGTTCGTATTCAGCCCCGGATTTTCAGCGGCAATGACTGTAGTTCCTTTTCCGCCGCCCATGAGCCAGAACATAAGGATCAAAAACGGCACACAGAGTACCGGCAATACCAGCAGAAATTTTTTCTTCCTTTCCAATGCATCTACTTCTTTCATGATTCTTTTGTATTTAATGTAATTAGTAATTGTTTACCTGATTGCGCTAAGGATAAGGTAAGCGCATAAGCTTATGGCACATAGCGCATAAATGACCAAAGCAATGATCCAGGATCGTCGTTCAAAATTCTTTGTGTAACGCTCCATCAGTTTTACCCAACCCGTTTGCGTTTTTCGATAGGTCTTGTCTACAGACCGAATCACCGACCTGCGGACAGCTTCACTTTTATTTTTACTGAATAATCTCATCGCCTGTTCACGGTTTTAATATCCCTGTTGTCCAGGGTTGTCCAACGTTCGATTAAGAAACCATGTGGATTGTTATCCGTCCGGGAAATTTCGCGCAGGCTTCCTGTAGTGATCAATGTTCTCGTTGTAATCGTAGCCGGCCTGATAATCTGTTGGGTAGCATAGCAACGGAAGGAGTATGGATATGCCGAGATATCAACCTGTGTGCTGTCAATACGGATGGTCTGGTTCACGTTACCGGAAATAATCCCTGAATAGAATTTATTCTCTTTCAGATCGTCATAAACCTTCTTTGCACTTTCATCAGCGAGATATAATGCCCGCTCTATACTGTTCCTGATCGCATCGTCATCCGGGTCTAAAGTGAAGAAGAACTGATGAAATGTTTTAATATGGTTCTTCGCTTCCACGATGATGTTATTCTTCCGATCTGTTGCAAATGCTTCAATCGCTTTGTCATTGGCCAGTACATAGATCTTATCCTTCATATTGCTCACCAGATTGAAACATTTGGTAACCGTAAAAATGGTATTGACCACGCTTGCCAGGACAATGACAAAGGCAAACAACCGGAATTGCCGGAATGCGGTATCTATATTTTTTGCTTTTGTAAACATAGCGCCTCCTATTTGCCTTTTAATTTATCTTCGAAATAGGGTGCGGACTGATTCTGTGAAGACATATCACCGGTCATGGTTGAAGCAGCATTGCCCATAGCATCCGCCGCCATACTTGCACCAGCCCCGATGCCACCAACGGCCGCAGCCGAAGCTGTTCCGATCCCTCCGGTTGCAGCACCCGCAAATAGTTTAGTAGCTTTCTGTTGCATGGCATCACCGCCAGCAGCATTTACAATATAGTTCGCCACGGAGGGAACAGTAAAGTATCCAACAATGCCAATAATTAAAAATATCAGATAGCCCACATCTGTCGAACTAAAAACAGTATTGCCTTCCTCTGCAATCTGGCTGATGTCCAATTGGATCATCAATTCCTGTATCTTGGCGATGACGGCACCGAAAATATTAGCCACAGGCAACCACAAAAAAATGTTGATATATCTCGCCAACCAGACCGTCAATGTATGCTGGAATCCGTCAAATACCGAAATTCCAAAAACCAATGGCCCCAGAATTGCGAGCACGATTAGCTGAAAAGTTCTTAGGGTATTGATACAAAGGGAAGCGGCCTGAAAGAGTATTTCAAGGATCTGGCTCATCCATTCCTTGACCGAATTCCGAAAGTTGTAACCGGCTTTTTCCAATGCGAAATCAATGCTGTTACCAACAGATTCAAATATGTTTTCATCATCGGATTCCATTCCATAGCGATATTTCAGCCATTTATCCCGGTCACCGCTTCCATCGGCCCCAACATACATCTGCCATTTATTGGTTTTCTTTAAGGCTTCTTCTTTTTGCTTTAATAATACTTCAATAGCCTGGTTTGAGTTTTTTACCATTGCAGCTGTCCCCGTAACGGTAGGCTTCATGATACCATTGATAAGTCCCAATATCATCGAAAAATTGATGATACAGAAACCTATCACAAACGGCCTGAACAAAGGATAAAAATCTATCGGTTCAGCATTTGCAATATGCCGCCATACCCGATGACCGATATAGAATAAGGCCGCAAATGCTGCTATTCCGCTACCAACTCCGATTAAATCCTTGCACATGGGCATCATTTCTTCATAGAGTGTATCTAAAACTCCATGTAAGCCACTTATCTGTTCTGCCAGACTCTGCGCCCCGGCCAATGTGGGCAATACCAACCCCACTGTTGTCATAAAGACAACCCTCCACAACACTTTCATATTTTAAAGTTTATTTGTTCAATCCCTGTAATCTTCTGCCAAATTCAATGTTACTTTTCTCCTTTGCCCTTTGCAGGCTCAAAACCCCTACATCACTATTGAAGCGGCCCAGAAAAGAAAGTTTGTCTTCCATGTCTTTATGGATGCGGTCAATAGCTTTCAGGCGTTCATCGTCACTCATGCGGAGTTTACCGGCAGTAACTACAGTGGCCAGTTCATCCAGGTTATTCAGGCTTTGACCCAGTAAATTTTCATAGAGCTTGCCGATATAATTGATCTCTTTGATATCAAATTGCTTGTCATCTCTGAATCTGGATAGGGCATTGCGGGATATTTTTACCAACCTGATCTGACCATTAATAATTTCAGCTACCTTCCGGTAGTTTTTTACGGTCGGGCTAACCTCCATTAATCCATCCAAAAAAGTTTTATGCAGACTAAAATTCCCTTTACTGATATCCTTTACGGTATTGTATCCGCCGTCCAAAATCTTATAACCGTCTTTCATCTGTTTGAGGATAGCCTTGAATTGTGTTAGCTTTTCGACATTGAGCAGTAATTGGGCAATCTCGTCTGCCTGTGCTTTTGCTTTTATTACCGGAACCAGCATCATAAGCAGCAGGACCGGAAAAAGAATGTATTTTTTCATAACCTATTATTTTAATCCGTTTAACGATCGCATGGTCTGTATATCCTGTCCCGCCTGTATTCTGCCCTGTTTCACAGTAAAAACTTCCAGCGAAAATGAATGAGCGAATGATAAATTTGATTCCATATCTAGGCTTATCCGGTCAATATGTTCTGTTCGCTGGATGTCACTCATTTCAAGTGTGCCATCTGTGCAGATCTTTTCCAGTTCGCCGATCAATGCATGGCTATTGTTCATGACTTTTTCCCAGGTGATCCGTATTGCTTCCAGTTCTTTGGCGTTAAAGGCTTTGGATGCGCTTACCATATCTTCAGACTGCCTGTTTAGCTGATAGATCTTTTTATAGTATTTACTGATCAGGTCGATCTTTGGGTATTGCTTTACGTAGGGACTCACCCGGTTTAACCCATCAAAGTAATTTTTATGCAGGTTAAACTCCCCATCTTTCAGATCCGAGATGACATTCAATCCACCTTCGACAATATTGTATCCTTTTTTTAAGGCTCCTTTATAGACCTGCAAGGCCGCAATCTGCTGAATCAGGTATTTCTTTTGCGTCTTTTTTTGACGGAACCACTCGTTAAAGTTTTGCGCCTGAACAGCAGGAGGGAAGCAGGCAAGCAACAGGATCATAAAAACCAATATCTTTTTCATAGCAGTATATTTAATTATTGAATACCATAAAGGCTTTTTACATAATCCACCGCCTGTTTATCTTTAGCCCTTTGTAAGGATATACCTACATTCTGTTTATTGAACTGTAGCAGGTCAGCATAATTGCGGTCTACATTGTCTGCCGTTTTATTGATCAGTTCCAGACGCTGCCCATCGGTCATCTGTGTACTGAATGATTTAATGATGAGGGCAATCTGATCGACATTTGCCAGGCTCTGATCGAGCATGCCCGCATATACTTTTCCCATGTATTCCAGATCCTTTGCGTTAAAATGTTTGTCGGAAGAAAATTTGCTCCAGGCCATTTTATAGGCTTCAACCAATTTGAGCTGCTTGGTCGTAATGTCTTTGATCCGTTGATAATAGGAGATCAGCGTTTTTACTTTTGAAAGTTCCTCAAAGTAAACACGATACTGTTCCTTTTGCTTTTCCGACCAATCCGAAATTTCTTCCAGCTTTAGTTTTGACAGAATGTTCTCTAGCGTTTTTTGCGCATCCTGTAGCCAGATCGTTTTATTCTGTAGACGCTGAATCTTAAGATCCGCCGCCTTGATCACTTTGACTACGGCCTGTTTAATGATCTCCACGATTCCCGCATGTGCCTGCCCAGTGGGAAGGATTGTTGCCAGCAGAATAAAAAGGCTCACAATAGCTAGTTTTAACCGTTTCATAGTACCTCCTTTTATTTTTGATTAATGTCACCTGTTGCCCGTCCGGATCTTAATTGATCTGCTCTTAACTCTGCGGCTAGGGCAGCAACTCCTTTATGGATATTGCCATACCGTTTTATATATTCTTTCACCTGTACTTTTTCCCTTTGTTCCGAAGTATAGATCAGGTATTCCTCCAGTGATGTCTCCAAACGGTAGACCTTGCTATGGTCAGTACCAAGACAAATCCAGTTCTCTTTGTATTTCCTGCCCGGTTCAGGCGATTTATTGATACTCAGGATCTCTGCCTTCTGCTTATCCGTTATACCAAGAATGTCCTGGATCGCGTCAAACTTGTTGACGTACTTGCTCTGATCCAATAAGACTTTGCAATCTGAATTGTTGATAATGGCTTCCTTAATGATCTCAGAACCGATGATATCTTCGATCTCCTGCGTGACGGTGACCGTTTTCGCTAAAAATTTACGGGCGGTTTTGTACAAATATTTTATATACTCTGCCATGCCTTCTCGTGCTATCGCCTTCCATGCTTCCTCTATGACGATCATCTTCCTGATTCCCTTTAGTTTACGCATCTTTGAAACGAAAAGTTCTGCTATGATGAGCGTTACGGTCGGTAATAGGATCGCATGATTTTTTATGTTGTCCAGCTCAAAAACAATGAATTTCTGATGCAGGAGGTCAAGATTTTCCTCTGCGTTCAATAAGTAATCAAATTCCCCGCCCTTGAAGTAAGGTTTCAAAACATACAGGAAATTGTCCAGGTCAAATTCCTTTTCTTTAACCCCTTCATTTTTCATCACTTCCCGAAAATCATTTTTCAGAAATTCATAGAAGGAATTAAAACAGGGAAAGATCGTAGTATCCTTTTCAAGCTTATCAAAATATAAAGTAAGCGCCTGGGAAAGGGCAACATAATCCGACCTGTTATAGGTTTCATTTTCCTTCTTCCATAGGGACAATAACAGTGTCTTGATGCTTTCTTTTTTTTCCGTATCCAGGTAATCACCTTCAGGAATATAGAACGGATTAAATTTTATCGGGTTGCTTTCCTCATAAGTGAAGTAATAGCCGCCCACCAGTTCACACAGTAGTTCATAGGAATGACCTATATCCACAACAACGACGTGGGTACCCTGTTCGTAGTAGGACCGAACGACATGATTGGTAAAGTAACTCTTACCACCACCGGAGCCTGATAAGATGAAGGCATTGAAATTGGCAATTATTCCCTGTTCCTTTGGCTCCTGGTCAAGGTCTACATGAACGGGTTTGCCGGTTAGGCGGTCACCGAGCCTGATGCCGACCGGACTTAAAGAGGTTCTATAGCCTGTTTCCAGATTAAAGAAGCAGGCGGCTTGCTCCGCAAATGTATCCAAACAGTCATTGAGCGGGAAGTCCGCTGCATTCCCTGGTATGCCACTCCAAAAGATCTGTGGCGCTCCGACTGTTTCCTCCTTGGCCGAAGCATCCATCTGTGCCAGCGCTGAGGATACTTTATTTTTAAGATCCTTCAGCTCTTCGGTATTTTCTGTCCAGACCAATACATTGAAATGGGCCTTGACCGGAAGCCGCTGGTCAGCAATCGCTTCGTTTAAAAAGGCATTCGTAGCATCCCTGCTGATCGCATTTTCCCTGCTGTAGGCAGACAGGGATTGCAACCGTAGTCTTTTGCTTTCCAGTTTTTTTATGGTCTCATGCGCATCCTCGACAAAGACATACTGATTATAAATATGATTGCAGGAAAGAAGTTGACCCAATGTGGCTGCAAAACCGATGCTGAATTTTGTCCTGTCCGTCGAATATTTATCATAATTGATCCTGCTGCCACACATTGTTGGCAGATCTTCGGCAGCGCCCAGGGTGTAGAGCTGGCAATGTTTTCCCCCTATATGTAACCTGTCACCGATTTCAATGTCACGGACGATTTTCGTTTTCTGTTCAGGGTTTAAGTAGCAATACTGCTCCAATAAACCAATTTTCTGATTTGAGCTCCAGATCGAATCCGCTGTGATCCTTTCCATTTTGACAAAGCCCGAATCTTCCATGATCTGTTTGAACTGTCCGCAGATATCCAAAAAGTCCTGCTGTTGATTTACATTTAATGCCTGGGTGGGGACAAGTTGCGGCCTGATCAGGTTGGAGAATATACTGCTCCCGGGTTTCCGGCCATTTGCCTTCTTTGTCAAAAAGAGATAGCACTTATGATCCAGAAAGGGGCGCTCATTGAAAAACCGTTCACTACTTGCCGAAAGAAAGGACAGATCTTCCTTTGAAAAATCAGCCTCATATTTACTATCAACAAACCAATCTTGCTTATGTAGCACGGAATGGTTCGGCAGCATTTTTATAGCTTTGATCCAGGTCTGATGAAAAGCTTCATACTCTTCATTGCTCATGGTGAATATTTCCTTTAGCGCTACTTGATAGGCTACAGTAATATCACCTTGTTTCGACAGGATACAATCATGCTCAACATCCATTATCGGAAATAAATCCTTCAACCACTTTTCCATAATCACTATTTCCTTTTTGTCTTCAACCACTTCTAAAAGGGCAAGCCGTTACCTTTATTATTTTTCTTTCCCGGTTTTATTATTTTTTTATTATCACTCACCAGCTTTACTTTACTACTTTTTTCAAGCAGTTTTTTTTCTTTATTATATTGGATTCGCTCTGCCAGATAAGTTTTTTCAATGGGTACAAGTCGGGCTTCCATAAGGGGTTGTAAGGGATATTTGTTAAGTAAGGCATAAGGATCATTGTACAACTTTCGACCAGCGGCAACCGGATCAAATGAATTCAAATCGGGGAGTACAATAAATGCGGTATGTTTTGGGACTTCAGTTAATTCGTTGAAGTTTTTTACAATCTGCCTATTGAGGTAATCATAGAGATAAACATGTTTGCAATCTGCTTCGAATGCTTCCGGTCCGTTATCTATTAATTCAAGCTTTTTCCAGTGTTTGTTCATCGAACGTAATTCGTGTAACCTGGTATCTACATAATAATCCTCATCCACTATTCGCATAACCGGCAATTTTCCCTTGTCAATACGATCCACTATGTATTCAGGATTGGAGCGTAATTCTTTATCTGTTTCCGGTAGCTTATCCTTTGGAATTCCGTAAACTTTCGAGACATCATCGGGAGCAATCTTAACCAACTGATCTATTTCAAGTTTTAAAGAATTGCCATGATCCCACTCTGAAAGTCTGCCTTCATCTAAAATGTAAGCAATGTATTTACCGTTTTTTTCCAGGAGCCGATCCAACTCAATATGAATAAATGGCTTATCGACATTACGCAGTTCTCTTAAAGATACATCCACTTCAAACTTATATCCATCTTTTTCTAAAACCGGGAATTGCGGTTGTGGTAATGGAATAATCAGATCTTCGATCTCCTTCTTTACTTTTTCGTCCACTAATCGAATTCCGGATTGCTCCGACAATTGAGCATTGAAATTTTCAGCAAACTTTGAACACTCCAAATAACCCTCTTCAAGAACTGTTTTAGGAATGGAAACTACAGGCGCATCTTTTTGTGGATTACCAGAAAGCAGTTTTCCACTGATAGGATCAATCGGCAGGTCATAGCTATGAAGGTTCTCCGGAAGTTCCGAAATGCGAATTTGATTGTCAGCATTGCCCGCTTGTGTAATTATACCGAAATAACTGTCAATACGGTAAATATGGTTTCCGACTAAAAAACGTGGTTCTTCTTGCATGATGTTTAGTTTTATTGGATGTTTTTGTCTTTCTGAGATCGCAACTCTTTAATTAGTTTTGTACTGTTTTTAACTCAATTTCAAAAAGGACAATAGCTTTAAATTTGATCACCTCTATTCGGTTTTCTTTTCACATAGCTTTTACTCCTTTTGATAAACATGCCCCTGTCAATAGACTTCAGCACTTTGGGAACGCTTTTTCGGGCAATCATTTTTGAAAGGCCATGCTCCCCGTATTTTTTACTTAATCCATAAATTTTTTGTAGCGAAAAAGCACCAATACCACCACAGACCAAAATGCAGACATACTGGTTAATACCCAGGAAATAAAGTAATGCAAAAACAAAAAGAAGACACAAAATGACAATGACCATATACCAGATATACTGAGCCTTGAAACCCTTAAACTCAATACTTTTGTTGATCCCTTTATTGATTTTATAGACACTGTTTGCCATATTTCGGTGTTATTTATCTTGTTTAAGATGGAGCAGAATCTCTACGTGTAGCATTTCTTTTAAAGCTGGATCAGTTTTATTCTCTTCACCGAAATTAAAGACATCAAAAGTTGCTTTGCACTTATCAACGATAAGTACTGTTTGATAGCTCAGTTGCCCCGCTTCACGCAGTCGGACATAATCTTCTGGAAATTCAGCTTGTAGGATCGCAGCGATATAATGGTACCGTGATGGTTTTAACTCTGCCGTCATTTCATTCATGCACAGTTCCAGTATCGCATAGCCCTCTTTGCCTTCCTCCAGTAACGTCATGACCATTGGCATAACTGCACTTACCTTCGTTTCCAGGTACTCCGTGACCTTATATTCATCCTGTAGATTGAACATCAGGTCAGGATTGTTATGCACAATAAATGACCATAATTTCTCTTTTAATTGCTGATACATTTTGCTATTTTATTTTATTATGAAACACCAAAGAATCCACGAATAACCGTTGCGACAACAACAAGAAAAATACAGCTTCCGAACCAGCTCGCCGCGACTTTCGATGTGTCCTGATCGCCCTGGTTCCATTTGGAGTAGACCTTTACTGCACCAATCAATCCGAGGATTGCGCCTACGCCATACATCAATTGGGTCCCTACTCCGAAATATCGCCGTACTTCTGTGTTTGCAGCCTGTATGCCCGCTTCACCGCTCTGGGCATAAGTGAGTACTGTAGCCATAACCATTACGGTTACCAATAAGCTAAATCGTACACCGGAACGGCTGAACGCCTTCACCAATTTTTTACTTTCCATATCTGCTTTGTTTTAAAGCAGGAATGGGATGGATAGGAGGGATGGGATATATTCACACACACAATAATCAATCTCCACACAATATCCTCATCCCATTTCCTGTATTTTTTTATATTGTTTTTCTTTAAAAAAGGGAGCCGGCTCACTGATCAAACACACCTAATCAAACCACAACCACATTTCTCCGGCTCCCGCATTTCTTAATAAAGGGCAGGGGTGAAATCTTTCCCTTAGCACTCATCCTTACGCACCTTTTCACCCCGCCCTAAGCTTTATTCCCGGATAAACCGACTTATCTGTTGTCCTTTATAGTTTACGCTGAACTTAAAATTGAAATTTCGGGGAAGTACTTCCACATGGAAAGGAGCAGCGGCCCACTTGATGGTTCTTTCAATCTTATTGGTGTTTGTAGCGGATGCCGATACCTGAGCCTGAAAAGGAACTGCCACAAATCCCGGTACTAAAACATCACCTCTGCTACAAGCTTCAATGCTGACTTTATTCATATTGATGGTGGACATCCAACCGCCAAGCCGCGTATTTTTCTGTAGTTTGACCCGAACACCTGCCGAAGAGTAGAATACAAAACCAACGCGCCAGCGGTGATAATCAATGCGTACCTGTCTGCCATTGTCTTTTAAAAGCTCGGCTCCGTTGTCAGCGCCATAGATCAGGTCTCCTTTCTGTCCCCACCAGGGTACTAATGAACCTCCCGGATAATCACAGACCTGTGAATTTGGTTCAGGAATAATAACACGTCCCGTTTCTTCCCATTTAGGGAAAAAGGGCATCAATGTCAAACCTATTTTATGGGTAACAACCTGTTTAACGCCAGTAGGCTTAACGCCTTTGATCAGGTCGTTGCCATAACGGGATGGAAAAGCATACAGCACCGGACTATCTTTAAGGATATCCATTTGGTAGATCGTGTCCGCAATCTGAATTCGCCCGTCCTTATTGAGTACAGTGCTTAGCATAGGATCAGGCAGATCAATTTTCTGAACCTCTTTTGATTCGACCGTATCAGCATTAGCGATTGCGCCCCAGGAAGTAAATCCTTTGTTCTGCTGTGCCCATTTTGCCAAAGATTCCTGGTCGTCCGCACTTGCCAGCTTTGCAATCGTGCTTTCAAATTCATGCATATCTTTAAAAATCAGCCAACGATTTGCATCTTTATCCCTGCCATCATTGATCCCGCTGACTGTTTCCTGCTTTTCAGTCAGTAATTCCAGACCTGCATCGTTATTGCAGGAACCAATTGTAAGTAGACCCGCCATTGCTACAATAGCCATAAGTCTGTTTCGCTGTTTTGTATTCATTAGTCGAAAAAAGTTCTAATCATTTAGCGGGGTAGATTGTCCCATAACTCCTCCAATTCCTCTTCCTCGATCTCTACCCCGCATAGTTGTTTGGTCTGTTGAATGATATAGTTGTTCAGCGCATATCGGTAGGCAGGTTGATGTAACCCATCGTAGTCTGCAACCTTTTCCGGTAATGCAGCCAAAAGCTGCTCCTTTGTTGCCGATTTTCCTGCCTTATCCAATATGTCTGTTTTTATCCCATTGATGATAATTTCAAGCTCATCGAGCTTTCTCGTTTCCTCATCCGTTTCTCTTCCCTCGAAGATATCAAGCTCGTAAGCTTCACTTTTCTTGTTTAATTTGTCCAGCATTCCATTGAATCGGAAGCGGATGAAATAGATGATGTAGTACAATACCAATACGCCGATCAGTACGACTAAAAACTGTAACCATGTAATGTTGCTGAACATTGTGTTGATTTTTTTAGTTTTAAATTCTGTTTACAATGCAAAGATGGCTCGATATCAAAAGGTCTTTTGACACCGATGTCCAAGGTTGGGAATGTTTAAAAACTGAAAAAATATAAGGTGGGACGGTACTACAAAAGGTCAAAAAAAATATAGAATATTACAGAACCTTTGATTAGGACACATTTTCGTGTAGTAAGTATTCCCAAGGTTGGAGTTACCCCATTTCCAGAAAAATCAGCAAAATTTTTTATAAAATATTTTAAAAAAATTCAGATTGTATCGCTAAGGGTAGTTAAAGCAGGAAACTTTTAGGGGTAAAAGTGAGATTTTAGTAATGATTGGGCGTGCCCATGCCCGCGCTTCTGCGGCGCTGTAGCCCACCACCCGACCATGCGGGCCAGGCTATCTGTTATATCTTTTGTATGCTTTGGGCATACAAAAGGATGCCACGGCTATCCTTCACGCAAAAAAATACGGGAATTCCCCTATTGGTGATTTATTTTGCTTTAAATATCTTCGTCATTCCTTTTTAATCTGTTTTAAACTACATAAATCAGAAATCGAAGTTCTTTGTTTATTTCTTGAACCATTTAAAAGCGAAAGAATCTAAGGTTGATTTGTTTTACCTTGTAAGACATCTTTTACAACTTTCAACATGGCATCTAAACTTTCCTCGTTGTTGGAAAAAAAATTATTGACCGTGCTTCTATTATTAGCATTATTGTTGTTATTGCTGTTATTATTTCCGTTGGTACCGCCGTTGTTACCAGTGAAAGTTTGATGATTGGTTGTAGAAGATTCAATGATTTCTTCTATAGGAACATTGAAATACTTTGCTAGTAGCTCGATCCGCGTTAACGTAATTTCCACATGGCCATTTTCCATCTGCGAATAGGCACTTTTAGAAATTTCCAGGCCATCCGCTACCGCTTCGATAGTCAGACCTTTTTGAGCGCGTAAAGTTTTAATACGGGATGCAGTTAACTCATTGATATTCATAAAAAGTTTTGATTTGCAAAACAAAGGTAGCGCAAATCGGGAATATTTATTGCTAATTTATTTAGTGAATATAAAAAATCTAATTAATATTGTTGCCACATCCACAGCAAGATATACTATCATCAAATCTTGTTACGTTAAAAAACTAAAGACCTAACCTGTACCTTCTTGCTTGCGGAGGCAATTTGCCATAAACCCATATCCCAACCAATATCACTAAACAATTGCGATACTTCTAAAAAGTATGGACTAAGATACTCATAGCTATAGTTGCGGTCTTTGCCTTGAATTAGACCTAAGAATAAATAAACAAGGGAAACGCCGAACATTCGCCCCATTGGTGTTCAAGACAGGGGAGAAAAACTAAACTAATATCAACAATATGTTACTTGAAAGTTTAAAGAATGGAAAGTATAAAAACGATGCACTTTCCAAAAATCAAACACGTCATATCACAGGTGGTGCAACTCCAACAAGAACCGACGGCGGTAAAAAGAATTTACCTGATGGGTCCTCTTGGGATTACTGTGGTGATTTAACCTTAAATGGTAAAACCAGACTCGTTGGCTCATCTTGGGGAACATTAGATAACTATATGAAATCTGATGACTACGCTCAATGGTTGAAAGAGGTAGGCTAATCTAAAGTAAGTACCTCCACTGCAAATTATCCGGATAATTTGCAGTGGAGTTTTTATAATTCATTAAAATTAAAACATGCAGATTCTACAAACGTTAACCCTCTCCTTGGCATTACTTTTTACAATGGATAGCTATGCAAATAATAATTTAGAGCAATATTACTTAATGTCCCAAAAGGCAACAAGCGAAGTCTGTCAAGGTAATTATGAAAAAGCAAATGAACTATTTAAAGTTGCCTTCAAGGACATCCAATCGGCATTCTTTACCGATTTGAATAACGCTTTATATGCAGCAGTTCGTTCTAAGAAACCGGATGGCAATTATATTAAAAAACTATTGGCAGAAATTGGAACCAGAGGTATTTCCGTTCATGAACGTTACGGAAATATACCGGCCTACTCACCTTTTGTCAATCTTGTAATTAATAAAAATCAAGACTCTTTGCCAGGCAAAGATCCTTTGGCGGTTAATCTAATTAGTGATGCGTTAATCAAAGATCAGGCAATTAGAACATTACCGGAAAAACTTTCAATTTCTATTCCTTACACTCAATCTAAAGCGCTGTTGCCTGCAGTTAAAATGATCGATTCCGTAAATTTCAAAGAGGTTTGTGATTTACTTAGAACGGCAGTAAAGAAAAATGAGAACCTGGAAAAAACAATAGGCTATCCTGCCGTCCAAGAATTATTGATAATTTTAAGGCATTGCTCTCCTTGGGGCTACTACGACAAAGAATTAATTGATTCGTGCGCAAAACAAGGTATATTATATGCTCCATCAGTCGCTTATTTATATGACAGGTATTGTACAAGCTATTACTTAGATGCCCAATCTAATTGGCCTGAACAGCAACAGTGCAATAAAGTATATGGCTTATATGGGGGATCAGTTTCTACCCAATTTACAAAGTCATGTTATATATTTAAAATCGAAGACAATCTTTTAAAAACCATTAATGACCGCAGAAAGCAATTGTATCTAAACGATGTATATGAAAACGCAAAGTTTGTTTCATATGCATTTTTATTCCATTCAGATGGTTTTGAATATCCTGAAATTGAAAGTATACCTGACAGAGATTTCGAAGAGAGCTATGAGCAAATTCTAAAGGATAAAGGCATAAAATATATCTTATATCGTGGCAAAGAAGATTTTGATTATAACCGAAACTGGTGATACAACCGCAGATAAGGTTTGCCAATGGCTAGATTACTATCAGGCTGACTTTGAAAGGATAAACAGTGATAGAGAGCCTTTGTATTTTGAGGGTTTAGAAATTTCTCAAAACAAGGATAGTCATATCATCTTAAGTTATCAAGACAAAAAGAGGAACCTTTTTGAAGAATTTAGCCTGATATGGTTTAGAAGAGGAGCAATTTATACAAGAGATTTGGGAAACTCATCGATTAAAAATAAAGTGTTTCCGGAAGATGAATTATTGAACAATACACTACAAAACTATCTACATGCTGAAACAGGTACATTAATGGATTTTATGTATGAGCAAATAGAGAAAAAAGTCCGTACCATTAATATCCCCACACGATATGAATTAAATAAATTAGCGGTTTTAGAGGAAGCCAAAAATATAGGTCTGCTTATACCCGAAACAATTGTTACCATTGATAAAACAGTAATAAGTAAAATGCTAGGAGAAGGTAAACAGGTCACAAAAGCAATTAAAGATTCTTTCTTCTGCCTGACCAAAAATGTATTTCTAACCCAGGGCACGGAAGAGGTTACCATCGACGACATAATAAAAGATGATAATCCTTTGTTCTTCCCTTCTTTATTCCAAAAGAAAATAGAAAGAAAATGTGAAGTGAGGGTCTTTTTTATGCTGGGCAGAACTTTTGCAGCAGCGATATCATTCTACGATGAAATAAATCAACCTATTGATATCAGGTCGGGTACAAACGAATATGCAGAGGACAGGATGGTTACAAGCATAAAACTTCCTGATGAGGTAGAGGATAAATTATTAAAACTAGCCAAAAAACTAAAATTGGAAAGCGGCTCGGCAGACTTCATGGTAACAAGTGATTATGAATATGTCTTCCTTGAAATAAATCCGGTGGGCCAACTTGACTTCATAAGTGTTTTATCAAACCAGTTTATAGAAAGAGAAGTTGCTAAAATTCTAATCAACAATGCAAAGGAAAAAATATAGTATCCTCAATCCTGCAGATCTCTATGCCATGCCTTTTAATTTCAGGTACCTCGAATGCGAGAATGTACCACTTCAGGAAAGAAAAGTAACTATAGGATTGGAGAACAAGCATAACAATACCATAAATATTTCCTCTATTAAAAACCCGCGCTCAAAGAAACATAAACTAATCAAAGCAATAAGTCGATTCGATGTCAAACTATAGGGAATTGTTTTTTCACATATTCAAGAATTGCAAAATAACGGTAGGTAGTCAAAATGCGCTGTTACAAAATGTTTCCAGGTCATCCATGTATTCAATAGACAGCGAATTAGTCCCATTACTAAAGTCAACCGAATACAATAGCTTAATGGCTATTCAAAATGAATTTGCCGACAATGATATGGATGACATCGTTGTTTTTTTTGAATGGATGCAAGAAATTGGCTTTGGTAAATTTTGTGATGAAAAAGAATGGTCATTCTGGAATACGCAATCCATCGAAATGTATAAAGAATGGGATACGCCATTTTATTTTAATAATGCGATTATAGATTACAATGAAAGCCTGAAAGACCAGTACTTTTCCTTTATCTACAAGCTCGGATTGAAAGGTACTTCCATGCTTCAAATACGATTTTTCTTGGATTTAAAGATAGAGTCGATTGAAGAAGTTCTGAATTATATAGCTTCCCTTAATACTTTTTATGGCCTATCCCTTGTATTGGATGTGAATAGCTTTGGAAATGACATTAACCTTATTCAAGAAAGAATTATCGACAAATATGCAATCTTGAATGAAGTAATAATTTACAATGCCAGCAAAGAGCTACACACCTACTCAGAGAATACCAAAACAAACCTGATATGCACATCTAAAGCTATTGATGCTAAAAGCTGTGGCGCTGTACAAGAATTTTATTTCAACTTAGGAATTGAACATTACACCGAATCCCTCGAATACAATACCTGCCTGAACCGCAAAATCGCTGTTGATAGCCAGGGCAATATCAAAAACTGTCCGAGTATGATGGAAAGCTTTGGTATTATAACAGATACCACACTTGCTGAGGTAATCAATCATCCAAACTTTAAAAAGCTATGGAGCATCAACAAAGATGAAATTTCAAAATGCAGGGATTGTGAATTCAGGCGCGTATGTACCGATTGCAGAGCTTACCTGGACAATCCAGAAGATATATTCAGTGCCCCGCTTAAATGCGGATACGACCCTTATTCCGCTCAGTGGGAGGAATGGAGTACCAATCCAATAAAACAAAAAGCAATTGAATATTACCAATTGTAGTCATTGCAGACTGAAGCCACAAACCATACAATGTAAGCTAAACAACCTGACTTGATGAAGTACGCTTTTTACAAACAATTAGACCAAATGGACTGTGGGGCAACTTGCCTGAGAATAATAGCAAAGCAGCACGGAAAGGATTATAGTATTAATAAACTTCGTCGCATTTGCGAAACAGGAAAGCAAGGAGTCACAATGGCTGCAATCGGAGATGCTGCTGAAAAGTTGGGCATAAATACGTTGGAAGTAAGAACCACGGCCGAAAAAATACGTACAGATCCAATGCCTTGTATTTTGCATTGGAATAGCGATCACTATGTAGTGCTACATAAAGTGACCAATCCAACTTCAAAGATCGAACGCTCCGTATTTTGGATTGCTGATCCCGCCACGGAAGGTCTAATGAAATTAGATGCAGATACATTTATGAGCCTTTGGCATGGCAATCAAAATAATATCGGAATTGCCATGCTTCTGGAACCGACCCCTGATTTTGGGAAAACAACAGAAGACCTTGAAATAGAACAAAACCAGAATAAGGCAATTTCTTGGAGTAAACTGTTAGGTTACCTTTATCAACATAAAGGATACTTTTTACAAATTGTCCTCGGTTTATTAGCGGCAAGTTTATTTCAGCTTCTTATTCCCTTTCTTACCCAGGGAATTGTAGACAAGGGTGTTAATACACAGGATATTAATTTCGTCTATATAGCACTTGCAGCACAGTTTGTATTAATGTTGGGTAGAACCGTTGTTGATTTTTCGCGGCAGGGCATCCTCCTGTATGTCAGTTCACGTATCAACCTCTCTTTGTTAACCGATTTTTGGAAAAAATTGATGCGGCTTCCTATTAGCTATTTTGATACCAAGCAAACAGGTGATATCATGCAACGGCTCAACGATCAACACCGTATTGAAGGATTTCTGACTGGAAATAGCATTAATACAATCTTTTCGATGATTAACCTACTCGTGTATTCCTTTGTAATGTTAATATACAGTGTGCCCGTTTTTTTGATCTTCCTGACCGGCAGTATTCTGTATATGTTGTGGATTGCGATCTTTTTAAAACAGCGCAGAAAGCTGAATTACAAGCATTTTGCATTAGCTTCTAAGGAAAACTCGGCGACAATGGAACTGGTACAGGGAATGCAGGAAATCAAAATGCACAATGCTGAAAAAACATTCCGTTGGAATTGGGAAAGATTACAGCGGGGACTATTTGCAATTAGCTTTAAAAACCTTTCTTTAAGCCAGGTGCAAAGCGCCGGTGCATTATTTATCAATGAAGGTAAAAATCTACTCGTTACTGCAATAGTTGCCACAGCTGTAATAAAAGGGGAATTAACCCTCGGAGCCATGCTTGCCGTTCAATACATATTGGGGGCTTTAAATAGCCCTATTCAGCAGTTCACGGGCTTTATTCAAGAGTTTCAGGATGCAAAAATTTCATTGGAGCGCTTGAATGAAATTCACCAGGAAGAAGATGAAAGGCAGCCAACTACAAATATGCCAAATCGATCAATTGGATTTGGTTTCAAAATAACACAATTAGACTTCGGCTATTCTTCAAATGCCGAAGAAAGGGTATTAAAGAATATTAACCTCGAAATACCTGCAGGTAAAATCACGGCCATTGTAGGTATGAGTGGTAGTGGGAAAACTACACTGCTGAAAATATTGCAGAAATTCTATGATGATAAATACAAAGGAACCATTAGTGTAATATCGGACAATAAAGCTGATCAGGATCTTTCCCCTAAAGTAAAAGAGCTAAAGCAGATTATTCCACTGCATTGGAGAAGTACAATCGGTTCAGTAATGCAGGATGGTTATCTATTTAATGAAACAATTGCGGGCAATATTGCAGTAGGCATAGAAGAGCCAGACAATCAACGGCTGGAATATGCAACGAAAATGGCAAATATATTATCCTTTATCGAAGAACTCCCTCTAGGATTTAATACAAAAATTGGTTTAGAAGGAAAAGGGATCAGCATGGGGCAAAGGCAAAGGATACTTATCGCAAGAGCAGTGTATAAAGATCCGGAGATATTATTCTTTGATGAAGCCACCAACTCCCTCGATGCCAATAACGAAAAAGTGATCTTAGAAAACCTCCAGTCCTTTTTTAAAGGTCGAACGGTAGTAGTTGTTGCCCACCGTTTGAGCACCGTTAAAAATGCTGACAAAATTGTAGTCCTTGAACAAGGGGAAATTGTCGAAGAAGGTACACACCAAAGGCTGAGTATCCAAAAAGGAAAATACTACGAACTGGTCAAAAACCAACTTGAACTAGGAAACTAAATCTGAAAAATGATGAGATTAAATTTAATTTCTAAGTACGGAACCTATGTTACTTGCATAACATTAATGGTCGTGGGATTGTTTACCTGGTTCATAAAATACCCGGAAACAGTTCCTACTCGTTCAAAACTTACCGGTACAAACGCCCCAAAGCCGATTATTCCGAAACAAAATCTTCGATTAGCACACTTGTTTGCAAAAGATAACCAACTGGTAAAACAGGGCGATGTAATAGCAGTATTAGAAACCACTGCCGATTATAATGAAGTCTTAAAGTTGGAACAATTGCTAATGGATATGGAAAGACACCTGCAACAGCATGAATTAAACAATATTAAGACGGACATGAAGATGTCTTTTCAACATCTCGGTGAGCTTCAGGGAGATTACCAGTCATTTGTTCAAGCATACATTCCTTACCGGGATTATGTTCTGGGGGATTACGTTTCAAAAAGGAAGCATCTCTTAAATAACGACTTAAGCTTCGCCCAGCAATCAAGAACTGTATTGAACGACCAGAAACGCTTACAACAAAAGGATCTCAATCTAACGCAAACGACAATCGACAAGAATAAGGCGCTTTTAGATGAAAAATTAATATCTGAACAAGAATATAGAGACCTTTCGAGTCAATACATTAGTAAGCAAATGAGCGAGCCAGCCATAAAAACGGGCTATATTGGAAATGAATCCCAAATCAACACCATAAACAAGGAGTTAACAGAACTGGATAATGAAGTCATTAAACAGCAATCCTTATTTGAACAGGCCGTTTTAAATATTAAAAGCAAAATAGAAACCTGGAAACAAAACTTCCTTTTGATAGCAAACTCTACGGGAAAACTGGTTTTTTCTTCCTTTCTTCAACAAAACCAAAACCTCGAAGCGGGTAAAATAATTGCATATATAGTAGCCCCCAAAAGTGAAATGTATATGGAAACATTGATCCCTCAAAACAATTTCGGTAAAGTGGAAATAGGTCAGAAGGTAATCCTAAAATTTGATGCTTATCCCTGGCAGCAGTTTGGTACAGTGACTGGAAAAGTGGAGTACATAAGCCCTGTTCCCACGGATAGTGGTTTTTATCTGGCGAAAGTTATTTTGCCAAATGACCTAAAAACCAATTACAAAAAAGATATTCCATTTGTGGAGGGGCTGATTGCGAATACCGAAATCATAACAAAAGATCTGCGATTAGCGGAAAGCCTTTACTACGACCTGATTAAAACAATAAAAAAATAACCTAAAACACGCAGTTTTGAGAAGGCTTTTACTATTATTCCTTATCTCCGTTTCTATTAACAGCTTTGGCCAGGATTCAATTTGGACACTGGAAAGGTGTATAGATTATGCCATTGACAACAACCTGACGATTAAGCAAACGGAACTGGATAAAAAGCTTCTTTTTATCGAACAGAGTACGACGAAAAGCGCCCGATATCCTAACCTTAGCTTATCAACCAGTGCTGGAACAAGTCTGGGGCGCTCCATCAACCCGACCACGAATGCTTTTGAAAACACCCAATACAATTACAGTGGTTTAAGCGGAAGCGCAGGCGTATTGCTATTTGGATGGTTTCAGAAGAAATATAATATCCAGAAAAGTCAGTTAAGCCTTTTAAAGTCGGATGAAGATTATAAGCAATTAAAGGATGACATCATTCTCAATATAACTACAGCTTACCTTCGTGGGCTATTGGCAAAGGAAGAGATCGCAAATTTGGAGTATCAGATAGAGCTAAGCAATAATAATAACCAGAGAATGGAGAAATTATTGAGTGCCGGAAAAAGCAATATGCTGGAAGTATCACAGGCAAAAAATCAACTCAGTTTGGACAGCGGCATGTATCTTCAAGCTAAACTGAACTATGAGCAGGCCCTTCTCGAATTGAAAGCGATAATGAATTTCGATTTTCAAACACCTATCGGAATTACATATACTATTACAGAGGGTAGCAATCAGCCTAAAATTTATTTTCCAGAGGAAGTATATCACTCGGCATTAAATACCTTCCATAGTATTAAATCGAATGAATATGCAGTACAATTAGCCAAAAAACAAATACAGGTAGTAAAGGCCATAAGCTTACCATCGCTTAGTACCTACTACTCCACGGGTACCAATTATTCATCTTCCTTTTACGAGTACCTGCCTAACGGAGATCGGCGATTAATGAATTTTGGTAAACAATTTAGCTCTAATCTTTCCCATTCTTTTGGCGTAAGTCTAGGTATCCCGCTATTCAATAACTTCACAGCAAGAAATGCGATTAAAACTGCAAATATAGGACTTGAAAAAGCCTACATTGCCAATGCAGAGGGGCTACAAAAGCTCAAAAAAGATATATATGCAGCCTGTACAGATTACCAGCTTGCACAGCAGCGCTATGATAATGCCAATAGCCAATACAATCATTCAAAGAATGCATTTAAAGCCGCTGAGGTAAGGTATGGTGCCGGGTTAATTGCGTATTTCGAATACCTAACGGAAAAGAATAAATATTTAATAGCACAACAGCAAGTGAGTAGCCTTAAATATGATCTCGAATTTAAAAAGAGAATGATAGAAAGATTCATTAATTAATCTAAAATAGGTCTGCGGTCGCTCTTGCACTGCAAGCATAATGCCAGACCAACCCAACACTTGCGAAGGGCAAGAGTTGGGTTGCACCACAGAACCACCACTTCTGTTGTCACAGAAGCTGGTGTTCTGACGTGTTACAGTCTGTCATTTCACTTGCTTGTGCGTCGATTGCCGCAGTCCGTGCCGTTTCAGGATTTTATACTATGCCTCCCTTCGGTCAACATAGAATAAAATCCTGCGGCACTCCTTTTAGTTGCGGCCTCCGGCCGCCTGTAAAGACTCAGCCAATGAAAAAAAACAATTTCTATTTCTTTAGTTTCAGGTCGGTTTCATCCATTCTTTTGTTTATCGCCCTTATTGCATCATCTAAATATAGGGTGCGGCTCCCTTTCCGAATCCTCATGTCCTGAAATACACGATAAAACTGGCCTAAATCAGTATTGAAAAGAAATTGCAAACCTTCCATAATTTGTGCAACAGGCGCCTTTACCGCACCTAATTCATGTATTGCATAGCCAATTTCTATTAAGCCAACCTTTGGCCCTTCCCAGACTAATTTGTGTTTGAACCCGGTATCATTACCTTTAACTGAAATAAGCTCATTAACCTTTTCCGCCAGGTGTTCAATGACTAATTCGTAGGATATTAACTTTGACAACTCGGTACTGGCAGGAGTAGAGTATTTTTCGTCAAGATCCAGGTCAGTATTTATAAAATCGAAATTTTCATTCGACCTGACAAAGAGTAGATGATCTCCACTTTCATAATTGGAGCGCATATAGTGCAGGAATAGCTGGTTTCTGCTTGCCAATGCAGCATAATGAGCCGAAGATCTCCGGTAATATTTTGCCAGCATTCTTTTTTCTGATATCAACGGCTTTTGAATTTCCACCTGGATAAGCTCATTGAAATACATGAGTCTGGATTGAAATTTTGGCTTTACATCTTTAAAAAATTCAATTTCTTCCTGTTGATCCGCAAATCGGTAGTTTAGAATATACGACTTTAATTTTTTACTGATTTCAAGCATTTCATGATAGCAGGTTCTGTAATAATCAAAGCCTGATACTCCGCTGTTGGAAATCTCTTGGATGGTCGATTGCATCTTGCTATACAGCTCTTTCGTAAACTTTTTCATATCTGCATTTTTTTGGTGAAATGTCATTTGTGAATGAGACAAAAATGTCAATCTGGGCGCTGGTAAGAAAAATTTTGGCCCTTACGAAATGCCGAAATAGAAGATATGAAAGGGTGAACTATTTCAGTTTTATGGTGAAGTACTTTAAAATTAATGCTTTTTGATATTTATTGATCCTTTATTCTAGGAATTCAAATACTCAAATACAGGGTTCAACTGCCAAAACTGGTGGTTTAAATACATACTAACAATCAAAGTCTTCAGATTGGGTAGCTTGACAAGAAAAAAGTTAAGCTATGAAAATATACAGCCAATTGATGATCCGTGTCCCGCAGTTTCCTTTTAACGCCAAACTTGAAGATGTTTGGGATGATTTGTTGCGATCCATAGAAAGTGCTTCCCCCGAATTTTATCAAAAGGTATCTCATCTTACTCCTAAGACCCTTTATCAGGAACAAACTAAAATTATCCATACACTTTTAAAATACTTTAATCGTGCGAAGTATAGAAGCACGCCCTTTGCGACATTTTCTGCTTTTGGAATCGCCCAAATTTCAGATAACAAAATATCGCAGGTGCGTATCAAAAATATCAGAACCATCCATTCTTTTACAGATTGGAAATATTCAAGCCAAGTGGAATACGTTTTTAGTGATGTCCTTGCCAAGAATCTAAAACTTATTGCTAACAGTACGTATTATCAGGTAGTCGATATGATCAGATATGTCAGGCGAAAGGAAAATAATGAATCCTTTGAACTTGTTGATGTGGAAGCTACCAACGAAATCCTGTTGCTATTGAAATCATTACCCGCACCACTTGAAATAAATGAGTTACTGAAGAAACTAGAAAGCCAGATAGAACGTTTCCAATTATTAGCTTTGATAGAAGCAATGATTCTTTCCAATCTTATTATCACAGAATTTGACCCGAATACATTGGGGCAGGAGTATTTTTCAAGAATAGGCACATTCAATTACAATGCGTGTTATACCATTACCCAGCTAAACTTTGACAAAGCATCTATTTCCAATGAACAGTTTAAGCATCTTCCTGGGCTTATTGATTTGCTTTCCAAGATTCTGCCACAGGAAACGAATACAAAACATATTACAGAATTCATAAGCCTATATACGAAGCTATTCGATAGAAAGCATGTACGGCTAATGGAAGCCCTTGATCCGCAGTTGGGTGTTGGCTATGGGAATCTATATAAAGAAGAAAATTCGACTGAAATTATAGACTCTCTCCTAAATCAGGGACAAGAGGAACCAGTAAGAAAGGTGTCGGGATTTTTGGAGTTCCTTAAAACTGGTTTAATGTTTAGTAAGGGCGATATCATTGATCTTGCTATGATCCCTAACCGTGTATATCACAAAGAAATGAAGAACAAACTACCGAATACTTTTTCTGTCATCGGTAGTATTGTCGATGAACATTTTCATCTTGAACGCATTGGCGGGCATACCGCTAACCAATTAGCGGGAAGGTTCTCTTTGTGTGGGGGTGATGCATACCAATATGCCAAAGACCTTGTCTCCATTGAAGAACAGGCAAATCCTGATATTGTATTTTTTGATATTGCTTACCATGATGAATTAACGGTGGATAATATTAACAGGAGGCCTCTGCTCTATGAGCAGGAAGTTAATCTTATCTGTTATCCGGGGGTTAAGGAACCTTTGAGCCTTGATGATCTTTATATTTCAATTTCGGGCGACTCTATTGTACTTCGGTCAGAGCGTTTAGGTAAACGGGTTGTCCCCCGGATGTCATCAGCCTATAATTACCGAAGAAGTCAATTGCCGGTTTTTCGCTTCTTATATGATCTGGCTTTTTATGGTGTTTGGCCCGATCTGTCATTTGATATTGTGAGACTATTGCCTGGTCTTAGTTATTATCCTCAAATAATTTATAAGAATATCATTATTTCCTTACCAAAAATCAGTGTGAAGAGAAAGGACTATAAACAGTATTCCGATGAAGAAGTGGCAGCCAGGATAAAGCAGCTATTAAAAGAATACAATTTTGGCAATTTGATCAAAATACTAAAAGGAGAGGAGCCTACCGTTTATGACCTTGAAAATCCATATCAAATGGATCTTTTCATTTCAGAGGTACGTAGACAAGATGAAATAACAATTGAAGAACTACACTTACCAAAAGATCCAATGGTTAAAGATGGCAATAATGCTGCCTTTGTTAATCAGGTAATTATTCCGGTCTATCATAATCAGGAACTGTACCCTGGTAGTGCCGTTGTAATTCATGATACACTTACAAAGGACAGGGATTACCTGCCTTTACAGGATTGGGCCTACTTTGATATTTTTGTCCATCCACTTTTTGCTGATAACATACTGTTAGGTCCAATAACAAACTTGCTTAACACCTATAAAACAGCAATTGAAAAATGGTTCTTTATCCGCTACAACGAGCAGGGGGAACACTTAAGGCTACGTATCAAAGCAGATGAAAAATGTCTCTCCGGGATAACCAATTTCCTGAACAACGAAATAAAGTCATATTATAGCAATGGTATTGTCAAAGATATCAGGATAAGTACCTACCAGCGGGAACTCGAAAGGTATGATGTAGTTGGCATTGACAATGTTGAAAAGCTTTTTTGGCAAAGTTCACAGCTTGTCCTCTCAATATTAGAAACAGGCACAGATGAAATAAACAAATTCAAACACTGTTTTCGTACAATTGAAGGTGTACGGCAGGCTGGAATAATCAGTGAGAAACGTTTTAGCGAATGGACAAGTTTTATCAGAATGACTTTAGAAAAAGAACATCAGCTGCAGCCGCTTTCTTTTAAGACCTTGAATAAATATATTAAAGATCACTTTAAAATTCCTTTCGGCAAACCAACAAGGAAAGAGAAAGAATTTATTGCAATGATTGTTTCCCTATTGGAGCAGTGTCCAAAAAGGAGACAGGCTCCTTTTTTCACCGATCTGATGCACATGCATATCAATCGACTTTTTGCGGACCATCAACGGACCTATGAAATGATCTTTTACAATATATACCTTCAATACCAAAAGAGAGAATCGAAAAATGTCAATGTAGCATCCCATATTGCCGTATCAACCGAATGAATTCCTTTCGATAGGAATCGCCGAATGTAAATACTTTGCCCTTTTCCAGGTGTATGTCTTTTGCATCATAAAACTCCACCTTAGATAAGCTAATAAGTGTAGATCGGTTTATTCGAATAAAATGCGGTGAGGGAAGTAATTCCGTCAGTTCGGTAAGGGTAAGATTACAGATATGGGAAGTGTTGTCAATCATTTTGACCACAGTAAAATTCCCTGTAGTCTCAGCAAACCAGATTTCTTCTGATTTTAGCCGGATACGAACTTCTCTACCATCACCGGGAATATAGTAAAAAGGTGCCGGTGCTGTCTTAACAGTATCCGGCATATTTTTCTTATTAAAAATCCTTTGAACCGTTTCCTGAAATTTTGCCAAATCAAACGGTTTGTAAATATAAGCTGTAGCACCTTGTTCAAATGCTTGCTGGCCAAATTCTTTGTGTCCACTGATCAGGATTACATCCGCAATTTTGCTTAATGGCTCGATCAGGTCAAGACCTGAAACACCTGGCATCTCAATATCAAGAAATATTACATCCGGTTTTATCTCTCCAGCAAGCAATAACTTCATGGCTTTTAGCACATCAGTTTCACCACCAAGAAATGTGGTAAATTCACTCTGTTCTGAAAACCGTTTGATTAACCTGATTATGGCCGGAATGTCGTCGATTACAAAGCATTTTAGTGGCATAATGTTACGTTTAGATTTAATTCAAAAGTGGTGTCTGTTTCTTCAATACATAAGGTATGCTTATCGGGGTAGTTAAGCCGCAATCTTTCTTTTAGATTATTTAAGCCAACGGAATGACTGGGCATACCCATAACGATTGCTTTATAATTGAAGGTTCGTAAAGACAATACCTTTTCTTTTGAAAGACAAATCGAAATTTCTATAGGCTTCGTATCGCTGATCTCGCCATATTTAAGGGCATTTATGATTGGCTCCAGTAAAATTTTCGGCGGTAAAGTAATTTCCTCAAAAATATCTTCCTTCCATGCTACATTAATGTGCTTTTCTTTGCACAGCTCTTGCATCCTTATATAATCTTTGATGTTATTTATTTCTCTCATAAGGCTAATATGTCCTTTATCATCAGATTGGCCGATAGCATGTGAAGTTAGTCCTGACAATAGCCGGATGATTTCCGTATCATCCTCACTATAATTGAGTATCCGGTCATACAAGACGGACAAAACATTGTTAACCAGGTGCGGATCCAATTGCGCACGTAAAAGGTCGTTGTTCAGCTCCAGCTCCCGCGTTCGCCTTGCAGCGATTTCCCGCTCTACCTGTACAACATATTTATTATTGGATAGAAGGTAGGCAATAAGACTAATAAGTGTTCCCCTGGCTGTACTATAATGGAAAGAACGAAATGTCCAATTAAACTCCAGTAAACCAGTTTTTACATATTTAAAAGCACTTTCAAATAGATGCAGCAAGATTCCATAGCCGAATACTGCACCAATTCCTGAAACAAACCGCAATGCTGGTTTTTTGTAATTCCTCAATACAAAAGGAAAATAGTAGTAAAATAGGATGAAGAATAGGATTACATCAAATAGATGAAAGGGAAGATACTTCCAATAGTCAAATTCTTCATTTCCGAATAGTTCAGGGGTAATTTCTATGAAGATAAAACAGGCAACAATAAGAAAATGCTTAATAAAACGGGCAGTTTTTTGCTTAAATGTTAGTCGGATTTCGGTGTTAAAATCGCTAAAAGGTACTTTCACCGGCCTAAAAGTGGGGTTTATCATTTTATCTAAAATCGTCATGGTTATTGAATTAATTTTGGTATACAAATCAAAAAAACACACCGTATGAAAAAATCAAATTTTACAACAATGCTCGTAAGCAAGGCTGTATTTAGCTTTGGAAAAGTATCGCCGAAAGATAATGTGAAGAGCACACAACACCCTACGACTACCACTACTTCTAACAGCACGCATATTTTTAGCTGTTTCGAGTAGCCGATATTACAGGGAACTTCAATTTTAGTTTCCTGTAATTTCCAAGAGTGAGCGGGTAGGCAATGGCCGGCATTGCTTCGGTTGTGGGAGTTAGTTAATAGAACCAGGTTAACCCCGGTTTTATATATAACAAAGTTCGGAAATACAATAATATATACAATACAGGAATTCCCTACTTTTCCAACATATATAAGCCTAAATCTTGTAGAAATCACCGTTTTTGAGCCTATTGAGTCGAATCTGTTAAAAGTGTAAATGAAGTAAGCGAAGGGGCAGATAGCAAATGTCCATAAGAAAGTAGCACTTAATTTCAGGTGGTTTTTAATAAAATGAAATAAACAGGTACACCAAAAACCTGTAGAATACAATACATAACTCTCTTCATTTCTAAAACTGGTTGCTTTGTAACTGGTCATTTAATTTCACCTTTTTTTCACCTTAATTCAAATTGTATGAAAAAGCTTTTTTCTTTTCTTATTGCGATGTTTATTTCCGCTGTGGCCTTTTCTCAGGCACGTGCACTCAGGGTAGAAAACCAAACGCAATGCGTCCAGTATTACATAATCTTCGGCGACGAGCTTTGCATCTGTGGTAATAAATACCAAAGCGCATTGTTTGCCATTAACCCGGGTGCAGTCCACAACTACAATAACTCTATTCCTTTGGGCGGCACTTACCCTACGACCGCAGCTAAAAGCATTGTGGGTGCTAGGATTCCGTCCGGCCCTATCCTTTGTCAGCCACCTGCTGGAATAGTTGGTGAACCTCCCTGCGGCCTGCCATTGACTTTTACATATACAGCACTGAACCAAAATTGCAGTCCGTGTGCTACGACAACAGCAAGGTGGTATCCAGCAATGGCCTGCGGTCAGGCGATATTGCGATTTACACCTTAAGCACGAGCTTTTAAACTTCATAATTGATGAAACACAGGGAAAGCCGAAAACCTGTAATATAGTAGGCATTGTTCGTTCATATCATTTTTAGCACGTATGTCAGTTCGTAAAATTCTGTCCGAGATTTTTGTGTACTTCATTGCACTGCTCTGGTTGTACACATCAGTATACAAGTTTCTACAACTTGATAATGGTATTGAGCAACTGTCTAATAGTCCGTTCGTGGCTCCATTTGCTACTTGGTTTGGGTACGGGTTGCCAATTATAGAACTTGCATTATGTGTACTACTGCTATTCTCCACAACCCGAAAATATGCGCTGTATGGATCCATTGCATTACTGACAGTATTTACGATATACATTATAGTGATATTAAACTTTTACCGAAGCGAAGTGCCATGCACCTGTGGCGGTATCATATCGAAGCTGAGCTGGAAGAACCATATCTATTTCAATCTTACATTTATTCTGATGGGCATCTTAGCCCTGGTTGAACCTTATATAAAACCTCAACAGCGCTCCTTTGACGCAATAAGTATGAAGCATACATAAAACAAAATAAGAAAACAGGGGAAGCCGAAAACCTGTAGAAACGAGTAGGCTCCTTTTTTCTTCACCTAAAGTCATGCGCGTTGTGTATGATATACTTTAACTAACTATTATTCAATTTAAAAATTTACAATCATGCAAAAATTAAAATCAATAGCAATCGCAGCAGTAGCAACTTTCGGAATCGGCGGAGCCGTAGTAGCAAGCAATGCTACAAATTCACCAAATGTAATGAATACCGCACCTGCCGGACAGCCAGAACACTGGGAGCCATTGACTGGCACTCCGGAATGTGTTGCTAATTCTCAGAGAGCATGTATCGGTTATGAAGAATTTCCCGGTGCTACAGTTACAGATATTCAAAGAGGTACTAAGAAGCCATAATTGAATTCATTCATTAAGGGACAGTGTGATTTACTGTCCCTTAATGTTAATGCTTATCAGCAATCACTAAAAATTCTCCCAAGGCCTCTTTTTCAACAAATTTCAAATTATACTTTCCCAATTCTTTGTTTAACTGGTTTAGATCCATAAAGTTTAAAACTTCCAGATCAACATCAATATTAAAGTCTATGGAAGTTTCGTTTATCAATACGGGAGCGTCTGTCAGGTAATAAAATGAAAGATTTTGAAAAAATGCATCTAGGGATATATTAATAGCATGATAGCCAAACTGATCCTTTATAACTTTTGGTTTTCCTCCTTTGGAACAAGCCACTTCATTCGATCCTGTACTCACCAATACTAACCCATTCGCTTTTCTTTTCTCAATTCGAATATCATATTCACTAAAATAATTTACAATATCCGTACGCATCATTTCAAAGATCTGGTCTCTGTTGCTAGGCAATACGTTGATTTCATAAGTAATAGCATTTTCCTCTCTCCATTTATAGAATGGCTCATCAGACAGTTCAGTGTGTAACTTATCTTTATCTTTTGATTCTAACAATATTGAGTTAGTTTGAAAGAACTTTCGGCCTTCTCCAAATGCATATTGAATTAATTGCTGTTTTGATTCGTTTCTTACAGTAATTCGATTATTGTTTAAAGAATCCCACAAATGTGCAGTAACTCCGCCGTTAAGTTCAGGTATATAAGGCCAAAAACCGGAATATTGCATAGGCGAATATTTATTTTGCTCTTCATTCGTGCCCATCAGGTAACTAAACAAAGGTTTGGATTTATCATAGTCCAAACGTCGATCATTTTTTTCTGGTATTTGATTTAAATAGCCGTTTTTCAAAAAATGTTCAATATTTCCACTTGAAATATATTGTGGGCCGCTAATACTCACCACTTTTCGAGTCTTTACGTCTAACCATACATAGTGTGGAATCAATTTGTGTGGGAATAATTTTCGTATTGTTGTATCACCATAAATTACTGGAATATCGAATTTATTACCATTATTCTTTTCTAGTTTTTCCAAAAAAGGCTCTGCATATAATCTGGATTGATCCGTTATTGATATGAAAATTAAATCATCTTTATATCGTTTTTGCAAAGAATCCATACGCGGCAACATTCCAACACAGGGCGAACACCAAGTGGCCCAGAAATCTATAATTAAGAGTTTTTCAGAAAAGTTAGACAATCTCTGTTCACTTGTTTTGTATTTAGTTAGATTATTAAAGAGAATATCGGGGGCAGTGTCACCAACTTTAATATTGCTATATTCAATGGTTTTCTGTGCCGATGATAACATAGGTGATAGTATAAGTAACACTATGACTATGGATAAATATATGTAGGAGCTTGATTTTTTCATCTTATTTAATCATTATCATTTCTCACATTCTGTGTAATACCTGAATAATCTATTTCTTCGGATGGGATTGGGAAAGTATATCGACTACTGTTTGGAGGGAGTGTATAGATATCTCCCTTATATTTTCGGGTCAATGTTACGGCAAATTCCGGATCAAGATTTAATCTTCGAAGGTCAAACCATCGACTCCGTGTTATCAATTCTTTTCGTCGTTCTTCTAATATCCATTTGAGAATTTCTTTCTTGTTTACCGATTGATAAGGTGTGAAGGTTTTGTCGTATCGCTTCTTACATAGACTATTTAAGTAATTTAATGCTTCTTCCATTTTACCTAATCGAGCAGCACATTCCGCTGCTGTCAGCCAAGCTTCACTATTGGTTATCCCGGAAAAAATAGCATTTGTTCCAGAATAGTTGCCAATAAAATTTCGGTTGTTATCAAATAATCTTGTTTTGCGTAGATCATTCAATTGGTAAGAATCATAAATTTCCTCACGCAATTGAGCGGATTTTCCTACAAACATGATAGTCTCTCCGCCTTGATAAAATAAAACTTCTTTATTAGAACTTACGAATGGATCATTAAAAGTAAACGGTAGCTGCAATGGAATATCATTATAATCTAATAGATCACTTTGGATTTTTAAAGCTTCCTTTGCAAAAGTCAATGACTTATCGTATTCCTGCATTCCTAAGTATGTTCTTGACAGTAATGTATAAGCCGCTGCCTTTCCTGGCAGACTAATTATTGAAACCTTCTCAGGAAGTAAAGAACTAGCTTCCTGAAGGTCTTTTAGAAGAAACTCCATTGTTTCTTTCAGATTGGATCGTTGTTTGATTTCCGAAACGTTTGATGATGTCCGAATCGGCAATCCCAATTGATCTTGTGCTTCGGATGGTTTATACGGAGGGGTAAAATTTAAGACAAGTTCAGTATAAGCCATTGCTCTAAAAAATAACGCATTACCTTTCAAAGTATTCAAGTTTTGCTGTGAGGCGTCTAACGTGTTTAATTTTTTCAAACCTTCTAAAACGACATTTGTGTTAAGTATTTGTAGATATGGTAATCTCCATGCCCCATGAAATTTCAATGTCTCATAGATATCTGCTTTCCATAAATATGTAGTCTTTTCCACTGGCGCAGTCAATAACAAATATTCATCTGTAAGATCAAAATCACCATCAGCAATCATACTAAAGAAAGCACCAGAATTCATGTTACTTTGAAGTAAAGCATTAAGATCTTGATAGGTTTTTGGAATGACCAGCGATTTTGAAGTCGGTTCTTCCAAAAATGCTTTATGACAGCCAGAAAATGCTATTAATGTGAGTAAATATAGTATTGTTGATTTCATGATCGTACAGGTTAAAAGTTTGCATTTATACCTAGGGATACAGTCCGTACAGGACTATAAACGGCTCGATAATAGTCAGGATCTTCCCTATATTTTCCACTCTTCCAAAGAAGCCCAAGGTTATTCATATAAAAGAATAATCTTAGGTTAGTAAATGGTAAGGAGGAAATCGATTGTTTATTGACATTATAAGCTAATGTGATATCTTGTAACCGGATATGATCACCTTTCTCGACGAGAACGTCTGATAACATATAGAAGCCATCCCTTGAGGGAGATGCTCCTATGGTTGGCATTGATGGGACATTTGTCCTTTGTTCATCGCCAGGTTTCAACCATCTTTGAGAAAAATCCCCATGTGAGATGGTTCCTTTGTTTATCAGATCATAGTTTACAGACTGCCTACGAAAGTAATAGTCAAAACGGTATGAAATATTAGCAGAAAGTGACATAGGACCATAACTAAAAGTGTTTCTAAATGCTCCATATATTTTTGGACGCGCAGTTCCTATAAAATTGAGCTTAGTGATATCATTGTCTATTTCATTTTGCATGGCTACGTAATTTGTG
The DNA here is from genome assembly GCA_001897525.1 of Bacteroidetes bacterium 43-16. Taxonomy (GTDB): domain Bacteria; phylum Bacteroidota; class Bacteroidia; order Chitinophagales; family Chitinophagaceae; genus Edaphocola. The sequence goes on along the minus strand of MKTB01000033.1, from coordinate 179,390 downwards.
CTAATTGCTCCGTTCACATAACCTTGTGGGTCTCCGGTATTGGCATCAAGCCCCGCCCATCTATAGGCATAAACAGAGTATAAAGGCTTTCCTTCAACTGGATAAATACTGCCACCGTCTGATGCGGTCAATATGCTAAATCCTCCAACCGTTGGCAAAAGTTTTGTCTTTGATATTTGATCTTTTGAAACGGATATCTGTAGATCACTATTCCAATTAAATGAACCAATTACATTTTTGGAATGTAGATCAATGTCCCAACCCGATGCAGATGTTTTAGCATAGTTACCTGTAAATTCAGTAAACCCCGTTTGTGGTGCATAAGGAATTGTTGAAATAATATCATCTCCCCATTTTTGATACCAGTCGACCGAACCATTAACCCTGTTTTTTATTATGGAAAAATCTAAACCCATGTTCAATGTACCAATCCGTTCCCATCGTAAATCTGGATTCGGTGCATTTCTTATTGTAGCATATTGTTGACCATTTAAGTAGTAAGGTGTGCTACCATAGTTGATTGTAGTTAGAGCGGAAATCGACCTGTTCACATTGCCACTTGTTCCAAAAGTAGTTCGGATTTTAAGCTCATTTACCCAAGCCATATTAAAGAATGCTTCCTTATGCATACTCCATGCAGCACCAATAGAATAAAGCGGTACTCCTTTATTATTGGTACTTACACCAAATATGTTACTTCGATCGAATCGAACGGAACCAGTGAGCAGATATTTTTTGTTATACAGATAACTTCCGTTTGCATACAGGGACACAAAGCGGTCGGTAAGATCAGTAGTCAAATCCATATTTGGTATCTGTAAGGTATATCTTGAAAAGACATAAGTCGGAAACTTGTCTACATAGTTTACCAATTGGGATGTAGCATGTTCATCATCGTAACCATATAGTCTGGTTCTGAAACCTGTTGTATGTTGATCCCGAATTTCATAACCGGCAAGGGCATTAACTTCATGCTTTTCTGCAAATGTGTGATCGTAATTCAATTGTGCCCTAAAATTGTGCACATTAATTATCACATCATTCTTGTCCAGAATACCCCCCAATGGAATAGGACGCTTTACAGTATTGGATGCGGTAATCTCCGAATAGTAGTTAATCAGGTTACGGGCAAAATAACTTTTCTGATTGTTTAAGCCTGCTGTATTGCTATTTGTTCTACCATATTGGTATAACAAACTTGCTTTTAAACCATCAAGTATTTTATAATTCAACCCAGTGTTAAGTCTATAATCAATACTTTTTGTTGTCTTATCTGAATTGACTATTTCGTCCAACGGCCTGTAGTTCCAGTCCAATAATCCTTTTGCTGTCCCGGCTTCAGCATAACCGGTTCTTACATTATTAACCAATGACAAATGATTCCCATTTGCATCGGCAAATTGAGCGTAGGGGTACATCGTTGATCCGGTAGTTCCGGAGAAATTTGTATAGGTCGGGATGCCAATAAAATTATTATCTGTTTTATTATTCGTGTAATATATGCCAGTAATAAGTTCTAACCTCTTGTCAAAGAAGTTGTACGTATTGTTGGCATTGATCGTTACCCGTTCCAATCCATTACCAACTTCACTGTTCAGGTTTTTGTCGTATCCTAAAGAAAGAACATAGCGCTGCCTTTCTGATCCGCCAGATAGGTTCAGTGCGTATTGCTGGTTCTTTAGCTTACGATACAAATATGTTTCATAGTCGTTGCGAACATCATAGTTTCTCCATTGCGCTATTCTGGCATCTATTTCAGAAGCTAAGGCTGGGTTATCCCTTTTCTTTATCAATAATTCAACAAGTGGAGTAAGGGGGTAATTCAATATGCGTTGATTTAGCTCGCCAGGTTTGTAGATGCCTGCATCAAATAGCCTGATCTCATTGTCTATAAAATCAGAGGTGCTCATTAACGGTTGATAAAAAGCATCTGGTTTAGCGCCTACAGTATAGTTACTTGTAAAACTTAAGGTGGGCTTTTGCTCATATTTACCTTGCTTCGTTGTAATGACAATAACACCATTACCCGCTCTTGCTCCCCAAATAGAAGATGCCGCCGCATCCTTCAAAATGGTTACATTTTCTATATCATTTGGATTGATGTTGTTAATATCTCCTTCATAAGGGAAATTGTCAACAATAATGAGTGGCTTGCTTGTATTTTGGTCAATACTGGTCTGTCCACGGATAACAAGCCCTTGTGCTCCGCCATATCCTTTATTGAAAATTAACCCAGGTACTACATCGGCAATTCGTGACATGATGCCAGTACTTACAGTGCGATTAATCAGTTCGTTTCCAACTTGTGAGAAAGAGCCAGTGGCTCTTTCCTTAGGTAAAGAAAAATAACCTGTTTGAATATTATTTATTCTTACCGTATCAATTCCGGCAACCTGAGTATACAGCGAAATATTTATGTTCTTCTGATCGCTGATAGTAATTTGTTGTGGTTGATATCCCAAAAATCTAAATTGTACTTCATCCCCTTGTTTTGCAGGAATCTGATAATATCCTGATCCATCGGACACAGTTTGTATGCCACTTTGCTTATTAAAAATTGTTACTCCGGATATGCTGTTACCTGCCGAATTATAGATCGTACCTTCAATTGCTTCCTTATTTTCCGGTATACTACCTCGGTCTTTTTCTTTTGGTAGTTCTTTTATAATGATATTCTTCCCTTTTATCTCATATTTCAGGTTCGGAGCCTGGTTTTTAAATATTGCTTTTAATGCCTGCTCAATGGTAACATCTTTCAAATTAACTGTCACGGGTTTCGTCTTTTGCAAATCATTTGAGGCCACCATTATAGCATAGTCTGTTTGTGACCTTAATTGTTTGATGACATATTCAAGGGGCTGGTTTTTGGCCTGTAGGCTGATGGTCTGCGAAAAGCAGGCTTTAATGCCTATTATCAGGAATAAGCATGTAAATAGCAGTGCTTTCAACCGGACCAGTCTTCGAAAATAAGGTTTCGATGATCGGTGCAGAAGCTTGTCAGTATTGGCCTGTGAATGATCTTTACCATTCATAATTAGATAGATTATGGATACTGCATTTTTGATTGTTGATAATAAAGTCAACAATCCTTATGTTTGTATCCGGGTTAATGAATTGAGTTGTCAGATTTTAATTTTTTACCCGATACCCGCCGGAACTGTTAGCGCAGCTCCGGCATTTTTATGGTATCCAGGCAAAACATATGAAACGTCTTATTTCGCTGTCACTGTAATCCTCCTTCCTTCGATTTTAAAGTTTGTAGCTGTTAGATCAGATATAGTTTGCAGTATTTCCGATAGTTTTCTGTCTTTAGGCACTTCTATCAAGTAAGACTCTTTAGACAAATTTGCAGGATAACTGATCTCGACATCATACCAGCGTTCTAAATTTTTAAATATTTGACTCAACGGAATATTGTTGAAAACAAAAAGATTGTTCGCCCAGGCAATGGCTTCCTGCGCATTGACCCGTCTTACCTGATATTTATTATCATGCTTGATGGCTTGTTGCCCCGGAACAAGAATAGTATTACCATTAGTGCCAACCAAGCTAAGTGCTACCTTACCCTCTAAAAGGGTTGTTTCAATAGTTTCTCCAGTATAAGACTGGATATTGAAATGAGTACCCAATACTGTAAGGGTTTGATTGTCCGACTTTACCTTAAAAGGTTTTGCCTTATTCGGACTAACTTCAAAATAGCCTTCACCCTCCAGTTTAACTGATCGCACCGAATCAGAAAATTGTAATGGATAAGAAAGGGAAGAACCTGAATTAAGAACAACCTTTGTTCCATCAGATAAGGTCAACCTGTAAATACCTCCATTCGGCACTTTTAGTATTGCGTTAGAAATCGTTTTATTAGATACTATTGTACCGTTGTTATACACAATAGTTTGATCTTTTACCGCAATTTCGTTAGAGCTGCTATCCAGTTCAATTTGGGTTCCATCAGCAAGGAGCAAAGTCGCCCTGTTGCTACCTGGTAGCACATCTGAACCGTATATACTTGATAGTTGTAATTGTTGCGGTTCTGGCCTGTTTAAATAATACATAGCAACTAATAGCAAACCAATCAGCAATGCAGCAACAGTAGCCCATTTCGGCCATGATCTTTTTTTCTTTTCCTTAGTCAATTCGGATATATTTGCCCAACGCTCGGCGACGATAGCATCAGCCGCTTTCTTTTTTGATAGATCAACATAGTCGGTATCCGAATTAAGGTGACTCTGGATAAGAAGCACTAATTCTTCATCGTTCTCGGTAGCAAAATAATCATGCAGCATTTTCAGCTCTTCTGTGCTTGCATTGCCATCGAGGTATTTCTGAAACAGTATATAAATGCTTTCTTCCATCGTCTTGAATTTGGGCCTTTTATATACAATACGTTTGGAAAAGTAAAAGTGATAGGGGGGACTAATATTTTTTTTAAAAAAATTATCAATTACAAAAACAGAAGCCAATTGCAAAATGAAAAATGCAACTGGCTCCCATTAAAATATATGTACAATATGAACCCTATATTGAAAAGTCCAGTATGGTACTGCAAAGATAGATGTAGGCAATCGGATATAAATATTCCTTCATTTTTTTTCCAGCTTCCTGGATCAGTCTATTGACCGCAGGTTTGCCGATTCCCAGCTTGTCCTGAATTTCCTTATAAGAAAGGCCATCCAGCTTAAACATGGTATAAACTTCCCGTTGACGGGGTGGAAGTTTGGCTAATGCCTGTTCAATAGCAACACGCAATTCTTTTTGATTGATGAATTGAGAAACAGTGTTCAATCCTTCTTCATTATGTACGAATTCGGATTGAATAAATAGTTGACGGGTCAGACTACGTCTAAACGTACCCTTTGCCATATTAACTGCTATCGTATACAAATATCCGCGTATGGATTGATTCGGGTCTATTTGACTTCTTGTTTCCCAGAGTTTCACAAAAAGATCCTGCAATACATCACCGGCAAGTTCTTCGTCTTTAAGCAGGGATACAAGCTTCAAGGTAAGGCCGGGAGCATATTGCCTGTAAAGCTGTTCAAAAGCCAAATGATGCCCATTCCGAACTTCGGTTAACAAATCACGTTCACTATATTCAACCCTTGCTTTCATAATTATTCAGATACTTATTCTATCTCAAATGTGTAGATCAGTTCTCCGGTGGCATGGGCAGGCTCACCAGGCGTATTGGATGCCGTTATCGTACTCGAATCCAGAAACCATTTTCCACGTCCTTCCTCTTCATCGTAATCATCGGGAAGTACAAGATTTAAGGGCAACCTGTTTACGAATGCTATTGCAGCATTGGATGCTAATGTTGCAATGAAAAATGAGTCCAATCCATTTAGGTAACTAATTTGTGCAGTACTAAATATAATATGGTCATCTGCCCAACTGATGTAATCAGCTAAAACAGCGTTCGCTTCTGCAAGTAATGCACTGTCAGAAAGTTCGTGCAATTGTGTTTCCAATTGTTTAAATCCGGCGGGTGTAAATGCAACCTTTTCCATAATATAAGATTTGAATGTTTTAATTAATAATGGCCTGCCCGACAAATCGAGATTAATGCCAGAAGTTGGTTTTCTTGCAAATATTACTAATATAACAAAATTATTTTATATATTTAAAGGATATGTAGTACTTAATTCTTTTAAAGGAGGCGTATTGAAAGAGAAAACCACTATAATTAATTATAAAGACTATCTTTTTAGAACGATTTCGTGTTTACTTGCGGCGCATGTGATCGTGATGATGGGCCGCCCACAACTAAGTACTTTTCAGGCATTAACCATCCCATCTTATTACCGTACACTTGCGATTAATTTTGTCATTGCACTTATTCTTGCATTCGCAGTGAAAAAGATAACCATCTTATTGGACCGACGGCATGATTGGTACCAGGACATCTGGCGCCGCGCATTATTGCAGTTCATATTCGGCGTGATAACAGTTTCAATCCTTTCTTTCTTTTTGGTCTGGTTGTATTTCCATGCATTCGGACAGGATATTGTTGGCTCTGGCTATTTGGACTACGAATTGCCCTTTTCTGTCGCATTAATTACAATTCTTAATTTCTATTATGTCGCCTACTATTTTTATACCTATCCCAGGATATTGCAGGAGACCATTGTGCATAAACAGGTTGTTCAGATGGACGCGACAAGAGGTTATACCGCAATGGAAAATAAGTATGATAATAACGACGCAATAGATTCAAGAAAGAATAAAGAACTAAAGGAGATCCTGATCGTAGAAACACCAATACGATCTATTCCTATACATGTTAAAGATATAGCTATGTTTTTCATTTATGAGCGGGCAACATTTATTCGAACAACCGGAGCGAAGAGTTTAAATGATTGTTTATCTATTCCGTCGACTTTGAGCGATATTTCTGAATTCGTTGATGAACAGATTTTTTTTAGGATAAATAGAAAATGCATTATCAATTTTAAAACGATAGACTCCTTTCGTGCCTGTGGAGGAAAAAATCTTTTGATCACACTAAAACCCGAATATGATATGGAAAATATACAACGTGAACATTGGGAAAAACTGATAATAGTAAGCGGAGATAAAGTCGCAGAATTTAAAAGCTGGATGAACAGATAGATTAAGGCCCGATTTTCGGGCCATGAAATAATACTAAAGTAGGGCAAAGGATACTTTTATGTCAAAGGTTCCGGTAAGTTCCTGGTCGGTATCGTTGTACTTGACTTCTCCGAACAAGTTCGCCCTTGTTTCTTTTGTTCGTCTGGGCGCTGGATTAGGAGGAGCGGCAGCAAATGAAATCGGAGATTCAGAAAGGAAGCCCGAAGCAAAAAGATGCCCGTAGAACTTATTTACCCTGGCCGGGAAGGTGGCAATATAGGTACTCTGCTCTGTCGTTAGATCAAAGTTGTTGTCTAACCATGTTGCAAAATCTAAGGCTACAGCATTTGCTTCTGAGACTATTTCTGCATCTGTTTTTACATAAAGATCATCTGTGAACTCTTGTACATTTTCGGGTGTAAGCAATGGTTTTGGCATAAGCATATAAGTTTATAAAAGTTTGTAACTATTTCTAATATATTAAATTATATAATAATATAAAAATAAGAATGCTGTTATGGGAAAGGGAAATTTATTGGATATGTTTTGGGTCAGATTGACCCTCGTAATCGTAGCAGGGATCTATATAACGGAAATTGGCAGTATGGATTCCCTGGCTACAAGACTTCGGACAGATGAGTTTTATAAAGAATATAGTGCAACGGTAGTGATAAGCCTGATAACGGTAGAGCTGATATATTTTTTTCATAAACTTCTGGACAAGAGAAACCCCTGGCGACAGGGACAACTACTGTACCGGCTTCTCCAGCAGGTCGTATTTGCGTGCTTTGTCCCGCTCGTTTTAGTTATGGGTATGGCTGCCCTATATTTTTACTATTATGGAGTCGATATCAGACGCACAGATTATTTTTATTTTATTGTTCCTATTGTTCTCTTACTGATCATTCTGTTGAACATTATCTTTATAATGGTGCCTGTCTTTTTACAGAATTTAGTGAACAGGCAGCCAGCTCCAGTTGTTCCTATAGAAGCAGACAAGCAGGATGACCAAATGCCTATAAAAGTTCTGGATGGGAGTGGTACCCGGCTGTTATCTTCGGGTTGGGTTGCCGCATCATATATAGTTGAAGGCAAAGTCGTGATAAAAGACCGGGAAGATAAAGAGTACTTAGCTGATTTTACACTCGATGAATTGGAAAAAAAATATTTGCCGGATAGTGAATTCTTCCGTATCAATAGGCAGCTAATTGTTGCCCGCCCTTATCTGGAGGGATATACATCATTGGACTATGGTAAGATCGAAGTCACCTTATCCATAAGGGTTCCGGTAAATAGCATAGTAAGCCAGTTAAAGGCTAAGAATTTTAGGGAATGGATCGTAGCATAATCAATGGTATAATAACTTCCTTTATTTTATAAAATAATCGCAAAAAAATATGACCTGTACGGAATTTGAAACAAAATTGACAACGCTATATCAAACACTATTCGATAAGGAACTTGTTGTAAATAGTGAACCAGATAAATATTGGCTAAATAGCTTCACACCATTTGTTGCTGCTATTGAGGACAAAGATTTTCCGTTTTTTCTGTTTGTAGAAGAAGTCGGTGATACTATTGAATTTTGTATCAACATTCGTCAGCGTGATTTATTCCAGGTAAAAAAAGATGAGATAAATAGTACCGAAGATTTTATTCCGCAGATCAAAATAAAGGACGAATGGAAACCTTATGAATTTGAATTTTCTACTTTATTGCTTACGGAATACGTAGATTGGCTATGGAATCAAGTGCCAAATAAATTGGAAATGCAGATTGGGAGCTACGGATTATATGTGCCCATTAAAAAATACTGGAACCAGTTTTTCAATCCCTTTTCCTATCCTAATAAGATTTGGGTCGGCAAAGAAATGAGATCGGTTATCCTGATTCAGAACGAAAGCAATTTGTTGAAATGTCTGGCAAAAGATAAAGTAACTTTAAATATCGCACAAAAAATACTCGAAATTTAAGTGGTCAGAACCTTAAATAGGACATGTCTTTTGTACTGAAAATTTCAAGGATGCTAAATAGAATGATTAGAGTAAATTTAAAACACATTACTATACATAATATAAATAGTTGCTGCTAGAAATATAAAGAACAGGTAGTAAAACATCCAATAAAATAATAGGGATGATTAGTGAAATTTGGGTATATTTATCTTCAATATGTTAAGCTGCTTAATTTGAAGTGATATTATTGTTTTCGATACTTACATTGGCGCTCTCTTTAATGATAAGAGGTAAAATATTCCAGATTTTATCTGTATTATTTTATATAATTCTATAAGTTCGACTACCTGTCGCCTTTTTATTTCAATCACATTGATTGAAATAAACGCTTAAAAGAGCTGCCTGAATTGTTAAAATAGTATTTCAATCAAAACAATTATCAAACGCATTTGTATCCCCAGTTTTAAAATCATTGGGGTTAGTCTAGTATTTAAAATGACAACGAAGTTTAATAACCATGCAAGAAATAACTGAACTTAAAATACCATACGAGGAATTAAAACATTTGACAATTGAGGTTATACGTAATTCCGGAAATTCATTTCAATTTAAGAGTATTGCCAATGCAGTTGGCCATTTCGCAGTTAATCAAGGTATTGTTGCAAATCCTAACCAACCAGGATTTCAGGCTTTGTCTTTTCCATTGCAGCAAGTCGACGAAAACCGTTTGAGACAAATTCTATGGGACCTAATTATTGAAAGGGTATTGACAATAGGAGATTATCATAACGATTCCTGGCCGTGGTTAAGTGTTACGGATTACGGAAGAACCGCTTTATTGTCAACGGACCCGATCCCGAACGATCCGTCCGGTTATCTCGAAAGAGTTAAAAGAGATATACCCGATTTAGATGAGATTATTGAGACATATTTATCGGAAAGTATCAGGACCTATAATATCAATCAGCTACTTTCCGCAACGATTACTTTGGGATGCGCATCAGAAAGAGCACTTATTGTTCTGATTGAATGTTTTGCCGACACATATGTTGACGATGCTAAGCAATCCGGTTTTAAGAAAAAAATTACAGGCAAATTTATCAAATCACAATTTGATGTTTTTGATAGCCATATAAAACCATTGTTGACACACTTCCCTTATGAGTTAAGAGAAAATTATGCAAATACATTGCATGGAGTCTTTCAGATGATTCGTAATAATAGAAATGATGCCGGACATCCTACTGGAATAAAAATGGATAAAGAAGCATTATTTGCAAACCTTCAAGTATTTATTCCATATTGTAAATACATTTATGGGTTAATGGATTACTTAAGGACAAATCATCACAATTAATCTTTCCGGACAACGCAATAATAGGCCTAAAATCGTTATAATTAGTAGTCTGCACTATAATAAAACATATGAACTCCATACTGGAAAATCCAATTTACATCACCTCTATTTCGACGCTTCTAGGGGTAGCTATGACTCTTTTTTTTACAAATAGAAGAGAACGAAATAAATTCGTTCTGGATAATAAATATAAAGAATATCTGGAATTAAGAAGTTTCTATATTGATCAGATTGCTTCTCTTGAGAAGATAAAAAGGCTTACTAAGTATGGAGAAAGCTACAAAGATCTTATTGATGAAATGTCTTCTTTAAATGCAAGGGCGGGATTGTTAGGATCAGAAGCAGTGAATAAAAAGATGCATGTAATTAGTGATATGTTGTATTTATGGTCAAGTACATACAAAAAAGGATTGCCAAAATCTATTGGTAATTCTGGGTATGCCGTTCAATCAAATATGGATATTCCATTCTTAGAAAAGGCTAAAGAACTGGAGCCGGAACTGGACGTTGAAATCATACAGCTTAATGAAATAATGAAAACAGAGTTGGCATCGATGAAAAAAAATATCAGATAACGTTGAATAATTTTTCTAATGATCAAAAATACCGAAAAACCTTTTTTTAGAAAGTTTAATGACACTGATTGGGAATTTGTTTATCCCGAATCGCTTCAAGATGAAACATTATCAGATACATTTTGGAATGCGGTAGATCTGCTTGATTATAATGATAAAGTAGCGGAGGAAGTCTTTAAAAAGATCATAACTAGGTATCCTTATCATATTGATGCATATAATTATCTGAGCATAGCATTTCGCAATCAGAATAAAGGATTGGAAAGTCTTTTGTGTGCTGGAAAGGCATACGAAATAGGAAAATCTTGCATGCCTGGAGAATTCTTTAAAAAGAGAAATAAAATGTCTTGGTCTTGGTTAGAGAATCGTCCTTTCCTTCGATCCTGCCAGATTTATGCTATGGAGTGTGCAATACACAAAGAATACGATAAAGCGATCGAACTTTTTAAGGAAAATCTTTCCTGGAATGAGGGGGATAATCAGGGAATCCGTTATCTCTTATTGGAAACATATTTGAAAGTAAAGGATTACGAGCAAGCCGACAAACTTGTGAAGAAATATAGAGAGGAGCACTCCATAGAATTTACATTTGGAGCAGTTGCACTTGCGGTTTTAAATGATAATATCCGATTGGCAGACAAGTTGCTTCAAACAGCGGTTAAAACAAACCAATACTTTGTGGCAGAAGTTTCAAAAAGTAGGCATGTAAAGCCTCCACCGCACAGAATACCCGGAGAACCTTTTTTTGACGCGGGAATTCCCACTAGGTCTATACAGGAATCATATGATTATTGGAATAGAAACAAAGAGTTGTATAAGAATAAAAAAATTATTGAATATTTTAAAGATAAAGGTTAATATAAGCATGAATTTCTAACCTCATTTTAATTAGACTAGAAAGTTATATTTTAATTTTGAAATGGTGAGATGCACCAATAATGAAAAAATAAGCAAATCTACTTGCAACAGTTTATTTTATGATAATAAGTTAAAGTAGTAGGCATATTGTTCCTTTTTCAAATCCTTTTCCCAGCAAATTTAGTTACGGGTATCAGGGATTCCCTACACTGTCAAGCTGGAAAAAGGCATGAAAAAGGAACTTACAATATTAAGCTTTGGTGCAGGGCAAGACAGCACCACTATTCTCTATAAAATTGTTCTTGACAAAGCATTTAGAGAGAGATATGTAAAAGGGAAACTACTTGTCCTGATGAGCAACACAGGCAATGAGCATCCACATACCTATGCTCATGTTGATTTTATTGCTGAGTTCTGCCTGCTACACGGTATAGAGTTCTACCTGATCGATCACAGCATGGGATATCACCCGCGCAATTGGTCTACGTTACAGGACAATTTTAGAATTTATGATACCGTAATGTCGGTAGCCTTCCCAAAGGTCTGTACCGACAATCTAAAAATTAAACCACTCTATGGTTTTCTCGACCATTATATCGCTAAAAAATATTTTGGATACGTATTAGCCCAACCACCAAAAGGTAAAAAATATATAAAGCAGTTCCGAAAAAAACATGGTACAATACAGGTTCTGATCGGTATTGCTGCAGGTGAGGAGAACCGCATTGCGAAAAGTAATAATCGTTTGAGAAAAGCGATGCAGTTGGATCTATTTAAAAAAGTGCGTATTCCCAGACTCACATGGATGGATAACTGTATTACAAAAATCTATCCCCTTACAGAACTGAAAATGAACCGGCATGCCTGTCAACAATACATTCTTGCAGTTGGTCTGCCTTTACCTTTTCCCTTTAACTGCCTGATGTGTCCCTTCGCCAGTAAAATTGAAATTCTATGGCTTTACCGAAAATATCTGCCGTCTTTGCGGAATGGGTTGGCTACGAGCGTGCAAAGCTTAGAAAATTTACTGGCACAAAAAGAAATCTTGGAGTCAAGGGCAAATTGACTTTGGAAGAAGTATTGGCACAAGCTCTGGAGCAATACGGAAACATGACAGACAGTGAACTGGATGAATATAAAATGAGCCACGGACATTGTGTAAAATCAGTTTACTAAACACAATCATCTTTATTGTACACTATATACGTTTTTGTAGCCGCATCATTCCGACCTGGCTATTCCTTTTATCTTTTCCCTGCTGGAAAAAGATGCCGTTGCTATTCTTGTTAATTCCGTGTTCCTTCTCTATCAACCTAAAACCAGATAATCCCCTCGAACGGTTTATTAATTCCCCACTTGCATCCATAATCACATAGACAAAAAAAGAAATAAGATTCAGAATTGATTCGCGCACAGAAAGGGCAAAAAGTGCAGCAAAGGTAATGCAGAGAGCGCCAAGGTCTTGTCGCCCCTCTGCATTGTTTCCCTTGCTTTCTTTTTGCTCCTTTCCATGCTGGAATATACTGCTATTGTAAGGAGGAAAAGGTGATTAAACAGATTTTCTAACAAACAAAGTAAACGTATGAAATACTTTAATGAATGCAAATCCTTAGATGAAATTAAAGCGCTATATAGAAAGCTCGCTAAGCAACACCATCCTGATAAAAGTGGTGACGTAACTATTATGCAGGAGATAAACGTGTACTATGAACTTGCCATTTCAAAACTTGCCAGAGGCTCTAACCTGAGTGAAGAAGAAGTAGAACAGGAAATCAGGTTCTCCGAAGAATACCGGATAGTGATAGAGAAGATCATACACCTGGAAGGAATTCAAATTGAACTCATTGGTTTGTGGATTTGGGTAACTGGAGATACCTATCCCATAAGAGCAGAGCTCAGTAAGGCTGGTTTGATCTTTACCAAGCCCAAAAAAGCCTGGTACTACCGTAGTAAGGAATATGAAGGTCGAAGAGGCGGAAAAAAGAACCTCGACCAGATCCGCGCAAAGTATGGTTCCCAACCCATAACACAGAATCAATCCAAAAAACTCATGCATAAAAACTAAGGAGGAATTATGTTACCTGAAATAAGAATTCATAACGCACTGAGATTGCCTGATAATGATCAATGGCAATTCCGCTTCCATATTGAGAGCGCCAGTTCTAACAGACTTTATGTGATAGCTCAGCATAGAAAAAAGCTTCATTGGGCTTGCAGTTGTCCCGGATGGAAACGCCACAGATGTTGCAAACATCTTACTGCACTACGTATACCAAATTATGAACAACCCTATGAGGTAAACATCATTAACTATTAAAAATAGAAATCATTATGGCAAAGAAAGGATTTTTAGAAGGATACGAAACTTACGACACTTCTGATGGATTTGGTAGTGCAAAAAAATGGCAAAACTCTTTCAAAGACAGAATGACAAAAGAGGATGCCACGCATATTCTAAAAGATTCGAAGGACACTCCCCACGTCATACTTGGCATATTTCCCAATGCAACCCCTGAACTGATTAAAAAAGCTTTCAGGAGAAAAATCCGGGAATGGCATCCTGACCGGAATCCACACCGACTTATCGAGGCCGATGAGCAGAGCCGTAAAATTATTGCTGCCTATACTGTACTTACCTCATAATGTATAAACGGGGGCGCAGCCGGACAAGGAGCGCATTTGTATTATGAAAAACAATTTTGAAGAACGGAAACGCAACCGTATTGAATACGCTAAGAACCAAGCAGAAAAGAAGAAACAAGAATCAGAATCCCTGCATAAAAGAGTAGACCAGATGACAGAGCATATTCCTTTAGGCCAACCTATTCTCATTGGCCACCATTCGGAAAAAAGGGATAGAACATACAGGCAAAAAATCAAGAATACCTATTCAAAAGCAATTGAAGCTAGTGACAAAGCTGCTTATTATGCAGACAAAGCAAGCACAATTGAAAACAATAAGGCGATATTTTCAGATGATCCCAATGCTATAGAAAAACTGGATGAAAAAATTGACGAGCTTGTAAAGTTGCAGGAGTTTATGAAAGTAGCCAATAAGCTTATCAGGAAACAGGACAAAGAAGGCTTCTTAAAACTGGAAGGTACTACTGAACAGCAATGGCAAATCCTGAACCAGAAGGATTGCTTTGAAAATTTAGGATATGCTCCTTTCGAGCTGACAAATAATAATGCTAATATAAGACGACTAAAATTACGTAGAGAAGAACTTAAGAGCAAGGAAAGCTTAGTAACAGTATCTGAAACCATTAAGGGCGTTAGATTGGTTCAGAACGCTGAAGCTAATAGGGTTCAACTTATTTTCCCTGAACAACCATCAAAAGAAACCTGTCTTATTCTTTCCAAAAAATACAATTTTCATTATTGCAAATTAGAAAATGCATGGCGAAGACATCTAAACAATGCAGGTTTCTATGCGGCAAAACAATTCCTGGAGCATTACCAGGAGGATCAAAATGAGGCATAAACTATCTCGCTATTATACTTTAAATAAACGGGGGCGTAGCCGGATAAGGAGCGTAAGCACTACAATGGAAGTATTAGATAAGAAATCAAGAAAGATATTCATGAAAATCATTGAGGCAATGGAAGGCAAACCATCGCTCCAAATTGATTCAGAAAAATTCATGCCTTTAACTGTCAATCTACTTCATAAAGAAGTCAACACTGCGCTTGGAAAAGGCACTACCTATAGTTTATGCAATTATTATGAACTTGACGGTAAAGCTTTCAAAGACCCTGAAATGAGTTTTATTGTCATTGATAACCGTAACGAAGAATCGAAGGATTTGGAAAAAGTCTTTATCATTCCTTATAGGTTCCAGGTGACCTATTCCAGTGTATATGAACTCAGTATCCATATAGAAGACAGCCAAATCATTGGTTTTCATAAAGAGATGCAAAAAAAACATGTAATACTGGCAAACCAATGGCTTCATCAGATAAAAACCATACGCTATGTCAATTTCTAATTTGGCAAATCCATATAACAAAAAACGGGGACGTAGCCGGACAAGGAACGTAAATAAAGCAATGGAATCATTAAATCAAAATGCAAAAGAAATATTCTGCAAAATCATTGACGCGATGAATGGAAAGCAGAATTTAAAACTTCATGCCAAAAATTGTTTCCCGCTCATTATTGAGCAAATTGGTTATAATATAGACACAGAATTTGGAAAGGGCTGCCTGTATAGCTTCTGTCAATACTTTGTACAAAACGGTGATCTGATGCAAGACCCTGAAATGTGTTTTCTTGTAGTTGATAACCGGACCGACAAATCTGCCGCTATTGATGATGTTTACGTGTTTCCGTATATGTACCAACTTGCCCGATTATGTTTTTATGAGTGCAGCATTGATATGTGCGATAAAATCGTTGAGGTCAAAACAGCTATGCAAATAAAACATAAGCTTTTAGCACAGGTGTGGCTTGATGAACTGAAATCTTTAGGGTTTTTAAAATTACTTTAATATGGAAACAAATTATAATTACCAGATCAAGATTGTCGGTGATACAAGAGAGTGGCGGGATATAGAAGCCATCCAAAAGAGCGCTAAAGATAGAGTGACAGCTATTCAATATGGGCGAAGGCTTGCCCGCGTCTTTAATGCGGAAATCCGTATGACAGACAAACCGGATTATAAAAAAGCTTCCGGGACTTATTTAAGAGATGAATGTTATTAATAAACAAAAGCAGTTGCTGGTTAAGTGCCTGCTTTTTCAATTTTATGCTATGAAAGCTTTAAATAAAATGAATAACCTGGAAAAAGGAAAACTACTTGCTGCTCTTTTCCCGGATGAAATAAAAGGCATATCAAATACAATTAGTGCCATCTATAAAATGTTGACTGAAAATAGAGAACAGGTAGAAAAAGATTGGGATAATGGTTTTATGACGGTTGGACAATGGTATCGCCTGGCGGAACAGTGTAATGAAGCTCTGACGACAAATAATGGTAAGCCATACAGTGTAAGCCGCTTTGCTCAGGAATTCTTTGACGGGTATATCGCCATATTTACAACTGACTGTGTAATCAAGTACGCGGAGAAAGAACGAAAGGAAACCAAATTTTGGCACATGACACAAGCGTTATTCATGTTTGAATGATTGCTGGTTGCTAATATAAATGTAAACCATTAAATATTTCAAAAATGGAAGCAACGATTCTATATAAAACAGATCATCATCACAGTTATGCAAGTCGTGATTTAATAGGAGTATTTACAAGCAGGAGAACTTTGTATAAATGTATCCGGAAGATCATTAAGGACGATCAGTGGAACAATCCCCGTGAACTGGATACAAAAGCTGAAGTAAAAGATTATATCAATTGGAATATTAGCTTCTTTATGGAAAAAGGACAGACACAGGGTTTAAATGGCTTTGAACTGGCCAGTGAACAGATTTTGCTCAACAAATTAATATAGTGATGGAACAGCTAAACAAATGGGCAAGATATAAAACTGAAACGCTGCTTAAAAAATTAGCAGTTTACGATAACAAATATTATGAAGCTATCAGGAAACCCCGAAGAGAGCAAACCTGGGGTTATGCAATGCATGCCTATCATGCCAGTAAGGTTGCCAATCCCCCCGAATGGAAAATCAGGGATAAAGCAATTGTTCTTGTCGAAGAACTTAAGAAGAGAGGGGTACCTTACTCAACTATCTATTTGAAGATATAGAACCTTATTTCAATTATTCACTCAGGCAAGTAGCGATTGTGCTGCTTGCCTTTATTGTTTTTATCAGATGAGTAAGCCATTTTCCCCTGAACGTTTAGCGGGTATCCGACGGATAAGAAAAGCAAGGCGATTATTTAAAAAAATGCCTCTTTTTGCCTTTGCTATTATGCAATTTGAAATACCGGGCTATGCTTATACCCAATTCATTGATGATCTTCGAATCAGGAAGATAAAACCTAAAAAAACAAAGATCAGTTCTCCCTTAAAACGATATGGCAGATATGCTGAAATGTTACGGCAGCTTGAAGCATATAAACAAACTGAAAATGTCTTATTCGGATTGAAAGCGCAGCAACTTAGAAAAGACATGACCAAACCATATCGTGTCATTATTCAGAAGAACGGGAAATCCCATGAATATAATCTATCCCCATTTGTACCTTACCAAACGGTTTCAAAGCTAGTCAAAGAACTAACTTCTTTTAGTAATCTGGATCAGGCGGAACAGTACTTTCTAGAATTTAAACAGCACTCCCATATTCTTTAAAACCAAAACCAACCAGACCGGATATAGCATTCTATTCCGGTTTTCTTTTTTTCTCTAGCAGACTCCTTAGGATTGGCTATGACTATTGGCATGTCGTTCAGACATGATCAATTTATGACTATTGAAGACGAGGCTGATGAAAAAAGGAAGGGAAAAACTGTTACAGGCGTACCCATTCCCTGCTTACCCGTGCAAAGGTACGTCGCGTCTGTTGTCCGTTGAAAGTCAGGCCGCAAGCGGTTCAAGTAAAAAAAATAGCACCCTGCGGGTACAATTTTTTTTACTTGAAACTTCCCCCGGACCCCATCCACGGCGTATGATTCCTTTCACGGTTAAGCGAAAATGGGTAGGCCCAGGACAGCTTACTGATAAAATGCAATGACGGATGGCTTAGAAGTCGAGTCGTTCCAGCATAGACACGAGGTAAATGGACTTCCTGAACAGTAAATAGCTTAGTAAGAGCCTCGGCGAGAGAAAGCGGATCAGTTGACTTGTCCTGATTGTGCGCTACCTGGCTAAAATAGTGTATGACAGTATGTTGCTGTCACTGA
Organism: Bacteroidetes bacterium 43-16; assembly: GCA_001897525.1. Classification (GTDB taxonomy): domain Bacteria; phylum Bacteroidota; class Bacteroidia; order Chitinophagales; family Chitinophagaceae; genus Edaphocola. The sequence continues at coordinate 161,253 of MKTB01000033.1, read as the reverse complement.
TGAGATCCGGAAGATCGAAACACTAAAAACTTTGTACTATGCATTATTATGATCATGCACTGCTCAGTGCTGAAAAATTCAATTGTAATGTGGAAGATACTTTAAAGTTGCATCAACTCATGGACAGCTCTAAGTTCTTCTTTCCAACCAGTCAACACAGGATGTTTTCACATAATACCTGGTTTATCCAGATTTTGACAGGGTTCATAGGGGATGTGATCCCCAATACAAAGACAGGGAATATGCTTTCTGTCAGAGATATCCTCTATGAGCATTGTCGGGAAGATCATAACGGTCACGTAGCTTCTTTACAAGATTGGCTTAGATGTATTCGCTTTGAAGTCCAGGAAGAAAATATACACTGGTTCAACAACCCACGCCGAAGGGACAAACTCCTATTGCAAAAAATTAATGAACAGCAAAAAATGCATCATTATGGAAAGTAAAATAACGAAGGAAACAATCGATTTCTGCGATAAGCATGTTAAAAACGGCAATGAGCTAAAAATTACCTGGGATGGTGGTAATGATTCCGGTTATATCGAGCTGATATTAAATGAGATAGAACTATTAGACGCAGATCAAGATGTTGCTGCTATTATATCTTTTGCATACACTGTACTCGGTTATGGTTCTTTTGATGGAGATTTTTCAACAAGTGGTGAAGCAATCTATGATCCCGATAAAAAAAGCTTTATAGGGATAGATAATTATTCTCATTCGGAAAGCGATATACACCCTTTCAATATTCAAATCAGGTTTCCTCAGTCACTTTGGTTTGACTCAATTAGACTAAACTATGAAATTGATGATGATAATACTACAGTTCAAGTGGACATTGATTGTTTGATCACCAACGGCCCTAGATTGGATTGCTATGAAAAATTTGAAAAAATGGCGGCAGAAATATTTGTAAAAGATCTTCAAAAAGAAATCGAAGCTTTAAATAGTTTCGAAACTACCTGGGACGAATTGATTATTGAGCGCTCGCAATTGCAGGAAGTAGGGAATGAACTGGTATATATCATGACTGAATTAACCTATAGCTTAAACAAGAATGAGCAGAAACCTATAACCATTTGTCTCATTAATTAAACTTCTATTTATGGAACTTTTACAATTTGCAAATGCAGAATACTTTGTCTGCAATCTTGGTGGTTTTGAGCTTTCAGAAGCATTACGTTACTGGAAGGCTAAATTTGAAACCATAAAACATTTTAAAAGAGATGTTATCAAACACATTGGTCTCGCAGAGCTTGGTGTATTCGTTGAAGAGTGTTGGAATACTATCGAACCCATTACTATTGGGGAAGCATTAAAAGAAAAGAACATGGAAAAACGCAGGGTGATGTTTGACTGCATTGGTATAAGCAAATTATTCGCTCAGCTAAACCCTGAATTATTGGACAGGCAGGAGGTGCAAAAAATAAGAATGCGTTGGGACGAAAACAATAAGCCTTATCAATATAAGTTCAATGATACTTATGAACTTTATAAAATCCCAGGAGAAAAGCTTTTTGTTTTTCCTGCAGAGAGCTGGAATAAACCGGTTCCTGTATATGCCGTGAGATGCTGGTGTACAACAACAGCCAGGGAATATTGGATATACATTCCCGAAGAAATTGCATTGGGGGCTCCTTCATGGAAAACTAAGGCGCACAAGCCTGATGCAATCCGGGCCATTGCCTGGACAATAAGACTGGATTTGAGCTATCCTGAAAAGATCTATAGACAAGGAGATATTATTGTCGCCGTCGAATCTGAAAACTCGCAAAGTGTAACACCTTATCATCTTAATAAAGAGCTATACCTGCACCTAATGTATTCTGAAACATAAAAATAAATAATCATGAAAGAAAAAAATGTAAAGAGACTTGTGCTCGGAGAAGGAGAAACGATCGGCCACAAGCATGTATTAGATGCCCCTGCCGGTATGGAATATGAAAGAACAGATGACCATATCCGGATATTACTAAAAGGGACTGGCGTATTAACGCATGATGAACATGATCGGATGGTATTTGAAGCAGGCTCAATGCTGAGAAGCTATAACCAGGTGGAATTCAACCCTATGGACAACACAGTCAATAGGGTTTTCGATTAAAGGTTTACCAAAATGATGAACAAGGAGGCTGTATCAAAAGTAAAATCGAAGTTGATTGTAACATATAAAATTTGGTCGTCAGCTTAAGATCACTCTTTAAAAAGAAAAAAAGGGGCATTTTTCACGTTGAAAAATGCCCCTTTTAGTAAAAAAAATCAGTTGCTTAAAATTTAATTTGGCAAAGGTTCACCAAAATCGAATTATGATACAGACTCTTTTTTGTTTTCCGTAAATCACATTTGACACAATATCAAAAATTACCAATTATGAAATTTAACGAAAGAAAGCAATTAATTAACGATGAATTGCAGTTGGCCGCATGCAATACAGATAATCCAAATTATGTAGCCTGGCCAGATTTTCAAGTAGATATGCAAAAGGTAAATGAGGACCTAAGACTGCTTAAAGAATTTACAAAGAAATACATAAGCCGTGTTGAAAAGGTCAATACCCCGGTCGTCGGAGATTGTATTTTTCTACCCGATGGTCAGGTCGTGTACTTCTGTAGCATTTATGGAACTAAAGGGCAAACATGTGAATCCGGTTCATTCAGTTTGTCTAACAATGGATATTTATCGTACTCAGGTGGACTAGATACAGGAATTTCCTTTTCAGATATTTTTCCTACAAATGAAAAATTTGTATTACCGATCTGGTTCTGCCATAAAGGTTATCTGTGCGCTGGTTCTGCCATTTATGCAAATATGAAATGCCGGGTCTGGAAAACCAAAGTGGGTACTGACCTTTCCGGCATTCCCCAGGTGGAACGATTAAGAAAGCAAAAGCTTAAAGAGCAAGGGGAGACCATCATAAAATTCGACGAACTTGGAAAACCATACCAGGAACATCTGCCAGAAGTAATGATTATCAAAGAAGGACTACCGGAAGGCTTAATTGAATCTGTTGCTGAAAAAACCGGGCTGGCTTTTGAAAACAGCTACCATTGGGTTTCTGTGTATTGGAGCCAACCGATGCAGTTGGTACAATTAGATTTGCTCAGGTCGTTCGGACAATTTCTATTTAAGGAAGAGTCCCATTATAGAACCCATGAGCCTCTATTGATCCTATCTATCAGGAAAGACTATAAGCCTTAGAAGGGATTCGACAACGATTTATTCAATCAAAATTTAATATTATGGAAACCATACAAGTAATTCCAGATGATATTGCCATGATTGCCTATATCATTCGTTCCGATTGGGAGAAAGTCTACATCGGAGCTGATCCATACCTGGAGGCAATGGAGTCTATCAACAATATTACCGATTACTATTTCGAAGATAGTGCCGCTTCTATTGTTAACTACTTTCTGGCAAATGCACAGACCTGGCGTGGACCAATCGCAAAAGCGGTAAAAGCAAAGCTCAATGCTTTATTGAAGACAATCCAATAACCCTTTAAACATTTGGCAATGATAAATAGCATGCGAATTAGACCACCGCCAAAAGATCATCCGTTTTTTATTTCACAAAAATTATATCATTAAAAAAATTAAATTATGAAAGCAGAAGCAAGTAAAGTAACTGACAACGCATCCGGTACCGAAAATAAGACAAGCAGCTCAAAAACAACAAAAGCTCCAGTACAGAAAGCAGTAGATGCAGCGAAAGAAAAAGCAGATTTGAAACAACAAATTAAAAAAGAAAAACCTGTGTATAATCTCGAAGCAACTTTGGAGGTGCTCTCTAACTTACAAACAAAAATGCGACAGCGCAGAAGATTATTGGAAACGGTTGAGAAACTGGAAAATTTTGTTATCGAAACCGAGAAAGATGAAGACGAATTAGGTGGAGGTCACTTTACCGGTTGTAGTCTTAAGATAGAAGATGATAACCACAATCAGTTCAAGACCAATAACCCGGTTGTAATTGATGCTGTCACACAATTCATAAAGGAAAAGTGTGAATCAAGATTAACTGAAATTGAGGCAGATATCGTATTGCCTTAAATTAAATCTATCAATATAAGAAAAGCTTCAGCCTGAAAAGGTTGGAGCTTTCTTTTATCCTGACATTTTAAAATTTAGTATTATGAATACTTCAGTAAAAAATCCCCTGAATACCAAACAGGTAATTTCAGAAATTATCGGTAAAGGTACACTGAGCCAGGTTCCAATTTCAAAGATCAGGCTGAATCCAAAAAATTATAGAAAGTTCTATGAAGAAAAATCGCTTCAGGATTTTGCAGAACAATTAAAGCAACATGGCATATTGTCCTCTTTGATTGTTCGCCCCATAGGAAAAGATGTCTATGAACTTGTAGTTGGTGAAAGACGTTTAAAGGCGGCTCACCTTGCGGACTTACCTGATGTTCCGGCGAAGATCGTTGAACTGACCGATGAACAGGTGCTGGAAATTCAGCTCGACGAGAACATGAGCCGGGAAAATCCGCACCCTTTGGATGAAGCGCAGGCAATCCGAATGATGATGGACATTGGTTACAGTATCGAAGAAATTTCTCTTCGTCTCGGTAAGTCAAAAGGTTTGATCTATAACAGGATTAAGCTGTCAGAACTAAATCAGGATTTTAAAGAGATGTTTATGAATAATGTTTTGAACATGCAGGCAGCTATAGAATTGGCTGGGCTCGATCCTGATTCTCAAACAGATTTCTTTGAAAATCATTGTAAGGATTGGAAAGACGAGGATTTTAGGCTAGGCGGAATTTCCAATTTGCTTAATCAGTATAAGCAAAACCTGGTTAAAGCACCTTTTGATACCAAGGACAAAAATCTGATTGAGAAAGCAGGCGCTTGTACCGATTGTCCTTATAATTCTGCTACATTAAACAGTTTGTTTCCTGATATGGAAAAATCATCGATTTGTAGCAATAAACAGTGCTTTTGGTCAAAGTGTAACATCTCACTTGAAAATTCAATAGCAGCTATTTTGCAATCCGAGAGAATTGAAATTTTGGCGACATCCTACAGGCTTTCAGACATAGAAGCGGCAGCACTGGAGAAGTTCCCTGATCTGCAGGAATTACCCTGTAAAGAATATTATGACCTTGATCCCTGTGACATGCCGACAAATCCAAAGAAGGAAGCCTTTATAGTAGACAAGAAACTGGATAATCAGGCGTATACACAGGCAGTTACAGCGCATAAATCAAAACTGAAGGATTTCAAATTTTTATTAGAAAACGGTGATGTTAAAAAAGGTCTTCGTATTAATAATAACACTGCTAAACTTTTCTATTATTATGTTGCTAAGAGTAAAAGTACAGGGAATTCAATTGGAGTAACAGCGAAAGAAGTACAGGAAGCAAAGAAGAATGGTACCGCTACTCCCGAATTGCTGCAACAGGAAATTGAACGTCTGGAAAAAAAGGAGAAAAGGGACAAGGAACTTGATGAGATCAAGATCTTTGCAAAATTGCATGAATCCTTTAAAGCTGAATTTAGTAATTTAAAGAATACAGCAGCTATAACCAAAGCTGACCAGGTGGCTGCAAGATGGATTATTATGGAATGTCTTCCCTATGGTATAAAACAGGATGTACTCAAAGCGCTATTCCCAAAAACAGATAGCTTCTCTATGTTGGATAAAGTTAAAAAGTATCAGGCAGTGGCTAAACTTACGGACAAGCAATTTGCTTTCCTGATCCGTTCGGTATTGTCAGGGCTGTCCGAAAGTAAGAACCCCGATTTTGCAACAAGCCACTTTCTATATAATCTAGCTGTTGATGCCGGAATGGACGTTAAAGCAATTGAAGCAGAACAGGGAGAAATTGCTAAGATCAGACAGAAACGAGTCGCGGAAAGAATAGCTGATGTAAATAGTGACATTGATAAACTTTTAAAAACTAAAAAATTGATCGCTTAAAATGGCCTGGCTCAATCCCGAAGATTCGAATGTTGCTTGTACCAATCCCTTGCTGCCTGCCAGTAAGGGATTTTCTTTTCAATGGCATTTGCCCAAATGATATACCGGGTGTAATGCTCCTGAAAGTTTAATGTTCCGCGAACTTCTGAAATGTAATCGTTCAAAAGACAACGAACCTGATGTAAAAGCGGATTGAGGATTTTTGGATCGTTATAATCAACATCCCGAGTAAATAGCTGGGTTAACGAAGACTCCAGTTGAAATTTTGACTTGTTTTCTTCGGTCTTTCGATAGAAGCGTAGCGCCGATGCCGCTGCGGAAGCAACGAGGTCATAAATTGGGGTCTGCAAATAAAAAAATATACGGAATAAATATAGATCGGCATAAATGTCTAAACGTACAGACTCTGATTGTTTATTGAAAAGTTGATTCCATACGATCCAGGCTTTATCAAGGTTGCCAATAGCAATGTAAGCATTCATAATATTACCAATTACTACTTGTTTACGTTCTATGGGTAATACATCAGCGTAAGTTTCCAGCCAGTTTTCGGCATGAGTTATAACTTCAGCTAGTTGAGTTCGCTTACCCATATAGCTGTAGATTATAAGTCTATAGGTAGCTTCATACGCAAAGAATAGCTGCCTGTACCGGTCGCTTTGATTGAGTTTATACTCTTCCATAAACGCCTGGGCCAATTGGATACCATGCAATGCGTCAGTAAATTTTGCAATACAAACCGAAGAGGTGATATGTTCAAATATTCCAGTCAAATAATCCGATGGAAGGATATTCTGGCTGTCAGCATTAAGCAGCATTTTGCTATACTCATATGCCTTAGCATGATCAAAGATCATCCAGCTATAGATGGAAAAAATCAGGTTATGGTAATATATGGCTTTATTACTTTGGCAGTCTTCCAGTTTGGGGAAGTTCGGGTTATATAGGATCAAGCTTTCCAGGGTGTCTTTTACAGGCCCCTTGGCAAATCCATGTTGCTTTTTGATCAAAAAAATCTGGTTATAAAATCCCAGCAAGTCATTGATCTGTGCATTTTTTATCAGGATATCCTCTTCTTCAAGTCGGATAGCATCCAGTGAGCGGTAGGGTTGGTCTAATACAATACTTAGTCTTTGCTCCCAGGATAGGATTTGCAGGTATAGGCCAAATTTCTCATTCTTTATAGCAATCTGTTTTGCTTTTAAAAGTATGAGAATGGCCTGGTCTGATAAGCTGTGGTTATAAAGTATCTCGACCTCAGCCAGGTGATTTTGTATAATAATATCCGGGGATAATTGAGCATTAAACAGCTTTAGGTGTTTTAAAATTATTTTGTATAGGAATCTATTGTTATCCGACAATACTGTTCCCTTAATTTCATTTTCATGGTTTATTATTCCGCTTTTTGGTTTCTGCAATTTATCATACAATGATACATGTAGTGAACCTTCTTTGGATTTTTGGAAAGCTTTGGTAATAAAACGTTTTTCACCATTTGTCAGACTTTGGATGAGGTTTTCCAGATCATTTTTTTTCCTGTACATAATCCTTATTTAAATCTAAAATTAACCCTTATTTATCAATTTTATCATTCCGCAATTGATAAAAAATAGAATTGTTCAATTCTTAAATATCAATTTAGTTTGTATGTGTTAACCTACACCAAACCAGATTATTAACCCTTTTAAATTTTATATTATGAAAACTCATGTAATCAAAAGAGCATTTTTGACTCTTTTACTTTTGACGGCATCCATTATAGGTGCGTACGCTAAGCATAGCTTTATCGAAAATATCGGGCAGGTCACCGATCAATATAATAATGCCCGTCCGGACATTGTAGCAAAGTACGCCGCCGGAAATGGTCTGAATATTTTTCTTTCCAAAGCAGGAATCCATTACCAGTTCGCCGACAGGAATGAACTTTACCGCATGGACGTGAAGCTGATCGGAGCAAACCCTGATGCCAGGATAAGCAAGGACAAACCCACCGCTTTTAAAGAACAGTACCAACTTGCTAGTATCAAAGGAGTGGCAAGCGCTTATGAAATGATTGTTTATCACGATATCTACCCTAATATAGATTGGGTCTTCTACTTCAACGAGCAAGGCAAATTAGAGCATGATTTCGTGGTAAAACCAGGTGGTAAGGCATCTGATATCAAATTGGAATATATGGGCGCAAATAGCCTTAAAATTGACCGTAATGGGGATTTGATTGCAAGCACCGGCTATGGTACGATTACCGAACCTGCACCCTACACTTTCGACAAGGTATCAGGTAAAAAAATCAATTCTTCCTATTTGTTAAATGGAAACGTGCTAACCTTTAAAACCGGAAATTACATTAGTAAAAATACTATAGTCATCGACCCTGTAATAGACTGGAGCACTTATTTGGGCGGTAGCGAATATGACGATATCAGGGATACAAAGATAGGCAAAGACGGATATGTCTATATCGTTGGCTCTACCAACAGTACTTCAAATATTGCTACAACAGGCGCACACCTTTCCACTTTTCAAGGAGGTAATAATTCCAGTGGTGCAGATGCCTTCATTGCTAAATTTGCTTCCAATGGCACTTGTGTCTGGTCAACCTATTACGGTGGAGCAGCGGTCGATATAGGAATATCATTAGCTTTTGATACCGCCGGATACCTTTTTGTGGCAGGCCGGACAAATAGCACAACAGGAATTGCAACGCCAGGTAGTCATCAACCCACAAAAGCAGGAAATATATCAGGTTATGATGCCTTCTTGTTAAAAATGGATACTTCCGGTACACCTGTCTGGTCAACCTACTTTGGCGGTAATTTTAATGAAGGCAGTGTAGGATTTAGCATGTGTATAGACAGGTATAATAATATCTATATGACTGGAAATACCAACAGTTCCACAGGTATTGCCACACCCTCGGCTTTTCAATTAACAAAATCAGGAAGTGATGATGGATTTATTGCTAAATTCAACAACCAGGGTAGCTTACTCTGGTCTACATATTACGGTTCGAATTTAACCGATAATATAAACAGCATTACAACGGATACATCAGGTAACCTGATCGTCGTGGGCCATACCCAAAGTCCTATAGGGTTATCAACAGTTAATGCATATTTGGAAATAGGAAACGGTAACATAGACGGTTTTATAGCAAAATTAGATTCGAGCGGGCAAAGATTATGGGGTACGTATTATGGCGGAAGCGGCAATGATTTTTTATACTCCGTCACAACGGACAGTACAAATGCGATCTATTGTTCGGGAATGACAGATAGTGATTCTGATATTGCGACTCCTGGCGCGCATCAAACGACTATTGGTGGAACAACAGAATTCGATGCCTGTATGGTCAAGCTTAATCCTGATGGCTCTATGAACTGGAGCACCTATTACGGAGGAGCAGATGGAGAAAGAAGTTATGCAATTTTATTTTCTGACAATAAACTCTATTTCACTGGAAATTCAAACAGTTCCAGTAATATAACTACCGCGGACGGAATAACTCCAATCTATAACAATTCCCTTAGTGAGGGGGTGTTAGCAACCTTCTCCCCAGCGGGACAAAGATTATGGGCAACTTACCTTGGTGGAGATGCGACTGAAGTAATTAGGGCAATTGCTATTGATGAATTCGGTGATATTTTTCTGGGTGGAGAAACATTGAGCCCTGCGGGATTGAGTACATCAGGAGCACATCAGACAATCTTTGGCGGTAATAGGGATGGTTGGATCATAAAAGTTAAAATGTGTGATCTTCCACCGACACCTACGCAGATCATAGGTAGTAACGAGGTTTGCGAAAATTCAGGGCAACAATATACAGTTCCTTCCATAAACGGTGCCGACTCCTATTCCTGGATAATTCCTACAGGCTGGACAGGGACAAGCAGTAGCGATACGATCAATGTCATTGTCGGTTCTGCAAATGGTATCATCAAAGTAATAGCTTTGAATGCTTGTGGCGCCAGTGATACCATTTCCCTGGCGGTAACCGCTAAGCCTGCTCCACAACCCAGCATTGACCGTAATGGAAACATTTTAAGCGTTGCTCAGAGCTTTATTTCATACCAATGGCTATTGGATGGCAATCCAATAAGCGGAGCAACTAATCCTACTCATATCGCTTCGGAGAACGGTACATATACCTTACAGGTGCAGGGGGATAATGGTTGCATAGGATTATCAAACGAAATTGTCATTAACGATATGGTTTCGGTGGACAACCTGCTTAAGCAAAATGGTACCCGCATCTATCCAAACCCATTCAGCACAAAAGCCTATGTTGAAACTAAGGTGCAATTAAATATTGTAGTGGTGGATATATCAGGAAGAATTATGCTGACAAAAACTAATATTAAAACAAATACCAGCCTGGATTTATCTGCACTGCCAGCCGGTAATTTTTATTTCAAAATGTTTGACCATAAAACGAAGGAGTATTTAGGTGCTGCTTTTATGGTCAAAACAGAATAATAACCATCTAAATTTAAGTATCATGAAAAAGTATAAATTATGTTCGATCATGATAGCCTTGCTATTAAGTAGCCTGGCTAGATTATACGGCCAGGGTGAAAATAACATCTGGACCTTTGGCAGAAACTATTCATTAAACTTTAACCACAATCCGCCATTATTGCTGGACGATAGGTACCTAAACGGAACTTTGATGTCCAATACTTCACAGACCTTTATGCCCCGGAGCGAAAATAAATATGATTTTTCACAGGCGGTTTGCAATGCAAATGGAGAACTGCTCTTCATAGTCAAAAAATATACCGCTATTGCAAATTATATGGGGATGGGCTATAGTATACCGGCACCATGCCTTTTTGATCGGGATGAAGAGCCTATTCAGGGTACGGAGTTCTTATCGGAATCGGATATGGCTTATGACCGGCCAATGGTTATTCCGCACCCCGGCAATCCAAATCAATACTACATTTTTTATGTAAGAAATGGGGGACTGATCTATTGCCTGTTTGATATGACATTGAACAATGGGAAAGGGAATATCGTGCCGGGGCAAAAGAATGTACTACATTACGCCTACAATTCAATACATGGAAGTCTATTGGCGGCTATACAGGGATGTGATGGTATCTGGCTGGTAACTCGTCACAAGATCTATAACCAATTTTTGGCCTTTAAAGTTGACCAAAATGGCTTATCGACCAATCCGGTAGTTTCAGTCGCTGGCCAGATGCAGCTAGGGGAATATGATACTCATGAGCTGGTCGTTTCTCCAAATGGTAAAATGCTGGGCATCCCAGTCGCTAAAAATGACCTTTTTAATTACCAAGGCGGAATAGAACTTTTTCATTTGGATAAATGTTCGGGTAAGGTTAGTGAAGATAAATTATTTGAAAGTGGAAATGTGATTTATGGACTTGCCTTCTCTCCGGACAATTCAAAGCTATATGCGCTTTACAATCTTCCAGCATCATATCCTAATCAGCCATATTGGCAAACGGATCACAATGTTTACCAGTTTGATTTAATGGCTGGAAATACTACTGATATAGTGAACAGTAAAACGTTGGTTCTGTCCAACCCTATAGCGCTACGATGGGGGCCCTTTTGTCCTCCTCAAATAACTTTCATGGGAGCTATGAGATTAGGGAAAGACGGAAGGCTGTATTTAACTAATGGTCAGGAACAGGTATGTCCTGGCGGGGGTGTTGGTATGGCCATTCATTTGATCCGGCAACCTAATTTACCGGGGATAGCCTGCAATCCCAGCATCAATGCCATCTACAATACAGTCAATGGAATGAGTATATCTAGTGGTAGAACTAACTTTCCTTATGAAATGGTCTTGCCACCGACAGGGTCTTTGGATACTATTACAACCACGCCGTTGCTTGTTAATGCCTGCTTTAAAAGTGATACGGTTTTAAAAGCGCCTTCTAATGTTTCCTGTATTGAGTGGAGCACAGGTTCGGCCGACTCAGCCATAACAATAACCGAAACAGGAAGGTATTGGGTGAGATATAACAGGGAGTGTATTACCTACGTGGACAGCTTTGATGTCCGGTTCAGTAAGATGCCTAAAATATTGCAGGTGCAGTATGGCTGTCCCGGGCTGATTATTTTAAAAGCAGGAAGTCAAATGGGAGATAAGTTTGATATGGAAGTTTATACCCCCTTTGGAGGTAAGACTTATGCAGGTGCCAATAAAAGCTACCATGAAACGACAAATTTGGATGAAGGTGGTTATAAAGTTAAGATTTCCATGGATGGTAGTTGTGATACCACAATCACCGTGCAGCTAACAGCCTATCCTGCTCCAGATATATCAATAGAGCCGCCAAGTGCAAACATCAGTTTTGGGGAAGGGATTTTACTAACCGCCAGTGGGGGGATGAATTATTCCTGGACTCCGGCCAGCTCTTTAAATGTTCACTCCAGCACCGAGGTTATCGCAAAACCCGAAGAGCGTACAAAATATACTGTAGTTGGCAGGAATGAATATGGATGCCAGGATACGGCATTTGTTGATGTACAGGTGGATTATAATAACCATATCGTTTTACCCAATGCCTTTACCCCGAATAGCGATGGCAAAAATGATGTTTTCTCAATTCCCCAAGGAAATTGGAAGATTTTAAAGTTTGATATCTATAACCGATATGGTCAGGCAGTATACCTTTATAAAGAAAACAACAACGGTTGGGATGGAAATTTTAACGGTGTAGCATGCGATGCCGGAGTTTACTATTATACTATATTGCTGAGCATGCCTGATAGAACACAAACTAATCTGAAAGGGGAATTGCATTTGTTACGATAAAGTAATACTTTTTCATGATCACTTCTATGGTGAATGATAGGCAGCACCCTTTCCAGGAAGCTGCCTAATTTATTTTATTGGCAATAATCTCTTGTCAGCGAGCAGAAGTCAATCCATCCGCTTGTCAGCCAGGTATTAGCAGAGGACTGCAATGCTCCCCTATAATCGGGTTGATCAAAAAAGCCCGATAGGATACCATAGTCAGGCGCATCAAGGTCAGTAGTCATTTCATCTAAATAAAGATGTGGAAACGAACTGCATTTATTTCCGCAAAGTGTGCTATTATCATATCCGGTTGCAATGAGTGTAAGTTGATTACCTGATTGCCCACAGAGTGAAGTTGATCCATCTATCCAGTCCTGCATTGTGAGCTTGCCATTTGGAACATCTACACATCCACCCGCCAATTGCCAATTACCAGGATTACTCGCGTATGGATTAACTCCTGAATTTCGAAATGAACTAAATGAGAAGATCAATCGGTCTGTAGTAGCTTTTGTCTTAGTAATAATATTTGCCCCATTTAGATACAATGCATGTTGAGGGAAGCCCTCTATCACAGAGTTATAGATTTGCGCATTTCCATTTAGTCGGATTTCAATCCCGCGGTCGTAATCGGCATCACTGCCACTGCAATAGGTACCTCCCAATAAACTTGCATTTGATATTGTAGGATAGGTATAAGGGGCGTTGTCACTACCCACGAGGTTATTTGTTATATCCATCACTGGTAAATTAGTCGTTGTAGTGCTTACGTTATCCTTGTAGCCGAACAAGGATTGCATGTTTCCTCTATAGCCCTGGCTAATTGGGAACTCAATACGTCCAGATTTGTAGCTGAAAACTTCCTTCACGCCAACAAGGCCACCATAAACGCCAAGGCCATCATATTTGGAATTGGTAAGTTGGATATTACGGATCGTCATGCCGCTGCCAACACTAGCCATAACTAATGCACTTTGGGTCAGCCTGTCACCTGCGGAATTTCCTTTACCCGCGAAATGGATCTGAACAAACTGGAGGCTGCCCGCGCTACTGGCAGATGTTGTTCCCCCTGCGGTATAACTATTGCTGCCTAGAGTAAACGCAAGAGAATTGGATTGGTTGTTTGGCGCATTGCCAAACACAAATACACCCAACCAGTCGCCTGCAGTCCGTGAACCAGGGGCTTTGTCGCTTGTAAACACAATCGGGCTTGTCGCGGTTCCCACAGCATTGATCTGTCCTGTTTTGTCGATGACGAGCGCAGACTCTACCGACGACTTACCTAAGATCAGGGTACCAGGCTGGATAGTTAATGTTGCCCCCTTGACATCTACGATGCCGTCAAGCAAGTAAGTCTTCCCTGTCAGTAAGGTTGTATTGCTAGTAATGCTGCCCGATAAGGTGATCGGTGTACAGTCTACTGTTATATTTTTCAAACCAGCTTTTTTAGCAAGCTGGTCATTTTCGATTTGGTTGTCCTGAAGAGGTTTATGACAACCTGTTGCCGCTATCAATACGGTGATAGCCAGCATAAAATACTTTCTTTTCATGATTTGTAAATTTGAATTAGATAATATAATTCACCCCAGATAGCATCAAGCTACCAATGCCCTTCAACTATGGAGGAAATAACTCATATATCAAAACATAGGTTCGCATAGCTCTTATTATAAATACGATAATTCATTTAACGGGAAAGTAAATGGCTTATACAATTTTGGCTGTTGGCTTCTCTTTAATGTAGCGGGAACGATATCATCAAAAATAGGTATGGATTGCCCGATAACAGCTATTGAGAGGGGTTGAAAAAGCTGAACCTGCTAAATCTCTTACTGAATCTGCTGATTTTTCCGCTGAACGGGAATTTTAATTCATTCGGGATAGTTACAAAAAAAGGAAGCAAATTGCTTCCTTAAATTTAGACCAGGGCTTTTAGCTGGTTATTTAGCTTGCTCAACTTTGCTTTTTCCAAAAAGTCTGTCCGAAGTGCGTCAAGCTCCTTGATCAGTTCTTTGTCAATACTTTCCAAAAGAGCATTTCCTTTAATAGTTGTTCCGATCAGGATCACTTCTGTAAGCAGCAAGATCAGTTTTCTGCTTGCGCTAAAATTTAGTTTTACGGTCTCGTCCATCCCAGGTCCCGACAATACTGTATCGTAAACCCATTTCAAATCCTTCACTTCCATAACGATATTTCTTTTTTACAAAGTTCAGTATTGTGCTTGAATTTTACTTAGCTAGAATTTAGCTAAGATCGTTTTCAAAAAAATTGCATTGTAACTTTGTATCACATTGTTTCAAGTGAAGTGGATAAATTTTAAATCATTGTAGTATGGAAAAGAAACAAAAAATGACCTGCGAACAGGTTCGGGAAATTGACATGGTTTCCTACCTCGCAAAACTCGGCTATGAACCCGCCAAAATCCGGGGGAATGACTATTGGTATTATTCTCCTTTCAGGGATGAGGGTACCCCATCCTTTAAAGTGAACAGGCGCATCAACCGGTGGTATGATTTTGGAGAAGGCAAAGGAGGAAGCCTGATTGATTTTGGTATTAAATACAATAACAGTACAATTGGCGAATTCTTAGCATTAGTAGCAAATGATGAATTTCCTGTAACCAAGTTTATTCAGCCAAGTAATAGTAAAGAAAAAGAAGCTCCAAAGATTGAGGTTTTAGAAGTAAAAGACCTGACAGCTCCAGGTTTACTTACATATATTTCCAAAAGACGCATTCCCATTTCAATTGCCAAACAATTTCTTAAAGAAGTTACCTATACCAATGGCGGAAAGACATTTTATGCCCTCGGCTTTCAGACCGATGCCGGTGGTTACGAATTGAGGTCTGCCCATTTCAAGGGCAGCAGTTCTCCTAAGTTTTTTACGCATGTTAAAAATTCATTCGATACCTTATGCGTATTCGAAGGATTTATGGACTTCCTGTCTTTTATTACGATCATGAAAGCATCCGATATGCCAATTGATTTTGATTTTCTTATTCTTAACAGTTTATCATTTGTAACAGTATCTATCGAGCAGATGAAAAACTATTCTAACGTTCATTTATATCTTGACAATAATGAACCCGGAGATAGAAATACTGAAGAAATTAAATCCCTAATCCCAGGGGCAGAAGATAAGCGTAGCTTATTTGAAAATTACGAAGACATAAATGCCTTTTTATGTCGTCCTGGTTACAGCACCAAACTCAAATAACAATATTACCAATATAATAGGCTTGATCTATCCAAATTTATGATCTGGGATAAATTAAGATTAAGGGGTTTCCCTGCACCTGCCGGAAACGGCAAGATGAACCGATGTTGCACATTCGGGATTTTTATACCCTGACTCGGAACTCGTGGGTATTTGCCTAAAGGCATGTTGAAGAATAAACAGTGAAAACGATAAAGTGATGAAAGAAGAAAAAAACAACAGGCTAAAATGGCTTACAGTGCGCGTATCTGAACCAGAATATGCGGCCATTCAAAAACAATTTAAGCAAACCACAGAACGTAAACTAAGCGTTTACGTACGCAAAATTCTCCTAGGCAAACCGATGATTGCGGAGGTACGTGATGCTTCGTTACAGGAGATAATTTTCGTACTGATCCGTATGCAAAAAGACCTTAATGGTATAGCCAATAATTACAATCAAATGGTTCACAAGCTGCATATTTCTGATACTAAAGCGGAATTAAAAGCATGGATCAATCTGTATGAAAAGGAGAAGAAAATACTCAATTTGCATATAGAAACAATTAGTGAATACGTAAAAAAGACATCCCAAAAATGGTTGCGATAATCAAGCCAGGGAAGTCTTTACGAAGAGCATTCCAATACAATGAGAACAAAATTGGAGAAGGAGTAGCCAAACTATTATCCATGGAAAATTTTCCATTTGGGGTTGAATCTCATACATATTTGAGGTTAAAGATGTTGGAAAAAGTGGCTGCCTTACGACCAGATGTAGCAGTAAATAGCGTCCATATTTCGCTCAATTTTTCCCCTGATGAGCAGCTTTCCAATGAAAAAATGGAGAGTATCGCCAGGGATTATATGGAGAGGATCGGGTTTGGTGATCAACCCTATCTTATTTATAGGCATAACGATGCGGGCCATGACCATTGTCATATCGTAACTACAAATGTTACGCTGAATGCAGACAGGATTTCTTTACATCATCTGGGAATTTTAAAATCGGAACCGGCCCGTATTGAGCTGGAGAAAAAGTATGGATTAGTAAAAGCGGAGGATCATAAAAAGGATTTATTTTCTCTCAAACCTGTAGACGCAAAAAAGGTGCGGTATGGTAAAATTTACACCAAAAGGGCTATTGGAAATGTTCTGGCGGAGGTACTGGCAAACTTTAAATTTACATCCTTGCCGGAACTGAATGCAGTGCTAAATCTTTACAACGTCCATGCGGAAAGAGGTGAGGAGGGAAGCCGTTTATATCGTTTCAATGGATTGCAATATCGGGTACTGGACGCTGATGGTGAAACTGTAGGAACCCCAATAAAAGCCAGTCTTTTTCATGATCGGCCCACCCTTAAAAATCTCGAAAAGCTGTTTGTAAAAAATGATGTAGCCAGGCAACAGTACAAGAAAAGACTACAAACGAGCATATCTTTTATGCTAAAATCCAAACGTCCCAAAAGCTTACAGGAACTTAAAGCGTTATTGCATAGAGAAGGTATCAGGCTCATTCCCCGACTTAATAAGGACGGGATAATTTATGGTATTACCTATGTCGATCTGAAGACAAAATGTGTGTTTAATGGTAGCGCTCTGGGCAAACAATTCAGTGCAAAAGCCTTACTTGAAAGCATACACCTGGCAACCGATAAGGGTATACCCGGAGCAATAATTTCCCCTCATAAATCCATAGCTACAACATCAAAACCATATAGTCAACCGGATAAATTAAATCGTGGGTTTGACACCAATCAACAAAACTTCAATAATGAGAAATCATTGCTGGAGCTGCTCACACAATATGAATTTGCTGCATCATCGGTGCCTTATGAATGGCGAAAGAAAAAACGTAAGAAGAAGAGAAAAATAAGTTGAATTTAAAAACACAATATCATGTCAACAGGAGAGAACGAACAAGCGCTGAGGAAGATTATTGATATGACAAGATGGATTGCCATCTTCATTTTATTACTACATTTTTATTATTACTGTTATCCATTTTTTAAAATATTTGGGCTTACCTGGCCATTCTCGGATCAGGTATTGGGTAACATTGTGCAGACGGGATTGTATGCAACATTTCACAAATCCAAGTTAATTGCACTAGGCTTTCTTATCCTCTCCCTCATTGGGGCAAAAGGAAAGAAGAGCGAGCATATAAATTACAAAACCACACTCCGGTATATTATTCCCGGCTTGTTATTGTATTTTCTGAGCTGGTTTATCCTGGTTGGAAAGATACATTCGGTTGCGCCCTTTATCGGATATATGGTTTTCGTATCAGTGGGCTTCATCTTCATTTTAACAGGGGGGACACTACTAAGCCGGATCATAAGAGATGCCTTAGCTGACGATATCTTTAACGAGGATAATGAAACATTCCCACAGGAGGAAAGGTTAATTGAAAATGAATTTTCGATCAACCTTCCTGCAAAATATAGGTTTAAAGGAAAGACCAAAAATTCGTGGATCAATTTCACAGCCGTTTTTCGAAGTGTGATCGTTCAGGGCGGTCCGGGAGCGGGTAAGACCGCATTTTGTATTCGCCATTTTATAACCCAGGCTCTTAATAAACCAGATCCATACACCATGTTGGTCTACGATTTCAAATTCCCTGATCTATCGTTAATTGCATACAACCATTGGCTAAAGAACAAGCATAAATATAAGAATAAATCAGGGTGTTATTTTATCAATTTTGATGACTTGTCCAGGAGCCATAGGTGCAATCCATTAGATCCCGTAACAATGGAAGATATCACCGACGCATCCGAATCTGCCAAGACTATTTTATACGGTCTGAATAGGTCGTGGCAAAAAAAGCAGGGCGATTTTTTCGTGGATTCTGCAATAAATTTTGTTACTGCTGTGATCTGGTATCTTAGAAGGTACAAAGATGGTTTGTACTGTACGTTGCCACACGTGATAGAATTCATCCAATTGGACTATAGTAAAATGTTCACCTTGTTAAATATGCAGTCAGAGGTGAGCTCATTAATTACGGTATACATTCAGGCGTTCCAGAACGGTGCAATTGAACAGTTGGAAGGACAGATAGCTTCAGCTAAAATTGCTTTGGCAACATTATCTTCTCCATCAATATACTACATTCTTTCGGGGGATGATTTCAAATTGGACATAAACAACCCGGAGTATCCCAAAGTACTTTGTTTGGGGAATAATCCGCAGAAAATTCAAACCTACGGTGCGGTTCTGTCATTATATGTCAACCGTTTATTGAAGATCATAAACAAGAAAAATAAGCTAAAAAGTATGCTTATTTTTGACGAATATCCTACAATAGTAGCAGACGTAACCACCACAATTTCCACAGGGAGAAGTAATTTAATATGTGTACTTCTAGGAGTCCAATCAATAAATCAGCTAATAAAAGAGTATGGAAAGGAGCAGGCGGAAGTTATTATCTCTATCGCCGGTAGTATTATTTCGGGCCAGGTTACAGGGGATGGAGCAAAACGCTTAAGTGAGCAAATTGGTCGTATTATGCAGGACAGGCAAAGTCTTTCCATTAATCGAACTGATACCTCCGTTAGTAAATCTAAACAACTGGAAGCAGCTGTCCCACCATCAAAAATTGCCAATTTCAGTTCTGGAGAGTTCGCCGGTGTATTGGCAGATACTCCCCAGCAACCTATGCCGCTTAAAGCATTTCATTGTATGATTCAAAATGATTTTGATGCCGTAAATAAAGAGGAAAAAGCCTATAAACCAATCCCGATTGTTCGGGATGTGACAAATATGATCGTGATGAAAAACTTCACCACTATCAAGGAAGAAATAGAGCAAATTGCACTTTCAGAAATGGAAAAAGCACTGGAGGAGGATTCAGAAGATTAAGTATTCATCTGCTTCTAAATGGGTGCTTGTTATTGTTTACAGTAAGTATAACCGGACAATAACTTACACCCATTTATTTGTTTCAATACTTGACTTAAGCCTATGGTCCCAGCCCTCCAAATAGTAAGCGTCTACTTTATTCTTGAAAGTTTCCCTGAGACTTTTAGTGCAAGTAGCACTATTCACATCAAAAATATCCTTTTCAAACTTTAATATGTGATACGGATTTTTCATTGTGGTTTCCTCATCTATTGCTAAAATCCAGGAACGCCCAAATTCCATAGCAAATTCATAAGGTGACCACCATCTATGATTTTGACGAATCCAAAGTTTTTCCTCAATACACTTTAATAGAGGTTTTTTATAAGAATAAATTAAATTTACAGATTTCCCGATACTTTCAGGGGCGATCAAATTTAGCATAGATTAACTTTAAGTGGCCCCGAAAAGGGCCACTTAATCATCATAAAGATGTTGTTAATTTAGTTCCCCGGTCGGGCTCTTATCTTACTTCAGACATGGTTGAATTCAGTAAATCGTACTTGCAACGACACGCCGGGAATAAGTTTAATTTGCCACAAATTCACAATAGAAATAGCTTTAAAATAGTCTTTAAATAGGTTGGAATTTTAGAATACAAATATCTACCTAAAATTTATACCTAACAATAGGGGAATTCCTGTATTTTTTTTTCATAATGAAGCATTGGTATGAATAAATGTATAGTCTACAAATTATTACTAATATGTTTTTTATACTTGATTGAAATTTATTATTAAATTGCATATGATCTTATCTCAATAATAATTTAACCTATTAATATGGCAAATAAAATCGACTATAGAATCAATAATATAAAAATACATACAGAAAGTGCAAAACAAGATTATTTTAGAGGTAATAAAGAAAATACATTAAATAATTTAAGGAAGGCAGCTGAAGCTATATGTCGTGCAATAATCCTAAATAAAATGGGAGAAGTCGACGGTGAGAAAATAATCTTAGGAGAAGTAGATATTAATCTTAATCCTAAAAGGAAACGAGATATTAAAACTATATTATTAAATGATTTGATTAAAATAGTTAATGATAAAAGATGGCTCAATCAGACTATTTTTCATAGATTAAAAGATATTCATTGGGGAGGAAACTCAGGCTCTCATGATTCAATTTCTGTAAATCAAGAAGTAAGTGATGATGATGTAGAGCTCTGTATCATGCAGTACAAGAATGTATTAGATTGGTTTTATAAAACATTTTTAAACAGTTCAGTCCCAAGTTCTCTTTTAGATTTTGAAAATGGGAAAACCATCATTAAATCGAATGATAGTTTAATTTGGAATAATTTCTTTTTGGATTGCAATCAATTCAATAAAGACCGCAGTTATGTTTTAATTGTTCCACCGAATTTTGCAAATTTAAGTGAAAATCAATTCTCAATTTTTTCTAGGATAAATTGGAGTATGATTATAGATTTCAATCCTGAAACTAAAGAAAATGGACTATTCAAAGCCCTATCAAAAAATCCAGGGAAATATCAAATCAGACCGATTTCAATTGAAGAAAAAGATAAAAGGGAAAGAATAATTAATGTTTCTCATTATACCTTAAACTATATTTTCGCAAACGGAATTTCTTCAATACCAGGTACTATCTCAACAAATCCAAGGAACTGGAGAAGCGAATTAAAATATGCCTCTTTTTTGAAGAGATTAGTTGAAGAATATTTAATTGAAAAAGTTCAAAATACTACATATGTTTATTTATATGATGAACGAGATTATATTCAGGAAATAATAAGGTCAGTAGACGAAAGTATATCAAATCCTGGTTTTGCAAAACATGTAATAGTTTATAACAATAGTGAAAAATTAAGCCGACTTGAAGACGAGTTCCGTTTTTATGATGTTTTGTTCCACAATATACCCTTGGAACTTATTATTGCTGGTATTGAGAGATCTCTAATACCAACTGTTGATACGTACGAAAGTAATTTGAAGCAGATTCCTTGTCGTGGACAGAATGACAGCGATAGTTTCATTGATATTTCAAGTAATTTTTACTCCATGCAATCAAAAGGGGTTGAAATCTTACATCAATCAATAACAAACGGTGAAATAGATGATGATAATAACTTTTATAAAGGCGAAACCATTAGTTGGAATGACTTGGTAGCTGATCTTGATGCTACCAGACATATATCAACAGACCTAACAGCCATGTTACAAAAATGGTTAGATCATAATAAAGGTGGGTTTGTTGTTGAATTAAGGCACAAGCCAGGTGCCGGGGGAACCACATTATCCCGGAGGATGGCTTATACTTTTATGAGAAAATATCCAACAGTAATAATTGATAAGTATTATCGGGACAAAACAAACCAAGTGCTTTTTGAATTATCTGAAATAACTCAAAAACCAATTCTGGCAATTGTGGAAGCTTTTCTCGTTACACAAAATGAATTAAACGCACTCATTAGAAAGATAAATGAGGACAAAAAACATGTTGTTGTTCTTTATGTAATTCGATCTTTTAATGGAGATTATAGGGGTAGCGATAAGAGCAAAACATTAATTCTTAATGACAAAACTATTGATTTGGTTGAGCGGGATAAGTTTTACTCAAAATATTTTCAATCAGCCTCTTCTACAGCAAAAGAAGAATTAAAGAAATTAAAATTAAAAAATCCTGGTGCATGTGAAGTTATTGATTTTGCAATTACTGCATATCAAGAAGAATACTCATCTTCTAAGTTAGAAGATTATATATTATATCATCTTAATAAATTGCCACAAAATCATTTGAAATTTATTGGATTTGCTTCAATGATTTATTATTATGCACAAATAAGTACTATGGATTTGTGGTTCTCAAATTTATTTGAAAATGGTAGTCTAAGCTCAGATTACCTAAACAAAAAAGAGGATGAAAAATACATTCTAAAATTGTTTATTCATGAACTTGACGAAGAATATGAAGAAACGAATTATTGGAGGCCAAGATTTAATCTATTTGCAGAGGAGCAAATGGCTTTGACTTTTGTCGGTTTAAATAAAGCCAAAAAAGGTAATTGGAAAGATTTCTTAGCAAGATGGTCAATAGACCTAATTAAAACATGCAAGGCAAATCACGCAACATTAACGGATGATTTAAGAGACATGTTTAAAAGTTTGTTTCTTAATAGAGATAATGAAGATGTATTAGGTCAGGATGATAATTATGAATATTCTTCAGGAGCAGATAGAAAGTTCTCAACTTTAATTAGGCATATTGGTAAAAAAGAGGAACAATATAACGTTTTAAAGGCATTAGTTGATTGCTATCCAAATGAGTCCCATTTAAGAGGTCATCTTGGAAGATTTCTATATGAGAAGGCTACAGAACAACTTGACTTTGAAAATGCGTACGATGAAATTACTCAAGCGATTGAATTAGGTGAAAATGATTATAATTTATGGCACCTTAAAGGAATGAGTAGTAGAAGAAGAATAGAATTTCTTATTCGGTCAGATATTTCAAAATTAAATGAAGATGAAATATCTGAATTAGAAGAGTTTATTAAAGAGCTGACAGAGACTGCAAATGAAGATTTTGAGAAAAGTAGAGCGATAAACCCTCACAACTTACATAGTCATACGGCACAAGTCCAAATGCTAATTCAGGTAATAAATAATGGTCGTAGATTTAGCAAGTCAAAAAGTCAATTTGATTTTTTGACTAATATAGAATATAAATGGTATGACAATCAGCTGTCGGAAATTATGAATTTGATAGATGAAGCTAAATATATAATTGAGCTTTCTACAGATTTAGATCAGTCATTGATCATTGAAAAATCAAAAAGAATGATTCAAGATTGCGAAGGAAAGTTATTTCGACTACAGGGCGAATATTCTAACTCTGTTGATAAATTTAAACAGCTTGCCAATTCTTCAGACAGGGATCTTCGTCCCTACTACAGAAGAATGTTTATTTATTCTACCTTGGCAAGTAAAGTAGATAATAATTTTAAAAAATTTCCAGAAGCATGGAATAAATTGAGTCCTTTTGAGTTTGAAAGTATCATTAAAGTCATTTTGGAGAATATCGAAGATGAACCTGATAATACAGTTCATGCAAAGATGTGGTTGCAAGCAGTAAGGCATTCTAAGGGATACACAAGTTTGGATGATGCTATTAGTATCATCAAATTATGGTATAACAACAGCGGAAAATATGAAATTCCACACCTTGAAGCCACCTATTATTTGTATGTTCTATATGCTTGTAAGGCAATTTCTGAGGGTAACAGCGTAAGTGATTTTACTTTGAACGAGGCGAAGGCTTACATTAAAGAATGTAAAGAAAGAAAAGTAAATGATAAATTTAGTTTTGAATGGTATGGAAAAGGAGAGGGTATTAAAATATTGACTAGCCATACAAAAGTCGGCAAAATGAATCCAAATACTAGATTTTTCGACAAGACCGAATTGTTAGGAAGGGTTGAGGGTACTATCGCTTTAATAGATGATAGACAAAAAGGAAGAATTAAATTAAGATGTGGCTTGGATGCATTTTTTGTACCATCAAATGGAGGTTTTGAAAAAGATCGGGACGAATTGACAAATGTTAATTTTTATATTGGATTTAGACAGGATCAACTTATGGCTTGGGAAGTGAAAAAAATAGGAATTGATAATGTCGCTGTAAATTCCGATTCCGTTGATATTGAAGGATATGATTCTATAGACGAATTAATTGAAGAACCGCTTGCGGTTGAAAATATAATTGAGCCGACCAAAATTGAAAAAGATTTTGAAGTTGAAAAAGTCTCAATTAAACAACCAAAAATTTTAGGCAAAATTGACCTTTCTCAATTTGATAAATATAAAAAAAAGCGTAAATAATATTTGATCAGAAGAATTAAGGAGCCTCTAAGGCTCCTTTCTTATTTCTATAGACTGGGGATTAACCGATCCCAACTACATATTGGATTTAGGCAATACGCTCTAATTGGAAAGTTGTTTTCAATCCAATGACAACGTAGGTTTTATATCCCCATACTTCGATTGAACAATCGTGGCAAATGACTTTTAATTACTCCATTTTCTAATTTTTTGCAGGGAATCGCTGACTGTCTTCTATTGGAATTTTTTCTCTACTGCAAATATTATTATATGAAAACTGCAGAATGTTCATTACAGAATCTACCTGCTGATATTTCTCACTCATTTCAAGTAAAAAGGGTAAAACTTTTTTACTGCCGATAAATGCTAAACATTCAATTGCTCTACGTAATTGAGTATATTCAGCTCCTGCATCAAATTCAAGATATGGTAGTTTTTCTAACAGCCAATCTTCATCATCAGGTCTTCCTATCTTAGTCATCGCCCGAAGTGGTCTTTCAATTGAATGCATTGCAAATTTATTTCCATTTTTAATGAGATTTAAGTAGTGCTCAGTCAATTCTTTCATCTTTTTTCGCATCCATTCTCCTCCCAAATCCTCGGCGGTTTCTATAAAGATTTCGCTTTCAGAACTAAAGTCCTCAAAAGATGGAAGATGTAAGTTGTAGAATGCTTTCGCAATTTGGAATGCCGAATCCTGATCAAAATACTTGAGTTTCTTCATAAGGTTAGTTTGCTGATAGCGCTCATTATTGTGCAGAAAGGATGTACCATCAAAGTATAATGCGATGACCGCACGCTGGCGCACAATATCCCCCATATAATTGAAGGTTCCAGCTAAATCATAAGCTAAAGTACTTTCAAATAAATACATTTCGTCTTTACTTAATTCATCTTGTATAATATGTAATAAAGGCATAGCTTCTACTAAATGAAACCTTCTCACTGCTTCCAATAGTGTATGAGCAGTAGGAATGAAAAAAGGATTTGGGAAACGGTTCTCTCGGATTATATTTATAATCTTTCCGTTATCAACGAGTAATTTTAACGCCCAACACTGAAGTTGAGGTTGTTCGCCATAAAGATGTTTTTTTATCTCAGATTCGACCTCTTGATAAGCGAAGCGACTAAGAGCATAAAGACCTTGGCAAGCAACATTGATATTCGAGTGGTTAATAAGTTCGTAAAACATTTCTTTTGGAATGATAACTACACTTTTTCGTAACGCTTTTGCCAGATTTTCGATCTTATAATTATCGACATTGCCAGTTACAATACTTTCATGAATTTTTTTTGCCAATTCAATATAAGGTGAATTTTTTAGTATTTTATATACAGATCGAGATTTTGGATATTTGTCGTCTAGGCTCAAAAATAAGTCAAGGACTTCCTCTGCGAATTCTAAACTTGGAACCAGTTCAAGGATATCTGCGATTGCATCAACCTTTGAGCTATAAGCATCCTTTTGAGCAAATTCTTTTAGAAAGAGATTTTGCAACCTAACTATATGATTCTGATTTAATTTTGTGTAGGAGTAAAGTCTTTGAAATATTTTTTTGCATGTTTCATCCATAGGATAATTTGAAAATTTTTCCCAGTTTGTGATGATCTGTTCATAGCCTTGATCACCAAAATGGGAGAGAGCTTGAACAATATATGCCTGTGATGATTTCCCATGAAAAAAAAACCATTCATCCCAATCAATGTAGCTATATATAATTTCCTTAACCCTATCATTTGGATTATTAGCAATGGATGACAGACACATCATCTTTACATCTTTACGAGATGTTTTCTGAAAAGTACTTAAAAGAAAGCTTCTTGTTTGGTCATTGTTTATTTTTTCGAGAAATGAAACGACCTTGGATCTCACATCTGGTACCGGAGCGTCTATATATTCAATTAATTTATTGACTATTTTTTCTACTATGGCAGAATTGCAATTGGGATTTTCAGTTAAACAATATGCCGCCAGCCAAAGCCGATTCTGCAAAGAAACTACAAGGTCCGTAACATCATCTACCCTTGATGCCAGCGATATTATGGCAATGTCCCATCTTTCATCCAAAGAAAGCTCCTCAATTTGTTTTGTATCTAAAGAGCATCTTTTTTGTAATTCCAGGGCTGAAAAGTGGTTTAAGAAAAGCCTATGCCAAAAAAACAAGTGATCTTCTCCAGAAATAATTAGCCCCGTAGATGTGAGTTCTTCTATTACCTCCCTAATAGTAACACCCGGTTTGATTTTGCGTTTTTGCTCAAATTCATTGATCAAATTGAGAATAATTGGCTCAGCTTCCTCGACCTTTACTGACGCTACATTGTTTTCAAAAATCCAATAAGCTAATGCAGCAAGTATTGCTGACATTTGTTCCCACTCTAATCTACCTGAATTAATATTTCGACTATCTTGCCATAGTTTTACTCGTTCGATCAAAGCACTTATTACTTTCGATACTGTACCAGGAAGATAACCCTTTTCAGTGTAAAGTGAAATCATGAATAATAAAAGAAGTACATTTCGTGATTCTGAAACAAGGTCGTTATTTTCTACCTGATGTTGAAATTGATAAAAGTTTGAACCTAAATATTGTCTAACAAGCTTCTCAACTTGCAGATCGGTTAAAGGGCAAATGTCAAATATTTCAACATTATTAAGACGCGGTACGTTATTAGGTCTTGTAGTTATATAACATTCATAATGGATGGACAGATTTTCAATAGCATTACATACTTCTATTCTAAAAGGATCAGCAACTTCATCGAAAGCATCTAAGTAAAAAATAAATTGAGTTAAACTATTCAGCTCTTCAAAATCATTTCCTGGGTATCCGTTACGTCTTAGGGTTGCAGAAATGAGGTTTTCCAATGTATATCCATGCCCAATTTCCTTTAGAGCAATATAGACCGGGATTTTTACATCAATTAAATCTAATGCATTTTCAGCGGTGCGAAAAGTTATAAACTTTAATAGTGAAGTTTTACCGGTTCCGGTATCACCGACAAATACTTTTTTGCTAACATTATAGATACTTTCTATCTGGCCAAACTTGAAAATTTTTTCTTCCCTTCCAAATGTTTCATTTATAGAGTGATGTTTGAATTGTAATAGATAGTTTGGGTCGATCTTTTGTATTTGAATATTATTTAATGCTTTAAAATTGCCATTTGGAAGATGCCAATTAGCGAATTTATTTCTTACTCTGCTTAGATAGGTCTTAAAATCAGAAATTTGCAGTTCCTTTTTCTGTTTTTCTTTACTAAATAAGTCTTTAGTGCTTAATGAAAGCGCTTTATCAAGATTGAACTCCTTTAAAATATCTATTGTAGATTTTGATAATTGGTTTTTTCGCCCAAGAAGATCCTTAAGTACATCGAGTTTTAATTGCAAATCCTCTAATCCATCCGATGAAAAAATTAAATTATTCACATCATAAACCAAAAGATCTTTACCATTTGTTATCATTAAGAAGTTCTGCCCAACACTTGTAGCGTATGACTTTAGTTGTCCAATGTGATTCCCTAGGTTTTCACTAGGCCCTTTACTGTCAATAATGAATCTGCATTTTGTCAAATCTCCTTCAATACAAATTATAAAATCCGGTCGATGGGTCAATCCTTTAGAACCACCTTCTGCGAAATTCACTCCTGAAAAAATTTCCTTTGCTGGAAATCTCTTTTCAGGTATAATTTCATTAATTGAATAACCAAGGTACTCTGTCAACAATGGAATTATAAATTTTTGACTGACTTCAGCTTCATTTGAGAATAATATTTCTTTAAACTGTTCAAAGAGTTTACCCATTAAAATAACATTGATGATATTATAAAATAAATCGGACAAATAATACTCAATTTAATTAATTTCTTACTCCATCGCAATATTTTTAAATTCATGCGTGCCTATATTTGAAAAGAATGATAATCGAACAAAATCACAATAAATTAAATGGCTGTTTCAAGTGAATAGCCATTTAGTTTATTATGCTAATCCGGAAATTACAATGAATTAATAGGTGGAAATAAAACGGAATTAGTACCGTCATCATATATAACCCCGGCGCAAGCAGTTATTAATGCCGTTCGTTTGGAGTTTCCTACGAAGCATTCAACAAATTCCTCATAATGGGGTGAGTTTTTAACTTTAAAAAATTCTGCACCTCCATAAAAAAATCTTGTGTTTTCAGGTACAAATCCTAATACTGTTTCTTTCATATCACTAAAGTATAAATAATAAATTTTATGGTATTACGGGAAACCATAAAACCATAAAATCGGCTATTTTAAATTTATTAAATTACTTATCAAAGATAGATTTGTTGCATCTACCCAAGCTCTCACTCCAGATGGCCATTCTAAACAAATTTCATTTGTGTTTTGATGTTTTTCTTTTGGTCTTTCTATAGTTTTAATTCCCATTTCCGAATCCAGATTAAAATGTGGGAGATATGAATTGTAATTCTTTTCACCCGTGAAAATTTCTGAAAAGGGTCTTGGATTGAAATCAATAAGGACAGCCAACAACGTCAAATTCCTTTCATTCGTTTTTTTATCTTGTTTCAAAAAATTACTCAATGCCTTAAATTTTCCAATATTGAAGTTCCATACTTTAGATAGTGGTAAATCCGAATTTAGTGGATGTTCAAAAAATGATTTAAATACCCTCAAATCTACTTCAGGACAGCCCGATTTTAGAAGTACCAGGCATTCATTCCTAATATTTGCAGGCGTTGGGTTGTTTAAATTTAATGATAGTTCTCCACGATCCCTCTTTTTTAAGTATGCTTCTTTCAGCTCTAAACGATATTGTTCAATCATAATCAATCTTAATAATCTATTTTTGAATAAATCTTATATTCTAACCAGTCTTGAAATGAGGTCTATTTCATTTCTATCTACCCATATTCTGGCGCCAGAAGGATATTCAATACATAATTTACTTCCTCCAATTATTATTTCTACATTTTCACCTTTTGATTCATGGTTATTGTTTGTTAAGCTTAAAACATCAAGCGCAAACCTAGAAACAGTATTTAGTTCCTGTTTAAAAAAGAGTTCCTTACCATGTTCTCGCTCAAAAATATAAGGATTGTCCCCAGCTTTTTGCTTTTGTAATTCGAAAAGAAATTTTTGATATGGCCGAGGTTTAAAGTCTATCAAAATAGCAAGCAATTCGATATTCTTAATATCTGTTTTGATATTATCGTTCCTTAAGTATGAAACTAAGGCTCGAAATTTATCTGGACTAAAATAATGACATTTTTCTAGGTTGATACTTTCTTCATTATACTGCTCAAAAAATGACTTAAAAGCGGGTAAATCTGTTTTAAGATATTCGTGTTGTAATTGAAGTAAACATTCCTTTTTTAATCTGCCGATAGTTGGTATCAATAGATTGCTCGGGAGAATACCAAGCTTCTTTTTTTCTAAGTACCATTGTCTTATCTCAAATCTATATACATCTTCCATTGTATTTTAAAAGCTAATAAATACTATATTAATTGTCTTCAAAATAACAATTTGTGCGAATTATTCAATAAAATTAGAGGCGATTGGCATCTGATTATTTTTGATTTCTTTTACAGTGTTCGTATCTTATTTGCAATTTGACATTAAAGGGATGCTTAGATAAACATCCCTTTCGATAAATTAATTTTGTATTCAAATCAGTAGTGGATTGTGAAAGAATTCTATGCTTTCTTATCTGACTGCCAGTATTCTTTTGTATCAATATCCATAATTGTCAGCCTACCGCCATTTCCAGCGCCTGTATCCAGATTGTAAATATTAAATGCATTCATAGGTTTGTCTGTTTCCCAAGCTGTTGTGGGGGTGTGGCCAATATAAATTTCCTTAAAGACTGTAATTGTCTCGTAAATTTCTTTTGGCGGTTTTTCTTCTAAAGAAGAGAGTGCATCTGTCCATAAATCCCTATCCCAATAATAACTACTTTCTTTCTGCTGTTCAAAACCAATATACCGGTTAAACCCTGCATGGACAAAGCATCTGTTTTCTTCATCTATATAATATAATTCCTGATTTCGAAAAAACTCTTGATGGCTTGCCGGGATATCAGATGAATTGAGAGAGGTTTTATAACCGTTTCCCCTTGGAATGCATACGCCTTTTTTATCGGTATGATTAAGATAGGATATAATCGTATTGTTTCCGCCATGCGCCCAGGATATGGGGTGATAATCGGTCTCAATAAAATCCAGCAACCAGTTATCGTGATTTCCTTTTATTGCAATTAAATGTTTAATTTTTAGTAATTGTTCGACACATTCGTACACGCCATCATTTCTATCAACTACATCTCCTAATTGAATAAGTTGATCGTTTTCATAATCAATTCCCGATCGTTGCAGGCATTGTTCAAGAGCTATATTATCGCCATGAATATCCCCCATAACAAAAGTCTTTCTTTTTTGATTCTCCATAACCTATGATTTTTTGATGTCAATCAATTTTTTCAGTGTATTCCGTATGCCGTTCTTTTTAGCCATTGCATACCTTAGAGTTGCTTTGATAGACTTGTGACCAACTATTTTGCTGATATCTTCTTTGGGTATTTTTAATTTAAGCATTGTATCATCTATAAATTGTAAGCCATGAAAGATGCTTAAATCTATTGATATTTTAGAAATGTCTATACCGGGTTTGATATTTTTGCTTTCCTCTGTCATAATAGATTTTTATATTAAGCTGTTAAAGTGTAAGAATAAGAATAGTTTTCCCCATTTGACTGAGTAGAATAAAAGCCATTGCTAAAGATACCGTTAGTATTACTTGATTTGTACTCTTCGTTTTCAATTCTATCCCGTTTTTCAATTTCATTTGAATTGTGAATCATTGATATACTTAAACCGATTTGAGGACGAACATACTTGTTGAAGTTGTTCATTATCCTGTTTTTTCTAACTTTGGCATATCGCTGAGTAGTTCTAATACTTTTGTGGCCTAACATTTTGCTTACGTCTTCAAGAGGCATACCCAGGTTTAACATTATATCCGCGAAAGTGTGACGAGCAAGGTGCGTGTGTAGTTCTCGGGGAATGCCACAAATAGCAGCTATTTCCTTTAAATATCCATTGTAATTAGTATTTGAAAGAATAGGTAAAAGCGAATTTCTCTTTTTACAAACCGGATGATCTTTATATTTTTCAATAAGCTGTTCTAATATTGGAAGCATTGGAACTATTTCCATTACACCCGTTTTACCCCGGTGCTTACATAACCACCTTTCTTTTTGAGGGCCGACAAGGATTATATTTTCTGGAGATAACCCGTATAAATCCTGATAAGCAAATCCGGTTAAACATTGGAAAACAAAAGCATCAGCTACTTCATTTAACCTATCTATCCCGAAATCTTTTCTGTTGATTCTTTCAACTTCTTCCCATTCTAAGGGAATTACTTCATTTGTATCTCCACCACAAACAAAATCCGCAATTGGGTTTTCTAAGATAATTTTCTTTTTAACCGCAATTTTTATAATCTGTTTCAGCTTTTTTATATGCTTTTTCGCAGTGGCATCAGCAAGCTTAGATTCAGCTTCTAAGGTCAGATAGTCGTACATCTCGTCGCCAAAATCGTGCGAAATCTCAGGAAATAAAATATCAATTTCCTTTTCTTCTGTTTCAACTTTCTGTCTCTTATTTTGTTCCTTTTCCTTCTCTTCAGAAAAATGCAGAAATTCAATTACTTTTTTCTTGCTTGACTTCCATTGACGTAATGTTCCATCCGATCTTTTCTTTTCATCGACAAGTTTTCCAAACTTTTTGATAAATTTATCGAAAGCCTGCATTAAGGTTAGTTTTTCCTTTTCTATTTCTTTCTTTGGTAGTTCAATTGGCGGATCTCCTTGGTAAACCCTCTTAATCATTAAGGGAGTCACTTTCTCATGTTCAATGAAAAGCTTATCATAGATTCTTTTCAAGTCAGTTTCTACCGACTTTATCTTTTGATTAATCGCTCGGTAATTCTCTTCTTTTTTAGAAACTTGTTTTTGTTCGGGAAGCCAATTTTCGGGTGTAATATTTGTTGAGAAGAATACCTCTTCTTCTTGGCAATTGAGGGTAATTCGAATCTTCAAAGCACCTTTTCCATCAGACCTTAATTTTGATTTCGTTCCCACTACCATAGGTAGAAGGTAGAGCTCATGCTTAATTTTTTCCATTCCTACACATTTAAACGTTAAAAAAAACGGTTAACGCTTTAACCAATCATCACTATCAATCACTCTACGTGGTGTCCAAAAATAAGCCATAAAAATGGACACTACAATGGACACCAGATGGTATGGTTTACTATGTCTTTAAATGAATTGAAATTAGCAGCAGAAACGCTGAAAAGATATGCTTTAAACTAAAAAAGCGTGCCTTAGCACGCTCTTTGTGATCCCGCTGGGACTCGAACCCAGGACCCATACATTAAAAGTGTATTGCTCTACCAACTGAGCTACAGAATCATTCCGGATATTTTTTAAAGATGCTTATCCTCATCTTGTGATCCCGCTGGGACTCGAACCCAGGACCCATACATTAAAAGTGTATTGCTCTACCAACTGAGCTACAGAATCATTTTCCACCTAAAAAACCGCTGTCGCTATTCGTTTAATGGACTGCAAAGGTAAATATTTTCTACAATAACTTCCAAAAAAAAGTAGAAAAATATTTTGCCTTTCTTTTTTATCGCACCTTTTACATTTTATTGACGTTCTTTGTCTTCTTTTTTATTCATTTATTTATGTTGCACATTCAGGGCTTTACCTTCAATCCGTTCCAGGAAAACACATACATCATATATAACGACAATAAACATTGCTGGATCATAGATCCCGGTATGTATGATGCCCATGAAGAACAGGTGCTCTTTGATTTTATCAGCAAGCATGAACTTATCCCTCAGCAGATCATTAATACGCACGGTCACATTGACCACGTATTTGGTATTGACAGCCTGAAGCAAAAATACAAGATCCGGTTTGGTGTGCACCAGGCAGACGAGCCTATTGTAAGAAATGCAGCCAATAGTGCCGCGATGTTCGGTCTTAAATTCCCGGTAAGTCCTCAGCCTGATTTCTGGATAGAACCGGGTATATTACAACTGGGAGATGAGGCGGTACAAGTACTGTTTGTCCCCGGCCATTCTCCGGGTAGTGTAGCCTTCTATTATCCTGAAGGGGAATGGGTGATTGGCGGCGATGTATTGTTCCGGCAGAGTATCGGTCGTACCGACTTGCCGGGTGGCAATTTAGATACTTTGCTCGAGAGTATCAGGACACAGCTTTTTGTGCTGCCTGAAAATACGCTTGTGTTAAGCGGTCACGGGGACCCTACCACTATCGGTGAAGAAAAGCAGTCTAATCCTTTCCTGCATTAAGGACAATTTTTAATGGATCACCCTGTCGGCACAGGTCGTGCTGGCAAAGGCATCCGGCTTTGCTTTAAAGGCAAAACCCATACCCATAATATAGCCCATAGCTTCGCTCAATGCGGCATTGCTCTTGAACTGCGGATCGGTATTGATATCGGCATGCACCTCCATAGGCACATCGTACTTTGTAAGGATCTCACAAAGATCATAGGCGATACCGATACTCTTGGACACTTCCAGTAGCATACGCTCTCTGATGCCGTAATTGCGCTGCTGGGCATCATGCTGTACAAACATAAAACCACCGCTGCGTTCTCTTAAAAAAACAATAACGGTGGCAAATTCTGTATTAGTTCCGTAAACCTGGGAGTCGGTACCAATGTACAGTTTGATGTGATGTCCATTGGCCCTTTCACTGAGAATGGTCTGCTCTACGAGCTCCTGTATGGGTTGCTGTATGGGTACTCCGTTAAATCGCTTCCACTTCATACAATTATGTTTTATTAGTTACCTGACATAAAATTGGCTTAAATGATACAAATCTACCGCTTATTTAAGTTATCTTATTATTAAAATTAATCATAAAACACGTTTTTTTGCACATCTGTTGATTATTTTCCAGGCAGTGTTAGTCGGAGTTTACCTATTTTCGAACAAGAGTTTGGATTAAAACAAACGGTGAAAGATGGAGTTAGAACAATTAATGTTACATACGGAGGCTTTAATATTTGCCAGCCAGCAGCCGATCAACCAGGCTGAGCTGATGGAGTATTTGTCCAACCTGGTAGAAGCACCATTGGAGCAGGTCCGCGTACAGCAGGTAATAGAAACTATTGTAGAAAAATACAAAAGCGAGCATTTCCCTTTTGAACTTAAGGAAACAGGCGGAGGCTACCAGTTCCTCACCAAGCCTGCTTACCACCAGACCATCATGCAAATGAACGGGGATAAGTACATCAAAAAGCTATCTACCGCTGCGATGGAAACCCTTTCTATTATTGCCTATAAGCAACCGGTCACCAAATCGGAGATAGAGTTTATCAGGGGCGTAAGTGCCGATTACTCTATCCAGAAGCTCCTGGAAAAAGAACTGATCGTCATAGCCGGAAGAAACGAAGAAGCAATAGGTAAACCGCTGATCTATGCGACCTCTAAAAACTTCATGGATTACATGGGCATCAATAGCCCGGAGCAATTGCCCAAACTAAAAGAAGTAGCCAATATGGAAATCGTATTTCCTACCGATGCTGCAGAAGCCGTTCCCGAAATGGACCAGCAACTGGCCATAGGTAATGACGGGCAGCTTAAAACAATGGAATAGATCAACATTAATATTACTCATACCCTGATAATATAGTAAAAGCCACCCTTACAGGTGGCTTAACTTTTATACATTCCTTTTATCAATACTACTAAACTTATCTTACCGGCTCGCTTTGGGCTAATTGTACATCACGCTCAATGCTTGTATTTTCACCGGAAACGACTTTACCGTCTTTATCTATCAACTCCAGTTTAACTTTCATTGCGCCCATAGGAGCATTCTGTATAAACTGCGGCTTCCAGCTGTCAATAGTAAAGCTATTGCCGTTAATGGTCGCTTTTACTTTATGGCCATCAGCAGATAAAGTCGTATTGTAGACATAGAAGTCCAGCAAAACGTTCTTCGTATCATTACCTACATAATCTCCTTTAGGACGGCTGTAGAACAGCATAGGAGTAGAAGGGTTATCTAATTTTTTATACACCCCTTTTGCATCTACAGAGAAGTGTAACAGGGTACCGGCTTCTTTATTTTTTAAAGACTCGTGGTAAGAGCGGGACAAGAAAGACATCAGGTAGTGCTCAGAATTTACCGGAACAGTAAAAGTATGGGTCGGATTGTAGAGTGCCATGTAAGGCTTGTTATCCAATATGAAGTGAATATGCTGTCCGTCTTTGGAATTATTACATTCTCCAGCAGTAGCAGAAGAGGTTTGTTGTTTTAACTCGTAATTTTTCACATCATAATTCAACGTCACTTTTACGGAATCAGTTCCTACCATTTCTGTTTTCACATCTTTAATGGTCAGTGTAGCGCCGGGGAACTCCGGGGAGTCGGCAAATGGAGCTAACTTAATGGCTTTTGCCGGTGCTTCTGCTCCGGCAGGGGATTGTGTCGTATCACTATCGCTTTGCTTAGGCTGCTCATTGGAACTGTTACAAGCCATCAGCGTGCTGAAACCTACAGCTGTTGCTAATAACGAAAAAGATTGAATTTTCATATCGTTAATAAATTGTTTACGAAACAAAGTTAGTTTATTCTCTTTCCCATACAAGTTTAATTATTTGTGAAAACAAAAGCCGTTAAAACCTTACTTTTGTGCACTAAAGTATTTAATAGTATGATTTATTCCATGACCGGCTATGGTAAAGCAGAAGGGCACAGCAGTAACAAAGAAATTATTATTGAGGTAAAATCGCTTAACGGCAAGCAATTTGAGATCACCAATAAGATCAATCCCCTGGTGAAACCATTTGAAGCCGACATCCGGAAAATACTATCCAAAGGCTTAAAACGAGGCTCTGTGGATGTGAACGTCATCATCAAACAAGATGGTGCGGCCAAGCCCATGAAGATCAATACAGCGCTTGCTGAAAGTTATTACCAGTCGATCAAGAGCATCGCCACTTCTTTAAACTTAACGGAGGAGCAGATCCTGCCGACCTTAATGAGGCTGCCGGAAGTGGTAGCCCCGGAAGCGGAAAGCATAGATACTGAAGACTGGTCCCTGATCCAGTCCTTGCTGGAGCAGGCGATCGCCAACCTGACGGCACACCGGGTAACGGAAGGTGCCCCTATAGAAAAGGACCTCCTGAACCGGATCAAAAATATTGAACAATTTGTCAGCGAAGCTGAGGTTTATGAACCTAATCGTATTACCCGGATCAAAGACCGCATTACTGCACTATTGGAAGAATGGGTGGGTAACGAGAACTGGGATGCAAACCGCTTAGAGCAGGAACTGATCTATTATATTGAGAAGATCGATATCTCTGAAGAGAAACAAAGATTACGCGCTCACTGTGATTATTTCAACAGCCTCATTGCAAACGCAAATGAAGAAGGCATTGGTAAAAAACTGGGCTTCGTGTTACAGGAAGTAGGTCGTGAGATCAATACGCTGGGCTCTAAGGCCAATGATGCCACGATGCAGCAGATCGTGGTACAGATGAAAGATGAATTAGAAAAAGCCAAAGAGCAGGTTTTAAATATTGTTTAATCTATTTACTCATAAGATGCCATTTCAAAAAAATATTCGTTTAGGATTAATCGCTATTGGTATTACCGCCCTGATCGCAACAGGTTGTGGCAAGCCTGCAGAATCTGCTTATCAAAAGCAGGTGCCTGTTCCCGCTGCCCAATGGGCCTATGCGTTCCAGCCTGAATTTACTTTTGACATTCCTGATACTACGGCCAGCTATAAAGTTTATCTTATCTTCCGGTACGATGCTGCTTTTGAGTTTTCTAATATCTGGTTGCGCAGTTGGGTAAAGCAACCCGGGGACTCTGTATATAGTGAAGGCAAACGCATAGAGACGGTACTGTTAGCCGCAGATGGCAGCAGGCTGGGCAATAATGTAGGAGGTGTGTACGAGTATAAAGTGCAGTTAAAAGCCGGGCAGGATTATGCGCCGTTTACCAAACCAGGTCAATACGGGGTAAAGCTGGAGCAGATCATGCGTAAAAATCCTTTAGTCGGCCTGATCAATGTCGGCTTGAGAATCGAGCGATACGATGCCAAAAAGCCCGTAAGCTAGCTCTCTTACGGCATCTTCTTCTTTAGTAATCATCACTTTCTGTTCGGGAACAATAATATTCCCCAGGTAATCGACCACCTTAAACAACACGGTTTGCTGCTCGCCCTGTTTTGCAAAAACCAGGCTGGCTTTAGGTGCATAAGGATTACTTTCTGTCCAGTCGATACGGTATTTTTTCAGCCTTTTTTCTATAGCCGGGTTACTCCCGGCAATACTTAATTGCATTTGCGGTTCAAAAGTGGTATAAGGTACCAGTTGCGGAAACAAGCTATACATTTTGGCACTATATTGCTGGAAAGCTTTATACTCACCGCGTTCCTCTGCACATATCGCTAGCGCCTCATAGACCCTTGCCAGGAACAGCCGCTCATAGGCCACATCAATATCTTCTGCAAACTGTAAAGTCTTTTCCAGTCTTTCCGTCGCTTTTTTATACCGGCCTTTTTCTATATCCAGTTTAGCCAGGAACAGGTGGTAATATTTATAGACCCTTTCGCGCTTATCATTTTTTAATTCGGTCTCAAACTTTTTGTAGAAAAAATTAGTGCTGAAATCTTTGATCAGGTACCAGATCTCATCAAAGCCTACAATGCTTTCTGTAGAGAACAATTTATAGATCACATTTTCTCTTTCCGGGTTGGCGGCAAACTGGTTCGTGATCAGGTACTGCTGGGCATACTTCTCGGCCTTTCTTGCATTGAGCCAGTACCAGCTCCGCGGATGCCACCACCAGTTTTTATCTTCAAACTTAACCTGCTGGATTGATTTCGTTGTATTGACCAGTCGCAAGAGGTTAACGGCAAATTCATAGGAAGACTGGCTCAGTGTCGTGCCGATGTGTACTTCTTTAAAACCTGCAGCGCGGTCGATGTATTTCTTACTGTCTTCCAGGTTGCCGCCATAGCTGCAGGCCCGGCCCAATGCAATATTATACCAGCCAAAACCCGGTGTGGAGCCTGCGATCTTGATCATTTCGCGCATACTTACCGCAGCATGCACCGGCATCCCCCGGTAGATATTTAAGAGTGAGCTGTAATAAGCCCATTCCTGCAGGCGCTTATCCCCGTTGTCATATCCGCTCGCGATCTCGTATTCTTCCAGGGCCTCTTTAAACCTGGCCTGTATGGCTAAAAAGGTGCCATGATTGTTATACGGGAAGATCGTTGTGCCTTCCATCAGGCTGAAGTAATGGGCCGCAGAGTCCAGCTGGAAATTATAAGCGTGCAGGATACACTTGTAATGGTATACCGACAATTTCTCGTATTCATTATAAAACTCGGAGAACAGCGTACCGTTCAAGTCCCCGTATTTATTGGCATGCAGGAGCGAACTGTCCAGGTAAGCATTAGCCAGTTGTTCATTCGCTGCTATATCATCTTTAAGAAAACTGTATGTCGCATGGGTATAAAAGCGGTTACGGTGTGTGATCCAGGACAGCATATTATAAGGCTCCAGCATCCAGTTCTTTTGCAGGTCCTGCTTTTGCACCCGGCGCAGCAAGGCATAGCTTTGCTCATCCATCTCGGCATGCTGGTAAGCCTGGAAAAGGTAATAGGCGATCGTGCTATAGTCCATATGCAATTGCTGTACCTTAGCGTAAGCGTAAGGATCAGCCGTTTTTACCCCCAACTCTTTTGCATAATCTTTTTCGATCAATCCCAGGGCCTTTGCCAGTGGCTCGATCGTATTTTTAAATCCTAAGAAATCAGCCGCTCTTTCAGACTGGTAGATGCCCTGGAACATCCAGCCGACGTAGTAAGTACTGTCCGTCCTGATAAACTCGCGGGAGGCGGCCAGTCCTTCCTCAGAATCGGGCTTCACCCCGGCACGCTTGGCCCGTATGCTGTAGCGGCTTGTAGGATTGGGTTCTGCATACAGCAGTTCTGCATGGAAGCAAAATGCCCATGCCAGCAGGAAAAAAAATATGGAGCCTAGCTGCTTCAAATATATAAGGTTGATTAATGCAGTTTTAATTGATTCAGGCGTTGCATTTCTGCATCCAGGACCTGGTTAAAGGCCGTACGTTTCACTTCCTTATTCCTGAAGATAAGCCGGTGTTCCAGCACAGCACGGGCTATGGCCTGCACATCATCTTCTATGATAAAGTCCCTGCCCCTCACCAATGCAAATGCTTTCAGGCATTTGATAAAAGCAATGCCCGAACGGGTGGAGGCCCCTAAAATGATATCATTATGCTCCCTGGTCGCCCGCACGATATTGGATACAGCTCTTACAATCTCCTGGTGAATATACACCCTGGAAGCCGCCTCCTGCAATTGCAGGATATCCTCCATACTTAAGACCTGCTGCAGGTTGTACAGGTTTTCATTGATCTGCAAATAATTATTATAAATGTCCAGCTCTGTGCGTTCATCTACATAGCCGAAAAATATTTTCATAAAAAAACGGTCCAGTTGGGCGGTAGGCAAAGGATAAGTACCCTCTGTCTCTATCGGGTTCTGGGTAGCAATGGTAAAAAATAATTTGTTTAAGCGAATGGTTTCATCGCCTATGGTAATTTGCCCTTCTGCCATGCTCTCCAGCAATGCAGACTGTACTTTAGGAGAAGCCCTGTTGATCTCATCGGCCAGCAGGATATTACAGAACAAAGGTCCTTTTTTGAAAATAAAATCTTTCCTGTTATCGTCGAATATATGTGCGCCTATAAGGTCCATGGGCAAAAGATCGGGGGTGAACTGTATCCTTTTGAACTGGACATTATCTGTGCCTGCCCCGCTTATGGAGTGGGCCAAAGTCCTGGCTAAAACAGTCTTTCCCGTCCCCGGGTTATCTTCCATAAGGATATGCCCCTGCGCCAGGAGACAGGTGATCACCTGCTCTATCTGTAAACGCTTCCCTTTGATCACGGTTTCCATCTGGGCGATCAGCGCCTGCACCTTCCCGGTACCGGCTTGTATTTCGGAGTGCTCCATAGCTAAAAAGTACTGTAATTAATTTCAAAACTAAGTTTTAATTGCTACATTAAAGCAATCGGTGCGGGCATAAAAAATATGCACGGAATTAAAAATAACACCTTTCTGACGAATACTGGTATAAGCAAGGAACAGTAACCGCTGCTTTAACACAAATTTCGGAGCATCAATTACTCATAGCAGGAAAAAAGGCCCGGTAGTTTACCAGGCCTTTTGAAATATGCACAAGCATTCTTTATGCTATTTTGCTTCTTTCAGTACCATATCTATCGTGATAGCGGTAGACAGGATCAAAGCTTTATTATTATCTTCAGGATACGCCGGGTCGATATTTACATTGTACTTATCGGCAGTGGTAAATAGCTCTTTTGCCACACCGGCCCATTTTTTACTGATGGTGCCTATTTGCTCCCCGTTGTTATTCGTGATCTTGAAATTCCAGCCTTTCCAGTCACCATTGATGGTAGCGATCTGGCTGCCACCTGAATCAAAGATGTGGAACTCCGGTTTTAAAAACTTAAATTTCTGGTTGATACGGCCTATTTCATTACCCGAGCCATCCAGTACCTGGATCTTGGACATGAAGAAGGTCCAGCCTCTTTTGATCACGGTCTGCACCTCACCTACCTGGTCCTGGATCTCCATATGGAAAGGCATCATTGCTTTATTGATCAGCATCCTTAAGGCCTTATGCCCCCCGGAAACTTTTTGCTTGATCATACCGATCTGCGTGGCCTCCTGGTCATAGATCTTATATTCATTGGCAAACTTGAACATGTTTACCTTTTCATCAATAAAGTACGAATCGGATTCGAAGAACTTGAATAGCATAAGCTTTTATATTTTATTTATTTTGTGGTTTCAAAGATAATGATTCTGCAAACGCCAGCATATAGCTTCTTGCTGCTTCATAATTATTTAAAATCACACCATCTAAAATAGCTTCGCGGATGGCAGTTTTGATCAGTCCCACATCCCTGGAGGGCTGCAGACCAAAGGTCTCCATGATCTCTTCCCCGGAAATAGGCGGTTGCCAGTTTCTTATTTTATCTTTTTCTTCGATCTCTTTCAATTTCTGCCGCACCAGTTCAAAGTTCTCCAGGAACTTCTTCACCTTTTGCGCATTCTTTGAGGTGATATCGGCTTCGCACAAGGTCATCAGGTCATCAATATCTTCACCGGCATCAAACAGCAGTCTCCTGATGGCAGAATCGGTAATGTTCTCTTTAGTAAGGGCTACCGGGCGGTGATGCAGTTCTATGATCTTACGGGTATAGAGCATCTTCTCATTCAAGGGAAGTTTAAGGCTGCCAAATATCTTGGGAACCATCTTGCCGCTCACGACCTCATGGCCGTGAAAGGTCCAGCCATGGCCTTTCTCAAAGCGCTTGGTAGGAGCCTTACCCACATCATGCAAGAGGGCTGCCCAGCGCAACCACAGGTTATCGGTATTCGGCACGATATTGTCCAATACCTGGATGGAATGGTAGAAATTGTCCTTATGCCCTTTATTATCGATATATTCTGTTCCCGAAAGGGCTGCCAGCTGTGGCAGGATGATGTCCAGCAGGCCGCTGCGGTACAGCAGGTCGAAGCCTATCGAAGGCTTGGCGCTCATCATGATCTTATTCAATTCATCGGCAATCCGCTCTTTGGAAATGATCTTGATCCGGTCTTTTTGCTGGCAAATACTTTCAAAGCAGGATACTTCAATGTGAAAATTCAATTGTGTGGCAAAACGAATGGCGCGCATCATCCTCAGCGGATCATCGCTGAAGGTCTGGTCCGGCAACAGGGGAGTCCTGATGATCTTGTCCCGGATATCGAGCAAGCCGTCAAAAGGATCAATAACAGTGCCATAGCTATCCGGTGCCAGGCTGATCGCCAGGGCATTTATGGTAAAATCTCTGCGCTTCTGGTCATCTTCCAGTGTCCCCGGGCTCACAGAAGGATTCCTGGAATCCGGGCTGTAAGACTCTTTACGGGCCCCTACAAACTCTACATCTATACCACGGATACGCATTTGGGCGGTACCGTAGGTTTTAAAAAAAGCAACTTTGGTCGTTTGAGGCAATAGTGCGGCCACGGCATGGGCCAGATCAATGCCATCTCCGTCGCAAACAATATCGATATCTTTCGTGGGCCTGTCGAGGATCTTATCCCTCACAAATCCCCCGATCGGATAGGCGGCCACGCCGATATGGGCTGCTGCCCGGCTGACCAGTTCCATGATATATTGCTCTGCTGTACTAAATGCTAATTCCAAATCTTTAACCCCGATTTTTTTATTTGAAGAGCACAAAGATAAAGAAGCTCAATAAATTCTATTAAGATTATTGATTATTGATTTACTTTTGTAGCACTTAATTTATTTAAACCCGGTATACCTTTAGTCAACTTGAAACAAGCATTTCACTCATTTTTATTCCTGTCCATACTCCTGGTAAGCTGCTTTATATTTAATGATGCAGCGGCTGTGAGTAGCTATGGTGTGGACCTACCGGAACAAATGATCCTGGCCAAAACAGATAGCCTGTATCAAAGCCAGATGAATGCCTTGCCTTTCTGGGGACCAAAAGTGGAAGTCATCAGGCAGGTAGAAAAAATATATGAAGGGAGTAATAAAACAGCCAGTTTTTACCTGGTGCTTTTATTACTGATGACCCTGGGCATCCTGAGAATGGCCTTCCCGAGCTATTTCAGGTACCTCTACAATTCTTTCATGAGCCCGATGTCTAATAAAAGAGCACTCCGGGAGCAGATAGAACAAAATACAGCGGCGAATACCGCGATGAATATTTTTTTCTGCATTTCTTTAGGCTTATTTATATACGTCATCATCGCGCAACGCACCGATGTTTTAAAAACATCACGTATTGCACCCAATCTATTGCTGAT
This sequence comes from Bacteroidetes bacterium 43-16, assembly GCA_001897525.1. Classification (GTDB taxonomy): domain Bacteria; phylum Bacteroidota; class Bacteroidia; order Chitinophagales; family Chitinophagaceae; genus Edaphocola. Next base: position 117,598 of record MKTB01000033.1, on the reverse strand, counting down.
CGGCAGTATCGTGCTTTCGGGCATTATCTACCTCATCAAGCTGGCCATATTGAAATTCATCGGCTGGGCCTTCAAGATGGAGCAAGCCACCAATGATTATTTGTATAATGTTTTCCTGATCAATAAAATACTGGGTGTCGCCTTATTGCCCTTTTCCATCATATTAGCTTTTGGAGCAGGTAACTGGCTGAATCTCATTTTCATAGTATCGATTGCCCTGGGCATCATATTGTTATTTAACAGGTATACTAGGTCCTGGTCTTCACTGGCTTCATTTTTTCAATTCAGCAAATTCCATTTTTTTATGTACTTTTGCGCCTCGGAATTGCTCCCGCTTGCAATCTTGGCCAAGTTTACATATAATATTTTGCTGTAATGCCGTTAAGATACAGAAGGAGTAAAAACAGAAGAAAAGCTTATTTTCAATATTAGTTTGAATAAAATGGCAAAAGCTACAAAGACTGCGAGTAAAAAAGAAACCACTTCGGTAACTGCCGGTAAAGCAGGTGATAAGAAAAAGGCTGAAGTAGCATCTAAAGAGACTGCTAAGGCTGTAGCTGGTAAGCGACTGAAACATATTCTTATTTCTCAGCCAAAACCAGAGAGTGAGAAGTCACCTTATTATGACCTGGCCAGGAAGTATGATGTTAAATTGACCTTTCATCAATTCATCAAACTGGAACCGTTTTCTGCCAAAGAGTTCAGGAAACAAAAGATCGAACTGGCAGAATTCAATGCTGTCATTCTGAACAGCCGCAATGCGGTCGATCATTTTTTCAGGATCTGCGAGGAGATGAAGTTTAAGGTATCCCAGGAAATGCGCTATTTCTGTATTACAGAAGCAGTAGCTCTTTACCTTCAGAAGTTTATACTGTACCGCAAACGCAAAGTATTTTTCTCTGCCGACGGCTCTGTAGACGGCTTAATGGATGTACTGGCAAAGTATAAAGATTCCGAAAAATTCCTGTTACCGGTTTCTGAGAACTCTAAAAACGATATCTCTCCCAGCCTTATTCAAAAGAAATTCAATTTTGTAGAAGCCATCGTGTACAAAACGGTGCCTAATGCTATGGAACCTTTTGTGGGCAATAAGGAGTATGATGCCATGATCCTGTTCAGTCCATTCGGTGTAGAGGCTATTTTAAGTACCGATCCTGACTTCAAACAAGGAGGAGTTGTCTTTGGCGGCTTTGGCAATACTACCCAGAAAGCACTGGAAGAGGCCGGATTCTCTGTGGAGATCAAAGCTCCGGTACCCAATGCCCCTTCTATGGTAGCCGCACTGGACAAGTACCTTGCAGCCTTTAATAAATAAAATTCTAAACAGACCCTTACGCTCCAGCATGCCTGGCTTTCAAAATCAATAAGCATAGTATGATATTTTCCTATGTAGTGTGTTCAAGCCCGGCAGCAGCCGTTCGCACAGAGCCTTCTCAAAAGGCGGAAATGTCGTCCCAGTTATTGTTTGGAGAGCGGGCGATCGTACTGAAGCAGGAAGGGGAATGGTTGTATATCGAATGTCACTGGGACCATTATGAAGGTTGGGTGCACCAGGGCCATGTAGCCTTTATCAATCATAAGCAATATAAAAAAGAACCCAAACGTGTCTGCGGCATCGGCACCAACAGGCTGATGTTGCCACAAGGCACGCAAACCATACTCAGCCCGGGATCTGACCTGTTCGGCATGAAGTCCAACCAGTTTTACTGGTATACAGACAATGTCCGGTATAAAGGTTCTAAAGTGATCCCTGCGCACAGCAATTCTCTTTTAAAAAACAGCCTGGCTTACCTGGGCACCCCCTACCTATGGGGAGGCCGCAGTTTATTAGGTATAGACTGCTCGGGTCTGACGCAGATCGTCTACAAGCAACAAAATATAAAACTTCCGCGTAATGCTGCAGAGCAGGCCACCACAGGCGAAACCGTAGGTTTCCTGCAGGAAGCTATCTGTGGAGACCTGGCTTTTTTTGACGATGAGGAAGGTAACATCATCCATGTAGGCATCCTGCTGGACAGCCAGCAGATCTTACATGCCAGTCAAAAATCGGGAGGTGTAGTGATCGATGCCATAGACCATGGCGGTATCATTTCTAAAAAGCTCAAAAAGCGCACCGGCAAGCTCCGGATCGTAAAAAGATACCTGTAGTCTGCTTACCACAATACAGGTGTGCTAACGGTATACCCCAAGCATTATTCCTTCGGTTCTTTAAACTTATCATCTTTTTTACTGTCCGTTCTTGTACGCATGCCCTGGGCAGAGGCCGGCACATACTTAAAGTCTACTTCATGCTCCCAGCCTGCTTTAAGGATGATTTCAGATTCGTGCTGGAAGACAAACTCGGGTTGCCGCTGCAACAATACATGACCGGGGTCCCAGATGCCGTTTCCATTGGTATCTTTAAACAGCATAATCCTGCACTTACCCGGCTTGAGCAATTGCAGGGTAACCATACTGTCGGTAAGGGTTTTGTTGTACAAAGTGTCCTTGTCCTGTATGATCAGCATCACATGCTGACTATCGACATAGGGCTTACCGATCTTTACCTGGAGCTTAGCATAGTCATCAAATGATTTGGTTCTGAATGTATAGCGCCCCGGGGGCAATTCAAGGCCTGCAGTATCTACAGCCCAGCCTTTCACCAGCCTCAGTGTGTACTGTGTCTCGGGCAGCCAGGTATGCTGCAAGTAAAGGGAGCCGGTATCATGTGTTATCTTACGGGCGGCTTCTGCTTCCACCCCGGAATTGAGGTAGCTTAAAAACACTTTTGAAGAATCTATGCTCTTCAGTACCGCATTTAATTTTATTTGCAGGGGTGTATTGAGCTCAAAGGTTCCTCTTTCTTTACTGATCGTATCTACAGCTACAGAATAGGCCATGGCATTTTTTCCTTTTGAGACCACCCTGCCGACATACTTCCGGGCAAGCCGGTACAAGCTATCGTTCAATAAACTATCCCTTACAGAGATTCTTTGCCGGGCCATAGAAGTGTACAATAAAAGCATGGAAGAATCTGTCTCCGGCTTACTCACCACAGAAGAGTCCAGGAAACCGATACGCTCCTTGGTGATATCGTACATATTATTATTATCAGCATCTGCAATGGCAAAGATCCTGAAACTACGCTGAGGCAGCCCGGTGAACTTAAAGTTGCCTCCCACATCTGTGCGGGCCAGGTAGGCCGGTTTCTTAGACAGCAGCATGGAATCTTTAAAAGTATCTTCGTAGTAGAGCACCAGGGAGATGCCAGTATCCGGCATACCGGTAAGCATATCCCGCACCTGCCCTTTCACCTGCAAACTATCGAAGTAACTACCGGTACTGAAAGTATAGGTAAAATCGGCATAAGGCGTACGCTCCCTGTTGTCGGTAATGGCATTACCCAAAGATATTTTATAGGTGGTATTATCTTTTAATAAGGAATCAGTAAGCTTGATCTCTACCCTTTTTCCTATAGCAATCACCGTAGGCGGATATTCCAGTAAAGGCGACAGGGCCATATTACTGCTGAGGTCTTTGATCTCTACAAATTTATTGAAGTGCAATACGATCTTTTTCACCCGCTGGTTCAATACAGAATCTTTAGGGCTCATGGATAGGAGCTTAGGCGGCGTAGTGTCCATATCGCCACCGGTAGGCGGTACGATATTGGCACAAGACATCAGTTGCATCAATAAGAGCACAACAAAAATATCTTTGATTCGTTCTTTAAAAAAGGCTTTCAAGATTAAGCAAAAAATTTTTCAAATTTACGGTTAATAAGTCAGAGCAGGCAAAAAATCCACTCCAATCGGGAAAAAGAAAATTAATGTAGCTACCTTCGTGAGCGCTGAAAACGTCAAAGAAAAGAGTATGAATTTATTGAGTAGTTCTAATTATCACAACAAACAGGCATACTGGCAGTCTCTTATCGGCTTATCCTGCCTGGTCCTTTTAGCACTGGGCTTTGTTGCCTCCAGGGCTTTAATTTCTATAGCTACCGTAGTCATTTTCTTAAACGCATTCTGGCCTGCAAATATTGCTGCGGTATGGCAAAGATTCCGCTCCAATATGTTCGGGACTTGGGCGCTATTATACCTCGCCATATACCTCATTAGTTTTTTCTGGTCAGACAATAAAGAGAGCTGGCTGCAGGTGATCCAGCTCAAGATACCTTTCCTGCTGTTACCCCTGGGCATCTGCAGTGTGCCCTTAGAAAAGCCTGGATTCAGAAAGATATTTTACATCAGCACCGTGGTCATTTCTGCGGCTACGGTACTCGTAAGTATCGGGATCTTTTTATCAGACTGGCAGCAGTTTGTGAGCAATTATAAACTCTCTATTCCACTCCCTACCACTTCCAGCGGAGACCATATCCGCTTCGGCCTTTGGCTTTCCTTCCTGGTCTTGCTGGGGTTTTATTTCTGGCATTTCGAGCCGGGTTTTAAAACCAATAAATGGCTTAAACTCATCGTTTGGGGCAGCATAGCTTTGTTCATTATCTATATCCACATCCTCTCTGCCAAGACGGGCCTGCTGGTACTTTACATCATCCTGGTCGGTTGTGGCTACTATTATTTTTCTCAAAGAGTAAACCGCGTGGTGGCCTGGACCTTGCCTTTGATTTTAGGGGCCCTTGCCGTCACCGCAGCCTATAAGCTTGCACCTACCTTCAAAACCAAGATCGATTACGTGATACTGGAGGTGAAACACGTGCAGGAAGGGGAGCGCCTGAACTATAATCTTTCTGACCAGGGCCGCCTGATTACTTATGATATTGCTCTGGGAAAAATGAAAACCAATGGTGTTTTGGGAACAGGGGCCGGGGATATCCTTGATGTGATGAGCGAGGGTTATGATGAAAAATATCCCGAAGTACCGCAGGAGTTAAGATTTGTACCCATCAATCAATACCTGCTGGAAGTATTTGCCTTCGGCTGGATACTGGGCCTGGTGCCCCTGGTGCTGATGAGCTTCACACTCTTCTTTGACCGCCAGCACAAAGGCCAGTTTTTCATTGGCCTGGGTGCATTGATCCTCATCGTGAGCATGATGGTAGAAGCCATGTTACAGGTGCAGGTAGGTATTTTTGTTTACCTATTCCTGAGTATGTGGTTACTGTCCTTCAAGTGGCAGCAATTACCGGCATTGAACAAGCAATAATCCTTCAAAAACGAGCGGTTGCATAAGCGCAAAAAGCTGTAAATTGCAAGCCTTATGCAAAAAGAAATAGTCGTGAGCGGCATCCGCTCAACAGGATTTTTACACTTAGGTAATTACTTTGGCGCGATACATAACTACTTAAAGATGCAGGAGGATTATAACTGCTATTTTTTCGTGGCAGACTTCCATTCTTTAACTACGCATCCCGATCCTAAAGATCTTAAACAAAGTGTCTTCAGGGTAGCTGCGGAGAATATTGCCAGCGGACTGGACCCTGAAAAGGTCGCCCTGTACGCCCAGACTGATGTACCCGAAATCCCGGAATTATATTTATTAATGAATATGCTTGCCTATAAAGGGGAGCTGGAGAAAGTGCCTACCTTTAAAGATAAGGTGCGCCTGAGCCCGGACAATGTGAACGCCGGACTGCTGACCTACCCGGTACTGATGGCGGCAGATATCCTCATCCACCGCGCGGTAAAAGTGCCCGTAGGTAAGGACCAGGAGCAACACCTGGAGATGGCGCGTAATTTTGCCAACCGCTTCAATACAAGATACAATATTGATCTATTTCCTGAACCGCATGTCTTCCGTTTTGACAACAATACGGTTAAGATCATGAGCCTGGATGGTAATGGCAAAATGAGCAAAAGCGAGAACCAGAATGCGACCATCTACCTGAACGATGAAGATGAGGTGATCCGTAAAAAGATCATGAAGGCGAAAACGGACAGCGGTCCTGCTGAGCCTAATGCGGAGATGCCGGATTATATCCAGAATTTATTTGACCTGATGAAGCTCGTTGCTCCGGCAGATACCTATGAGCATTTCAAATCAAGCTATGATAGCTGTAACATCCGTTACGGAGATTTCAAAAAACAACTGGCCGAGGACATGGTCAACTTTGTTGCCCCGATCAGGACAAGGGCACAGGACCTGCAAAAAGACGAAGCACAGTTGCAAAGGATCTTAAAGCTCGGTGCTGAGAAAGCCAGGGCCAGTGCGGCAAAAACATTAAGCGAAGCCCGTAAGGCTATTGGTATCAACTATTATTAATCGATCAATTTATGAGCCAAAAGCTTAAACACATTGCCATTGCAGGCAATATAGGTGCGGGGAAGACCACGCTGACCAGCCTGCTGGCCAAGCATTATAAATGGACGGCACAGTTTGAGTCTGTAGAGCACAATCCTTACCTCGCCGACTTTTATAATGATATGCAACGCTGGTCGTTCAACCTGCAGATCTATTTCCTGAACAGCAGACTGAAGCAGTTGCTGGAAGTGCAGAACAGCGAAAGCACTATTATACAGGACCGGACCATCTATGAAGATGCGCACATTTTTGCGCCTAATCTTCATGAAATGGGCCTGATGTCTTCGCGTGACTTTGAAAACTATGCCCATTTTTTCAAAACGATCAAAAGCATGGTCAAGCCGCCGGACCTGATGATCTATCTCAAGGCTTCTATTCCTACCCTGGTGGACCAGATCCAGCGCAGAGGCCGGGAATATGAGGACAACATAAGATTAGATTATCTGAAAAGGCTGAATGAGCATTATAACCATTGGGTCAGTAATTACAAAGATGGTAAACTGCTGATCATTGATATTGACAACACCAATTTTGCGGACAAACCGGAAGATTTTGCTAAAGTGATCTCCCAGATAGATGCAGAGATCAACGGCTTGTTCTAAACAAACGTATTATATCGAATATTTTTCAAAATAACACCAACCATTTTTCGGTACATTGCCTAAACAAAAATCCCGGACTGTTCATCAGTCCGGGATTTTTTATTGCATAAGATAGTACTCTTTATTTCAACACCTCCGTGATCGGTGTCCCGATACAGGCATTAGGCTCCTGTATGTGCAGCAATGCTGCTATTGTAGGCGCAATATCGGTCATATGATAAGGCGTAAAGCTGCTGCCTTTTTTGATGCCCCATCCATAAAACAATAATGGAATGCGGGTATCGTATGGGTTCCAGCTGCCATGCGTGGTACCGGTACTGCCATAGCCGCTGTAGTAGCCGGGTTCCAGGATCACCTGCAGTTCGCCGCTCCTGTTGGGATGGTAACCATTCACGGCCATTTCCAATATCTTTTTAGGGATCGTATTTTTAGCTGCATCTTTCATATCCAGCACAAAAGCTACTCCATCCATATTGACCAGGTAGTCTTTACAAATTGCTACGGCTTTATCGCGGTCCAGCTTGTGTTGTACCATCAGGTCTTCATTAAAATAAACCTGGTAATTAGAGAACACCACCAGTTCATTCACACCCAGCGCAGTTTTTAGTACTTCATTGAGGTTTTTATTGACCACCTTTTCGCTTACATTTTCACCGGGGATCTTTGCGTCTTTTAAAAAGCTCACATTATGTGCACCACCATGATCTGCGGTTAAGAACAGCGTATAATTGCCCGCTCCTACCTGCTTGTCCAGGAAGTTCAGGAACAGTTCCAATTCTTTATCCATCCTCAGGTAACAGTCTTCGATCTCTATAGAGTTGGGCGCAAAGAAGTGGCCTATGTAATCGGTACTGGAAAAGCTTACCGCCAGGAAATCCGTCTGACCGGACTTACCCAGTGCTTCGCCTTGAACAGCAGCTTCTGCCATTAAACGGGTCAGCGTATTACCCCAGGGTGTGGTACGGATCACACCTTTATCCGCAGCGATGAACGATTTGAGCTGATGCGGGAAAGTCGGTGTTTGCTCACCTTTCAGTTTAGACTCATAAGCATTATCATCTGCCGTACTTTGTGTATAGGTATTGATGGGATACAGGGTATTCCAGTCTATGTTCAATAAGCTGTCGGTGACATTTCTTTTATTGAACTCCGTCAACCAGGAAGGCAGAGCTTTGCTATAAAAAGTTGAGCTGATAAAAGATCCGTTACTGGCATCAAACCAGTAAGCCCCGTTAGCGGTATGTCCGGCAGGCAATATAGCTCCCCTGTCTTTCAAGGAAATGCCTATTGTCTTATTACGGAAGTTGGTCGCCAGGCGCAATTCATCGGTAACGGTGGTGGCCAAAAGATTTTTCGGGCTCATCATCCCGGCCTTGCTGCTGCTCCCTACACTCTGCACACTGTCGTCCTGGGTACAATACATGGACATGGCACCTTTCCTGTTGATCCAGTCATTGGCCGCAATGCCATGCAGAGCTGGTACAGAACCGGTATAAATAGTGGCATGGCCCGGTGCGGTATAAGAAGGCAAATGGACAATGCTTGTATTTTCACAATTAAACCCATCATTCATCAGGCGTTTAAAGCCGCCTTTGCCATAACGATCGGCATAGCGGTACAAATAATCCCAGCGCATCTGGTCCAAAACCACACCTACTACTAACTTCGGACGGGCCGGGGCCTGTGCATGGACCTGCGCAAAAGCGACAAGGCCCAGGAGGCTCAGCTTAATTCCTTTCCACATCATATTTTGCTTTAATTAAGCGGCAAAGTTCTTATTTTTTACCGGGAATTAAGGTGATCATTTTATGAACTGAGGTCATCTTAACGTAAAACAGGAAGGCTTGTCCTGTCGGAAGTGCTCTGCATAAGCTAAAGGATTTATATTATCTTAGCTTCTTTATTTTTATTTTAATCCTTCAAAATGATACGTACCCGACTTTTCAGCGCTTTGTGTGTAGCCAGCTTATGGACCTTGCCCGCAGAGGCCCAGATCGATACTAATATGATATCCCGGCTTCAAAAGGAAGCTACAGACAGCAGGCAAATGGAACAGCTGGGTATGCAGCTCATGGATGATATAGGCCCGAGACTGATGGGCACTCCGCAACTGGTACAGGCCAGCAACTGGCTGGTGAATACCTATAAAACCTGGGGCATCGAGGCGCATAGTGAGCAATACGGCACCTGGAAAGGCTGGGAAAGAGGCGAAACAGAAGTCGTGATGACCGCTCCCAGGAAAGTGCAATTACAAGGCATGCAACTGGCCTGGTCGCCACAAACGCCTAAAGGCAAGGCCCTGGAAGCAGAGGTGATCGCACTGCCCTTATTGAGGGATTCTATTGCTTTTCAAAACTGGCTGCCCTCCGCTAAAGGAAAAATTGTCCTGATCTCTAAACCCGAACTTTCGGGCCGCCCGGAAACGAGCTGGAAAGAGTCTGCCCTGGAAAAGGATTATAAAAATTTCCTGGACAGTAAACAAAAGGCCAATGATACCTGGAATGAGCAGTTGAAAAGAATGGGCACCAACTTTAATAAAGTGCAGCAGCAACTGGAAGCTGCAGGTGCGGCAGCTATCCTCTCCTCCTACTGGACCGGCGGCTGGAGCGCCAATCGTATTTTCGGCACCAAAACAAATAAGATCGCTCATATAGATCTGCGCATGGAAGACTACCAGATGCTGTACCGCTTTACCAGCAGGGGCATCAAACCTAAGCTGCGCTTAAAGACCAGCTCTAAACATACGCCAGACCTCCCGGCGCTGAATACCATAGCCGAGATCAAAAGTAAGACCAGGCCCGAAGAGTATGTGATGCTATCTGCCCACCTGGACAGCTGGGATGGCGGCACAGGTGCTACGGATAATGGTACGGGCACTATCCTGATGATGGAGGTAATGCGTATCCTGAAAAAATATTATCCCAATCCTAAAAGAAGCATTATTGTAGGCCATTGGGGCGGTGAAGAACAGGGGCTGAACGGCTCAAGAGGCTATGTTGCCGACCACCCGGACATGATGCCGAAGATCTCTGTACTCTTCAACCAGGATAATGGCACCGGCAGAATCAACTGGATCAGTGGCCTGGGCTACCTGGATGCTTACGATTATTTTGGCAGATGGCTGTCCTACCTGCCCGAGGACAGCAAAAAAGAGATAGAAACCGGCTTCCCGGGCAATCCCGGTGGCCGTGGCGGCTCTGACTATGCTGCTTTTATCCCTTTTGAAGTACCTGCCTTTTTCCTCATCAGCAATAGCTGGGATTATGGCACTTACACCTGGCATACCGGGCTGGACACTTATGATAAAATAGTGTGGGAAGATATGAAACGCAATGCAGCCACTATAGCTACTTTGGTGTACCTGGCCTGTGAAGAACCAGAAATGTTCAGCCGTAAAAAAGCAATATTACCCCTGGATATTAAAAAAGGAACGCGCATGACCTGGCCGGAATCTGTAGCACCTGCAAGAAATAGTGAAGCCTATTTTAAATAGATCAAAGAGATCGTATCAAGCGTAAATTAATTTGCCTGTTGAGCCTGCAGAATGGAGCGCTCAACCTCATGATCAAAAAATCTTGTCACATTGAGCTTGTTGAAATGTGGCAAGATTTTTTTCTTTCAGCCATTGCTTATCTTTTATGCATAACATGAAAAAGCTGCGCTGTCTGGCAGACAGCAGCAGCCCCTAACAAAAACACGAAACTAAAAAAACCTGGATCATTATTGCTTGGTGAGCACCCTGCTCTCCCCAAAGGTTCCGTCTGCATGGATCACGCGCACAACATATGCGTAATTGCCTGCAGCAAGGCCATATTTGCTAAGGTCAAGGTTTAACTCATGACTACCTATACCCAGGTTGCCGCTGAATATTTCACCAAAACTCCTGCCGTTCATATCGAACAGTAAACATTTAACCTCTGCAGACTGGTGCAGCACAATGGGCAATGTAGCCTTTGAGGCAACCGGATTGGGGAACAAATCGCCTAATGCATAATACTTGGCATTTTGCTTTTCTATATGACCGATACCGGTACCATTGCCGGCAACAGCGGCCTCAAAATATCCATCATAACTGCCATCACTATTTTGCGTCAGGCTACACAATTGCAAACTATAGCCATCGCTGAAAATATTATCACTGGTAAAGGTCATCGGATCGGCACCTTTGGTATAAATACTGCTGTTATTGGCATACACGGCATTCTTCGCAGCGGTATCAAAAGACATTTGGGAGACCACGGCATAGCTGGAACTTGTGCGTACCTGGAAATGAATATGGCAGATGCGCCCCTGGTACCAACCCGGGAAGATAGTGGTGAAATTTACTTCTCCATTGCTATCGGTAATCTGGTAACCCCTGAGGTAGGTTTTACCTGCCTGGCCCTGGTTCATGCTATTGTCATAACCGGAGTAAAGCCCGTCCTTATCGCAATGCCAGATGTTCACGCGCACGCCGGACATCGGGCCGCAGTTACCTACACCATTGATCTTTATTTTCAGGTTGAAACGAACGCCTGCACGGTCTTCGCGCACATCGCTTCTGAAAAAGGTCTGGTTCTCGGTAAGGTCTAATGGAAAAGGCCCTTCCGTTTCAGTAGGGATCAGGGTACATACATCCAGGGCAGTGTCACCTGCTCCTGCAGCAAAGCTACCTTTAAAGGGAATGAGCGAGGTGAAGCCCGCCAGGCCCACGCCTCTTAAAAAATCTTTTCTGTTCATTTTGTCCAAGTTTGTACCTGCAATCTCTGCGATAAATATTCGGGAACAAAAAAAATGGGGTGAACCTTTAAAAATCTGGGGTAAACATCAAAGCTTCCTGTTGATGAGTTCAAGCACCTCTTTTTTATACAGGGAGCCGATGGTTATTTTCATATCGCCTACAATAAGCTCTGTGGCAGATATCTGCCGTATCTTACTGATCGCTACCAGGTAAGAGCGGTGCACCCTTATAAATTTTGTTGGCGGCAATGCTTCCTGTATCGCCTTCATCGTCATCCGGACCAATTTGGCACGCTCCCCGGTAAGGTGTACTTTGATATAATTATCTAAGCTCTCGATCCATAATATTTCATCAAAACTTATTTTCACATGCCCGGCATCTGTCTTCAACCATAAATAACCGCTTTCCCGGTCTGCCGGTAAAGTCTTCAGCTTTTCCTGCACTTTGCCTATAGCCTGCTGCAAACGTTCGGGGGTAAAGGGTTTCAATAAATAGTCTACGGCATTCAGTTCAAAGGCATGAACGGCATATTCCTGGTAGGCTGTAGTGAGGATCAACAAGGGAGGATCGCTAAGCGATTTATAGAAATTAAGCCCGGAGATACTGGGCATATTGATATCCAGGAAAAGGAGATCAATCTTATGCGCCTTAATAAAATCAATGGCTTCTGTTGCTTTGGTAAATACGGCTTCCAGCTGCAAGCCAGGGAGGGTACTGCATAATTGCTGCAGCACTTCCAGCGCTAAAGGTTCATCATCCAGGGCTATTGCTTTAATCATGTAAAGAAAGTTTCAGGTGAACACTATATTGGTCCTCGTCTTCTGTTATGCTGAGGGAATACTTAGATCCATAAAGGCTTTCCAGGCGTTGTAAAGTATTTTTAAGTCCTATCTTAGAATTGGACGTTGCCGACTGCTCTACTACAATTTTATTGCTGCAGCTAAAATCAAGCATATGCTCGTCCGTCACCCGGATGCTTAGGCTTATTTTACCGGTGCTTTCCGGGTTTACGCCGTATTTAAAGGCGTTCTCCACAAAAGACACCAGCAACATCGGTGCAATGAGTAAAGCGTTATCTGCGGGCCTTATAATACTGGATTCGAAAACCAGTTCTGCAGGTGTGCGATAAGACTGCAGGGCAATATAATCTTCTAAAAAATCAAATTCTTTGCTGAGTGCTATATACTGATGGGTGTTATCATCCAGGGCATAGCGCATCATATTGGATAGCTGTACCACGGCTTTAGGTGCGTCTTCAGAACGTTTTAGTACCAGTGCATAAATACTGTTCAAAGAATTGAACAAAAAATGCGGGTTGATCTGGGCTTTCAGGTAAGACAGTTCTGTCTCCAGCTTCTGTTGCCTCACCTGCCGGAGCCTGCTGTTGGCCGCCATCAGGTGGGAGCAGACCACGACAAACAAAAACTGGAAAACACCCTGGGTAGGTATTAAGGGACCAGGCCCCGGTCCTGCATCTCTCCGGAAAGGCATCGGCGGCCGGTCCACATCCAGGATAAAATAGGGCAGTACAACGCATACCAAAAAGGAAAGGAGCAAAGCCAGCGCATAAAGCAAATACTGGTGCTTAAAATAATACCGGGGCAATAGCCAATACCGGTGTATGAAGAAGAACAAGAGCGCCACGAGGTAGGAAAGAAAGCTTTGCTGGAAAGCACCTACGCCTACAAATCTAAAATTCCAGTTAAAATCCGGAGAGGTAAAAATAGGGAAACCCAGGAAAAGCAAGCTGCCCGCTATAGTCAGGAGCAGTGGGTAATTCAGGCTTTTATCTTTTAAGTTCCCATTAAGATTTGGCATCTGTGAATTGTTTAACTTGCATATAGTTTTGAAAAGTACGACAGTATTATCTGAAATTCAAATTCTCAAACAATATTGTCATCTACCGAAATTTTTTGAAGATGAATGTTTTAATAGCAGGTGCAACAGGTTTAGTGGGAGGGCATTTAATTGAAGAATTAAGCCAGGATAAATGTATTGAAAACATTTTTGTGTTATCACGCAGGCCGGTGTCCTCCACGAACAATAAAGTGAAAGTGATCCTTACGGACTTCGATAATCTTGATGCCACCCTGAGGCAGATAGAAGATGTGGAGGCGGTCTATTCCTGCCTCGGCACTACGAAGTCCCAAACCCCGGACCGATCGGTTTACGAAAAAGTAGAGATCCATTATCCGCTGCAGATCGCCAAATGGGCCAGGGAGAATTGTGTCTCCCAGTTTCACTACATCAGTAGTATAGGCACGAGCCTGGATGCGAAAAATGAATACCTGAGCCGTAAAGCGGTTGCGGAACAGCAATTGTCGCACACCGGCATTCCGCAGGTATTTATCTACCGCCCAAGTTTCATTGTAGGAAAACGGGAACGACCGAGGTTGCTGGAAACGATCAGCGGGCTGGTCTTAAAGGTGGCACAACCTTTGCTGAACGGGAAAGCCCGGAAATACAGGCCTATAGAAGCTAAAGATATTGCACATACCATGTGGTTGCTGACCAATAAACTAGAACCGGGAACTTATATTTTAGAGTCTGATGAGATCTTCGATATCAGTACGGGGAAGGAAAGCTCCAACCACCGGTGTTAACGTTTTAATTGATACATGTAAAGATGGCCGTTCCTGATTTCAGGATCGGCCATCTTATTTAAGGGGTATCGTCACCACTTACAATAATTTCACTGCATCTTTTGCAAAGTAAGTAGCGATCAGGTCTGCACCTGCGCGCTTGATTGCCGTAAGGCTTTCAATGATGGCTTTATCCTCGTCCAGCCAGCCGCGTTCGGCGGCTGCCTTGATCATCGAGTATTCACCGCTTACATGATAGGCCGATACCGGCAATGTGGTGGTGTTCTTAATTTCGCGGATGATGTCCAGGTAAGCCATAGCTGGTTTTATCATTACGATGTCTGCACCTTCTGCTTCATCGTTATACAATTCATTCAGCGCTTCTACCCGATTTGCATAATTCATCTGGTAGGTCTTCTTATCTCCAAAGCCCGGAGCAGAGTCCAGGGCATCGCGGAAAGGCCCGTAAAAGCAACTGGCATATTTAGCCGTGTAGCTCATGATCCCTACATTACTGTGACCATTCTCTTCCAAAGCCCTTCTGAAGGCCCCGATGCGGCCATCCATCATATCACTGGGCGCGATAAAGTCGGCACCTGCAGCGGCATGGCTCAGGCTCATCCGGGTCAGTGCTTCTACGGTAGCATCATTGACTATAATTCCTTTATCTGGGTCTACGATGCCATCATGACCATAGATAGAATAAGGGTCGAGGGCAACATCGGTCATGAGTACAATACCCGGGACGGCATCTTTAATGGCTTTGATCGCTGTCTGCATCAGGCCATCGGGATTCCAGCTCTCTTTGCCGGTATTGTCTTTTAAATGATCAGAACATTTGATAAAGAGCAGCACGGATTTGATGCCCATGCTCCAGATCTCTTTTACCTCTTCAATCGTTTTATCGATGGACCGCCTGTAATAGCCCGGCATGGAGATAATTTCTTCCTCTATCCCCTCTCCTTCTGTTACAAAAATGGGGAGGATAAAATCGCTTGGGGTCAATACGGTCTCTGCCAGCATACTCCTGATGGCAGCGCTGCTCCTGTTGATCCTGTTTCTTCTTTGTAATATCATAGCTGTACCTGTTTTGCTATTATTTATGTTGCATAAAATGTTCTATCCGGCCCAGTTCCGGGGATGCCTGCAGGCATCCAGCAGTACTGCTTCTGCGCTTCCTGCTTCCGGCTGGTAATTATAATCGAATCTTACGGTTGGCGGCAGGCTCATCAGGATACTTTCTGTTCTGCCATTCGTCTTCAGACCAAAAATAGTGCCCCGGTCGTGAATGAGGTTGAACTCTACATAGCGGCCGCGACGGATCTCCTGCCAGTATTTTTGCTCCGGCGTAAATGTCTTGTTTTTATTTTTTTCCAGGATAGGAATATACGCATCCACGAAACAATTCCCGTTGGCTTGCTGGAAAGCAAAAAGCGTTGCTGTATCCATTTTCAAATCCAGATCACCGGGAAAGGGGGCATCGGGGCGCAGGTGATCGTAGAATACACCACCTATACCGCGCATTTCAAAACCACGGTGCGCATTATTAAAATAGGTATCGCATTGTTTTTTAAAAAGCGGGTAGATCGCTTCATTGAAGGCATCACTGGCTTTTTTTAAGGTCTCGTGAAAATGCCGGGCATCTGCTTCATCCAGGTAGTAAGGTGTAAGGTCTGCCCCACCGCCAAACCACTGATCAATCACGTTTCCTTCTTTGTCATAGAGCTCAAAATAGCGCCAGTTGGCATGTGTGGTAGGCACATGAGGATTGAAGGGATGCAGCACCATACTCAGGCCGCAGGCAAACCAACTGTCCCCGTCTATACCCAATGCTTTGCGCATCACATCGGTCACTTTACCTTGTACCACAGAGGTATTGACCCCACCTTTTTCCAGGACCGCTCCATCACTGATGACCCTGGTCTTGCCACCACCGCCTTCTGCACGCTCCCAGGCATCTTCTGCAAATGTTGCTTTGCCATCGGCTTTTTCTAATGCGGCACAGATATTGTCTTGTAACTGGTGGATGTAATCGATCCACACATCTCTGCTAAACTGGCTCATGTAAAATTATAGGTACTAATTGTAGATAATCATAAAAAATAGTGTCATGCTCATTTCCCAAAGACACTATAGACAAACTGCATGTTCCGGTGGAGACATGCAGTTTATTTTTTTTAAGCGAATTGTGTTTTATATTCTTTCAATGCGGCATCTAAACAATCCATGGCATTGTTGATGGCATCTTCATTTAAAACATAAGCCATACGCACTTCATTTTTACCGGAGCCGGGAGTAGCGTAGAAGCCGCTTGCCGGGGCCATCATAACGGTTGCACCATTATGGGTGAAGCTTTCCAGCAGCCACTGGCAAAAGTGTTCGCTGTCTGCAATCGGCAATTTAGCCATTGCATAAAAAGCACCACCCGGGTTAGGACATACCACACCGTCCATAGCCTGCAGGCGTTTTACCAGAAGATCGCGGCGGGATTTATATTCGTTCAGCACCCCGTTAAAATAATCGGAAGGCAAATCGCAGGCGGCTTCGCCCAGGATCTGCTCAAAAGTTGGCGGAGATAAACGTGCCTGTGCAAATTTCAATACCGCATTGTACAGGTCTTTGTTTTTGGTCACTAAAGCACCGATACGGGCACCGCAGGCAGAATAGCGCTTGGAGATGGTATCCAGCAAGACCGCGTGTTGCTCTAAACCTTCTAATGCCAGGGCAGAAAAGTGCGTAGCACCATCGTAACAGAATTCGCGATAGGCTTCATCACTAAACAGGAACAGGTCATGTTTCAGGCAGATATCTCTTAATACCATCAGCTCCTGTTTACTGTACAGATAACCGGTAGGGTTATTCGGGTTACAGATCATGATGGCTTTGGTATTGGGTGTAATGGCTTGTTCAAAGGCTTCTATCGGCGGTAAAGCAAAGTTTTCTTCGATCGTAGAAGCGATCGGCACTACTTTAACTCCTGCTGCTACGGCAAAGCCATTATAGTTGGCATAAAAAGGTTCCGGGATGATGATCTCATCGCCCGGGTTCAGGCAAGCCTGCATGGCAAAAGCAATCGCTTCTGATCCGCCGGTAGAAATAATGATGTCCTGCTTTTCTACGCTCAGGCCCTGGCGTTGATAGTATTCGGCCAGCTTGATCCTGTAGGATTCAAAACCTTCGCTCGGGCTGTAGGCCAGCACTTTAAGATCGGTGTCTTTCACTGCCTGCAAAATGCTTTCGGGTGTTTCTATATCCGGCTGGCCAATATTCAGATGATAGACGGTTGTCCCGGCCTTTTTGGCCGCATCTGCAAATGGCGTTAATTTTCTGATTGGCGATGGCGGCATCAGCTCACCACGTTTTGAAATTTGAGGCATAAAATGTCTTTCTTTAAAACTCCGGCAAATATACGCTTTAGCGCCCTAATAAATACCAAAATAAGTCTTAAGGCACATCAGCGGAGGCGATGATAAATTTGTTTAAAAAGAAGCTTATCGCAAGAGAAAAATGTATATTCGGCTTATTCTTTATTGCATATGTGGCAGAAATCAATATTCAGTTTAACCGGCCTGCTCCTGCTCCTGGCTTTCGGGCAGTGTAGCCGGAGCAGGGATCTATCTAAGCAAAACGCCCCTCCTCCACCTCCTACAGCAGCGCAGGGCACAGACCAGGGCTGTTATAAAAACGGGACACTATCTGCTAGCGAACGCTTAGGCAAGTACCCCTTCAATAAAACACACCAGGTGGTGTATATCTCTTATGAGGCAGAAGCGGGCGCAACGCCTGTAGTGCATGGCCGCATTGACCCGGCCAGGATCAGGGAAATGAAAGTGCTCGATAAGCCTCAGGTAAATGAGCTGACGGATCTTATTTTTAACTACAATTATTCAAAGAAGACGACCTTAACCACAGAGCAGGAGGCCGGATGTTACCGGCCCAGGCACTCCATTTTGTTTATGGACATTAAAGGCCAGGTCTTTGCTTACCTCGAAATATGTTTTGAATGCAGCAAATACAAGTCTTCTGAAGCAGGCCTAAACCTGGGAACAATGTGTGCAGGCAAGCTGGAGCGTTTAAAGGGTTTGTTTGGCCGTGCAGGTATTCATTAAAAGCCTGCCGGCTTTTTAAAAAGTAGCCCGCCAGAGGGTGGCGTGGCCCCAGTTGCCCCAGTCTTTCAGGCTGGGCTCTATTTCTTTCATGAGTGTTTTAAAGTCAACGGTCTTGCCTTTCTTTATTTTTTTGATCTCCTGCTCTGTGAGTTCCACATCCGTCACTTTAGTGGCAAACCAGGTGGTGTATAACCTGGGTATGGCCAGTCCCAGTATCATGCCCGGCAGTCCGCCAAAAGATTCGGGACCGGAGCTGATCAGTATCTGATCGGTGTAATAAGCTACTACCACCACTGAATCATGGATAATGGTGGTGGCCTTGCGACATTGATAACCGGCAATTTCGCGCACCTCATCATGCATCTTCCATTGGTACTTAGGCAGGCTGTCGTTGATGATGTAATTCTTTTCGTAGATCTCCTTTTGAGCAGTCAGCTTGTTGTGTTCAAAATCCTGTATAACGGTATTCTCGGAGGCTACTTTACTGTCCCAGAACATTCCTGATGAGGTCTCCCCGGCTTTATCAAAGAAGTATTTAGAGCTTTTTTCATTAAAGCTCATCTTAAAATAGGTGGGATAATTAGTTGGGGTTTTCTTGATCTGTTCTTTAAAATAGCTGCTGTTTTTAAAGTCCTCACTGGCCTCGAGCTGCATGCTTAAGCGCATATTTACTGTACGGGTAAAGGTAATCGAGCCTCTGCCCGTAAACTGTGCGTGTAGCGCAGGTGTGGTCAACAGCAGTAATAGTAATAGCTTGAATGATCTCATCATTATATTTTTCAAAAATTAGGGTTTAGTTGATCTCTGTGTCTGATGCCGGTGCGGCTGTTCCACCTGTCTTTTTCTGCGTAAAGTTCCAGGTGACCACAAACATGAAGTATCTCTTAATGGTACTGTAATCGGTATCGGTGATGGTATTATTGAAGTTGTTCCGGCTTACCCCTACATTGTTATTAAAGAGGTCATTCCCTTCCAGTCTTAGTTGCAGGCTCCGGTCTTTCAATAAAGATTGCTGGATAAAGAGGTTGCTGATAAAGACATTATTGTATTTATCATTGGCATCCATCTTCTGGCGATACCGCCAGTTGTTCTCCAGCCCTATTACCAGGCCGGTACGGAATTGATAAGACAGGTCCAGCCTTTGCTGCATACTGATCAGGTTCGTTCTTGCTCCCGTGTTCACGGTATTCCGGTTGGCATTGTAGTTAGCTGAAACATTAAAATCAAATACCCAGCCGGTATCGCTGTAATAATCCAGGCCCAGGTTAGGCCCTGCAGATATGTTTTCGGAACGGTTCCTGATATTGTTCAGCAAAGTATTGTTCACATTATAATTTCCGCTAAGCCCTACAGAAATATTGGTCTTCAGCGGCCTGATCTTAAAGGATTGATAGCCCCAGAAACCTGCATTCCAGTTGCCATCTATATTAATGGCCTGGAAGGTATTTACCCCTTCCGGCGATATGGTACGGCTTTCAGAAAAAGCATTCTGCACGATGCCCACATTAGCAGAGATATAGGTAGACTGCTCGGAGATCATTTTATAGGAATTATAACTGCCCCGGAAGTTGTGGCGGAATTCCTGGGTCAGGTCGGGATTACCTATGCGCACATTCAGGGGATCATTATTTCTTACCACTACCTGTATCTGCCCCACACTGGGTTGCTGGGAGGAACCATTGTACCAGAGGGAAGCTCTTGTGTTCCTGCTTTTATTATAAGTAACAGAAGCGGTGGGGAAGAAGTTCAGGTAGTCTCTCGAGAACCTGGTATCGGTAAAGTTATTGGTATTACGGTATTGGGTGCTGGCCAGCTTGAGGCCGCCATACAGGTTCCAGGGCTTGCCGGTATAACGCAGGAAGCTGCCCACGGTATTGGTAAATACGGAGTAATCCATGTCTGTACTGAAGGATTCATTAAAGTTGGCTGCACCACCGGGCTCTTTATCAAAAGTAGATAAGCGCGATTGATCACCGAGGTACTTTGAGCTGGCATTTGCAGTCAGGAAAAGCTTGTCTTTGATCAGTGGTTCGCTATAGGTCAGTGTCAGTCCGCCCGAATAGTTCATGGAACTGTCTTTCTTCAACTGGTTGTAATGCAGCTCGGTATTATTTACATAGAAATTACTGTTGGACTCAAAATTGTTTTCGCCTATGTTTTTATTATAACTCCCGTTAAAGTTGAGGACTAAAGCCCTTCCGGCTTTTTTCATTTTCCTGGAATAGTTAATATCTGCCGTGGCTTTATAGTTATCGGCAGTACCATCTGTACGGTTATCGCTTTCATTGAGCAAAGCACCGTCCATATTACTGTTGCTGCTTTGTGTGGTCGAGTTGGAGCGCGAATGGTTCATGCTGCCATTCACTCTTATGATGAAGGTATTTAAGGAATCCGGTTTAAGCTCTGTCTTCGCAGCAACAGCGTTTGACAGGCTTTGCCGGTCAAAGGCATACTTGCTATCGCTTACATATTGTGTATCCGGCATCACATATTGGGTATGCGTGTTTTGATAGCCCCGGGTACCATTACTGTTGATGCGGTAGTCAACAGCATAATTATTGACATTTTCTTTGCCGAATTTATTGTCATAGTGCACCCCACCATTAATGGTTCTTGGCAAGCCCTGTCCGCCGAAGTTGCCGTCCATTCCTGAAAGACCAGGCTCCATTGTCTGGCTGGCAGAATAAGTACCATCGTCATTTTCGGAGAATGACCTTCCGCCGCCGCCGAAACGATCTTCATCTGCCCAGCCCAGGCCTACTTTATTGGTATTGCTCCCGATGGCAAAGGCTGTGAACTTTTGTTTTTTACGATAGGCATTGATCATGGTCTGCCCCTGGTAGAAATCGGGCAATCCGGCACCGGCTTCTATTTTACCAAAGTAGCCCTGTTTGGCACTTTCTTTGAGCGTGAGGTTAATGGTCCTTATCTGTTCCCCGTCGTCCACACCCGTCAGTTTTGCGGTCTCCGATTTATTGTCAAATACCTGTACTTTATCTACGGCACTTGCCCGGAGCATTTTTGCAAGCACTGCAGGATCGTCTGAGAAAAACTCATCCCCGTCCACCAGCATTTTTTCTACCTTTTTCCCATGTGCGGTAATTTTACCGTTCTTGTCTACTTCTATACCCGGCAAGCGTTTCAGGAGTTCATCCACATTGGCAAACTCTCTTACTTTAAAACTATCTGCCGTATATTCCACCGTATCTCCTTTAATGGTAATAGGACGCACATCCCTTACCACGAAGGCTTCTAAAAGATTGTGCAGGCTGAGCATATGTACGGTATCCACATAAGTATTTTCCTCTTTGACCTGGAGGTCCGCTATAAAAGAGGTAAACATCGGATGGGCATAGCGAATAAAATAAGTACCCTTCTGCCGCACATTCAGTACAAACCTGCCGGCCTCATCTGCCCGGGTGAAATCCTGCAGTACACTATCGCCCATATTCATGATGGAAACAGAAGTATAAGCCATATTGGTCATACCGGCCGTATCGGCCAGTATGCCGCTTATTTTATATTGAGCATACCCTTTATGAAAAGCCAGGCCCAGCAGGAAGCTGAGCAACAGGTAAAGTTTTTTGTTATACATTAAAGCAGCAATAAATTTCAAATGAAACGCCAATTTAAGCCTTATTATTATATTTTCTATAACAGTGCTCCAAAAAACAAAAATTGCTTTTGAACGAGGTGTTCAAAAGCAATTTTATCTAAGTACTTAAAGTAAAACCTAAGCCAGGTAAGCAGAATACATCCACACCAGCTTTTCCTGTTCGCGGATATAATCACTCATCAGTGCATTGGTACCTTCATCATTCGCCTCGGCAGACTGGTCGAGCAGGGCTCTTTGCAGTTCTATAGTCGTCTTGAAAGATGCCAGGATATTGCTGACACATTTGAGGCCATCATTTACCTCTTTCGATTCTTTGATGGTCGCCAGGCCTGTGTACACGCTGAAATTATGCTCCGGAGCATAGCCCAGGGTGAGAATACGTTCAGCGATCTCATCTATTTTTAAAACAAGATCATTGTACAGCTCTTCAAACTTTACATGTAATTCAAAAAATTTCTGGCCTTTTACATTCCAGTGAAAACCCCTCACATTCTGGTAAAACACAGAATAGTTAGCCAATAAGATATTCAAATTTTCGGCTAAAACTTCAGTTTGTTTTTGATCCAAGCCAATGGCATTTGTTTGCTTATTCGTTTTCATAATTAATTGTTTTTGGTTCTATTTAATACCCAACAGCTCTACTTCGAAGATCAAAGTACTGTTAGGGCCTATATCACTACCTACCTGGCGATCGCCATAGGCCAGTTGTGAAGGAATAAAGAAGCGGAATTTGCTGCCCTGCTTCATTAATTGTACGCCTTCTGTCCAGCCGGAGATCACTCTATCCAGCGGAAATGTAGCCGGAGTACCTCTTTGTACTGAACTGTCAAATACTTTACCATCAATGGTAGTACCGTGGTAGTGACAGGTAACACTGGAGGTAGCAGTAGGATGTGCTCCTTCGCCCTCTTGTAAGATTTCATACTGCAGGCCGCTTTCCAGCACCTGTACATTAGGATTAGCTTTATTCTGTTCCAGGAAGGCTAATCCTTCGTTTAAATTTTGTTCCGCTTTTTCTTTATTTCTTTGAAATAAGATATCCGAAATTCCCATACTTGTTTTTTATTTTAATAGTTATAGAATTATTTTTTAGCCACAATACCGGCAATGTTGACACATACCTCAACCGCTTTCTGCATATCCTGTACACTGCAATATTCTTCTTTGGAATGGATGCCCATTTCCCCGGTAAAAATATTAGGACAAGGCAATCCCATAAAGGAAAGCCTGGAACCGTCGGTACCACCACGAATGCTGATCCTTTGCGGATTAAGGCCGGAAAGTTTATAGGCTTCCTCTGCTATATCCATCACCTCAGGGCGCTGGTCCAGGATCTCTTTCATGTTGCGGTATTGCTCTTTCACCACAAATTCATATTTAGCACCGGAGTGCCTGGTTACCACTTCTTTCAGCAGATACTCCAGTCTTGTTTCATAGACCTTAAGCTGAGCGGTATCATGATCTCTGATGATGAAATTAAGGGTAGTGATCTCTGCAGCCCCGTTAATATTAACCGGGTGTACAAATCCTTGTTTGGCCTCTGTTGTTTCCGGGCTCCAGCTATCTTTAGGTAAAGCATCCAGGAACTCGCCTGCAATTTTTATGGCATTCACCAGTTTATCTTTGGCATAACCCGGGTGGGCACTTACGCCATGTATCCTGATAGTAACCCCGTCTGCTGAGAAGCTTTCCCCTTCCAGGTGTCCGCGCTCTCCGCCATCCAGTGTATAGCCAAAATCTGCATCCAGTCTTTTCATATCCACAGCATCTACACCTCTGCCCACCTCTTCGTCGGGAGTGAACAGGATACGAATGCGGCCATGTTTTACTTCCGGGTTTTCCATTAAATATTGCGCCATATCCATAATTACGGCAACACCGGCCTTATCATCAGCGCCCAGCAGGGTAAGCCCCGAAGCGGTAATAATATCGTCCCCTATCCTTTCTTTTAAATAAGGATGTTTGGAGGAAGAGATCACTACCGAATTATCATCCGGCAGTACGATATCTGAACCATCCCATTTCGGGTGTAAGATCGGCTTAACATTAGTGCCGCTGCAATCAGGAGCCGTGTCTACGTGTGCACAAAAGCAAACCGTAGGCACTTCTTCCGAAATATTTGAAGGAATAGTGGCATATACATAACCATGCTCATCCAGTGCTGCATCGGTAATACCTATTGCTTTTAATTCTTCAACCAGGATACGGCTGAGGTCTTTTTGCTTTTCGGTAGAAGGCTGTGCCTCAGAAAACGGATCGCTTTGTGTATCTACCTGTACGTAGCGCATCAGTCTTTCTCCTGCAGAGAAGTTATATTGCTTCATTTTAAATATCTTTTATAAATTTATTTAACCGTAATTATTCCTTTCATAATAGGATAATGTCCCGGGAAACTACAAAGGAAAGGATATTCACCGGGTTCTGCAATAGTGAATTTCAATTCTGTAGATTCACCGCCACCGATCAGCTTGGTATGGGCTATTACTTTTGCCGCCAGGCTTTGCGGTGCATAATCTTCTTCTTTTGCTTTTTGCGCTTCATTACCATATGCCCTCACCTCTTCACCTGCTTTCAGGATGACCACATTATGTCCCATAGCATTTTTCTCCATTTTACCGGTGTGCTTTAGGGTTAAAGTCACTTCTTTTCCGGCAGCTATGGTGAAAGCCGTACGGTTGAATTTCATATCATCGCCTGCTTCCAGGTGGAGGACGGTATCCATAACCGATGCTTCTTTATCCATTTTAAATTCAGGTGTTTCTGTGCCCTTCGGAAGGTCCCCGCCACAGGAATAAAGGCCCAGGCTAAGTGCGGCAAGCAAGGTAATGCTAGAATACTTCATAATAGTAAAAAAAGAGATTGATTTGATGAGGACAAAGTTAATGCTTAAATCTTTTGACATTCGTTAAATAAACACCGGCTGCCGGCCGCTCAAATGTATTAATGCTATATTTGTGCGGTTATGCACACATCAGACTGGACACAACTGAAAGCACAATTAGCTCAAAAATTAAAAGGGCCTCTGCCCGGGAATGCAGCACATAAGCTCATGTTACCGAAATTCAGGACGGAGGCCTCCCTGAGCATCTCTGATAATGCCCGGGAAAGTGGTGTCCTGATCCTGCTCTACCCAGAGCAGGCGCGCACCCACCTGGTACTCATACAAAGAAGTGATGACGGAGGCAGCCATTCCGGGCAAATAGCACTGCCGGGCGGGAAAAGGGAACTCAGCGACAGCAGTATTGTCCATACTGCAATGCGCGAAGCGAATGAAGAGATCAATTTAGACCCAGGCGCTATTGAGATCGCCGGACAGCTCAGCCCCCTTTTCGTCAATGTCAGTAATTTTCTCATCAAACCAGTGATCGGTTTTGCACCGGAAAGGCCGGTTTTACAAAAATCGGACTATGAAGTAGCCCGGATCATCTACCCCGGTCTGGAAGACCTTTTTGCTTCCCGGAAAACAGAAAAGATCAGGATACCCTCCCTGGGAGATAATATGTTTTGGGAAGCGCCCGTTTATAAATTAGATGAGGAAACCATCGTATGGGGAGCCACGGCCATGATCCTTTCCGAATTGGAAGTCCTCTATAACACAATATTAATATAACAAATATTTAAGATTCAAGTTCCTGCTTATCCTTCTTAAAATATTCAAATGATCTGCTGAAAGCAAGTACAGCAAAGGCTTTCATAGAATCGATAAAAATCTTGTAGGAATTTTACTACACTCTTTTATAAAAATTTTATATTAGTATTTAAGCTAATTGGTATATATTTGCTGTCAATATACCTTAAACTAACAATCACTCCTGTGACATTGGTCTCTTAAAACTGATGCCTTTAACTAATACACCTGTACCTGACATAAGTAAAAATTAATTAACACAATTTAATTTAAATATATAATGATGGAACAACTCACAGCCAGTACATTGGTGATTAGAAAAGATGACAACTCAGAAGAGCAGACAAAGTTGGATTACATTGCCGTAAAGAGTGCAGCTATGACATTGAGAGCAATTAATCACAAATTGCGTCAGCAGATCATCAAATTGCTAGAGGAGCATAAGCGCATGAATGTTACAGACATCTATGTAAAATTAAGACTGGAACAGTCTGTAGCTTCTCAACATTTGGCTATTTTGCGCAGAGCGAATATTGTGAACACGGAACGTGATGGTAAATTCATCCACTATGTTTTAAATACCAGCCGTATTGCATCTATTTCTAAATTCGTTCAGGATTTAGTTGCTACTGATGAGAAACACAAGTAATTTTTTCTAAACCATAATTTTTTTCGGGAGGCTAAACAAGATTTTGTTCAGCCTCCCGTT
Source organism: Bacteroidetes bacterium 43-16 (assembly GCA_001897525.1). Taxonomy (GTDB): domain Bacteria; phylum Bacteroidota; class Bacteroidia; order Chitinophagales; family Chitinophagaceae; genus Edaphocola. The sequence goes on along the minus strand of MKTB01000033.1, from coordinate 91,395 downwards.
TTATATAGTATCATAGGCCGGCTTACATTATTGCCCCAAAAGGTGCAAAAAAGGCGGTAATCATGTACTTTTGTTATCCAGTTCTCATGAAAAAAGTTCAACTCTTCTTATTAATAGCAGCACTTGCAATCATTAGCGGCTTTATCGCCTGTGAAAAGTATAAAGACCCGGCACCTTCTGACCTCGGCTTAACGAGAAAGTATTGTAATGATCCTATTGCGGCCAACTACAATGACAGCTTTCCCGGCATACCGGACAACTCGGTCTGCATCTACCCGACGGAACTCTTTGAAGGCACCTGGCTCTTCCAGGATTCTGTCTACCTGCCCGACATGACTTTTGTGCGTGCACAAAACTATACCCTGACTTTTACGGCCCAGAACCCGGCTACCGATACCTTCAGGAACAAATTAACTTTAAACGGCTTTTGCAGCGGCAACACCTTAAAACTTACCGCTAACCGGTTTGGTCTTGCCATGACCGATACTTTAATTCAATATACAGAGGGGGGGCAGTTGTTCTGCAACCCTACAGATACTATTTCCGGCATGTACCGGGTTATTTTTGAAGAAACAGGAAACAGGATACATATCCAGATGAATGAAAACGTACCGGACGGTAGTTATCTTCATGCAGGCTATGCCACAAAACAATAAGATGTTTACAGGAATTATCAAGCATACCGGCACCATCAGCCGGGTAGAACAGGAAGGCAGCAACGTACATTTCACCATTCAATCTCCCTTATACAGCGAGTTATCCATCGACCAGTCGGTAGCCCATGACGGGGTCTGCCTCACGGTAGTGTCCATAGGCGACGGTGATTATAAAGTTACGGCTATTGAGGAAACCTTACAGAAAACAACCCTGGCACAATGGACCTCCGGCAAATCTGTGAACCTGGAACTGGCCCTGCAACTGGGCACGCGCCTCGACGGGCACGTAGTACAAGGACATGTGGACGGCACCGGAAGATGTGAGCAGGTAGAAGCCAGGGACGGCAGCCACCTGATCACGTTCAGCTTTATGGAATCTTTTGCGCCCTTAATGATCGAGAAAGGCTCTGTGTGTATCAACGGGGTAAGCCTTACGGCATTTAATGTAAGCAAGACGACTTTCCAGGTAGCCATTATCCCATATACTTTTGAGCATACCGGATTTCATTATATGCAGGCAGGAGATGCCGTTAACCTGGAATTTGACATTTTAGGTAAATATTTCCTCCGCAGAGAGCAATTGAAGGAACTGTAGGTAATGGTTAATTATTAATGATGAGTGATAAGTGATAAGTGATAAGTGATGAGTGATAAGTGGTTAATGATTAGCTGTCGGTTTACAATTCCCTGCTTACAATTTACGATTACGTACTTACAATTAATAATTCACCATTAATAATTCACAATTAATGTGTCACCCCGATCAAAACGCTGATCCAGATGATTACCAATACAGTAAGGGTGATAAAGGTATAAAGTTTATTACCCGTTTTCCAATAGCCGAATAAGGCAAAAACAACCCTTAACAAGGGGGTCAGCAATAATACCAGGCTGCCGAGCATTGCGATCTGTGCAGGATTAAAGGCACTCAATCCTTTGATCATTGCCCCAAAAGAGAATTTCTCCGGCACCAGCGGCAATGCCTCCGGTGCAAAAGCAGATTCCGGATGAAGGAACAATAACCAGACCAGGCCGATCGCAGAAAGTGCAAAAGAGATCCACACCCCATACCGGAGTGTATTGCCTACTAAAGTTTCCAAATCTCTTTTCTGTGCTTTATTTTCTTCCATGCTATTTATGCTTTGCACTAAAATTGCCTACATAACCATTATAGATCATATACACGGCTATAATAGCTACGACGATGGCAAAAATTCTTTTTAATAAACTTACATTGATCTTCACCAAAACCTTTGAGCCCAGCATAGCACCCAGAATGATCCCGATAAGAATAGGGGCCACGATCTGCGGCACTACATAACCGCCTGCAAAATAGATAATGCTGCTGGCAAGCGCCGTTACCCCGATCATGAAATTACTGGTCGTAGTAGACACTTTGAACGGCAGGCGCATGATATTATCCATGGCCAGTACTTTGAATACGCCTCCCCCTACACCCAGCAGGCCGGAAAGAAATCCAGCTACAGCCATCACCACAGATCCCAGGAAAGGATTGCTGGCACCATAACTGATCATTTCGCCATTGCGCGGGAAAGTACCGTTGAGCTGCAGCTTTTCTGCCACAGATCCCGGCACTACAGGCTGCAGGTGATCCGGCTTTTTCTGGGCCGTGAGCACAGCGGTGATCAGCAATACAAGTCCGAAAGTGATGCCAATCATATCTACAGGTATATCTACCAGGATGACCATTACGGCCCCCAGTATCGCACCTATAGTGGTCGCTATCTGCAGGAACATCCCTACTTTCATATTGGTGATCCCCTCTTTCAGGTAAGCGGCAGCTGCACCACTGGAAGTTCCTATCACAGAGATCAGGGATGCTGCTACGGCATACTTCATGGGTACGCCCAGGCCTAAGGTGAGCAAGGGTACGATTATGATGCCCCCGCCAAGTCCGGTAAGTGCACCTATAAAGCCTGCCAGTATAGATCCGACAAGCAAAATGATTGAGAAGTTGATTTCATTCATCCGGGCAAAGGTATAGTTTTATTAAAAAAAGGATAAATTATCTATAATTTTCGTATACTTTTGTGGTCAAGAATACGTTAAACTTAATGTAAAGTAAAACAAAAACGGATGAAAAGCTACATTATCCTTCTTTCGCTGTTGTTTGGCCTATCCCTATCGGTACAGGCTAAATATTTCTCTTATGAAAAAGTCGGCTTTAAATGTGATAATGAAAAAGGTATCGCCAAAGCTGCATTTAATATGCCTAAGCCCCAGTTCGTTTATGCCGAAGGTTCCTTTCATCCTATAACTTCAGGCATTTATCCTTTTTACACCCCTCATACGATCGTCAGCATGTTTGGCTATTGCTACAAACCCGGTGCTGAAGCTCCCCTGGGCACGCTCTGGCAAAACACGATTGAAGAAGGGCGCTCCAGGTCGGTACGTACTTTCGATTTCAAAATGCCCGGTTATGTACGTGAATTAGCCACCGCAGCACCACCCTCTTTCAAGCTGTGCAAAGTATGCAACCACGGCCCGTTTAAATTATCCAACACCGCTTTACATCTTAAAGGAGCGGAGCGCTTAACCTATTATTTCCAGGGCAATTAAAACTTAGCCAATCCTGAGCCCGTTTGCCACGGGTTTACCGGGACCGATCAGGGTTACATCAGCACCATCAACCACTCCCATGATCAGGCATTCACTTTTAAGATTAGCGATCTGCTTAGGCGGGAAATTAAGTACGGCAATGACTTGCTTACCGATCAGCTCTTCCGGCTGATACAGGCGCGTAACCTGTGCCGAAGATTTGCGGATACCGAATTCCCCGAAATCAACCATTATTTTATAGGCAGGTTTTTTGGCTTCCTTAAATATTTCTGCCTGGATGATCGTGCCCACCCTCATGTCAATTTTTTCAAAATCGGCCCAGGAGATTTCTGGTGTAATGTCCATAATGCTTATTTTTCGGGCAATTTACAAAATCCTATGTTGTTGCAGCCCTGCCTTTTCTTAAAATAATCAGCTTAAGCACCCACACCACCCCTGCACTGATCAGTACACAAAGCAGCAAAGCTACTGTTTCTGCCCTGCCGGCAATGGCAGATCTGCGTTCCTGGTAAAAAGGCTCAATCGGGCTCCAGTTGATGGGCTTGCCTTCATTGTATGACAGCAGTGCAGCCTCTCCCTGCGGATAAACAAGGCTGTCCCCTTTCAATATAAAGTAAGCATTCCCATCGGTTTTCCCGAAGACCAGGCTATCCTTTTGACACAAGAGGACAACATCGTCCACAATAACCTTTCCGCCTCTTTCAATAGAAGCAATTCCCGGCAGGTCTATGCTCAGCAAACGGCTGTCTTTGGCTAAAGGAACATACCAGACATCACCTATACCTGAATCTACATCATAATGTTCACCGATATACAGAGCCGCCACTAAAGAGAAAAAATAGAAGGTGAAGCAGGCAAAAAAGGGTGCATGAAATGCGAAGAGGTATAATCTTCCTTTTCTTTTTGACTTAATGAAAAAAACGATAAGGGAGCCGATAATAGCAAGCGCCAGGCTCAAAACGAAGATAAAAACAAGCTGAAAAAGGAGTGCCAGGCCAAAAATCATAAAGGAATATTGTACAGAATGGTCTACCTGGATTATTTCACCGGGTCATGCCCATGACCGCCCCAGGGATGGCAACGGCCTATGCGCTTAAGCGCCATCCAGCCGCCTTTGAGCGCACCGTATTTCTGCACAGCCTCGAGGCCGTATTGAGAACAGGTAGGTGTGAAGCGGCAATTAGCGCCCAACCATGGTGAAAGCAATTTTTGATATGCTTTAATAATCCCGATCATTATTTTAGCCGGCAGTCCCATCTTGCGGATATTTTAATAGCTGCAAATTATGAATGATTTTCGACATAGCTTTCTGCGTAGCCGGCCAATCGGGAATTTCTCTACCTGTAAAGATGAAAAAGATATGGAGCTGAAGCGTGGGCGGAACAGTAGGATACACTTCATGCTTCCTGTGCCGCCAGGCCTCTCTTAAGAGGCGCTTGATACGGTTGCGCTGATGCGCATGCCGCATCTTCTTTTTAGGCACAGAGAAGCCTGCACGCACCGGGGCATCTTTTTCAGTGCCCTGCTGCGCGATGCAATGCACCACTCTGAACGGGTAAACAGAAAACGCCTCTCCTTGTTGGAAAAGCGTTTCAATCTGTTTGCGAAATTTTAATCGTTCGGAGTGACTGAAGGTAAAACCATCAACCATCATCCGGGATGTATTATTTCAAACGGCTTTCGTCAGATACCGTTAATTTTTTACGTCCTTTTTTACGGCGTGCAGCTAAAACTTTACGTCCATTAGCAGTTTCCATACGCTTACGGAAACCATGTACGTTTTTACGACGACGACGGGACGGTTGGAAAGTACGTTTCATATGATCAATTTTTCTTTTTTCTCAATTAATAATTTGCCTTCTAATCGGCATAGCTTTTTAAAAGGGAATGCAAAGGTAAAAGCATTTTTTATTATATCAAAATAAAATTTCGAATAAATTATTGTTCTGCTTTTTATTCCTCTTTCAAAGCCTGCAAATTACGATTATATTTGCATCATCATGCAAGGACATCTCATTTACGGACAGGAAAAAGCACAAACTGATTTGTTGAACTTTTACCAATCAGGACATTTACCTCATGCGATCCTGATGCTGGGAAAAGAAGGCAGCGGCGGCCTCGCGCTGGCGATTGCCTTTGCACAATTCCTGCTCTGTGAGCAAAAAGGGGCGCTGCTGGAGACCTGCGGCCAATGTGCCGCCTGCCTGAAAACAAAGGCCCTGGTGCATCCCGACCTGCATTTTACCTTTCCTTCTTTCCCGCCCAAGCCCGGCGTGAAGACCAACAGCCGGAACTTTATTACGGAGTTCCGCGAGTTCTTTGCGAGGCATCCTTATGGCAGTGTGGCCGACTGGCTGGAATCTATAGGTGCCAAAGACCGTCAAAGCGGGAATATCTCTGCAGAAGAGTGTAAGGAAATGATCGAAACCCTTGGCCTTAAAGCGATGGAAGGTGCCTACAAGATACAGATCGTATGGCGGCCGGAGTACCTGGGCAAAGAGGGCAATATCTTACTGAAGCTGATCGAGGAACCACCCTCCAACACGATATTTTTACTTGTAGCCGAGCAAACGGATTCTGTGCTGGAAACCATATTGTCCCGGACACAACTCGTGCGCCTGCAACCCATGACAAATGAGGCTATACAGGAAGTACTGAAACGCATTTACCAGGTGCCGGAGCAGGAAGCCGCCCAGGCCGCCGTCCTGGCAGAAGGCAATGTAGCCCATGCTTTAACTATCCTCCAGGAGAACGAAAGCGACTGGCTGCAGCTCATCAAAGACTGGTTCAACGGCGTGTTTACCTTCAATGGCAATCTTGTGGGAAAATGGGTAGACCAGGCAAGTAAATTATCTACGGTTCAGCTTAAAAACTTCCTGATGTACGCCCAGCAATTGCTCGGACATACGTTAAGAATGAGCATGATCCCCGGCTACCAGGCAGCGCTGTCTGCTGCGGATGCGCAGTTTGTCTCCCGGCTGGCTGCCCGGCAGTTCCACTACCAGACCATCAATGAAATGGACCGCCTGATAGGTGCTGCAGTCTACCATGTGGAGCGTAATGCAAATACCAAAGTCGTCCTGCTACACCTGTCTGTAGCGATGCAATATGCCCTGAAGGGCACGAAACTCAGCGCTTAAAATTTTTCTTTGAGCAGGGCACAAAGCTGTTCCAGGTTTGCAGCATCCTCTTCCGTAAAGTCGTTGAACACATCGCTGTCGATATCCAGCACCGCTTTTACCTCCCCGTCTCTGCCCAGGCAGGGCACCACGACTTCAGATTCAGATAATGCACTACAGGCAATATGCCCCGGGAAGGCGTGCACATCCGGCACGACTACAGAACGTGCTTCTGCCCAGGCGGTACCGCAAACACCTTTCCCGAAAGGTATACGCGTACAGGCCAATGGCCCCTGGAAAGGGCCTAATACTAAAGAATTTGCGGCTTCATCGACCAGGTAAAAACCGGTCCATAACCAACCGAACTGCTGGCTCAGCAATGCCGAAAGATTGGCCATCACTGCGATCAGGTTGTTTTCATGGGTACATATCTGCGTAGCCTGGGCCAGTATATGCTGATACTGAGCTGCTTTATCTCCTGTAAATCTTGTAAAACTTTCCATATTTTGTATAAATAGCAATCCTGTTAAAAGGATTACCTTTGCAGTGTAAAGTAAAATCATTTTATACAATGTCCCAACAGCCATCTCTCCTGCTTAGTGTTTTGCAAAAAAAATGTCCCAATTGTAGAAAAGGCAAAATGTTCCGTCAGCCAACGATCTTTCCTCTTGGAAAAATGTTGGAAATGCCCGACCGTTGTGAACATTGCGGCCAAAAGATGGAAATAGAGCCTGGCTTCTATTATGGTACCGGCTACGTGAGCTACGGACTTTCTATTGCTCTTACGGTGTTCAACCTGATCTGGTTTGCGCTTATCTTCGGTATCCGTTTCAGCGATAACAGTATCTTCTGGTTTATGGGAATTAATGTAGCGATCGTGCTGCTCCTGCAACCTGTCATGATGCGCTATGCCAGGGTCATTTACCTGTACATTTTCGTCAAGTACGGCTCTTATGAAAAAGAAGAGCTTTCCGAACCGCCGCACCAGCATGCACCGGAAACGCAGGTGGTATAAAATCAGAAATTAACAAGACGGGAAGCCTGCACTAGATACATTGTCTTACCTTTGCCTCACCATTTTTGGGCAATTCTAGTATTATGACCGATTTCGAAAAAATAAGGAGCGACTTCCCGATTCTATCTGAACATATATATGGCAAACCTTTGGTCTACCTGGACAATGGTGCCACAACTCAAAAGCCGGAAGCGGTGATCCATGCCATTAAGGAGTATTATGAATCCTACAACAGCAATGTGCATCGCGGCGTTCACTTTTTAAGCCAGAAGGCCACCGATGCTGAAGAAGCAGCAAGGGCAAGTATTCAAAAATTTATCAACGCAGCACAAAGCAGTGAAATTATTTTCACTAAAGGCACTACAGATAGCATTAATTTACTCGCCTATTCATTCTGCAAAAAGCACCTGCAACCCGGTGATGAGATCATCATCACGGAGATGGAGCACCATTCCAATATTGTTCCCTGGCAAATGGCCTGTGAAGACCGGGGCGGTGTTATTAAAGTCATTCCCTTAAAAGATGATGGCACTTTAGACCTTTCGGTCCTGGAAACCCTGATCAGCTCCAAAACCAAACTTATTGCCTTCACCTGGGTCAGCAATACGCTCGGCACGGTGAACCCGGTAGCTGAGCTCATCAGCCTGGCCCATAGCCATAATATCCCGGTGATGATAGATGCTGCACAGGCGATCCAGCATATGAGCATAGATGTGCAGGCATCTGATATTGATTTCCTTGTATTTTCCGGCCATAAGATCTACGGACCTACGGGCATCGGTGTGCTCTATGGCAAGCATGAATTATTGTCTGCACTTCCACCCTACCAGGGCGGAGGTTCGATGATAAAATCGGTAACGCTCAAGGGTACGACTTATGCAGACCTTCCGTTCCGCTTTGAGGCCGGCACGCCAAATATAGCCGGCATTATCGGTTTGGGCGCAGCCATCAATTATGTGGCTGCAATCGGCCTGGACAACATTGCTGCTCACGAGGCCGGCTTATTGGCCTATGCCGAATCTGAACTGCAACAAATACCCGGTATACGTATCATAGGCACAGCACCACATAAAGCGGCAACGATATCTTTCCTGGTGGGCAACATTCACCCTTATGATATCGGAGAACTGCTGGACAAACAGGGTGTGGCCGTACGCACGGGGCATCACTGCTGCCAGCCTATTATGGACCGCTATGAGATTCCCGGAACAGTAAGGGTTTCGTTCGCCCTTTATAATAGAAAAGCGGATGTTGATAGCTTTATTACCGCATTGAAAAAAGCCATCAGCATGCTGGCTTAAAAAAATTGAAATTATTTTTTGGCAAAAAGAAAAACAGGATGTACATTTGCATCCCATTTGGCGGGGTAGCTCAGATGGTTAGAGCGCAGGATTCATAACCCTGAGGTCACGGGTTCAACTCCCGTCTCCGCTACCAAAGAGAAAGAATACAACAGTTCCCAGGTATTCTGTAACCGGAAAAAAAGATCAAGAAATTGATAGGGAAGTAGCGCAGTCCGGTAGCGCACCTGGTTTGGGACCAGGGGGTCGCAGGTTCGAACCCTGTCTTCCCTACAAGCAAAGCAAACCCGCTCTATGAGCGGGTTTTATGTTTTTCATCTATTTGATATCCTTAGCAGGAGGCTTCCTCATGCATGAATTAAGAGCGGTCCCATTTTCTTATACTCAAAAGTACTTTGATGCAGCAACCTTACCTTTTAGTCCATTTCACTTACTTTTATAGCGCTACTTATCAGACATTAAAAAATTACGGACAACAAAATGATTATAAAAAAATCCAGATCGCTCCTGCTCCTGTCAGGAATGTTTTCAATGGTAATATTGAATGGCTGTGTTTTCGAAGAATTAGACAAATTACTAGAAAACTCCAAGAAAATCACAAACACCCTGCAACAGCATTGCGATTGTGAAGAGATAAGTGTCATGAACTACAGTGTAAACAACCTATCAACAACGGCTACCTATAAGCTAGTAGGCTGCGATTTTAATAATATTGATAGTGAAGCCCTCAGGATCAGAAAAGTACTAAGCGATAGCATACCCGGCTTTTGTGATATTGCGGAGTTTAACCTGGTCTTTATCAACAAAGGCAAGGAGCGCATCAAGAGCTTTACAAAATGCCAGGAAAAATAGGGGTACCAAAATTTTATTACAAGGATCATTATCTTCATTGCCTTTTAAAAGCCTGAGCTCAGTTATCCATAAGGGCATAAAAAATAACTGTCTCCTGCATTTGCCTGATGCAAACATAGGAGACAGCTTTTTATTATTATTTTTGAGCGTTACTCTTTAATGAACTTCATGCGCTGGCCATCCGGGAGATGCACAATATACATGCCCGCAGCCAAATGATCTGTAGTGAGACGCACTTGCTCATCTATCTTAAAGCTCAGGATAACTTTGCCTTGCAGGTCACTGATCCAGGCCTTTTGCCCGTTCAATGCCATATTGGAATTGGCAATTACCAGGTAGTCCCTTGATGGCACCGGGCTTATACTCCAACTGGCCTTAGCTTCATCCCGCAGCATACGCACGGGACTGTAGTTGGCATCTGAACCTGGCTCTGTAATACGTAAACGATAATACGCTACCGGGCTTAATGGCTGCTCGTCAAGAAAGGAGTAGTCATTCTTTTGCGCTCCCTGCCCTTGCACTGTTCCGATACTGGTATATGTTTTCGCATCGGCACTGCGCTCAATGCTATAGCTGGTTTGTCGCTCCTCTGCAACAGTAGTCCATTCCAGCAGGTTACCGGAGGGGACTGTTTTTGCCGTAAAATTCAGCAAGCGCACCGGCAATGCGCTGGCTGCTGTTGCACCCAAAGTAAAAGGACTCCAGGTACTCAAGGGATTGCTGGTCACACTACCTGCAGCAGCATTGCCTGTCATATTGAGCCCCCCTTCATTCAGCCAGTTTGTGGCGGACTTATGTGCTACACGCAAAGATGGTGTAGCTGAAACTATATTATTTACATTATCCCAATAAATAGTTACCGCGCCGGTAGCTGTAGAGAGCGGGCTGATATCCCAATATTCGAGTGTATTGTATATCGCCAGGGGCGTAGCCTCTGTACCGGTAGTTGTGTAAGTACCGCTACCTGCATTACCTGCATCGTATTTCACCTGCAGGCCACTTCCATTAGCACTGAGATTTACATCAACTTTTTGCAGGTTAGTACCATCTCCTACCGGATAGCTGAAAGTTCCGGTGCCTTCCTTAACCACATAGCCATTCACATGGCTACTATTGGAAGCCCCCGAATGAGTACCGGTACTTGTAAATACAACCTGGGCACTCGTGGTAGCAGCAACAATGTCACCGGAAGTAAAGGTCATATTTCCGGAGATCACTAATTTACTACTCAGGCTTATCCCTGCCGGGTTATTCACCACAACATTCCCTGCGAGGTAAGATCCGCTGCCACTAAGGGTCTGCGCACCGGTACCATTAAAGGTAAGCGTACCACCGGAAGGGGCGGCCATGGTCTGATTATTGGTCAACATACCCGTTAAAGTAATGGTGCCATTATTTGTAAAGGTACTTCCGCTGGCATTGGTCATATCACCGTTCACCTGCAGGGATCCTCCGCTGCTGACATAAAGCTCCGCGCCATTGTTGTACAGCACTTGTGCAGACGCAGGCAGGCTCATCCCTGCTGCGAGGCCCAGGCCGAGTATCTTAATATATATATGATTCATTGTATCAGGTTTAAAATAAAACTAGCACATACACAATAGTGTGAGCTAACAATATCATATTAAAAGACTTAGTAAAGATTTTCCGGGTTTGTGCTGACAATGGTCTTGGTCACACCAGCAGATCCCGCTGTAGCACTGGTTGTTGCTGCTACGCCACCTACGCCGCCATTACCACCGGATGCCCCACCATTACCCCCAAAACTGCCCGTACTGGTTCCTGTAGCCGTATTAGTCCCTGCGGTACCTCCGTTCACATTAAGGCTACCAGCTATGGCCGGTGCACTGGCCGCTACCAGGCAGATAAGCCCGCCACCGCCGCCACCGCCACCTGCACGGTAACTACCACTCACCGTAATCGCATCGGACCCATTTCCTCCTCTCGCATTAATGGTACCGGCAACACTCATCGCCCCTTTGGAGAGTAAAACGACCAGGCCACCGCCACCGCCGCCTGCGCCGGAATTATTTGCAGCATCAAGGCTCGCACCGTTCGCTCCATTAGCATTTACAATACCTGCTGCCGCTATGGTTAATGTCCCTTTTGCATAGATCGCAAAAGAGCCACCGCCGCCGCCGCCGACATTATTGCCCGTGACACCGCCGGCACCACTACCTCCGCCAAATGCAGGAATATTGATATAGCTCGGAATAGCCGCAGCACGTACTGCCTGCGGAATAAAAGTATTGTCACTAAATACCGCCATACTATATGCAATACCCCGCTCGCCGTTAGTTGCTTTAAATGTATTGTTTGCCGGAGCCACATTAATCGTTCCGGAAATAGAAACATTACCGCTGCAACGTAATTTAGTGCCACTGGGCACTGTAAGTGTAACCCCTGAATTAATGGTAATACTGGAATACTGGAAGTTTAGATTAGCAGGAGGAGTAGTGGTCCAATCTGTATTCGACGATATGGTCAGGGCACTTGACTCTCCGGTACCATAAACGTCCACCCCACCACTGCTACTACCCGTTGAACTTACAGCCTGCCAGACACTACCGGTATAATAATAAAAACCAGGTGTGTTATTGGTCTGGAAAATCATCAGACCGGTAGCCGGAGTAGCAATAGCATCGCGCTGCGCCTGGGTCATCCGGGGCATCAACAATCCCTGCGTAGTACTGTTTACATCCAGCTTGGCGCTGGCACTGGGGCTGGGCGTACCAATACCTATATTATTTTGTGCATTAGCTGCATAACAGCAAAAAATGAATGTACAGACAGCAAAGGTCTTGCGCCATCCCATGTGAAGTTGTTTCATAAATTGTCAAGATTAAAAGAAGTTAATGAAATTGTTATAATTACATATTAAATAATTAATCAAATACGAATCTAATACTTTTTAGCAGCATCAAATAATTTCCTGACATTTAATTTATAAAAAATAATATACCTACAAAAAGAATGAAATGGGCCTATAAGTATCGCCTTGAGCAGGGATCATTTCATAAAGATCAAATGGACCTTTTGCCCTCAAACACTTCCCTAACATTGGAACATTTACACCTATATTTTACGGAAAAACCGGTCTGCTTTGAACAGGATCTTATGGCTTCAGCAGGTACAATTTAACAAGGAGCGATATATAATAAAAAAAATTTGCGGTAGTAAAGGGATAAAATGCTTTAGGCTCCATTCCAATCCGAACGGAGCCTAAAGCGATTCATTCTTATGAATTATTTTATTGTTTGATCAGCTTATAGCTTGCTTCCTGTCCGTTCAGAAATACTTTCAGCAGGTATATTCCCGGAGGCAATGCTGCACTTCCCATCTCTGCCTTGAACAGCGCCTTTTGTACCGTTCTGACTTTCCTACCTGTAGCATCATATAGTTCCAGATTTGCCGGCTCTGCTCCCGGAATCTTCACGATCCAGCTACTATTTGTCGGGTTGGGAAATACTTCTATTTGAACAGACAAAAGGTTGGACAGTGTCGTATTTACGGTATAGAAATCATTATAGTCGTTATTATCAAACCATACCGGCTTGGACATAAAATGGCTTCCGCAGCTATTCTGTGTCTTCAGCCATACCTGGCGGCTCGGTGCAGTGCCATTTTTGTATACATTGTAGAACACCTGGTTGTTATGAGTATAGTTAGTCCCATCCAGGCTCCAGGATATACCAGTAATGGCCGGGCTATTAGGATTTACTTCCAATACTTTTCCTTTACCGCCCGGACCTGTAATATCATACCTGGAAACCGTAAAACTATAACCGGCACCGGAAGAGAAAATCATTTTTTCTTCCAGGTTGGCCCCACAGGGATTATTAATCACTGCTTTGACGAAAGCAGCGCCATGATCAAGTGACTTTACGGTAATAGAACTATTATTTGAACTCATCAATTGTAGTAATCCGGTTGCATACTCCCAGCTCACCGTTTGACCTGGCAATAAATTGTAATTGTGATAAAATGTTCTTGTGCTCCCAATACAAAGCGGAGTATTCAGGTCATTGATCATTCCGATCAAGGCTTTACATATTTTAGGACAGTTAGCCTGCCCTTTTTCTATTTCCTGGGTAATCCATTGTGCCGAGGCTTCTGTTACGGTCACATGGGGCTGATCAGATGACGGGGTAAAATAATTATCAAAGGGTATCTGGTTACTGCAGACAAGATTGTTTGTTCCCAGGTTCTGTCCCCATTCGAAATTACGGTTATAGTATCCCAGAGCACTTACTGTCGGGATGAAAGTGTTATAATCTCCTGCGTTGGCATGAAGTACACCAATACCGTTCAATGGCAGGTTAATAAACCATATTTTAGTATTATCCACCCGGAACTGTCCGGTAGTCATTTCTTTGGTTAGCTGACGGCTTACATCAAACAATCCTCCAGATGCGCCATCCAGGTTGCCCCAGCCATTGGTAATGTGGTGGTAAATATTCATGGCCGGTTTAGTAAATATATGGCCATAGAAGACCTTGCTGGAAAAATTATGAGCAGTAGTATATGCCTGTACCTTAGCCAGCTGTGTGCCCTGTGGCGGTACGCCACCCCCAGCCTTGGTGATCTCATAGTCTATAAGCGTGGTCACGGAGGGCTGCCAGGCCATGTTGCGTGAACCATTGACCAGGGCCACTTTCCTGAGTTGATTGGGATAGCCCATATTATCAATAGTGCTTTGCCAGGTCTGGCGGAAGAAATCATTTTGTGTGGCTAAGGGATAATGATACGTCCATCCATTTTGTGTCAGAGACTGGTTGGTAACCTGGTGGATCAGCATCTGTTTTGCTGCTGTAGAGCGGATACTCTGCTCGTATTGTTTTTTGGCCAATACAGATTCCTGTACATAGGCTGCATACAGGATAGCAGACTGCAGACCTACTGGAATATTGGCACCATGATTGGGACTGTCAAAACTTACAAAGAGGCGGGTATTATGATTGAGATTGTTATTCTCCATATATTTCAAAGCATATCTTGCGATCTGCCCGCCCATACTGGGGCCTACCACCACGATTTTTTCTGTACTGCCAACAGCCTGCAGTTCTGCATTTACCTTTTGGATTAATCTTGTAAGTACGCGGGCATTGCGCTCTATATAATCGGCACCGCCATCACGGTAAATGGGCATGGTAAAAGTATTACCGGAAATGGTGACACTTACCGAGGCGATCTGGTATTTAGGAAAATTAAGCACGATCACATCATAACCTTTACTTCGAAAGTCATCCCCTAAGTGCTTATTGGCACCATAGGAAAGTAATTCCCAGATACCGTCATTATCCGTAATATTCAATTTTGATATCTTTCTTTCATCTCCCGGATCAAAACCATCAATGATAATGATCGGTTTACGGATGACCTTATGGGCATCATTGCAGGCCAGCCAGCCGCCCGCAGGCTTACGATAAAATATCTTGTATTCTCCAAAGCCTTCCACGGCAGCGGGTTCTGTATACCCCTTAAAGGTCAGGTTGCTGCCAGACCAGAGTGCGATAGGAATTTGGCCACTAGTACATAAGTCAGTTGTTGTAGAATTTAATGGAATAAGATTTCCGTTTTCCAGCAGGATATCGAAACGTTCGATAAGTTCCAACCCTTGCCAATGTAGTTTTACGCCAATTTTAATAGTCGGATCCGTGATCCCGGAGATATTGAGTGTATTAAGCTCACCGGGGGCAATCGAGACAGATTGCTTGTCGCCGACCTGTAATTCCAGATATTTCAATTGCCGGCCACTGCTGTTCAACTGCAGGCGTGTGTCTAAGTACAGTTTCAGTTCATTACCTCTTACCCTATTCGCAGATAATAACGGTAAGTTTACCTGGTGCTCCAGGTAGGGATTGCCATCCCCCTCATACAGCAGGCTATCCGCTCCACGCTAGATCGCCCCTGCATCAAATGCCTCGGGATCTATACTATTAAAGTTGAAGGCAATATAACCCAGGCTTATGGCATTACGCTCCTGCTGGTTCTGGATGATGATGTTTTCAGCATATTCCAGCGGCAGAAGATTATCTTTATCATATGCAGCCCGGTAGAGCTCGTCCCAGGCCTGCAGGGCATGGTTAAAGCCGGTAACGACCGGCTCTCCATGTTTATTCTTCAATTGCGTAAGCCGTGCAATGGGATTGACCCGATCATAGAGCGCACCGGTACTTATTTTATTTTTGTCGAGGTGCTGCATCAGGCTATCCTGTATAGATTGATACCCCATAAAAGATACGGTCGCCTCGTCCTGTGCAGACGTGACGAAACATGACGTGCATAGGAATGCCGTCAGCAGGTAGATTTTTTTCATAATCTAAGCTTTAGATGATATTTAATTAGGTGATATTAATTTGAGGGAATAATAGAAAATTTACCTTCGGTAATATGGATAATGCTGTCCGTTGGCACCCAATTGTTACCTTCTACACGCATTTTATAGGCATCAAATGCAAAGATACCTGTTAGCTTATCGGATGTTCGCTCTGTAAAAATGATCTTTCCGCTTAGGGGTTGCTTCAACTCATAATTATTTTCCATTGCGTTGAATTTACCAATACCTACAACATTGCTTACACCATCAAGCAAGATGGTATCTTGAGAGGGTATATGGTTGCCCGAAAATATAAAAGAGAAAAAACCATCTGCAACCGGATTTTTACGACTATAGGCATATATTTGGTAGCCGACAGAGGCAGAAGACGCTCCCGCAGACAAGGTTTTCCAATCCACAAAAAGGGAACTCCCTTTCTCCTGGGGATAATCATAATATACGCCATCAGCGTAGAAAGAGAAGTACTCTTCCGGCGTTTTCTTTTTGTCCTTATTGCAAGCCACAATACCCGGGAGGGCGAGGCTTAAGAAAATGAGTTGCTTCATAAACAGTATAGGTTGAATACACAATAAGGTTCAGGCAGGATAAAACTAAATAAAAACCATGTATTAATTTTAAAAAAAATGTTAATGAGGTATGTTCCTCTTGGTATTTTCCGGTGATTTAAAACGGAAGAATGATCAAAAAATAAAGCAGGTTTGCTTTACCTAAAACATCCCGGACATGAAGTTAATCATCAATCCTGTGCCAAAGCTATTTTCAAAGCTTCAACAGCTTCTGTCAATTCTGCCTCGTTCATAGATGCGAAACCAAAACGAAAGGCATTTTCCTCTGCATCCCAGCGAATGATCCGGAACTGCGGCTTGGCAACCAACCGGACAATAGGAAACTCCGGCTTCAGCTTTACCCAGATAGCCATTCCGCCTGTTGGCAAAGTGTAGGAAACATATTGACCCAATTTTTCTTTCAGTAAGGTATCTAAAAAACCCCTCCGTGCATGATAACATTTCTTAGATTTCTTCAGGTGTCTTTTAAGCTCGCCTTCTTTGATCAAAGTAGCTAAAGCGCTCTGCATATACCCATCTCCACCTACATCTATGATTTTGCGGAAAGCCGTACATTGCTCAATAAAATTTTTAGGCGCTACCATAAAACCAATCCGCAAAGCCGGGTCCAGGATCTTTGAAAAAGAGCCGATGTAGATCACGTTTCCACTGTGCTGTCCGCTGGCCAGAGGCAGGTAAGGCGAAGAGGTATAATGATAATCATAGTCGTAATCATCTTCTATAATAGCAAATGAATATTGCCTGGAAAGTTCCAGCAGCTTCACCCTTCGCGCCACACTTAATGTTACCGTACTGGGGTAATGATGATGCGGGATCACATACACGGCGGCAACTTTTTTTCGTTTGCAGATCTTTTCAATGGCATCGATATCTATACCCTTGTCATCTACTTTTACCTCAACAATCTTTGCTCCGGTCGCTTCAAAAGTTGCATGAGCAAGCGGATAACCCGGCTTGCCTGCAATGATTGTAGCAGAAGGACCCAACAGCAGCTGAGCCGACAAATAAATACTCATTTGTGCGCCATGTGTGACCAGGATATTGTCTGCAGCAATGTTTAATCCCCGCGTTACTGAAAGGTAATCGACCAGTACTTCCCGAAGCCTTAATACACCCTGCCCGGTACCTGTATTCGCGTTTTTAATCGCATATTTCCTCGAGGTCAGCGAGCGATATGTCTTCAACAAATTATCTATGGGAGACAACCTTACATCAGGGTGGCCGTCATCAATAACAATACCGTTACTGTTCAATCTATTTTCAGCTAAGTCATCACCTGCTATGACCCGGAAAGGCAGATCCAGGTCGTTTTCATAGCCATTCAGCCCATTTACTTCACTCCATTTTTGAGGCTTTAATAAAGGGATATGTTCCGAAACAGCCACATACTTCCTGGGCACAACCCTGACCCAGTCCTGGGCATCCAGTTCTTCATAAGCAGCGATTACCGTCTTGCGGTGTACGCCCAATGTCTTTGCCAATTCACGGCTACCCGGCAGCTGCGTTCCGGGTTTCAAGGTACCGTTCCGGATCGCTTGGATGATGGAAACCGCGATTTGCCGGTAAACAGGCACTTTACTTTCTTTCTCTATACCGATGATATGTTCATAAGGCAACATAGTGGACTACCATTTATATACAAATTGGACTACAAAGATAGTCCTGTAGGGAATTAATTTTGCTTACTCAATCAAACTAATTTAAAGCAATGGAATACCCAATCAGACAAGCCGGACTTAAAGACCTCGACACCGCAGCCACCTTATTCAATCTCTACCGGGTATTTTACCGCCAGGCAGATGATTATGAAACATGCAAACAATTCATACAGGAACGACTGAACCACGACCAGTCGCATATCTTTATTGTTTATGCAGACAATAAAGCGGTCGGCTTTGTTCAGTTGTACAAACTCTACCATTACATTAAATTGAAAAAGCAATGGCTATTGAGCGATTTGTTTGTACATCCGGATTACAGGGGCAAAGGACTTTCTGTAGCCTTGATCAACCGCGCCAAAGAATGGTGTGCAGAAACCGGTGCCTGCGGCCTGATGCTGGAAACCGAAAAGACAAATGATATTGGCAATAAACTCTATCCACGTTGTGGTTTTGAATACGATGCCAACCACAATTATTATTACTGGTGGCAATAATCAAAGAAGGTGCTGTCTTAAAAGATCGTTTGCGCTATTTCGACCGCAACGTAGTGAAATGTGGCAATGCAACAATGAATATTTTTTGTATTAGAGATTGCCCGACTCCATTATATTCCACTCGAAATGATGCCTTTTTTAGACAGCATCCTCTTCCCTAGACTTCTTGTCTATATAGGCTATCTTAGACATCCAGGCCATAGGGAAACAAAACAGACTGAAGAACTCCATTAAAACCTGCTGCAGTATGAACGAAGACATCTTAAGCAATATTGATTTAATACAGGAACGAATCAATCGCGCCTGTATCAAAAGCAAGAGAAGCCCCGATGAAGTAAAATTGCTCCTGGCCACCAAAACAGTACCTGCAGCACGCATCAGGATGGCTTTACAGGCCGGGCATACATTGATCGCAGAAAACAAGGTGCAGGAGCTCAAAGAGAAATATGAGGCCTTGCAGGAAGTACCGCATACCAATCATTTTATCGGGCACCTGCAGAGCAATAAGATCAAAGACCTTTTGAAATACAATGTATCCTGCATTCAGTCCCTGGACCGCCTGGACCTGGCCGAAAAATTGCACCAGAGACTAAAGATGGAACACAAAACCATAGACGTTTTGATACAAGTAAACACTTCCTTTGAAGCCAGTAAATTCGGGGTAGATCCCGGTGATGCTATTGCATTCATCAAACAGGTAGCCGCCCTGGACACCTTAAACATAAAGGGCCTGATGACCATAGGAATATTTAGTGCAGAAACGGAACAAGTGCGTAAATGCTTCCGCCTGCTCAAAGACCTGCAGCAGCAAATTATTGCTTTACATATTCCCGGCGTAGATATGACGGAGTTATCCATGGGAATGAGTGCAGACCTGGAAACGGCCATAGCTGAAGGTGCTACCATCATCAGAGTAGGCACAGCCATTTTCGGACAAAGGATCTACCCGGACAGTTATTACTGGAATGAACAATAAAAAACCAGCCAACCATGAACGTACATTTTATACAGCACGAAATATTTGAAGCCCCGGGAGCTTACCTGGAATGGGCAAAAGCAAGGCATCATACCATCACCTTTTCTAAGGTATATGAATACCAAGAGTTGCCCGGAACTGCTGATCATATCGACCTGCTGATTGTAATGGGCGGCCCGCAAAGTCCTGACACTACAACTGAAGTATGCCCGCACTTCAATGCAAAAGCCGAGATACATTTTATACAAAACTGTATCCGGGAAGGTAAAGCCCTTGTGGGAGTTTGTTTGGGCGCTCAACTCATAGGCCAGGCTTTAGGTGCATCATTTGAGCCTAGCCCCGAAAAAGAAATAGGCGTATGGCCCATAGAGCTTACCAAAGAAGGATTAGAGGACGGTAAGACAAATCATTTCGGCCCAGTGTTACCGGCAGGGCATTGGCACAGTGATATGCCCGGACTTACTGCAAGCAGCAAAGTATTGGCCACAAGCGCAGGTTGCCCCAGGCAAATAATCGCTTACTCAGACCGGGTGTACGGTTTTCAATGCCATATGGAATTGATGCCGGATGTAGTTGACTTACTCATTGCCGCAGAGCCGGATTTATTAAATAATCATACAACACACCGATTTGTTCAAAAGCCTGAAACAATCCGCAGTTATGACTATACAGAAATGAACCATAAGCTTTTCGGGTTCCTGGACAAACTGGTGCAAGGATAATTAAGCCCGAATATCCAGGCATTCAAAGCTTATTCCTCAGCTCCAACAAAAAGGCCGGCTAAAATATAGCCAGCCTTTTAACCTAAAACAATGCTGCCTGCGAATTTTCTATTTTACTGCAGCAAGCTGAAAAGAATGAATTAATCCTGTAATGTCACTTACAGAATCGACAATATGTGTGTGTGGATACTGCTCTAATACTTCTTTGCCATTAGCTCCGCTCAACACCCCTACTACCAGGGCACATCCGGCACGATGGCCCTCTTCCAGGTCTACAGGTGTATCGCCCACCTTGGCTACCTGCTGCACCTCACTGATCCCGGTCAGCTCCATAGCTTTCCAGATCATATCCGGGTAAGGCCTGCCCTGCGCTACCTCATCGCTGCTCACGCTCACATCCAGCAGATCCTGCCAGCCCAGGCGTTCAATAATAATATCGGTAATATCCCGGCTGAAACCCGTGTCCAGACCTACTTTGATCCCTTGAGACTGCAAAGCCTTAAAAGTATCCGTAGCCCCTTCGATCTCACAAATGCCCGGCTCATTACGGTAAAAATCGATCATGATCTGCAAAAAAGTATCATGCAGAGTATCAATATCTGCAGTTGGTGCAGCTTCTGGGTAAAAACGTTCCAGCAACATTTTAATCGCTACCGGCTTGGCAATCCCCATCACTTCATTAGCTGCTGAAAGCGGTACCATATACTCCTGTGTCGCCAGCGCCTTGCACAATGCCTTGGTTACAAAATCATCATCATAGACCGTAGTGCCTGCCATATCAAAAATAGCCAGTTTAATAAATTCGTTCTGCATATTAAATGTTTAAAATGAATATAGTTTACAAATATAAAACAATAAATTACTTATACTAAACTTTTGTTGAGTTGTTCTGAAGACATTTCTTTACGCTTAGCCCTTGCTTTACGCAGGAAATAAAAGGCAGAAGCCGCCTGGCTGATGAGCAAAAGCGCCCCGATAAAAATAGTAGTATGGTAGAAAAAATCTACATAGCTCATCTTGCTGTCGTAGAAATTTTTATAGAAGAGCACACCAATACTTCCGCAATAACCGAAGAAATCGGCCATAACCCCGATAAAACCGGCATTGCCCGGGTAGCGGAATACCGCCAGCATACGTTCAAAAAATATAGTATTTGCCGGCACATAAGCGATATAAAGGCCAATACCCGTCGCGCAGATCCATACCTCCGGGCTGATCATCCCCGAGCCATAGCAAAAGGTACTCAGCAGCATAATAATGGCACCCACAAAACTGATGGCATGGATCAGCATAAAAGCACGCAGATTGTCCCGGATGCCTTGCATAAAGATCATCAGCAGCAATATAATCACCGACACCGGTATCTCGCTGATGGTAAAAATGGAAGCATTACCTTCAAAGCCCAGCCCGCGCCATATTTCCGGTGCAAAATTATCCCGGAAATCACGGTAGCTGGTCATCAGTATATAACTGACCATAAATATAGCCAGGCCGCTAAAAAAGAAACGGAAAAAAGCAAGGCGTTCACTTTTGTTCATAGGCATACGTACCGACTTGAGGGCGATATCCTCGGCCGTCTGCCGGGGCAACTGCTCCAGCATCCATACCGCCAGCAAAAGCACGGGCAGGAAGCAAATCCCCACCAGGAAAGGCATCCAGCTATCGGCCACTCCTAAAGTATGGATAAAGTACTGTCCGATACTTTTGATAAAACCGGATGAAACAATCTGCGTGATGGTCAGTCCTACCACCAGGATCTCGGTACTTCTGCGGCCCTCCAGGTAATTAAAGATCAGGCCGAAGATCATACCTATGGGCAGGCCGTTCAGGAAAAGTGCTAATATATTATAAGGAGCAGGAATAAGGGCAAATAAAGCCAGTGCCAGCACAGAAATAAGGATAAGCCCGATAATATAGCGGGGACGCTGCCGGGCAGTATTCTCGGCCACCACTTTTATACCTATATATTTAGATAAAGTATAGCCGATCGTCTGTGCACATACCAGCCAGATCTTATAATCCACACCCAGGAAAGCCTGCCCGTCATAAGTACCGGCAACAAAAGCCTTTCTTACCGCATACATAGCCGTATAGGTCAGGAAAGAAGCCAGGGTGGCAAAACAAATAAAGGAAAACGAATTGGCTTCGGCCGTCAATCTGCGCTTTACATTCATTAAACTAAAGTTTAGTATTTGTATCTCTGCGCGAAAGTACTCAGCCTATGTTACCTTAATGCTAAATTAATGTTTAGTATTTGTTTACTTTTGATTAAAGAAATAAACGATCAGCATAATGCATTTATCGGTACCCGTGTTCCGGGGCAGGTGTGGGAGACGACCGTCAAAAAATAAAGAATCTCCTTCCGACAAAGCATAAGTCTCTCCATTGATCAGGTACTCACATTCACCTTGTATCATATACTTGTATTCAAAAGCATCCGTCACTACCTCTTCTCTTTTTGCATTTTTGCTTAACTCCAGGATCACAAAATCAACGGTAGAAGAAGCAAGGCTTTTCACGAAGATACGTTTGTACAAAAAACCCTTGGCATCCTCTTTGGTAAAGGATTCATAGTCTTTTTTACGTTGCACGATCACATTAGGCATCTGCAAATTAATACCGCTGAAAAAATGGCTTACGGCCATCTCCAGCGACTGGATAATGCTGAACAATACAGGAAGGGAAGGAATACTTCTTCCGTTCTCGATCTGGGAGATCAGGCCCTTGCTCACCCCTGAACGATCTGCCAGCTGCTGTACCGTCAATCGTTTTTCATACCGGTATTCTTTGATCCTGCGGCTTACCTCTAACAAAAATGCTCCTTCCATGTGTCGTATATATATACACCAAAGTTATTACCTCTTTCTCAATTGGCGCATACTATAATGTAAATAAATGTTTACTTCTTAAATTAACAATTTGGTAAACAAGAGTTAAGCATATGTAAACAAACGTTGATTACTTTTGTTCTGTTCAATTCTTCAAAAAAGAAGCTTTATGAAAAAGATCATCCTCCTCATCGGCCTCGCCACCTGCAGCAGCATCCCTCCTGCGATAGCGGGCTCACCTTCAGACAGCAGGACACAAATGACAAAAGAGGTACAGGTCAATATGTTGACCCATCGCTTTGCAATAGCCGGCGATATTTATAAGGTACAGAAGTTTCAACTACCCTTAAGCGTAACAGAAAAAGCCGAAGAAGTCTTTAATGCCTGCATAAAAGAGTATAAATCCATTTTTGCCACACTACCCGTTACAGAAAGAGCCTTATTCTTTAAAGAAAATTTTTACAACGAAGTAATCCCGATCGTACAATACTTCCGCATCCCGGAATATGCACAGATGATGATACAGCACAGAGACAGCCTGCATCCGAAGCCGGAAGTACCGGACCCGAAGCATCATGATCACGAAGAGGCACATCAACACAATTAATTTTTCTTATTCAATCATTCCTAATGAAAAACATAGCTACATATATCGTTTGTAGTATTTTACCCGGGGCCGTGGCGGCACAGACAGCCACTATAAAAGGCAGTATAAAAGACCAGCAGGGCATGCTGCCCGGCATTACGGTATCTGTGGCCAACAACCAATACTATACGGTCACAGAACTGGACGGTACATTTATCCTTACAGGTATCCCTACGGGACAATATACCCTGCAGGTATCTTCCCTGGGCTACGAAAACCATGCACAACCTATAGACCTCAACGGAGACCTTGACCTGGGCCTTATAGAACTGAAAGAATCAGATCATATGCTCAGTGCCGTTTCGGTGACCGCCAATACCCGCGGCACCGAGACCAAAGCGCTGAACATGATGAAATCTTCCCTGGTCTTCTCCAATATCGTATCGGCAGAAGGGGTAGCCAAGCTGCCGGACCGCAATGTAGCAGAAGCCGTTCAGCGCCTGCCCGGAGTAGTAATGGAATCTGACCAGGGAGAAGGCCGCTTCATCTCCTTTCGCGGTACGCCTTCCGACTGGAGCGCCGCACTGGTAAACGGTGACCGGATGCCCGTAGCGGATGAAGAGTCCAAGACCCGCGCGATGAACTTCGACATCTTTCCTTCCAGTATGGTGGATTATATTGTCGTATCCAAAACATTATCGCCCGATATGGAAGGTGATGCCATCGGCGGAAGCGCCAACTTCATGACGAAAAGTGCACCAGCCAAGAAATCTATCCAGGCAAACCTGGGTGCAGGATACAATGCACAGGCACAGAAACCCATCTTCAACGGAGCGCTTGCTTATGGCAACCGCAGCAAGGATGGCAAATTCGGCTATTTTGCCGGAGCATCTTTATACAAACGCAACTGGGCAACGGATAACTACCAGGTATTCTACGGATCAAATATTGACCAGTCCCTGTCCCGCCTGGAACTCAGGGATTATGAAGGGCAGCGTAATACTGTAGGGGCCAATGCTGCACTGGAATATAAATTCAATGATCGCGCCAAGATCTATGCAAAAGGTGTTTATGGCCGCATGACGGATGAAGAGTACAACCGCAAGACCATGTACAACTGGAGCACGGGCTGGGGGCAATCCATCCGGCTGCAGAACATCCACAACATTATGCAGACCAATTTCTGGGGTGCTGAGCTAGGCGGAGAATTAAAGCCTTCTTCAAAACTATCGGCCAACTGGCGCATCGCCAGCTACAGTAACCATTTCCAATATGGTGCAGTACCTTTTGCCAAAGGAGATCCGCGCAATGGTTACCATGTTGTAGAGTTTGAAAAATCAATAAACTTCAAAGACTTTCTTTACCTGGATGAGAACGGACAGGTAACTGATGAGCGCAATGCATACGACCGCTTGAAATTATTGAAGACCGACAGCCCGGAACCCGGCTATGGCGATGATTACCGCAACATACAACCGGTATATGAAAACGTACCGCTCATCAATCCTTCCGATACTTCATTTGCCTTTACCCGTGCTTATTCAGAAACGAATGAGACCTGGGAAAAAGATCCCATAGTAGCTCAAATTGATCTTCAATATGCAGCCACCAATAAATTAAAAATAAAATTCGGCAGCAAAATGCGGATCAAGGAAGGCCGTCGCAATGCAGGCCTGGAGCTCTGGGAGCGCAATAAAGACCTCAGCCCTTCTATCCTTTACAACAGCTTCAATCCCCGATCTTTCAATGAAAGAGGCGGCTTCCTTGCAGAACTCGGCAGCCCTTACCGCGGCAAACTACTCCCCTTCCTGAATGGCAAACAGATCGACAATTTCGTGAACAGCCTGGGCGATACACTGCGCCATATTCCATTCGGAACGAGCACGCCTTACTTCCAGCAAATGGTAGGCTCTAGTTATAAATACAAGGAAAGCGTGTATGCGGCTTACGCCATGGCAGAATGGAACATAGCCCCTCAGCTGACTTTGGTACCGGGTGTAAGAGTAGAATACACCAGCCCTACCGTAGAAGCAGACAGTATTATTACCGTAGACCCTGCACTGGGCACTGTAGCCCTTACTTCGGTACGTTCCGGGAAAAGCTACCTATCGGTATTACCTATGCTGAATGCAAAGTATGCCATAACCGATAAGCAAAACCTGCGCCTGGCGATCACCCGCTCTTTCCGCAGGCCTAACTTCAACGAGATAAAGCCTGGAGCCGCAGCCATCAACTATTCTAACAATGACCTTGTCTACGGCAACCCTGACCTGAAGCCCACTTACTCCTGGAACTATGACCTGGCTTATGAACGCTATATGAGCGCTTCCAGTATGTTTAGCCTATCCGGGTTCTACAAACAGGTGAAAGATCACATCTACACCGCATTTGAAAGCAGCAGTGCTGACAATAACGGGGTATCGAATGAATTCCAGATCCCTGGTGGTGTCATCGCCAAAAAATTCCAGAATGCACCGGAAGCTTTTGCTGCAGGTATCGAAGCTTCCCTTATGAGCAAAATGCGCTTCTTACCGGGCATCTGGAAAAACCTGGGTGTGAACATCAACTATTCTTATACCTACTCGCAAATGCGCATTGATGCCCGAGACAAGCCGCAGGCTTTACCCCGGCAGTCGCCCAACGTATTGAATGTAGCACTGTTCTATGAAAACCCACGCATCACTACCCGCATCGGGCTTAACTATCGCGATCCTTATTTATATGAGCTCAACCTCTACGCGGTAAAGGACCCTGCCTCTGAAAAAATGCTGATCCTGCACCAGGGCAATGACTACGATGTATATGTAGGCCGTAGCCTGACACTGGACTACTCTTTTGCCTACAATTTCAAAGAATACTTCTCGGTATTCACAGAGATCAACAACCTGACCAATACGCCTTATACCATGTACCGCGGACAAAAGGAACGTCCTTTAAAGACGGAGTACTATGCCATGAGAGGATTGATCGGCCTGCGCTATAATTTTTAAAACAAACCATTTCATCCCAAATATTTAATCAAACACATTAAAAACGTATACAAATCATCTCTGCAATGAAAACGATTAAAAAATTACTGACCGGCGCATTACTGATCGGTTCTGCTGTAACCCTTTCTGCACAGACAGGAACAGTTAAAAAGCCTAAAGTATTATTCATCGGTATCGACGGTGTAAGATCAGATGCCTTGCAACAGGCCAACACCCCTAATATCGACACTTTGATGGCGAATGGCCTGTACACGTTTGACTCCTGGCATTGTGGCGCTACCTCCAGCGGTGCCTCCTGGTCTACGATGCTGACCGGTGTATGGGAAGCCAAACACCAGGTCACCAACAACAGCTATACGAACCCTAACTATGCCAATTATCCTTACTTTCCCAAAAGGGCCAAAGAATGTCTGCCTAACCTGAAAGCCGTACAGATCATCACCTGGGACCCGATGAACGACCCTACAAACAGTAACAATACTGCCGGATATGTATTCAACAGTGGCTTTAATCAATCTATTGATGCCGGAACACACGGGCAAGGTGCCGTAACGGCTGCAGCCAAGATCCAGTTGAATGACCCCAACCTGGACATCCTGTTCATCCACTATGATGAAACTGATGCTGCAGGGCACTCTTCAGGCTTCAATCCTAATAATCCGCAATATATGAATGCCATTCAAACGGTAGACCAGGAAATAGGTGAGGTGTTGGCGAAATTATACCAACGTCCTACTTATGCACAGGAAGACTGGCTGATCATGCTTACGACAGATCATGGCGGTATAGGTACCACGCACGGTGGCCAGTCCAATACAGAACGTCATATCTGGTGGGTAGCATCAGGACCGAGCGTACCACATCTGCAGATCACCGGACCAGATCCCGGCAGCTATTATATGCCTGCCAACCCGGTGGACACGACCTTATTGAACAACACCCCGGTATTAACGGATATCGCGGTAACGGCATTAGCACACATCATGAAAGGATCAGGCTGTGAAAGCCCGGAAACCAACCCTGCATGGAACCTCGATGGTAAATCATGGTTATTGAACGACACGACAGATACTACAGAACCGACCAATCCTACTTATGTAGAAGATATGCGCAATGCGGCCATTGAATTTGGCATCTTCCCTAACCCTAATAACGGTACTTTTAAAGTAGCCTTTAAAGATGTGACCGGCAACATTGAGATCCGCATCCAGAACATCAATGGCGCAGCAGTACAAAGCAAAAGCACCCAGGGTGCAACAGGTTTAACGGTAGTACCTTTTGACCTGACCACACTGCCTAAAGGTATTTACTTCATGAATGTGACCAATAACGGTAAACAAACGGTAAGAAAAATCGTTTTACAATAACCTTTCACAGCGGGTGCCGCAAGGCATCCGCTTTTCTTTAGCTTATTTCAAACAAAACATAATGAACACAAAATTACTATTAAGGCTATTGACCCTGCTGTTGCTGGGTACAAGCCTGGGAAAAAGTGCCTCATCTTATGGACAGGGTGCAGCCAAAGCACTTAGTTTCAGCGCGAACAGCCACGTCAACATGGGCGATTCCCTGTCGCGCTCACTGGCACAATCAGACTTTACCTTAGAAATGTGGATCAAAGTCAGAAGCAATAGTTCTGACCCGGTATTCCTGGGTAATAAAAACTGGGACAATGGCGGTAATACCGGCATCGTATGGTGTCGCTATGCAGCCAATACATTCCGCTTCAACTTCCGTGCTGCGGGCCGTACCCGTAAGGATGTAAATATGACGCTCAATTATGCCAAATGGAACCACGTCGCAGTTACGGTAAAACGTAACGGGAGCATTACTGCTTATGTAAATGGTGTACAGAGCGGCAACCCCGTAAGCATCGCTACAGATTCCGGTTACTCTATTGATGCGGCCTTACCGTTTCGCATTGGCGCAGATGGTAACGGAGCTTACCCGATAGATGGCGACATGGATGAGGTACGCATCTGGAATACGGTACGTTCTGTGGCCGATATCCGCAGCGATATGTGTCGCAAGCTGGGTGGAACAGAAACCGGCCTGATAGCTTATTACCGAATGGATGAGGCCTCCGGCACAGCAGTTACTAATGCTGCTGCGAGCAGTACCGGCTTTTTCAATGGCACTTTTGTCAATACTCCTGCACGCATTGCCAGCGGTGCTTCTATAGGTGATGAATCTGCACAATTATATGCGGCTTCTTATACCGGCCATACATTAAGCCTTAACTCTGCGGTCAACGGGAATGTACAACTGAACAATATCAACAATAATACCACTGGTATTCATTTATTCAAAGTAAATGCTGTGCCCAACACGACTGCAGGCATCAGCAATCCCGGCAGCAACAATGTTTATTATGGCGTGTTCCCGGTAACGGATACGACCAGCTATAACCTGGTGTACAATTATACCAACTTCCCTGCTGCCAATACTTTTGAAGGTGGTATCGACCTCTTCAAGCGTTACAGCATGGACTCTGTATGGGGACTGTGGGCAGCTACAAAAGATGCTGCGAATAATACCCTCAGCAAAACAGCTGTATCTGGCAGGCAGGAATTGATCATCGGTAGCTTCGTTACCTCTCTGACCTGTAATGTACCTTCAGCATTAAACGCGCAAAATATCAGCACTAACTCTGCACAGCTCAGCTGGATTACTGGTGGTTCCAATGCCTGGAACCTGGCCTATGGCGCAGGAAGCTTCACGCCTGGCAGCGGTGGCACAACCGTCAATAACCTGAATACGGCTAACTATACGCTCAACAATCTGCAAAGCAATACAGTGTATACTTTCTACGTGAGAGACACCTGTGCTTCTATCAACAGTGCCAGCGCCTGGGCAGGACCTTATACCTTTACTACAGCGATTGATTACAGCAACTACGGTAGCGGTTATGCCATGAATTTCCAGGGTACTGCAGCCAATGAGCACGTGAACCTGGGCGATTCTTTATCCGGTGCTATGGCCTTCCGCAGCTATACTTTAGAAACCTGGATCCGCTTCAACAATCCTTCCAGCGACCCGGCCTTTATCGGTAATAAAAACTGGGCCAGCGGCCAGAATACGGGTATCTTATGGTGCTGGAACGGCAACGGCAACCTGCGTTTCAACTTCAAACCTGCAGGTGGTACGCGCAGGGACTATGACATCAATGTGCCCGATCCTGCAGAATGGAATCACATTGCCATGGTGGTAGACCGTAATGGTTTCCTGACGGCTTACCTGAATGGTGTGCAGGCAGGTACTCCCATCAATATTGCGGCAGACTCCGGCCTAAGCCTGGATGGTGTATTACCCATGCGTATAGGCCAGGATGGCACCGGCGTGTACGGTCCTAAATTCAGAGGTGGAATGGATGAATTGCGTGTATGGAAAAAAGTAATGACCGCAGAAGAGATCAGGGCCAATATGTGCCATAAGATCAATCCTGCAGATACTCACCTGATGGCTTATTACCGTATGGACGAGCCGGCAGGCAATGTATTGACCAACCTGGCTGCAAGCGGCACAGTATTTAACGGCACCTTACTGAATACACCTCAACGTGTCATCAGCGGCGCTGCTATCGGCGACACCAGTGTACAAGTATATCCTGCTTCCTGGAATGGCACAAACCTCAGCCTGAACAGTAATGGCATGGGCCAGATCACGATCGATTCAGTCGCAGCCGATGCAAGAGGTGTACACATTTACCGGGTGAACAGTGTCCCGAACAGGACTACCGGCATTGCACAAGTGGGTACCACAAATCAATACTTTGGCGTATTCACACCAGGCAATAAAATGGCACAATACAAAACAGTTTACAACTACAGCAACTACCCTAATGCGGTAACGAATAATGCTAACCTGCATCTGTATAACAGGAAAGCAAATGACGATACGCTTTGGACACAGAACATCGCAACGAACAATACGACTGCACAACAATTACAGGTAACGCAGCCTTCAGGTGTACAACAATTTATTTTAGCAGACTTCGCTGCACCAGCCTGTGCAACACCGCAAAACATCACGGCCGGTAATATTGATACCGGTGCGGCTACGATCAGCTGGACTTCTACCGCCAACAAGCATTTGATTGAATTTGGCAATGCAAACTTTACATTAGGTAATGGTACGCAGGTAAGCAGCACTACTTCTTCGGTATTATTATCTAACCTGAACGCTTCACAGGTATACAAGTTCTACCTTAAAGATTCTTGTAATACCACTACGGCCAGTGCATGGGTAGGGCCTTTCTACTTCACTACTTTGAACCCTTGTCCGCAGCCGTTTAATGTACATGCAGACAGCATCACGGCAGCTTCTATGCTGGTAAAGTGGGAAGACAATGGTACGGTAACCCAGGATTATATTGTAAGCTGGGGCACACAGGGCTTTGGTAACCCGGCTTTCGGTATCCAGACCAATGTAGTGGACAAGCGCTATGAGCTGACTGCTGCTACGCCTAATACGACTTATGATTTTTATGTAAGGTCCAATTGTAATTCCAGCATTGCCAACAGTGGCTGGACCGGGCCATTCTCGTTCACTACCCTGCCTTGTGCACCTGCACAAAATGTAACGGTAAGCAATATCAATGCCAGCGGTGCACAAGCAACCTGGACCAGCGGGGCTACATTATGGAACCTGAGCTACGGAACGGTTGGCTTTGACCCTGCAAACGGCACGATTGCCGCAAACCTGGGCACAGCTCAGTACACCTTTACCGGGTTAAGCAATACTACAGCTTATGAATTCTATATCCAGGACAGCTGTGCACTGGGATTGAATCCATGGCAAGGGCCATTTACCTTCACTACAGAAGCGCCCAGCAGCATCAAAACACTGGCAAGCGGTACCTTTAAACTGTATCCTAATCCTGCAAAAGATCTGCTCAAAGTGAGCTTGAACGGGCTTCAAAAAGCCAGGGTGACCCTATACAACCAGATAGGCATAGTAAGTTTGCAACAGGAATTAAATGCAAAAGAGACTAACCTGGACCTACAGGCTTTACCTTCAGGCGTATACTTTATCACGATCAGTGCAGACGGGAAGTCCGCTACAGAGAAAGTGGTAATCCAACATTAATTTACCCATACGCTACAGCCCCGTAAAAACAGGGCTGTAGCGCTTTTAAAGTACAGAACCTAATGAACATGACACAAGAGTTTGACCTGCTGGTTATCGGTGCCGGAGCGCTCGGCATATTCCATGCCTACCATGCCCTCAAAGCAGGCAAAAAAGTATTGCTACTGGAAAAGGATAAACGTGCCCAGGAAGCTACAGTACGCAATTTCGGGCAGATAGTTCCTTCCGGGCTTATTCCCGGCAGCGAATGGCACGAATATGGTCGCATAGCTACTGAGCTATACAAGGAGATACAAGAAGACTTTAATATAGGTATCCGCAACAACGGATCCTGCTACATCGCCAGCACAACCACTGAAATGGCCGTACTGGAGGAATTGCAGGATAAATTTAAAGCAGTAGACTATCATTCTGAATTGTGGACCAAAGCGCAGTTGCTGGACAAATATCCTATGGTGCAAGCTGACTATGCCACCGGGGCATTATATTTTCCACAGGAGGTATCTGCAGAACCGGAAATACTCATACACCGCATGCTGGAATTCCTGCTCCTTAAGTTTCCCCAACAGTTCAGCTACCGCAACAATTGCCCCGTAGTGGACGCAGCGACAAGATCAGAGCAGGCGACCATAACTACAGCAGATAAGCAGGTCTATAAAGCGGCACATTGCATCATCTGCTCCGGGAGAGAATTTAAATTGCTCTTTCCTGAAGTATTTGCAGGCAGCGGACTCATTGTTTCTAAACTGAATATGATGGCGACCTGCCCGCAACAACATACGGTATTACCGGGCAATATCCTTACGGGCCTTACCATAAGACGTTATGAGAGCTTCACCGCCTGCGACAGCTACCAGGCGCTCGACCCGGCAGAGGTACCGCAGGATTGCAGCGATTACGGTATCCATATTTTATTCAAGCAAAGAGTAGATGGCAGTGTCATCATCGGCGATTCACACCAGTATGCCCCTATAGCCGACCAGGATGACCTTAGCGTGTTCTACAACGATATGCACATTAACGAGATCATGCTCCGGGAAGCTAAAAAGATCATGCAACTGGACAACTGGAACATCGCCCAGAACTGGGCCGGATTTTACGCACAGCATGAAGAAGAGATCTCCTGCCATACTATAGAAGATCGCATCCATATTGTGACCGGCATTGGCGGCAAGGGTATGACTACCTCTGCAGGCTTTGCGGCACAAAACATCCGGAAGATATTCAATCATTAAAGTCTTTCCAATATCAAACAGTGAGTGGTGGAATCGGGCCCCGGGCCTGCATTTCCATCACTTTTTTCGTGTACAGAAACGGGAGTAACAGATGGTTTTAAAAAAATCGTTCTGCTATGATGCCGTAGGTGAAAATAACATTCTCTTTATTGGTACGGGATACTTTGTTGTAAGACAAAGCAGTGTTCAGGTTGACCCATTTCCAGATCTTCACCTGTATATTGGCATTGCTGGTGATGATGTAATCATTCCGGTAATTTAAAGAAGGCTGGTAAAAAACAACTGCCGATGCTTTTACGATTTCTTTGTAGGTATAATTCAATCTTACGCGCAAAGAGTTCCGGAAGGTCCGGTACACCAATTCATTGGTATCGGGTGTCTTCACATTACTCAATTCGTAGATAATCCCGTTACTGATACTGAAATTAAAATTTTGCTGGTCCAGGAAGCGATAAGCCACGCCCAGTCCCGACTGGAACTGGTGATTGATCCCCAAAGACAGGCTGGAAGTAAAGTTGAACAAGCCCCAGTAATAAAACGGCGGATGATTGCTGATCAGGTTAAAGTCCATCAAGGCATTCCAGTCGTTATTACTCACCTTCTGCGGGTTCTTTCCATACAACCAGGAGCCGGAACTATTGAAACGAAAACGGTCAAACTTTGTACCGAAACGCAGACCGTTATTATAGATCATCGTCAGGCCGTCATTGGTCTGGTTAAAGTTCCCGGTAGCAGAAAAAGCCGCCATGTAATGAGTCGTATCATTAAACTGGGCTTTGAGTCCAGGAGCAAACAATAAGAAAATAACAACTGTTAATATAGATTGATAACGCATCTTCTCTTCTTTTGAGCAAATGCAAATATAACTAAAGTCGGGCAACCCCGGATTTACAAACGCTGTAAGGCAGTTTTGTAGTAGCGGATAATGGCGGCATCTGAACCTGCTTTTTCATGGAATGCGCGTAATGCCTCAAGATGTTTCTGCGGGCTGATGTTCCGGTTGTAGCAAAGCTTGGCAAGGCATTCCCAGCACAGCCATTCGGGCTGGCGATCATTTTCGGCAAGCGAATTGCTGCCATTCATATTGCATACATTGTTGACACAATGCGGCATGCTGAACATATGACCCGTCTCATGCCCGGCAATCTTTAAAGCACGCAACAAGGTTTGATTAGATGGGTTGTCCCTGCCCTCTTTCCCCAACCTTGCGAGGCTCCATACACCCAGCCCATTCCTTAATTTTGCCTGGCCAAAGACAAAATTCCAATCATCCTCCGGGTACAGGTCGGTACTGGTGAAAGCGATTAAAGCAAAGGCATCTGCAGGTTTGTAATGAGGCAGCAGGCTATCCAGGATATAGATAGATTTTAATTGTGGCACACCCTGGTGGATACGTTTAAAAGCGTGTGGGATCAGCCCTGCATCCAGGGCAGGAATGGTATCGGTATCGATTTGAAAATAGTCGGCCAGGTAGTTTACCGTAAGCTCAAAGATCGCTTGCGCATCCGCATCGAAGGCTCCGATCTTTACCAGGTAAAGTTTTTTGTGCAGGGAATCTGTCCTGTAGGGGCCGGAAGCTATGTAAGCTTTCAGGCTTTGGTGCATATCTCCGGGTTTGTTATAGAGCCACTCTCCCGGCCGGGCAGGGTCTTTCTTTTCCGTAAGTTCATGAAGGCGATAGCAATCCGACAGGTGTGGCGGATAAACCGGGTCCTGTGTTGCTTCACAGCTCCACAGGCCGAGCAAAATACATAGGATGAATAAAAGTTTGGGCATCATATATCCTGATGACGGCAATTTGCTTCACTTCCATAAAACAAGGACTTATATTTTCCCGGGCACAAAGGCCACCTGTCTGAAGTAGGCCAGGTCTTCGGCAGTCTTTTTCTTCGTCAGCAGTGTTTTCAACCTGGCTAAGCCACCGGAAACCGGGGACAGGATAAAGATGGCAATAAACAAGGTCACTTTAAATTTCTTCAGCATTTTCTTCCTGGCCGGGTCGCCGGCCTTGCCCTGCTTAATGGTATTGGCCGCCCATTTAGGAAACTGCCTGGCCCCATTGCCTTCCATCACGATGAGGTTGGGCCTTAAGGGTATCGCATCCTGCTCCAGCAGTTGCGCTTGTAAGGTATCCAGTTGGCCCTGCTCCAAAGCACGGAGTATCGTAGGTCCGAAGCGACGGGCATCTTTGATATCGCCGGTAGAAACACCGGCCTCAGGATACTTATCCGAAGCTTCCTTCTGCCCGTGGATCATCCAGCGCACGATGGACATGGTAGAAGCGATATTGGGATGTTTATCGTCCAGGGCAATATTACCTACTAATGTCGCCCCCAGCGAGATCAGGCTTTCTTTCACTTTCTCCTGCGCGCGCAGCCACATATTGCGGCAGGCGATCACCGTCACTACCGGTTTTCCTTTCAGCACAGCGGCATATTCACTCTGCAAAAAACTGTTGAAGGGAACAGAGGGAGAAAGGAACCAGGGCTGGTAGCCCAGGATGACCAGGTCATAGCCTGCAGCATCGGGGATGGCCAATGGCTTTATCGCCTGGGGAATGCCTAATACAGATTCCGGCATCGCATCAAAAAAGGTATCATAATCTTTCCAGGGAAAGGGAAAAGGAGATTCCAGCTCGATCTTAAAAAAATCAATGCTGGCCTTTTCTTTAATATCAGCACACAGCGACTGCAGCACATCAGACATCTGCCCGGTCTGGCTACTGTAAATGACGAGTATTTTTTTCATACAGTAAATGCTATACAACGGTTAGTTCCAGGTAAGCGTAGGCAAAGCGCGCACTTTCCGGGATCATCATAAATATTTTCTCGCCTTTTTTCAATTTACCGGAGTAAAGCAATTCCTCCATCATCAATAAGGGAGAGGCCGAGCCTACATTACCTACTGCATGCAGGTTGGTGAACCAGATATCCAGGGGTATGGAAATGTCTCTTGCCACCAGTCCTTTGTGGATCTCATTCCTGAAAAACTCGGAGGAGAGGTGCGGTAAAAAGTATTTATAGACAGAGGTGTCAAGTTTACGCTTTGCGATGATCTCTTCCAGGAAGTCGATCCCTTTGGTCACGATAAATTCACCCAGAAGACGGGTATCCTGTTTCACGGCAAAGATACTTTTCGTCAGCCACTCTTTCTCCGTCACATCTTTCCAGCTGATCACATTGCCCTGCTCATCTTTAAAGCACCCGGCATACATACAGGTGTCCAGTTCATTGCTGTAAGAAGTCATATCGATCCAGTCGATACGCAAAGACAAAGCATCTTCATTAGGCTGATGAGACAGGTAAGCTGCCGCGGCACCATCAGAGAGCATATAACGCAAAAAGTCTTTTTCAAAAGCAATATATCCGTTACTATTCAGTGCGTCTAAATTTTCAATTTCCCCGTCAAATTTCGAAGCATCCATCATTGCAGACAGCTTCTCTGAACCCGTAGAAACTGCGGTATCTGCATCACCGGAGCCAATGGCCAGGTAAGCATATTTAAGGCCCTGCACAGAGGTGCAGCAGGCCCCGGAAAAGCTGTAAGCCTCCGTATCTTTAGTGTCTAATAGCCCTAATGTCATGGAAGCGTGAGAGGGCAGGTACTGGTCCGGGAAAGAAGTTCCGCAGGTGAGTACATCCATTTCCGGCTTGCCATCAGGAAACAATAAATTAATTGCTTTGGCGGCCAGTTCTGCATTAGAATGGGTAGATTTCCCGTCTTTAAATGCATAGTAGCGGGTCTTTATCCCGTTGTTTCTTAATACAATATTTTTGGCTTTGGAAGGCTTATTATTGATCATGCCCAACACTTCTTCTATACCCTCGTTCGGGATAGGTTCATTGGGCAAAAATTTAGACAATCTATTTATATATACGTCGCGCATGTACATAAGGAAAAGGGCTGAATATCACAACATTCAACCATTGTAATCAAATATCTTGCGAAAATAGCATTTCTCCCTCACATAAGATTTAAAGAGTTTTCCGGGCCTGATTTTAAATAAAAATAAATTTGGTTAAAAAAAACCTCGAAAAATTTGTTAAAGAAAAATACTTTTGTAATTTGGCAGAAATTTCGAATTTATTATATCAAAGATAATTATGAAAAGAAGTATTGTACTACTATCTGCTATAGCAGGTGTGTTTATCGGAAGTTCGGCTTTTGCTCAACGTAATCCTGAATTGATTGCAGTGTACCGTTGGTACAATCCAAAAGATAAAACGTATATAACTTTAGCTGAGAATCAATTCCAGGAAGGTCAATTACTTAACTGGAAATTTAAAGATAAAACTTTATTATTCTATGCGTTCCGTGATCCGGGCGTAAACAGAATAGCCGTTTATTCATGGGAAAACCCTGTTACAAAAGATCAGATTTCTGTTGCACAAGATGAGTACACTGATGATCAGATGATCAAAATGGGCTATGAGAACAAAACTTTCCAATTTTATGTATCTAACGTAAGAATGGAAAACCGTGTGGAAGTGTATCGCTGGTACATTCCTAAAACAAAAGATTGGGTAACTATGCCTGAGGAAGGAAATACCGATACTTATTACAAGAAAGGGTATAAAAGAAAATCATTCCAGTATTATGGTGTGCGCAGAACAGCGGATGAAGCACTTTATAACGGGG
Source organism: Bacteroidetes bacterium 43-16 (assembly GCA_001897525.1). Taxonomy (GTDB): domain Bacteria; phylum Bacteroidota; class Bacteroidia; order Chitinophagales; family Chitinophagaceae; genus Edaphocola. The sequence continues at coordinate 53,748 of MKTB01000033.1, read as the reverse complement.
AACTATAAGGTTTTTCTTTAAAAGAATTTCAAAAAGCATAATTCCCCGGAGTTATGCTTTTTTAGCTTTAGCAATTTTTAGTGTAAATTTGTAGTTTGAAATAATAAATTAATATATATCCATGGCTTTAGAAGTAACAGGGAAACTCATTGAAGTACAACCTACACAACAAATCAAAGAGAACTTTTCTAAAAGAGAGTTCGTAATAGAAATTTCGCAACAAACTAACACGGGCATGACTTTTACCAATTTTGCCTCTTTCCAGTTAGTGAATAATGCCTGTAGCCTGATCGACCGTTTCCAGGTTGGGCAGGACGTTCGTGTGAGCTTTGACATCAGGGGAAACAGATGGGAGAAAGACGGACAGGTACGCTATATCACTAACCTGAATGCATGGAGAGTAGACCCGGCAGGAATGGCCCAGCAAGCGCCACCGCAGCAAGGCTACAACCAGCAAGCTCAATACCCGCAACAACAATTCAATCAAAATCCTCCGCAACCTGGTACGGGCGCACCCAGCTTTGATCCGGGCGGAGCAGACGATTTACCGTTCTAATTGTACTAAACGCATCAACAAAATCGGGATGTTTTCTTTCGAAAACATCCCGATTTTTATATACGATTGATAATAGCTTATGGCTGCTTTTTCAATTCATCCCTGATCTCTGCCAGTAATTTTTCAGTTGCAGTAGGTGCTGCAGGAGCAGCAGGGGCCGCTTCTTCTTTTTTCTTCAGTCTATTGATCCCTTTAATCACCAGGAATAAGGTCATGGCTACAATAATAAAGGAAATGATCTGTGACAGGAAATTTCCGTATTTAATTGCTGTACCCGGAACGGTCAGTTGTGCCAGGTCCGAAAGATTGGCCGCTTTCAGGGCAGGGGTCAGCAGAGCCGGGGTTATCACATCGTCCACTAAAGATTTGATAATTGCATTGAATGCTCCACCTATAACCACACCCACAGCGAGGTCCATCACATTCCCTTTAACCGCAAATTCTTTAAACTCTTTAATAAATCCCATAATCGTTTGTTTTGTTTTTAAGTGAAATAAATAGCTTAATAGCGCCTAAAATACTACACATTTGCTAAAAAATGAACTTTTTTAACCTGCATCTAACATCTATAGCTCCAAAGCCAGGAACTTCCCGGTATGGCTTTCTTTGGCTTTGACCACTTGTTCAGGCGTACCTTTTGCCACGACTTTACCGCCGCCGATACCTCCTTCAGGGCCCATATCTATAATATAATCGGCCACTTTCACAATGTCAAGGTTATGCTCGATCACCACGACACTATTGCCCCGGTCGACCAATTTGTTCAGTACGGCCAGCAAATGCTTGATATCTTCAAAATGCAAGCCTGTAGACGGTTCATCCAGGATATAGATCGTTTTTCCCGTATCTTTTTTGGACAATTCGGTAGACAACTTCACCCTTTGGGCTTCCCCTCCGCTCAGGGTCACTGCCGACTGCCCCAGGGTAATATAGCCTAGACCTACATCCATCAATGTTTTTATTTTCCGGTGCAGCGAAGGCATATTGATGAAGAACTCTACGGCATCTGCCACAGTCATCTCCAGCACATCAAAAATAGATTTTCCTTTATAGCGGATCTCCAGGGTCTCCCGGTTATAGCGCTTGCCCTGGCATTTTTCACAAGGCACATACACATCCGGCAGGAAGTTCATTTCAATCACGCGCATCCCCCCGCCCTGGCATTCTTCACAGCGACCACCTTTGACATTAAAGCTAAAGCGACCGGCATTGTAGCCCCTGATCTTGGCCTCGGGCACCATGGCAAACAATTGCCTTATGTCATTAAAAAAGCCGCAATAGGTAGCCGGGTTACTTCTCGGCGTTCTGCCGATAGGACTTTGGTCGATCTCTATCACTTTATCAATATGCTCCAGGCCCTCAATAGACTTGTAGGGCATAGCGGTCATTTTACTTTGCGGGTAACAGTGCCGGGACAGGATCGGGTACAGTGTTTCATTGATCAGGGTAGACTTCCCGGAACCGGAAACGCCCGTGATACAGGTAAACGTACCTAAAGGAATGGAAATACTTACATTCTTCAGGTTGTTGCCCGTAGCCCCTTTTATGGCAAGCTGGTTGCCATTGCCTTTCCTCCTTTCTGCCGGGATTTCTATCGCCAATTGCTTATTCAGGTATTGAGCCGTTATACTACCCGATGACAGGATCTGCTTCGGCGTGCCCTGCGACACGATACGGCCGCCATGCACACCTGCAGCCGGACCTATGTCCAGTACATAGTCTGCAGCCATCATAATATCTTTATCATGCTCTACCACCAATACAGAATTGCCCCCGTCCCTTAGGTTTTCCAGGGCCTGTATCAACTGCTGGTTATCGCGCTGGTGCAGGCCTATAGAAGGCTCATCCAGGATATAAGTAATTCCCATCAGCTTGGAGCCGATCTGCGTGGCCAGCCTTATACGCTGCGACTCTCCGCCACTTAATGTCTTAGTGAGGCGGTTGAGCATCAGGTAGTGCAGGCCCACTTCCAGCAGGAAGCCCAGGCGGTCCCTGATCTCTTTCAGGATATCTTTAGCAATGGTCTGCTCTTTCTTCGTCAGTTTCTGCTCTACCCCTTCAAACCATTCCAGTAATTGGTTCAGCGGCATCTCTGCCAGTTCTGATATATTGCGTTCGTTTATTTTATAAGCCAGGCTTTCCGGTTTAAGTTTCGCGCCATTACAGGCCGGGCAGGCCGACAACTGCATGAACTGCTCTGCCCAGTCCCGGATATGATCGGAGGGCGACTCGTGGAACCAGCGCAGCATCATATTCAACACGCCTTCATAAGTACTGCCTTCCAGGTAGCTGTAGGTGCCGCCTTCCTCTTGCTTATAGCTAATGATAGCTTCCTTGCTTGCATACAGCATCAGGTTAAGCTGTTCCGTAGCCAGCTCCGACAGGGGCTTATGCACGTCTATCTTATGGCTCTTCGCAAACTTGGCCGCAATTTTATAGCTCTGTGCCTCCCGGGCCTCGCCCAGCGGCACGATGCCGCCTTCTGCTATGCTCTTGCTCTTATCGGGTGTAATGGTCGCCGTATCTATGGTATGCACGATGCCCAGGCCTTTACACTGAGGGCAGGCCCCGTAAGGAGAGTTGAAGGAGAAGGTATTGGGAGAAGGGTCTTCGTAAGAAATACCATGCTCAATATCCATCAGGTGTTTACTGTATTGCTGCAGCGCACCGGTATCATGCTGCTCTACAAAGAGCAGGCCTTTGCCTAAATGCAGCGCTTTCTGCAAACTCTGGCTGAGCCGTACCCGGCTGTCTTCATTCACGGGTAAGCGGTCTACTACCAGTTCTATATCATGGATCTTATAGCGGTCCAGCTGCATCTTGGGCCTTAACTCTTCTATCTTGCCATCCACACGCACCTTCACGTAGCCCTGCTTCTGCAATTGTTCAAACAGCTCCCGGTAATGCCCCTTACGTCCCCTGATCACGGGTGCCAGCAAGACGATCTTTTCCCCTCTCAGGGTCTGGTAGATATGCTCCAGGATCTCTTCTTCCGAAAAACGGGTCATCGGCTTGCCACTCACATAGGAATAAGCCCTCCCGATACGTGCATACAGGAGGCGCATAAAATCGTACACTTCCGTTACCGTACCCACCGTAGAGCGGGGATTGCGATTGGTTGTTTTTTGTTCAATGGAGATCACCGGGGAGAGGCCGCTGATCTTGTCCACGTCCGGTCTTTCCAGGTCTCCCATAAACTGGCGCGCATAGGCAGAGAAGCTCTCCATATACCGCCTTTGCCCTTCTGCAAAAATGGTATCGAAAGCCAGGGAAGACTTTCCGCTACCGCTGAGGCCCGTAATAACTACTAATTTATTTTTAGGAATGGATACATCAATGTTCTTTAAATTATGCACCCTTGCACCTAATATTTCGATTTGATCAGACATTTTTTAGAGGATTAGCACAAAGGTAATTGTTCAATCTGAAAGAAAAACCATAATACTTTCTTAGCGTTATCACCCCAAATCAGCCTACTTTTCGAAGCTATAATGGAACATTCTTAGACGGATGAGCGTGCCTATCCCGGTAAGGCTGTGGATACTGAACCTGGCCTTGATGGCTTTTGCCCGGTTTTCCATATTCTTAAGCCCGTTGCCTTTACTTACTTCTTCCAGGTCAAAGCCATTGCCATTATCTTCCAGCTCCAGTACGATGCTATTGTCAATATCTTCATAGAATCTTAATATGAGCCGGCCGGCACCGGAATACTTCATGGCATTATTAATGGCCTCTTTAAAGATCAGGATCAGGTTGCGGCCATAGTCTATGGGCATCAGGATATCTTCATGAATAGGCGGCTCTTCTTCAACCTGGAGTTGAATATCTGTTTCATTCAACAGGGAGATCGCATTTTGCTGGATACGCAGCAAAGCTTCTTTGAGATAATTACTCTCTTTCTGTAAGGACCAGATAATATCTTTGGAACCATGATACAGCGAACTTGTATTCTGGCGGATCTGTAATAAATAAGCCTGCAGGTCTTCCCGGCCTTCAGCTTTGCGCTCCGCCATCATGGTGAGCAGGTTGATGCGGGTAATCTTATTCCCGATCTCATCATGAAAGTCTTCCGCAGTCCTTTGTCTCACCTTGTTTTGCTCTTCTTCACGCAGCTTAAGTTCTCTTTGCCTCTGGGCCTCTTTCCTGCGGCTGTAGTGATAGATCACATAGCCTATTCCCGAAGCTATGAGCACAAATCCCAGGACCTTAAACCATACCGTCTGGTAAAACATTGCTTCTATGGTGAAAGCGTATTTATAGGCATTCTCATGCCATACCCCATTCTCATCGGAGGCATAAACGACAAAAGTGTACTGGCCGGGGGCCAGCTGGTTGTAGGTAACTGTATTTTGTTTTGTCTCTATCAGCTCTTTATCAGCACCCAGCAACTGGTAACGGAACACGATCTTCTCCGGGGCAGAAAGGCATACCGCCCGGAAGGTAAATGTAATGCTGTTCTGATCGTTTTGGAAGACTGGATGGTAAGGGGTACCGGAGAAAGGGATCACACTGTCACTAAAAGATAAAGGATCTATATCCCGGGAGAAAAGCTGGATATTGGTCACCGACACATAAGGCGGAAACCGGATCACCCTTTCTTTCGCTTCATCATAACGATAAAGTCCTTTGGTAGTCCCGAACCAGATCACGCCGTCTTCGTCCTGGTAAGAGGCATCTCCGTTACTTTCCGCACCGTTCAAGCCATTAGACTTCCCGTAGCTTTTTATTTGAAAAGAACCATTCTCATCCAGTGTCATACGGTCTATGCCACAGCCCGTACCGATCCAGATATACCCGTTCTTATCCTTCAGTAAATTATAGATATAATTGCAGCTCAGCCCTTCTTTCTGATCGATCGTCTGAAAGGTCTGCTTACTTCTGTCATAAACAATGAGTCCCCGGTCATCGGTGCCTATATACCATCTTTTTTCCTCTGCCAGTAAGCTGTGCACGCGCACACTTTTCAGTTGCGCTATTGTATCGAGCTTATGCTTGCTGATATCATAAAGTAAAATACCTGATGCGGCACCCAATAAGATCTCGTTCTGAGGTGTAACCGTTAGGGAGATAAAGGATTTGCCCTCTATAACCGGCACTAAATGATCGTCTTTTATTTTAAACAAACCTCCGTTGACGAGGCCCCAGATCGTATCACCGACACTCACCCATGACGCGCCCAAAGGAATAAGGGAAGCAGTGACCGGGTTTACTTTACCCTTGTCCCATCGAACAAAGCTATTGAGCCCGCTTACGATCATCCCCTGTTTTTTGTCCTGGTATATGGAACTTAATACGGCAGGAACCCCGGGAATATTTAATTTACTGACGCGGTAATTGTCCAGGTCCAACTCATAAATACCGAGGTAATAACTGCCCAGGATCATTTTATTACCCCTGCGCATGATGCTGGAAATACTTTTGGCATTGGGCAGAAATTTATTATCAAAACGGGAAAAGGGACTTTCTGAATATTTATACAATCCAGAGCCGTTTGTTGCAATCCAGAGATTAGCATAGTTATCTACAAAAAGGTCAAGCGTCTGTTCATCCGAAAAACCCTTCTGATAGTTGACCTGGCTTAATTTTTTGTCTTCATACAACCAGACACCTTTCAGGGAAGTGATCCAGATATGCTCTTTAGCATCAATAACCATTCTTGCCGATAAGTTGCGCAGCTCCAGTTCAGGCAGTGCAGGAGAAATATTGGCAACCGTATCTCCGCTCTTTTTGATAATACCCTCCGTGGTTAATGCATACAAATTCCCGCTATTAGAAAAACGTGCATTCATGAGCAAACCTTTGGTCGGGGGCAATACCCTTTGCCAGGCATCATTCTCAAATTTATACACCCCGTTTCTCAGGTAAGCCACGTGAATCACGCCCCTGTTGTCTTTGAACAAAGAAAAAATATAATCCTGCTCTGTAGCCTGCGGATGAAATACGCCTCCTTCAAACCGGAAGAGTTTATTATTGGAAAACACCCATACCCTGCTTCGGTTGTCCACCTTCACCACACTCATCACATTAGAATCTGCTTTATCAGAAAGAAAATAATTGGTAAAGCGATTGCCGTCAAAATAAGAAAGCCCTTCTGTAGTGCCTATCCAGGCAGTGCCATCATGTAGAAAATCAAAAGAAAGGATCACATTGCCCGGCAAGCCATCCAGGCGTGTATAGTTTTTAAAACCGGTACCATCAAAGATCGACAAACCGCCCCAGGTACCCACCCATAAACGGTTGTACTTATCCTGGCCTAAGGTATAAGCCTGGGACTGGACCAAGCCGTTCTCTGTATTAAAGTTTTGAAAGTAGAATTGCTGCGCCTGCAGGGGCTGCGTGCCGGGCATGAAAAAACTGCTCAAAACAAAACAAATTCTGAGCAGTAAATTATTTCTATTCAATAAGTACTTCATAGCATCAATTAATGGTGACCTTCAACAAGGTCTTACCATCTAACCGACCCTCAAACTCGTCATAAGGCAAAACCATACCCACCCCTTCAGGTGTTCCTGTAAAGATAAGGTCTCCCATCTGTAATGTAAAGAATTGCGATACATAAGCGATAATTTTTTCTATAGAGAAGATCATATCTTTCGTATTACCGATCTGTACACGCTCTTCATTCTGGTACAATTCAAAATTGGTATCATGCAGCTTCTCAAAAGGCACAGGTACAAAGTCTCCCAGGATCGCAGAATTATCAAAACTCTTAGAGATCTCCCAGGGCAGGCCGTTTTTCTTCAATTTTGTTTGCAGATCACGAGCGGTTAAATCCAGGCCGATGGTCCACTCCTTGAAGTAGTTCCGGGCATTACCTTCTGTAATGCGTGCACCATTTTTACTGATCCTGATCACGACTTCCGCCTCATAGTGCAACTCTTCCGTAAACTTTGGATAGTATATGGGGAAGCCCAGGTTTGCAATTGCAGTCTTGGGTTTCATAAATATCACCGGCTCTCCAGGAACTTCATTTTGAAGTTCTTTGATATGGGGCAGGTAATTACGTCCTATACAGATTATTTTCATGGCTATTTTGTAAAAAAGCAAGTAAGCAATAGCAAGCGTATTTCGAATTATGCGAAAATAGCTAATTTTACAAAACAATAACATGTAGTTTTTTTTCGAATGGAAAAAGTAAAGATAATTTTGCCTGCCAATTCCCCTGATTTTGAATGCATTATACCTGTTCGTGTAGGTGATATAAACTATGGAGGCCATGTAGGTAACGATAGTATGGTATCCTTTTTACATGAAGCCAGAGTGCAGTTCCTGGCCAGTATGGGCTATACAGAATTCGACATAGAAGGCATAGGACTCATACAGGCAGACCTGATGGTACGCTATAAAAATGAAGCATTTTTAGCAGATAATTTATCTTGTAAAATTTTCTTCACCAACTTCTCTTCCCGGTCATTTGATATGCTTTGCCAGATCTCTACCCAAAGAGACGGCCAAATCATCATCATTGCTGAAGCCAAGACAGGACTGGTGTGCTATGATTATAAAACAAAATCTATTGCTCACCTGCCGGAAAAATTCAAAACCCGCTTTTCTAAAAACTAATCGTAACATGAAAGATCTAATCGTAAGCTGCCTGCAAAGTGAACTGCATTGGGAAGATAAAAAGGCCAACCTGTCTATGTTTGAAGCATTGTTCGACCAGGTACCAGCCCATAGCCACATCATCGTTTTACCGGAAATGTTCAATACCGGCTTTACCATGAATGCCGCTGCAATGGCTGAAACCATTGATGGCCCAGGCATGCAGTGGTTGAAGGAGCAAGCCATGCAATTGAAAAAGATCATTACCGGCAGCATAATTATTGAAGAAAACGGTTCGTTCTACAACAGGCTCATCTGGATGCAACCCGACGGGAAGCACTACCACTACGATAAAAAACATTTGTTTGGCTTTGCAGGAGAGGACCAGCACTATAGCGCCGGTCAGCAGAAAGTGATCGTGCAGGTAAACGGCTGGAGGATCAATCTCCAGGTCTGCTATGACCTGCGCTTCCCGGTATGGGCAAGACAAGCTCCGGCAGCAGCAGAAGCGTCCAGTTCCTACGACATCCTCTTGTATGTAGCTAATTGGCCACAACGCCGCATCAGTGCCTGGGACACTTTATTGAAAGCAAGAGCCATAGAAAACCAGTCCTATGTAATCGGTGTAAACCGCGTGGGTAGTGACATTAACGAGATCTATCATAACGGCAGCAGCAGTATCATAGATCCCTGGGGAGAAGTACTCTGGAACCTGCAGGATGAGACTGGCGTGTACACGCATACCTTCAAATATGCTTTGCTGGAAGAGGCGCGCACAAAGCTTCCATTCTTAAAAGATGCAGACCGCTTTATCATTCTTTAAGCCATTGCTGTTGCGACAACAGGGGCTTGATTTATCAACGGCTTGATCTCATCGCTTTTACTTTCTTCACCTCCGGATCGTCGATCAATTCCCGGTAGGCATCGCTTTCCATGGCTACTAAAGCGACCTTGCCTGCAGCATCGTGATGAATGCCCCAGCCATATTGTTTGACCAGTGGCGAGGTGCGCAGGCAAGCTTGCCCTTTTGAGAAAAAGGCTTGCTTTTCTTCTGCTACAGGATCATGCTCCGCACCTTTTCTCAACATGTAAATCTGAAACAGGACTTCATCAGAACTGTATTGATAGGGTGCATCATAGATCAGCTCAAACTGGAAGTTGGCAATGGTCTTCTTACCCTCCTTTACCGGCGGCACAGTAGCGCTTAGCGCCTTAGTATCGTCCGGAGGGGTGATCAACGTATTAAAATAGTTGGTGGTATGAATTTTAGCGCTCACTTATCTGTATAAATAATTAATGAAGCTTAAAGATAAGCTTTTCTATTACTTAACACAGATCAATGGATAGCTCCTCAAAACTTGGGAATTTTGTACCTATAAACATTAAGTTATGAATACGAAAAATGTAAGCGCAGTGATCGCACCGGCAAGTCCTCACTTTGTAGGAGATGGATTCCGGGTGCACAATTTCATACCGGGCAATCCGCAGTTGCATATGCAGCGGATGGACCCCTTCATTATGCTGGACTATAATTCAAAATATACTTTCCCTGCAGCGCCGGAACCAAGAGGCGTGGGCGTGCATCCGCATCGCGGCTTTGAAACAGTAACGATTGCTTATAAAGGAAGAGTAGAGCACCATGACAGTGCCGGTGGTGGCGGTGTGATCGGTGAAGGAGATGTACAGTGGATGACGGCTGCCAGCGGTGTGCTGCACAAAGAGCACCATGAAAAAGAGTGGGCAAAAACGGGCGGTGAATTCCAGATGGTACAGCTTTGGGTAAATCTTCCGGCTAAGGATAAAATGTCTGTGCCTAAATACCAGGCAATAGAGAACGCACAGATGCTAAGGGTAGATGCCGACCGCAATGGGTACATAGAGCTTATTGCAGGCGATTACAAGGGCCAAAAAGGGCCTGCAAGCACCTTTACGCCTATACACATGATGAATGCCAAATTAGGCAAAGGAGGCAGGGCAAGCTTCGAGTTTCCGCCCAACTATACCACGCTGGCCCTGGTCATCGAAGGGGACATCCTGGTCAACCAGGCCGATAAGGTAGCAGCAGACCATTTAGCTTTGTTTGACAACAAAGGCAGCGCTTTCACCATAGAGGCTACTGAAGAGGCTGTAGTGCTTATCCTGAGCGGCTTGCCGATTGCAGAACCTATTTTTGCCCATGGCCCTTTTGTGATGAACAACAGGGATGAGATCGTCCAGGCTTTTGAAGATTACAACAATGGCAAATTCGGTTATCTTGAAGATTAAGCCTTGCTCGTTTTAAAGCAACTATCTTTATATCATCATTAAAAACAAAAAAGATGAAAGCAATATTTGAAGACCTCCCATTACATAAGAATGAGCAGGAGCAGCGGTATGAGCTGAGCTATGAAGGGCACACTGCTTTTATAGAGTTCAAAGAGACCTCGCGGCAGATCGCACTGATTCATACCGAAGCACCCGAAGCCCTTGCCGGCACCGGGGCTGCCGCTGCACTCGTCGAAAAAACCTTATTGTCCATCGAGCAAAGTGGTAAAAAATTATTACCTTTCTGTCCGTATGTGTTTGCTTTCATCCGGAGGCATCCTGAATGGAAAAAACTGGTCGACCCTACTTTTAACGGGTATCAAAATTTATAAATAAAAAACTGTATCTATTATGATGTCCAATGTAGGATTGGTAATTGAAGAGCGCTCTGCGAATATTGGTAATTTCCTGGTAGGGCGCTTATTACCCTTTAGAGAGAAGCGTACGGTAGGCCCCTTTGTATTTATTGACCACATGGGCCCCGCAGCGCTGAAAGAATACCAAAACCTGGAAGTACCACCGCATCCGCACATCGGGCTGGCTACGCTGACCTATCTGTTTGAAGGAGCAATTTTTCACCGGGATAGCCTGGGCAATGCGGTAGAAATTCAACCGGGTGCTGTCAACTGGATGACTGCAGGCAAAGGCGTAGTACACTCTGAACGTACACCTGAGCACCTCAAAACAACAGAAAAATCGCTGCATGGCTTCCAGATCTGGATAGGACTACCCAAGGCACTGGAAGATGCCGCCCCCAGCTTTCATCATATTGAAGCGGAGGCGCTCCCTGCCTGGACAGAAGATGGTGTGGATTATAAATTAATTGCCGGTACTGCTTTTAACAGGCAATCTCCGGTACCGGTCCACAGCAAACTATTCTTCATCGAGATCAAAACGACCTCGCCTAAAACCATCAACATCGGTTCAGAACTTTACGGAGAAGCCGCGATGTATGTTATGGAAGGCACGGCACATATTGAAGGTAATGACTATGGCGGCAAACAACTGCTCGTTGCTAAAAATGCCAACCTCTGCTCTTTTGAAATGAGCGCCAACAGCACCGTGTATATCTTCGGCGGAGAACCCTTCCCTGAAGAAAGATATATATTCTGGAACTTTGTCAGCTCTGACAAGGAGAAAATAGAAACGGCCAAGCAAAACTGGAAAGCTCAGGATCACGATGCTTTTCCATTAGTACCGGGCGATGAGCAGGAATATGTACCCTTACCGGAAGCTCCCAATCTAAAAAAATAAACCATTCATCAACTTCAAAACACAATGAAAATATTTGCCTTTGCAGGAAGTAGTTCCAGTACCTCTATTAATCATGCGCTCGTAGCCGCAACGCTGAAACATTTCCGGGATTGCACTATTGAGTTTATCCCGCTTAAGGAACTGGAAGCACCGCTGTTCAGTGTAGATCTTGAAAAAGAGCAAGGGCATCCAGAGGCTGCTTTCCGCTTCTTAAAGAGCATTGAAGAGGCAGATGCCCTTATCTGCTCCCTGGCAGAGCACAACAGGAGCTACAGCGCGGCCTTTAAAAACCTGTTTGACTGGGCTTCCCGGGTGAATGTAAAGGTCTTTCAAAATAAGCCTATGCTGCTCATGTCCACCTCTCCGGGCGGATATGGCGGCGGCAATGTGATGAAAGAAGCCAGTACCTTTTTCCCGCAATTTGCGGCCGATATCAAAGCTACCTTCTCTCTGCCTAAGTTCCATGAGACCTTTGACCGGGAACAGGGCATTACAGATGAAGCGCAAAAAGAGCTGCATCTCCTCGCGATACAAACTTTTAAAGCAAGCATAGGTTTACCTTAAGGCATCCTTCTGCTAAAAACTAAATTGTAATATGATCGAAGTCATTGTAAGTGCAGCGATTCAACAGGAACCTTACGAAACTAAGGTACAGGCCCGGCAGCATACGATAACCACTGATGAGCCCATAGCACTGGGCGGAAAGGACAAAGGCATGAATCCATTCGAGCTCCTGGCTGCCTCCCTGGCAACCTGCACTGCAGCCACCCTGAAAATGTATGTTGACCGAAAAAAATGGCAGGTTGAGGAGATTCATGTCGAAGTAAAAGTGAATTACAACAAAGCGGAGGCTTTTACAAACATGGACCGGAAAATTTCTTTTTCAGCACCACAGCTTTCCACGGAACAAAAAGAAAGCCTTTATGGCATTGCCAATCGTTGCCCGGTGCACAAGCTGCTGGAGGGGCAGATAGGCATTACAACGATCATTCAATCGTAAAGCAACAGATCTACACAATTCCTCTATGCCGAAACTGAAAAAAAGAAACGTCAAACGTATACTACTCATTACATTGATCAGCGGATTTATCGCTATAAATTTTGTAGCGTTCTTCCATGCTTATGCCTTCACGCACTTTAGCGAAAGCGGGCAGGACAAAACTTCGCATCCGGAGCGATTAAGCTTTGGGGCAAAACTCAAAATATTAATTTTTGGGGTGAGTAATCCCAGGCCGAAGGCGAAACACCCGGCTCCCGCAACTTATCAAACAATAAGGCTGCAGAGCAATTATGCCATTGAATGCTGGTATTCCGCCAAAGCGGATAACCCTTTGCTTAAGGATAGCGTAAAGGGCGCTGTTGCTATCTTTCATGGCTATGGTGCCGAAAAATCGGGCATGCTGGATAAGGCGGCACTCTTTGACAGCCTGGGCTATGATGTCCTGCTGGTGGACTTTATGGGTTGCGGGGGCTCCGAAGGCAATAGCACCAGTATTGGGTTTCATGAGGCCAGCCAGGTAACAACGGCCTTTGATTTCCTGGCAGGGAAAGGCTATACCGATATTTACCTCTTCGGCTCTTCTATGGGCGCTGCGGCCATCATGAAAGCCATGCAGGATGACAAACTTCCCGTAAGTGGCCTGATCCTTGAATGCCCCTTTAGCACCATGTATGAGACGGTAGGTGCCCGCTTTGACAATATGCATTTGCCCCGTTTTCCGATGGCAGGCCTGCTGGTGTTCTGGGGTGGTGTACAAAATAATTTCCAGGCATTTAAGCATAACCCGGAAGACTATGCCAAGGCCATTACAGCCCCGACATTATTGATGATCGGCGGGCAGGATAAAAATGTGAGTATGCCTGCAACGCAATCCATTTTTAATCAGTTGAACGGAGAGAAGCAACTCAAGGTCTACCTTCTTGCCGGACATGAAAATTATCTCAACAAATACAGGTCAGCATGGATCAATGATGTTTCTTTTTTTATGAAAAAGCCATAAATTGTTCTTATTCTTGAAATTAATTCCCATTTTTCTTAAAAAATACGGGAATTCCAGTATTGTCCGGTAGCATAAAAATGTGGAATTTTGCCTTGTTAATTAATCAGTTGTATTATTTTAAGAAAACAAAAAAGAGATATACTTACCGGTAACAGGTACCGGTAACTCTTTCACTCTAAAAACAAAATAGAACCTATACTCGGTATTTTACCCTGATCGCAAGCTATTGCGTGTCAGGGTTTTTCCGTTTTTTGTAAAAAAATACGGGAATTCCAGTATTGTTTAATCCAAATCAACAAGAGAATTTTGCAGCAATAAATTTCTCTTTTTTTATGAAAATTAATGACAACACTGGTGAGTTCATCTCACAACAAGAAGCGGTAGATTTTACACATGCCTACCAGACCGACAACCCCACAGCATTAAAAGCTTTTTTTGCAGGTAAAGAAAAGATCGCTGCACTATTGGCACAAAGCGATTGTATGGGCGTTCGTATTTATATGGGATATGATCAAAAAAATGAAACACAAAACCTTGTTTTAGTAGGTGTAGACGGTTCTGGTGAAGATCTTTGCTCAGGATTACTTTTAGAACGTCTTGCTCCATGTCCTAGTTCTTGCTCACAAAATAGTATCTTAGTGGTCAATAACTAGTTTGTATTGTACAACACTTTCTTTTATATAGTGCTTTCGGCAGGGGGAATCCCCCTGCTTTTGATGTTTATAAGAGGCAATGCATTTAAGTTTAAGATGGCCGGAACGCCTTTTATATGGCTCACCGCCTTTGCTACGGTCTATGAATTTATAGGAACGATCGTGCTTGAGATAAGCAGCAATTATTGGTTTCAACTATACAGCCTGCTGGAATTTGCAGCCATATACTATTTTTACTTTAAGTTAATACAACCAAAATTCAACCTCTTCTTCAAAGGTACACTGCTGCTCTTCCTCTTATCTTATATATTATCTTTCCTCCCCAACGGGCACTTTATAGCAGGCTCCATCAATAAAACGATTACACCATTGTTTGTTATTACGAGTTCAACGCTGTGGATCAGGAAATTATTTATGGAAATGAGCATTCCGAATCTCTGGAAAAATTCAGAGTTTTATTTTGTAGCAAGCTTTTTATTGTATTATACCAGTACATTTTTCTTCTTTCTGCTTAGTGATAGTATCTTTAACCTCAATACTAATTTTTATGATTACTGGTTAGTAAATATTATTGCAGCATTAATTTTCAGGATTCTTTTAAGCATTGGGGCATGGCAAATGAAATCGAATTAAAATTTCTATTCTGGGTAGGCACATTTATGATGCTTGCACTGGCGGTAACCCTGATCCTTATTACGCTTTTGTACCACAAAAGGGTGTACAGTATGCGGGAAAAGGAAGCCGAAAATCTACTTAAGGCCACGCTGGAAGTAGAACAAAAGGAGCGCAGAAGAATAGCCAGCGACTTCCATGACGGGGTCAACGGTGACCTCAATGCCATCACTAACTATATCTCCCTCTTATATACCAAAGAAGAGGATAGTTTCAAGCAATCATTATTACAGGAAGTAAAACATACCCTGGACCATACGAAGGAAAACATTCAAATGATCAGCTATAATCTGATGCCTCCCCTGCTGGATACGCTCGGGCTTATTGCTGTACTGAAAGACTTCTTTGTAAAATACAGGAAATGGTCTAAAATTTTCGTGGAGGACCAATACCTGCAGGAATATATTACCCTGACACAAACAGAGGCCTATGAACTGTATCGCATCATCCAGGAATTGTTCAATAATATGTTCAAGCATGGAAAGATCAGCCAGGTTAATTTCGCCATGAGCGAATCTGAGCAGATCGTAAAGGTTACGATATCTGATGACGGTACTTTTTTTGATTTCCATCAACATTTAAAGAGCTCAAAAGGCATCGGCCTAAAGAGTATCACCACGAGGTTAAAGCAAATAGGCGCTCACCTGGAGCAATTACAGGCAGAGAAAGGAAACACCATTATTTTAACATTAAAAAAGGCAAGTTAGATGCTGCGGATTGCGATAACAGACGACCATACCTTATTCAGGAAGAGCCTGAGCTTACTCATCAATAGTTTTGAGGGCATGCAGGTTATATTAGAAGCAGAAAACGGGGCAGAACTCCTGGAGCATTTAAAGCATACAGAGGTAGACATTTTACTACTGGACCTGCAAATGCCGGTAATGGATGGATTTGAAACAAGCAGTATCTTACAGTCTAAGTACCCGGCTATTAAGACACTCGTGTTGACTCAGCTGAATGAAAGGGATACCATCAGCAAAGTTTTAAAATCGGGTGTACAAGGCTTTTTTACCAAAAATACGGACCCGATAGAGTTACAAAATGCCATCAACAAATTGAACAATAATGGCTTTTACTTTGAAAACAGCTTTGCCAGTATCATTCAGGGTATAGCTAAAGAGACCGAGGTAAATGGCGCTATCTCTATGGACAAGGGCCTATTCTCGGCCAGGGAGCACGAAATATTAAAGCTTACCCTTAAAGAATATAGTGGAAGCAGCATCGGAGAGATGCTTAATATAAGCCCCAAGACTGTAGAAAAGCATAAGGCTAACCTGATGGAAAAAACTGGTGCCCAGAACTTTATCGGGGTGATCACTTATGCCTTGCAGCACGAGATCATCTCCATTGATGACCTGAAGCGCTAGAGCAGCATAGAGCATATCCCGTAACGGGAGCAGCAAGACCTGCTATAAATAGTAAAACCCCATTCAATAAACTGAGAACAGTTCTTGCAGGGGCTTTCACTAGTATGAAACAAATACTTTTAATTAAGCTTCAGGCTTCATCGATCCGTTATAATTTAACCACTTTAAAAGTAGTCCTGCTGCCATAAGCATCGCTGATGACCAGGTTATAATTTCCGGCAGGCAGCATAGAAACATCGATTTTACTGTTTCCTGCCTCCACTTTCTTCTTCAGAATTTCCTGTCCGGCAATATTAAATAATCGAATTTCAGCAGCATTCTCCAGCCCGGCAATATGGAATGCCGTAGTTGCAGGATTAGGTGATACGCTGATCACATTTGGTTCACAGGTCAGTGTCACTTTAGCTACATTGCTATAAGAGAATACGCCATCAAAGTCTACCATTTTCAGCCTGTAGAAACCATCTCTATCAGTTTGCTTCACTACTGCATCATAAGTAGCCCCGGTAATAGAATTTTGCGCACTTACTCTTTTTAGGTCTGTGTACTCACGTCCGTCTTTACTGTATTGAATATCGAAGTGAGATACATTTTGCTCCTTAGTCGTCAGCCAGTCCAGGTTGACTACCCCACAAGAAGTTTGCTTAGCCGCAAAGCTGGCCAACTTGATAGGAAGCGGCGCAGATACCGACAGGAACCCGGTGTTGGAGTCATTGTTGGGATTAACATTAGCTACAATAATAGAGGGGTTAAGCCTGCGGTCTATTGTCATCGTAGTGGTTTGCGGTGCTGCTATCTGCACAAACCCTGCGACACCAACGGTTGCTACCAGTTCAGCTCCGGCATCAATAGCCTGGTTATTGGTGATGACCAATAATCCACCAGGGCCAGGAGTGTGGGCCAATACCGTCCAGTTGGCAACTACAGGAGTTACACCTACCTGCAAACCGTATTGTAAGGGAAAGCCTATAGTCACCTCCAGGCTGCCGGGAGGTATTATTCCGTTAGTATTGGGCGGAACCGTCGCTTCATTGGTGACGGTATAGTCTACCTGAGCGGTTTGGTTAATTTGATTTCCACCACCTACTAATGAAATAGAACCGGCCGCCGGATCGGCATTTATTGCAGTGGGCGGGATCTGGCTGAAGGTAGTACCATAAGAGGTTGCAATAATTCCTAATAAAGCTAAAAATTTTCTCATAATCTTAAAGTTTAAAGAGTCTAACATGTTAATTAATTAATCGTTTTTTATTGAATATTTACTTTCCTTGTGTTACTGTTATTACCGTTCACGGATTCTCCGCCAGAGTTATTATAGATAACGGAGGTAATGTTGTTGGTAGCAGTGGTAGCGCTACCCAGCACCTGGATAGAAACACCGATGCTTGATGTAGTATATGCTCCAATCTCTGCACCTGGCCTCAGGCGGAACAGCATCATCGTAGAATTGTTGGTGATCAACTCCCAGTCTGCATTGTTGACAGGAACCGTGCCTCCTATATTCATTGAAGATAACAGGGGATCAAAGCTGTAGCTGAATGCCGCACTGCTCTTGCTTAACCTTACATATACCGGGCCTGTAAAATTGGTGGTGGGCGAACCTTCCAGCTCGGTGATCCTTATACGATAGCTTGCCGTAGTCAGGCTGGCGATTGAAAAATTAGCGCTGCTGATCTGGGTCGTAATCGTCAGGTCTGGAAGCAATCTTACCAGAATCATTAATGTTCCTTTTGCAGTAGCTACAGGCGCACCATTATCGGAGAGATCATAACTAAAGGTAACCGGCCCTACAAACCCGGAAACAGGAGTGAAGGTATAGCTGCCATCTGCAGCCAGTACAAGTGTTCCTTTACCCGTAATGGTCTCTGTTTTCGCCTCTACCGAAAGTACATTGCTTTCAGGATCTAAATCATTAGCCAATACACCGTTTGCAGCAGTCACCGTCAAAGTAGTATTCTTAGGTGTGGTGACATAATCATCAATGGCCCAGGTTGCATTCACCACAGCCGGTGCCAGGACTTCCACTTTTACTGTAGCCGTCTGACATAAGGTAGAAGGGGTTTCGCAAACAGTGTAAGTAAACTGATCGGTACCAAAGAATCCTGCGGCAGGTGTGTAGATCACATTACCATTACCATCAACAGAAACCGTTCCGTGAGCCGGAGATCCCGCACCGGAGGTCGGGATAACAGGATTGGATAAGGTACCGCCTATATTACCGGCACCATCATTTGATTTCACATGAATCGTTACAGGAACAGGGCTTGTATTACTTCCTTTCACATAAGCTACATCATCATTTGCAATCACTCCATTGGTAGCTACACCAGGATCTAACACGGTAATGGTCAATCTTTGTATCGCACAGTTTGTGGCCTGATCAGGCAGACACACCGGCACATCAAACTGGTATCTACCGGCTGCGGTCGGCGTAAAGGTGTAGACACCTGCCGATGTTAGCCCAGGAATACTGGCATTAGGATTTCCGGCAACTGATACCGGGGTTCCGTAACTGGTACCGGCCGGCATTTTATCATTAGCAGCTACATTTCCGCTCACTTCTTTATTGATATAAGTAATAGCAAGATCGGGTAAGGTAACAAAAGGATTTTCTCTTACCAGCAAATGCAGGGTAGCACTGGCGCTATAGGCAGGGCTGGCATTGTCTGTAACTTCATAAGTAAACTGTGCATCTCCCAGGAAGCCGCCTACCGGTGTAAATGTGTAACTACCGTCGGCATTCAAAACAAGCGTACCTTTTCCGGCAGCCGTTTCTGTTTTAGGCGTAACGGCCTGAGTATTTCCTTCCGGATCTTTATCATTAATCAATACACCATTAGCCGCTGTTACGGTTAAGGCAGTATTGTTCACAACGGGCATATAATCATCGGCCGCTAATGTGCTGTTCGGCACATCACTTACCAATACGCTTACACGCACTCTGCCGGTATCACACAAGCCAGATGGCGTTTCACAAATGGTATAGGCAAATTCATCGGTACCAAAGAACCCTGCAGCAGGCGTGTACACCAGTTGTCCCGAACCATTCACGGTAACGGTACCATGAGCAGGTGCGCCAACTCCTGACGTAATAGCCACAGGTGTACCTAATGTGCCGCGCAGGTTACCGGCACCGTCATTCTGCTTCACACTGATTGTTGTTGCAGGCGGATTGGTGGCAGCTCCTTTCATGATGGCTACATCGTCATTCACGATAGGCCTGTTCGTCGTTAAAGCCGGATCGATTACAGAAATAGTCAATTTTTCTGTGGCACAGCCCGTAGTCTGTCCTGCCACACATACGCTTACATCAAAGGTATACACGCCAGGTAAAGTAGGAGTAAAAGTATAAGTACCATTACTGTTCATCACCGGAAGTGTAGCATTAGGATTAGCAGCCCTGGCCACAGCCGGGCCATAGGTAGTACCGGCAGGCATTTTGTCATTAGTACTTACATTGCCATTCGTTAACTGGTTGACATAGCTAACGCCAAAATCAGGATGGGTACTGGAGCACAATAAACTGTTGCCTGTAGCAAAGCGGGTATCTACAAATACGCTGTATACACGCAAAGTATTGGTGAGACCGGCATTCAGGCCTACCAGGTTATTCAGTGAGATCTGGATTTCATTAAAGGTTTTTGTGGTATAGAATCCAACGTTATAAGGAGTTCCGCTACCGCTGCCCAATATCGGCAATCCCACAAGGCCCAGGTTGATCAGGTTATTCCCGGAGATCTCATCCTGTACCACACCATTCAGGTAGGTTCTTACGGTAATGCTGTTGAACAAGTCTAACTGTAAAAGGCCTGTATTTTCATTTACCACCCTGAATCCTGCAAAAGTGCCTATAGGATATTGCTCGATCGGGTTGATCACAGAAAGTGCAACGCTATTGGCCACACCAACTGTTTTGGTCAGTTTAGCATAATTGGTCGCAGAGGTATCGATCACATTCCATGGGTTTTCAACCGCACTTCCTGCTGCTGTCACATTTGCCAGTCCCAAAGCTCCGGTCCTCACATCATTGATCACAACAGGGTTCTGGCCGTTTTTAAGTTCTACCGTCTGGTTGCAGAGCAAAGGAGCAGCACAAAGTTTTTCAAAAGAAACCCCATAGACTTTCAGTGTTCCCAACAGGCCTACATTCACAATACCGTCAACAACTAACTGGGCACCATCAAACTCTTCTGTAGCTATGATGCCTATGCGCTGACGCTGCTCTCCGGCAGCCGCACCCACACCTGCGAGTAAAGATGGAGTGTACACAGTGTTTAGTAGTACACCATCTTTGATCAGGCGAATCCTGATCGCATTGAGTACATCTACACTTACCAGTTTATTGATGGCTATATCAAAAGCAACATAAGTATTAGCGGTGTAATTAGTGACGGCATCGGTCACCGCAAAAGTTGTGGTAGTACCCACACCTGCGGTCATATCAATGGAAGCAAACGTTGCAGTATCCGCATCAATTACATTTTCAGAAGTATTGATGGCACCGGCTACAGCGATGAGACCGCTGTTGCTGGTAAACTTACCGTCTACATAAACCGGGTATTGAGGTTGTGTCATGCTTACCGGCATATTACAAGCTAAAGCTGTGCCCGCACAAAACTGCTGTGCTACTACGCCATAGATACGTAATTGCTTCAACACATTGAGGGCTACAGAGCCTGTAGATACCAGTCTTATTTCATTAAATGGTTTCAGCGGATCTGTCTTGAATCCTATCAGTTTACGCCCGTCACCATTCAGGAGCGAGGTGCCTAAATTTAATAGCGAGCCGCTACCTGTTACCGTTTCCTGTAGTGTACCATTCAGGTAGGTAGCCACGCCCAGGTTATCCATCAGGTCTAAAGCCAATACACCGGCCTGACCTATGTCAAATCCTGCATAGTAGCCGCCCGGGAAAGGGGAAAGCGATTTCTTAACGGATATTTGTAACCCATTACCCACATTAGCCAGGCTTTGATTCACCGTAGCATAGTTTGTCGTATCCGCATCCAGGATATAATCCAGGTTGAGGATATTCTGTCCCAATAAGCCTACATTCAGTAAACCAGAAGTATTCTTATCCACGGTTACCGGGTATGTGGGTTCTCTTAAGATAGTACGGGTATTGCAGGCTAGTGCCGGTCCTTCAGAGAAGCATTTAAAAATAGCATTGAATACGTTCATAGATCCCAGTGTAGAAGCGAAAGATATCTCCACACGATCAGCAGGAAGTGTCGTGATAAGTCCTATCTCGTAAGGTGTGCTACCGGTCAATAAACCCACACCCAGCAAAACATTCGCTCCACTTTTTGTTTCCTGAAGTGTTCCATTCAAATAGGTTCTTAAAGTGATACTGTTCAAGAGGTCAAGGCTTAATATACCTAAAAGACCGGCAGAGTTGGATACCCTGAAACCCAGGAAACTACCGGTAGGGTAAGTGGAATAATTATCTCTGACGGATAATGTTCCCGGCAATCCCAACAGGGAGCTGATAGCCGTCGAATTCGTTGTGGAAGCATCAATGACTTCTGTCGCTGTTGCCGGCAAAACGGATAAATTAAACAAAGGATAAACAAGTCCTGTAGTTTGGTTACAGACTGTGTTTGGTGCAGCGGCATAGCTTACCTGCGTCACTTTAGTGATCTGGTAAGTCCTGGTAATCGTAGTACCACAGGTAGGCGCTGCTAAAGTAGCCACCAGACGCACATGGGTGTAAGCTGCAGGCGCGAAACCTCCCACTTCAACATTACCACTCCCCATGTCTATTTTAGTCTGAGAAGCTATTGGGGTAAATGTTGTGCCATTGGCAGAAGTCTGAACAGAAAACGTTGTATTGGCATCGTCTGTTACCACAAAAGAAACATAGTTTCCCCCATTGTAAGTGTTGCCATTAGTGATCGTAAGCGTTCCCTGCCCATTGGTAGAGACGGGGGTAAGACAGCCTAAAGGCGCACCTCCTACTTGCTGGGCATGCAATACCAAAGTAGCCGAGTTACTGACGTTTGCATCCACTACATTATTCTCGTTTGTCAAAGAAGACGTTTGACCGGATACACCTGAGGTAGCATTTTTCGTAATAGTAAAGTTGGAAAAAGTGGGGGCCACCCAGTCCACTCTATGGTTGGCAACAAGGTTACTTTGTTGTGCGACAATGATATTCGGGCATAACATGGTTAAAAAGAATGTTACGCAGATACCCAGATAACTCCATTGTTTGGGCACTTTTGTTTGTAGATCTAAATTCATAGCATTGTTGTTTTGTAAGGTTATTATTTGATTGTCATAAGTGTCAGTATTTTGCAATACATATTTTTTTAATTTACAAAGAACTTAATATCATATTAGTATAATTTATACTAATTTTTAAATTATTAGATAATAGACGAGTGTCGGCATACGCAAAAAGTAAAATTTTGCGTTTACCGTGGCTATAGCGCACGAAAGTGAAGGCCCCTGGTTAAGCCGTTTAAAAAATTAAAATGTGTTTCTTAGTAAAATAGAAAAGACGTATGCATATTATGACACATACACATTTGGATAGTCCAAATGGTTCAGCTCGAGTAGCTATAGAGATAGTGAGGCAAAATACCCTTGATGTGTTTATCAGAGGCTGCGTACCAATTCAGAAATTGGATTGTAATGCAAAAAATTGCAAGGCAGGAAAATAGGTCAATTTCACTATCTAAGCTTCATGAAATTGCCTAAGAAATTAAGTTTGTTTGTTTCATACTCATATAATTTTAAATGTAATAAAATAAATAGGAGCAGTATTAGCATTTTTCCTATTTTTCACAGCGTTTAGTTTCAGAACAAATACTCAAAAGATGTAACATCTAAGTATTTGTTACAAAGGTCAAAATATTTTCTAAAAAAAACAATACGGGAATTCCCGTATTTTATCTTAAATGCAGATGAATTATATGTTCATAATTCAGCTTTTTTTCTGCATAATCTGCAATGGCTTCATCTTTCAAACCCAATAGCAGCGATACTTTCCATCAAAAAATTATTATAATATTTTAGTTAAATTTTCATTGATTTAATCCTGGTTTCATCCTGATTTAACATTAATTATTCAGATATTCTATCTATGCAAAAAGGGACAAATTGGCAAATTATTAACACAAAAAAAGCTGCACTTTCCTAAGAAAGTGCAGCTTTTTTGTAAACTTAGAATAAAATTATAAATCTTTTTTGATGCGGCTAATGGTCACCATCTCATAAACTTTAGGTCCGTAATCACAGGTATCAGTAAGTCCGGAGAAAGTATATTCAACCAAAACAGGCATATTATGATGCTGAAATGCAGCATCTAAACGAACCGGCTTCAGCAATGCGCTATCTGGCAGCACTAAAAGATAACCACAACCTTCATTGGTAATATCCCCGGTATTGATCACCACTGCTTCTACCATTTTTTTATCTGGGTTACATGCGGCAAGCCCGGCACAAAAAGTTATAGCTAATAAAAGTTTCTTCATGATAACATTTTCCGTTTAAACACCTAAATTAATATATTTCATGTGTTTTGCAAACTTCTTGAGTAATTTCTTCTATTCTGTGAACTTATAGCCGACACCGCGCACCGAGTGAAAATGCTTCGGGCTTCTGCTGTCTTTCTCAAAATACTTCCTGAAATTGAGGATAAAATTATCAATGGTACGTGTGGTAGGATAGACATTATAGCCCCAGACCGCCTGTAATATATGCTCCCTGCTCACTACTTCATTCTTGTGCTCGATCAGCAGTTTCAGCAAGGCTATTTCCTTTTTGCTCAATTCAATATTTTTGCCATCCTTATCCTTTCCTACCTGTGCAGAAAAATCGATCTTACACTTACCGAATGTATAAGTATCGGGCACATAGCTGCGCTCTTTAAGTTTTTTATTTTTTGTAATCAGTTTATCTACCCTGATCAGCAATTCTTCCAGGTCAAAAGGCTTGGTCATATAATCATCTCCGCCTTTCTTTAAGCCCTCTATCCGGTCGTTACTGGTATTACGGGCCGAAAGGAAAAGAATAGGTACATCATTATTCTGGATCCTGATGTTCTCGCACACAGTTAAGCCATCCATCTCCGGGATCATAATGTCCAGTATGATCAGGTCAAAATATTCCTGCTTTACAGCCTTTATAGCCGAGGTGCCACTGATAACGGTGGTGACCTCATAATCTTCCAGCTCTAAATTTAATTTTAAAGCCTCTCTTAAGCTCTCCTCATCTTCAACAATTAATAAAGATGCTTTCTTTTCTGCTCTTATCATAATATTTGGCTGAACTTAATAAACAATAATCCTCCCCACAAATATGGCTGTGGATTCAATGTGCAAAATTACTATTCCAAATGTAAGTTAATTGTCATATTACTACCTGGCGACCGAACTACCGGCCCCTCCGCCAAAAGCAGCGATCGCCCTCTTGTACACAAACAGGTACACGTACAGCAGGCACAGGAAAAAGGGCATTAATTCTTTCAGTGACATGACCTGTATGCCTATTACATGAACCATTAAGGCAAGAATCAGCAGCAAGATAGCAATCAGGCTGTATTGCTTATGCCATTTCCTGGGCCGGAACAGCGTAAAGGCAAAAGGCAGGTTGAAGGGCAGGGCCCATAAAAGGTTATAATTATTGGCACAGGACTGATGATCGGTGCCCAGCCACATAAACAATAATACTGCACCCAGTAAGCCACTGATGAATAAATGAATAAAGGCTACAAGCGGCTTGAGTACTTTTAAAGGCCTTACAAAAAATACGAGCAAAGTAATTAAGAGCAGTGCGACCATCGCCCACATTGGCCCGTTAAGGCTCAGTGCTGAGCGATCTGCGCCTTTCACGACCTGAACGGGCGATCCGGCCACAAAGGCATTTCCGTCCAGCCTTGCGTCTCCTACGGCCCTCATGAGCATATCCGGCAGGAACATGGCCTCTTCATTAGTCATTACTTTATCAATCTTGCTGCCCAGTATAATGTTAATCCCCAAACGCGCCCAGTGATTGTTGCGCTGGTATTCATTGATAATGCCCCTGAAGCTTATTTTACGTTCATCCGGTAGTGATGCGCCATAACTAAAACCGGGACCCAGTATACCCGGGAAAATATCTCTTATCCTTGTAGCACAGTTGTCATACAGGAAATCATATTTGTAATACTTATTTTCCGGCTTCAGGTTATTTTTCAAAAAAGCCAGGATCTGAGTTTTTTGTGCTAAGCTTAGGTTCAATTCCTGTTCTATCACACTTCTTCGCTCATAGCTGTAGTCTTCTACAAAATTGTTGTAGCTGCCAATCGCAACATAATACAATAATTTTCCTCTTGTGAATTTCATCAGGAAATCAGGGTCACTAAATTCAAACATCCCATAATTGTAGACTTCATCAATCCCTTTAGCCGGATCGTAGTACCTGATCGCTGTGTGCCCGAAAGAGGAATAAAGTTCATCCCCTACACCGCAGGTCAATAAGCTCATGCGGGTATCATCAGCGGTATCCTTCTGGGCAAAAATGTTCAGGGAGCTAAGCAATAGCCATAAAACTATGCAAATATGTTTCATATAATGGTCATTCAAATTAAACAACGCAAACCTAGTGAAAATGGCCGAATATCCTGATTTATTCTCCCGTTTACAGGAAAGCAGGGATCAAAAACCTATTGAGGGACCAGCAGTTTGCTCTATAAAATTATTATTAACAAATTCTTACCTAAACTATTACAAGTTTTGGCTGTCTATAATAGTTAGTATAACAAGAGTCCGATACTCTTCCCCCTCGGGACGTGTTATCTACACAAGAGAGTATTGTTTTTTGTTTTTAGGTGAAATGTAAAGACCCTCAACGTCTGCTGAGGGTCTTTCCTGTTTTAATATATATTGAGCGCAGCCTTTATAAGCCTATGCTATTAATTTTTCTTTATGCTTTTTTATTTGTGCCACAATAGAATCAAAGGCATTCTCGAAAGACTCTTCAAAGATTTTTGATTCATTTTTTGCGAACAATGACGTTTTAGGTATATTGACCTTTATGTGTACTACTTTATCGTTTAATTTTTCATTCACATGCTCCAGGATCAAGGAGACTTCCACATTGATAATTTTTTCATGAAAAGTTTTGAATTTCTCCACTTTCTTTTCTATATGATCGATTAACTTCTGATCTGCATCAAAATGTACTGCCTGAATTTGAACGTTCATATTGGTTTAATTTTAAGTGTTAACAATTGTTATTTAAGATTCATTAGTCGCTTTTGGATGCGCCTGCTGATATATTTTTTTTAAGTATTCTATATTACTGTGTGTATAGATTTGTGTGGCCGCCAGGCTGCTGTGTCCCAACAATTCTTTAATGGCACTTATGCCTGCTCCGTTATGGGTGAGATGTGTAGCAAATGTATGCCTCATCACGTGCGGACTTTTTTTACTGATCGTGGTTATACCCTCGCCCAGATAGCGTTTCACGACCCTGTACACATAGTTATCATACAATGGTTTTCCTGATTCTAAAGTTAGCAAATTATTATGTTCGCTAACAATTATTCTCTTTTTTTCTTTTAAATATTCACTGATCAACCGGACCAGTTGCGGCCCTACCGGGATCGCTCTTTCCTTATTTCTTTTGCCCAACACCACAATTTCATTCCTGTACACATCTACATCGGCCTCTTTTAAATGGATCAGTTCTGCGCGCCTTATACCCGTCTGGTACAAAAGCTCCATCACCAGCTGTTGGGTAAGCCCCTCCAGGCCAGCAGGATAAACGATGTCCGAAAAAAGTTGTTCGCTCTGGTGTTGTTCCAGGAATACAGGTAATCTTGCCGGTGCTTTAGGCACTTTTATCTGCGCTACCGGGTTGCTCATGATCAGGCCCCGTTTCAGCAGGAATTTGAAAAAAGATTTGATGGAGGATATTTTCCTTTGAACAGAACGTTCTTTATGCTTGAACTCATTCAGGTGCACCAGGAAGGAGCGCACGTGCAAAGCCTCTATGCGGCCGGTATCTTCCAGTTCATAAGTACCGGAAAGATAGGCAGTGAACTGGTTCAGATCATGAGCATACGCTAAAATAGTATGTGCGGACATACGTTTTTCGTACTTCAGGTATTGTTCAAATAATTTAAGATGCTCTTGAATCATAAACACTTTATCTGCTGCTCTGATGTAAATATACGCATCTTAAAAAGCAATTAAATCAGCATTAAAAAATTTATAACAAATGATTTTTTATTGTATCGCGTATTTATAAAAAAGTGAAGCCCGACCTGTAGGTCGGGCTTCACTGCATGCTGCTTGTCGTAAAGACAGAAAAGAGAAATTAGATCTCTACTTTTCCTGCAAGAATTTGCTGACGATAAGCTGCTTTCAACACCTGCTCTCTCTTAGTGATAGACGGCTTAGTGAAAGCTTGGCGCTTACGTAACTGATTCAGCGTACGAGATTTTTCGAATTTCTTCTTATACTTCTTGAGCGCTTTGTCAATGTTCTCGCAATCTTTAGAATCGATAATTAGCATATTAATACCTCCTTTTATGTGAAAAATAGGGAGCAAAGGTACGGATAAATTTTAATATTAAGAAATATTCCTTACTAATATTCATGAATCACATATGGCTTGTACGCAATGAACGGAACAGTCAAATTATCTCCTTCTTGAGGATAACCTAATCTCAAATCAGCACCAGACGCAGATTTCAATGTCAAGGTCCCTTCAATTTCATCTTCACTACCGAAGTCGGCATCTTCAGCATTTACTTCAACTGCCAGACTTTGACTAAATTTAGGATAAACCTGATTCAATGTTCTTGTTGCATTCGGACTAACATACTCAATTACAATATTTACATTTTCTGCAAGTCCCTCTCTTGTAGCCACAGTAAGTGTACCTGCGGAAGGAATATAGTAATATGCTTCAGTAGTATCTGTGCCATTTATAATAAGAGTGTCTACAGTCTCTGCATTAATCTCTACAGCCTGTCCAGGTGCCAATTGAATATATCGTTTAGCTGTACTGGAAAAATCGTACGAGTCACCTGGATATTTCTTGCTGCACGCCATCACTCCTACAACAAATACAGAAGCGAGCACTAAATATTTTATTATTTTATTTGCTTTCATAACTATAAGATTTAAAGGTCAAACCATTGCTGCTGATAATAATAAATTACATCCTGAGGAGCATTTATATTTGGCAGGATTTCATTATCTAAAGGATATTGCCAACGGTACATTAACCCCGCATTTGGTGCACCTGGGGGAATCTGTAATGTTGGCACTTCATTTCCTTTGGTACCGGATCTTCTCCAGGTATTAAATGCTTCAATTGGCCTATCCATCAGATCTATCCATTGTTGCAAGTGAATATCTTTTAATGGTGTAGCACTCAGCAGTTTTCCACTAGCAAAAGTATTTGCTGCGCCGGCAGATACTCCATAGAGCTTACAAGCTTCAGAAATGCCCGTTTGATATTTTTCCTGCGCAAGGCTAGTTCCTCCGGGAATATACCCTTTAGCGGCAGCCTCTGCCTCTAAAAACAACAATTCCTGATAGGTCATAATATATTCAGGCGCATCCGCTGCGAACAATTGCATGCTGATTTTAGAGGTCATATCTGTGGCCTCAGCCTCTGTGGCTACACCCTGAAAATTAGTAGCAGCATCTCCTAAATCAAAATAATGAGACAGTCTTGGATCACTATCTGCAATCATAGGATCTATAACCAATTTGTTCGCAAAAAAGAACACGTTACTACCATTACCATATTTCACCAACAGGGCATTTTTAAGATTTGAGTTCCCGGAAGCAGTACCAAATGGAAAGACAAAGTTCCCTGCAGCTGATTCAATCATACCACCTTCCTGGTATAAAGTAGCTATATCCGCAGCCTTAGAAGGCACCTTATCTACCATTGTCATTAAAATCTTAAATTTAAGTGACTTTGCTAAAGCTTTCCATTTGTTCATATCTCCCTTATAAAACAAATCATATGACTTTATTGCTGTTGTTGATGCATCAGCGGCATCAAGATTCACAAGTGCATCATCCAACAAGGTCAGCAAACCATTTAATACATCTTCCTGCTTATCAAAATGTGGGTAATTGACTTCCTTTTGCCAGGCTTCTGAATACGGTACATCTCCAAAAATCATGGTAGCTTCATAAATATTTTCAGCTAACAAGACTTTGCATTGACCAATTGCACCGGTCTTTACAGGAGTAGCTTCTTCTGCTAACCGAATGGCAGTCTTTAGATTAAATCCTGTACTCACGTAATAAGTCCGCCAGATATTACCCGTCGAATATGGACTGATATCATAGATATCTGCAGCACCCCACCCGTAGTTTCCCCCGGAGGCCATTGTTTGAGCCGATAAAATCATAGATGTATACAAATCTCCACCGACTCTTGTCGTCCCTAAATTTACCGCTGCTCCACTGAACAATAATTCAGGAGTTGTTGTTTGGGCCGCATTAGGATTTGTGTTGATCTCCTCAAAAGCTTTCTTACAGGAACCCAAAGAAAGCGCCGCTATTGCTATAATGAATATCTTTTTCATGTGCTAGAATTTTACTTTTAAGTTAAGACCATAAGATGCGGTGGCAGGAAAACTATTGAACTCCACACCATCTCCTACCGAACCTGCACCAAAATAACTCATCTCCGGATCAACATGTGGTACATGAGATTGGATCAGCCATAGATTTCTGCCTTCCAACCCAAGTTCAAGACCTTTAATTGCTTTCTTAAATGGTCTGAATTTTTCGGGGAAAGAATAAGCAAATATCACTTCTCTTAACTTGATGAAAGACGCATCAAATACATTACCTTCTGTATTGGCTGTAGCAGCATAACGTCCCCAAAAATCCTGCATACTCTGTACCGGAGTTTCATTAGGAGAATAGGTACCATTACCATTATCATTAACGCCTTTATCAATAAATGTAGCACCCCGGTTTTCCATAGTTTCATACGCCATTCCAGAACTTCTGAGTGATGCTACAGTACCGGAATAAAAGACACCTCCCTGGCGGATATCCACTAAGAAACCTAAACGGAATCCTTTGTAAGAAAAGCTATTATTTATTCCTAACATAAAATCAGGAATAACACTCCCTAAAAACTGATTTTGCTCTAATTCTCTTAAACCGGTATTCTTATTAATAATAAAATTACCGTCTGGATCACGTTTCCATTTTGTTCCATAAAGCCCAAAACTTTCTCCAACCGGAGCTTTGATCTGCAAACCACTCCATCCTGACTGAACTGAATATTCTTTCAGGTCACCGAATAGTTCGTTCACGACCTGGCGATTACGAGAAAAGTTGGCCATGAAATCCCATTTGAAACCACCTTCTCTATCTGCGAACGGACTTACGCGCAACATCGCTTCCCAGCCTCTGTTTGTAATAGAACCCGCGTTGATCTGCTTCACGAAGAAGCCTGTTGAAGCGGGCACAGTAATATTCATGATCTGATTATTTGTTAATGTATTATAGTAGGTCACATCCAAACCGATCTTGTTTCCAAAAAACCTTAAATCCGCACCGACTTCCCTGGAAGTGGAGATTTGAGGTTTAAGATTTTCTGTAGGTGAAATCCTCGAAACCTGATAAGCGCCATTACCCAGGAACGGAAAATTGCCTGGTAAAGAGAATTGGGTAAAATAGGCGGTTAAGGGATCATAACTTAATAAAGTAGTATATGGGTCAGCATCAGAAGCTGCGGAGGCCCATGTAGCCCTCAATTTACCAAAAGAAAGAACTTTCTTATCTTTCATCAACTCGGTAAACACAAAAGATCCGGAAACAGATGGATAGAAATAAGAATAGTTGCCAGTAAATACCAAAGTAGAAGACCAGTCATTCCTACCGGTTACCGATAAGAACAACATATCTTTGTAGGAAGCCGCCAATTCGCCATAAATACTTACTAACCTGGAATTTGCATAGCTTCTACTCGCGATAACAGTTTGAGCATTACCTGGTCTAAACACACCAGTACCAACATCTTGCAATAAATTAGAACCTGCTACACCAGCTACATCCGTACGACGGTCTAAAAAGTTGGTCCCTAACAAAGCTTTAAGATTCCAATCTTCATTAACATCTTTTTGGGCTATGGCCATCAAATCGTTATTAAAACGCTTCTGAAACAAGTCTGTGCTAATATAGCTACCTAACATATCACCAGCGGTTCCAGCCCTTACATAACCTAAACGGTTTTCCATATACATATCATAACCGAAATTATTGGAGAAAGTCAACCAATCAAGCGGTTTATACTCCAAATAAGTAGCACCGTAAAAACGATTCAGTTTATTACCATTCAGATTTTTATTTAAAATCCAATATGGATTATTCCCGGTTCTGTCAGTGGTCATATTATTTTGCTCACCGAGTTCATTCATATAGTTTTGTTCTAAGTCCTTAACATCTACTGTAATGGGTACACTATAAATAGAAGAACTCAAGACATTTGGATTATTTGAACTCTGAACAGGTCGTCCATTAGAATTGGAATTAATATAATTAAAGGTAAAACGGGAAGAAAATTTATCACTAAACTTATAACCTACGTTTGCCGATAAACCATATCTGTTTAACTCCTGATTTAATACAATACCGCGACTGTTCAATGTATTGAATCCTATACGATAATCTGCTTGTGCATTACCACCGGAAATAGAAATATCGTTAATAGAAGTACGTCCCGTTTGAAAAAAGTTATCAATATTGTTTGGATTAGCCTGTAAAGTTACATCCCTGCCTAAATAATCTTTTACCGTAGTACCAGCCATATCTGAAATTTTTGGCCCCCAACCGTTGGCAAATCTTAGGTTATAAATACCATAATTTCCTTGTGCATACTGATCTTGTAAATGAGGCTTAATGGTAATCTTTTCCATCCTCAGGGAAGAGTTGACAGAAACAGAAAGTGGCCCATTTAGCTTACCTCGTTTCGTAGTAATTATTATGGCACCATCTTTAGCCAATTGTCCATAGAGAGCTGTAGCCGCCGGGCCCTTCAATACGGTCATTGATTCAATATCATCCGGATTAATATCCGAAGCTCTATTGCCATAATCAACGCCTATCCCGGAATTAGACATCCCTTGCTTTGCATCACTTACCGGAACCCCGTCAATTACAAATATGGGACTAGATACTGCATCCAGTGAAGATTGCCCACGTATAATAATTTTTGAAGATCCTCCGACACCTCCGGACTGCTGGTTAACACGCACACCTGCAACTTTACCTGCAAGTGCATCCACCACGTTATTGGCACGGGCATTTTCCAGTTGATCTTTATTTACTTGCTGAGTCGCATAACCCAGAGATCGCTCCGATCTTTTAATGCCTAATGCCGTTACTACAACACCAGCTAACTGATCTCCTCCACTTGATTTCAACACAACCCGTAAATCTCTTGTACCATCACCGGCAGCCACCTCCTGATCTTGCATACCATAAAAGCTGATCACCAGAACAGATTTCGAATCATCGACATTGATCTGGAAATTACCGCTTTCATCTGCAGCTGTTCCGTTTTGTGTACCCTTAAAGATAATCGTAGCCCCGGCCAAAGGTTCTCCAGCCTCATCCAGGACACGCCCCTTTATGAGACGCTCCTGCGCGAAAGCTCCGGACACGCATACCGAAACCAGCGCAATAGGTAGAATGAATCTTTTCATTTCGTTTATAGTTTTTGGTTAATAAAATTTAATTATTTTTTAACACAAAAAGTTAAAAAGGAGGAAAAACGCCCATCCGGCAGATAATTACACTAGCAAAACAATAATACATAAAAAATATAAATAATATTTAATAGAGCACAAAACATTGATAATCAAAAACTTACAATATAAAAAACAGTATCGAATTATAAATATTTATATCTTAAATTATACAAAAAAACCAGGACATGATGCCCTGGTCAATACAATTTCCTGCATAAATCTTATCGCAGCTCCTGCATATGCACCAATCTGTGATAGGCCCCTTGCCGCTCCATCAGTTGCTGGTGGGTGCCGCGCTCCACAATAACCCCCTGCTGCATAACGATGATCTCGTCTGCATTGTAGATCGTAGATAACCTATGTGCGATAACGATACTGGTCCGGCTCTTCATCAACTCATTAATGGATTCCTGCACTATTTTCTCTGATTCTGTATCCAAAGCTGAAGTAGCTTCATCAAGAATTAGTATCGGCGGGTTTTTCAAAATGGCACGTGCAATAGTAATCCGCTGACGCTCACCACCGCTCAATTTAGAACCACGCTCCCCTACATTTGCTTTATAGGCATTTTCTTTATGCTGAATGAATTTAGCGGCATTGGCAATTTGTGCCGCCTCATCGATCTGCTCTATCGTTTTACCCCCTGTACCCAAAGCAATATTATTGGCAATGGTATCATTGAACAAAATAGGCTCCTGGGAAACGACTCCGATCTGCTTCCTCAATTCAAAAAGCTTGGCATCTTTGACATCAATACCGTCTATCGTGATCTTGCCGGAACTTACATCGTGAAAACGGGGGATCAGATCTACCAGGGTAGATTTTCCCGAACCCGATGCGCCCACCAAGGCGATGGTTTTACCCTTGGGAATACGCAGGTTGATATCTTTCAGAATATGCTTGTCTCCATAGAAAAAATTGACGTTCTCAAATACGATCTCTTCCTTAAACTCAGGGATAATAACCGGGTCTTTCCTTTCGGTAATGGTCACCGGGGTACCTAAAAAGGATTCTACACGCTCCAGGGCTGCAGCGCCTTTCTGCATATTGTAGAATACACCGGAAAGGTTTTTAAGTGGATTGATGATCTGGTAAAAGAAGGCTATATAAGCGACAAATACAGGGCCGGTAAGGCTCGTGTCGCCGCTAAAGATCAAACGACCGCCATACCACAAAATAATACAGACCACGATCACGCCCAGGGTCTCTGACATGGGCGAGCCGGCATCTCTACGGAAGGAAATCTTATTCTTGATCCGGAATAATTCATTATTCAATAAGGTAAACTTTGACTTCTGATGGCTCTCTGCATTAAATGCTTTTACGACCCGCATCCCTACCAGGGTTTCATCTATCGTACCCAGCATATCGCCTAATTGCTCCTGGGCCGCATTGGAAGGTTTTTTCAGTGATTTACCCACTCTGCCGATAATCAAACCTGCAATGGGCAGGAATATAAACATAAACAAAGTGAGCTGCGGACTCATGATAAACATGGTCACCAAAACAGCAACTATGGTCACCGGCTCTCTCAAGACGGTTTCTATAACGCCCATAATCGAGTTCTCCACTTCTGATACGTCATTGGTCATTTTGGAGATCAGGTCGCCTTTCTTCTCTTCGGTAAAGTAACCAATGGGTAAGGACAGGGACTTATTGAACATATCCTGCCTTAATTTCCGGATCACATTGTTTCTCAAAGGATTCAGGATCCTCAGGGACAGGTACAGGAAAAGGTTCTTCAAAATGGTGGCCACCAGTACCAATAAGATGGAGTAGGTTAATGCGGCATGCTTTCCCTCTGTCAGGATAATATGATTGAGGAATGCGGTTAGTTTTGCAATATAGCCGCTGGCATCTCCCGGCAGGGACTGCACACCCGTAAAGATGGTCTGCAATACCGGGATGATCATGGTAAAAGAAAACAATGCAAAAAATGTAGAAAGCAAGCTGCATATAAAATACAATAGCAGCTTGCTTTTCTGATCTTTGACGTAACGCCAGAGTTTAGGAATATTTCTCACTCAAAAATGTGTTTAATCAATAGTATAACTCATCTCTCCACCTTTTTCGTCTTTGATATGGATACCGGCAGTGGCCAGCATATCACGGATCTTATCTGAGGTCTCAAAATCTTTTCTGCTGCGTGCCTGCTTGCGCATATCGATCACGAGCTGCATCACCGCATCTATCTTATCATCGTTCACCAGCTTCAGCGGTTGCAGACCGAATATATCTTCCAGGTAGATCTTATAGGTCTCTTTCACTAATTGCAGGGTACTGCCGCTAATCGCATCCGGCTTGATCTGCCCTGTTTTGAGGCTGTTAATGACCGGGGCCAGTTCAAACAGGTTGGCCAGTACTTTAGCGGTGTTGAAGTCATCATTCATGAACTCGGCCGCTTCATGGCACCAGTTAAGGGCTTTGGCCTCTAATTCTGTATCGCTCGCTGCATGATTGCCTGAAGGTAATTGCTGCAATACTTCATAGGCTTCCCAAAGACGTTTCAGGGCTTTTTCAGAAGCCTGCAGGCCTTCGTTAGAGAAATCCAGGGTACTCCTGTAATGGGATTGCAGGATATTAAAGCGGATCACCATCGGGTGATAGGCCTGCTCTAATATCGGGTGATCGCCACTGAACAGTTCGGTCAGCTTAATGACATTATTGTAACTCTTACCCATTTTCTTACCATTAATGGTAATCATATTGTTGTGCATCCAGTAATTTACCGGTGCGCAGCCGTGGGCTATGGTAGATTGGGCGATCTCACTTTCATGATGGGGGAATTGCAGGTCCATACCACCTCCGTGGATATCGAAACGCTCGCCCAGGTATTTGCTGCTCATAGCTGAACATTCTATATGCCAGCCGGGATAGCCTACACCCCAGGGACTCTGCCAGCGCATAATATGCTCGGGTGCTGCTTTTTTCCATAAGGCAAAATCAGCTTTATCGCGCTTTTCCTCTTGTCCGTCCAGCAGGCGGGTGGTTTCCAGCAGATCGTCCAGTACACGCCCGGAAAGCTTGCCATAAGGATATTCTGCCGCATATTTTTTCACATCAAAGTAAACAGAGCCGTTTACTTCATAGGCAAATCCTTTGGCAATGATGGTTTCGATCATACTGATCTGCTCTATGATATGGCCTGTTGCCGTAGGCTCTATGGAGGGTTCTAAGGTATTGAAACGGCGCATGGCCCAATGAAACAGGCTGGTGTACTTATGTACCAGCTCCATGGGTTCCAGCTTTTCCAGGATCGCTTTCTCGGCCACCTTATCGGTAGCTTCACGGCCTTCTTCTTCAAAATGGCCGGCATCGGTAATGTTGCGCACATAACGCACTTTATAGCCCAGGTGCTGCAAATAACGATTCACCACATCAAAGGTTACATAGGGACGGGCATGGCCCAGATGAGACTCCCCGGAGACGGTGGGGCCACAAACGTACAAACCCACATGACCGGGTGTAATAGGTTCAAATTTTTCTTTTTCTCTTGTATACGAGTTGTATATATGTAAATCCGACATGATGCTGGTGGCTTATGAATGTGCAAAAATAGGTATTAATTAGCTGATTTATGAATCGGCAGATTAGAGAATTTTCAAAGGGAACTTATCCTTGATCTATAAATTCTTCAGATGAAAATCTATCATTACCAGGTGTGTTTTGCCAAGTTAGTATGAAAAAAAGTGCCCAATTTTCATTGAGCACTTAAAAAAATCTTTATTGTTCAATAAATATCAGACTGCAAACGAAGTGCCGCAACCGCAGCTGCTGCTCGCATTCGGGTTGTTAAATACAAAACCTCTTGCATTCAGTCCTTCTGAAAAATCAATTTCCATCCCGGCCAGGTAAAGTCCGTGCGCTTTTTTCATAATTGCTTTTATGCCTTCTACTTCGAAGACATCATCATCGGCTTCCTGCTTATCGAAACCCAACACATAACTCAGGCCGGAGCATCCGCCCCCTTTCACTCCTATGCGCAAAATCATCTCCTGGTCGAAATCAGGTGCCGATACCAATCTTTTTATTTCCCTTAAGGCCCCTGCTGTAAACGTGACAGGAGCTTCTATTAAAGTCGCTTCCATATACTCAAAAAATAATTTTCAAAATTTCTTTCCACAAATCTAAGACTTTTATCAGGAACTGCGTCTATTGATTTGTCACAAGCTTGTATAGACTTTGTTTATGTCATCTGTTTGTGTTGAAACATAGGGATTTCTATCACTTTTGGTTACTGTAAACCTGTTATTTCAGGATTATATAAAAATTTTAACCAAATAAATAAAATAACCTATTTTTGTTTATCTAAAAAACTGGTCCATTATAAGTCAACCTCTACAATTTATCACCAATTAGAAAGTAACATCCTGCTTTTGTGCAGCTCTGTTATTGTAGACATTATGGCTAATCAATTCAAGAAAGCTTCTGACCAGGAGTTAATCGAGGCATTTCAGAAAAATCAATCTCAGCTTGCTGTGGGGGAACTTGTAGATCGTTACAAGAAGAACATTTACACCACTATTGTGATGAAAGTGAAGGATAAGCATACTGCAGAAGATCTCTTCCAGGAAACTTTCATTAAAATTGTAAATACCATACTCGCCGGTAAATATGCCGATCACGGCAAATTTTTACCCTGGGCCATGCGTATTGCCAACAACCTGTGTATTGACTATTTCAGGAAGAACAAACAGATCAACAAAGTAAGCTCCAAGGATAATCTCGAATGGTTTGAATACCTGTGTATTGACTATAGGAATGCAGAGACGGACATGGAACAGGTACAAACCTCTAACCAGGTGCTGCAGTTGCTGGACAAACTACCAGAGGTGCAGCGTGATGTGATCTTATTGAGGATTTATGCAGACCTGAGCTTTAAAGAAATCGCTACTATGACCCATGTAGGCATCAACACTGCTTTGGGCAGGATGCGCTATGGCCTGTCTAATCTCCGAAAAATAATTGAAGAGCATAACCTGGTCATGCGTTAGTTAGCACTAACTGCTGAACATACCAGATAATAAAAGTCCTGCTTGATGCAGGACTTTTATCGTAAACGTATCTGAAATATTATTGTTCTTCTTTAAGTAGTCTGATGTCTTTTATCATCTGGGCTACATCTTTCTTATCGGTGCCGTCGTAAGGGTAAACGTTGCCGTCTTTTGAGGCATGGGCACGTACCCGACCTTTTTTATCTACCAGGACAAAATTCTCGGTATGTATAAAATCGGCAGCAATATCTGTTTTTGAAGAATCCGCAGCGGTCACCAGGTAGCTATACCTTGCCTGGTCATATAATTCTTTTTTATCCCCGGTGAGGAACATCCAGCTTTTACTATCTGCATCGTATTTTCTTGCATAATCTCTTAAAGCAGGCACTGAATCGCGCTTTGGGTCTACGGTATGGCTCAGGATGATAATATCTTCATCATTTTTAAAGGTATTGTACACTTCTGCCATATTATCGTTCATGAGCGGGCAGATACCCTGGCAGGTGGTAAAAAAGTACTCTACTACAAGGATCTTATCCTTTACCTTCTCTAAACTGATGGTATCTCCATCCTGGTTTACAAACTTAAAATCGCGCACCTTATGGATTTCATCCCCAAGAAAGGCCAGTGATGGTGGTCTTTTCATGTCTTTGGAAACATTATAATAATAAACGGCAAAAACAGCCCATAGTGCGATAAAGAATACGACCAGGACGACAACAAGTTTTTTACGATTTGGCTTCATAATACAAGTGGGAAAATTTGCGCGAAGTTAGGCCAATAAAAGTGAAGACTAACATAAAGTCAGTCTTCAGGTGCTTAAAAAGCGAAAATTATATGATTATGTACGAGAAATGCTAAACCGGCTTAAAAAACTTTTTAAAGGTTTCAAAGTCAACCAGGTTCAGGTGTGCTTTACGGTTCTGATGCATCACATCAAATTCATAAAACGGGTTGACGGGCTGTATACTGTTCCCGATATTGGTCTTCTTAGACAAAACACCAACGCCCCAGTCTGAATCGATACAGC
Source organism: Bacteroidetes bacterium 43-16 (assembly GCA_001897525.1). Taxonomy (GTDB): domain Bacteria; phylum Bacteroidota; class Bacteroidia; order Chitinophagales; family Chitinophagaceae; genus Edaphocola. The sequence continues at coordinate 14,644 of MKTB01000033.1, read as the reverse complement.
AGGAATAAACTCCCGGCTCAAATCTCCATTTCTGGAAAGCTTTCCAGGTAGTACCATTCCAAAGACCGAAAGCAGGTGTTTCCAGGAACATATGATTTTCCCTCGCATGCCATTCGGTCGGCGGATTGCAGTCATGCAGTACCACAAAGCCATCTTCTTTAATAAAATCAAGTGCATTGATGATATCCCGGTCTACCTGGTCTGCCAGGTGAAGACCATCTATAAAAATGACATCAAATTTAAGTTCAGGACTTAATACTTTACCGGCTCTTAACAGGTTAAAAAACTCATCGCTGGTGACTTTAAAGTCAACAGGGTTTTCTTTAAACTCTTTTCCGGGGTCCACACTATACTTTTGACTGGCTTTAATATGCACAAAATTGTCCATAGGATTCCTTACTCCTATCTCAAGATAGCAAGTGTGCTCACGATCTAAATGTTGTAACAAAAAATTGACAATCTGAGATCTTGAAGGCTGCTTGTTATGCTCCAGGAGGTTAAGGCCTTTTATTTTCTTGTATTCGGGATGTGCTGCTCTGTGAAGTCCCCGGGCTATTTTGAGTAAATACTTAGTCACACTAATAGGTTTTTGTGATTAATTTCATGCATATTACAAAAAAGCTTCGATAAATATGATAATTAATCATGAATTTATCGAAGCTTCAATTTAGTTTATCTTAGCGTCGCTTTTAACTTACTGTCGTCAAGCTGGTTAATGGTGCAGCAGCCAGTGTTTCTTCATTAGCTTCGCTGGCATATTTTGCAAAATTGTTGACGAATAACTGGGCAAGTTCCAATGCTTTTTGGGTATAACCTTCTTTATCTGCCCAGGTGGCCTGGGGATTCAGAATTTCGGAAGGTACACCAGGAACTGCATCCGGCATTAATACACCAAACACCTGGTGTGCAGTGTAGTTTGCCTCATTCAATTCACCGTTCATCGCCGCTGTGATCATAGCCCTTGTGTACTTCAGGTTCATACGGTTACCAATGCCGTAAGGACCACCGCTCCAGCCGGTATTGATCAACCATACGTTCACATCTGTATGCTGGCTTAATTTGTTACCTAACAGCTCTGCATACTTTACGGGGTGTAAAGGCAGGAATACGCGGCCAAAACAAGCTGAGAAAGTTGTTTGTGGTTCTGTAACACCTACTTCTGTACCGGCAACCTTAGCGGTATAGCCACTTACGAAGTGGTACATTGCCTGGGATTTGGTCAGCTTAGAGATCGGAGGAAGGATACCGAAAGCATCACAGGTGAGGAAGAAAATATTCTTCGGATCGCCGCCATATGAAGGTTCTTTGGCATTGTCAATATGATAGATCGGGTAAGCGGCACGGGTATTTTCCGTGATGCTGCCGTCTGTATAATCTACTTCGTTGGTATCTCCTTTGAAAACGATGTTTTCCAGCAGTGCACCCGGGCGCACGGCATCAAAGATCTGGGGTTCTTTTTCTTTACTTAAATCGATCACTTTTGCGTAGCAGCCGCCTTCAAAATTGAATACGGAACCATCGGCCCAGCCATGCTCATCATCACCGATCAAAGGACGGTTAGGATCTGCACTTAAAGTGGTTTTACCGGTTCCGCTCAGCCCGAAGAACAGGGCTACATCACCGTCTTTACCTTCATTGGCAGAGCAGTGCATGGATAATACATTATGCTCCTGGGGTAAGAGGTAATTCAATACACCGAAAATACCTTTTTTCATTTCGCCGGTATAGCCGGAACCTCCGATCAAGATCACTTTACGGGTGAAGTTAACGATCGTGAAGTTAGCCTGACGGGTACCATCTATAGCAGGATCGGCTTCAAAACCGGGAGCCTGGATGATGTGCCATTCTGGTTTAAATTCTTTAATTTCCTTTTCTGTAGGGCGTAAAAACAAATCATTACAGAACAAGTTGGCCCAAGGGGTCTCGTTAACTACACGAATGTTTAAACGATAGGTAGGATCTGCACAGGCATAAGCATCACGTACCCACAGTTGCTTCCCTTCCAGGTGAGCAACCACTCTATCATATAATTTATCAAAAGCGTCAGGAGCAAAAGGGATATTTACATCACCCCAATCTACGGTATGCTCCGTAACTGCATCTTTTACTGTAAATTTATCTTTTGGCGAACGACCTGTAAATTTCCCGGTATTTACACACAAAGCTCCGGTACTATTCAAAACACCTTGCTTTAAATCAATTGTTTGCTTGGTCAACTCTTCAGCGGAAAGATTCCAATTGGCAACCGCAGGCTTGATGCCGACGTGCTCTAAATTAGCATTTGGATTTTTGATGCCGTTTTCGATCATTATAAAGGATTATTTAATATTAAAATAACAGGAGGCAAAGTTAATACTTTTTGCATATGTATTATCTTTTTACCATAAATTGTCGTTTATCTTTAAAACAATTGAGGACCAGTTCAAATCCGGTAATACAAATTTGAGCCGGTCCAAAATAAAGAATATATTATTGATTAATAGTCACCGATTGTTTCTGGCAACTCTGATAAGGCTTGTGCCAACTGATCATCATTAGGCGCAATACCATGCCACTCATGTGTACCTTCCATGAAGCTTACACCTGCTCCCATTTCTGTTTTCAGCAGGATACAGATCGGTTTTTTATTCCCGGCCAGTTCTTTTGCCTGTGTAATACCGGCAAGTACGGCTTCCATATCATTGCCTTTAGCTATATCCATTACTTCCCAGCCAAATGCCTCAAATTTAGATTTAATATCACCTAAGTTCATTACTTCGTGCGTAGGACCATCGATCTGCTGGCCATTAAAGTCTACTGCAACAATTAAATTATCTAATTGATGATGGGCAGCAAACATAATGGCTTCCCAGTTTTGTCCTTCCTGCAATTCTCCATCTCCTGTCAATGCATATACATAAGACGCATCTCCTTCCATTTTCTTAGATAAGGCCATCCCGTTTGCCACGCTTAAGCCCTGCCCCAGGGAGCCGCTGGCAATACGTACGCCCGGTAAATGCTCATGTGTAGCAGGATGCCCCTGTAAGCGGGAATCAATCTTTCTGAAGGTAGCCAACTCTGCAGTAGGGAAGTAACCGGAACGCGATAATACGCTATAAAACACCGGGGAAATGTGTCCGTTGGATAATACGAACATATCTTCTCCTTTACCTTCCATATTAAATGCAGGATCGTGCTTCATTTCTTTAAAATAAAGTGCCACCAGGTAATCTGTACAACCTAGAGAGCCTCCCGGGTGTCCGCTTTGCACACCATGTACCATTCTTACGATATCACGGCGCACCTGTGTGGCCATATCTTTTAAAGCTTGCAATTCCATAATTTTCTAAAAAATATTTACAATTTGTCTGCAAAAGTAAGATTAATTCCAAATAGACTTAATAAGTTTTTACAGGGGCTGTTTTATAAGTCATTACAAGTACGATTTGAACATATTAACAGGGACCTAACACCACAAGGCCTTTCAAATGTGTATATTTACTATATAAAACCCGCAGTTTGTATGAAATAACTAACAGGCAATAAACCAAAACCCGATATATGACTAAATTAATTATTGTGGGCATGTTGCTGCTTGGCCTTTCGACTTCCTGTAAGAAGAGAACAGAAGGTGTATGTTACTGTTCTTATTTCAGTGGTGATAAAAGGGAATTTGACCTCCGCCACCTCGACCGGCAACAGCAAAGAGACACCTGTGCCCAGATCAGCGACAATGCCAGCCACTTTGCCGGCAGTTGTAAATTAAAGTAGCCTTAGAACGTATTTTTATTCCACCTACCCGGGACCTGTATTCAAGTATGCAGATCCCGGGTATTTTTTATGCTTTATATCTCCAGGAATTAATATTGTACTACCCCGGCTTAGCCTTTCCTGTCCATGTCTCTAAATCTGCGGAGCAATAATCACTAAAATGGTCCTGAAAAAGTCTTGACTATTCCTCTGTATTTTATTTATGTTTGTTTCATGATCGTTCTTGAAAACAATTTACTGAGTATAAAGATATTACCCAAAGGAGCAGAGCTCTGCAGTGTGGTGTGTAGAGAGCAGGGTACGGAATACATCTGGCAGGCTGATCCTGAATACTGGAACAAGCATAGTCCTATACTGTTCCCTATTGTAGGTACGCTGAAGCAGGATACTTTTGCTCATAAAGGAATAGCATACAAGATGTCCCGGCATGGTTTTGCCCGCGATATGCAGTTTACCGTAGCGCAGCAGGGGGATGACTTTGCCGTTTTCACACTCGTATCCGGCCCGGAAACCCTGGCACAATACCCGTTTCTCTTTAAGCTGCAGGTAAGCTACCAACTTGTGGGCAATAGGCTACAGGTATCTTATACGGTAAGCAATGAAGGGGAAGATACGATGCACTTCTCTATAGGGGGGCATCCGGCATTCAGGTTGCCGATCAGTGATGAGTTACAGTTTGAGGATTATAGCCTGCAATTTGAGCAAAAGGAACATGCCCTTATCTATCCGCTGGACCAGGAAGGACAGTTATTAGCACAGGGCATTCCTTTTCTTGAAGATACGGATACATTAGCACTAGACAAGTCTTTATTCTATGCTGATGCGCTCATCTTTAAGGCGCTGAAGTCTAAAAAGCTACGCCTGGCAACAACAAAAGATAGCCGGGGTATTGAGTTTTCTTTTGAGCAGTTTCCTTACCTGGGCATATGGAGCAAAAAGGATGCTGACTTTGTATGTATAGAGCCCTGGCAGGGGATTACGGACGGTCAGGATGCCTCGGGGATACTCGCCGAAAAGGAAGGGATCTGTAGCCTTGCACCACAAGAGGAATGGAAGGCGAGCTGGCAGGTGCAATTCAATGCTTAAGCAAACTGTAAACCATCAGCAAGACGATCTGTATTTAAACCTGATGGCCCTTGCTGATGGTGTTTTATATGGCTTAACGCTGTAGCTTAATGCTTCCGGGTGTATTGCCTGCCTTGTTGAGCCGGTAGCTTAAGGAAAGCATTACATATCTGCCGATGGTATTGCTGCTGCGCTCCATAAGGTAGTTGAGCTGGCTGCTTCTTTGTATGGCTTTATTCTTATCCAGGAGATCGAATGCTTTCAGGCTTATTGCCCCGCGCTGGTTGGCAAAGATATACCTGCTCAGTTCTGCATGAAGCAATGGTATGGTCAGCGACTGGTCAAAACTACGCGCGGTATAATGGGTGATATCGCCTGATACGGACATATTCCAGTTGACATGCGGACGATAGCCCAGCTGTACAAATCCTGAATAGTTGTTGTATTGATTGTTCATTTCTTTATTGATGGAATAGCGGCTATCTGAAAAGTTGAGCACGCCTCCCCAACGCAAATCCAGTACATCGCTTTTGATCTTACTGAAACTCAGGTCCAGGGTATGAGACAGGGTATTGTTCCTGTTGTTTACCTGGTTGACGGGGTGAATACTTTGTGTCCAGCGTTCATTGATCCGCACATCTATGTTGAGCCCGATTCTTTTCACGGGTCGGGAATAGCTGAGGTCGAGCTGCCCTGACCACTCGTAAGGGGTATTGACAAATTCAAGCTGCTGGGCCAGGTCTGCCGTAATGCTGCGACTATAGCCTATATTATCTTTAGTATAGCTGCCTCGTAAGGATGCTGCAAAGGTCGCCATATTAAACTGGTCAAAAGAGGTGTACAGTGCATTTGCCGTATGGTTATATTCGGGCACGAGGTTGGGATTACCGCGGGTCAACATCAGGGGATTGCGATAATCTGTGACCGGCAGCAGTTGTGTGGTATTGGGTGTGGTTATCTTTGTATTGTAGGACAATCGAACCCTTGTACCGGCTTTAAAGTCCCGTTCCCAGAAGGCAGCAGGCAGGAAGTAAGCATAATGCCTGTTGTTTAAAGTTTGCTCCTTCATCGTAGGGCTTAGCCAGACATCGCTGCGCTTTAGTGTAAGCTCCCAACGCTGCTTTTTTTGAATTCTTTTTATGGCAAGTTCTGTACTCAGGCTCATCACCTCCTGAGCAAATGAGGGGCTCAATGAATCGGTAATGATTTGTGGCATTTCCAGCTGCCCTTGCTTCCTGTTGATGGATTCTGTTGCTACTGCTGCCTTCAAGGAGGGCTCCAGGAAGTAACCTTTACCTAAAGTGCGCACAGCAGAGAGGTGAGCTGATGCATCGGAATTATGGCCTTGCTCATTGCGGTACTGGGCATCATTCATTTCTGCAAAAGGGTTATCAAATACGGTCCTGTTGCGCCATTGTTCTGCTCCATTAAGGTATTTATAGCGCCCATGTAGTACGGCTTTTAAAACGGGCCATTTCCCTTGTTGCTTTTTCATCCAGCTAAAGTCCCCTGCCAGCTCGGTCTTATTACCGCTCAGATGGCCACTGTTATCCAGGTAGTTTTCCGGCATATTGCTTCTATAATTCTGCGCCAGGGATTGGCTGTTTTCTTTGTTGTTCTTTAAGAGGCCATAGACATTTGCCGTCATAAAGGTGGCATCTGCCTGCCTGCGCCATTTCACAGAGGCCCTGTTCACCAGGTTGTTGCTTTTATTTTGCTCCTGTTGCCCGGTCTCAAAGCTGCCACCGGGTATAAAGTTTTTAGAATTGGTACGCTGATCCAGGAATTTATCCATTCCATTGCCCATATAGTTTATGGTAAAGCGGTTGCGCTTATCGGGCTCCAGCATATAGTTCAGGGTCAGGGCCCCGGAATGTACTTCCCCGGGAACAGGCTGGCCCAGGTCCACAGGCATCTCGTCTGAGTCGAGCCTGATCTCTCCTCCTGCCAGTGCACTTAGTCCGCCATTGAAATTGAAGTAGTCTTCAAAGCTAAACCCGAATTTATTGATGTTGTTGAACATACCCATGGTGGCCAATTGACTTTTCTGCCTGAATTTAAATGCTTTCAGCAGGCCTTCATATTTACCGGGAATGCCCCCTCCGGCTTTAGCTTCACCGAAGTAGCCGGTTTTCTTCCCGTCTTTCAAGACCACATTCAGGGTCTGCTCTCTTGCCCCATCATCAATGCCCGAAAACAGGCTGGCATCTGATTTTTTTTCAAAAGACTGTATCTTGTCAACGGCATCTGCAGGCAGGTTCCTGGTAGCCACCTTAGGATCGTCTCCAAAAAATTCTTTTCCATCTACGAGGACTTTAGTGACGGTCTTCCCCATGGATTGGATATTCCCGTTTTTGTCGACCTGCATCCCGGGCATTTTTTTCAAAAGATCTTCTACTACTGCATCCGGCTTCACTTTAAAGGAGCCTGCATTGTATTCGAGGGTATCTCCTTTCAGCCGTATGGGGATCTTTTCTCCGGATACGATCACGGCATCCAGCTCGGTACCGCGCCCGTTAAGGCTCAGGACCTGCACGCCCAGGTCTTTTTCCATGGTTTCATTTACCGCAAGCGCTGTATAATTGGTATAGTAGCCCATGAGCGCCATCTGCATCAGGTAGCTGCCTTCCCGGATTGCGGTAAGGGTGTATATGCCTTGCTCATTGGTAATGCTAAAGCCCACCAGTGTAGAATCCCGGGGATCGAGCAGGGCTACAGACACACCGGGCAGGGCTACCTGCAGGCTATCTGTCACCCGGCCCTTCAGGTTGTACTGCCCGGCAGATACGATGCTTTTACTCATGATCCACAAGACGATCAGCAAAATTATTTTCTTAATCATAGCTGCAGCTTATCTTTCGGTTTTGATCATAAAGGAGCCACCACCCTGCATTTGCTGTTCCATTTCGCGGATCTTTTGCTGGCTTAATTGTTCAAACTCTTTTGCGCTGATCTTTTTGCCTTTAACCGGGGCTTTAATCAACCCGTTTATTTTCCCATTCGGGGCATCTACTTTAATTGCGGTATAAGAAATACTACTGCCCATGGCTATTTCCAATATCATTCCCGGGAGGCCGGTAACTCCTTCAGGACCGGAGGACACAGGAATGGCGGTGGTGTACCAGGCGGTCATTTTGCTGTCTTCGCCATCAGCTCCGGATGCTACAGCAACGGCTTCCATACATGAGAAGCCTAATATTTTTTTCTGCCTTCCGGTTGTTTTCCATTTAGGTGTTGTTACTGGCTCATTTTGTATCAGGAATTGTTTTCCCATCAGGTCTTTCTGCTCTGTTCTTTTTTTATTTTTAAGGTCGACAAATACTTTTTCATCGGGTTCAAAGCCACTGGAACGGATCATCATATTGCCTTCTGTGTACTCATCATCGTTGGCAGGGGCTGCAGTATTGTTTTCAAATAAGGTAGCATCGGGTGAGAAGTACAATACTTTCTGGGCTTTTTTACCTTGTGCGATCATCTCTGCAAATCCCTCGGGAAGGTTGCTGTTCTCAAGGTCTTTTTTACTGAAGCTCAGTTTGCGCTCATAGGTAATGGTACCGGATTGTTGTTGTGCTTTTCCGCTGCAGGCAATCAGTAATAATAAAGGGAGTAATAATAGCTTTTTCATTGTTTTCCTATTTTTTATTGTGGCTACAAAGCTATTTACAGAGTGGACCGGCAGCGGTTAACGCCCACCCAATTAAGGTTAAATAAGGTTAACTATTTCCCTGATTACTAAAAGCATTTAGTTTATTTGCATCAACAACTGAGCTAGATTGAAACAATATACCCAACAAAACAAGCAACTCAAACTGATCGGCTGGCTGATGCTGATCAGTGCCTCTTTGCTGTCTCTGTTTATTTTCCAATGGATAAAGAGTCAATACAGGGAAGCGGAGCAGCGGCTGAAAGAAGATGTACAATTGATCTTTACCACTATTGAGAACAATATCCAGGACAGCATACTGAACCGCCAGGTAGCTGCGGTAATGGGGCAGCAGACACATGGTGATAGCTCCTTGCACACCCTCAGCTTTGCGACAAAAGACAGTAGCCTGCAGACTGCTCCTATAAGAGGCAAAAGGTCTATACATTTCTACAGCAATAAACCCGGTGCTGCTACTATCTTACATCAAAATGATACCGCAGCGGCTGATGCGATCATTATAGGCCCTGATGCGGCTCCTGCAGACCACCAGGTAGCGAATAAAGTATTGCGCCTTGCCCTGCAGGAGATCATGAATAATATTGATGTTGCGGCCTTCAAAACTGAAACGGATACTGCCTTACTCAGAAAGGAGTTTTCTACTGCCGTAGTGCAGCGTTTCGGGGACATTGATGTGCGATGGCGACCTGCCAACGAGGCTTTTTCTTTATTTATGTACCGGTCCAGGGATGCGGCAAAAGAGGATGCTTATTTATCTTTGACGGGCTATCGCCTTTACTTGTTCAAGGATATATTACCCCAGGCTATCTTCTGCCTGGCGCTGCTGCTGCTCACGGTCCTGGCCTTTATATTAGCCTATCGGAATACGCGGCAGCAAAACTTATTTGTCCGGCAAAAGGATCATTTTATCAGCAATATTTCTCATGAGCTCAAAACGCCTGTAGCGACCACAAAAATAGCCCTTGAAGCACTCAGTAGGTATGATGCGCTGGAGGATCCGCAACGCGCACAACGCTACCTGAAGATGGCCAACTGGGAGATCAACAGGCTGGAAACGATGATCAGTAAAATTATGGATACCACGCAGGCGGATCATGGCGTGTTGGCGCTTGACCTGCAAAAGGTATCACTACCGGAACTGGTACAGGAGCTCACGGATTCCTGGCAGCAGCTGTTGATAGAAGCACAGGTAAGCCTGCAATTGGACATCCGGGAACAAGTTGCTTTTGTAAAGGCAGACTATACGCACCTCACCGGGGCTATCTATAATTTACTGGACAATGCGGTCAAGTATGGCAATAAGCGGATCAGGATCAGTATTTACAAGAGTGACAAAAGCATTTACCTGGAGGTGGCGGATAATGGTGAAGGTATTCCCCAGGCTTACCGTGTCAAAATATTCGAAAAATTTGTGCGTATCCCCCAGGAAAACATCCATAATATAAAAGGTTACGGCCTGGGACTGTCTTATGCTAAATATATTATTGAAGCGCATCGGGGCAGGCTCACATTGGAAAGGGAGACGGGATGGGGAGCGGTTTTCAGCATTTGTTTACCGGAATATTCAGCAGAAGATGAAGTATAAGATATTGTATATTGAGGATGAGGAGCACCTGGCCAGTATTGTCACGGAAACACTGATCATCAAGGGTTATGAGGTGATGCATTATAAGGAAGGGACAAGGGTATTGGAACACATCAGTGCTTTCCAGCCACATATTTGTGTCCTGGACATTATGCTTCCTTATATTGACGGGTATAGCCTCGGCAGAACGATCAGGCAGGCTTATCCTAAATTGCCGGTGTTGTTCCTGACGGCTAAAAGCCAGACGAAAGATATTGTGGAGGGCTTTTCGTCCGGGGGAACGGACTATATGAAAAAGCCATTCAGTCTTGAAGAGCTGATGGCGCGCATCGATAATCAAATCGCGATACATTATCCGCAAGCGGATGCACGATCGGCCCAGTATATGCCGCAGGAGTTCAAGCTGGGCCAGTTTCGCTATTCCCCGCAATTAATGAAGTTATTTACTCCTGACGGGGTGATTAAGTTGTCTAACAGGGAAACCGAAATCCTCAATATCTTCTGCCTGTCGCCCAATGAACCGATTGACAGGCGGGAATTAATGAAGGTGATCTGGGGGGATGATTCTTATTTTATCAGCCGTAACCTGGATGTATATATTCGTCGTTTAAGGGAGTATTTTGGAAACGGGTCTGGCGTGGAAATTATTACCTTAAAAGGTAAGGGCTATCATTTCAGTGTATCGGATCAGCCGGGCTGAAATACGACTCTTTACTATATTGCAAGTCACTTTAAAGCAAAATCCCGCTTGTTGAATACAAGCGGGATTTTTACCATTAATATAAATTTCTCTGAAGGTTTGCAAGCCTGGACACTTACTCTTTAGTCAACTCAATGGTTTTACCCTGGGTCAACATCAGCCCGGTAGTTTTGCCTGCTGAATTTTTTTTAAATTTTACGCTCAGGCTTATTGGTTCAAATTGAAATTCTGTATCACTCATAGCGGCCAATGGAAACTCAGGCTGTCCGGTACCCTGGCCGCTTAAGCCTGTACCTGTCTTGCGGATGGTGAGTTTCATCGGCAGTTCTGCGGCACTATAGATGCCTTCGTAGCTTTCCAATAAAGCGACATCAACTTTGATTGTTTTTGCTTCCTTGTGTTCAACAGATTTCCTGTTCAATATCAATTTTTCGCCATCCTGTACCATAGATAAGGATTGTGCCTGATCATCTGCTCCACGGACAAAGGTCATGGTAATATCGGCTTGCTGAAATTCAAATTTGTCTTTTCCCATTGCGCTAAGCCGGAAGGAATCCTGGCCTGAAGCCTGCGCCCATAGCTGATTGCCGTGGGCCATTACCTGAACATCAAGGGGCAGATCTTTAGCGCCGTAATGCCCGGCCAGGCCTGCGAGTTCATTGTTACTGACGTTTACTTTCGTAAAGCTGGGAAAGGTATAGGCTTTGTCGAATATGATACTCAGCAGGTAGATATTGATCTGGTTGAAGCCCATCACCTGGCCGTTATCAAAAAAGGAGATGGATAATTTATCCTCGGGGAAGTAACCGCACATCGTATAGAAGCCGTCAATGTGGCCGCTATGTCCATAGGCTATATGCTCGTTGCCAAAAGGCAGGGTCTCTAATCCATAACCATAACTGTTGATCGGGGTAATGGAGTTTTTGCCCTGAACCGGGAGCATTTCTTTAACGGTAGCCGCTGTCAGCAATTTATTTTGAAAGAGGGCTTCGAAAAAGCGGCTCACCTCTTCTGCCGGTGCGATGATGCCTCCTGCGCCATCAGAAGCGCTCACATGGATCTCTGGTATGGCTTCCCATTGCTGATCATTTCCAAAGTCGAAGGACAGTGCTTCATTTTTAAGGATGTCTGTACTTCCTTTGGGCAGAGAGGTGCCTTTCAGGTTCAGTTGTTTACTGATGCGTGCCTGCAGGTTATCGTTAAAGCTTTTACCGCTTACCTGTTCAATAATATAGCCCAGCAGCATATAGTTTGTGTTACTGTAGGCGGTTTTCGTGCCTGGTTCAAAATCCGGTTTGTCTTTTGCAAAGGCAGCCAGCATTTCTTTTTTACTTACCAGGCTAAACTGGCTTCTCCATTGGAGGTCATTGGTAAAATTATACAGGCCGCTCTGGTGGTTCAGCAATTGCCGGATGCTTATTTTCGTTGCATTAGGTATTTCTTTGAAATACCTGGAGAGTTTATCGTCCAGTGATAATTTTTTCTCTTCGGCCAATTGCAGGATCATGACGGCGGTATAGCTTTTAGAAATGGAACCGATACGGTATTTGGTTTGAGGATTGGCCGGAAGCAGTTTGCCATTCTTTACACCCATAGCTCCATAGGATTTATTCAAAAGGGTTTTGTTATTTTCACGTATACAGATGGTGCCCATAAAGCGGTTTTCTGCAGATAAATAGCTCAGCAGGCTGTCAATCACCCGGATCTTTTGTGCGTTCATCCTGGACTGTGCGTAAGAGGCTGCTGTCATAAGCCCCAACAGGATACATAGAATGGTCTTTTTCATAATAATTTATTTTACCTTGTTACTGCAAAGTAAAGAGTGTGGTAAGCCTGTTGTTTTGCTTTTCTGACCAAACGCATTTTTCCTGGGATATAAACTTTATCCTGCATCCAATTGCTTGTTCATCCTTAGAAAATGCCTTTTGGTATAAATTCAATTGTTTTCAGACTGCTATTACCGATCTTCGAATGATAAAAACCTGTTTATATGTACCGGTTCTTAAAATACAGAATGAGACTTATCCTGAATATTTTAGTCTGGCTATTCTGGATCAATGTCCTGTTCAATAATGGCGACACTTATACTCCTGCTGCAGGTGACAGGGCTGTCTATATAGCTCATATCATCGGTTACAACCTGATCTATGTATTTACGGTGTATTTCAATACGCTGTGGCTGATGCCCAGGTTATTGTTCCGTAAAAAGTATGCTCTTTATTTCGGGAGTTTATTATTTTCTATCCTTGTCCTGGCCATAGGGATCAGTCATTACAGGGAATGGCTGCTGCAAAGATTCCCGGGATCTGATTATAGTAATTTCTCCCCGATCTCTTTAGGGGGAAGCGGGCCCAATGCGGTCACCTCGGTATATTTACCTTCATTTGTGGCCTTGCTCATGATGGTCTTTGCCTTTTTCATCGGTTCGCTGGCACAGAAGTTCTTCGAGGTCAGCAGACAAAAGGAAACGGTGCAAAAAAAGCAATTGGAAATGGAATTGAGTATGTTAAAATCGCAGATCAATCCTCACTTTTTCTTTAATGTTTTGAATAGTATTTACGCGCTTTCTTTAAAGAAGTCGGACCAGACCCCTGAGATTGTATTGAAGCTGGCTGATATTATGCGGTATATGCTGTATGAAACGAAACAACACACTGTCTCTTTGCATAAAGAAATACAGGTACTGAAAGATTATATTGATATAGAACAGATCAGGATGGGTGGAAATGAGCAGGTAACCTTTGCGGTAGAAGGGCATACAGAGTCTTACCAGATTGCTCCTGCGCTGCTGATCCCTTTTATAGAAAATGCCGTTAAACATGGTACAGATTCTATGCTATCTGCAGCTTTTATCCATGTCACCATAGCTATAAAAGACAACATCTTACACTTTAGCTGTATCAATAATTACAAAACAAGCCATATTCCTAAGCAACAAGGAGGGATTGGCCTGGAAAATGTGCGTAAAAGGCTGGCCCTGATCTATGCCAATCATTACACGCTGGACATAAAGGATACAAACACTATTTTTGAAGTACATTTAAAGCTAAATCTAAATAATGAACTGCTTAATCGTTGATGATGAAGTCCTGGCCAGGGAAGTAATTGAACACTACCTATTGAAAATAGAAGGTATGGTGCTGGTGGGTAAATGCAGCAATGCTATTGAAGCTTTTTCTGCATTGAATAAATATCCTGTTGATCTTATGTTCCTGGATATAAAAATGCCGGAGATCAGCGGCCTTGATTTTATCAAATCGCTCAAGCATCCTCCTAAAATAATTCTTACTACTGCTTATTCGGAATATGCACTGGAAGGCTATGAACTTGATGTAAGTGATTATTTGCTTAAGCCGGTATCGTTTGACCGGTTCTTAAAAGCGGTGGATAAGGTGAGAAAATCAGTAACCGAGCGCAAGCCGGAAGGCCCTGTAGCGCAAGAAGAGGAAGCTTTCTATGTAAAAAGTGACCGAAAGCTGATCAAGCTGATACCTTCAGAATTGATCTTTATAGAAAGTCAGAAAAATTACGTGATGATCCATACTCCCACTGCTCAGATCATGACTTATAATACGCTGAACCATATGGAAGAAAAGCTAAGTCCTTATCATTACCTGTTACGGGTACATAAATCTTATATCATCAATAAAAATTTTATCAGGCAGGTAGACAATAATGTGATCTATTTACAGAATGGGGCAGAGATACCTTTGGGAGCCAGCTACAGGGATCAGTTTATGGACCAGGTGAGGGTGTTGTAGATGGTTAATTGTAAATGGAGAGAAAAGAATAGTGAATAGAGAAGAGTGAAAAGTGAAGAATGAGAAGAGAATAGTGAGAAGTGAGAAGTGAGAAGTGAATAGTTTTTAGTGTGTTTTGT
>MKTB01000032.1 GCA_001897525.1 Bacteroidetes bacterium 43-16 | reverse complement strand
TATTTTTGATCTGAAAAAAGATATTATTGAAGCCTGTTTGTAATTTTCCATTGAGGGTATACAATTCCACCTTATGTGTTGTATTGGATAACGTTGTTACCAATTTCAGGCCATTAAGTTCATTCTCAATAATGGGATTATCATCTTTAGAACAGGAAATAAGGAAGCTGCCCGCAATTATAATAAGAAAGTATTTTAATATTTTTAGAGTATTCATTTTCTGAAAATTTTTATAGTTAACTACGTTTAGCTGGAATCGGATGTATTCCAACTGAAATTTATTTTACCGGGCATATCAAATCTAATAACCGCAAAAAGTTATCAGCTATCTGCACGCCGAAAAAGACAAGTCTGACTGCTGTTTAATCGTAATGCCGCATACCATTAGCATTCAGAACAAAGAAAGTTCTGGTATCTAAACAGCAACCACACCTAATACTATAGAATTATATGGATGTAAAATATTCCGGAGGTTTGTCATTCCTCATAGTGAACAGGAATGAATACAAACTTTGATTGCTCAAAGGATGTTTCCTTTTTACCTCTTCAAACTTTTCCGGTCTGGAAGGATAGGTAAATACAGGTTGGGGATAGTATAACACCTCTGTTTGCAGCTGTTTCAATACTTTTGCTGCCTCTTCTTCTTTCTGCTCTTTAAGCATTTTGGCAAGCTTACACTTCCCATTACACTTGAGTTGAGGTTTATTTTGGTTTTCACAAAACAGGCTGATGAAAAGAGCCGTATCGTACTCATAAATAACATACAACAGATTGTTCCTCATAATTCCAAAAAGCATTATGAAAGCCAAAAAGGGAGTTGCTATTTTAGAGAATTTTCTCAAATCTATCGCCGCATATTTATGGCCCAAAGGTAGCTTTTTTTAATCAATGGATGAAGTTAATAGCGACATTTCACGCCGCATCAAAGTATTCAAGAATAAGATCAACCGAGCATAAAATCCTAATGTCAGCTGCAAATATGTGCAGCAATTTTTCACAACTTGGGTTAAACTTGGGGAAATTGAAAATTAACCATTCAGTAGCAGTTCTATATGATTTAATTCAGCCGACCATTTTTACTACTTGTAAAAAAAAGATAGTAAGAACGGTTCATCGTAAATTAAGAGACAATGACTTTATGTTTGATAAAATCTTACACAAGTTGGGTTGAACTTGTGTGACGTTTGTATATGGAATACTCATCTTTGTAATTGGTAAATAACGCAATTGAGAATCAACTTAAATAAATTAATAGCTATGAAATACATTCTACAAAACGTTATTTTAGAGATTCACAAGAAAGAAGACCTGATTTCTTCGCAAAGTAAAAGATTGATTGATGAAGCTTATGAAATGACAATTTATCTCCAGGATCTGCTATTTTCAATCAAAAAATTTATAGTGGAAGAAGGATTTAAAGACGAAACAGAAGAGATGCATTTCTTCCGTACGATAAAGCCTCAGGTACTCGGTAAATTGATTTATTACAATAAGATTTATCGCATAGAAACGACCTGTCCTGTCAATAATGGAAAAATGGGGATGAGTTATTTTTCGATACAGTTGGCTAATCTTAAACGGGAATATATCGAACATGTCTGCAATTCGGATTTTTATCGGTATTATCGTTCAGGTCGCACAGACAGGGACGAAACTTATTTTAAGCGTGGACAGATCAACTATCACGATGGGTTGAACAGTATTGTGTTTGAGATAGATCCTTCTTTTTCTACTTTTTACGACTACAAGGTAGCTAGAATTATTTCCAACGAATTGTTATATACCTATCTCCTGACGAAAATAAGTCCCGATGAAAATCCAGATTCAATTTTGCAAAATTCGGAAAGTTCAAAAGATGTTTTCTGGACGGACAGTAAAAATGCCCTTATAGAGTTAGTCTATGCGCTTTATGCTTCAGGGGCAATATCGCACGGTAAAATTGGCATCAGAAAAATAAGCCTGATGTTCCAAATTATCTTCCGTATTCCGCTCGGCGATCTACACCATGCTTTTCACCGGATGAAAACAAGAGCAGGCTCACGAACTGCATTTTTAGACCAACTTAAAACCTCATTGGAAGAATATATGGATAGAGACCTTTAGCTAAAGGTTAAACAGTAAATCCAAAGCAGTACACAAAATGTACTGCTTTTTCTTTGCCCATACCTGCCAATTGGCAAGTGTTGGTAAAACTCCTTTGCAAAATATCTTAAATGCTCCAAAACCCTTATTAAACAAGGGTTTTCCCTATTTGTAAAAATTTTTAAAAACCCGCCAAACCAATGGGTAAGGCTTGGCAGACAAACACTGCCACCTTTAGGAATTTTGCATAGTGAATATTTAAAAACTATGCAATGAAAATAATAACTATCGAAGAAGATGCGTGGCAACAGCTCAACAGCCGCATAAACGCGATTGCCGATTACCTGAAAAGATTGGACAATACAAGTTATGATGACTTGTGGCTCAACAACCACGAGGTATGCCAATACCTGCACATCAGCGAAAAGACCTTATGGCGCATGCGGACCAAAGGCGAGATTACTTATTCAAAAATCTATGGGCAGTATTTCTATACCATTGGAGCAATAAAGGATATGCTTAAAGCCAATGCCATACAGAGCAGTGACGATTATGTGCAGCAGCTTATGGCAAAAGGCAAAAGTTATATCGAAAAAGGCAGAAAGCTAAAGACAGACAGAAAATAAGCATGAACCTTTAAAATTATATTCCTATGAATATTGACAGAATGGAATTTTTGGCGTGGATGGAACGCCTGATGGGTCGCCTGGATATGTTGGGCGATAATATAGATGAGCTGCAAAGGAAACGCAACAGTATAGACGGTGAGGAACTGCTGGACAATCAGGATTTGCTTCAGATGCTCAAAATTAGTAACCGCTCGCTGCAACGTTACCGATCCATCGGCAAGCTGCCGTATTATACCATAAGCGGAAAACTGTATTATAAACTATCTGACGTACATCAATTTATACGGGAAAGTTTTAATCCGCCGGCAACTAAGTTGAACGCCATTAAGTGACAAACACTGCCTTTGAGTGCCATATAACAAAATGCGCTCACGGCTTTATATAAATTCGGCTATGAACTTTAAAATTTTCGGAACATGAGCGAGGAAACCACACATAGGCAAGAAATGCCAGAACAATTCTCAGATATATTGTTGGTGCTGGATAAAGAGAAAAAGAAAATCCAGGCTGTAAAAAGCATTGACGAGAACGGCAATATGGAAACCGTTGATCCCACGAAGAAAAACAAAAATCAGTTTATGCGTGTGGATAAGCATGGAGATTTCTTTTCCAATTTCTTCTCCAATTTCTTCAGCCAGTTGAAGAACCCGACCAATTTCTCTTTTTTCAAGGTACCTGCACCTGTAGCTATTGATACTGCAGATGCAATGCAAAAGCAGGTTGATAAGCCTACTCCTGAAGGTGAGCAACTGATGAAGCAGCATGAAGTGAAGGCTGAAACGCAACAGGATAAAAAACAAGAAAATAAAAATGATATGGAAACAACACAAACAACAACGGACACAAGCGAATATCGCTTTAAGCCGGAACAGATTGATTGGGAAACAATGAACAATCTTGGATTGGGTAAAGATCGCCTTGAAAAACTGAATTTGTTAGACCCTTTGTTGAAAGGCTATAAAACCAATGAGCTTGTGCCCGTAAGTGTAAACCTCGGTGGTGCGATTGTACGCACCGATGCCCGTTTGTCTTTACAGTCTACAGAAGATGGACAAGTGGTGGCAGCAATACACGGTATCCGAAAAGAACCCAATCTGAATTTTGAGTTTTTTGGGCACAAATTCACGGATGAGGATAAAAAAAATCTACTCGAAACCGGCAATATGGGCAGAGTGGTTGATTTGAAAAACACTAAGACGGGAGAAATGATGCCCTCCATTGTCAGCGTGGATAGACTGACCAATGAACTTATTGCTCTTCGGACAGATTTCATAAAAATCCCCGATGAGATAAAAGGGGTAAAATTGGACGACGCACAAAAGCAAACCTTAATGGAGGGCAAACCGCTTCAGCTGGATGGTATGCTTTCCAAAAAAGGAACTGAATTTTCTGCAACGGTACAGTTCAATGCAGACAAACGTTATGTAGAATTTCTGTTTGACCGCAACAACACCAACAGACAAACGCAAAACAACGGACAGAATACGCAACAAAGCAATCAGAACGATCAACCGCAGGAAGCCCCGAAAACATTCAGGGGAAAAGAACTGACAGACGAACAATACAAGGATTTCAAAGCTGGGCAAACCGTTTACATTGATGGGTTGAAGGATAAGAAAGGACAACCGTACCAAGGTTATATTACTTTCAATGCCGAAACCGGAAAAACGAACTTCCAGTTTCCAAGCCAGGTTAAGGCACAGGCAAAACCTGTTGAAACCCATAAAACCCAAACAGCGGTTAATTCGGAAGGTAAAACTAATGAAGCGACCAAGAACATCAAAGAGCCTTTGAAGTCAGGACAGCAAGCCCCAAAAGACAAAAAGCAGCAGGAACAACAGGAAAAACCTCAAACACCCGCAAAATCTAAAGGCAGAAAAATGTAGTATAATATGAAAACAATCATCGCAGAAAAACCAAGCGTAGCAAGGGAAATAGCCGGACTAGTTGGGGCATCCGATAAACAGGATGGCTACCTGACAGGTAACGGCTATTTTGTTACGTGGGCATTCGGTCATTTAATTGGATTGGGAATGCCCGAAGATTACGGTATATCGGGATTTGACAAATCAGCTTTGCCCATAATCCCCAACCCTTTTTTACTGACTGTCCGGAAAATCAAAAAGGACAAAGGTTATACCGCAGATCCTGGAGCTTTAAAGCAGCTCAAAGTCATAGAACGGCTTTTTAACCAAAGCAACAGCATCATTGTGGCTACCGATGCAGGTCGTGAGGGCGAATTGATATTCCGCTATATTTACGAATACCTGAAATGCAACAAGCCCTTTGAACGCCTTTGGATTAGTTCGCTTACCGAAAAGGCCATTAAGCAAGGGTTTGATAACCTGAAAGACGGTGCTGCATTTGACGGACTGTACCAGGCGGCACGAGGCAGAAGCCGTGCCGATTGGCTTGTGGGTATCAATGCCACACAGGCCTTAAGTATTGCCGCGGGAAACGGCATTTATTCGCTTGGAAGGGTACAGACACCTACATTGGCTTTAATATGCAAACGCTATTTAGACAACAAGCATTTCTCGGTAACGAAATATTGGCAGATCCAGTTATTGCACAACAAAGAACTGATAGATTTTAAAAGCATTTCCAAAACAAAATGGGAGGATCAAAAACTTGCCGATGATACACTGAAGGCCATTCAGCGAAATGAAACGGCAACAGTTATATCGGTAGAAACCAAAAGCGTTACAGAGCAACCGCCTTTATTGTTCGACCTTACCGGATTACAAAAAGAAGCCAATAAAAAGTTGAACCTCTCAGCCGAAGAAACCCTCAACATTGCGCAAAGTCTGTATGAAAAAAAGTTCATTACGTATCCTCGTACGGGAAGTAAATACATTCCTGAAGATGTATGGGCAGAAATTCCCAATCTGGTGAGGGCTTTGCAAGATAGGGAAACCTGCAAGCAGGCCGTATCAAAAGTAAAATGGGGGCGTTTCAATAAACGGATCGTGAACGATCTGCGTGTTACCGACCACCACGGATTACTGATTACGGATAAAATCCCGTCAGCCCTGAACGCAAAAGAAAATGAGGTATATGATATGATTGCATTTCGATTGCTCGAAGCGCTTTCGCAAGCCTGTATCAAAGAAATAACCGATGTGGGTTTACAGGTGTTGCATTACGATTTTTCAGCAAAAGGCTGTAAGATTATGGAACCTGGCTGGCGTTCTATTAAAGGAAGTTTTACGGACGATGATACGGAACCTGTACAGGATTTGCCTGAACTGAAAAAAGGCAATGAACTCAAAATAAAAGAAGCCTCCGTTCTCGAAAAGAAAACCAAACCGCCTGTACTTTATACCGAGGCGGGGCTATTGTCGGCAATGGAAACCGCAGGAAAAGAAATCGAGAATGAAGACGAACGTAAAGCCCTTCAAAATATCGGTATAGGTACTCCGGCAACAAGGGCGGCAATCATCGAAACCCTGTTTGCACGCAATTACATCCAAAGGGAAAAGAAGTCCCTGATCCCTACAGAAAAGGGATTGCAAGTGTATGATTTGGTTAAGGATCGCAAAATTGCGGATGTGTCAATGACGGCCGAGTGGGAATTGGCTTTACAGAAAATAGAAAATAACGATGCGGATGTCGGGGCATTCCAAAAGGAAATGGAAACTTATGCGTCTACTATTACCAATGAATTGCTGCAAACTTCCATTGCCCATAACAACCTGCCTCAACTGGTTTGCCCTAAATGCAAAAGTCAGCAACTCATCATTCGTGATAAGATTGTCAAATGTCCTGATGAGGGTTGTAGCTGGGTGCAGTTCCGCAATGTGTGTGGCGTACAAATTTGCATAGCCGATATTGAAAGCCTTGTCAATAAAAAGAGTACTTCGCTTATCAAAGGAATGAAAAGCAAGGCAGGAAAGAAATTCGATGCGTATATCGTATTGGATGATTATTGCAAAACTACCTTTGAGTTTGAAAAGAAGAAAAAGAAATAGTTTATATAAGTTTATTATAACGGCGTTAATCGCCGTTATTTTTTATGGGAGCAATAAAAATATTTATGTAAATTTGTTTTCACGGCGATAATCACCGTCTAAATTAAAATTTATAAATATGGCGCTTAACACTGAACGACGTAAACTATTGGAGCGAATAATGCCTGAAAGTATGATTGTTACGCGAAAGTGGCTGACGGACCAGGCTGCTTTAGATACACATGCTATAGATAACCTGGTTAAGAGTGAACAACTGAAGCTGTTGTGGAAAGGACTTTATATACGGGGGAAGGTTCAGCTTTCGTGGCAAAGTATGCTGTACACGCTACAAACCGTGATGAAAACAGATCTTGTTGCAGGAGGAATGTCAGCACTGGAATTAAAAGGTTTTTCCCATTATCTGCCTACTTCGAAAAAAGAAACAATACAGCTTTATGGCAATGATAAATTACCTGTATGGGCCAATGAACTATCGGAAACGATAACATTTGTTCGCCATACCCGGAATAAACTGTTTTCCGGTATGGAAAGGCAAGTATCCGACAGCTACACTTCTACTGTTTTCTGGAAAGAGGGTTTGGACGAACTTAAAATATCCTGTCCGGAAAGAGCCTGCCTCGAAATGCTGGACGAAGTACCGGATAAAATCTCGTTAGAACACGCTGATCAGCTTATACAGGGTATGACCTCCTTATCGCCCCGCACTTTGCAAAAATTACTGGAAGCCTGTACCAATGTAAAGGTTAAACGGCTTTTCCTTTGGTTCGGTTCACGACACAACTATACCTGGTTTTCAAAATTGAATACCGATAGCATAGACCTCGGTTCCGGAAACCGGGTAATCGTCAAAGGCGGCGATCTCGATAAAACCTACAAAATAACCGTTCCTAAAAATTTCCAATCCTAAGATGAAAAAGGACAGCATATATTACAAACAGGTGCAGTTGTTGGTGCGTATCCTACCGCTACTGGATAGTGAAAAATGTTTTGCACTAAAAGGCGGCACGGCTATCAATCTTTTTTACAGGGAGCTGCCACGGCTTTCTGTAGATATAGATTTATTGTACCTGCCCTCCGAAGGCCGTGAGGAAGCATTGGTCAACATTCGTGCTGCATTAACCCGATTAAGTGAGTTGATTAAGAAAACCATTCCTGGCATTCACATACAAAACGCACACGAACAGGGCAATGCGCTTCGCTTACTTCTGCAAGTGGAAGATGTAAGGATTAAGGTGGAATTGTCGCCGGTGATCCGTGGAACGGTATTCTCCGAAGTACGAATGGAGGTAAGTGAACCAGTGGAGAGGGAGTTCGGATATGCCGAAATACAGGTAGCTTCGTTGCCCGATCTGTATGCCGGAAAGATTGCAGCCGCCCTGGACCGGCAACATCCCCGTGATTTATTTGACGTGAAATTCCTCCTCGAAAACGAAGGCTTTACTGAAGACCTGCGCAAAACGTTCCTTGTATTCCTAATCAGCCATCAACGGCCAATGGCAGAACTTTTGGCTCCTCACCGTAAAAATATAAGAGAAATATATGAAGCAGAATTTGCACAAATGGCCGAAGTGGATATTCCCGTTGAAGCACTGGAAGCCACAAGGGAACAACTCATTGAAATTATCAATACGGATATGACCACTAATGAGCGGAAATTTTTGTTATCGTTCAAAGAGCGAAACCCACAATGGGAACTACTGGGGTTGCCTAATATGGCAGAGGTTGCCCAACTACCATCCGTTCAATGGAAATTGTTCAATCTCTCAAAAATGGAAGAAAAAAAACATAGCCAGGCAGTAGAGAAACTGAAAGAAGTACTGAAGTTATAGAATTGGTTTGCCTTTTCGAAAGTATATACTGAATTGATCATCAATAACAACAAAGTTTACGATCAGAAAATTTTACCCAAGTTAAACCCAACTTTAGTTTTTTATTCAATTATATATTTGAAATTTTTATTTCTCATAATAAGCTCCAATGCTATTGTAAATGATTTCCAGTGAATTGGGAAAACCATTGGCCTATGAAGATACCATATACGTTGTATTCTAAAAATGAGCACGTAAAATCCAAGAATGAGCCTCATAACCTCTCCGAACCGAGCAGGTACCTACTGACCTTTGCCCAGAAAACACATCATTTCCAAATACCTGAAATGGATCTTTTCAGCCAACAACTGAATTACAAGCCTTTTTTTGTCGATCTGGTAGAGATTAATGTTAAAGAGCCAACCCATATTCCCTTTGATATCCATGACAGGCAACTGTTCATGTTCTTTATGCTCAAAGGCAGCCTGCTCTATACCACATCTTCAAAAATTCCTATAATTAAGATACAAGCCAATACATTCCTGATGTCGTACTATGACGAGGGATCATATTTAGCATACGCTGAAAGAGGACAACACATTGCCCTAGTGCTGAGCATACATCCCGATTGGATTGAAAGTATAGATCAGGAGTATTACAATGTGCAACAAATTCTGCAAAGGTTCTTGGATGGTAAAAAATCTTATGAAACAATGGGGCAATGCCGTATGGATAGGAAAATACATCGTTGGCTGTATAAGATTTATAGTTATTCGCAAAATAACAAAGGGGCACTTGATGGCAATCTGCGCAAATACGTAAGTTTGCTGCTGGAGTATTACGATAGCTTGTTGGAAGACCAGGATAAGGATGCGGCTTATCGGATCAAGGGGTTTATAGAAGAGCATTATTGTGATGTCTCCTTAAACGTAAGGCAGTTGGCAGCGCAATTCTTTGTTACCGAGAGAACTTTGCTGAATATATTTAAGCGTACCTATCATGTAAGCGTTCAGCAATTTATCACCGATCTGCGTATTGGCCATGCTTTACTTTTATTGGATCAGGGGATCGGGATCAAGGATGTGTATATGGAAGTGGGTTATGCTGATGAACGGTCCTTTCGCTCTGCCTTGGAGCGTTATCAGAAACGCAAAAAATAGGGATATTCCAAGATATTGTCAAAATCGGAAAATTCTCGACACAAACCTGCTCAATTTTTACCGATTTTGTCTTTCCCACGCTTAACGCTTTAGTGAACTTTGTATCAAAGGATGGTGAGAACCCTCACTAAGATACAAAGGCAATGGAAACAACGGCTATATATCCAAACCAACTCAAAAGAAAACGGATAACACTCAATATCGTTATTATTCTTTTGCTGCTTCTTTGGATACCTGTAAGCATTGACAAAATAACAAACTTTGCAGCATTTAAAAGCGGTATCCTCCGTCAACCCATTTCAGATAGTTTAGGGTACATCCTTATTTACATGCTCCCGGCATTGGAATTAATAACAGTACTGGCATTGATAATGGAAAAATATCGTAAAGCGGGTTTAATCCTCTCAACTGGATTAATGACTGCTTTTACGGCTTATATCGTTGTGGCTCTTATGGGCGCATGGGAAAAGCTACCATGCGAGTGCGGATCGGTGATAAGCGGCATGACTTGGTTGCAACATTTTTTCTTCAATCTCTTGTTCCTTTTTTTAAGCGGTTGGGGGCTTTACTTATGGTACAAATTACGAGGTAGCAACGCTGGAGGCGAAACTACTGAGGGCGGGTCGGCCAAAAGACAAATAAAAAAGTATTCTTTAACATCAAAATTTTAAAGCAATGAAAAAATTAAAAATGAACCTCTTTGCTGTAGTGGCATTAGCAATTGCAGCGGTTACTATGTCATTTAAAATGGCAAGTACAGCAAGCACCTATCATTATACAGATGCAGTAAATCCCGGTGTATTTGCTGACCCTGCCAATTGGCAACCCGGAACTTCAGAGGAATGTGGTTCAGGTGAAGAGTTACCTTGCCAAATAACGGCAGAAAATGAATTGGATTTACAAAGCAAACTGTCGGGGAAAACCAATCCCCAAGTTATGGCTATCGTTGACAGTAAGCGAGAATGATTTCTCAAAAACATTTTAAAAAGCAAAAAAGGGGCATCACAAGCCCCTTTTTATGTTTACTATAATTTATCTCGGATTTTGCTGGATGCCGCCTATTTCTATCACCGTTTCAGGAATAGCAATAGCGTAACGCAAGTCATTGGGTGGCAATGTTATGGTTTGACCGTTTACGGTTCGTGTCAATGTTATATTATATCCGTCCCTGTTCAATCTTTTGATATCTGACCATCTAAGCCCACGATATACCAATTCTTTTCTTCTTTCTATTAAAATCGTATTCAGTGCAGCATCTTTATTAGTAAATGAGTATGGTATAAATTGATTGACATCCCATCTCTTAATCAGTAATTTATTAAGAGTGTTTGCAGCTTCACTAATGTTATCTAATCGGGCATTACATTCTGCAATAATGAGAAGCAATTCACTTGTTGTAATTCCAGTGATTAATCCTGTATTGCCCGTATGTGTACCTTTAAATCTATACTCCCCAACAGCTACTCCACGAAAATAAATACTCTTTCGCAAATCCCCGGCATCATAAAGGTTATAGAGTGATGGTGAAATTCTTGCTACATTAAAGTTGTTAATGGCAGATGAAAACATCCGTGTTTGAAATACGATTTCTTTACTTATTTGATTTACTGACGGTATTGGATAATTTGCGTTTGGGTTCAATCCATTAAAATCAATCAACTCATTACTAATTTCAAATGCCCTTTCTGCATTTTCCAGTGCTTCGACATAATTTCCGATTATCAAATGTGTTCTTGCTAATAGTCCGTAAACTGCCGCCTTAGTGGGCAATGTAGGAGAAGTAATTGTTGCTGGTAACAATGGAAGTGCATCATTAAGGTCTTTTAATATCAAGTCATAGGTTTCCTGTACGGATGACCTAACAGAGGGAATATTTATATCAGGTTCTAACCTTAGCACCATACCCAAGTCCGTATTTGCTGTTGCTCTATTATAAACGGGCGACCATACCTGTACACCGTCCAAATAACGTGCTGCTCTGAAAACCAAAGCCTGCCCTTTGATATAACCTGCTTCTTGTCCAGTCAGGTTGTTCTCCTCAAGTCCTTGTAAAACAGAATTACAGATATATATTACCTTGTAACAATTATACCATTCATCACCATTTGAAGATAGTGGACGGGTTACATAATCCGCTTGCCATGTATATTGACGTTTATCACTTTCGTAATTTAATCCATTGTAATCTGCATCTTTCAAAAAGTGGTCATCACTGCTTGCTTCACCCATTGAGCAAAATACGTGATTAACATCAGAGGCATTATTCAGCAATGATTGCAGGTCACGCAGCGTTGTAGGGATGGCTAAACTTTTATCTGATTTTTCTTCAAGAAACTTTTCGCATCCCGAAATAAGCAATGTCAGGAATAATAGAAACGTTATTATTTGAGTGTTTTTTTTCATTGTAATAGCTTTTATAATTTGGCTTTAAGACCAAGTGAATAATTTGCAGGAGTTTTTAGATTGAAATAGCCTAAGCCAAAGTCAGGGTCAATGCCTGCTTTATTAGCTTTCCATAATAACCCAAGATTACTTGCGTTGAAAAACACCTGTAATCCTTTGATACCTTTTGTCTTGTTTGCTGGCATTATGAAGTCGTAAGCAAGATTGATATATTGGAGCCTGATATGGTCGCCTTTTTCTACCAAAACGCTTGAGCCGTTATAAAAAGCATCCCGGTTGGTATTTGTGGTATATAGATTTACAGGTACGTTGGTATTTACTTCATCACCCGGTTTTTGCCAGCGTAGTGCATAATCGGAATGTCCCCGCCAGTTATAAAACAGGTTGGTATAGTTAATAGAGTTACGTCTGAACCAATATCCAAATTTGAATGAAACGCCAACTTGTAAGCTGATATTCTTGTACGATACCGCATTGATTAACGAACCGAATTTAGTCGGAATAGAAGAACCAAAGTATTCAAGGTCTTCTACGTTAGTGCCTGTGCCTACAATACTGCTATAATCTTTACTTACTTCTCCATTGAGGTATCCCAGTGCTTCACCTGTATTGGGGTCAAGTCCCGCCCATTTATAAGCATAAATGGCATATACAGGATTTCCCTCAATCCCGGATATGGGCGGTGAGGAAACATTGACATATTCCTGTGCCAATGTCCTTTCTACTTGATAGCTAACAATTTTATCCTTGTATAAACTAAAATTCAGTATGGTACTCCACTTAAATGTACGGTCTACGTTTATACTTTTTAGCTGAATATCCCAACCATCCCCTTTCATACTGGCTACATTCCGTAACATATAGGGGTCAACTCCAGTTGTGTAATCCATTGGAGCCATCCCAAAGAGATTAATACCTTTTTTGTGATAATACTCTATTGAACCTGTTAAACGGTCGTTCCGCAGACGAAAATCTACCGCAAGGTTGAGCATTTTTGAGGTTTCCCATTTTAGTAGTGGATTGTAGTAATTATTAAACTGTGCGTATGCTGCACCTGTAAAAATATTCACATTGTTGGGATACCAAATTGTGTTGACTGCAACCATTGCGGGGTCAATATTGCCACTAAAGCCATACGTTGCCCGGAGATTGAGGTAAGGCAAGAAATCAACTTTATAAAAATTCTCGTTCGATAGTTTCCATGCAAACCCTGCCGACCAAAAGGGGTTCCATTGGTCATTCGTTTTTAGACCAAAAAGATTACTTGCATCCCGGCGGGCGCTTGCCGATACGACATACCTATTATCAAACGTGTAAGCAGCATTAGCGAAGTAAGATATAAACCTCGTGGTCGTTTCCCGCAGGTATTGACCTCTTTGAATTAAAGAGGCGCCCCCGCTAATAATTGTTGGATATGTTTTTGTATAATCCACGTTGCCCGTGGTTAAAGTGTTAGGGTCATAACCGTAGAAACGTGCCTGATTTGATTGCATGTTAGCGGAACGTGCTTCCCCACCAATCAGAGCTGTTATATTGTGCTTGCCGTAAGTGTTGTCAAAGTTTAGCTGACCTCGTACATTATTTGCATTTAATAAGTTATTTGATTTATCTAATATGCTACCATTGGGTACGATGTAAACTACATTTCCGTTCACAATTTGGGAAAAGAGATTGATGTAGTCCCTTGCCATATAACTGTTTTCATCGGCAAGGTTGGTATTTAATCCAATTTGTCTTTCGTACTGGTAATTTACGGTTGCATTCAACCCCTTTATGATTTGGTAATCGAGCGTAGCAGTTGCCAGTATATCGGAAACAGTGCCATTAGATGTTTGGTGTTGCCAATCTGTAAGCGGATAATAATTCCAGTCAAGCAATTTTCCATCACCGAGATTTTGGATATAGCTTTGATTGTAGTCCCTTGCAACGGGTAGCGCATTTCCATTCGCATCAGCCATTTGCATATACGGTGCAAAAGTCCCGCCTCTCATTGTTACATTATTATAACCTAAGCGACCCGATTTATTTCTGTTTTGCGTATAATAAAGCCCGGTTGAAAGTGAAAGCTGTCTTATTGGACGATAAGTGTTTTGGAAACGAAGGTTCATGCGCTGGTAAGTGCTTCCCAAATTATCCTTATTGTGGTCGTAACCCACCGAAGATGTCCAAGAAAACTTATCTGCCCCGCCCTGCGCACTTAAAAAATATTGCTGATTGACCAATGGTTTGTACATATATTGATTGAATTGCTTCCTTGCATCTATGGTTCTCAAAGCGGTTATTTGCTGCTGTGCCTGTTCTTGGGTTAATGCTCCACTACGAGCTTTTTCCAAAAGGTCAACTACCGGACTGATTATCGGGTGGCTTGTTGAATTAATATCGCTATTGTAGTAGCCTCTGTTGAACAATTCTTGCTCCACGTCAATATAATCACTGGACGACATCTGACGGATGTAGTCTAAATCGGGTTTTGCCCCGATAGTAAGATTGGAATTGAACGATAAAGTAATCGGTTGATTGAAACGTCCGTTCTTGGTGGTGATAACGATAACACCATTTGCCGCCCTTGCTCCCCAAATGCTGGAAGCCGATGCATCTTTGAGGATGGTTATATTTTCTACAATGTTGGGATTGATATTGGTAATATCACCGTCATAAGGAAAATTATCGACAACAATTAGCGGGTCTTTTTGTCCGCTTATTGTACTCAAACCCCGTATCATCATTTGTGGTGTGCCTTGCTTTCCGGCATCCATTACCATGCTATTAGCAATAGCTGGTAGCCTCGAAAGGATGTCTGTACCCACCTGTTGGTTAAACAGTTCATTGCTTACAGTGGCAAATGAACCTGTTGCCCGTTCTTTGGGTATTTTCTGATACCCTGTTGATACTACTTCTACTTCCTCCAACAAGCGAGTTGATGCTTGTAGAATGATGTTTAAAGTATCTTTATATGGCAGATTTACTGTTATTGTTGTTGGTTCAAAACCCACATGATTAACGACCAAAATAGCGGTACTTGCATTTGTCGCAGTTTGGATGGTAAAGTGTCCTTTACCATTGGTGCTTACTGTTCTGTTGGCTCCTTGCAGGGATACGCTGGCTCCCTCAATAGGTAAACTATCGTTGTGAGAAACAACTGTGCCTGTGATGGTTTGTTGTGCAAACATGCTAAAGGAAGCAATAAGCAATGTAATAATGAGTATAAAAGATTTCATTCATTAATTGAGTTAGATTGTAAAAAAATAGAAGCAGCTACTTGTCTTTTAAGACGAACATATTAAGGCTTCTTTTTGCGGGTACGAGGTCAAGGTTATACCTGTTGAGTTCTTTTTTTAAGCTGGTTAAGTCCTTAATACCTGAAACTTCTATATCAACATTATCTGTATAGCCAGTTTCATCTACTATCGGTAGCGTAATGACTTTTTCCTCACTAAGCATGTTAATCATCGAACCAAGTTTTTGATTAGTCAGGATAGATGGCGAAGCTGGAAAAGTGTTTTTAGGCTTTCCTCCTTTGCTTTTAATTTTGTCTATGGTAGAGGTTCTAATCAAAACAAGACAATCCACCATACGCTTTTCGATTGAGCCTATATAATCCGAATAACGGTTAAGGTCTGCCAACATATAATAGTACAAGCTGTCAGCCTTTTCTTCAGGAACTATAAGTTCGTAGTTGTATAGGTTATATCTTTCGCTTTTACCATCTTCGTTTTTTATAACGTCTAACAATGCTGGCTCTTTTACCTCTATTATCATACGCTTTGAACTAAATTGGTCGCCTTTCTTATCGAATAATTCATATAGTATCGGGTTGTAAATTCGCATCATGGTGGTATTGGTCATTTGCCTGCCATAAATTTCACCATCTTCGGTTTTCTTGAAATTATTTCCTGACGGTAGCCCCGGATAATACCCTTTAACAAAAATAGAATAGGATTTTAATTGCAAGTCGTTACTAAAATGTTCGGAAAGAAACAGGGGTCTATTTTTGTCAATATCGACTTTGGCAACCATCTGTGTTTTTTGATTATCCAAAATGGCTTGTATGTTGGCGGTGGTGATGTCCTCCGCTTGGGTGGTGTTCAGCACTTTACCGTTGGGATTAATCCATGCGATATGGGGTACACTTCGGTAAGGAAAGTATTTTGAAAGAACGCTGTCATTAATTACTGAATTGACGTAAGTGTGTTCTTTCCCTACGCCTGTTTTAAAAAACTTGGCTATTTTATCCGTGTCTTCTTTGGTTATTGCCAACACCTTTATTTTGTCGCCAAATTCATTCTGCAAAGCGTGAAGTTTAGGGAAGTTTTTGATACAATTGCCGCACCATGTAGCCCAAAAATCCAGTATTATCAGCTTGCTTTTATAGTCGGCAAGCGTAGCGGTCTGTTTACCCTGTGGATGGTTCACCACCTGCAAAGGAGTGTTCCAAAGTGCTTCGGGGATTTGGTCGCCGATGTTTAAAGCGGTGATGTTTTGGTTGTTTGCAGTCCCGGGTTCTCGGGACTGCGGACGGGCTACCTCGACACCAAACAACATGAAACAAATTATGGATAGAAAATACCTGCCGCCCGTTACCAGTTCCGGGTGATGGCAGGTTGTGAAAATAGAAATCTTGTTACGTATAGTTTTGCTCATCATCAATCGTAGTTAGGTTACACAATAGAATACTGCTCCGTTAGGAGGTTTTACATGTGCTAATCCGGGCGTTTAATAATAGAGCGAAGACTGAATTTGAGGCAGAAGAACAAAACAATGGCTTTTGCTTGTCCATTAGTGGACAAGCAACAATATTGCTTATACTTGTAGGTCAATCTTCCCATGTTTGTTCTTGTCAATACAAAGGAAATTGTTCAGTCAATTTTTTAGAAGAAAACAGCTTCCCGCATTGGACGAATTTGTACGAACTTGGAAGAATTTGTTCCATATTGGAAGTTTTACTATATTTGGAGAAACAATAAGCATTGAATATGAAAATTGGAAGTAACATCGGTCAGATAAGAACTGCTCAAAAGATTGAAAAAAGTTTTATTGCGCAAGAGCTTAATATCAGTGTGGAAGAATATGAAGCAATTGAAAGTGATGAGCGAGACATAACGCTTTCTATGCTTGACGCAATTGCACGCTTATTATCCCTCGATGTTGCCGATTTGATTACGCTCAATAAACCCGTTACAGGAATTAGGAATTTCTTTTTTAATCATAATGGAAATTCCGGTATCAATATTCATGTACAGGGAATTGACCAAGAAAAAATCCGGATGGCGTACAAAGAACTTTACCAAGAGGAATTGAACAGAATACCAAGATTGGAAAAACTTTTAAGGGATAATAATATCGAATTTAATTTTTGACAACCGGTTATGTGATATTGCAAGCACATCTTTAACGAACATTTTTTATGTAGTTATGAGAGTTGGAGATAACATAAGGGAAATACGGGAAGTTGAAAAAAACTTTAAGAGAAGCCATGTTGCTGAAAGGCTGGAAATTTCTACCCGTGCTTATGCGAACATAGAAAATAATGTTACGGATATTTCTGTGGATAGATTAGAGCAAATTGCAGAAATTTTTGGATGTAGCCCTGAGTATATCCTCCATTACAAAAGTTCAAAAAAGGAGTTCTTCAATTATTTTCATAATAACAATGGAAACAAAGGTGTAAATATCATGTATCAGGGCGGAGAACCAAATCTCGCTAATCAAGAATATCTAAGAACTAAAGAAGAACTTAGAAATAAGGAGAAGTTATACAAATTGCAGCAAGAGTTATTGGAAAGTGAACGTAAAAGAATTTCATTATTAGAGGCTTTGCTCAAAAATAATAGTATTGATTTTTAAACACATAATCAGCATATGAAAATCGGAGATAATATTCGTGAAATACGAGAAAAGGAAAAAAAGCTATCTAAAGAAAATGTAGCAAAAGCGTTAGGCATCACTCCCAAAGCGTATAGCAATATAGAGAACAATATTGCAGACGTTAGCGTTTCAAGACTATACGAATTGGCTGATATTTTTGGTGTTGCTCCGGAGTACATTCTCAATTATCAGGAGAAATCCTCCTTTACTAATCATTTCAACAATTACGAGGGTAATCAGGGCGTAAATATTATGTATCAGGGATGCTCAAATGACCAAATTAAGAATATAGAGGAACAAATTAGAAAGAGCAAACAGGAAGCCAGTCGTCTGCAGGCAAAGACAAGGAATAACTAAATTTCAATAGTCAGATTAAATGACAAACAAAGAGTTAAGCGTATCACAAGTTGCACAATTTGGTCCTCCGTTAAGTTAAGTTTACCCGTTATATCAAATTCATATTTACAACATGTGATTTACATCTTTTAATGTCGCACCTAATTTTGATTGAGCAACTGAACGAACTGATCAAAATTACCATTCATCTTCGGCGTCATCCAATTCATGAGCGTTTTAGCCTGATCTTCGTAAAAATGTTCCTTGGGATCATTTTCCAATGCCAAATACTCCTTAACGCTGATATGCAATATCTCAGCAACTTCTTCTGGTTCTATACCTAATGCTAAGCGTAATTTCAATAAAAAGGGTGCTGCCATAAAGTAAAGTTAAAATTTAAGTTATCTTAATACAAAATGTTCATCAAAATTATTACCACGTTGTGATCGCCTTAATGCCCAATGTTATAATCGCAATTGTGCGGTAATGCTCTTATAATAAACTTTCAGCGCATCACGCTCATCTTTGCCAACATAACTATTATGAGCAACTAAACATCGTATCTTGTACAGTTCATCCACCATGACATTCAACCAGTGTTCATTCTGTTTCGGGAAATACTTTCCGAAAATTGTCCAATTCCCAACAATTATTTTTCCCAACTCTATAAAATCGCAGTAAAAGAGATCACTGTTTCCACGTATGGGCAAATATTTACTTTCCTGCTCACTTTTCTTCAATTTGTCTACAGTATCCTGCACCTTTCTCGGTATGGTTACCGCTTCCGTCTTCATTATTTCCTCGATAAATATTCGCAGCGAATTTTCAATACAATACAGATAAAGGTAAACTTCCGACATTTCCCGTCCTTTTTGTTGTATATCTTGGGGCAAAAGGTTCAGATGACCAAAGTTTATATTTTGCTGTATTTCCTCTATACTGTCCAACAGGGAATTCTCATCAGAGATCAGCGGGTAGAAGAGTTGATTGATATATTTTCTCCTTTCGGCATAGCCTCCTTTGGCCTGCATCTCTCTCCTAAATTCCTGGAGAGTAACACATATTTTAAATTCTTTTGGCTCGTTGGCCTTAAACTTAGCAGATTGTTTCAGTTCGTTTTTTAGCCTTTTATATTCTGCTTCATTTTCACTGGTTATCGTAACATCTGTGGAGGCTCCTGTAAGCAGTATTTTTAAACGTTCAATGTTTTCTGTATAATTCATTTAGATTAATATTTTTGTAGGTTATTCTTCAGTCGTATGTATTTCCTCTTCTTCCTCTTCGAGCATAAATTCAAGGAACAGTAGTTCAGCCTTTGCAGCTTCATTTTCAAATTGCAGATCCCAACGTTCTTCCATAAATTCCAGCAGTTTGTTGCCTCTATCAAGGATAGCATCAGCATTCCAAACAGCATAGCCTGAAACTTCAATTTCAGAATGTGAACCATCAGCATAACCTTGTCTTATTTTCTCTTTCTTCTCGTTATACTTAGCGCTTTTCTTGTCATCAAAGCAATCATTTTGCAAACTAGAATTAATACTCTGTGAGAGTGGCAAGAGATTTCCTAATGTTCCTTGAAAAAAGGGTAGCTGTGATTTTTTATAGCCCTTAAAATTGGATTTCCAACCCGTATGTGTTGGCGTTTGAGGATAAATGTGCTCAATGGAAACTTTGTCTTTTTCGCTCCTTACAAAAAGCTTCCAATCTATTTTTTGACTTCCTCTTCGTCTTACCTTTTCCATTTCATATTCATACAAGAAGTAGCGAAGTCCATTCCAATAATAAAAGCCACCGCCGCTTTTAAATTTCTTGTCGATGAATTTTTGGAAGTAAGTATAGTCGAAATAAGTTTCACTGGAATTTTCTGGCGTATAAAAACAGTAATTCATTCTATCATTCAAACGCTGGATAATTTGCTCAATTGTCAATTCGCTATTTCGCAATTGTCTGGCCGCCCGATAAAACTCACTGTTTCTATACGTAGAGAAAGCCCGGCTAAGCCGGAATGTGATAAATATAAAGCGCTCGATTGCTTTAAATAATTGAACTCGCTTATCCGAATTAACATCCTTGTTCAAGAAAGCCACCGTTACAAGCGGGCGGAAATAGATAATGCCTATTCTGTTCAATCGGTCTATCCACAAGCTTTCCTGTGCAGTCAAGTCTGGATTGTTGACCGGATTATGGGTGTTGTACCAGTGAACGGCAGCAGCTTTTAAACTGTTTACATAGTCTTCAATTTCTTTAGGAGAGAGTTGCGAACGCAATACTGTTGTTTCTTCTTCTCCATTTGTCTCAACTTCTTCCTGATCGTTATCTTCATCTTCCCTGACTTCTTCAAAATCCTGTAAAGAACTAACCTTCACTTCTGTTTTTGCATAAATACTTTGCGGTGTAAATTTCTGCTCCAACAAAAACCTGATATAATCATCGCCTTTTTCTCTTGTGTATTGAAAATACATTATCCAATGGGCAACTAAAAAATCATCATCGTTGAGTGGATTTTGTTTATTCCGTCCCAGTTGATAATAGACTTCCTTCCAGGCATCATTAATTTTCTCACGCAAAGAAATCCGCTCATCATTTTTAAGTTCCTTCTCATCGTATAAGGTCGTTAAATAGATTAGGCGATTTTTAAGAAGCTCTAAATTTGATAGTTTTTTCCCGCGGTTATTCATGGTCTCAAATGCAACGAATACATCAAAGTCATCACTTATTTCATAGACGTTGAACATCAGGTTCTGCGTGACTTTCTTGAATAAGATCTCGATTTCACTTAACCCGTATTTGTCAAGGAAATTTTGCAGATTTTCTTTGAAAAAGCGTTTCGCATTTTCAAGGTTGAGCGTATAGAAGGTTTCTTGGATTGTTCCACTATTGGGTTCCAGAAAAATCCTGTGCCTTAGAAATTTGAAGCTTGGGTTATCAACCTCATAACCAAACTTGTAGGTTGTAATGATCAACTGCGGCGGTCTTTCTATGACCAAATACTCTTCCTTAATCGCCTTCAGGCTAAAAGAGCCCAGATAAATATCTTCATCTTTCTTATCCTTATTTTCCGGAACAAGTCTCAATTGTTCCGAAATAGCCTGAATAAATATGACAAACGTAGTTAGTCTTTGTTGTCCATCAACAATATGAAAAGGCTTGAAGGCTCTGTCTTCAATGAGCCACCGTTCATCATTCCAGTTAGACCAGGTATTCTTGTCCACTTTTTTTAATGAGAGTAGTCCTGTGTAGTGAAACCTATCGGCTGGGAGATTGACCAAATCCTCCCAAAAATCTTTGAGTTGGCGTGTAGTCCAGGCGTACCCACGCTGGTAATCGGGAATTTTAAATAATCTGTCTTTAAAAATGCTCTTCAGAGGTTCTAATTCATTCATTATCTAATATCTGTCGCTTAAAAATGTTTGGTTTGATAACTAACAAAAATACAAATTAAATCCCTCACTACTAAGTTTATTGCGTCAAATCCTGCCTCTAAACGCCAAACACTACCACCTCTTAGATGCCGGGGTCTTCCTGCTTTAATTTTAGACTTCAAGTAGCATTCTAAAATCAAATAATTGTATGGATACACAGCAAAAAGACCTTTCTTATTTCAGGATACGACTGAAGGAATTACTAAACAGTAGCTTTCCCGAAAAGGCAAACGATGAAAAGTTTATAACGCAACGATCATCGTGGGCTGCCAACGCGTATGACGGAGCTTTCCGTTCGGGAAACGCTATAGCGCAATGCGATGAAATTGCCAATTATATCCTTTTTGAAGGCTTATACTTCTCCAAATTCGATACGGTTTTTCAGATCGTATGCAATGAATTTGATACCATCATGGCCGATGAAGAGCTGCGGCCCTTCGCCCTGAAAATGCTTCCTGTTTGCGAGGCTGTTTTTGCAAGATATGAGCTAACCGATGATTTCGCTTATGGCCCGGAGTACGAGCTGCTCTATACCGAAATAACAGGGACCATCGCAATATGGATAGAGGAAAATGGGCTTCAGTAAAAAGCTACATCTCCAACAGAATATCTATGCCCTGCGAATTGCTTTTAAACTGGAAAAGGAGAAACGGCAAGCCTCCGTAGGGGAAAGACTGCCAATGATGCAATACAGCGGATTTGGCGGTCTTAAATTCGTACTGAACCCTATAGCCAGCGCATTAGACATTAATAATTGGAGAAAGACCGAACACGAGCTTTTCCCTGTTACGCAGGAACTTCTCCAGCTGCTCAAAGAAAATTCCGAAGACGACAAGCAATACCGCAGGTATGTGGATAGTATGAAAAGTTCTGTGCTCACGGCTTTTTATACACCTCCTGAGGTAATAGATGCAATTTCTGCCGCTTTTAGAGACAGCGGCCTGCACATCCGCAAATTCCTCGAACCTTCGGCGGGTATCGGTTCATTTATACAATCTTTTTCAGCGAATACAAAAGCAGATGTTACTGCTTACGAAAAGGATCTGCTCACCGGCAAGATTTTAAAGCAGCTATATCCCGAAAGCAATATTCGTATAGGAGGCTTTGAGGAAATTTCCGAAAGGGAACAAAACAACTATGATGTTATAGCCAGCAATATTCCTTTTGGCGACACCTCGGTATTCGACCTTACCTATTCCAGAAGCAAGGACAGTGCGAAGGTACAGGCAGCCCGAAGCATACACAATTACTTTTTTCTGAAAGGCGCTGATATGCTCCGTGAGGGCGGTTTGTTAGCTTACATCACTTCACAGGGTATTCTGAACAGCCCGAAGAACGAACCGATACGCAGGGCTTTGATGCAACAAAACAACCTGGTTTCAGTTGTTCGATTACCTAATAATCTGTTTACTGATTATGCCGGGACAGAGGTTGGCAGTGACCTGATTGTCCTGCAAAAGAATACGGCTAAACAAGGCCTTAACGAAAGGGAAGAACTATTTTGCCAAAGTAAGCAGACCGAATACAATACGCCTGGCAATGCACTGTTTTCAGACAATACACGGATTGTACATACAGACCGCAAACTGGATACAGACCCTTATGGACAGCCAGCGC
The DNA here is from genome assembly GCA_001897525.1 of Bacteroidetes bacterium 43-16. Classification (GTDB taxonomy): domain Bacteria; phylum Bacteroidota; class Bacteroidia; order Chitinophagales; family Chitinophagaceae; genus Edaphocola. The sequence goes on along the minus strand of MKTB01000032.1, from coordinate 20,644 downwards.
TCATCTATTTCCATAGAGATGGCACCAGCGGAATTGCCAAGGACCTCAAACAGATGCTTAATGAAGATTTTGGAAAGCACCTTAACTTGAATTTGTACCTAGGCGAACGGAACGAAGAGCCGGTGATACAAATTCCTATTGAACCAAAGGTTACACCGCCGGTTATTGAACCCGTAATCATCCAAAAGGGAATACCATCTCTGTCTGCACAGGTAGCTCATCGTGAAAGTCCACCGGAACTTAAACAACTGAGCATTTTCGACCTTTTTGACACTACGGACGAACCGGTAGCAGTTCTTGCTCCGCCCAAACGGACCACATCAATCAAAAGGCAAAGCACCAACAAAAGAAGAGGTGCAATAGGTCGCCAGCCTGACCTTTTCAGTAGTGCAATGCAGCAACCATACACAACTTCCATTACCAATAAAGCAGTTAATGGAACGCCATCTAACGATGGCAAAAAGCAGGAAACTATCGGAGATTTGTTTTCAGGTGTAAACGGAAGCAGCCAGCCTGTTAAAGCAGCTATTCCCGAAGTTGCCCCGTATAGTGGCGAACTGCAATCGTTCCACCGTAATGATTGCCTTGCCATGGATAAAGGTTGGGTCGGTCACTTGCAAGAAGTGGATACCGCAGAAGGAAACGCCATATTTCATCCCTTGCAACTACCCAGCTTGCAAAGAGCAAGAGCTGAAGCATATATCGAAGTCCGTGATGTGTACCAGCACCTTTACACTAACGAGGCACAGTATCAGGTCGAACAAAAGGAAGAAAGGGAAAACCTGAACCGCCTTTATGATGCTTTTGTCAAAAGGTATGGCAACCTTAACAATGCAGATAATATTAAGCTCATTAAAACAGATAGTTCGGGTAAGGAAATGCCTTACCTGGAACGTGTAATCGGTGGCGTTGTACACAAAGCGGATATCTTTAGCCGACCTGTAAGCTTTTCGACAGTAACCATAGCAATTGACAATCCTGAAGAAGCCTTAGCAGCCACGCTCAATAAATATGGAAGTGTGGATTTGGCGTATATGTCCGAAATCAGCGGTATGAACGCTGACGCCCTGAAAGAAGCCTTACATGGCCGCATTTATTACAATCCTTTGCAAAAGGGATACGAAATAGCCGAACGCTGGACTGCGGGGAACGTTGTAGAGAAAGCTGAAGAGGTACGCAGCTATATCGAAAATAATCCGGAGGATACCGAAGCCAAAACAAGCCTCAACGTTCTGGAAGAGGCCCGACCAAGGCGGATCGAATTTGAAGAACTGGATTTTAACCTTGGCGAACGCTGGATACCCACAGGTATTTATGCCCGTTTTGCTTCCCACCTGTTCGATGCAGATGTTAACGTTTATTACTCGGAAAGCTCCGACGATTTTTCCGTAAAGTGTCACCAGGGCAATATGCACATTTGGGAAAAATATGCCGTTAAGTCCGAAAGCCGGACGTTTGACGGGATAGCCCTGCTCAAACATGCTTTGGTCAATACCACGCCAGACATTACCAAGAAAATGAGGGTTGGCGATCAGGAAGTAAAAGTGAGAGATATGGAAGCCATACAAATGGCTAACACGAAGATAGACGAAATACGCACCGCCTTTACCGATTGGCTACATGCGCAAAACGACCAATTTAAAAACAGGCTGACCGATCAATACAACGACACGTTCAACTGCTTCGTTCGGCCGAACTACGATGGCAACCATCAGGACTTTCCAGGCTTAGATCGTAAGGCTTTGGGTATTGAAGACCTGTATTCAAGCCAAAAGGATACGGTTTGGATGATAAAGCTGAACAACGGTGCTATCTGCGACCACGAAGTAGGTGCAGGCAAGACATTGGTGATGTGCACTGCCGCACAGGAAATGAAACGTTTGGGACTTGCCCACAAGCCAATGATTATTGGACTGAAAAGCAACGTTCACGAAATTGCCGAAGCCTATCGTACCGCTTATCCACACGCCAAGATCCTGTTTCCGGGCAAAGAAGATTTTACGCCCCAAAAGCGCCTGAGGATTTTTGGGGACATTAAAAACAATGATTGGGACTGTGTGATATTGACACACGACCAATTCGGGATGATACCGCAATCGCCCGAAATACAAAAGGAAATCCTTGAAATAGAGCTGGACAGCGTAGAGCGCAATTTAGATGCCTTGCAATCCCAAGGAAAGGAAGTGACCAGGGGAATGCTAGCAGGCGTAATCAAACGGAAAGAAAACCTGGAGGTGAAACTTAAAACCCTTGAACACGATATTGAAAACCGAAAAGATGACGTCGTAGATTTTAAAATGATGGGTATAGACCACTTGTTTGTGGATGAGAGCCACCAATTTAAAAACCTGATGTTCAATACCCGTCACACACGGGTAGCAGGATTGGGCAACATAGACGGCAGTCTAAAAGCCATGAACCTGCTCTTCGCCATCCGTACCATTCAGGACCGTACCAATGCGGACATGGGCGCAACCTTTCTTTCGGGTACTACCATTAGCAACTCCCTGACCGAACTATACTTGCTGTTCAAATACCTGCGGCCAAGGGCAATGGAAAAACAGGGTATCCATTCTTTTGATGCATGGGCGGCTATCTATGCTCGGAAAACTACCGATTATGAGTTTTCGGTGGCTAATAACATTGTGGCGAAAGAGCGTTTTCGCTATTTTATCAAAGTGCCGGAATTAGCCCAATTCTACTCAGAAATCACGGACTACCGCACAGCAAAAGATATTGGCATCGATCGCCCGGTTAAGAACGAAGTGCTGTATAACATACCGCCTACACCAGATCAGGAAGTCTTTATCAAAAAACTGATGGACTTTGCTAAAACAGGTAATGCGGAACTTCTTGGGAGAGCACCTCTATCACAAAGCGAAGAAAAAGCAAAGATGCTTATAGCTACGGATTATGCCCGCAAGATGTCGCTCGATATGCGGATGGTAAGCGGTAGGTATGACGACCATCCCGATAATAAGGCATCGCACTGTGCGGCAAACATCGCTAAATATTATAACCAGTATAATACCCAAAAAGGAACACAGTTCGTTTTCTCTGATCTCGGTACTTACAAGCCTGGCGAATGGAACGTGTATTCGGAAATCAAACGCAAGCTGGTAGAGGATCATGGCATACCTGCACATGAAGTCCGGTTTATACAGGAAGCTAAAAGTGATAAGCAGCGCAAAGAACTGATTAAAGGAATGAATGAGGGAAAGATCCGTGTGTTGTTCGGTTCTACAAGTATGTTGGGTACGGGCGTTAATGCCCAGAAAAGAGCCGTTGCCATACATCATCTCGATACACCGTGGCGACCGAGCGATCTTGCACAACGTGATGGGCGAGCCATCCGTAAAGGCAATGAAATAGCTAAATTCTTTGCCGATAACCAGGTAGATGTGATTATCTACGCTGTCGAAAAGTCTTTGGATAGCTACAAATTCAACCTGCTGTACAACAAGCAGCTTTTTATCGATCAGTTAAAGACCAACAATCTCGGCAAGCGAACTATTGATGAAGGCAGTATGGACGAAAAATCAGGAATGAACTTTTCTGAATATGTGGCTATCCTGTCGGGAAATACAGACCTGCTGGATAAAGCCAAACTGGAAAAACAGATTGCCGGACTGGAAAGTGAAAAACAGGCATTTAACCGTTCCAAATTCAGTGCGAAATATAAACTGCAGGACTATACGGAAATGCTGGAAAGTACGCAATCCCGACTGCATCGAATGAGCCTTGATTGGGATAATTTACAAGGGCGCTTACAAAAACGTGAGGATGGCACTGTTGCAAACCCTGTTTTACTGGAAGGACTACCGCCGAATGCCGATATGAAGCAAATCGGCACCAAGCTTAATCAACTTGCAGACAATGCCCGCACCGGAGGGCAGTATGAAGAAATCGGTACGTTGTACGGATTTACACTATTGGTCAAAACTGAAATGTCTGAAAAGGAGGGCGTGGACATTCGGGTAAACCGATTTTTGGTACAGGGCGAGGGCAATATCAAATATACTTACAACAACGGCATAATGGCCAAAGAACCGGAAACTGCATCCATGAATTTTTTAAGGGCACTGGAAAAACTACCAGGCTATGTAAAGCAGGAACAGGAGAAAATTGCCGAAATAAAAAAGGATTTGCCTATTCTTCAGGAAGTAGTAGATGGTACATGGTCCAAGGAAAACAGATTAGGCGAACTTAAAACGGAACTGGCTGCTGTGGAAAGAAAAATCCAGCTATCTATCATGCCTGAGCCTAAGGAAGAACCCGTGGAAGCGCAAGAGGAAAAGCAAAAGGAAGCTTCATCTGTTTCAGAGGATATTTTAAGAACAAAAGGTGTCCATTTGCCAAAAGGTGTACTATAAGATAGATTGTTAAATTCTTTCCTAATAATCTTTAAAAAAAATAACCGTTAACATAAAATGTCACAGTAATTTTTTATTAAATAATTTAAATGCTTATGTTTGATAATGAGAGCGTTAATGAACGGGGATTAAATCAGGTTTGATTTTTCCCCGTTATTTTCACTCGGATATGTAAATGTCTCCAGCAAAATGGTATATGTCAATAGCAACAATGTATAACTATTGTTTAACCCAGTCTAACTGCAAATGCTTAATATCGAAAGTCTTTCCCAATTTAAAACTATCCCCATAGAGGAAATTAAAACCGGTGATTTTGTTATCAATTTAGGTGAAGTTGTAGAAATTGATAAATTTCCTAATCATATTGATCTCATAATTCTTAGGTTAAATGAGAAATACGTTATAAAATTCAGCCTTGAAACATTAATTGTAATAAAATGATTTTTAATGGCGATAGTCAAACTAACTAGCTTGAGTTTTAGCAATGAACAAAATGAACAGATGATGCTACAAAAATTATCCCTCCTGTACCAAATGCTGCAAATCAGGATCATTCTTTATCCGTTCTATTTCACTCACAACAATATGCAGGATGTCTGACTTTATACGTTTGTAATTGCTTTCAATTTCCTCTTTCATTTGATCTTTTCCCTGCTCATTTACAAAAGAAAGGATTTGTGGTATCTGCTGGTAAGCTTTGGTTTCAGCGGCTACCCTTTCATTGTCCACTACAATTTCTGCATGAAAAATCTTTTGCTCGATACGTTCATCAAAGTTGTCTGATACAGAACCCACAAACATACCTTGTGTCAAGGTTGATATTTTGGATGCAGGTATCAGGCTATCTAATTGTGTGGAGATAGATGTTGATTTATCATTTCTATTGATGGTCATACTCTGACGTTTCTGTAATACTTTTCCAAAGCGTTCCGAAAGGCTCTTTGCGGTCTCTCCTACAACCTGACCACTGAATACATTACCAACGGTATTCTGAATTACCTTACTTTCCTTGTCGCCGTAGTCCCTTGTTAATTGCGAAAAATCTTGAAATCCTAAACATACTGCTACTTTGTTTGATCTGGCAGTTGCGATCAGGTTGTCCAGTCCTCTGAAATAAATCGTAGGCAGCTCATCTATGATAACAGAACTCTTTAGCTGTCCTTTTTTGTTAATCAGTTTGACGATCCGTGAATTGTACAAACCTAATGCGGCAGAGTAAATATTTTGACGGTCAGGATTATTGCCAACGCATAAAATTTTTGGTTCTTTGGGGTTATTAATGTCCAGCGTAAAATCATCACCTGTCATCACCCAATAGAGTTGCGGACTGATCATTCTCGATAAAGGAATTTTTGCCGATGCAATCTGACCTTGCAGTTGATCTTGTGCACCACCTTGCCACGCGTCCATAAATGGCGATAGGTAGTTTTCCAAATCGGGGTACGAGGTAAGAATCGTGAATACATCCGAATACTTTTTATTCAGTAATTCGATGGCGTGTGGGAATGTACAGTACTTTCCATTCTCATAAATTTTCAAATACCAGATTATCGCAGCCAAAAGAATAATTGGGCTTTCCACGAAAAAATCGCCCTGCTTCTGTATCCACGACCTGTTTAGGTTCAGCATTATCGTGTAGGCCGCTTCGTAAGCATCTGAAATGTCCGTCATAAAGTCGGGATTGAGTGGGTTGCACCGATGGCTTCTGCGAGGGTCGTCGAAATTGATGACGTAGAATTTGGGCTGCACTTTGTACTTGTCCCGGTGTTTCAGTAAGTGATTGTAGGCGATGGTAGAAAGGTCGTCGAATTTGAAATCGTATATATACATACTAAAGCCCTTTTCTATCTGTTGCTTGATGTAATTATTTACGATAGCATATGATTTTCCGGAACCTGGAGTACCGAGTACAATAGATGCCCTGAAAGGATTTACAATGTTTATCCAACCGTTGTTCCATTTGCCTTTGTAGTAAAACTTGGTGGGCAGATTGACGGAATACTCGTTTTCCATCAGCTTGGTTTCCTGTTGAAAGCTTTCGTTTTCATTATTGAAAACATCGTCCATAAGATTGGTGCGGAGCAAGCGGCTCATCCATACCCCAGCCATAAGCAAGGCGATATAACCTAACGAAATAGTAAGGATATACAGAAATGTACCTGTTGCGGGAGATAGTATTAACAATGGTGTGTTCAGGAAAAACAGCACAAAACCAACGCCTAAAGCCGCGTAAATTTTTGACCATGTTATTTTTTCATTCTTTACGCCCTTTGTACCTAAACAACTCAAAGCTAACAACACCAGAGCAAATGCTTTGGTATAAAGGGTATGTGAAAACAAACCAGCAGTTCTGTCAAAATTCCCTAATATTTTGTTGATTACTTCCAACGTCCAGCCACGCTCTAAAAAGAAACCGTAGCAGAACCAATAAAGGTGCATCAGTACCAAAAGAATACTCACTGCCCGCATAAAAGCCATTATCTTGACTAACCCTCTTAAATCATCTTCCCCTTGCATTATTTTAGTTTTAATGTTCGGGCGTGAATTTAAACGCTATAAGGGGTGGCTATAGGAATGTGGCAGCCAGTGGCATCGAGTGGCAGTATTTGGCGGGAAGACTATAATTTTCAGATTGATTTTAGGAATTACCTTCAGCTCCTCTCACCAGAAGTTTGTCGCAGACTTTGCTGCTCAGCATCTCATTTTGTCTTTTATCATAGGAAACCGACATTGTTCCATCGAATGGTTCTATGGACTCAATAAACAAAACAGTACCCAGTACAAGTTCCTTGCTGTTCAGGAATTTCAGCAAATCTTCGGAAGAATGGGAAACTGCCATAAATTCGACCTTATCTCCTTTCTTATGGTCGCTTAACCTCAGATAGTGTTCGGTTGTGATCTTTCCGTTTATGTCCGGTATCGGTGATCCGTGAGGGTCAACATTCGGATGCCCAAGTAATTCATCCATTTTCTCGAAAAATGCCGTTGACCGGATATGTTCGATCTGTTCGGCAATAAGATGAACCTCTTCCCATCCAAAGCCCATCTTTTCCACTAGGAACATTTCGGTAAGCCGGTGCTTCCTGATTATCAGGGCGGCTTCCTTTTTTCCTTTCGCAGAAAGCTTGACTGGCTTGTAGCTTTCATAAATGACCAGCTCTTTCTCGGCAAGGCGTTTCATCATGCTATTAGCTGTAGGTATCTTAACTTCCAATTGCTTACTCAGCTCCGATATATTCACTTCACCTTTGTCAATGGATAAGACAAATAAAGCTTTCAAGTAGTTTTCTTCAGTTTCCGAAATCATATAACAAATCTACAAATTATTAGACCGCTCTAACATTTTAAACAAACTTTATTTGTTAGTATAGTCTAGCTTATTATTTTTGTAAGACTAATTTATATTTTAAATTAGTCTGTGAATATTTTTTAGTATTATCTTATAGAGTATTCCTGTTATTTAATGAGCCAAATTGAAAAGTAATGAATAAAAAAAGTAGCAAATGAGAAAATCACAAATTATCATCGGGGGAATTATAGCCCTGATAGTCGGGATACAGGCCTGCGAAAAGTTTGAGCCCGGATTGCCCTTGGAAGACAGCTTGCTGGACGGTCCGATTGAGGGGCTTAGTCTTTCGGAAATGCAACGCTTCAATGATGGCGACAGAACCTTTAATGATGAAGTATTTACCGTTGAAAAGGGGCTAGGTCCTTTGTTTGTTTCCAACAGTTGCGTGAGCTGCCATGCAGGAGACGGTAAGGGAAATCCGTTCAGCACATTGACACGTTTTGGCCAGGTAGACGAAACGGGTAACCAGTTTTTGCATCTGGGCGGTCCACAGTTACAGAACAGAGCTATCCCAGGCTATCAACCGGAAGTTTTACCTCCGGGAGCGGCCTTTTCAAGGTTTACGCCCCCCGCAGTTACAGGACTGGGGCTTCTTGAATTTGTTCCTGATGATGTACTGCTCCAAATGGCTGATCCAAATGATCTGGATGGGGACGGCATCTCCGGCAGGGTAAACTGGATAAATATCCCATCCTATATCAATCCCCGTAGCGGAAGCGTTTCTCACAATGGCAGGTATATCGGGCGGTTCGGTAAGAAGGCTAGTGTTTATGATCTTCTTCAGCAGACGGTAGACGCACTCGCACAGGATATGGGGATATCTACGCTCTACCATCCCATAGATGTGTATTCCGGGCAGAAAGTAGATCCAGAAATTTCCACCCAGCGAGTGAACAACCTAGGTTTTTATTTACAAACCTTGAAGGCACCCATCCCCCGTAATCAGACCGATGCGGATGTAATAAAGGGGAAAGCCCTTTTTACGCAAGTGAATTGCAGCAGTTGCCACAAACCCAAACTAACTACAGGCAATGCCCCGATTTCGGCACTTGCATTCAAGGATTTTTATCCATACACCGATCTGTTGCTACATGATATGGGTTCGGGCCTGGATGATGGATACACCGAAGGTACTGCAAAGACCAATGAATGGAGGACACCGCCATTATGGGGGCTGGGTCTTTCACCTAATTCACAGGGCGGAAAGTATTTCCTGATGCACGATGGCATGGCAACCAGCATTGAACAGGCAATAGAACTGCACGGAGGAGAAGCGGTAGCTTCCCGTCAGCAGTACAACAACCTGTCTCCAACAGATAAAGCCGCGATTATCAAATTCCTCAAATCATTATAATATGGACAGAAAGCAATTTATCAAACAATGTGGCTTTGCCTGCCTCGGTACAGGTCTGGCACCTGTACTGTTGGAAGGATGTGCTACGGGGAAGTCCATATCAGGTAAGATTATGGGCTCCGATCTTTCCGTTCCGTTGAGCAGTTTCCTTTCTGGTAAGGGCGGAAAGGAAATCTATAGAAAATACATTATTGTGGAACACGGCCAACTGAGGTACCCCATATATGTATTCCGTTTTTCAGAAAGCGAATACAGTGCGGTGCTTATGCAATGCACTCATCAGGGCGCTGAATTACAGGCTTTCGGCGATATACTGCAATGTCCTGCACATGGCAGTGAGTTCAACAACAAAGGGCAGGTACAAAATGGGCCAGCCCGGGAGAGCTTGCGCTCTTTTTCTGTAAATATCGTTAACGACCAACTCAACATATCACTTAAACATGCATAAAAAATACTACGTCACACTTTTAATCAGTGTTAGTCTGTTTGTACCGGCGCTGGTTCATGCTCAGATTGATTCTACCCTGTTCAGGAGAGCGGAAAACAGGGATTCACTGAACAATACAATGAATATGGATGCGATATATAATAGACCAATGCTTTCAGCAGGCAAACTGCCCATATCTGTGGGTGGATATATGGAGGCCAACTGGCAACATATTGGCCAGGACGGGGTAAGCCAAGGAAACCAGTTCCAATTCAGGAGGTTCACCATTTTTATGGCATCCACGATCAGCAAGCGCATCAAGTTCATGAGCGAGCTTGAATTTGAGAATGGTACCAAGGAGATCAACATCGAATTTGCGGCATTGGACATGGAGTTTCATCCTTTGCTGAACTTGCGTGGGGGGATTATCCTTAGTCCGATCGGTGCATTCAATCAAAACCATGACGGGCCTAAGTGGGAGTTTACAGACCGTCCAATTTCAGCGACACAGCTTTTGCCTTCCACCTGGAGCAACGCCGGATTCGGATTGTATGGTAAACATTACGATGACGACTGGATGTTCGGTTATGAAGCTTATGTTTCGGGAGGATTTGATCAATCCATCATTAACAATGAACAGGGCAAAACGTACCTGGCTGCGACAAAATCCAACACCGACCGTTTCGAGTTAAGTCTCACCGGGCAACCACTCTTTTCAGGAAAACTGGCAGCAAGAAATAACAGGATAGGTGAAATTGGCATTTCTTACATGGGTGGTATTTACAACAGGTACGTTGACAATGGCAACGTTATCGACGAAAAACGGACATTGAGTGTATATGCAGTTGATTTTAACACGAAGATTCCGCACATAAAGACTTTTATTACCGGTGAATGGGCATGGATTAAACTAATGGTTCCGGAAAGTTATACTCAACAATATGGTGAGCGGCAACAAGGCGGATTTGTCGATATCGTCCAACCTGTTTTACAACGAAAAATATTGGGATGGCCAAAAGCATCCCTAAGCCTTGCCTGCCGTTTGGAATATGTGGATTGGAATGTGGGGAAGCTTAGGGAAACTGGCGATAATATTGGTGAAGATCTGTGGAGTGTGGTGGGAGGATTGAGCTTCCGTCCAAATTCTGAAACCGTATTGCGATTGAACTACAGGCACCAGCGTAGCCGTGACTTCTTTGCGAATCCGCCTGTATTGCTCGGTGGTTTTAGTTTTGGTATCTCAACCTATTTTTAATTCAGCATCCGTCTTAATATACCAGTGTATTTAATTTGCTTATCCAGAATTTCTGCGGTGTTTTCTTTTCTTTTTCATTTGGTTAGCAAAATCCTGTTCCTCGTAATCTTCGCCTTGAGCTTCGGGAAGCAATCCGCCCAACGCTTCGATCAAACCATCTTCATGTTTGTCAGTATTTAAGAAATTGAACAGATGGTGTGGGGCTTCCTCGGGAAGATCTGCATCATCTGATGTGGGTGTTTTTGACTGTCGTATGCCTGATTCTTTTTTCTCCGATTGACGACTACTATTCCAATAATCGTTAAAAGCGTTGGCAGAAAGTTCTGTTGCCAAACGTGAACCATTCCATACAGCTTTTGAGTTGTGGTCTATAAATGTCATTCCGTATATTCGGCCCGTATCATTTCTTCTTACCACGACATTAATACCTTGTTCTGCCAAATGCTTTTTAAAGCTCAATTCATCAGTTGTAGATTGCAGGGCAATGCTAACGGCGGATTTTAAGGTCTGTTTGGTGGGGCTGGTTTTCAAAGCCGTTTTGCATTTCGCAAAATGCAGTTCCAAAGCCGAAAGCCCTGCGCTCTTCCCGAATAATGAAGCCTTAAACGGATGCCCGGCTCTATCACCATTTTCATTCAATGGAATGTACAATAAGCCCTGCTGCATTTTCCCTTGCAATTCGCCCTCTATTTTCTCGGCGGTAATATTGAACAGGGAAAGCAGGGCATTATATTCTCCCAATGTTTGATATTGGTAATAGTTTGGCAGGTGACGAACGACTGAAGCGATTTGGCTCTTAACATCGCCTGCCCGATAATCAACCGGACGGAAAACCTTATCAGTCTGATTACGCTCTTTGTCGGTGGCGGGTATCAACCCGTGTTGTTTTTCCAGTTCACGGCATACATTCATCGACCGCATTTTCTCGAATTTGTCCGAGATCTTTTTTCCCTGCTCATTCACGCAAACTGATACAATGTGTATATGGCTGCGGCTGGTATCGGTATGTTTGAACACCACAAAAGGCTGTTCGCCGTAACCCATTTCCCGCATATACTGTTCTGCCATTTCCCGATATTTTTCATTGCTTACCTTATCATTCGGGTCGGGATTGAGCGAAATATGCAGCGTATGTTTCTCGGTATTGCGGTTGGCTATTAGGTAAGGCGCAAAAGATTGGGCTAATTGTGCTACGGAATAATGCCCGTTAGCGGTTTCAATCATCTTACTGGCAAACAAAATTTGTCCGTTTTCATGCTCCACTTTGAGTTGATTGTATGCCAATGCCCCATATAAATTTCCGCTTCTACCGATTTTTGCTATCATTTCTAAGCTTGTTTTTTCAGGTGTTTTGCTTCAAATTCTTCGGTAAGTTGAATGATTTTTTGGCATAGCATCGCCATTTCAACCGTCTGTTTTTCCAGTTTGTACAGGAATGCAGCCGCTTTTTTCTCGGTAAAATGCTTATACAGCAGCTTTACAATCTGGTTATAGTTCACACCAACGGAGCGAAATTGGCTATGAAACGAAGTCAATCGCATATAAAAATCAACCGTTCCTTTGTCAATTTTTACTGATTTCATTTCCTTACCGAACAACAAGCCGATGATAAATTTTGCTTTATTGGTCATTCCCGATGCATCAAAAAGCGATAAAAGTTTCGTGTTTTCTTCGTCTGTAAGACGGAAAACGTGGCGGTGGATGCTTGGGTCTGTTTTGGGTGTCCGTCCACCCTTATTCTGTTTTTTGTTTCTGTTCTCGTTCATCACAAATCCATTTTAAAATTCATACAAAACGCTGACTTCGGAAGGTGTTTTCTGCCCCCTGCAAAGGGCAAGTTGTTTTGAGGCACTAACTCGGTTTCGAGTGCCTCAAAACACAACTTGCCGTGTTCCGGTGAACACAAAAATCCGCCCTGCGGGACGGATTGAATGTAACAGGGAAAAACGGCTCGATGCCGTTGCTGTTACCCTCCGATTTGTCAAAAGTCTTTTGCATAAATCCGTTAATAAAAATCATTTTACAAAGTAAGCAACTGTATGTAAGAGTATTGCAATGCAATACCCGGACAAACACTGCCTTTGAACGCCAAACACTGCCATATATCGTACAGCAGGTAAATTATCCGTTTTATTTGCCTTACAGTTTTAATGCAGGCAGTAAAAAATGTATTTAAACAGGAAAGAAAATCGGGTTTGCAAACAGGCAGTTTGCCATAAAAGCATAAGGTTTTAAAAGCATAAAACTATAAAAACGTAAAAGCATAAAAGCGGTAAAGCATTTTGTTTTCTGCAAGGTTTACAACCTGCCAAATCATACTCCTTACAAGGTTGTAGGGAAAGCGTAAAACGGCACAGGAACATTCCAAAATGCCAATGCAGGAATACAGTGAAAAAGGAATATTCCAATAGACAAATATTTAAACCTGTAAAACAAGCAAGGCGTGTAACAATAAATTTTTAAATAATGGAAACAAAGAAGAAAACCTTAAAAATCAGCTTTTCTACCCAAAAAGGCGGCGTGGGAAAATCAACAATGACCACCTTGCTAGCAAGTGTGCTTCATTACCGTTTAGGATATAATGTGTTAGTAATGGACTGCGACTTTCCACAGCACAGCCTGACCAATATGCGTGAACGGGATAAGAAAACCTTGATGCAGAATGACTACCACAAAAAAGCGGCAATGAAGCAATTCCAGACCATCAACAAGAAGGCATATCCGATTATCAAAAGCAAGGCTGAAAATGCTTTGGACAAAGCGTCGGAATATGTAAGCCAGTCGGCAGTTGCGCCCGATGTTATTTTCTTCGACTTGCCTGGAACTGCCAATACTAAAGGTGTATTGACAACCTTAAAAATAATGGACTTTATCTTTTCACCCATTACAGCCGACCGCTTAGTAGTGGAAAGCACATTGGGCTTTACCAAAGCCTTTCTTGAACTGCCCAAAACTATTGAGGGCAATGAGCAACAAGAGCTGTGGCTGTTCTGGAACCAAGTGGACGGTAGGGAAAAAACAGGTTTGTACGAGGCATATCAAAGTGTCATTAAAACACTCAACCTGCCCATAATGGAAACAAGGATAATGGACAGTAAGCGTTTCCGAAAGGAAACGGACGATACCGAAAATTATGTGTTCCGTTCAAGCCTGCTACCCGCAGAACCTCAATTGATGAAGGCAACCAAAATGGATTTGTTTGTCGAAGAATTTTTAAAAATCATACATCTATAAAGTCATTCAGCTATGAGTTCAGATAACAAAAACGAAGATTTTAAAAAGCCAAATGTTGATGAAGATTATTTGATGAACATCATCAGCGGTGATGAGCCAGTTGCTCCACCTCAAAATAATCAGCAACAGGAAGAACCAAACGAAATCAAGCCCAAAACCAGGGAAAAATCCCGAAGCAATTCGTCAAAGAAAGCGGACTATGACGAAACATTTTTGGTCAACCGCTTTCCGTCAGGTCGAAGCGGCAAAGTGGTTTACATACGTCCTGAATATCACGAAAGGCTGCTCCGCATTGTGCAGTTAACGAGGGAAGAAAAAACAACACTCTACTCATACATTGACAATATCCTTGAACACCACTTTAGGGAGTTCGGGGACGATATTACAGATTATTTCAACGAACGCTTTAAACCCATTTTATAATGAAGAATGCAAATAAAAAGAGGAACGCTATTGTTGCAGACAATACTTCCGCCATCACAAAAAACGAAGTACAAACAAGCTATGAGCAAACATTTCTGCAAATGGATACAGTGCAGGCACGAGGTAACAAGAGCATCTACCTAAGCCCGGAGCATCACGAACGATTGACTCGTATTGTACAAATAATTGGCGATGACAAAATACCGTTGTTCGCCTATCTGAACAATATACTTGACCATCACTTTGAAGCGTTTGAAGATGCAATTTCAAAGGAGTATAAAGAAAAATACAAAGCGCTGTTTTAAAATTCTCGATTTATGGAAATAGTAATTGTGATATGCCTGCTAATCGTGATTGTACTGCTTTTGCAGGATAAGATTGTCATTCATAAGAGGTTGGAGCAAAAGCCCAAACAGGAAAAAGTTAACCTGAACCTGCCCGGTATTATGGGACAACCCAAGCCAATAAGAAGCCTTTCACTGCCAAACACTGCCGATGAAAGCCAAATAGCAGAACCGGAAATAAACCCAGCTAATTTAGACATTGATTACGACGAGAACGAAGATGTAAGTATTCAGGTTCCGCAGGAAGAGCTGGACGATGTTTTCAGAAATATGCCTGATTTGGAGGAAGAGGAAGAAGAATGGAACAGGTATGGAGTATCCGGTGGCGATAGCAGTCTTGCCCAAGGGGTTACCTATGAAGAACTAAGCTCCGTAGGTGCATTGCTCCAAAAAGAAAGTTTGGAACAAGCTCAAAAGGAAACAGCGGTAGCCATAGTTCAAAGATTACAAGGGACTGAATTATTCGCCCTGCTGGAAAATTCCATTGAGGGTGCATCCCGAAAGATTGCCGAACTTTTGGACAGCACAATCACTTCTGAAACGGAAGTCCGCTCTTCCTTAATGCGGAAAAATAATCTCGAGGATTTTGATATCGGGGAGTTTGTCTGAAAGGCAATTCCCCTTTATTGTTTATGAACAAATAACAACATACGATCATGAAAAGAGAATTGCCAATCATCAATATTCATGGTACTGATTTCTTTATTGATGTAGAAAGTCTAAGCTTGAAAGAAAGAGCAAATGAAAACAACTTTATTCCTTTTGGTTATATGGCCGATGTACCTGGGGGATATGAATTTGAGTATGGGCTGGATAGCAGGAACATCCATACCATCTGGACAGACGAACAAAGTGTAAGGATAAAAATACCTGAGTTGGTAGAACTTGATCCCTTTGGTATGTCGCAAAGGTATCAAGTACCAATGGAACAGCTAAAAGGGAAAACGGATTTTGAAATTATGGTAGACCAACAGGCCTTTGATCTCAGAGTAAATAAAGGTGTTCTTCCGACCATAGATATTGCAGGAGATTTATTTTATGTGGTGCTCGACAAAGATCGGCTTATTCCGAAGGACGATCCACAGTCCGTGGGAATACCTATACCGTCTTTCACACAGTATGACCAGGTACTCGGAGAGAATGTATTTGCCTACGACCCCAAAAAACGGGAAATAAAAGAACTCGATTATTTGAAGATAACGGAAATTCCAAAAAACCTTATAGCAGTCAGACTACCGTACAGTTTCTCGCTAGATCCTGTAGGCTGGAATTGGCAGAATAATCGGGACGCAAAAACTGCTTTGAAAACATCAAACCTCAGGATGCACTTCAGCTCCCCCAAAATACCCTGGGAAAAAACAGATCTGCCCGATATTATCAAAGAAAATCTGGAAGAATTGAGACAAAGAAAAGTAGAAAAGATAAAATCTGGTCTAACGAAACCTTTAGTCAATAAGCGTAATCGTGGTCGCAGAATGTAATCATTGCAATAATTTAAGTATAGAATTATGATTAAAAAAGATGATCCCGATTATATTCTGGAAGAATATAGAGGGCATATAATAGCAAGTCACAAGAACAATGTACCGGAAAAGTCTACAGACAATCTTATCATCACCTACCGAAAAGAGGACTTTCCTGAATATGGGTATATCGTTGGACTGGACGACAGCAAAATGTCAGGAAGTAGGAAGACATTTCCTCATAATATTGACGACGCAAAGGGCTATATTGATTGGCTGGAAGGGAAGCCGGAAATCGAAATTGACGGAACTAAATATCTTTTCGATATAAACCAACTAGCATTAGTCGAGAAATACCGACCTGAAGAAAGGAAACTGTTTTTTGACGAGATGAAAGACTATGGTACACATTATGAGTTTGTGTACAACAGAAACTCCAAACGCCTTGATGCAGACAGAACAGAAAATGGAATAGATGCCTACATTACCGGAAAACACAGCTTTGCTATTATTACCGTACCAAGAATGGGCGATATTGACCCGACGGGTATGAGCAGTAAGTACAATTGCTCCCTTGACTATATTCGTCAAAATAGCGATTTGGATATAATGATTAAGGAAGCTTATGACATGCGGGTAAACAAGGGGATGTTACCTACGATTGAAATTGAGGAGCACACATTCTATGTGGATTTGCGAATGGATAAACTTAGGCCCAAAGATGATTTTTTATCCAATGGTATTGGGTTCTCCCAAATTGAAGACTATTTCAATGATACAACTGAAAAATATGTCATACCCTATAATCGTCAAAAAAAAGAATTGGGTGAGATAGACTATGAAACCATTACCAAAATTCCTAAAGATCTGGTAGTAGTGGAAATACCAAGCGAGATTAAAATGGACCCGATAGGTTGGAACAGACTGCACGGATTCGATCTTAAAGACGGGTTGAGGGAAACAGGATTACAAATGAATTTTACCGCGAAACAAGCCAAATGGGAAGACATCTATGTTCCTCAAAAAATCAAAGAAAATTTAGCGCAACTAAAAAGAGAAAAGCAGCAGAACAAACCCATTAAAACCTCACAGAACCAACAAAGTAAAAAAGGGCGGAAAATGTAGAATACCTCCCTGGTCAACCAACGTCAAACCGTAAAAAGTTTGGCGTTTTTTTATGGCTAAGCATCTGCTGTAATGCCACTCGCGGCCAAATACTTCCTCTGACTGCCACTTTAGGGCAATGCCTCTTTTTCCATTAGACATTTGTTCCGAAAGCTCGCAAGGTGCGGGATAAACAGTAACAAATTAATGTGTTTCAATTATGGAAAAACAGAGAAAAAAAGTTTTGCTGGCAGCAGTGGCAACGTTGTCAGCAATGGGTGCTCTTGCACAGGGAAATGGTTCTGCAGGTATCAACGAAGCTACCCAAATGGTAACAAGCTATTTCGACCCCGCAACCAAATTAATATACGCCATCGGCGCGGTGGTTGGGCTCATCGGAGGCGTTAAGGTGTACAACAAGTTTAGCTCCGGCGACCCCGACACTTCTAAAACTGCCGCAAGCTGGTTTGGTGCGTGTATCTTCTTGATTGTTGCAGCTACTATCCTGCGCTCATTCTTCCTTTAATCCTGTGCCTTATGAATTATCATATCAATAAAGGCATCGGAAGAACGGTGGAATTTAGGGGCCTCAAAGCGCAATACCTTTTCATTTTCGCCGGCGGACTGCTCGGTACGCTGATCTTCGTGATGGTACTGTATATGGCGGGTGTAAATTCCTACATCTGCTTGTTCCTTGGCGCAGGTGGAGCTTCGCTCATTGTATGGCAGACTTTTTCGCTAAACAGGAAGTACGGCGAACACGGCTTGATGAAAATTGCAGCAAACAAAAGGCACCCCCGCTATATCATTTGCCGCAAGCCTGTACACCGCTATTTAAAATTCACACCTAAACAGAACACCGTATGAGAAACGTAGCAAAAACCACTACACTGGAAAACAAATTTCCTTTGTTGGCAGTAGAGAACAATTGCATTCTTTCCAAAGATGCAGACATTACCACTTGTTTTGAAGTGCGTTTGCCGGAACTGTTCACAGTAGCTTCTGTTGAGTATGAAGTGATACATTCCGCCTGGCACAAGGCGATTAAAACCTTGCCTGATTTTACGGTCATTCACAAACAGGATTGGTACATCAAAGAAAGCTATTCGCCGGATTTGGCAATGGAAGACCAGAGTTTTTTATCAAAATCCTACCAACGCCATTTCAATGAGCGGCCGTTTCTAAACCATTACTGCTACCTATTCCTGACCAAGACTACTAAGGATAGGATGCGGATGCAAAGTAACTTCAGTTCGCTTTGTAAAGGCACACTGATACCAAAGGAAATCAGGAACAAGGAAACGATACACCACTTCATGGAGGCGGTGGCCCAGTTTGAGCGTATCGTGAACGATAGCGGGTTTATAACCCTGAAACGCCTTACAGAAGAGGAGATTATCGGAACGGAGGACACACAGGGATTGTTAGAGCAGTATCTCACTTTATCAAGGGAAGCAGGAACACCGATGCAGGACATCGCGCTCGGTACAGAAGAAGTACGCATCGGAAACAAGAGGCTAAGCCTGCACACGCTTTCTGACACAGACGATCTACCCGGAACTGTATCGGCAGATACCCGTTTTGAAAAGCTCTCTACCGACCGGAGTGATTGCCGTTTGTCATTCGCCGCACCTGTAGGTCTGCTCCTTAGCTGTAACCATATCTATAACCAGTATTTATTTTTAGATAACAGCGAAGACAATTTACAAAAGTTTGAAAAGTCCGCAAGGAATATGCACTCACTGGCAAGGTACAGCCGTGCCAACCAGATCAACAAAGAGTGGATAGAGAAGTACCTGAACGAAGCCCACAGCTTCGGGCTGTCTTCTATCCGTGCGCACTTTAACATTATGGCTTGGTCAGAAGACCCTTCGGAACTGAAACAGCTAAAGAACGATTGCGGTAGTGCGTTGGCGCTGATGGAATGTAAGCCACGCCACAATACCACGGATGTAGCCACTTTGTACTGGGCAGGTATGCCCGGCAATGCAGGCGACTTTCCGAGTGAAGAAAGTTTTTACACATTTATTGAGCCTGCACTGTGTTTCTTTACGGAAGAAACCAACTACCACAATTCGCCCTCGCCGTTCGGTATCAAGATGGCCGACAGGCTTACTGGAAAACCTATCCATTTGGATATTTCTGACCTGCCAATGAAGCGGGGTATCATCACCAACCGGAATAAGTTTATACTTGGTCCGTCTGGTTCGGGTAAATCATTTTTCACAAACCATATGGTACGGCAGTATTACGAACAGGGCGCACACGTACTGTTGGTAGATACGGGTAACTCTTATCAGGGCTTATGCGAACTCATTAAAGGGAAGACCAAAGGCGAAGACGGTGTTTACTTCACTTATACCGAAGATAATCCCATTGCCTTTAACCCATTCTATACCGATGATGGCGTGTTCGACATTGAGAAGCGGGAAAGTATCAAGACTTTGATACTGACCTTATGGAAACGTGACGATGAGCCGCCAACCCGTTCAGAAGAAGTTGCGCTTTCCAATGCAGTAAGCGGGTATATCGAACGCATCAGAGCGGAGAATGTGTATCCGTCCTTCAATGGCTTTTATGAATATGTAAAAGGTGATTACCGCAAGGTATTGGAGGAAAAACAGGTAAGGGAAAAAGACTTTGACATTGCCAATTTCCTGAATGTACTCGAACCTTACTACAAAGGTGGTGAATATGATTACCTGTTAAACTCCAATAAGCAATTAGACTTACTTTCCAAACGCTTCATCGTGTTTGAAATTGATGCCATCAAGGATCACAAAATTTTATTCCCGATAGTGACCATCATTATCATGGAGGTCTTCATCAACAAAATGAGAAGGCTAAAAGGTATCCGTAAGCTCATCTTAATCGAAGAAGCCTGGAAGGCGATTGCGAAGGAAGGAATGGCGGAATATATAAAATATCTCTTCAAAACGGTTAGGAAGTTTTTCGGTGAAGCAATTGTCGTAACGCAAGAGGTCGATGACATTATCCAGTCGCCTATTGTGAAAGAAAGTATCATCAACAATTCCGACTGCAAGATACTCCTAGACCAACGCAAGTATATGAACAAGTTCGATGATATACAGGCAATGCTAGGACTTACCGATAAGGAGAAAGGTCAGGTGCTTTCCATTAATATGAACAACGATGCCAGCCGACTGTACAAGGAGGTTTGGATTGGCTTAGGTGGTACGCACTCGGCAGTCTATGCCACCGAAGTTAGTTTGGAGGAATACCTCGTGCGCCCATAAGGGCATATAGTGAATGTGGTTTGGCAACCACTGGGCAAGTGTTTATAACGCCCATCAACAG
>MKTB01000031.1 GCA_001897525.1 Bacteroidetes bacterium 43-16 | reverse complement strand
TGAAAATAGGAACAAATACGGTTTTACGAAAAATAAGAGTTATCGCAAAACAATTACCCAAACCACTAATCTCATTTGGCAAAGAATACGAAATGGATGAGCTGTGCACTTATGTAAAGAGCAAAAGCAGAAAGTATTGGGTAGCTTATGCGATCAGCAAAGACACAAAGCAGGTCGTAGACTTTAGGATTGGTAACAGAACCAACAGGACATTAAGAAAAGTAACAGAAACATTGATATTATCCAATGCTACAAAAATATTTACAGATAAGCTACCTAATTACAGATCTTTACTTCCGAGCAATATACATTCTACAAAGTACAGAGGAACGAATCATATAGAACGTAAGAACCTGACACTAAGAACTCATTTAAAACGATTGAGTAGAAGAACGATTTGTTTTTCCAAGAGTGCTGCTATGCTGTCAGCCTGTTTGAAAATCTACTTTTGGGGATAGTGATATTATGGAAATAATTGTATATTCGAATTGCTCTTTGAGGTCATATAAAACTAAAAATAATTGAAGTAGTAGTTACGAGCTGAGCAATCATTTGGGTAATGTGCTGGCTACGGTATTAGATCGTAAGACAGGCTATGGATCTTTGAATGGAGAGTACACAGGTTTTAAAGCAGATATTGCCAGTGCTACGGATTATTATCCTTTTGGTATGGAAATGCCGGGACGGACATTTAGTAGTGAGAATAGTAGGTTTGGCTTTAATGGACAAGAGAAAGATAATGAGGTTAAAGGTAATGGAAGTTCTATTAACTATCAAGCAAGAATATATGACACGAGGCTTAGTCGTTTTTTGAGTGTAGACCCATTAACAGCCCACTTTCCCTGGTACACCCCTTATCAATTTGCTGGTAATACGCCAATACAGGCTATCGATTTAGATGGTGCGGAAGAATATCATTATACAAGAATTAAAAAAGGGGGAAAAACTACTAGCCTAAAATTAACGCATACTAAAGATCTTTATGAGTGGGTTTGGGCTCCTAACTGGGATAAGAAAACCCTTTGGACAAAAGTTAAAAATAAAAGCCAATCTTATGTGGTACATCAGATGCAAGAAAGGGTTATATCCTCTGATGGTGGTCTTAAATATTTTAATGAAGATGAATCTGTTGAGTTTAATAGTTATGATAAAGCTCTAAAAAGTACTGATGCTGATTTTGCAAACACATTTGAAGATTGGGTTAATAGATTTGTACAAGGATCTGTAAATGTGCGAGATGAGGCAAGGCAAGGAAGAATATATGGAGCTAAGCTTGTAGATCTTAGGGCCGCCATGAACAGAGTTGCTGGTAGAGTTTCCTCAATAAGAGACAGAAATTCTGGTTCTTTTAGAGCGTACTTCTTTGGAAGCAGGAATAACGGTACAAATAGGAGTAATTCCGATCTGGATTTATTAATAATTACTGATAATACTGATTTTTTTAAATCCGGAAATAGAGGTGGTAATATTATTAAATCTATCCAAGCGGATTATAAGAAATCAACTGGTCTTGATTTGGATGTAAATGTTATGACTACTCAACAGTATAATAGAACAGATGGAGGAAACTTTAGGCGAAGTGTTGATGCAAATAAAACTGAAATAAAAGTAAAATAAATTTATATGATAGATGTAATTGTAAATAATATAAAGATACCCTTGCAGAATATTTGGTATCATAAAAAAAATAATTTTAGAGGTGACCAGCATTATAAAATAATACTCAATAGGAATATTCCGGAAATTGAAGCTTTTTTCCAAGAATATACAAACCACAATATTGTAAATGAAGAAATCCTAAGTGTAATTAAAGATAAAGAAAAGCAATTAGGTTCAATGGGGCTTATTTGGCATCTAATTCAATATTTTAATAAATTTGAAATAGATGATGTTCAAGAAAATAAAGATAAGCCTTACTATATGTTCAACTCTTTAGACAGCATCAAAATTGAGGGGAATAGGCTAGTTTTGGAAGGGCGTTTTTGTAGTAATGGAGAAGGGTAGTGGGTAGTGCATCAAAAGTGGTGTTTAGCTATTTTTGTTTTGTAACTACCTAGTAATCAATTTATTTTTTGGGAACGTTTAAGTGAGTAGGATAATGAATATGTTTATCCTGCTTATTTTTATGCGCTTAAATGACCCGCTTATGGTAAAAATTGCGCCCTTGTGTATCATAAATGGTGCTACTCAAAACTGTAACTACTGTTATGCATCAACTATAATAAAAAATGGACTTACCTTGAACGGCTCTCAACGTTATAAGTGTAAAGTTTGTAAAAGGCGATTTGTCGGAAATTACAAGAATCGCGCTTATTTTCCCGGAACTAAAGAAAATGTAATTGCCTTAAATAAAGAAGGTTGTAGTGTTCGAAGTATCTCAAGATTACTACGAATATGTTGCAATACGGTACAAAAAAAGATCCTCTCTTTAGCAAAAGCAGCTTGCAAGCCATTTATCTCTTTTAATAAAAGTTATGAAGTAGATGAACTGTGCACTTTCGTTGGGACTAAAGCTAAGCGTGTCTGGATAGCCTATGCTTATTGCCGGGAAACAAAATCTGTTGTTGATTTTGTTATCGGAAACAGAAGTAAAATGACTTTACAGCCTATGATTGACAAGCTTTTAAGTGCTACTCCAAAGATTATTTATACAGACAAACATCAGACTTATGCCACGCTAATTCCTGCTGATACTCATTCGACAAAATACAGAGGTACGAACCATATTGAACGGAAGAACCTCACTTTACGAACCCATCTTAAGAGATTGAGTAGAAGAACAATTTGCTTTAGCCGGAGTACAGCTATGCTGCATGCCTGTTTAATGATCTATTTCTTTGGTTGAGAGATGTATTGCTGCTGGTTGCGCCCCGGATGGCAGCGGTAGCCCGCAGCAAGGTTATTTGGTAAAGCATATACTTATCATGCTACAGCAATTTTGTCAAGTGTACTCATGCGAGGACTACAAGCGAACAGCCGGGGATGGCACCCAAAATAAAATCACCTGAAGACGGACCGCCAGGAGGGCATTAAAGATATCAGTTGGAACAGCTATGGGAAGATGGCGCGGCTGACCAAAGGGACCGCCCTGGAAGATACGCTGACGATGATCTTCCACTATGACGGTATGGGCAACCGTATCCGTAAAGATGTATGGCACCAGGAGCCGGGAACCGGCAGTGGCATGCAGGACCGTGTGAGCGATATTTATGTGCGCGATGCACAGGGCAATATCCTTGCTGTATATAAAGAACATGCCGGGGTGAACGGGAATGCAACAATAGATTGGCTGAACAATGAGATGACCAATGTAGTAGCCGTTCCTGAACTGGCCGTATTCCTGGTGAACTCCTTTGGCAACATCGGGGCCTTCTCAACAGGTGTTATTGCACAGAATTCCACTTGGGGAGCAGGGCAGCTTGTGGGCAAGACAGATGGCTTTTTCCTGGAACATTCCAGGGCGATGTA
>MKTB01000030.1 GCA_001897525.1 Bacteroidetes bacterium 43-16 | reverse complement strand
GGAGCGCATAGAATTTAAGACCTCCAGCTATTATGGCAACGACTACAAAGTCTTGTCCTGGTCACCTGCCGGCGCCTTCAGCGATCAGACCGCCAAAAGCCAGAAAGCATCCTTTACCGAACCGGCACAGGTCATCGTAAGGGCGAGGTCGAGAGAAGGTTGTGAAGATGAGTTCCGGGTAGACATCAACCCGAGGGAATACAGCAAAGATGTGGCCGTACCGAATGCCTTTAGTCCTAACGGGGATGGCCTGAATGATATGTTCCGGCCGGTACTGAAGCTGGAACGTGCATACAATACCATCGAGTTCAATATCTATAACCGCTATGGTCAGCTGGTACACGCTACGGCTAACCTGAACAATGGCTGGGACGGGATGCACAATGGCCGCCCTGCGGACAATGGGGTCTACAGCTACAAGCTGGTGATCTACTTCCTGGATGGCACGAATAAGGTGTTCTCGGGTGAGGTAACGCTGATAAGATAAGAGCAATATTAGCTTGTTGCTCCTGGAAGAGCGTATCCTGTTGCACCTGTCGCAACAGAATACGCTCTTTTTTTAAACGCCCCAGCCTTCGAGAGGACTCAGGGTGACAATACCCCCTGCTGTCCTGTTGAGCCTGTCGAAACATGATTCACTCTTTCTCTAAACACACCACCCTTTGACGGAACTCAGGATGACAGCGCGTTTGGTATCAAGCTGCGTTTGTCGAAGCCGTGAGGGAACACCTATAAACCGGACTCCTGATGACAGAGCACCGTCCGTCATGTCGACCAATCGCCAGCACGTGGAGACATCTCCTGATTTGACCAAAACCTATAAGGTTTTTGAAACCTTATAGGTTTATCCGGCATGGAGATTTCTCGACTCCATTACATTGCGCTCGACGAGCCTCATTTAACCCTTCAACCAGTCTCAGGGGGACATCACGCCTGCTGTCCCCCTGCGCTCTGTCGAAGCAGGGTGCCTGCTTAAATAGCATAAACCTGCATTTTGCGTATATTTACCAGGCGCATTTAAGACTGCATTTTTCACCCTAAAACAAGCATCAGCCGCTCATGAAAATCATAGAACAAAAAGAATTAACAAAGGAACAGCAGGAGCAGGTAGTTCGCCTGTGGAACAAGGAATACCCCGATACTTTAGCCTACCAGCAAGAGGAGGAATTCAGCCATTACCTGCAAGGCTTGACAGCGCCGCTGCACTACCTGCTGGTCGATGAACAGGAAAATCTGCAGGGCTGGGCCCTCACCTTTGAAAGAGAGGGGGAACAATGGTTTGCCATCATCCTCGACAGCCAAATACATGGGCAAGGCCTGGGCAGCACAATGCTGAAAAAGCTGCAATCGAAGCACCGGGTACTCAATGGCTGGGTGATCGACCATGACCGGGCCATCAGATCAGGCGGAGCGCCCTACCGCTCCCCCCTGGGCTTTTACCTGAAAAATGGTTTCGAAACGGTGCCAGAGACAAGGCTGGAGCTGGAAAAGATCTCGGCTGTGAAGATTGTGTGGGGGCATTAATAAATTGCCCAAGAAGAAGAAATAAATAAAAACAAGGCAAGCCCCGTTTTTTGTTTTTGTAATCCTATTAACTAAAACCGCAATTTTATAAGAAAAGTTGCCATGATTACAGAAAGCCTGGCCTTCCCCACCTCTATCCCCCTATAACCACATTCTATGCCTCAGGGACAAAGCCGCCCGTAAACCATCAAATTCACTTAATTTTGCGCAGCAAACCTGCCATTAAAAATTAAGCAACATGAAAGTAGAGATCTGGAGCGATGTAGTATGCCCCTTCTGCTATATAGGAAAAAGACATTTTGAAGCTGCCCTGGCGCAGTTTCCCGACACTAAAGACATTGAAATAAGCTGGAAAAGCTTCCAGCTGGACCCCTCGGTTACCGCACAGGAAGCCGGGCAAACACATATGGAATACCTGGCCAACAAGAGAGGCTGGAGCATAGAGCAAACCCGCGAAGCCCTGGGCTCTGTAGCCAATATGGCAGCCGCCTCCGGCCTGGAGTATAAACTGGAGCATACCAAAGTGGTGAATACCTTTAACACCCATCGCTTACTGCAATTTGCCTCCGCTAAAGGCTTGGGCGACCAGGCAGAAGAACTGTTCTTTAAAGCCTACTTTACGGAGGAAAAAGACATTGCCGATGAAGCCGTGCAATTAGCCATCTTCGCAGAGCTGGGCCTCAGCAGCGCAGACCGGGAGACCGCTTTGCAGGACGAGCAGTATGCCAAAGCCGTGCATGCCGATATCGGGGAAGCCCGCCAGATCGGGGTGAATGGCGTTCCCTTCTTTGTCTTTGACCGTAAATATGCCATCTCCGGTGCTCAGCCCGTTGAGGCCTTTCTACAGACCTTAACACAATCGCATACCGAGTGGAAAGAACAGCACCCGGAGATAAAACTGGATATCCAGTCCGGCCCGAGCTGCGACATCAACGGCAATTGCGACTAATCCCAATTTTAATACCAGAACCAGTAATAAAATATGAATAGTATCACCGTCTTTTGCGGCTCCAGTACGGGCAATGAAGCACAATTTACAGAGCAGGCCTATCTCCTGGGCCAGACATTGGCACAGCGCAACATCAGCCTGATCTATGGAGGTGCCGCCATAGGACTCATGGGAGCTGTGGCCAATGGTGCAATCGAGCAGGGAGGCACCGCAATAGGCGTGCTCCCGCGCTTCCTCCAAAACAAAGAAATTGCCCATTCCGGGCTCAGCGAACTGATCCTGGTGGACACCATGCATGAGCGCAAGCAGAAGATGAACGACCTCTGCAGCGGTGTGATCGCCCTACCGGGCGGCTACGGCACACTGGAAGAACTCTTTGAAATGCTGACCTGGGCGCAGCTCTCCCTGCATGAAAAACCCATCGGCATCCTGAATATTGACGGATTCTATGATGAACTCATCGCCATGATCGACAAAATGGTAGCGAAAGGATTCCTGAATAGCGCCTACAAAGAAATGATCATCGTGGAGCAGGAGGTAGACCAACTGATTCAGCAGATGCAACACTACCAGGTACCTGCCGAAAAATGGCAGACGCTCAAAAAAGTCTGATCCCTTCCCTACAGCAATACATACCCTTAAATACCCTTATGAATCTATTTGACCTGATCATAAACGATAAAGAAGCAGTACTGCTGCAAGATGTCTTCCTGGACAAAGACAACCAGCTGACTATTGAACAACTGATCAAAGAACATCGTTTTATTGACCAATTAAATGCTTACGGATTACCGGTTAACAATAAAATACTCCTGCACGGGGCTTCGGGCTGCGGCAAGACAACGGCTGCCAAAGCAATAGCCACCGCCCTCAACAAGCCTATCCTCATCCTGAACCTCGCCAATGTGATCAATGCAAGGATCGGGGAAACCTCCCAGAACATGAAGATGATCTTTGAAAAAGCCGGGCGCGACAAAGCAGTGCTCTTCCTCGACGAGTTTGACCAGATCGGCAAGGCCAGGGGTAATGATGATAAAGATGTAGGAGAAATGAGAAGACTGGTGAACACCATCATTCAACTGATCGATTACTATCCCGGAAATGCCCTGCTGATCTGCGCTACCAATCACCCGGAAATTGTGGATACCGCATTACTCCGCAGGTTCCAGCTCAGCATCGGCTTCGAATTGCCCTCAGACGACATGCTGGACCTGTATTATGACACCATACTGGACCGCTTCCCGGAACACCTGAGGAACATTCCGCGTCGCTATGGATTTTCCTATGCAGAAGCCCGGGACTATGCATTCACCTTAGTCAAATCCTTACTGATACAAGAACTGGAAGCCGCTACGATCAACTAAACACCAAAACCATTAACCTATGAATGATGCCGCACAGGAAACCTACAACACCTGGAATAAGATAGGCGATCTGTACCAGGAAAAGTTCATGCACCTGGATCTTTACAATGAAAGCTATGATTTATTCTGTAGCTATATCAAAGCCTCACCGGCCCATGTTTTAGAAATAGGCTGCGGCCCCGGCAATATCTGTAACTATCTCTCCGGCCAGAGGCCGGATCTAAAGATACTCGGCACAGACTTTGCACCCAATATGGTAGCACTGGCACAGAAAAACAATCCCCAAGCCGATTTTAAGGTATTAGATGCCCGGAAGATCAAAGAATTGGACCAGAAATTTGAGGCCATCATCAGTGGCTTCTGCCTGCCTTACCTCAGTCCGGAAGAAGTGAAATCACTCCTGGAAGATACAAAAACGATGCTGCAACCCGGAGGTATTATTTACCTCAGCTTCGTTGCCGGAAAGCCGGAACAGTCCGGTATGGTGACCGGGAGCACGGGAGACCGATTGTATTTTTATTACCATCCTGCAGAAGATCTCATACACCTGTTAAAAGGAAATGGCTTCCGGGTATTAAAGCAAATTGAGGTCGATTACCAGAGACAACAGGACCAGAAAGAAACACATAGCATCCTTATAGCTGTTGCAGCAGACTAATTCACCGACTCCTTACTGTGTGTCTCATACGATTTTGAAATGACCAGGGAAGAGCTTTCTACAGAAGCCCAACCCTTATTCTCGCGCACCAGGCCCACCCAGGTAGCCAGGCTGGAAATGATGAGGTCCACAGCAGTCTTATCTTTCCGGCTGATGGTCTTGATATCTACAATAGTCACCTTCTCGGCAATATTCACCCAGCCCTTACTACTGATGAGGTTTTCCAGGCTCTGGATAGCATTGGCATCCGTAGCCGCTACCGTGATCGATATATCCGGTGCAATCGCCAGGTTTTTCATATAATGAAACAGGAAAATATCCCCGATGCCGCCAAAAGGAATCAATACATGCCTGATCTCCTCCATTTTCTTAGGCACCAGTATCCCGAAATCAATATTTAAACGATCGGCTATAGAAGAGATGGACTCATCGATCACATTCCAGGAGGCCACCTCAGCCTTCCGGGCAATACTCCGGTAGAGCTTATCCAGGTTAATGATCCGGGAAGTAAAGCCCAGGATCTTACCCAGCGCCGTACCATCATAAATAGATGGGCTGCATTCCATCAACAGCATATCATATTTGCCCTTATGCGTTTTTTCGATCAATGCCGTATCCACATCACCGGCAGCGGCAAAGTGTGTCTTCAGGCTCAGGTCCTGCTTTTTCGCCACCTGTACCGCAGGCTGAAACACTTTGTTCTCATAAGCCGCTATATCATACAAGTGCATATCTTCCGCTTCGGCAAAATGCGCTGCGGTGTACTGTGTCTCCGCACCATTAAAGATGGCCGCACCTATCTTCACCAGTTGCCGCCCGGCTTCCGGCTCATCAAAAGCATACAGGACCTTCGACTTATGTTCCTCGGGTTTGCGCTCCTCCGTAATTTCTTTTTTAAAGAACCTGCCGATCAGCGATAAAGTAGGTCCCGTCATAAAAGTAGTCACCAGGGCCATGATCACCATCATCGCAAAGATCTCCGGGGTCAGCACACCCAGGTCATAACCAATATTCAGCACCACCAGTTCCATCAGTCCGCGCGTATTCATCAGCGCCCCTATCATCAGGCTGTCGCGCCAGTTCTGACCCACCACCCGGGCAGCAACCATGGAACCCACAAACTTACCTACTACCGCCACCAGGATGATGAGGAAGGTATATTTCCAGAGCTCCCAGTCATTCAACAGGCCGATCTGGGTACGTAAACCCGTAAACACAAAAAACAGGGGTAACAAAACGATAAGCGCGACATCCTCTATCTTTTCGATAAACATAGCGCGGAACTTATTGTTCTCCGGCATGATGGCACCTGCCATAAAAGCCCCGAACAAAGCATGGATCCCGATCACTTCTGTAGCCACAGCAGACAATAACAGCGTCAGGAAAAAGAGCGCTACATAAGGTTTACTGACAATACCCCTGGCCGTGATCAAGGCACCTACCCGGTGCAAAAAAGGCCTTACCACCTTGATCATCACCAATACATATATGGCTGCCAGGCCCATAATGTACAAAGCACTCAACATACTGCCCGCTTTCACAATAGCGATCACCGCAGCGAGTAAACACCAGGCCGTAATATCATCAGCCGCTGCACAGGTGATCACGATAGTACCCAGCCGGGTTTTGTGAATGCCCCTTTCCTGCACGATCCTGGCCAGTACCGGGAAGGCAGTTATAGACATGGCAATACCGATAAATAAAGCAAAAGAAAGGAACTGCGTGCCCTCGGGGGCAAACTGCTCGTAGACAAAATAGGCAAGACCGATACCCAGTGCAAATGGCATGATAATACTCGCATGACTGATCACGACCGCATCATTGGCCTTATTCCGCAACACTTTCAGGTCCAGCTCCATGCCCACGATAAACATAAAAAAGATAAGACCGATCTGGCTCAGCATCTGCAGGTTGCCCAGGGAAGTAATGGGAAACAGGACCGCTGAAAACTCCGGCGCTACCTGCCCCAGTAAAGAAGGTCCGAGCAAGATCCCGGCCAGCATCTCCCCGATCACCGTAGGCTGCCCGATCTTGGTACACAGCCAGCCCATAAACCGGGCAGCAAGAATAATGGTAATGATCTGTACCAGCAATAAAGCCAGGGGATGATGCAAATTATCCTGTACACTCATTAAGAAAGTGTCCCACTGACTCGCCTCCGTATTGGGCCGCACAATTTCCTTCCCGGCTTCCAGGCCTGCACCTTTACTGACACTCCAGTAGATCAGCACAGAAAAAAGTGCGATGGTACCGACATAAAATATATTACGAACCTGTTTCATCCGGTCATTTTTAATGTTACTTCAGGCCTGTAAAACCTCCTGAAAAATAAAATCAACCAGCGAATTTACGTTTTTTTAAAAAAACCTTGTTCGGGCCGGTATGAACTACAGATTAAAAAAGCATTTTGCTATGAATAAAAAATAGTTACGCATATAAATACAAAGGCATACAAACATCTGGGGCATAGCCTGCAAATAATTAAACAGCATGATTTTTGAATACTAGATTAATTTACAGAACTTTGCAGCTTAATTTTATTTAATATTCAAAATAGCAAGGCTTTATGTCAAACAAGAAAATTCAATCTGCATTAATTTCTGTATTCTACAAAGATGGCCTGGGGCCATTGGTGGAAACGCTGAACCAGCAGGGTGTCAACATCTACTCTACCGGCGGGACGCAAAAATTTATTGAAGAACTGAATATTCCTTGCATCCCGGTTGAAAACATTACCTCCTACCCGGCTATCCTTGGCGGAAGGGTAAAAACCTTACACCCTACCGTATTTGGCGGTATCCTGGGGCGCAGAAGTAATGAGCAGGACATGAAAGAAATGCGTCAATACAATATCCCGGAAATTGACCTGGTCATCGTAGACCTCTATCCTTTTGAAGAGACCCTGGCGCAGACCAATGAAGAGCAACTGATCATTGAAAAGATCGACATCGGCGGTCCTTCCATGATCCGTGCTGCGGCCAAAAACTTCGCTGATCTTACTGTAATTGCAGACAAAAACGATTATTCAGTATTAAAAGAATTATTAGACAGCCAGGAAGGCGCTTTAAGCCTGGAGCAAAGAAGAACTTTTGCAGCTAAAGCATTTGAAGTAGTGATGAACTATGACATTGCCATCAACAACTATTTTAATGCATCCATTATACAGCCGCTGAAAAGCAAACAGGGCTTACGTTACGGAGAAAATCCGCACCAGACAGCAGCCTTTTATGGCAACCTGGATGAGGTATTCAACCAATTACACGGTAAAGAACTTTCATACAACAACCTGGTAGATGTAGATGCAGCGGTTCAGTTGCATGCTGACTTCTCCGACAGCACAGACGCTATGTTTGGCATCATCAAGCATACCAATGTTTGTGGCGTAGCAGCCAGGACAGCACTGCATGATGCCTGGAAAGCCGCATTGTCCGGTGACCCGGAAAGCGCCTTCGGTGGTGTGCTGGTATGTAATAAAGAAGTAGATGCCGCTACAGCCAATGCGATTAACGAGATCTTCTTTGAAGTGTTGATCGCCCCGGCCTATAGTGAAGAAGCCCTGGCTATCTTAAAATCCAAGAAGAACAGGATCTTACTTGCTTTAAAAGAAAACACCTCTTTACTGACTACGAGTTTCAAATCGGTACTCAACGGTACCCTGGTACAAGACCTCGACAAAGGTAGCTTTGAGAAATGGGAAGAAGTAGGCGGACGTACTGCCACAGAAGAAGAAAAACAAGCCCTTACTTTTGCCAACATTATCTGCAAGCACTTAAAAAGTAATGCCATTGCTTTGGTTAAAGACAAACAATTAGTAGGTAAAGGTTGCGGACAGACCAGTCGCGTAGATGCCCTGAGACATGCGATTGAAAAAGCCAGGCAGTTCAATTTCGACCTGAACGGTGCGGTATTGGCCTCTGATGCATTTTTCCCGTTCAATGATTGTGTACAGATAGGACATGAAGCCGGTATTACTGCCTTCATCCAGCCCGGAGGTTCCATCAGGGACAAAGACA
This sequence comes from Bacteroidetes bacterium 43-16, assembly GCA_001897525.1. Lineage (GTDB taxonomy): Bacteria > Bacteroidota > Bacteroidia > Chitinophagales > Chitinophagaceae > Edaphocola. The sequence continues at coordinate 32,033 of MKTB01000030.1, read as the reverse complement.
GCATTGAATATTGCCAGACCAATAACCTGGTAATGGTAATGACCGGGCAGAGACATTTTAAACACTAAAATTTTCCCGGCAACACCGGGTTACAGATAAACATACCGTCAATGTACACCAGCACCCTGCCCCTCATAAGGCCGATTGGAGACATTGACGGTTTATCCTTTTCAGACCTTTAAACAGCAATATTATATGCAAACAGCCTGGCAACAATTTGAAGCAGCCTTTTCTCAACGCATGGAAAGCGGTAGTTTTATAAAGATTACCCTGAGCGCATATAAAGGGGATGAAGACCTGAAAAATATTTACATTAAGAAAGTATCCATTAAAAATACCCCGAAATTAAGTTTCACCTACCGCTATAAAACGAGGGACATTGTTAAGAATTATGATATTTCTGCATCCCTGGAAGAGATCGCTAACTATTTCGGGACTGCTCAGTTCCATATTATCACTATGTTTTCCCTGGAAGGCGATGAGGAAATAAGTATTCATAAACAAGGTCATAGCAAGTTTATCCGCAGAAAGGCCAGCCAGCAAGAGCTGCTGCCTGAAACACATGATAAGGCCAGGCAAAGAAAGCTCTCTGATACGCATAAGCCTTACCTCCATGCTTTACAGATCACCGATGCCACAGGTAAGGTCTACAAAAATGCACAGGACAAATACAAACAGATCAACCACTACATCGAAATACTCAGCTCTATGCTTAAAGAGTTCGGGGCAGAGCGTACGATCAACGTAGCCGATATGGGCTCCGGCAAAGGCTACCTTACCTTTGCACTCTATGATTACCTGAGCAATGAATTGCAGCGTAAGACCAAAGTGACCGGTGTGGAATACCGCCAGGACATGGTAGACCTCTGCAATAAGATCGCCGCAGAGTCGGCATTTGAAGGATTGCATTTTGAAAAAGGAGTGATAGAAGACTACCAGCCGGAAAAGCTGGATGTGCTCATCGCCCTGCATGCCTGCGATACGGCAACAGACGATGCCATTGCCAAGGGCATCCACAACCAGGCCGAACTGATCGTTGTGGCCCCCTGTTGTCATAAGCAGATCCGTAAAGCCATGAGCCAGGGCCAGCCTGCTGCAGATATGGACTTCATCCTGAAGTACGGTTTATTTTTTGAAAGACAGGCCGAGATGATCACTGACAGCATCCGCACGCTGATCCTGGAATACTATGGCTACCATACCAAAGTAGTGGACTTCATTTCCGATCTGCATACTCCTAAGAATGTGCTCATCATCGCGCAGAAAAAGAAAAACCCTGCTCCTGTTGCCAAAGAAAATTTCCTAAAAGAATTGAATAAAATAAAAACTTACTGGGGCATAGATAAGCATTACCTGGAAAAGATCCTTTAAATGAATGGTGAATGATTAATGGTTAATTGTGAATGGTGAATAAAAGCGAATAAAAACATCACTTAATCGCTTAAACCTATAAGGTTTTTGAAACCTTATAGGTTTTATCCGGCATCGAGATCCCTCGGCTTCCTTTTCATTTCGCACGGGATGACTACTGAATCAGGCTGAGCCTGCCGAAGAAGCAGCAAAGGGCTGTAAATACTTAGCGGATCAAAGTCACATCACCGTTCAAAGTCCTTTCTGTACCATCCATAAACTTGATCTTGACGATATAATAATAAACACCCTGGTCTTGCAACCTTCCTTTGTAATATCCATCCCAGCCGGAATTCACATTGGAAGTAGTATAGATCACCTGGCCATAGCGGTTATATACAGAAAAGCGCTCCAAAGTATAAGCCCGGTCTATTTTAAATACAGGCCTGAACACATCATTTTTACCATCGCCGTTCGGACTGAAGGCATTGGGCATTTTCACATCGGTACTATAAATAGGCAGGTCACCGATATTTACGATCGCCGTATCTACACAGCCTTTTGAGCTACCCGTTACCAAGATCTGGTATGGCTCCGTTAATGCAATACGTTGCGTTTTCGCCGTCTGATTGGGAAATAAACTTGCAGGGGTCCAGGACAGCACATCAAAAGCCACATTGTTTGCAGCAAATGCTGCTATCGTAAAAGACTCCCCGGCATAAGGCCTTTCGGGATCAGCAACAGCAGACAGCTCAAAGTGATGCACGTCAATATTGATGATCTTTACCAGGCTGTCACAACCATGAACGGTGCGATAAACTTCGCTCAACTGTGTGGATGCATAATAGCGCTGCTGGTTGTAGACCGCACTATCACAACCCGGTACATCCAGTACAAGTGTATCATGGTATTCCGGGAAAACCAATACGGTAACTATTTTATAAATACTGTCACAGCCCAATGCGGTACTCAGGGTATCAATAAATTCAGCATTGGATAAATACTGCTGACCCTGATACATCACCACACCACAGCCCTCCACCGTGTCCCTGGCCAGTGTAGGGTTTACCGGCATGACCTGCAGGTTGAGCGTTACGATACTGTCACAGCCCCATTGATTGACCAGTGTATCTTTTGCGGTATTATTATTAGTGGTATAGCTCTGTCCATTGAACAGGTAAGCAGCACCCTCGCAAATCACCGCCTGCTCCGTACCATATGTTTTAGGACGAACAGTGAGGTTCAGGGTCACAATACTATCACAAGTTGTTGCATTGGCAATCGTATCGCTGACCCCGGAAACAGAACTGGTATAGGTTATGCCCTTAAACGTGTAGGAGCTGCCTTCACAGATCGTTATATTTCTTTGACCGGTTAAATAAGGCAACACCGTGATCTGCATACTTGCCGGCAATACACAGGTTTGGCCGCTGCCTGGTGTAAACGTATAAGTGGTGGTGATCATATTGTTTAAGGCAGGTGACCAGGTACCGCTAATGCCATTGTTGGAGGTCGTGGGCAAAGCATTCAGGGCCGTTCCCGGGCATATAGGCGCTACCTGCGTAAATACCGGTGTCACATTCGGGATCACCTGTATCGTAAGCTGTACCGGGCTGCCGCACTGCCCGGCATTAGGAGTAAAGGTATAAGTGGTAGTCGCTGTATTATTCAAAGCTGGCGACCAGGTACCGGATATACCGTTCAGGGAGGTTAAGGGCAAAGCATTTAAAGCAGCTCCGGCGCAAATAGGTGCTACAGTATTGAATGCAGGTACTACAGAAGGATTGACATTAATTGTCATGGTAGTGCTGCCGGCACACTGCCCTGCGGCTGGTGTAAAGGTATAAGTGGTCGTCTGGTTATTATTCAGTGCAGGCGACCAGGTACCCGTTATGCCGTTATTAGAGGTAGTGGGCAAAGGGTTCAATGTTCCTCCGATACAGATAGGCGCTACCTGCGTAAAAGATGGTGTAAGGATAGGATTAACAACTATACTCATCGTTGCCGTAGCGGCACACTGTCCGGCAGTGGGTATAAAGGTATAAGTTGTCGTAGTGGCATTATTGATTGCAGGACTCCAGCTACCGGTGATCCCATTATTTGAAGTAGTCGGTAAGGCGGCAATAGTTGCTCCGGCACAGACAGGGGCTACCTGTGTAAAAACCGGTGTCGCCACGGGATTAACCACGATGGTCATCGTTGCCGTACTGGCACATTGCCCGGTACCAGGCGTAAAGGTATAGGTGGTGGTTGCGGTATTATTCAAAGCTGGCGACCAGGTACCGGAGATGCCATTTAAAGAGGTAGTCGGTAAAGCACTAAGCGCCGTCCCGGCACAGATAGGCGCTACCGCATTAAATGTAGGCGCTATGGAAGGATTGACAGTAATCGTCATCGTAGTGACGGTACCACATTGTCCCGCAGAAGGTGTAAAGGTATAAGTAGTTGTCTGGCTATTATTCAGGGCAGGCGACCAGGTACCGGAAATGCCGTTTAATGAAGTGCCCGGCAAAGGATTTAGTGCAGCTCCGGCACAAATAGCCGGTACCGTATTAAAAGTCGGTGTGAGTACGGGATTGACTACAATGCTCATCGTAGCCGTGCCTGCACACTGCCCGGCATTGGGCGTAAAGGTGTAAACAGTGGTTTGCGTATTATTCAGGGCTGGTGACCAGGTACCCGTAATCCCGTTATTAGAGGTTGTCGGTAATGGATTCATTGCTGCCCCGGTACATACGGGAGCCACTTGCGTAAAAGTTGGCGTAAGGATAGGCGTAACCACTATCGTCATCGTTGTGGTACCCGCACATTGCCCGGCACCGGGTGTAAAGGCATAAGTGGTCGTAGTAGTATTATTGATCGCAGGGCTCCAGCTACCGGTGATCCCATTGTTTGAAGTGGTCGGTAAGGCAGCAATAGCAGCACCTGTACAAACAGGCGCTACCTGGTTGAACGCCGGTACAATTAAAGGCGTTACGGTCAGGTCAATAATAAAATTAGTATCACAGGCATTGCCGCTACCCGGAATCAATACGGTATCATAATGTGTATTGGAACTTGCCCCTGCCGGAATGGTGACCCCGTTCCAGCTTGCCGGCAACTGGTTGGCACAATAACTGAGTGCTTTTATGGCCTGTATGGGCTGGTAATTCACCTGGACCGTATCTAATAGCGTGCTCGTGCTACTGGCACCGCAACCTACAGGACCGGTATATTTAACTACATAATAATCGATAGCCGTATCAGGTGTAATCGTGGCACAAACTGAAGTCGCAAAAGGAGTAGTTGCATTACCAGCATACCAGGCATAAGCACCCTGGTTCTGTAAAATAAAAGGTACCGGGCTGTAAGGCACTGTATTGAGCGTATAGGCATTGGCACCGGATGGTGTGAATTTATAGCTCTGGGGAGCTGTACTGTTTACGGTCCAGGGAGCACTGTTAGGGCCTCTGCCGGTAACAAACATTTGATTCCCCCCTCCCCTGATTCCCTGTACCGCATGCCCGTTAGGGCCTGACAAAGGCCAGGCAGAGCAATAAGCCACCTGTCCCAGGTGCATCTCAATTTCATTGGTCCCTTCATAGAGCACCAGCTGGTTTCTTGTTTTTAAATTATGGCAATTAGTATAGAAATAAGCAACATCGCAAAACTCGACCACAAACTTCCGGTTGGGTGCCTGCCCCACGGTCATATACCTGATGGTACCTCCGAAAGATATATCCACATCCTGGTAGGGAAACAGGATCGCCCGGTTCAACTCCCCGGCGCTCAAAGAATTATTATAAGTGTAATTAGCAGAAGCTAAATTGGCAAACCCAAGATCAAAAGTGATGAAATTATTTTCGGAGATCACGCACTGTGTCACCGTCTGCCCGTAAAAAGTAAAGGGAAAGCCTATATTGATGACTGCCGAGAAACGGTCATCGAAATTCAGCCCGGAAAGATTTACCGGGGGGATATTGGCACAAACCTGGAAGGAGGTTCCCTTGCACACAGTACTATCTGTCACGTTCAGGTTTAACTGTGCCTTTAAGGAGAAGCTGTGTATTAAAATCAATAATGGAATGAATAATATCCTTTTCATTTTGAACAGTATTAAATGAAAATAGTTTCCTTTAAAATAAGCTCAGCTATTGCAAGCGGAACTGGATCGGGATCTGGAAATAAGACCTTACCGGTTCATCATCTTCTGAAGCCGGGATCCACTTAGGCATGGTGCCAATAACCCTTTTTGCTTCCAGGTCTAATGCTTCATGTACTGATTGTACTACTTTAATTCCCTCTATGGAACCGTCTTCTTTAATGACAAAATCGAGGATCACCTTACCCTGTATTTCATTTTCCCGGGCAACTGCCGGGTAGCGTAAATGGTCCAGGAAGAAGCGTTGACGCTTACCATCCCCTCCGGCGTAAGCTGCTTTGACAAAAAACGGTTTGTGTGCTACCTCATGCCCCTGTTCATCCCAGCATTTACCTTTCACCAACGCACCGTTTTTGTACACATCCCGGCGCTTGATCTTCCCATTGGCATAATGAGAGCTCACTTTACCATTCAACTGACCGTTCTTATATGAAGCAACCTGCTTTTTATGCCCGTTTTCAAACCACTGGCGCTTCTTTCCATGCAGGGTATTAAAGCCCTTTTCATTGATCACATAAGTAAAAACCGAACGTTTCCTCCCGTCCTTATAATAAGATTTTGTGGTATACAGGTCCTTCTTTTTATTCTTTGTATCAAACTGGAAATAAGTACAACTTTCCCTGTTGTTCACCTGTTCATTTCCTTTATAAAAAAGCGTATCCTGGCCATAAATCAAGGGACTGCTGAGTATAAATAAAACGATCAATATATATTTCATAATCTTTAAAATGTACTGCAATATAAAGCACATTAAGCATTATAAAAATATTAATAACAAATTGATGCGTGTCCGCCAGAACACTATTCATAAAAGTCATTCCAAATAGACTAACAATTAAATAAAAATCAATAAGTTAGGTATAAAATACCTGGCATAAAAAAATAAGCCTTGTCAAAAATGACAAGGCTTATCGTATATTAAAAAATCAACGGATTATTCTTCAGATTTGGCATCATCTGCCTCCGGTGTGGCACTGCTGCCCTTTGGTTTGGCAGACTTTTTAGCACCGGGTTTGGTGATCTTAAATACGATCTTTCCTGTGGCTTCATCAAAATCAGCATGCGCTTTATCTCCTTCCCCAAGATTTTTGCTCAGAATTTCTTCTGCCAAAGGATCTTCAAGGTATTTCTGAATAGCCCTGTGCAGCGGTCTTGCACCAAACTGCTGGTCATAACCTTTTTCTACCAGGAATTTACGGGCCGAGTCAGTCAGTGTCAGGGAGAATCCGAGATCTTTCATCCGGTTCAACACACCTTTCATAATGATATCGATGATCACATTGATATCCGCTTCTGTCAGGGTATTGAAGATGATCACATCATCAATACGGTTCAGGAACTCAGGACTGAAGGTACGCTTAAGCGCTTTTTCAATCACCGCACGGTTGTTCTCTTCTGTATTGGAAGTCTTGGCAGAGGTAGCAAAACCTACACCATCTCCGAACTCTTTCAACTGGCGTACACCAATATTAGAGGTCATGATGATGATGGTATTCTTAAAGTCTACTTTTCTACCCAATCCGTCTGTCAGCTGTCCGTCATCCAACACCTGCAACAGGATATTGAAAATATCAGGATGTGCTTTCTCGATCTCATCCAGCAGGACTACAGAATAAGGCTTTCTGCGGATTTTTTCCGTCAGTTGTCCGCCTTCTTCATAACCCACATATCCCGGAGGCGCACCGATCAGGCGGCTCAAAGAGAATTTCTCCATGTACTCACTCATGTCCACACGCACCAGCGCATCTTCACTGTCAAATATCTGGCGGGCCAATGTACGGGCCAACTCTGTTTTACCCACACCAGTAGGGCCTAAGAAGATAAAGGAACCGATCGGTTTCTTAGGATCTTTCAAGCCTACACGGTTACGCTGAATAGCTTTCACTACCTTACCTACCGCTTCATCCTGGCCTACTACAGACCCTTTAAGATCATCGCCCATACGACGCAGTTTTTCAGATTCTGCTTCTACCATTCTCATCACAGGGATACCGGTCATCATGCTGATCACCTCTGCAATATCCTCTTCTGTGATCGGGTAACGCTTATTCTTAACCTCTTCTTCCCAGTCCTGTTTTGCTTTTTCCAGTTCTTCCCCGAGTTTTTTCTCACGGTCTCTCAAAGCAGCAGCCTCTTCAAAGCGCTGGCTTTTCACTACCCTGTTCTTCTCCAGTTTAATATCTTCGATCTTCGCTTCCAGTTCCAGTACGTTCTGCGGCACATTGATATTTTTCAGGTGCACACGTGCCCCTACTTCATCCAATACATCAATAGCTTTATCCGGCAATAAACGATCGGTCATATAGCGCTCACTCAGCTTCACACAGGCTTCAATCGCTTCCTGGTCATAGCTAACGTTATGGAACTCTTCGTATTTGGGACGGATGTTATTTAAGATCGTGATGGCTTCATCAATAGAAGGTGCTTCGATCAATACTTTCTGGAAACGACGGTCTAAGGCACCATCTTTCTCAATATTATTACGGTATTCATCCAAAGTGGATGCACCGATACATTGCAGTTCGCCACGCGCCAATGCCGGCTTGAAGATATTGGAAGCATCCAGGGAACCGCTTGCGCCACCGGCACCTACGATCGTATGGATCTCATCAATAAACAGGATCACATCTTTGTTTTTTTCCAGTTCATTCATGATTGCTTTCATGCGCTCTTCAAACTGTCCGCGGTATTTGGTACCGGCAACCAGGGCTGCCAAGTCGAGGGAGATGACTCTCTTATCGAAAAGTACGCGGCTCACTTTGCGCTGTACAATACGTAAAGCCAGGCCCTCAACGATCGCTGTTTTACCCACACCAGGTTCACCGATCAGGATAGGATTGTTTTTCTTACGGCGCGACAAGATCTGCGATACACGCTCGATCTCTTTTTCACGACCTACGATAGGATCTAAGCTGCCAATCTCTGCCATGCGGGTAACGTCACGGCCAAAGTTGTCCAGAACCGGGGTTTTGGATTTGCTGTTCCCGGGATTTGCCGGTTTTTGCTTAGGCTCATCCCCTTCATAGTCGTAGCCACCGCCACCACCATCTCCTTCACCCTGACCGCTCACATCGCCGCCCATAATATGAGACAGTTCTTCGATGAACTTGTCATAGGTGATACTATATCCTTTCAATACTTCTGCGGTAGCGCTTTCTTTGTTTTTCAAGATAGATAACATCAGGTGCTCTGCTTCCACTATCGTACTTTTCAGTGCTTTAGCTTCCAGTATCGCCAGTCTGATCACTTTTTCCGCCTGGCGGGTCAAAGGCAGGTTGGTTACCTGCTGCCCATTGCTGTCGGTGTCTCTGATCAGGTTTTCAATATCATTTTTAATGCCGTTCATATCAGCATTCATAGCGTTCAAGATATGCGTAGGCGTGCCTGCACCTTCCCTTAAGATACCTAAAAGAAAATGCTCCGTTCCGATAAAAGGATTACCCAGTCTTATAGCCTCTTCCCGGCTGTAAGAGATAATATCTTTCACTCTTTGTGAGAAATTCGAATCCATTTTTTCTTTGATTAATTCGTTAACAATTCGTTCTATCCTTCGCTCCAGATCTAAACCTTGTATGTGCTAAGATAATACTATATCGTCAGCAATAATCATACAAACAAAATTTTAGCGCCATTTTGACTTATTCTAAAAATGCGCCCGTAATCTTGTCGCCTTCGCAACTGACGAGAATATGCTCCTGTAAAGTGGAAGCTACAGAAAAACCGATCACATCGGGCACCACAGGATAGTTTTTATGCTTCCGGTCCACGAGTACCACCAGCTGGATCTTCTTGGGTGCAAAATCAAGCAGCGGCTTCATCACATACAATAAAGTTTTCCCGGAATTGGCTACATCATCAACTATTACGATACTCTTGCCCTTAATATCAGCAGAAGGAGTATAGTTAAAGCTGGTAACGTCGTTCTTGTCTAATTTCAGGATCTCTAGTGTAGTTTTAAGGTCAGACTCTTTGTCTAAAACCTTTTTTAAGGAAGATGCCAAAACGGCGCCACCTTCGGCGATGCCAAAAATGATGACTTCCTGCTCTTTGCTGTTTTCTTCCCAGATCTCATAAGCCATTCTTTTTATCTTACGGGCAATCTGTTCTTTACTTAAAATAGGGACTTGCATGCAGTTTTTTCAATTAGTCTATATCCTACAAAAATAACGAAAAAACTATTGTGTTCCGCTCTTTGCAGGGTAAGTATGCAGACTTAACCGATCATTAATCATGCCTTTGTGCAGTATTTGTATCAATGCCTTAAAATAGCTTTCGGTCTCCTTTACGGGCAAGGCGTTCTTTTCCTGTACGTAGATATTCTGCGTATCGGCACTATCCTGGGGATAGCGGTAGATCTCAGCCATATCAAATCCTTTTGTTTTGATATGATAGCCGTTCCGGATCATATTATAATTCCCGGACAGGTAGGTGATGAAGAAACGATTGGCCAAGCTATCCCAGGCGCTGTTGCCCAATGCAAAAAAGGGTTTAGGATATTTGAGGTAATCCAGCACAGAAGGGATAATATCCAACTGTTGCACCAGCGTACTGTCTTTTTCATTTAGGGCAGCATTGCCCGGATCTATGATCAGGATGGGCACCTGGTACCTGCCCAGGCCCTCGCCCTGGAAGGGATTATCTACATAAGGATTGGTGTGATCGGCAGTAATGACAAATACTGTATTATGATACCATTCCTGGGCTACAGCCTGCTTAAAGAACTGCGACAATGCCCAGTCGGTATAATTCATACTGATCTCAATATCCCGGTCAAAGCCCGGTGCCGTGGGTTTAAAGCCTTTAGGCACATGAAAGGGCACATGAGAGGTAAGGGTAAAAATGCCCGTAAAAAACGGTTGTTTAAAAGTACTTATTTTCTGAAGGGCAAAGTCCAGGAAGGGCTTGTCCCAGATGCCCCAGGTACCGTCAAAATCTTTTTCATTGGCATATTCTGTCCTGCCAAAATAGTGATCAAAACCAGCTCTTTTAGCATACACATCAAAACCCATAGTGCCATTAGTGCCTCCATGGAAAAATGCAGTGGTGTAGCCTTCTGCTTTAAGCAGTGCCGGTAAGGCATCTACGACAGTATTGGCATAGATAGAATTGATCGCCGGACCTTCCATCATTGCCGGGAAACCGGAAAAAATAGCCGGTACACCTTCATTAGACCTTAAAGCATTGGCATAAGCATTGGTAAATAAATGTCCTTTTGCACTCAAACTGTCAAAGAAAGGGGTAACGCCTATACTGCCCCCTTCTTTAGTATATCTTTTGGAAAAACTCTCCCAGACAATAACCACAACATTCTTTTTGGCCCAACCGGGATCCTGGTGGTATTGCTTGATGGGTTGGATGAGCTGATCGGCCTGTGCATCTTCCATAAAATGAACGTCCTCCAGCCGGCCGCTTTCCAGCGAACTGATGATGGAAAAGGGCGTGTTCAGCACCAGGGGCGACTGTGCCGGACTGGTGTACAGCACCGCGGTACGGTTGGCTATAGGCTGCAGCTGGAAACCACCGCGGATCAGTATTACCGCGATGCCTGCCAGCAACAAGATACACAGTGGCCTGAGGACAAAACGATCTGTACGATTATTCCTGAAATTCAGCTGAACAAAGATGCGCCATCGTGCCGTAAAACGGCGGTTCAGCCATTTATGAGACCAGATCAGCAAGGCAATGGCAAGCACAGCAATGATGGGTACAAACCAGAATTTCTGCAGGTAATTGGGCAACAAATTCAGGAAATCGCCTTTGGAAAAGATGAGGTCAAAGATCTCTATGGTAGCGCGTTTACGGTTGAAGTTAAAGTACACCCAGTCGCTGATCTCCAGTAAAAAGGCTATGGTGTTGGGAAACCAGAAGGTAAAGGAGATGAAATGCCGCAGCGCTTTTTGTTTAATGTCCAATGGAAAGACTAAGGTCAGCAAGATCCAAAGCGCATTCAGGTACATGATGGCCGCCAGGTCAAACCTCAGTCCGCCCTTTATGACTGACCATAATTGTCCTTTGTCAACCGCCTGTATTTCTGATAGGTTGAATGCATAGAACAAGCCCCTGAACAAGGTATAAAACAAGACCAGGATCAGCAACTGATACAAAATTTTTTGGACCGATAATCTTATAAAAGACATGAATTGCTATAAATAAAAAACGTTGCCGGAATACTTTCTTCCAACAACGTTATTCCATATGAAAAAATTTTAAGGATGCAGTTCCTTGTATTTTGCAATGACTTCTTTCAGGTGTGCAATAAATTTAGGCACCGAAGGGTCATACTCATATCCTTTCGGATGAAGCTGCACATCATTTTCGTCTATAAAGAAGTAAAAGGGTTGTGTATTTGAATTAAAGCGGGAAGCCTGGTAGTCATCTACTTTATCGCCCAGGGTCACTACTTTTGCATTTAATGCTTTAGAGAAAAATTGCTCTTCTTTAGGCAGGTCTTCTTTATCATAATCACCATACAGCGATACAACCACAAAGTCTTCTTTCATCATTTTCATCACCTCAGGATTGGACCATACCTGTCCTTCCATCTTACGGCAGTTCACACAGGTAATGCCGGTAAAGTCGATCATGAGCGGCTTTTTCAGGATTTTAGCGGCTGCTTTAGCTTCATCTACATCAAAATAGGTAACCAGGCCATGTTCCTTAGCCACATTAGGCTCATACATGTGCAATTTGTCTACATATTTCACCGGCCTCGGTCCTTTGGCATCTCCATGAGCTGCGGTACTTCCGCCACCTCCGGAGACAAAGTCCTGGGTACCCATCGGCGGCACAAAAGCGCTTAAGGCTTTTAATGGAGCGCCCCACATACCCGGTAAAAGATAGATTGCAAAAGCAAAAGAAGTAATAGCCAGCATTAAGCGCGGCACGGAAAGGTAAGCAATGCCAAAGTGGTTTTTTGGTAATTCACTGTCATGGAAGAAGGTCAGTTTACCAAGAAGATAAAGACCAAGCAGGATAGCCAGGATCACCCAGATACCGATAAACACTTCACGGTCCAGCAAACGCCATCCCTGTGCCAGGTCTGCATTGGATAAGAACTTCATGGCCAGGGCCAGCTCTACAAAACCAAGGGTTACTTTAAGGGCATTTTGCCAGCCACCCGGTTTTTCTAAATTTTTAAGGTAAGAAGGGAAGGTGGCAAAGATGGCAAAAGGCAAGGCTATGCCTAAACCGAAGCTACCAAAACCTACCAATGGTCCCATACGGCCGCCATTGCTCGCCATCACCGCTACCCCACCGATAAAGGCAGAGGTACAGGAGAAGGAAACAATCACCAGGGTCAGGGCCATAAAGAAGATACCGCCATAGCTGCTGCTGTTGGACTTGGAACCCATCCTGCTCGACCAGCTGGCCGGTAAGGTGAGTTCAAAAGCGCCCAGAAAGGAGAAGGCAAATACCATGAATATGGCGAAGAACACCATATTGGCGATCCAGTTGGTGGATAGGTTGTTTAAGGCATTAGCCCCGAAAGCGGCTGTAATACCTAAACCTAAAACGGTAAAAATAACAATGATGGATAAGGAATAAAATAAGGCTTTCTTGATGCCCTGGGAACGGGAGCTTACTTTTTTGGTAAAAAAGCTCACGGTAATTGGTATCATAGAATAGATACATGGGGTCAATACGGCCAGTAAGCCTGCTCCTAAGCCGGTAATAAATACCATCCAGAGGGAACCGGAACCGGGCTTATCTTTAGCAGCAGGACCGTTTGTACCGGCATCAGCCGTACCGTTTGTATTACCTGCAGCTCCGCTGCCGGGATGATTTGCCGCAATAGCGCTTGAATCAGAATCTTTGTGCTGCGCAGCTGTGTCTTCAGCAGCTGCAGCCAATGCTATACTGTCCTCAGCTCCGGCAGCTGTGTCCACTTTAGCGATCGCATCTTTTATGACAAAACTGAATGGTTTGGTCACCGGTGAAAGACAACGGGTCTCATCACAGGACTGGTAAATATGCTTACCGGTAATCGTTGTATTCTGTTTTACTTCTACGGTTTGGGTATAGGTCACATTGTTTTCAAACATGTGCTCATCACCCTCTTCGCCGTCAAAATCTTTACTGATCTTTTTGCCGGCCTCTTTTACTTTCCCGATCAGTTTAACGTCAGGATTTTTCTTGAAGTCAAAACTCGGAGAGATCAGCATACCGTCGCCACCTGGTTCGAAAGCCCACAAATGCCAATGAGGATCAAGTTTTACATTAAAAACAAGGTCGTAAGTATTTTCTTTACCTGCTTTTTTCTTTACCTCGTAGCTCCATTTGGTAGGATCTTTTTGTATTTGAGCTACAGTATTCAGACTTGCAAACAAGCTGAGCAATAAAACCAGAAATCTGTTCATTGTTATTTTTAATCAAAAGTTAATCACGCAATTTAGTAAAAAAATACTACCAATGAGAAACATTAGTTACTTTGTTAAACGATCCAGCAACGCAGTAAATGCGGGATCTTTGGGGTGCACGAGATAATAGCCTGAGATTCTGGCTTTTTTGTCCAGTACCATATATCTTGGGATCCAGTTCAGGTCTATATAATTGGTAAAATTATTTTTCCAGCCTTCTTTAAACCAGTAATTGGCCTCGCCGCTCAGACCATGTTTGTTCATGGCTTTTTGCCAGGCCGTATCCGATCGGTCCAGCGAGAGGTAGACAAATTTAACGCCGGGGTATTTTGCTTTCAGTGCTTTATTGTCTTCCATTACGCCGATACAGTCTTTACACCAGCCTGCCCAGAGGTCCAGAACCACTACCTGCTTCTTATACTTATCCAGCACCTTGCTCATCCTGAGGGAATCGCCGGAAGGCGTATATACATATTGACTTAAGGAAGTTTTGGAAAAGGAGGTTTTCATCACTTCAGGCACTTTCTGGGCCCTTGCAGCAGATAAAAATCCAGGCAACAGGATCGCCAATAACAATAATCTGAACGCTCGCATAAACATAATCTTAAAAAGGATTGCCGAAGTTAGTGGAAATAGTGTTTTGAAAATGTAAAAACTGGTTTCTGAGGAAGGTGAAGATTATTTTATAAGCTAAATCGCTTATAATAATGATTAATTGTTAATTATTAATGTTTAATTATTTATAAATCAATAAAATACAAATTAAACAATAAAACAACACATTAATTTCATATCAAATTAATACAGATTCCTTGCAGAAGACGGTTTCGCATTATAATTTTGCCTCATATTGATCATAAAAAACAGTTTAACTCATTTATAAAAAACCAAAACAATGGCTACAGACAACAAAAATTTCGTAGAGACCGTATTGGAAGCACAACAAAAATTGGTGGACAATGTAATTGAAACCACTAAAAAAGCGACCAGCAACAATTCATTCGTTAGCGATAGCATGGAAAAAGGTAGAGAATTCTACAAAAACTGGTTAGAGCAACAAAAGAAAACATTTGCAGGTTCTACTGAAAAAGTAGATAACGCTACTAAAACAGCTAAAGAAAGTTTTGAAAAAGCAGGTTCTTACTACCAGAACTGGTTGAACAACCAGGTAGAAATGGCCAAGAAAGGCTGGGAAATGAACCAGAATTTCTTAAAAAATAATACACCGAATGCTGATTTCAGCAAAATGAACCCAATGGACGCTTTCAACAACTGGAATAAATGGTACAGCCAGATGCAAACTGCGAATAGCTGGGCTAACCTGATGAACCAGTTCAATCCTAACACGATGATGGATTCATTCAAATCACAAAATGAAAACTTCACGGGTTTCTTCAATCAATACCAGGAGTTAATGAAAAATTCTTTTGGCCAGTTGACAGAGAATTTACAAAGTGCAGGCAGCAAAGATGCTTTTTCTAATATGATGAATGTATCTTCCGGCTTCACTAAATTCTATGAAATGTGGTTACCTTTCTGGAAATCTATCCAGGACAAAACCTTCAATGCAGAAGAGTTTAAAAAGAACTTCAACTTTGATGCTTATAAAGATTTAATGAATAATTATTTCGGTTTCAATACAGATGATACGCGTCAGTATTTCCAACAAGCTACTGAAATGTTCCAGAATTCATTTAAGGATCTTGCCGGGCAAGGAAGAAATGCTTACCAGCAAGCGAATGAAGCTTTTCAAAATATGAACCCATTTGCCGGTCAGAACATTTTTGAAAATGCAGCTAATGTATATACTAATATGCAGCAAACTTTTGCCAATGCGATCTCTCCCCTGGCAAAAATGAGCACACCTAATCAATACACGAAAAGCGCCAGTGACTGGTCTGCTATCGTGGATAAAACTGCGATCTACAACATCAAAAATGCAGAAATGCAATATATGGTGTACCAGCAAGGTCAGAAAGTAGTAGACTCCCTGGTGGACAATATCATCAGCAAAATGGAGAACGGTGTTGAGATCAACAACATCACTGCCTTGTACCAAGAGTGGTTGAACATCGGTGATAAAGTTTATGTAGAATTATTTGAAAGCGACGATTACAGCCAACTGATGGCAGAGGTAAGTGCTATGCAATTAAAATTACGTAAGGAGTTTGAATTGCAATCTGAAAAAATGCTGACTGGTTTCCCGGTAGCTACAAAATCAGAATTAGATGAGTTGTACAAAACGATCTATGAACTGAAAAAAGAGGTACGTCAATTGGAGAAAATGCTTGAAGTGAACGTTAACGAACCAGAAGAGGTAGTGACTGAAACTAAAGCAGAAGAACCGGTTGCAGCAAAAGCTACTGCTACAACTGCTACAGCAGCAACAGCAGCTAAGAAAACAACTCCTAAAAAATAAGTACACTTCGTGTATATGATACAAAAAGCCCCGGATCTTCCGGGGCTTTTTTAGTATGTTTTTTCTTTCCGGTATTTGTAAGCCTATAAGATATTTGTAAACCTATAAGGTTTTTGAAACCTTATAGGTTTTATGCGGCATTGATATCCCCCGGCTTCATTGCATTACGCCCGGGATGACGAGCTAAGGCTCACCCATTGACCACCCTCACGAGAAAGAGCAACGAACGTCATTTCGACCAAGCGACAGCGAGCGGAGAAATCTCCTTATAATAATTAATAAAGATACCTCGACTCCATTGCATTACGCTCGGGATGACGAATGGGGATTGATCATTCCCCGAAATATTTCATTCACTCGAAAAAATGAGCAGTATTGATTACTTAGCTCTATTCATTCGCTCGTGATGACAAACTGCGCTTAACCCTTCGACGGGGATCAGGGTGACAGGACTGCGAAAAATTACCCCGTTGAACAGATGTCATGCTGAGCCTGTCGAAGCAGGAAAGTCAAGACAGACAATAACCGTCCTTTCGACTACATTCCTAAGAGCTTACGCTGCATCCTGGCCCAGTAAACCTTGTCCAGGTCAAACTTGAAGGTAATGGTTTTAAAGAAGGCATTTTCACCCAATACCGAGGTCTTGTAATCCTGGTATTCTTTACTCATCAATACCGGGATATACACATCGGCAAACTTAAAGAGGGTAAAGGATACACCGGCATCATATAACCATTTGCTGCCATTGGGGTTTACATTTTTAGCATCTGCAATCGTCAGGAAGTCTGCGAACAACTGGACCGGCAAGCCTATGGGCACATCCACTTTTACATTAAAGGCAAACATCCAGTCATTACTCAGGCCTATCTGGTTGGCATACATTAAGGTGGGTAGCTTCATTCCGCCCTCCTGCATATAGATCTGCTGCGCAGCAAAAGTATTGGACAGGTTACGGCCCAGGAAGGTTTTATCGTACAGGTAATCGTTCCAGCCGGAATAGGTTGCAGCAAAACTGTATCGGTTATTGTCTGAAGGATCGCTGTTGAAGTGGACCATCTTACCGCCAAAGGCTCTTAAATAAATGGCTTTCTTTTTATAGAAATAATCAATTTTAAGGTCTGCGGTAGCACTCAGTTTGGCAAAGGTCTCTCCTGCCTGCACCTCTGCGCTGAAGCTGAAAGGATTGAAGGTTCTGCGGTTTTCTAGTTCATATCTGAGCCTGCCATACATATGGGTATTGTACCCATCCTTACGGGGATGATAGACATTACTGTCTACCTGGTCAAATGCAAAAGTACCTTCTTGTATATAATATCCTTTTAAAGAAAGGTATTGATTCACCGGGCTTCTCGGGTTGGATTTCCGGAATATAAACCTCAACTCGGGGGCCACTTTAAGGTATTGCTGTCTGGGGTTATCATAATCTTCGAGGAAGGTCCTGCTGTAAGAAAAACGTTTTCCTTCCAGGTTAAGATCTATCTCGCGGAACAAGCCGGAACCGGGGTAAAATGCTTTACTGATTACGCCTGTACCTACTATGGTATTGGCTTTAAAGCTGTACATGGGTGCTAAAAAGTATTGGAAACTGCGCTCAGGCATCTGCACATTATGTAAACTCAGGCCAAGCATAAACCGGTCATAGACATTATAGCCTAATGCCGGGGCAATAAACATTTTATTGCTCAGCGACTGGCTGAGGGAGCCTAATGGTTTTATAGAAAAGGTCCTTTTATTGCTATTATCCGGCAGGTAATAATCGGGGATAAAGGGGGCGATCTGTACTTTTTTAAACTCCTCTTTGACCAGCAATGTAGTAGTACCTTTGAACGGTTCTGTCCAGTACAGCTGTGCACTGCTGTCTACCTGTATCGCTACCGGGGCTTCAAAGCCTGTTTTATTTTTGATGCGTACCAGTTTCCCTTCCTGTGTATTTTTAATTCCTTTTATGGCGTAGTTAACCGGTTTGTCGCTATGCAGACCGGTGGTAAAAAACCAGTCGAGGCTTTTGCTGCTGTGTTTTTGAAACATGGCTGCAAAGTCTTCTGGTTGCGGG
Source organism: Bacteroidetes bacterium 43-16 (assembly GCA_001897525.1). GTDB lineage: Bacteria > Bacteroidota > Bacteroidia > Chitinophagales > Chitinophagaceae > Edaphocola. Next base: position 13,713 of record MKTB01000030.1, on the reverse strand, counting down.
TGTTTGAATTTCCAGGTATCAAAATATTCTTTCATGGCTGCATCGAAATGCTCTGCTCCCATATACTCCTGCAGCCATTTCAGGTAGGCCGGGGCCTTACCATAAACATCAATACCATAGGCAGGATTGGTATACGCTGCCGATGGCAGGCCTGCGGCCATACTTTGGCGGGTAGCCATGGTAATGGCATAGCTCCTGCTTTCCAGGTCTTCTAAAGGCCCTTTCTTTTTGTTGGCAGCGGTATCTACTACTACTTTTTCATAAAAACTGTTGATGCCTTCGTCCATCCAGGGATACATTCTTTCATTGGAACCCAGGATGCCATAGAACCAGTTATGCCCTACTTCATGGATCACGACAATATCATTCATACCGCCATTGCCCGGGGAGATCACGGTAACGGTGGGATATTCCATCCCGCCTCCGGCACTTAAAGCGCCTTCCACCACCTTGACGGTTCTATAGGGATAAGGACCTACTTTCCTGCTATAGAGCCGCACGGCATCTTTGGTGGCTTTCACAGATGAAGCCCAGGATTGATGCGAAGCCGGGTTGTAGGCCGCATATACGGTACTGACCAGGTCGCTGCCGGGAACGGCCACGGTATCTTTCCTCACCATCCAGGCTTTATCGGCAAACCAGGCAAAGTCATGGATGTTATCTTCTGTGTAACGGATCGTTTTCTTAGTTTCGGAAGAGGGAATTTTGCCTTTAACGGAGGTCTTAAAAGAATCTACAATGGCCTGCTTTACTTTTTCATCCAGCCATTGCTCTTCTGATTCGGTCTGCAGGTTGCCCGTTGCCATGACCACATAGTTTTGCGGCAAGGTAATGCTTACGTCATAGGAGCCGTATTCTGAGTAGAACTCTCCCTGGTCTAAATAAGGCATGGGATGCCAGCCGTTTTTATCATATACGGCAGGCTTGGGAAACCATTGGGAGATCTGGTAGCTATTGCCTTCATGGCCCAGACGGGAGAATGTTTTCGGTATCTTGACCCTGAAAGGGGTACTTATCTCGCTGCTCTGCCCCGGCAGGATCGGTTGCGGCAACAGTATCCTGATGATGTCGACATCATTGGTCATTACGATCTTCGCACTCATGCCGTCCTGCTGAAAGGACAGGCTGTCGATAAATCCCCAGTCTGATTTTTTAGCTAAATAATGTTGTGTGCTCCTGTTCTCTACGGACTGCCTGGAATAGGCACTGTTGTCTACGCTATAGGCATTGGGATAAAGGTGCATATAAATATACTCCAGGGTATCCGGTGAGTTATTGGTATAATGCATGGTCATATCCCCGGAGAGGAAATGCGTTTTATCATCTAGCTCTACCCGGATCACATGGTCTACACGCTGCTGAAAGTAAGGTTTGTAGGGGATCTGGGCCAGGGCCTTCCCGCTTCCGAAAGCCAGCAGTGTAGCAGCGAAATATTTAAAACTCATAATATACAATTTATAAATAAAGGCTGATGTCTATAACATCCAGCCTTTACAATCTGATTCGAAACTAATATGAAATTCCCGTTTTGGAAAATCTAAACGATTTTAATTTGAAAAACGTCTAAAAGTCCGCTTATATTATCCCGGCTGAATTGCGCTCCTTTGAGTTTATTCAGGTTGGGATTTAGGGAAAAATTAAAAGCAGTACTCAGGTCTGCCTTGATCAGTGTGGTATTATCAAACATCGCATGGAGCAGGTCACAGCCTTTTAATTTGCATTCCGTCATATCGGCACCGCTAAAGTCGACATCTTTAAGATCGCATTTTTCAAACACGGTCTTTTTAATATTGAACCCGTAAAAGGAGCTATTGGACAGGGCACTTTCTTTGAACCACACGGCAAACATGAAGCGGTCGCACTGGAACCAATGCAGTCCCAAAAGCTTGCAACGCTCAAAGACCACCTTGTTCATGACGGTATCTGCAAGGGAGGCCATACTCAGGTTGCAATCGATGAATTTGCAATCGATGAATTTAAAACGGTTCAGGTTGGCAGCGGAGAAATCACAGTTACGGAAGGTACATTGTTCATATTCTGCCATAGGAAGGTTGCGCTCCCTGGCGATCAGTTGCTGATAGCTTTGCTCAAAAAAATAGTCCATTATGCTTAATCCTGGTATACTTTTATTACGTCTTTTAATTCATTCAGTTTCATCAATGCCTCTACGGGTGTAAGGGTATTGATATCTGTAGCAAACAGGATCTCGCGGATGCGGCTCAGGTCGGTACTCAGCCCGTCAAAAATATTCAACTGGAACGTATCGGTATGCACTTTCTTCATTTTATTCCCGGTGCTGTGTTCGTCTTTACCTTTTTCCTCCAGTATAGACAAGATCTCTTCTGCCCTGCGCGTAAGGTCATTAGGCATACCGGCCATTTTAGCCACTTGTATACCAAAGCTATGGCGGCTGCCGCCCGGTGCCAGCTTTCTCAGGAAGATCACTTTATGGGCCGTCTCTTTATGGGAGATATGATAGTTCTTTACCCGGTCGAGCTTATGCTCGAGCTCATTGAGCTCATGGTAGTGGGTCGCAAATATGGTCTTGGCGCGGGTCTGGTGTTTTTGAATATATTCTACGATCGACCAGGCAATGGAAATACCATCGTAGGTACTGGTACCTCTGCCGATCTCATCCAGCAAGACCAGGCTGCGGGAGGATACGTTGTTCACAATGCTGGCGGTCTCGTTCATCTCCACCATAAAGGTAGATTCTCCGCCGCTCAGGTTATCTGAAGCGCCTACGCGGGTAAAGATCTTATCCGTCAGGCCGATCTTTGCCGCGCTTGCCGGTACAAAGCTGCCCATATGTGCCATAAGGGTGATGAGGGCCGTCTGGCGCAGCAGTGCCGATTTACCACTCATATTGGGACCGGTAAGGATGATGATCTGCTGGGCTTCGCGGTCCAGGAATACATCATTGGCAATGTACAGTTCTCCCGGTGGCAGGTGTTGCTCGATTACGGGGTGACGACCGTCTTTGATGTCGAGGATGGCCTCTTCACACATTTCGGGTTGTGTATAGTTGTGCTGAACGGCTATCTGGGCCAGGCTTTGCAGGCAATCGACCTGTGCCACGATCTGGGCATTGAGTTGCATGGTGCGCAGGGCCAGTTGCAGTTTATCCAATAGTTCATCATACAGCCGGACTTCGAGCGCGTAGATCTTCTCTTCTGCTCCCAGGATCTTCTCTTCGTATGATTTTAATTCCGGGGTAATATAGCGTTCTGCATTGGCCAGGGTCTGCTTCCTGATCCAATGTTCCGGCACTTTATCTTTATGGGTATTCGTCACTTCCAGGTAGTAGCCGAATACGTTATTAAAGGCAATTTTCAGAGAAGGAATGCTGGTAGCAGCACTTTCCTTTTCCTGTATCTGGTTCAGGTATTCTTTCCCGTTGTAAGCGATCTGCCTCAGGTTATCCAGCTCTTCATCCAGTCCGTCCTGGATCACGTTTCCTTTCTGGATACTTACCGAAGGTTCTTCTTTGATGTATTGCCCGATGACTGCCTGAACGTCCTGCGTAAGCTGGATATTCTCGAGCAGTTGTGTTAAGCTTTTTTCCCCGATCCCGGCGGCCATTTCTTTGATCGCATCGGTATGTTTGAGGCTACGGGCCAGCTGTACCACCTCTCTGGGGCTGATCTTTTTTAAAGGTACTTTGGCTACCAGGCGCTCAATATCGCCGATGGCTTTTAAGTGCTGGCGCAAAGAGGCTGTATTTTCTGTATCCTGCATCAGCGCGCCTACCATCTGGTGGCGGTCCCGGATCTGCCTGATGTCCACCAGGGGGAACATGAGCCAGCGCTTGAGCATCCTGGCACCCATAGGTGTTATAGTGGCATCCATGCTTTGCAGGAGCGATACACCGTTCTCTGCAGGCGTATAGATCAGTTCCAGGTTGCGGATGGTAAAACGGTCCATCCATAAAAATGCACCTGCATGGATCTGCTGCAGGTTGGTGAGGTGCTGTAAATGCGGATGCTCGGTATCTTTAAAGTAGTGAAAAGCCGCACCTGCAGCGGTAACCGCTGCCGTCCAGTCTTCCACACCAAAGCCTTTTAAGGATTGTGTATCGAAATGTTTGATCAGTAATTCATACGCATAATGATGCTGGTAGATCCAGTCTTCCAGGGCATAGGTATAATATTTCTGGTCCAGGTGTTCTTTGAACATTTTTTGTTTGCCCTTGGCGATCAGCACTTCGGAGGGCTGAAAGCTCTGGAGCAGTTTATCCATGTATTCCAGGTTGCCCTGGGCCAGGAAGCATTCTCCTGTGGAGATATCGATGAAGGCAATACCGTTTTCCCTGTCGTCCAGGTAAACGGCTGCCAGGAAATTATTGGTTTTATTATCGAGTAAGCGGTCATTAGTGGCTACACCGGGGGTTACGAGTTCTGTAACACCACGTTTGACTATGCCTTTTACGGTCTTGGGATCTTCCAGCTGATCGCAGATAGCGACCCGGTAACCGGCCTTCACCAGTTTATGCAAATAGGTATCCAGGGCATGATGCGGGAACCCGGCCAGCTCAATGCTGGAAGCAGAGCCATTGGCGCGTTTGGTCAGGGTGATGCCCAGCACCTTGGCGGCGATCACCGCATCTGCTCCAAACGTTTCATAAAAATCGCCCACCCGGAACAATAGGATTGCATCGGGATAACGGGCTTTAATCTCCCCGTGTTGTTTCATTAAGGGGGTTTCTGCAGCTGATTTCTTTGCCATAATCTCCTAACAAAAATACAATTTTGTGAGGGGCTTTTGAACCTGAGTTTTCAACAATTGTTGATTAGATAATTAGGGTATCTCAGTATTAAGGCCTTAAAGCAATGGAAGTACATAAATAGTAGTTGCCTCCTGCAGCATTCAATTGTGTGTAGCGCTGAAAAGGAATAAAATATAACAGTTGTTCAATAGGTCACCTGTTTTTGCCTGTCTCAAAATCATATTTTTTATGTTCATTGCGTTTGGTCTGTAAGCCATTCCTAAGGGTTCCACCATCAGAGCAGGGTTGCAACCCATAGCATGGTAAGGGCGCAATATATGCCCCACTTATTATCTAATAAAACAGGCAATGTTCGAATTGCCTGTTTTTGATGTTTCTGAAAAGTAGTTTAATTATTTTGTATTTTAATTTTCTATTTTGCAAAACAATAATGCGAAAGCATTATCTTACCTCCAACTCACCATACCATTTTAGGAGCTTTATCCTCTCTATTTATTTTTTCGGAATAATCAATATACTCAATCAAATCCTTAAACTCCTCTTTGTATTTTGAATCTTTTAACCACTCCCTTAGCCCTTTTAAATACTGTATCATTGAATCCATATTATCAGGAAAAACATAACAGGTTTTAGTTTTTCCATTTTGTATTAATCTAAAAGTGTATCCTCCCGCAAATCTAATTGAATCATCTTTTGGAAATGGATCTTTACAATCACATTGCTTATCTATATATGCAGTTAAGTAGTGTAACGCTTTTTGACTTACTTTGTTTGTTTTAACTGTAGAAAATGGATCAAGAGGTTTTTTAGTAAGAAAATCAAAAGGCTTGCCCCCTGATAAAATATTACCATTCTTATCCGTTTGACTATAGAATGACCTCGAATGCTCATCTTCAATAGTTCTATCATTAATTATAAGAATATCTACTGATTGATAAGGCGTATCACAGGTCAACACGTTCTTTGCTTTTGTTATGGAATCGTTTATATAGCTAGTGTCCACTACCTTTTCCTTAATGTTTTCGTTTACGACGGGCTTAGAACTACAACTGATAACAAATACTAAGCAGCAAAAAATTGAGCTAAATTTAATTACAATTTTTTTCATGATATTATCTTTTAAAATAGTTTATGAAATCAATAGTTTTATTATATAGTTGATCTCTGGATCGATCCGGGGCATTGAGGAAAAATGGAGACATATAATTGATTGTTATACCATCTGCAACAAATCCATAGCGGACCGTGTGAATAGTTTCCCATGAACCATTTCTTAAGCCCACTAAGCTAAGCTGCGCTTGCCAATAATAATTTCAAGTTTAATACAAGGAAGAACATAGTCCATTATTCCTTATCTATCACTATTCATCTTGAGAAAATGATACATTTATCTGATAAGTACTTATAGATTCATCAATATATATAATACCATAACAAAAAAGAATATTATATTATTAATCAAGTTCTAAATCAGTTGATATTCTTAACTTCTTGCTGGTAGATTCAAATTCTAATTTATTCATTGGACCGATTAAACTATCATTAGGAATATGAATAATCCAATAATTATTGTCGTTAGAAAATATTTTTTTATAGAAAGAATCATTATCAATGATACTATCCGCTATTTGTTGCCCTATACCAATATCTTCAATTTCATTATTTATTGTTGCTCCTTTCAATTTAAAATCACTATAGATAATACTATCTGAATTTTTAAAATGGTCCAAAGATCCATCTATTAGAGCATAAGAATAGAGTAGATAAATATTATACAAACCTCTCCCCAAACTTATTCTATACTTTTCTTTATTGGGAACTTGTTTAACAATAACAAATTTTTCATCAAATTTAAAGTCTATTACATTAGGATATATATTTGCTCTCTGACTAATTACATTCTCCCCTGTTATTTCTCCATACCCACTATCAATGAAAAAATTATAATTTTTAGATATCTTACTGTTTTTATCATTACAAGATAAACAAAGAAATAAAATTGAAAAAAGGCAATATTTAATACTTTCTGAATTTAGAATCATAAAAATTAAGTTTTACCAATTACCTGGCGATTTAAAACGTTCATATTCTGCTGGAGGGTTATTTGCAGGAAGCCTTGGAGTAGCATAACCACTAAAATAAATCATAAAATCAGTACCTCAATTTTTTCCTCCATCAATCCATAATCCAATTTTTGTGCCAACATTCCTGCCAAAACCTCCGAAACTGCCAAACCATGGGCTTCCATATTCAGCACCGGTTTTGTAATCATTCTCATTAGGACTTAAAGTGAATCGTCCTGCACCAACATAAATGGCTCCAACAGCACCAATAATTCGTCCCTCCTGAAAACCATTACCTCTTAATACAAATCCCGAGTATAAATAAAAGGTATGTTTATCTCCAGGTTTCATATTTCTATAATCTAACTCCCCCATATTTAACTTACTCGCATCAAGCACTATAGACTGCCCTTTTCCATTTTCTCTCCAATTGGTTAATTCATCATCATCTACTTTACCATCTCCATTTGTATCCCACTTTTTAGACTCCGGAGCAGTCGATGGTTGGTCAACCACAGAAAATGGACTAACAGGACAATTTTTACATCCGTCATTCCCCTCATTTGGATCTGAATTCGCCTCTTCACCTCCATTTTCGGATACAGTATTATTAGAAGCACTTTCAGAATTGTCCCAACCGGTAGCCGCCAAAAATCTACCTAACACTATTGCAGTAAATGTTGCTACCATTTCTACATTTCGGGCAAAGTTTCCTGCATTAAATAAACTACCACCCGGTAGATACATATTTATGGTAGGAAACCTTGCTTTTATATCCGCTAATGGATCATTTATCGCGTTAGGATTTGAAGCCCCATTATCATAAGGCTTGTAAGCCATACCTAACGGATCCACCATCATAGCCGGGTTACAACTTGTTACCCCTTAATAGAACAAGATAAATAAAGATTCATTTTACCTCATTCTTTTATAGTTGACTTATTAAAAATATGGACAGTAACCATTCTTAAAAGGATATTTATATACTGACCCCTTATAATTAAAAGGTCAGTAATTTGATAAATTTATCGGGAACTTCCCCTTGAAACCTTTTCCTTTTCAAGTGATTGAATATGCCTGTTAAGGTAGTTTGATAGTTGTTTCAATTGATGACCGTATTCAGATTTATCAATCCAAGACTGCATCCCTACAAAGTAATTTTGAACAACATTTATATCCTTTGTATAATAGTAACAATTATACACACCTGTATCTCTTACTATTTTAACATAGTAAAAATGAAAGGCCTCTTCTAAGTCTTTTTCAATTGGGTACTTCTCATTACAATTGGCAATGATATATTCTTCAAGATATTGAAGAGCAGATGAACTAATTATACTTTTAGAAACAGTAAAGTCATCAAATCTATTAATGACCCCAAACGTATATTTGCTATTTATTGTATCCGTTAATAAAGCAATAGCATCCTCATATTCACCTGCATTTTGGTTAATTATAATTGATTCTGTAGATTGAGTTATCTTATTGTTCTTATTCTCTCCACACCCACAAATCATTACAGATAAAGCTATAAGAGCTAAAAATGATATTATTTTTAAATTCTTCATATTATGGTCGTTTTGCATTATTTATTAAAGATTGTTGATTTGGACTAGGATAAATACCCGTGTATGTAACTGGAAGCAAAATATTAACAATACCATTTTTAGCATGAAATCCATAAAATACATTTGCAATGGTTTCCCATCTCCCCTCTCTATAGCCAACCAAACTTAGTTCTGCAAACCATGCCACAGATCTTCCTGTTATTGCCCTATTAGGTCTATCGTTAAAAGTCCTTCCTCCAAATTCAGAATCTCTAATAGACCTCAATCTATCGCTGTTACCTCTAGCATAATAAAATGGTGGATTAGCAACTCCATATAATTCTTTATCTGGATCTTCTTTATAATCATTAAACCAAGACAAAGTAGCTTTTCCTCCTGAATTTGTATAAACACTTTGTATCCAATCTGTTTTTTTATACTTAGAAACATCACCTCTATATATAGCAAAAACCCAAAGACCCGCAAGTGTTCCATCATTAAAGACAGAATAATTAAATTCAAGTTCTCCAAAAGTTTGACTTACTCTCGTTCCTTTTACTCCATCTTTTGTGCGGTCACCACCTACGTTATTATCATATTGGTCATTACCTTGTGCCTCTCCCGCTGTACTCGTACTCCTTCCCAATGCAGTACTAATAGAAGCACTTTCATAACCCAAAGAACCCAAAGCATTATCCAGTGCATATAAAACCTTAAGTACTTCTTGCCTGATCAATGTTTCTTCCATCATGGAATTCCGGGACATATTTCCTGCATTAAATAAACTCCCTCCCGGTAGATATATATTTATGGTAGGAAACCTTGCTTTTATATCCGCTAATGGATCTACAGGCGGACTTGGGTCACTTTGTCCTAAAGGAGCACCGCTAGCCATCCCTAACGGATCCACCATCATGGCAGGGTTACAGCCCATAGCATGGTAAGGACTCAATATCTGCTACCCACTTACTAATCTGCAAATCAGGCAACCTGATGATTGCCTGATTTAACTATTCATTGAAAATGAAACCTCATTGATTTTATTGCCTTTACAACCTTATAGTTAAAAAATGATAAAGTGAGTACATTACTCAATCGTTTAATGATTCCATTTTGATACTTTTTATTGTATCGATATTTCAGGATGAGATAATCTTCACATCCTAAAAACATATTTATTAAACTATTTATTGACTTTTTCGTTTAACTTTCTGGTTTTCAATATCAGCTATTTCACTATCAATATATTGAAGAAATTTACCATATCCTTTTTTGTATTTAGAATCTTCCAACCATGTTTTCATACCTTTAAAATAATTCAACCCCGAGTCCACGTTTGCCAAATAAACGATACATTGTTTTTTCTTTTGCTTATTATAAATATTAAATACATACAGGCTATATTGAACAGAATCATTTGGAACAATTGAGCTTTTATCTTGACAATACTTATCAATATATATAGCTAAATGGCTTAATGCATTTTGGCTTATTTTCTTGGCGAAAAGCGTATTAAGTCCTGAAATGTCAAGAATTTTCATAGCATTGCCGCCAGATAAAGGCCTTCCTTCCGCATCGTTTTCAACAAAAAATGACATAAAGTACTCTTCTTCATCTGTTACATCGGTTATATAAATAACATCTGCAGATTCGGGAAAGATCACACTAACAATATTTGAATCGATAACTTTATTTTTGACCGTTCTCGTATCTTGGTTGATATGATCTACTATATCACGATTTTTACTCTCTGAACAACTTTGTACCACTAGGATATAAAACAGAGAAAAAAGAAGCTTTTTCATAATGATTTATTATTTTCTATAAGAATTTAGTTGATTGATTAGATTTTGATGAAAATAATTTGGCATTGCATTAGCAAAATTATTTAATAGCATAGAGTTATAAGTGACAGTACTTCCCTTCACAGTAAATCCATATCTAATAGTTTGGATAGTTTCCCATTTTCCATTACGGAGTCCGACTAAGCTTAATTGGGCTGACCATGTAAAGTTAGAACTAGCATAACCTTTTCTGTTTGGACCATCGTGGAATATTCTACCTCCAAATTCTTTATCCATATCTCTTCGCCATGCCCTATCAGCTGGAGATCTATTATAATAAAAAGGTCGGTTTATATATTTACCCTTATTGTCATTATCCCTACTAAAATCATTAAACCATTCATAGCTTGGATTTCCATTAATTCCAATTGTACTATAAACACTTTGTATCCAATCTGTTTTTTCATATGCAGATAGATCTCCTTTATAAACTGCAAAAATCCATATTCCTCTTCTATCAGTTTCATCCTCTAGATATTCAGCACCTAGCCCTCCGCCTCGTGTAGAAAAACTAACCTTTAAATATCCAAATTGATAGCTTTGCCTGTTAGTACCTAATGTTGAATGGTCTATTATTGCTCCCTCATATTCAACTACGTCATTTCCTTGTACTACTCCCGCTACAGTCGTACTCCTTCCCAAAGCAGCACTGATCGATTTACTTTCAAAACCTAAAAGACTTAATCCGTAATCAAGAGCATTTAAAACTGCGAAAGCCTCTTCCCCTGCTGCTTCTGCTATCAATTGATTTTTTACCCATTCATGGAAAGCATCCTGGTCCGCATACATCATCTGGTCCAGTAATGCAAACCGGGCATTAGTATTCACAGGCCACATCGGTATAGGTACATCGGCCGTATGAAATGGCCTCGACCCATTATCGAAAACAGCGCTTCTTAACCCCAACGGATCCACCATCATAGCAGGGTTGCAGCCCATAGCATGGTAAGGACTCAATACTTGTTGTCCGCTTACTAATTTGCAAAGCAGTCAACCTGATAATTGCCTGATTAGCTATTTGTAGGAAATGAAACCTAATTAAATTTATTGTCTTTGTAACATTATAACTCAAAAAACAATAAAGAGAGTACATTACTCAATCGTTTAATGATTCCATTTTGATACTTTTTATTGTATCGCTATTTCAGGACGAGACATCTCTTATTTTATAATTCCTCTTCTTTTAGCTTCAGTGATAAACCACACGTCTAAATTCTCTTTATTCGACTCGATATAATTTACTATTGCAGGATTTAAGGGATAAATTAGCCTATTCGAAGATTTCCGCATTTCATATAATTCCTGTTTTGAATAATGTTTAGGAAATTTTTCTATATCTTCTTTGTTTAACGTTTCCATACAAAAATTATCGCCATCTGTTAATCCACGCCAATTGACACATCTTGACTCTTTTCCATTCACCGTTTTTGCAAGTGAAATAGATTCTGGAACATACTTAATTCCCATTTTATAAGCCTTATCTTTTGTCACTAATTCGCCATCAATACAGAAGCTAAATAAAATGAATGTAGATCCATTATAAGTGTACAAAGTATCTAAGATTAAAGGATATGAAGCGTATGATTTAGGATTTTGTGAAACAAAACTGCCTTCTGAATTCTTTGGAGTATCTACTACTGCATATAAATATAGATTCCATTTAGCTTCATTTAATTGCGCTCTGATTTTCTGGTCTTCATATTTTTCAGGATAACCACTATCACAAACCAATACTGATTTTTCCAATGTATCTTTTTCATCTTCAGTCTGATTACGCATATGTTGACAAGATGTCAAAAAGATAAAAAGAAATGAAATTAACATTATGATTCTACGGTCGATTAATTCTAATTGTTTCATTTGGATTTTTATTATAAAGGTAAATATAGGCACTGTTTATAACTACATATCTGTAATAGAAGTTAGACAATGCAGCATTATTATGATCTGCCATTGAAGGTTTAGCTGCTCCGAAATCCATTATATTGCCATATCTAGGACTTCCTCCAAAAGGATTACGCTGTGCAATAAAGGAAAGATTGGAAAACTTTCCACCAAAGGGATGTAAGTGTATTCTTACAGCAGACTGATTTTTGTACGGTACAAAAGCATCAGAAGCATTGACCCTATTAAAGTACCCTGATGTTCCTTTACGTCCAGATTTAGGGTTTGGATCGCTAAATGATATTTTGATACTCATAGTTTGCATATCCAAGTTTTCAGTAAGATATGAACTTACTTCTGCATATAATTTGGTCGGTTGCCCATTTAGATAAGGTTCATCCATATTTTCTGACCCCTCTGACGTACTAAATACTGGATTCCCAAATTTTTTCGCATACTTATTAAAAAAATCTATGAATGAATTCAAATCATAAGAATAAATACCTAGTTTAAATATACCGTCGGAAGGAAAAGGATATGTATGTCCAGAATAGCTACCCAGTTCAGGGTAATAACTGTCACTTTGATTTGAAGCCTCTCCCGCTACAGTCGTACTCCTTCCCAAAGCAGCACTGATCGATTTACTTTCAAAACCTAAAAGACTTAATCCGTAATCAAGAGCATTTAAAACTGCGAAAGCCTCTTCCCCTGCTGCTTCTGCTATCAATTGATTTTTTACCCATTCATGGAAAGCATCCTGGTCCGCATACATCATCTGGTCCAGTAATGCAAACCGGGCATTAGTATTCACAGGCCACATCGGTATAGGTACATCGGCCGTATGAACTGGCCTCGACCCATTATCGAAAACATCGCTTCTTAATCCCAACGGATCCACCATCATGGCAGGGTTACAGCCCATAGCATGGTAAGGACTTAATACTTGTTGCCCACCCATATCTGCTAAAGCATCTAAGGCCAGGAACCTGCCCAGTTGTGGATCGTACTGCCTGTTGTGGAAATCCATCCAGTTCAGCCCTGCTTCTTCTCTGTATTCATTGCCCTGGTAGCGTTGCCGGTTGGGTAAGGAACTGGTGGCGGTTGTACCCCAGCCTTTTATCGGCAGGCCATAGGGGTAGTAATGTCGCTCTTCCAGTAATGCTCCCGGGGTAACGGTCACGGCAAGGTTATCAAAATATACCTGCTCTGCTCCCTGGTTGGACAAATATACGGCGATATAGCCGTTTTCGGGTATTTCTATGGCCTCTTCGGTACCTATGGTTTTCCAGTCGGCTGCTCCGTCGGCCTGCCACAAGCGGCTGTGCCCGGCAACTACTTTCATGTGTTCATCGAAGAACAGGTAGTTGAGGTAGGACCTGGGCTTGCTGCTGTCGGTCTCTGCGGCCTGCAGGGCTTCATAGGCGCTTTGCAGGGCTGCTGGGTCGGTATTGGTGTTCAGTATATTGGCCCCGGCTCCTTCGCTGCCTGTGGTGGCTGCAGCGCCCCCGGCCATGGCATTGAGTACCTGGCTCATCACGGCTTCGCTGCTGACAATGTCTTCGGGCTGGCTCTGGAGTTGTTCGTAGAAGTTTTCTGCATTAACGGCGATCTTGTCTCCGGCCATTACTTTGAGCAGGATGGAGGTACCT
>MKTB01000029.1 GCA_001897525.1 Bacteroidetes bacterium 43-16 | reverse complement strand
GGAACTGGTCCAGGATCCATTAGTAATGAAAGAAGGGAAATTATTGCTTCCTGATAAACCAGGGTTAGGAATTGAATTAAATTTTGAGGCTATAGAGAAATATTCTGTTAAGTAGCAACCATCGACTTGGAAGGTGCAATGTTCTGTAAGCTTTGCCTGAATTTTTGAAGAAAAAATTTCAATGAGTTATTTATCACTTCTATCTGGTAAGCTGTAAGAATTGCGAGGCTTAAGACGCAATTTCGGTTTAGTGTTTGGAAAGCCGGAGAAAGCTTTAAGAAAAATGCCGGGCAAATCAGCTCCTTGTCCTGAAATGCCCGGCTATGCTTATCTTAAAGCTATCAGCCCTTCCTATTGAGCTTTGATCTTTCCTTTCATTACAATGTTTATTGCGGTTAAAAAAAGAGGAAAATCCATCAGTATGAATGATGAGAAAATTGAAAATATCATTTTGCTGAACGGGGAGCTGAAAAGCATATTGAATGATGCTATTCGCAGCCTTCCGGAAATTTACCGCACGGTGTTTGTTATGCGGGAAATTGAGGATATGAGCGTTGCAGAGACGCAGCAATGCCTTAATATAAGCGGGGTGAATGTAAAAGTAAGACTGAACCGGGCAAAAGCGGATGCTCAGGGATCTGTTATCTGCTCATTATAAAAAAGAAGACATACTGCATTTTCATTTAAGCAGGTGCGACCGGATGATTGATGCGATAATGCAATACGTCCGGTTCCGCTGAAAAATACCTTCCAGCGTCTGCTCCAACCAAAAGCATCCGGGTCTGTTAAAAGAAAAGAATAAAAATCGGGCAAAAGTTAATGAACGCCATTGGAAGCGTATAAGAGACCGGTTAAGGCTGACCCATCCCTCTTCACTTCCGCATGCTGCCCTTATTTCTTACCACTTATCACTTACTTCTTACCACTAATTTCCCCACGCCTTTCTCAGAAAACGCAGCCAGTTCCTGTAAAAAATATTTTCTATGTCCTCAGGGGAATATCCCCTGTTTGCCAGTATTGTTTTTAAATGCTGTAAATCTGAAATATCCTCCAGGTCGTAAGGAGACTGCTCTTTACCATAGGCGCCGTCAAGATCACTGCCAATGGCAATATGCAAACTATTTCCGGCTATCTGGCATATATGATCGTAATGATCAACTACCTTTTCAAGATCAATTTCCCTCTCCCGGGGATCATCTTTACCCCTTACCCAATTGTCGGTAAGCATCCAGGTGTCGAATACACCTCCGATCACTGCATCTCTTTCCAACAGGATTTTTATCTGTTCATCAGTTAGTTGCCGTTGATGGCTCACCAATGCCCTACAGTTGTGATGACTTGCCCATATAGCACCTTTAAAAAGATCTGTTGCCTCTGTAAACCCTTCATCCGTTAAATGAGTAACATCCAGTATCATTTTCAACCTGTCCATTTCTGCAACCAGCTCCCTGCCTTCACGGGTAAGCCCTCCCGACATCCCAGTGCCGGGTGCATACCTGCCGGGACCATAATGCGCCGGCCCGCATGCCCTCAGCCCGTATGCATACGCTTTTTCGAGGTAGGAAATATTAACCAGGGAATCTGCTCCTTCAAGGCTCAGTATGTATCCTACCGGTTTATTTTTATCTGGAACAGTACTATCAAACCATAGCGCGAGGTGCTCTTCCAACTGAGCCAGATTAACGATCTGCACCATTTCTCCCTGGTCTTCCATAGCACGATACCATGCCAGTTGCGCCTGTGTGATACCCCAGGCAATTTCAGGTGAATTCCAGCCGGGAAGGCTGCTCCCTGGTTTTACAAAACGGGCTATCTGGGTAGCTACTACCAGCCCTATCCTTCCCTTCCGCAATTCCGGTAATGCTACTGTCCCCTTTGCACGGTCCAATTTGTCTGTCATACCCTCTTCCCTTTCCCGGATCCGGTATACCGATTGCTTAAGATCCCGGTTCCACTCTATGGCATTCATCGCCAGGTCTAAATGAGCATCAATAATAAAGCCTGCAGGTTCATGCATAATTGAATCTTTTAATTCGCCTTTTTTTCTGATAATTTTTTCTTCACCACATCAGCCGGATATTTTAGCGCCAGCTTACGGATCTCGTAACTGAATTCCTCAAAAGTTTCCTTCCATAATTTGGCTTCTTCCGGTGTATATTCATGGAAACCATGTGCGTTTGCTACCCCTCTCCCTCCTGATTTTACTATATCATCAATCAGTTTAGGTACTTCTGTTGTATTGGTAAGGGTAGGGAACAAATCTTTCATCACATTGTGATAAGCCGGCACTCCGGTAAGATCCATCCAGCGGAAGACACCCA
Organism: Bacteroidetes bacterium 43-16; assembly: GCA_001897525.1. Taxonomy (GTDB): domain Bacteria; phylum Bacteroidota; class Bacteroidia; order Chitinophagales; family Chitinophagaceae; genus Edaphocola. Next base: position 1,319 of record MKTB01000029.1, on the reverse strand, counting down.
CCAGTGTCATCCAGTAGCCCGCATTATTACGGCAGGCGCGGTCTACATCCTCTACAGTAGCATAGCCATTTTCAACCAGGCTGAATGCTTCCCTGTACATGGCATACATGAGCCTGTTGGTAATAAATCCCCGAATGTCTTTCCGCACCAGCGTGGGCTCTTTCCCCCACAGATGCGAAAGCTCATACAACCATTCGGCATGCTTTACATCGCTCTTATCGCCGCAAATAATTTCCAGGAACCTGGTAGTATGAGACGGCTCGGCCCAATGCAATCCAAAAAAACGGGATGGCACACGGGTATGCTGTTGTAAAATACTGATAGGTATTGCTGAAGTATTACTGGTAATAAGCGCATCGTCAGGAACGCAGGCTTCAATTTTGGCGTAAATATTTTTTTTGATCTCCAGGTCTTCCAGCGTACATTCTATGACCAGATTACATTGACTCAGGGATGTATAATCTTCAGTAATAGTAAGATTAGAAAGCATATCCCCGGGTTTCTTTGAAGTTATACCTTCTTTAAACGATCTTTTAAGATGTTCGCTTATACGCGGTTCAGCAGTTACCATATCTCCGGGGATCGGCGCCACTGCTACTACCTTATGCCCTGCCATTAGCAAGCATGCGGTGATGCTGCATCCCATGAGCCCTAATCCTACAACGGAAGCGGTCAGTTCCGCGGGATTTAAATTTAACTGATTCATTATAGTTCAAAATAATTTGAAAATTGAAATCTTATTTTTTTCCCGGGATCCTGGCAATAGCATCAATTTCCACCTTAATGCCATGTCCCAACCCTGATTGCACTGTAGTACGGGCAGGCCTTATACTGGTAAAATAGCCTGCATACACAGCATTATAACGATCAAAATCCCTGATATCGCTCAGGTGCACTGTGCACTTAACAATGTCATCCATAGAGCAGCCTGCAGCTTCACAAATACGTTTGATATTATGCAATGTAAGATGAGTTTCCTCTTCAATAGTGCCTAATACGAATTTGCTGGTTTTAAAATCAATCGGACCCTGGCCGCTGATATACAGCCAGCCGTCAACTTCCACAGCTGCAGAATACGCTCCGGTAGAAAATCCCTGATCTGCTTTGTCAGGATGCTTGATCTCTTTTTTTTCCATTTTAATGTTTTTAAATTAAATATTTGTTTAATTGTGACCGTAGAGACAAGGCATGCCTTGTCTCTACATTACGTTTATCATTTGTCGTTTCATTCACCATTCACCACATTCCTCACAACCGCACCACCTCGCCCGTCCTCACGGATTCATCGCAGGCGAAGGCGATCCTCAGGCTGTTCACGG
>MKTB01000028.1 GCA_001897525.1 Bacteroidetes bacterium 43-16 | reverse complement strand
AGCAGGTCTGTAATGCTGCCGCCCAGATTTGCTGCCAGGTAGGTCCAGGCTTCGGGCAATTTACGGTCCAACACATGGCCATACATCGCCCTGGAATGTTCCAGGAAAAAGCCATCTGTCTTGCCCACAAGCTGCCCTTCTCCCCAAGTGGAATTCTGCCCAATAACACCTGTTGAGAAGGCCCCGATGTTGCCAAAGGAGTTCACCAGGAATACCGCCAGTTCCGGAACGGCTACTACCTTGGTCATCTCATTGTTCAGCCAATCTATCGTTGCATTGCCATTCACCCCGGCATGTTCTTTATATACAGCAAGGATATTGCCCTGTGCATCGCGCACATAAATATCGCTCACACGGTCCTGCAGTCCACTGCCGCTTCCCGGCTCCTGGTGCCATACATCTTTACGGATGCGGTTGCCCATACCGTCATAGTGGAAGATCATCGTCAGCGTATCTTCCAGTGCGGTCCCTTTGGTCAGCCGTGACATCTTCCCATAGCTGTTCCAACTGATATCTTTAATGCCCTCCTGGCGGTCCGTTTTCAGGTTGCCGATCGCATCGTAGGTATAGTTATCATTGGTCTGCCCCGGCTGCAGGTCGCCGGCACCCGTAGCCGCCGCTGCATCCTGCACATAAGCCAGCTTATTGTTTTGCACGGCATTGGTATAGTGATAGGTAAAATTATCGATCTCTTCTGCCTGCCCGTTAAACCGGCTAAGTGCCTGCAGGTTACCGTCTGCATCGTAGCTGTAATTATTCTGATAGGCATTGGCCAGGCTGCTGATCGCATAGCTCATATTATCATAGGCTGAGTAGGTAGCCGATTTGATACGGTGCAACTGGTCATAACTGTAGTCGCGCACCAGGTTGTCCATACCGCTGATGGCCGTGGTCTGCCGGGCTATATTGCCATTGTAGAGTGAGCGGGTAAGTGAAGGGGTATGCGTCACGGATGCACTTGCATCTATAGCTTTATAATCCTTATTGTAATAATCCAGGGCATGGGCCATCACGTCGGCGGGATATACCGAGCCGGCCACACCGTTCTTGCCCATGTCTTCCTCAGGATTGAGCACATCTCCATTAATAGCTTTAAGCCAGCCCTGTATGGTGTAGGCATATTGTATGCCCTGTACATTGAGGTCGCCCAACTGCATTTCGGCCAGGGGCCCGTGCCTGTAATAAGTATAGGCAGCATCTCTGTCCCAATGCAGGCCGTCTTTACTGGTCTCTGCTTTGGTGATCCGGTTATCGGCATCATAGTTGTAGCGCTGGTAATATTGGTCGGCATAACCATGGTTATAGCTGAGCATATTTACCTTTCCACTCAGCAGGTCATAATCATAATCAATACGCTTAAACCTTTGCTGCATATAGCTCAGGTAAGGATTGTCCTGTACCAGCATGTTTACATTACCCATCGCATCGTAGCTGAAGTGGGTGGCAAAATGGTAATATTGATTAATGCTTTGTGTTGTGGTTACTGAAGGACTATAGAGCACTGCGCTCACCCGCTTTCTCAGGTTTTGCTGGTCTGTCAGCATATCGTAGCCGCCCAGATGGAGCACGGGCTCATCATAGCGTGTAGCGACCACCTCTGTACGGGCCTTTGATTTTATCCAGTTGGCATAAGGGCTTTGTCCGTCAGCGATCATCTGGTTGACTACTGTTTCAATATTTGCTTTTGAGGCAGCCAGCACGCCTGTTTCTTCGATACGTCCCTGGTTGTCGTACAGGGTATAGCTGAAGGTGCCGTCCTGCAATTGTTTGGCATTCTGCGAGAAGGCCAGCCTGCCGGCCTGGTCATAAAAGAACTCAGTAATGCCGCCATCGGGAGTCTGCTGCCATACCGGCAGGTTATAACTGTTGTAGCGGTAGCTGGACATCTTATTATGTACTGCTTTCTGTGTTATATATGTTCCGGGAACAGTAGCATTCCTGGCGGCTTCAACTGCAGAGAAAGAGATATCTGCCACCGGGTTTACGCCCTGCGGTGGTACGGTCCTGGTAAGATTACCCACCTGGTCGTAATAGTAAAGGGTATAATGGTATTGTTGTTCTTTTGTACCATGAATAAGGGTATCTATGGTGTTTTTCAGCAAATGGTCCCGGATGGCAAACTGTAACCAACGCTGAACGGAATCCATATAGCTGCGATAGCGCTGCATCCCCTGTTCTTTAGCAAAGGACATTTTCCCCTGCTCACATGTGGTGGTATCTATAACAACTCCTTTCCTGAAGGCATCTTTTTGCAACACTACCTGCTGCAAACGTCCTCCTGTACCGATAGGAAAATCAGTAAAACCCTGCACTTCTACCTCATGCCCGCCATTGATCATGGTCAGGCTAAAGCGGTAGATAGCAGAATCTCCGCCTGCGAGACGGATGCCGGGGTTGAGGCCCGACAACTGGTATTGCTGAGGCGGGGCGATCATTTTTTCTGAAGGCACCAGGTAAATATTGTAAACCCGGTCCATAGCATCAAATACTCGGTACCAGGCATTGCCATTGCTCATCAGGAAGGCTTTTATGTTGCTGTTGGCCAGGCCCGCCGAGCCGGATACGTTGACCTGTGGGGTAGCGGGGAACAGCTTATTGCCACCCAATACTCCTTTTACCAGGTCGAGGGTAGTCTGCACACGTGCTTTCCCCGTATGTGCCTGCCCTGCACTCCAAAACAAGAGATCGGTCTGTGCATGCTGCCGCCAGGGATTATTATACGTTTTCTCTGTACCACTTAAACCGGTCAGTGCTGCATTCAGCGATGCCGGATCGGCCAGTTTATCGGCCAGTGCAGCAGCATCCAGGTAATCCTGGGCGTACACAAAATCCAGGTAATCTCTTTTATTGGTATTGCCATAATCTTCGGAACGGTATAGTTTATACCCCTGGTGCAGGCGGTATAAAGCTATTGTGCTATTGCTACGGATATAATTGGTCACAGCCTGCATGAGGTCAGCCTTAACCTGGGGAGCCGTACCACCGCTCCCATTGAGTTGTAACCAGGTCAGGCTGCTAACAGTATGGTCTTCGCTCATAAAATCAACCGTTTCCGAACTTGTTGTCGCATTGGGTATGGATAAGGTACCGAAGCCATTGCCGAATAATTCGGCATCATAACCTTGCGGTAAATACACCGCATTGCCGGTAGCTAAAATAATGGGTATTACATACTTAAGTTTGGCCGTGTCCACACTGGCCAGGTTAATGCGTACTATCACGTTTCCATTAGCACGACGGAAAGCATAGTATGGTATGCTGATGTCCGGGAACTGAGCTTTTATGGTTTGCATCCTGCTTTTAGCCAGGGAGAAAACATCATTACCGGTACCGCTGCTCAGGGTCAATTCAATAGTTGCAGGTGCGTTTTTAAAATCTATTTTATCAGAAATAGCACAGCCTTCCATAAGTCCGGCATAAGCGGCTACACTTTGGTTGGCTTTGAGGGTATAATTGAGGTAGTTCTTCAAGGCAGATGCAAACAAAGGATGGGCTGCATTCAAGGGTAAATTATAATAAGCGGCCTCGCTTTTATAAGCGGTCATACCCCTGCGCAGCAATTCGCAGTTGATACAATCTTCAATACCGTTTTTATTTTTCAGTTTCAGGAAAGGTATACTACTGCTCCATACGGCATACCGGGAAGATTGTGCACCCGCTACGACCTTAATAAAAGCCAGCTTGTCGGCTATACCGCCTTCCAGTACTGTAGCTGCAGGAAAGTCCTGCATCACACTGATCGCCTGGCTAAAACTTACAGCAGCACCGGCATTGGGCAGGATGCTGGCATCACCTCCACGGCTGGAAAGATAAAGTTGCTCACTCAGGCCGCCATTGCTGAGCGTGATCCTGATGACCGGGAGTGTATTACCTCCTACTACAGCATTGTTGGTCATAGCACTTACTGTAATGTTAGCATTGGTAGCAACACCGAGTTTAGCAGCCAGTTTAACCTCAAAAGCGTTTGACTGATCCAGAAAAATCGTTGCTGCCGTGCCTGAAGTAGATTGGGCATTTTTCACTGCATTCACTACTGCAGGACGGTTTAAAAATGAAGTAAGCCCTGTATATAATGCTTCTGGACCGGAAACATAGTCGCCCAGGTTTTCGGCTGAAGGTTCAAATAAACGATATTGAGTAATGAAAGGTTGGCAAAGATCGCTCAGGCTACCATGATGTGTGAGGATCAGAGACCTAACGATTTGAGGCATGAGCCTATACAGATTTGCATTTGTTGAGCAAATACTGCTCAGCCCATTCCTGATATTGTTCAGGCTTGCGGTGCTCATCCCGCAATGAGAGAGGTCTTTGATGATCACATCAATCTGTCCTTTGCAGTAGTCGCTTACATTTGCACTGTTACTACCATTCACCAGATTACTCACATAAGCGGGCACAGTGTTATCAGTGGTATTATTGATCCTTGAATTGATCAGGTTGACCAGATCTGGATCATTAATATCGAGGTCAAAAGCTCCGGAACTGTTAAATACGACCGGGAATACCGGGTCGCCGGTGAGGGTCATACGCTCATCCGGCATTGCAGCACAGGGTCCACAGCTATTGGCCAGGGCATCCATAGATTTCTGAATCCTTAGGCTACGGTTAGCCAGGTACAGGTCACGAAGTGCCCTGAAGAATAAATCTTTTTTATCTGCTGTCAAGGTCATCGTAGCAATATCAGCGGCATGAATCACTTTTTCACAATGCAGGGAAGCCTGTGTGGAGTTGCTGCCACAATAAGCCCTGATGAGGGCCATAGTATCGAATCTTCTTAAGAGATGTGCATTATTACCGGTTAGCGAAGCATCTATTTCGAAAAACGACAATTGCTCTGCCGGCACAGCGTTGGGATCACCGGAATAATATTCACAAATAGGATCATTGCCCAGGATACCGGTTAAGGTATGTAAACCCAGGGCCTGCGCCTGCTCATAAGTTTCCAGTCGGCCCAGTTTTTTATCAAATTCACTGTCATCACAGGCCTGCAACTTACAATATTCCGGATGCAGGGGTAATAAAGCTTCTGCGATTGCGTCATCAAAGCTTTCAATCAACATATCCGGGCTAACATTGATCAATGCGACAGCCTGGGTATATTTCGTACCTGTTGCACTTACTTTTTTGATGTTGACTGTAGTGTTGGTACCTAAGCAGGCAGATTGGTAGCGGTAATGGGGCGTTAAATACCGGCAGGATTTAGCTTGCGGTAGCTGAAGCGCAGTACGGCTGCCTGTTGTTTCTGCCAAACCGGAAGCGTTACAATAGCCACATTTCCAATCTATAGTCATGGGTATAGTAGCCGGAAAATTACTCATACTTGCCGGCTCTGTAATCCAACGCTTATATTTTTCCATTCCGCTACCACCGCCGAGCCGGGCTCCGGGACAGTCATGGGCTATGCCATCTACGCTACCATAATATTCTACTTCATACTCGCACTCTAATGTAGCCGTAGATGGGGCCAGGTATTTACATTGGCTGGGGCCACTTTTTAAAAAAACTTTTGTTCCACAATCTACATTATCATTGATATGAGGATCCAACTGAAAAGGATAGCTCTCTATAATCGTTCGTTCAGACCAGGTCGTCTGGCAAGGCCAGGTCGTTATATCCTGTAAGGTATAAGGATCAAAATTTGCAGGACGAATACGTTGACCATTACTGGTTTCTATAACGTACTCACAACGATCTCCATTTTGAGGGGGAGCAGCGCCTCTTTCAAGCCAGGCAAAGGTTGAAGGTGGTTCTATTTTTGTGAAAATAGAGTTGGGCTGGCCCGTTGCAAATTTCCCTTCCGGGCCTTTGAGATATTTACCGTATTTTGCTCCGGGGTACAATTCTTTCATCATCTGCCGCTTCAGGGCATCGCAACTATTATCTGAACCTTCGGGTGGACAGGGAAAGATACTGCTTTCGATCTCTTCTCGTACAAAAGGCTCACGGCCTTTATAACACATACCAATACCACTGTTGTATTTTACAAAATCTGCAGAGAGGCGGTTGATTGCACTGTCGGAAAAAGTAAGTTCTTTAACCAGGGTATATTTATCAGGAACAATCTGTGCCGAAGCTGTTGCTGTAGCCAAATGTATGGGCTCATTGCTGGCATTGATCGCATTAGTACCCGCACTTCCTTTAAGTTCAATAATTGAAGGGGCTGCAGTATTTGTTTTACATTCTTCTATTAATTTAATTTTGTAATCAGCAGCAATATGAATGTACTGACCGAAACAGTTCTGGAACGGAGGAATTTTTAAACGATATTGCAAACTATTCTCTGAAAGGGCCTCATTAAAGTAGGAACTCTGGGCATTCCTGTAAGTCATACCCGTATCCTGCGGCAAGTCTTTCAGCACATCATATTCGTAGTAAGTAGCTGTTGGCAATGTATTCAGCGCTTCAATAGGATAATCTCTATCATCGGGGCCTGCACCGGAAAGGCCTGTAGCCACCACTTTACCCGAGGCATCTGTTATGGAAAAACTGGCCTGGCCATTTGGATCGATAATGGTCTGCTTGGGATAGTATTGTGCAAAACCACCTTCCGAGCCCAACAAGCGGTTGAGTTCCCGCTGCCCGGCCCTGGAGTAAACATATTTGGTACCCCTTCCTTTCCAACGTTGAAAAGCCAGCCCTGCTCCTCCCTGCCACTGCACCTTATCGGTATAGTCGGGCGAATAACGGGTTTCAATCAAAGGATATCCTTCTGCATCGGGTACAAATTTTTGCATACCGGTCTTATCCGGGTTTAAAGGGGAGTAATAGATACGAGCAAGTGCCTGATCAGAAAAAGGCACAATGGAGTCTGTTCCGCAACCGCTGTCGAAATCTGTAGCGGCATAGGGCAGGCCGGTTGCTGCATTCAGGGACAGGTCTGGCTTATACCGAATATCCTGGCTGATAATGGGTGTGGGTAGCGTGGTAATTGCCGGCCGGCCCTCATAATCATAAATGTTATCTACTCCTATTACGTATTGCTCATCTGAGTTAATTTTGGTCTGGGTCTGGCGGTTCTTTCCCATACCATCAAAGTAATTCACCACATGTTTGTATTTTCCTTCTTCAGCAAAAGAAACATTATACTGCCAGTTAAGGCTATCATTTATAAAGGGGGTTTCATTAATGAACAAGCAGTTAGAAGGATAAACCATAGGCGAACCGAGAACAAAGTTGTTGCCATTGCTGTGAAACTGTCCGGGTGTCAATGTACCTGATGCTTCAAGGTTCCAGGGGTAATAAACGGTTTCTGAGAAATTCGTGGAACTCGGTCTTACTTTTCTGAGCCGGAACACAACTGCACCATGGCCATAAACCATAGGAATGCTGTAATGGTTATTATTGGTCTGGACTCTTGTACTGTTATTGGTAAAATCATAAGGAATCGTATAGCTGGTACTGTTGAATTTATAACTCTTTGTCCCGTTACTATTCAAGACATAGTCATCTACATACAGCCATTCTAACTCATATTTTACAGGTTTGAACAGGTCAAATGCAGGAAGGTATCCCGGCGGCGTATTTTTATGGGCGGAAACAGCCAGCTGTCCCCAATGAACATCTAAGGATTGAGTCGTATTATTAAACCGGGAGTTAATATACACATCTTTCATAGTACCATCATCGATATCATAACGCTGTGTAATGACCTGGGCTTCTATCTTGAAGTTAGCTGCCAGATCGTTCCTGTTTACAGGTACCGGAGCACTGCCACTTATATCAAAGACTTCCATAAGTTTTACCTGGAAGGAGTAAAAACCACTTCCCGGCAATCGCAGCACATTAAGATCTTTGTAAGCGGCTAATGCGTCCTTATTGTATTCGAGCTCAAATTCATAAGGTGCCAAAGTAGTACCTGAAGCAGGATTTGCAGGATTGGAGTAGCCGGTAACCTGCATCACTATTTTATACTTATAGCCGGGTTGATCAACCATTGTTTCGTGATCTATCCCCACACGGATCATATTGACCACGCTTTTAAACAGGTATTTATTTTGCCAGGTGCTGCTGTTAGTGGTCATATATACCCATTCTGTAGCAGAGGCTGTACCCAGAACTTCGTTATAGGCTGTATTGCTCCCTCCGTTTGTCTTAATATTCCTGGAATAAAATGTCTGTACATTTCCATCCGGTAAAAACTGAAAATCCTGTCCTTTTGTTTTGGTAAACCACAAAAGGGCTAATAAGAGTAAAACAGCATTTTTGAAAATGGTTCTCATAATATCTTTTATTTTAAAATGCAGTGCCAGGCTTGCATAATAGCAGGAAGGGCATATGCTGCAGATACGTTAAGCGTTTTTCTTGATCAAACAAATGGCTGCTACAGCTGTTTCAATTGAAAATTCCTGAATCTATTGACCAGAACCGGGTTTGCTTTCTTGTCCAGTCGAACTACTTCGGCAATTTTCCGGTTCAGATCAATGCTATCGGTACTGAAATTATTCATACGAACGACCAGGTTTTTCACTCCATTATCTTGCTGTATAGCTTCTGCACGTGTAAAATGGACTGCCATATTTTCAATCGACCTGTCTTTAAACACAAATTCTACTTTTCTGATCATCTGTGCCGTACTGTCATTGACTTTAAATTCAACATGAACAGTAGCATCCGGCTTACGTTCCAGGATCCTCCAGGTACCCAGTGCGGCATAGTTTGAATCGGTAACATCAAAAAGGCCGTTATTAAGATCTTCCCGGATGAACCCCATTTTTTGTTCCATTTTTTGAATGTCTACTACAAATACGGATTGCATACCCAGATCAATATTCAGGAAAGTATTCCCTGCCAATATGCGGTAGTATTGTTCATTACTGTCTACATAGTCAGCTCCTTTTTTGATGATCTTCCCTTTAGAGCTTATACCGGAAGTATCTTCCAGGTCAAATCTTGCCTGGTAATCGTAAGAGATATTTTGTGCACTGAAAAATGTTTTCAGTATTTCTTTATACTGTTCTGTCTCAGAGGCTTTATCGGCACCGGCAAACTGCACCAGTACTACCCCCAGCACCAATACCCCGGTAAAGCAGAGGGCAAGTATATATTTTAGTGATTTATTCATTATTAAATTATTTTTATAGTCGATATTTATTTTTTCATGAAAACCCGGAATGAAGGTCTTATTTAGATACGGACATCCTGCTTTCATTCACAGTAAGTATGCCTTTCTCGGTTTCTTTTTTGGTCCTGATTAATTTACCTTCTGCATCATATTCAAAGAATGTTGCATAGTTGTTTTCATCAAGACTGGCATATAACCTGAAGTTGAGTGGATTGTATGCAAAGCTTTTCATATTGGATTTTGCAGGACAAATCCTGACATCATCCATCAGGCCATTGACCGGTATGTACAAAGCGATCTGTTCTACACTTGGCATATCAAAATAAGCTTCTACCTTCTGCCAGCCATCAATAGGTTTACCTACCGGGACGAATGGGTTTTGTGTAGTCAGGCCAGTTGAAGTAACATATCTCAAGCCCATATTATTAGAGGCGGCAACAAACCCTTTCACCCAGAGACTGATATAGAATCGCTCTCCGATACCAAAATGTGCCGGCCGGCCTAATGACAGACCCGATGCCTGGGTAAGCTTAAGGGAGCGTTGCCCTGTATGCCCCTCATTGACTACCATTGTACCCTCACCATAAGCATCTGCAGCGGGTTTAAAAAATGTTCTTCCATACTGTGTAGAAACAGCTGTCGGATTTAAATAGGGCAATGCAGCACTTTCAAAGAAGCGGCCTAAGTCATTGGCAGTACCATTCATGATCCTGTCCTGGTCTTCAAAGGAGAAATAACGGATCTGCCAGAAGTTTGCATTCTGTGCTACGGCTATAGGTAAGGTCTGGCCATAGCCGAAAAGTGCCGTCGAGCGCATACCAGAAGCATCCTGTTCTTCCACCGGAACTCCCATCGGATTATATTTTTTCACCGCCATCATGCTGATCCAATTGAAACTATTGGCACTATTCCATAATTGATTGTACTTTAAAGCATAATCGGTACAAGAGGAGGATACATAATCATTAGGATTATACCAGACCTGCATAAAATTCTGCAACAAACCATCTGCCCTGCTATGAGCATTGGCATAATTTCGCCCGGTCTTGTAATTATAGGATTCAGCAACATTATAGTATCCGGTCAATCCACGTACAAACTGGTTAAAACCTCTGGCATTACCCCAAGGCAATTGATCGAAATTATCTTCCCGCCTGGAGTTTGTAAATTTACTGGTAGCAGCTGTCAGCACTTTATTATTGAAAGAACCGTTAAAGAACTGATTATAATCTGCAGGCAGGAAGGAGCCGGCCACCGCCATATTCATAAAGTGATCTCCGAGTTGGTTTTTCCTGCCGGAACGAATAATTTTAATGGTTATATTTTTGAGTGTAGTACATTTAGGCAACCATAGAGTGTTTCCTTGTGGAAAGCGCATTCTCGGCACAACCTTAAGTACACAGCAGCTTCCTCCTGTAGTATTGATCTCTCCGGTATGTACACCTGGTGCCTGAGTGACTACTGTGGGATCATAATCAAAGTTGCCAAACATGCCCGGAATAATCCCTCCGATTATGGATGGCGGAACTGCTGCGGCAGGAGAGCTCGTATCGCTGCAATTACCCCAGTTAACACAAGGCTCTATCTTTTCTACCCAAACAATATGGGTCTGACCGTTAGCATTGATTAACAGTTCATCACCCTCAGTAAATAAGCTCTGGCCTTTTACTCCCAGGATATAAGCATTACCGAAGCTGTTCACATGAAGTGAATCAGCATCAGTCTCATAACCTATGTTTGCGTAAGCTCCACCCATATTCGGATAGGCCCACATTGCAGGATAATTAATGTTGGTTATCGGGTCTTTAAATTCGTTGCTTGTCTTCGATACTATGACATTCCCGGTTTCTCCGTCAAACACTACATTTTCATTAACCGTAATCGCACCATGATCATTTACTTCAGTAGCGATCAGGATACCGTATTGCTGTACAATTTTAGTAGCAGTTGCAGTCCTGAAGATACTCTCTTCTGTTTTTACCGGTACAAATAGTGTAGGAACAGGAATAGGAACAACTCCGAAATTTAAAACATTAAGATTGAAATTTACCGGTACCTGGAGGGTATGATTAATACGTTCCCTGTTGTCCAGCGACAGATCTATTTCCTCTCCTATGGTGCCACTTTCCATTTTAAATTTCCCCTGGAAAGCACTATTTGTTCTTCCTACTATTGATACATTATTGTCCAGCTTACCCGTATGATCAATTTTGTATTTATAAGTAACAGAGGAGATCAATTCCTTCTCTCTTCCTTTCATCACATAGTTGGCAATGGATTTTGCTTTCCCATGCATATCATTGAGCACAACGGAGAATCCCTGGCTGACGGCCAGTCTTTCCGATCTATTCTGAAATCCGTTCTTCCTGAACTCATCGTCAACATTGATACTGGTCTTGTCTACATAATAAGGAAAATCCCTGGTGGTATAAAACGCATATTCATCCAGGTTTTTAGAAGACTTGCCCTCATCTTTATGAATACTGCTCACGGTAACCTTACTGTAACCTACGCTCCCTGAAGGAAAAAAAGATTCACCCAAAGGCTCTTCCTGGTACATCTGCACCGGAGGCAGTAAACGGCCACCATCACCGGTGTAAGACACCGGCCTGCGGTTCGGATTCTCATCTCCTCCTATAAGTGGCTCATAGTTGGCCACACCACTGCTGATTTGCTGACCTGTTACAGGATCTGTTGTTGTATAATGATAGACCTTGCCCACAGCGGCATCTGTCCCGTTAGGGGACATCTGTGACCAGTTATCGCTAAAAGTAAGCTGCTTCACCCTGGAACCGCCGCCGAGCTTGGTCATACCCGGAGTGTTCACTCTTATCCAGGAGCGGTTACGGTCAAACCGCTTGGACAAACCTCTGTCAATAAATCTCATATAGGGATTCTGAGCAATAGAGAACAGTTCATTCATCGCGCCCTGCATGCCCCTTACCGTCTCAGCAATATTGATATCGCCTTCATCTGTCGATCCGGGGTAGATCACATGCGGCAGGTACATCCTGCCAATATTAAAACCGCTTAGAGAAACGGGATGTACGGTTTTAACGGTATTTTTACCTGCAGGCTCTGGTTTCAGTTTAAAGTATCCATAAAGTGTATCATTTGTACAGAGTCCTATTTCTTCCACTTTTGCATAACCTTTTACCGGTTCAAACCTGTTTTTACCGGAGATATCCAGGAAGAAATTAAAATAGAGCAAGTCATCATCAGGAAGGTAATTCTCTTTTAGACTACGCCCCTTAAATTCCCTTGCCGGGTCTCTTTTGAAATAAACATAATTCCGGATATTATTTTGGTCCAGGTAAAGTTCATGATCGGGTATATAGTTTTTACTATTGCCTACCCCGGCAACCTGAAACATTTCCATAGACGGTTTATCTAAAACATAGCTATAGTCGTCAGACTCATAGGAGATATTGATAACCCCCTTAGAAGGCATCTTTATTTTGGTCAGTTGCCAGGCGGTTGCATTAAGATCCGCAGCGCTCTTATTTTGCCGTACATAGGGAAATTCAAATGCAGCAATACCGGGATCCGGCTGTTGGTAATTACCCCAGCGATCTTTACTGATAAAACTATAATCCGGGTTGTGTGCACTATATTCAAACTCATAAGGATTCATCAATGAGATGTCTGAATTACCATTCTGGAATGAAATGCTTTTCAGGGTTAATTTCCCTGTTCCCTGGGTAGTAACATTAGGAACGCCTTTACAGAGTTGTGCATTTGTATTGGTTTCATATTTGAAATTGACAGTCTTAACAGGAATTGCATTATTGCCGTTCACAAAGCGATCATTCTTATGAAACAGTTTAATATAATCTAATTTGTAAGTCCGTTCTTCTCCTGAAGCAGATTTTTGTCTCAGAGACTGATCTGTTTTAGTGCCAAGACTGCTCAGTGCAGCTACATCATTCAGCGATATCAATGCCTCTTCCGTTACCCCTTTAGCATCACTACGCTCGCTGATATAAAATTCTGCAATGTAATTTTTACTTTCAATGGAGTGAATGTACCAGAGTTCTTTTGAGCCTGCTATATAACTGGCTTTATCATCTCCTTTATCGGAATAATAACCCGGATTGTACTGCGCACTTTTTGTGCCGTCTGGTAAAAACGGGGAGCGCCAGCGATAATCTTTACTTGTTCTCCTGTAATTGATTTTGGTATAATTCCCCAGGTCATCTTCTGTCGGGCCATCCCCTGTGATATCTACATAGTCATTGGACAAAACTGCGGTTAGCAGGTAGCTGTGTGCATAAGCCGGGGTAATGCTCATCTGGAAAAACTTATCTCTTCCTGATGCATTGTTTTTCGAATTTTGCTGATCTGAATAAGCGGTAAGGCCGGTGCTGTAAGAAGGATTACCTTCTTCTTTACTATCAATACTGAATGAGGCTTCTTTTTGGAGGTTATTCATCGCAGGTATGCCATAAACATATCGTCTGCCATCAGGAAGTACCTGGGTGAACTCCCCGATATGATGAGGCTTACGGCGATCAAGTCCACCATCCTCGCTCAAACGGGAGATACTGGCCGGGGTATTGTTTAAAAATGTATTGCTCTTATGGTAGTCTTGTATATATCTATGCATCGCCAACTTATCCACTGTAGCGGCTTCCCGGTTCGTAAAATAGGTTAAGAGGTTAGCCCGGCTAGTCCGGTCTGCAAAAGTGCCCACATAGTTGGACATATTACCGAGGTCATTCCTGTTTTTATCATAAGCACGGAAAGCACCATTCACACGTACTGCCCCTTTGGTTTTAGTACTGTTATTTTGCTTATTTCTGGATGCAGTCATTTCGCCGGCCTGTTTAAAATAGGCAGCTTCATAAGAAGACCTGGGCCTTTGCGCATTAAAAGGTTTTTTATTCCAGGGGCCTGATTTCATTTCTGTAGTAGCAAAAGTGGTATTTACTCCTAACTCAAACAAACCTCCGAATCCGGTTCCTATACCTGCCTCAACATGAAGGTCAGTTCTGGAAGAATTACTTTCTGTACGGGGATCATAAACTGATCCGAAGTCATTACGGAAAGGGCGGAACATACCTCCTGTACCCTGACCGGAGATCGAAAAGATATCATAGGTCATACTACTTAAAGGCAAATTGGGTAAGGTACGGTTATAGACACCGTCTTTTTCCCTGGAAAAATCCATCAATCCATTTTCATCCGCCTGATCAAGGTTCAGATATCCATAGGAGGCACGACCGCCATATGGATCATACTCCAATCTGCTGCCGGAAGCAGCGACTTTGAAATGCGGGAATGCACCGCCTATCTCTGTTCCTATTCCGGCGCTGAAGGTAAGCGCTATAGCCTTACTGGCATTACCCACGGAGGGCACATAGTTTTGAAGACCGATAGGAACATAGGAACTGAAGCTGATCGGAGAACTATTAAAACGACCGGCTTTATATATTTTCCCTTTCTTGTCTTTTTGATCTGGCCATTTGGAATTTATATTACTCTGTGTACCAAAGCTAATAGCCTTCATACCCGCCCTTGTATTAAATCCTGTTCCACCCCAGACACTACCTCCCAATGAAGTTTCATCGCTTATGGAAGTGGCATAGCTCAATGATACATTAGCATTCACATCTGCACCGTCAAAAGAGTTGGCAGAGATACCAAGTCCCGTCTGCATATACTTGAAAGTAAAGTTCAGACTGGCATTAAATCCTACACCCATGCCCCTGTAGTTATTAAAGGTAAGGGTGTTCCCAATACCGGCGTTTATCATTTTTAAGCCGAATAGTTCTGCTGCAAATCCCGCATCCAGAGAGAGTTCGTTCTCCGGTTTTATTTTCAGGTATTTTTCTATTTTCTCGCCGGAAAAATCATCTGGTATACCACGGACAGAACGATTGATCACACCCGGGTTGATGTTCCATCCAAGTCCAACCCAACTGGCCTCATCTTCTATACCTACACCACTGTGATAGGATATGTTGATCGGGTAACCCTCTATATCCAGTAAGGGAATATTATAAACAAAATCACCGGAAAAAAGATCTACCATATCTGTGGTGGCTACCGGTTCAAAAGATTGCACTTCCGGCTGAGAAGGCCCTCCGGTAAGGGCAAAAGATTGCGTTGCGGGGACGACCAACTCCAAGAAAAGTGTTATAAAAACCACTCTGGCTGTTGTTTTCATAAGTCCTTGATAATACCTCATAGCACTGTTCAGTTATTTATCGTTAAAGGTTGCTTTGATCAAATAATTTTCAAATGCTCTGTCACTAAAAACAAGTTGCAGGGCACAATTTTCTTTTACTTTTTTAAAAACAGTGACAATCCTGTTTACCGGGATGACACCTAGATTATTTTCATATAAGGTTTGAACGGGTGTCAATGTATCACCACAGGCGATCAGTAGAATGTCCTGGTTCATTTCTATATTGTAGTAATTCAGCCTCCGGGCATATAATTCGAGATCTGAGACCTCATATTCCAACACATTTTTACCCTGATCGGTCTTTTGATCAATCACAAAAAGATATCTTGGCAAAGTATCGGCATCACTACCCTCCTCCACTTCATTCATAAACCTGATCGTGTAGTGTATACCATTGTTGCTCACTATCCTCTCATTAGGTGCCTGGCTGAATACTTCAGCAATTTCAGGAGTATGCTTCCTGTTTCCGGCATTATTTTCTTTTGAACTACATCCATTCATTAACATACACAGGCTTACAATTCCCGTGATCAGGTGTTTATTTATTTTCATATTCCTTATTGGCATAATTAATTACTGCATCGGTAATATCTTTGTCAGCCTGTCCATACAATACCGTTCCCATACCATTCGCACCAATAATAAGTTCATATTTATCCTGGTCACCAAACTTCTTAATCACCTGGTTCAGCCGTTCCCATATCGCCCGGTCTGTTTCATTTTTGGATGTTGCAATTGCATGGGATAACTCGTCCCGGTCTATTTCAAAACTCCTGAGTTGATCAGGATTTAATTGCCCTGCCACAGCATGCTGCTCCAGGCTATCAACGAATCCCATTTTACTTCCGTAAGATTGCTCTATACGGTTATACATATCTTTTTTAAATTGGTAGGCATTAAACAATTTAATTGAGTCAACATATACTACTGCCTGTTTATGTCGCATAAGCAATTGCCAGATAAAACAGCCTGCTAACACTAAAAGGCCTGCGGCATTGATCATTATTAATTTCTTCATCACTTGAGGTATTCTGATTTTATAAATATAAAGGGAACAGTAAATGTCTTAGATCTGGCATTGCGAATATTTACTTTGTATACTTTTCCATGTCTGAACTTATCGGAGGTTCTCAGGTCTAAGGCAATCATATTGGTACCGGGTTTGCAGGGATAGATCATTTTCAGGACAGATTTTTCATGTTGTGTAAAAAACTCCATTTGTAATGAATCTTCCTCATTGTAAGATAGATATTTGATTTTCAGGCTATCTACTGCGAATATTTTTGTTTCCGCCTGATGCTTTTCGAACTCATAAAAAGAAATATCCTTTGGTACCATCTTTAGCAAACTATCCTCTACAATCGTAAACTGCCAGGGTTCTGCACCGCCGAGTAACAGGTCTTTGTAGTAAGCATCCACGGTCCAGGCATAGGTATTACCCACCTGTAACGGACGGGCATAGATCGGGTAATTGATACTCATCTGCATGAGGCCTTTTTCTTCATAAACCGCATTATTGCGCTTGATGGCATTGATGGGGTTCTGGTCTTTTTTCATCTCTACCACCTTTATCTTATAGCTCAAGGTTGCTGCAAAGGGATAATTGGCCACCCAGCTCAGCATGGGGTTCAACTCATAGAGTTCTGCCTTGTTTTCCGGGTCGATCAGGTTGATCAGGAAAAGGTCTTCGTTCTTGCCAAAAGTGCAGTCTTCCACCTGGTCAATCGTGCTTTCTCCATCAGCAGCTCCTAAAGTGACACAGTATTGCAAAGTGCCTTCCGGTAAACGGTCAAACAGTTCAAATAATTCTCGCACAGAGCCTGAAGAATATTCGAACTGGGCACGGCCGGCATACTCCGAAATATTATTCACACCGGGCTGTACAGGCAGTCTTAAGGTATAAGACAGCTTATAGGGTTGATTCCTGTATTTCACGGTCCCTTTTAATAACACATTTTTTACGGTAGCGGCTGTAGAGTTTACCTGGAAGTCAAAAAGACTTTTCTTGTTCAGGTTACCTGCATCTACAGTAGCCAGGCTTAATGAAAAGCCTGCCGACTGGCTGTAAGCCGCCAATGTAAACAGCTGCAGCAATATAAGAGATAACAGGAATCTTAGGTTCACTACTTTATTCATGTTTTTAGTTTTTTTTAATTAGATACTTTCATTTTTAATTGCCAGTTCATGGTAAGCCCGGCAAAGACCAGGTTATTCCAGGGATCACCAGGATTAAGTTTATATTGCATCAGTCTGCAGTTGGCCCTTACACTCAGGGGTATCTGTTGTAAGCGGTACATCGCATTTAGTCCTGCTCCATATTTACAGATGCCTGATTCGTTGAATCCTATATCTACTGCACCGTTGAGGCTGATTTTCTTCAAAGTCCTGCCCCCCGAAAGACCTATATTGACACTGTTGTTAAAGGCAGGCAATACAGCAGTTTCTATACCTGAGCGGATATTGGAATAAGCGATATTGGTACTTATATTAGTCTTTGCAGTAGTATAGATGGTGGAGAACTGGAGCATGCTGCTGCCATACCTGAATGTATCCAGGATGCTGTTGTTTTTATTGCCTACCAATGTAAACCTTAAACTATAGTGTTTGCGTTTAACCTGGTAATTGACCTTAGCAGTCCATACTTCACCGAGTACCGGCTTTTGCTGGATCTGCGCCGTATCATCAAAGGTCCTGAAGGTGGCAAAAGGTTTATAAGAAAGGGATACGGAAGGATAGCGTTTAGACTGGGTGGCTACGGTAAAGCCCCATTTATTATTTCTTCCCGTATTGGAAAAATTGCTTTGCAGTAAATAACTGTACTCAAGGGCCAGCTTTAAGAATGAATTAAAGAAGATCCCGTCTCCGCCGATCTTCGCTCTTTGCGTACCGGCCATCAACACTGCCATGGTATTATTCTCAAATGATTTGCCAACAAATTCATAAGCTGCATTAATGTTCACATTGGTTTTCGGAACGGTCGACTCAACACCAAAGTTATACGCAGAGCGATGCAGGATACCGGCTCCGCCTTGTTCCTCAGGTTGTGGATACTTCTGGTTAGAAAAGGCATATTCCCCCACCGTTCTTATCGATTTACCGATAGCTCCATTATAAGTAAGTGCAAGAATATGGGTAGGTTTATCGAATGAAGCAACACTGAAATATCCAGGTTTAAAAAAGCTAGTGTCTTTAAACAGATTTTTTGCCGGTGAGTAGTTGTAATACAACCAGTCCGATATTTTGTTTAGCCACCGGTTTAAACATACTTCTTAATCCAAGTACTTTATATTGTTCTATATCACCGGAGCGGCTTATGTATTGGGTATTGCCGTAGCTGGCACCCAGTTGGGCTACACCTACATCATAACCCAGATCTATTCCCTTCATCATCTGCCCGGACTGGGTATAGTCCGAAACGTAATGGTTCAACATTCCTATATCCAGGTTGGTCAGACCGGTCAGGAAAGATCTGGCTTTTCCTTCGGGGAGTATAGCACCGGCTTTCTTTGCCATATCTTTGGTGGACATGGATTCAATATTTTTCAGGTCTTTTACTTTACTATAGGCCATTAATGAATCATAATGTACCATCTTGCTATATTGCTCCAGCAGCGTGCTGTAGTGTTCTATTTTCTGCTCATAATCTTTCAGCTTTTCGTATTGCTTCATAGCTTGCTCATACTTAGCAGTAGCCTGAATTTTAAGACTATCAGCATAGGCTTTTGCATCGGCAACATTTCCGCTGCTGTCTGCTTTCTCCTTAGCTTTTATTGCTATCTCCTGCAATCGTTGTTCCAGCAATTGCTTTATTCCTTCTTCTGACAAAGAGTTCATATCTGCTCCTCCCAGCTCATTGAACTGGCCTTTCATCTGGCGCAACAAGCCTCCCTGTTCTGTTTTCAGGGATTGGATATACTGCTGGTACACCATACCATAGGACTTGCTTTTGGCATTGACTTGATCATACTGGCCGGAGAATACATGAACAAGTTCGGTCAGTTGTTCTTTGGCCTTTGCAGCATCGTAGCTTATCTTAAAATAGCTGGCTTTGGCCTGGCGGTTACGGTCCTGGGAAGTATAAAACCCGGTAAGCTGTACCGGTATGCCCAGCACCGGCAGGTTGATATCCCCGCCCAACTCATAGTAGCGGTTGTCCTGCATCGCATTGGGTTCCTGGCCATTACTGGTATTGCCGGACAGGAAGATATTCCCGGTAATTTCTTTTTCATTTTCTTGCCGCTCACTGATTTTCCGGAACTGGCTGTTCAGGCTTTCCATACTTTCAAGACCGGTATTGGTGAGATCAGTCGCAAAGGTGCGGAGTTTTTGACGCTCCTGCTGATGTGCCATAGAGAAGGAAGCATTTTTAGGCAAGGTGATGCTGCCCATAAAGAAGGAATCACTGTAAAACCGGAGCACTTCCTTATCTGCCCCTGCAGAGCGCTTATAGTAAAGATTCCTGCCGCGCAGGTACTTATCCAGCTTACGCTCCGATCGATTCAGTAAAGGAGCCGTTTTGTCTTTATAGCTGTTTTTAAGCCCGGATAAGGAACGTTCACTGAGCACCTGTTTGCCCGTTGCAGACTGTTGCAACAGGTTTAAAATATTTTCTTTGAATAAGGTAGTGGATGAGATCAATGTATCTACCAGTTTCGTAAAGCGGGCCTCAGATAGCGTATCATTACCGGATAATATCAAAAGCTTGCAGGAATATTTCCCTACCGGCAACAGCCCTTCCGTTTGCCGTATAGCTGCCGCAAACACTGTATTGACCTCCAATTGTGTACAGTCTTTATGCGTGTAATACAGGCGGTAATTATGTTGAGCAGCAGACAGTTTCAGCTCTTTACTCTGCGCAGAGAGGAATTTCAGACTATCTCCGGAATCGGAGCGGTAATACCAGTCCAGTTGAAAACGGACAGCTTTATCTTCCTCCAGGGTATAGTAGATATCCTGGGCAAGCTGGCGCTGGTCCTGCAATGCAGGCAGATCGACCAGGAGCCTCAGGGAATCTATCCCGTAAGATCTGGTACCGGCACAAAGTCCGGAAAGCAATAAAAACAAATACGTTAAGGTTCTCAATACTCAGGTGTTGTCTGGAATGATCATACGTTTTACCAGGCATCGATCAAAAGCATCTTATCCATAAACACACCTTTCGTCCTCTAAGATTCTAAGCCGGTAGAAACCAGCTATGCAGCTAAATGATGATCACAAATGCGGCGGCAAGATATAGACATTAAATGAAAAGTTAAAGTTTTATAGTATAAAATTTATGTTGCCTTGTTACTCAAACATCCAAAGGAAAACAATAGGTTACTAAAAATCAATAGCATATACAATTCTCTAAAGATTAAATTTTATAATAATCAC
Source organism: Bacteroidetes bacterium 43-16 (assembly GCA_001897525.1). GTDB lineage: Bacteria > Bacteroidota > Bacteroidia > Chitinophagales > Chitinophagaceae > Edaphocola. Next base: position 26,712 of record MKTB01000028.1, on the reverse strand, counting down.
TATTGATATTTAACACATAGATGCAAATCAATATCCGAAGGTTGGGTTAAACACAAAAAATCTGTCTGTTATTTCTGGCAACGAATCGTAGCCCCATCCATCCTGCACCCATTAAATTTTGCTATAGCTGCACCTTTCCTGACCCGCCTGAATATTGCTCCACATATTCTAAAGTGTACATTTTTAATAACAAAACAGATAAGCCATCAATAATTGTTCAAATAAAAAATCGGGGAATTTTCCCGTTGTCCGGCACCGACACATATTTTATTTTTACGAGTTGCTACTATTAGTTTCATTGAAAACCCATTTCAAACAAGGTTGGCTTAATCCTGAAACACAACCCAAAAAAGGAGTAAGGAATAATCATTTAAAGCAAATAAGAATATGAAAAAAAGTTTCCTGGTATTTGTGGGACTATTACTTGCCACCAACTACACTACATTTGCAGATGCAGACCACACGGTAAGAAAAAACTGTTGGGGCTTTATTTCCTGGCGGTATAAGACCTCGGCAAAAACTAAAAAAATTGGCAATTCCTGGAATTCTTACAATAGCAATACCTGTAATAAAGACATCACTTCCTACAGTGAATCTATTAATGGTGGAGGCGGCATTGCAGGCTTCATCCCTCGTGCTAAAGCGTATGCCCAGGCAGGTCCGAATATAGCTGATTATCATTGGACCTGGATTGAGTCTGGTTATATTAACAGGTTCCAGGCCGGACACAGTAATGATTTTGCAGCTTCAGATCTTGCATTTGCACCTATGTATGACAATGGCGCTGGTTCAGCCAACCCTGATTTACCATCTGGTGCAGGATCAAATACTTATGTAAAATCAGGAGAAGTAACCTTCGATGAAACCAACCATAGCGTTACTATACCTATCGATTATGCCAAGCTTCAAGTCATTGATCCGGACCTTGCAAACGCCTTTGCAACCATTAAAGTATTTATTTATGATTCAAAAAACATTACAGAAGCGCAGGCAGAACAAGGAAATTACGGGCAATTAATAACAAGCTGCCAGGCCATCATTCTTAATGGGGTATTGTACACCATGAATATTAATGCAAATAGCTTTACTGCAATTGGCAATCATGGATATGAACTATCAAATTTCACTACAACTATTAGTATTCCGCAACAAATCAGCCTGGACGATGTCACCATAAGATTTGGAAGCGATGTCGGCAGCCTGGCCAACGGTATCGCCCCCGATTACAAAATGACCATTACTAATGCTCAACTTGCATCCATGAAGTTATCTGTTACAACAAATAGTAAACTTTCCTTTGATGTGCTTTCAAACCCAGTTGCCAACAACACCTTAAAATACCTTATAAAACCGGGCAACAAGGAGTATTCTGATGCAAGTATCGCTCTTATTTCTGTTGATGGCCGCACTATGAATAAAGCAATATTCAAAGGAAATATTAATACCCTTTATGGCAATACGCAATCAATAGACCTATCTGCTCTACCTAAGGGAATCTATTATTTAGTCTTAACTACTAATACCGGTGAAAGATTCAGTAGAAAAATAATAAAAGAATAATTTTTTGAACCTATATTTAAGGCAACTATATTACTTCATATAGTTGCCTCATCTTTTAATTGCTATGCCACGATTTTCATTGCTCGTCACAGCTTGTTTACTCCATAGTTTTTTGGCCTCAGGTCAAAGCATGGAAACAATTTTTTTTGTTCAACCTATACCAGTCTTCAACTTTAGCACTTCATCAAATGAGGGGATCGGAACAACCCAATTGAACAAGCTGAATGCTGCAGCCGGGCTCGGTACAGAAATTGACCTACGATTCAATAAAAAGTTCAGTTTAATTCCTTTTGCCAAGTATTACATACAGAAGCAAAAGGTAAAGCAAACCGAGATGTTCAATACCATGGAGCAAGGTTCTTATTTTTACAATGCTTGGGGCTATTGGAATCTGAATGTTGGCTTAATGTATGCTCAACGTTTTGGCAATACAGAAAAGCTGCATTTTGAAATCCCCATTGGTATGTCTTATTCGATGATTAAGAAGTATGAAAATAAGGATGGATATCATATCATCACCTCACAATCCCTTGCATATAGGTATAAAGCATATCCTGAAAAAGAAGATTGGACTACCGGCTCAAACTATTTCAACATTGTGCTGGGAGCAAGAGTCGAAAATAAAATTAAAAAGATCGGGGTGTTTAAATTTGGCCTCTTGCTTTTTCTGCCATTAGGCAATATGCCTGAATATAATTTCACCAGCGAAATTGCTGCCAATGGAATGTTGTATCAAACCAATACAAATACACAATCAAAACAGCTTAACCTGGAGCTTTCCATACTATATCAATTGTTTAGTTTCAAGGTTAATAAATAGTTTTTCCTTGTGATTGAACACCAGTTTTCCAAAGAATACACTTACCCTAACAGTTGAGGAAAGCCCTTTTTGACATACCATACACCTGGCCCATAAATGCAGTTTAAGCTTTAAGGCAGCAAATAGACTGGCATAGCGTAACGCTTGCTATTAAAGGATATTAAGCTCTTCCAGTGTGATCAGGTTATGCTGCAAGGCATAGATCACCAGGCCAACCACATTCTTAACATCAGTCTTCAGGAAAAGACTGTTTTTATGACCTTCTACTGTTTTAGTACTTATAAACAGCAGTTCTCCTATCTCTTTAGCCGTCTTTTGCATACAAATGAGCCGCAGCACCTCCACTTCGCGCCTGGATAGCTCCGCATCCTTATCCAGTACCGGCTGGGGAGACCGGGAAGAGATTTGTGTCCTGATATTTTCAAGCTGCTCTTCTGTGAAAAATATGCCCTGGCGATACACCTTTGCGATCACATCCTCCAGGTAGTCAGGAGCAACTCCTTTAGGAACAAAAGCCGCTGCCCCGGTCTTAAAAAGAAAACCAATAAAGGAATGCTGGTAATAAGAAGAGACCACGATGATCTTAATCTCCGGGAAATGTATTTTCAGATGAGCAATAGCCTCCACTCCATTCATCCCTTTCATCCTCAGGTCAAGCAATAAAACATCAGGAATCGCTGCCGGTCCTTCCCCCAGCTTTGCAATCAGATCATGACCATCTGAAGCAGTAAACAATACCCGGTATTTCCCCGACTGCTCTATAAAGCTCCTGAGCAGGCCGGAAACCAGCTGGTCATCATCAGTTATTGCCACAGATATCTTGTCCATAAATCTCAATTTATACATTAAAAACAAAAACCGAAGTAGTCCCTTGCTTTCCTGACTTTATTTTAAACTTTGCGTCCAGGTACAATACCCTTAATTCAATATTCTTAAGCCCCAGTCCCTTATGACCTTCTTCCAGGTTAAAACCTTTACCCTTATCTGACACCAGCAATACAATACCCTTAAGAGAGATCCTTAAACGCACTTGCACCAATGCCGTAGCGGCATATTTATGGATATTGGTCATCAGTTCCTGTAGTATTCGCTTCAATTGTAGCTTGAACTCAATCGTCGTTTCATGCGCAACAAGTATGCTTGGATCATAAACGATGTTCAAGTGCACACGCCATTCCCTCACCACATCTGCTACAATCTCCTCCAGGCTTATAAATTCGAGCATCGGCGGGCTCAGGTCATGAGAGATGCGCCGGGCTTCTGCAATACTCTCCTCCAGCGCACTATCGATGTCATCGATCTTATAGGTCAACTGGTTATTAAGCCTCAATGTGGTCAGCCGGCCGATCAGGGCATCATGCAGATCGGCAGCTATCCGCTCCCTTTCCCGTTCCTGGACAGTGATACTTGTTTCTATTAACCGGTGCTGGTAGGCCAATTGTAATTTGGATTCCCTAAGCCGGTTCTCCACCTGCCTTTGAATATTCAGGTAGATGAGTTTTACTATAGAAACCGTAAGGATCACGACCACTATAAAAGCTATAATGATCCATGTCGCAATTGTTTTTGCCTCAAGCCATTTTTCCATATCTCACGAACTAAAAACAGGTAGAAAAAAATCGTCACCACGAGGTTGACACACCAGAAATAAAACTTCATTTCCGAAGAAACATTGATCAGAAAATTGATGGGTAAAAAAAAGATCAGGTTAATCGAAAAATAAATAATGAACGCGGCCTGCTCCGAGATACTTTCGGCAACATTTCCCCTGCGGCGTAAGGCATCAAATAGATAATCGATCACCATAACCAGTATCAGGAAAGAGCTGAACGTTTTGGCATAAGACTGAAAAGCCGTTACCGCTATCTTGTTCAGTAAAAATATCTCCGTGATCATATACAAGCCTGCTGCGACCACCAGTACCGTGTGCTTGAGCACCTTTCGGCGAAAGTAGCAAACCCGGAAAAATAAGTAAAAGAATAAGAGCTCCAGCAAACTGAAAACAATCAACAGGACCAGGTTATTCTCCAACCATTTACCCACCAGCCTGCTCAAAATATCAATCAGCAGGCAGATGCCCAGGTAAGCCAGGAGATAGCCATACTTTAAAGACAAAAAACGATAGTAGTACACACCCGCAACAATACCTATCACCAGGACCAGGGGTATGATCATGGTGAACAGACTAAGAAGCTGAGAAAAGCTCATACCAGCTTACTTAGCAATCGTCAATAAGTAAAAATGTAAAGGATCGAAGGGCGGTACAGGCCTTACGAAATCATAATACGCATCCGTTATACTGGTAGAGATAGGCGTAGTTACCAGGTCTGCCACAAAGCTGCCTGCAGTCAAGGCCTCCGGATCATCTTTTAAGGCAAAGTAAGTACAGTAAGACTGGCCTGCCTCCATATAGGCCGATGGCAGGTTAAATGCCTGGAAAAGATGCTTATCCTTTCTCAAAGATGCTTCAATCCAGCCCGGGCAGTTTTTTTCCCAATTGGCTATTCTTCGCTTGGCCAGATCTTCAGGAATACTATCTGCATTGCCTAAATGCCTTTTTACGACACATTGATTGATCGCCTCATATAATGCCTGCTCATCCTGCTCCCGGTCTGCTGCCTGATCAATAAGGAACATGTAGAATGTTTTTGTTTCCCAAGAGATACCGGGGTAGATATGCAGGTTATCACTTTCTTTGTTATTCAGCTTGTAAGAAAAGAATCTTGCCTTGTTCAGGCATATAGACAATTCCTTCTCATTGCCCCTGATCGTTTGCCAATTTTTAATACAGGTAAGGATTTCGGATAAAGATTCTAGTTGCATAGTTCTAATGAATTGATTTAAGGTTGTAAATAATATTTCGAACCTTCCAAAAATAGGAATTTTAAACGGAAGCAGCCACCAGTATCGTTTTAATTTATTATTTCATTCATTTAAAATAAGTAAAATCCATTCATTATTAAGGCGTGACGTTCAAATAATAATCAATAAGGGTAAATACCCCTTTTAATAAAACAGGTATTTACCAGCTTAAATATTCCATAGAATAGATCCATTTTTGTGAGAGAAAAAAAGAGTCTTAGCAAGCCGGGTAAATGTTACAGCTGATGCAAGACATCACGCTAAACTTCACAAGAAATACAGCCTGCATTTTAAATAGTTTATTCACTCATCAAAAAACATACAATATGGCTATTCCACAAACACAACTTTCCATCAAATTAAAAGGCCAGGTAGAAAGCGGAACAATGGTTTCCCTCGATTTCAATGCACTTCCAGGTTCCAATCCTAAAGCTCTTGGCTATTTCGTGGCCATCTGGCAGGGCAACCAGATCCAGGACCTGTCCGAAGCTTTACAAACACAAAACATTACTACGGAAACCCAGTCGGGAAGTGCCACTTTTGAAAACCTGGAATTAGCTAACCTGGATTACATCATTGGCTTTGGTGTAGACAACAAAAACGGCGTGTCTATCTGTGCTACAATAGAAGTGCCCCAGGGCAGTGAAATAGGTCAGCAGCTCGAAGGCGACCTAAGCACGATCAATTTACAATCACAAAGCTCTAACAGTCTTATCGCCGGCTTCAAAACACCGGAATACAATACACCGGCAGACAACAAAAACTGGATCGCTTTATTCAAAGGAGGTCTTACTGCAAACATGTACAAAGGTAAGAATGTCGTCAAAACGACCATGATCAGCAATAACACGAATAAGGGAGCCGTAGCGATGAACGATATTCCCGGCGGACTGATCCGCTTTGAAAAATATACACTGATCTATGGCATGGGCCTGAATAAAGATGGCAAGCCCGACTTTTCCAACCTGGTTTCTGCTACCCAGTTTGACATTGCTTAAGCAACCAATCCCTCATCCAATATTATATTTCATAATCTAAAAACAACAGCACAATGGCTAATAAAATCATTATCATTCAATCTGACGGAACACATACCCGGCCAATGGAACAGGCCCAGGCAGAAAAATACCTGGGTAACCTTATCAATGATAACAGGATCGCAAATCTGAAACAATCACTAAACGATGTAACAGGAGACAAAGGAAAGGCTACAGGCAGCTATGTATTTGACGGGCACGCTGTACTGCATGCCTCATCAGGTGTGGAAGAGGTAAAAAGTGTCTCCCTGTTTTTCTATGACCAGGATGACGACCATTACATCATCGCTATGGGCGAACATACTGCAGCCAAGACTTATAAGCTGACCGATTATGGCCAGGAAACCGGGGCTTTCAAGAAAAATGCAACCATCTCTCTCTAAGTTTAAAACAGATTCTATGAACACTTATCCCGTCACACAGACAACCGACCTGCTGGCTATAGCAGAATGCAAATATGCCATTGGTGCTAAACTTAAATTTACAAAATTCACCTCCTGCCTGGGACTTTTCTGTAAAGTAAACGGCAAAGATGAAGTCATAGGCATCCACCTGGTACTTGTAGATGGCAATCATCATGAGTTTACCATAGCTGATGTACCGGACATTCAAAAAATCTTAACCGACAATAATGCACAGCTAGATACCGGTTGGGTAGTAGGTTGCCTGGACAACTGGCCCGGAGATATTAAGAACAGCTTTTACCAAATGTTTGAAGATGCCGAAGGAGAACGTATCATGAACAGTGGTGCCGGCTGGTATAGCGCAACAGTTGCGGGCAGTAATGTAGTGGTCAATTTTGAGGCATAAGGGTCTTGGTTGAAAGATTTCCGGGGGATGCATACCGTATCTCCCGGCTTCAACAAAATATAATGGTCCTCACATCAATGTTCTTAAGCAAAACATACATATCCTTTTTAATCCTGTTTTTACTTACAGGCTTTAGTTCTGGTGCGCCGGAACAGGAATTGGGCTACAGCAAAGCACTCCTGCAAGAAGGCTTTACCTTCAAAGGGCCGGCAGCAGCTTTTCCCAGACAGAAAAAGTATGAGATTTCCTTTTCTGCTACCTTGTACAGTGCATCACTGATCGCTATAGAGTTGCAGGGCTTACCGGGGAGTAACCCGAAAGCATCCGGGTATTATGTAGCCTTATGGCAGGGCACACAGATCGAAGACCGCTACAGGAGCCAGGCACAGCAACTGATCCAGCTTGATAGCCAGGAGGGCAGCTTCGTTTTTGAACTCAGCGAAGGCATCAATAATAAAGATTACATCATAGGACTGGGCATCGACGACAAAGACAGCACCTCATTTTGCAGCACAGTGATCATTCCCAAAGACCAGCCACTCTATATACCGGTCAGTGACACCTATGCATTCTCTTCATCTGTAACCCTGGTAAAAATCGGCACCAATAGCCTCATTGCAGCCTACCGAACACCGGCATTTAACTTGCCGGCAATGAACCAGAACTGGATCGCATTGTTTCAGGGCCCCTTCACTGCAAATACTTTTAAAGGCAGGAACCTTATCATTAGGCAAAACATTCCAGGCAACATAAATGAAGGCATGGCAGCGATCAATAATATAGAAGGCGGACTGATGCCGGAACAATATTACACCTTAGTTTACGGCATGGGATACGCATCAACAGACAGCAACAGTACTTACAATATTATTGCCGCTACCGAATTCCAGGTACCAGGCAATAAAGAATAAGCAATAAAAAGCAATCGAATTTCAAAACAGGATTGCAGCATGGATGAAAACCCTATACCTGCTCATTGCAGATGACCGGCCCTATTTCCCGGCCTGATATTTTCAACAGATATTAAAGCGCAAAACATGTCTGACAATATATTTCAAGCTTCAGCACGCAAAGGTTTATATATACTGGAAGGAGCTACAGGCTGTATAGCTTACTTCATAAACCCGGATGACAATAATCTTCCCGAGACAATCTCGCTCGAAGACAGTTTAGAAAAATATCCCGGCAGCTATCTGCTCGGAGCAGACAGCCCTGCTTTTTTTGAGGAGCACTTCATCGAAGCATTCCAGGCCTACCTCAATGCCCAAAACAACAAAGCACAACAATCTGCAAAACGTTGCTTTTTCTGGATCAACCCGGAATACAGTAAAAAAAACGAAGCGCCCGGACAAGCCATCCTGTTCGAAAAATTTAAATCCTGGGGCACCTCCAAAGACCTCAAGCAGGCTTCCGGATCTCAACACCTAGACATCAATGCTTCCATTTTCATGGCTATCCCACCCTTCTGCAACATTGAGATCAGGGACAACCGATTTGTGCTATCGAGAACCCCCATCTCTATTTTCAATACCGCACAATATGGGCTTTATTTAAACAACAAAAAGCAGAATGAAACCATCCGCTTAGGAAAAATTGATACCCGTGGAATCGGCATAGAAGCACCGGTGACCATACCCATGACAGGGCCAAACCGGGGTTGCCTGAAATTTGATCTATCCTTTCCATTCACCTTTAAAGATCCTGCATATTTTGAATGTGACAACGACTACTATCCTTATGTAACAAGTAAGAAAAAAGAGGAGGAATATACCATACTTGATACCGGGTTCAAATATTTTCATCCTGATGAGAGTGGCAAAGACCTTGAGTTATACTACGAAATATTCCGGCAGGAGGTGCCTGCGGCGTTTAAGGCCAGCATAGATTTTTCAGACATTTTCAACACCTCCAATCCCAGGAGATCCTACTTTGCCTTTACCGGGAAAGATGCCACAAAAAATCAGGAAGCGACCATGCTCCAGACAAGCTTCATTACCAATTATGGCAAACAGCTTGCCTTCAAACCGGTAACCACAAGCGATCCTGAGGGCAGCCCGCTACCCGGCAGTGCACTGCTCGTCTTTGCCCAGGGCATATTAAGCCCTACGGCACAAAAAAGATATTGCTGGACATTGGAAGGAGATTTTGAGCTGAATAGCAAAGCAGCTCAACCCGGAGCAGATCTGCGGCAGATGCTGCTCTGCGGCATTTCAGGAACAGAGACCATCAGCTACCAGGAAGGCAAGGCAGATCAGCCGGGAGACCGCATGACCTTCTTCCCGGGAAAACCCGCTTATGCCCCGGGATTTAACCGTAACAAAAACAAAACTGCTGCACAGACAGACGATATCCTTTTAACCGGAAAATATACGACAGCATGGGCCCTGGTACAGAAGACGAGCGATACCGCTGCAGCGCCCAATCATTACTATTCACAACCGGCACAGGCCCCTTTATTTGAACAGGGCAAAAACTCCGGTACACTTGATTATGCAGAAGTGCCATCGGCAGACCTGGCCTTCCTTCGCCCGCAACAAGAAGATAGTTTCCCTATAGCACCTACAGCCACCGTACTACCGGTCCTGAAAACGGCTAAACAGCGAAGCAAAATCAACAACACCCATCCGGGCATCAAAAGATTTGAAACCGAAGTCTTAAATCCTGCAAGAAAACAATTGATCGCCGGCTACCAGAAAGCCGGACAGCAACCGAAAAAAAGGGCATTAAAAGCTGCCGTCCGCCTTAAGGCAGAGGAAGACTGTCCTGTTGCTAACCTGACCACTACCCCGCAAGGCTTCCTGGTCAACCTGAATGCCGACAAATCGGCCTGGAAATGCATGACCCTGGCCAATAATGAACCAAAAGGCCCTGAAGAAATCCAGGTGCCCCTGCGCTTTAAAAACATAGATACGCTCAATGAGCGTACAGGCCTGCAAAACGCATTCCAGACCAATGAGCAATTCCTGGTGATCAGCGATCCGGCTAAAAAAGATGATCCTGCGATACTGCAATACTATATCGACAACTTCCAGAACCAGATCAGCGTGGCAGACTGGCCCTTCCTGCTGGACATTGCCCATCAACATAAAGAGAGCAATACCAATGCTGCTTTTACCAATATCCTGATCTTTAAGTTTTGCAACAGATCTATTGAAGAGCGCATTAAAGACCCTGCTTTATGGACTGATGCAGCCGTCTTCAACCAGCCAGAGCGTATCCCTGAACTGATCTCATGGATCGAAAATTATATTGCAACAGCGCGGAAGTCCATCACTATAAACAAAACAACAGGCAACCCCGAATCCCCACAGGAGAAGGGCTTCCGGCAGTTCATCAACATAGTTTCCGATCCCGACTGGCATGGAGTACTCGCCTTACAGGTTAGCCTAAACCCTGAAAATCTCCCGGCAGAGATCAAAGCGATCATGGCCGGCATTAATCCTGCAGGCTTTGCAGCACATCATTTCGGCATTGAGGCCAACCAGATCAAAACGAACGGGGAGCAACAACTTGAGCGCAACTTCAAAAGCTCATTATTCGGGATGATCAGTTATTTCAATCCTTTGTACCTCGCTTACCAGAACGGCACCCTCAGCCCGCCATCCCCGCTCCCGGCGGTCACCGGAAATTATGACTTCCAGGTGCTGGACCTGCAAATATTATTTACCAATTCACTGGTATCCGATTTTCATGCTACCATACAGCTAAGCCTGAATACAATATTTGATGACCCGGCATATACGGCACCCACAAAGAAGGACCCTGCAATTTACAGCAACAGCATTGTCATGAAAGGCCAGTATGACAAAAAGAACGGTAACATTTCCTATACCTTCTCCGTTATACAACCCAATACCTTATTCCTTTACAGTACTGCCCTTGATGAAGTGAGGATAACTGGCATTGAGCTATCCACGGTAGAAGATACCACGCTGCCCAAAGACCAGGTCAATAACGAAGCCCCTTTGTTGACCACTCGCTTTAACCTGTCGGGCCATATGAAATTCAAAAAGATCGGCGACTTTGACCTGTTCTCCTATGAAACCCTGCTTTTCAGCAACCTGATGCTGGATATGCAGTTCAGGCTGCAAGACATTAACCCCTCCGATCAGACACCCAGGAAAAAATTCACCTTCATCCCGGGCAATATCAGCTTTGATAAAAGCAACAGCGTTCCCAGGCCCGGAAGCCTGGCTTTGCATTTCCCTATAGAACTGCAAAGCCTCATGTACCATGATCCTGATGCAAGTAAAGAAGAAGCCAAAACGGTAACACCGGAATCCCTGGGGTTTATGCGCGTAGAAGCACCGCTGCCTACAGCACCCGTAAATGATTACTGGTATGCCCTGCGGTTCAACCTCAACCTGGGTACAGTAGGAGCCCTCGCAGCCAAGGTAGGATTTGATGCTTCCTTAATCGTAGCCTGGACACCCGGCAAAAAGAATAACCAGACCCATATGTATGTAAAAATGCCCTTTAGCGGCGGATTCAGCCTTGAAGGTGTCTTGAAATTTTCCATAGGCTCCGTGCTGTTCTTTAACAATCCTGACAAAAAAGAATATGCCATGATCTTCACAGAAGTAGGCGTATCACTGCTGGGAAAAAAATTACCCCCCAACGGGAGTACCGTACTATACCTGTTTGGCAACCCGGACAGCCCTGCTGCCGGGGACTCGGGAAGCAGCAACCTGGCCTGGTTCGGCGCATACAAGCAAGACAAGAAAGAAGCACCAAGCCCGGAAAAACGTAAAATACTTACCTAGTTCATATTTATTTACTCACGCTTAAAAATTCAAAGCTATGGCTAACTTTTCAAAAACATACGGCGGGGCCGTATACCTGACCTTTAACGATGAACTGGTCACGCTCACTGCAGCAGACCTTTCCAATCCACGCTTTTCTTACGTGGCAGACTCCTTCTATACGGCCGCAAGCCTGGGTCAGATTGACGATGCAGTAGGCAGTATCCTCAACAAATTCAATGAAAGCACGGGAGTCAATGTTACCGACATCAAGTCCAAAATCACGAGCCTGAGTAACATTCCCGTTCTAGGCCAGATCATCACAAGCGAGCTGGTCATCACTGAGTTTACCATCCAGCCTTCCGATAAGGATGACAAAGGAGCCGATAAACAAAATGGCCGCTATGCCTTTGGCTTCGGGCTGCGCCTTACAAAAGACAACAAACTGGGACCTATCACCCTGGACGGCGTTTCTTTCTCCGTAGCCCTTACACAAACTCCGGATAAGAAATAAAAAAACGCTTATGTCCCTAAAGGAAATCATCTGCAAAACTCTGTATATCCTGGGCCACAAGATCGTCTTGCTGGCAAAGAATACATTGGAGCTGTTTTGCTACTTCCGGCTGCAAAGCTGGCAAGATGCGGCTTTCCTGGGAGGTCCGTCTAATGCCATTAAGGCCGTAAAAGAGCAACTGGGAGATGCAGGTGCCAGTATCGATGTGGAAGAAGCCCTAAAAGCGATCAACCCTGAGGTAGAGGCACTCATCCCCCAGCTCAGCTGGCTCAAGCAATGTGATAATGTAGCCCTGACCGAAATAACAGAGACACATCCGATCGACCAGGTGACCTTCAGCATCGGCATCCCGGTGCCGGACAATAATATCCTGGGTGTAACAAAAATAGACGGGATAGGTTTCCGCATTGCAGCTACCCGCATCAACGGACCGGGATAGATGCCCAGGCCTTGCGAAACAAAACAGTAACATTCCGGGAATCCCTGCAAAGGGCATTTCCGGAATTATTTAATTTTTCTTATTAACCCTTACTCAGGTGCCAGCGCCAAGCAAGAGCCGGCCACATTCAGTACCTTAAAATACACAGATCATTATGTCAGCAACCTTTCAAAAATCTTATGGTGTATCAGCCTACCTGAAATTTGTAGGCAAACCCCTGGTGATGAGCATGACCATTGACAAGGACGACCAGGTATTTACCGTAGAATTAGAAAAATTCACCTTAAAAGACCTGATCACCGGTATTGTACAGATTGTGAAGCCCGGCTATGAACTCAGCATCCCCGTACCCTGGAGCTATATCCTGGGATTCGAGATCCCAAAGTTCAAATTATTACTCAAAGCCCCTAGAAACCCGGCCTCCAAGATAGAATTCGGCATTTCTTTCGATCCAGGCATTAATGATTTTGGTTTAAAAATCAGTAAAATAGAAGTATTTGCCCGCTCCGTCCGCGAGGTGAATATCAATATGGAAGGCAGCCTGGATATATTTGGTCTGAGCTATGACCTGTCCAACTTATTTGGAGCGCAAGGAGTCAATCTTTTAGGTGCGGAAGGTTTACCGCAACCTGCCCCCAAGCCTTCACTTTTTGACCTTAAATTTATCGGGATCGGCCAGCACCTTCAGTTAAAAAAAGCCACTTCTTACAAGCATGTAAACGAGGTAGTCGACGATATGCTGGAGCTGTTCAACCCGCCCCCGCCAGACACAGTAATCCCTAAGTTCTCCGAGTCATTACGGTTTAGTAATGAAAGCGACTGGCTCTTCGGACTCGATGTGGAGATCATGAAAACGGTAGCCCTGCAAGCCGTATTTAACGACCCCGTTTTGTATGGCATCTACCTGAAGCTGAGTGGCGAAAAGGCCAAAGTGCTCGCCGGGCTTGAGTTTGAGATCCTGTATAAAAAAGTAACAGATGATATCGGTGTTTACCAGATCGAATTAAAACTACCCGATGCCATCCGGAGCCTGGAGTTCGGCGCTGTCTCAGTAACACTCCCGGTTATTGCAGTATGGATCTATACAAATGGCAACTTTAAAGTTGATTTCGGCTTCCCTTATAACAATGACTTTTCCCGTTCATTTGCCGTACAGTGTTTTCCATTTACCGGGCAGGGTGGTTTCTATTTTGCCTACCTGAACGGAGCTACCTCCGTTACCGTTCCGCAAACCAGCTTAGGTACTTTTGATCCCGTGCTGGAATTTGGCCTCGGCCTTAATATCGGCCTCGGCAAAACCTTTAACAAAGGCATCCTTAGCGCAGGACTCACGCTTACTTTCTACGGCATACTGGAAGGCACACTGGCCTGGTTCAAACCTTATGAAAATGCCCCCGTCAATAAGCAACTTACCGACTTTTTCTACCGCGTAAAAGGTACCTTCGGCATTATCGGTCATATCTATGGTGCCGTCAATTTTGCCATCATTTCCGCAGCATTAGATATCGTCGTCTATGCCCAGATATCGGTAGAGATAGCAGCCGGAGCACCTATATTACTGGCCTTCGAGGCAGGTGTATCCCTTAAACTCACCGTAAAGATCAACCTGGGATTGTTCAAAGTAAGTATTGAACTTTCTTTTTCAGCCACCATCCGCGAGTCCTTCACCATCGGCCATTCCTCGCCTACACAATGGAACAGTCCGTTGAAGCTCCAAAAGGCCGCCAAAGCGCTTCGAAGCTTTGGCAAGATAAAACAACAGCAGCTCCCATTGAACTGGGACCAGGTCTTCAACCAGGGAACTGCAGCACAAATAACCGTCCACCTTGTACCCTTATTCAGTGCAGGAAAAACAGGTACGGTACAGTCAGCTTACGGTATCGTTACTTTATTCCTGGAGAATAACCGCGGCATCAGCGATACCATACTTAAAACACGTTATATCAATGCTCAGGCATTGCACGCAGGCAGTTCTTTTGAGGCCTTTGACAAACTATGCATTGCGGTATTGGGCTGGATGATCAATGCAGCAAATACCGCACAATCTGCGGCAGGTTCATTTGACACACTGCTGCAACAAACAGTTACGGCAGCCACCATCAGCGGCATCCTGGATACGATCAATAACAGCAGCAACACCAGTGAGAGCGATCCTATACCCTTTAGCTACGCACAGATAGCGAGGTTCCTCCGTGAGCTGTTCGTCATGAACATCATTGATCCGAACACAGACCACAAAGAAGCACTGCTTAAAAATGCAGCTGCAATGGAGCAGGCCAATAGCAAAGACCTTTCCCTTACCCTCTTCCCCATGATCCCGCAACTCTTCCTGTCCAATTCTGCCGATGAGACCATCGTAGACTTCAGCAGTTTTAACAGTGTCAATAAAGATTACCTGAAGCAGGTAGCAGAACTGGTGCGCCTGTTTAGCCCGGAAACAAGTACTGAGCAAGACTACCTGGAAGATCTTTCTACCCTGGAGTCCATTGCCACACATATGTTCCGCGATTATTTCCTGCTGATCGGGAAGTCTTTGCTGCAAACGGCATCAGACATCATGGAAGTCTATGAATACAAGATCCCGGAGCAGAATCGTTCACTGGCAGACCTCAAAAATGCTTTTGGCACCGATGTGCTCACCCTGATCACCGGCAATAAAACGAAAGAAGACTTATTACAAAAAGACCAATCAATCATTATCTCTGGAAACACCTATTCTATTGCAGAGCAGGATACCTTTACCAAGCTGGGAGACTTACAGGATTATGTGAACAAAGGCGATGCATGGGCTGAAGAATTTGTAACACTTAATGAAAGAGTGCCCCTCTTCCTACCCATGAGCCTGGTTAAAATCCCGGGCATTGAAACACCATACCGGGTGCTTCCGGAAGATACCCTGGAAACGATTGCCCGTAAGAATAAGCTGAGCCGGCAAGCGATGGCCAGACTTATCTATGACAACCGTGAGCAGGCCATATTAGTGCCACTTACGGCCATAAAGCTTCCTGCATTTTCAGACAAAATACCGGAAGGCGCTACCTTCTTATCTATTGCTACGCAATATAGCATTGAACTGGAAGATATCGCCCGCAGCAATGAAAGCAAGCCTGAGTTACTGGTTGCCGGAGCAATTATTACGATTGAAAAAGTTGCTGCACTGAAGGTAATTGATCTGTTAAATGCGGTGTATCAGAAAGACTTTTTCAGCGGGGCCGGCGGCAATGCCAGCCGCTTCAGCCTGCATGGCCTCCGGCTGCCCGAGGTCATCAATGAAGGCGATCCCGGCAACAAGCTGGAAGGCCTTTATGCACTTTCGGGACAACAATTTACCCTGCCGCATATCGAAGAGCCAGGCACCTTTGAATACACCTTTACCCTCAGCAAAACCAAGCCGGAAGCGGAGAAAGATGCTTTAGACTGGATCCTGTTTAATGGCACGGCAACGGAAAGCCTTTCCTATACCTTACTGCCAGAGGAAAAAGAAATGGCCCGGCAGTTCCAGCAAACGGCACTTAACCCGGCCATCAAAACAGGCCCTAAAGCCATGCAACTTTACAGGGACCAGGAGAAAACCTTTGCCTTCGCCAATCCTATTCTATGGGACCGGGAAGGCCTTGCTGCCGGACCTGCGATATGGAATTTTTCACGTTCACTGAACGCGGTATTAGCCCAAAATCCTGAAATCGATATGAAACTGGCCGTACAGGACCTTCCTGGCGGAGCACGCAGGATTACCGACCTGCCGCAGGAGAATTATTCCTACAGCACTTTCATACCACTAAGCATCAGGAAGCGCAGTGCCGACGAAGATGCTGGCATCAATAAATGTACCTTCGAGGTCTTTGGTACAGATGCTACAGGTATCGAACTGCTCACGGCTTTATTGCAGGACAGTCAAAAAGAACTACGTCCGGAATCGGTGCAGATCCTCTTCACTCCTGATGCGGGCAACAACGAAGTGAAAGCCTTACATTCCTTTGCCCCGGAAGACCTGCTGCTGTTGCTGATCAACACCAACCTGTCTACTGAGACCAACCCGAAACGGATGATGCTGGCTGCTTCTCAACAGAAGATATCCAATACTCCGGTAACTACATTTATCGAGCGTGTATGGAAATCATCGCTGGTGAGAACAGGTGGCTATTACCTCTACCTGCAAACGAATAAGGGCAATACCTTACCAGACAATATTTTCGCTGCAAATGGTGAAGCAGAAATTTACCTGATGATCTCGTACACTCATACGACGGATGCTGCGCGGAACATACTCCATCCTTATATGAATGCGGTAGTAACGCAACAGGCGATCAACGCGAGCCAGGAATTATTGTTTGGCAGCTGGAAGGCAGACCTGGCCAATGCAGACCCTAACCAGCTCGTAAAAGAAGGCAAGCTGGAAAGAAATGCCATCGTAAAACCGGGTAATATAGGATTTGAATTAAGCCGTATCAACCCCGAACAGGTCTATCAGAAAGAAGGACATGCTGCTGCTACAACAGACTATAACTATGCCCTGGAGCAGCAGTACAATTTGCTCAACTTCAGCACAGTGGGCAGCCAACAGTTCAAAGCGATCCATTCCCTGCTCCCCCTCAGTCCCCAGGATCATGATGCAGCATCTGCTACAGGTGCCGGAGCTACGGAGCCTGGAATATGGCGCTACACAAAAGCCCTGCCGGTAGCACGCCTGTACCAGCCTGCGGCAACAAGCAAAGCGGCCTTTCCGCCATCGCCACAACTGTCCCCTTACCTGGGATTGACACAAAGCCTGGAACTGGCCTTTAACTGGCAGGATAATTACGGGAACATTTTCGATACGCCTTTACCGGGCTTATCCTGCAGGATCCTTTACTTTGACCAGATCATTCCCCTGTCGGGATGGCCTGTACTGAATCTTGATTATGCTTTTGAACAGCAGGAACAGCCGGGAAATAACTTCAGTTTAAATTTCGAATTTTACCCGGGCGATCAATACAGCTGGAACCCCGAAAGCCCGGACCGGAAAGCCCTTAAAGAAATGGTATTGCTGCGTGCCCATGCCGACCTGGAGCAATATATCGCCATTTATTACCAGGTGGCCGAAGCCGATTTCCAGGTCACTTTCAATTGCTCCCTGGACCCGGATCATGTCTACCCGGAAACACCGGCAGCACAAGCTGAGGTTAAAACAGGGCTTATTGCCTACCTGGAGGCCGCTTTACAATGGATCTACGGCTTCATTGCAGCACCGGACGAGCACAATCAATTTGAAAAAAGCGGCGCTACACTGCAACGCTTTCGCTATATGTATTGCTATAGCGGTGCTATACAGCTTCGCCAGGCTAAGGACATTTTTGCCTTGTCGGTAGCCGTAAACTTTGCCCGCTCAGCAGATTATATTGATCCGCAATTTATCCTGGCAACATCGCCCAAGGTATTTGTTCCCGGAGTGCAATCTGTTTCCTGCGCGGTAAAGCCAAGGTTAAAATTTAGCACAACTAATGCTGCAACAAACAAAGGACTCCGGGATACTGCAGAACAGGTATACCGGACAAAATCAGGGAAGGTTTATCATTTATATGCCGACTGTCATTACCTGGCCTCCGGGAGCAGTACAGACCTGTTAAAAGGAGACCGGTCAGCAATTACAGCACTTAAAAACATCACGGGAGCCTGTAGCCATTGTGCGCAGCGCGCGGCTCTGGAAAACGACCCGAAAGCAGCAGGCTATACGGCAACAGGAGACAGCAACACTGAACAGCAAGAGCAACAGGACCTCCTGATGCTACATGCCTTTGCCCGTCACTTTGAACAAACCTTCAGCGCAGCACAGTTAAAGGTCACTGCTGCTTATGTGAGCGAAACAGAGAGCAGTATCAGTGGAGCAAAAGAAACAGAATTATGGATCGTACGCTTTAAAGATATAGCCGGCAAGGAGCAAGGCTTCGGTTTTGACATCAGGTTTGATGAGGCCATTTGCTATGCACCGCAACCACTGGCCAATTTCCTCGTCAGCCTGTCCAATATACCCATTTATCCTGCTGAGCATTACCTGGCCCCGGTTGCGGACAGCCCTGCGGTAATGAGCTTCAATAATGTAGACACAGAAGTGTGGGCTACCCGTTTCCTTGCTGCATTAGAGGCTATACTGTCCCCGGAATTGAGCCTCCCGATCAATATGATCGACCACCTTAACGGAAGCAAAGAATCTGCCGGTATATTAGCCGGACTGCTGCAGGCCAAAGATCAACTGGCACGTGCCATAGCCCTGCAGACCATACCTATACTACAGTATGAGGACAAATTACCGGGAGGCAAGGAGATAGCCCGGGAGAAAATAAAACAACAATTACTGATCAATTTATCACAGGGCTACGCCATCAATGCAATTGTCCAATACAATACGGGTATCGCTTCCCCTTACCCGGACAGTGAGCAGCCTATTGCGCCGAACCTGTATGGCAAGCCTTATGCAGCTACAGCTAATGGTTCCGCTGCTAAAGAGAACTATGGATTTTCAACGGCTAAAATTCCTTTACGCAACCTGAACCCGGATCTTGCAGCAGCAGCAAATTCTGTCCTTACTTATACCCTTACAACCCAAAACGCGGGGCTGGAAGCCAACCTTATGTTACCGGTCGACTACCAGATCAGTCACCTGGAATTTGATATCCGTAAGCTGCGCAAGACACCGGTGCCCGGCTATTCAGATGACCTGAATAATTATGAATTATCAAAGTGGCTGACCTTTATTATTCCTTTAAACGCGCAAAACAAGGATAGTAAAACCAATACCTATATCCCGGTACCCATCCGCCAATACCCCAGCCTGCCTGCTTTTGGCAGCCAAAGTTTTATTGTACCGGAGACCGGAGGCCCTATCACGATTAAGGATACCAAATATGCAGACTTCCTGTTTGACTATAATATACAATCGTATACTGCGCAGGACACCTACGAGTTTGAGGTATATTTTAATGCTAAACAGGCAGACTGGCAGATACTGGAACAGGCAAAAGACCTGAGTAAAAAGCAGGAGCTCCTGTTTCAAACACTGGCCCAGTTTGAGTACGTAAGAGAAGAGCTTGCAGGATTTTTCAATCATGAACTGCCTAAGGTGGATGCAAACATCAGCGAGACACAGTTACAGCAACTTAGCCGGGCCTTAAGGGCTTACACCGAACTGGTCAATAAGGTAGCACAAAAATGGTTGAATTTATATAGCCCCAACCTGTTGCTAGCAGCAGCGCTGCCATCTGTTGAAGTGGTAAAAGCGACATTTGACATTAAAGACAGGGATGCAGATCTTACTGCAGACTTCGGGCTATTTGAAACCGTATTGAGCAACTGGTCTGCAATGGTGGGTTCAAGGCCAGTGGATTATATAACAATCCCTCTGCCGCAGATCAATGGTTATACTACAGAACGATTGGACAATAATAAACAGGAAGCCACTGCTGCACTTAACGAAGAGGTATTCATCTTCAGGTATTACAAGATCGTCAACGGGCAAAAGGAATACCTGTCTTTCCAAATGGGTAAAGACATTAAACAAAGGACGATCAGCTTTAGCAGGCTCAGTGTGCTGCAGGTACAGAACGGCTGGGCAGGCCTGTATGTAAAACGTAATGCAGACCTGAGTGGTGGGCAAAAGCAATTTCCTACGGCACCGGAATTCATCTACACCACACCCGTACGCAGGTTCAGCAACCCGGTAACCCCATCTAAGAAAGTAAGTACAGAGATCCCTATACCTGCAGGCCCTCCGCAACAGCGCCAACTGATGGATTACCTTAAATATTTAATGACTGAGCTATTGGCATTACCTTCCGGGAAGGCCAACCCCGTACAGCTTAAGATCCTGGTTAATTATACCTATTGCCTGCAGGAGATCCCCGTGCAATTACCGCTTGTTCTGGTACCCCCTACCGTATTTGACCAGGCAGATGTGGACGGTACTGGAATACCTGTAACAACATTAAACCAGGTAATTCTGGATTGGTTCGATACGCATCAACCGGCATTGAAGCAGGGAATACTTAATTTTTCAGTCACCTTTTATTCAAGCGTAGACCAGGCCAATACTTTACCATTACTGAACCTGGAGCAGATAACCCTGAAGGTAGAAGATGTTGCAGATATTACTAAAGGAAGGAACTAAAGGAGTATAGTCACCAAAACAAAACTGTTTCCTATTGCAAGGACTAATGAGTCGCAACAGGAAACAGTTATAAAAAATATTCAGCGCACCTTAACTGTCTTTTGAATGGGCAATCAGGTAAGCACGTACCAGTTTACCCTGGTCATCATTCAGTTTGGCCCTTGGGATCATTCGTTTTACCGTCTTATTCCACTGTTCAGGTGTTTTTAATCCGGGTTCTTTGAGTTTATGACATTTACCGCAACTATTGGTGAAAATGGTATGTCCCTCCTCAAGTTGGGCTGCGGTATACTGCGCTTTGATCTGCTCCTTGCTTTCTACAGGAAGCGCGCGGATCACTTTACTGGCTTTAGGGAAACAACTCATCATCAATACAACACTGGCGCCGGTGATAATAATAACTTTCAACTTTTTCATATTCCTAAAGTTTGTTTAGTCCAAATTATCCATTTGTCATGAAATTGTCAAAATAATATTGTTAAATCATAGGTTTACCAGTGAAAACTTAATAGTGTCTTCATTTTTCGAGCACCGAATCAGAGATGCGGATAGTGTAGTAAGGCAAAAGATACTGCTGCCTGTACAGCCTTAAAATGCTTAAATTATGTAAGCTCCAAAGTATCAGCAAAAAGAACTTTCTGCATCTTCAAAAAAATAATTAAATATAATTATAAATCGTTTTGAATTTAAAAAACCATATTATATCTTCGGAAAATATACACACAATACACTGTAATACAATTTATTGTAAAAAATAAAAATCAAACGCCAAGCAGTACAATAGCTTACGTTATACAATATTTTTTTATTAATCAAATAGATAAACAATCCTTAACGGATCAAACAAAAAGACAAGATGATGAAACGTTTTTACCTCTTCGCACTAGGCATTGCCGCTTCAGGCGCTGTTCATGCCCAAACTAAAATCAAAGATGGCACTGTCAGCTCTGCTGCCTTGCCACAAGCCAGCGCTATACTGGAGCTGGAAAGTACCAATAAGGGTTTCCTTGCCCCGAGAGTAACCTTAAGTTCCAATACCGATGCCACAACAATAGCCTCCCCCGCGACGGGTTTACTGGTCTATAATACCGGGACCGGTGGGCTGACTACTGCGGGATATATGTACTGGAATGGCACAGAATGGCGTACACTGGAAGGTTTTAGCCTGGCTGCCGCAACGGTAACCGCGCTGCAATGTAGCGGTGCAGTACTGTCTCCGGCCAGCACAAACGGCCTGGCCTATACAGGTACCCTGACCATACCCTACACAGGAGGCAATGGCGGTACTTACCCGGCTGCATCGGTTACGGCAAACGGGCTTACAGCCACAAGATCTGCAGGTCGCCTGAACAATGGATCCGGTGTACTTACCTATAACGTAAGCGGAACTCCGGGAGCCGCTACTACTACAACATTTGCAATAAGCCTGGGTGCGGCAAGCTGTAATGCTGTATTGAGCAATGGTGTCCAGCAACAATCGGCTGCTACCATAAAAACTACTGCAGTAATAGGCCCACTCGTTTCGACAACAGATAATGGCAGAACAGGCTATGCATTGGTGATCAATACACCAGATGGTAAATTCTCTGTGAGAACTTTTATCCCGACCGACGCAGCATTTTCACAAGTGAATTTGCAAATCCGCAATAATACAGCCAGTAATGTCGACATCATTTCTAACGGGCACTACCTCTGGGCCGGAGCCGGGGGATACCAGCAAAACCAGCTGAGACTACCACCAGGCTCATGGGCCGGGGATAATGCTACATCAAGTGCGTCACTTATAGATGCAACCACAGGACCAAGAATACAAACCGGCTCAAACAATCCTTACTGGGGCGATCCCGAAACTTATGCAGGTGGTATGCCGGAACAAAGGATATACACCTGGAGCTCTACGGTAGGCACAGAGAAGGTATTTTATAAATTACATTACATGATGGGCTCTTCCACACCTGCCAGCGCTGGCAATACAACAACCTGTCCCGGAGGCACCTGTAATACAACGAAGGCTTTTTTCACTATTGAAGAGATCACCGCACAATAATGTTTTCTTATAAAAGACTTAAGCACATGAACATAAATCTAAAAAGAAAATGGCTGCTCCCCGGCCTGCTGACACTATTTGCAGCTCCTCTGGTCCGGGCCCAGACCGGTAGTATGCTTGCCGAGAACAGCATCCGTACTACGGCCACCAGCGATACGACCTATTCGTATACCGAAAGCCTTTATATAGGCCCGGATGCTGTATGGACCATCAATGGCACACATATTATCTACAGCAAAAACATATGGATCGCTCCTACGGCTCAATTGAACGGTACGGGCACGATCATTATTGAAAACCCGGCCACTAATCCCTTCTACCCGGGAACCCCGGCCTCTGCCACCACGATTGATGCAAACAATGGCAATGCGATCAATGTGACCATCAGCCACCGCAATCCCAATAACCTCGTATTAGGCGATATCGCAGATCCGGGTTACGGTACCGTCAATCCTTCAGGTGCACTGGCAGCTTCATTGAAGCTGGCCGGCAACCTCAACCTGGACATTAACGGTGGCGATATATTGCTGAACGGGAATGACCTGGTACTGCAGGACAATGCCGCGCTGAACAATTACGGACTTAACCGCATGGTGGTCACCGGCAACAGTATTGCAGGACACCTGGTATGGACACGCACTACTGCAGCTACAGAAGTAAAGGTATTTCCTATAGGTATTGCAGAAGCTGATTACAGCCCGGCAACCATAGAAAGTATGAGTACCGGCTCTTATCATGTCAGTGTGACCAATTATGCTGCCAGCGGTGCTACAGTCACTAATCCTTCAGAAGGCATGAACAGGGCCTGGCATATTTACGGAAGCCCGGCTTCTATGCTTTACCTGCAACATGCTGCGGGCTTAAACGGCACTGCATTTGTAGATGCAGATGCCTTTATCTCGCGCTACCTGGGCAGCGGGCAATGGAGTTCCGGTACGCCGGAGCAAAACAGTGCCGGGCTGCACAGCTCGGGTTCGATTGCCGCCAACATCCCGGCATCAGCCGCAGCAGCAGGAGCATGGCTAAGCAAAACCAGCGATGCGCAGAGTCCTTTACCGGTAACGCTCCTCAGTTTTGAGGCCAATAAAAAAGACAGGACCGCAATCCTGGAATGGGCGACCACACGTGAGCAGCAGAATATGGGCTTTGAGATCGAGCACAGTACAGACAGCCGTAGCTGGAACAAGATCGGCTTTGTCGGCAGCCTGGCGGAGAATGGAAATTCCCTTCAACTACTTGCATATAGCTTCACAGACCTTAACCCGGTAAACGGTAAAAACAACTATCGTTTAAAGCAGGTAGACCGGGAAGGAAAATATGTCTACAGCGAGGTACGCAGCCTCTGGTTTGATGCTACAGGAACAGTATTGGTCTATCCTAATCCTGCCCAGGATAAGGTGACGATTTCCGGCCTGGAAGGATCAGAGCAGGTATCCCTTTATGATGTTTCCGGCAGGCTATTGCAGGAGCAAAAAGCTGATCTCCACCTGACCCATATTTCCTTAAGTGGCTTAAGTGAAGGCGTGTATTATATCCGCATCATGGATGCCGGTGGGAATACCGCTTCTTATAAGATCGTAAAAGGACAATAAGCTCTTTTACAATAACAGTTTTAGCATAAAGAGCAGGCATTTTGCCTGCTCTTTATCATTAATGAAAGTCTTTTAGCATCCGCTTATTTCATGGGATCGCATTGTACACTTAATAACCGGAGGACTTATTTAAAGAAAAAAATCAGAAAACTACTAGAAGGTAAAGAAACGATTCAAGCATGAACATAAGTCTGTATTACCTCCTGAGTGATTTTATAAATATTAATCAAATACAAGAAAAAACAATTCATAATATCCTTTGCATTTTCAAGAAATATTTTTTATTTTCATTTATAGTTTTCACATTAAAAACCAATTAGACTATGTTACACTTGTTTACAAAAAAAGCCGTAACGGCTTTTTTACTGGCAGTTACTGCGGCATCGGCCACCGCCCAGGTTTACCAGACACCCAATGCCTATGAGTTTACCTATGGAGATCCCAACATGAAACTGCCTCAAAGTACCTCCTGCCATTCCATGCCCGCAGGTGGTGCTTACTTCCCCTCTCTTGGCCTGGGATCTACAGATCTGTATGTAGCAGGCTGGAACGACCCGGACCCTGCAATGTTCAGCGAGGTTACTGTAATGCTTACCCCGCCGGGCAATCCAACCGTTATTTTATGGCAGGGATCTATTAAGTTCACAGGAGTACAGGACCTGGAAGTAGGTAGTGTACGCAATCCTATGTCTAATGAAACCAGCATCCTTGCAGCCTATTACCTGCCGGGTGTAGGCCACTTCCTGGACGAGTATAAGCTTGGCCCCGGAGGCGCTACAGGCCTTATCAACCAAACGCAACTGTCCAACTCGCCTACTTATGGCCGCATCCGCATGGACTTCCACTCTTTGTGGTCCGGTGCCATCACCTGGATCAATAGAGATCCTTCTGTAAACAGGGTACAAGCCAGGGTATATGAAAACAATGCCTGGAGCGCGACCAGTACAATAAACGGCACGGCCAATAAAACAGATGTGGACCTGGCTATTGAAGCAGTTGAAATACCCAGTGGTACTTCTGTGAAAGAACTTCACCTGGCCTATACCGGCAATGGTTTCATTACCAAGACTTCGCTCAATTTCAATACTCTCGCTACCCTGCCAGGGACCCTAACACCTACAATCAATGATAACTCATATGTAGGCGCTGTACCTATTTCTAAACTGAGCCTGGACTGTCCCGGCTTTTCGCAGAACAGCAGCAGGTGGGCCTATACCTACACTGATATGTTGAATGTCATCGTAAGGTTCAAAGACCCATTAGTTGCAGGCGGTGCACCTCAGACCGCAGTGGTAACGGCAGGTATGCTGGGCAATGTTCCGATCTCGGGTTCCTACAAACTATACAACCCGGCATTGAACTACGAGCTTAATGTACCCACCCCTGTACCTTATCAAAATGACATCATGATAGCCTGGTATGCCACAGATGGTATGGGCTTCAACAAGTATATCGGCCTGAAGATGGATCCTACGGGAACCTTTGTAAGCAGCCTGGGCGATTACCTGGACCTGCCTAATGCACAGACCGCCAGCACACCCAATCCAACGTATAATGGCATCATGCTGAATAAAACCGATCTCAAAACACGTTCACCGTTCTCTTATGCCACTTATTTCGATATAGACCCGGTAACCGGGCTTTACCAGTTGCACCATGCCTTCCACGATTGGGGTGATGCGGCTTTCCGTGGCTTGCCTGAGGAAACTGAAAGTGCAATCAATATCGGCACTTACCCTAATCCATTCAGGGATCAGTTAAACATCAGCATCGAAACCAAGGAAAACAGCATTGTAGAACTTTTGCTGACTGATATCAGCGGCCGTACCGCAGCACAAACTAATGTAGCCCTGACTAAAGGAAGCCACCAGGTAAACTTCAAACAACTGGGTCAATTGGCTCCCGGCAACTATATACTGACTACTTTAATAGACCATAAAAAAGTGGGTGTTCAGAAAGTTACAAAACAATAAAACCAGGGCCTCAGCGCTCACTAAAAAAGGTAGCAAATAGATTTGCTACCTTTTTCATTTGGGATCAATGTAAAAAGTTGTGGATCAATGTAAAAAGTTGTGGAGTTGGCATTATTAAGCATAAAGTTTAGCAAGTCTAAATAAGAAGAATTCGACAGACCTTACCCCTCTAAATT
>MKTB01000027.1 GCA_001897525.1 Bacteroidetes bacterium 43-16 | reverse complement strand
ATGACTACTATAAATTAACCATCAATAATTAACCATTAATAATTAGGAAGAGATGTCTCCACGCGCTGGCGCTTGGTCGAGAGAACGGCAGATGTTTCGACAGGCGCAACATGACAGCTTCCTGATGTCGCTTGAGCCCGATCGAGAGGACAAAGAATGAATGATTAAGGCGTTTATCCTACCATTCATCACTCATCACCCATCACCCACCACCCACCATTACTAAGACAACCTTTGACTCATAGCAACCAGCATTTCTTTGATTTCTTCCAGGTCGGTCATTGCCTGCGGAAAATCTTTAGAGTGATACATGCTGAATGCCCAGATCTCCAGGATCTCCCCGGCACTCAACGTATAGGGCTGGAATTCTTTGTTCAGCGAACGCAATAAAAATGTGCCGTCCTTATGTACCGTCACCATCTTGAAGACGAAGTCCGCCTCCCCGTTCAGGATAAGGATACAGGGCGTGTCGGGCTTTATCGCTTGCCAGTTCTCTATATATTTACCCGTCACCAGGCTGCCTGGTGTGATGGGGAGCATAGAATTGCCCGTGATGGGGAAGGTGCGGTAACTGGCATGGGCGGGAAGGCCGGGAATGTTGAACTTGGGTAAAGCCGCTATATATTCCGGATTGGCATAGCCGTCCCGGTACCCGGCTTTCGCTTTAATGGGTACAAATTCACTGTTCTCTTTATTCTCCTTATCCACGCTTATGGCCAATACGCGCACCTTGCTGCCGGTCATATAGACATCATTGCCTGCTTCCAGGTCGCGCAATTGCAGTTCCGACAACCTGGCCAGGTTGACCTTTAAGAGGCTGTCCATACTTATTTTAAACAAAAGAGAAAGGGCCAGGTAGTCTTCCGGCTGCGGAGATTTGGTATGGCCGCTTTCCAGCGCTGCTATCTTAGCCCGGGTGTAACCCAGCTTCCCGGCCAGCGTTTCCTGGCTGTATTGCTTCCTTTCCCTGAGCAGTTTAAGATTTTCTTTAAAAAATATTTTTTGCTTTTCCATGTTTACTTGTTATTATTACAAACAACATTATGTTGCAATTTGTAACAAAAATAGTATTTTTTATGGAAAGACATATCGTGCATTGTGATTTAGATACTTTTTTTGTTTCGGTAGAACGCTTGCTGAATAAAGACCTGGCCGGTAAGCCGGTCCTGGTGGGTGGGTTTTCGGACAGGGCGGTGGTCGCTTCCTGCTCTTATGAAGCGCGGCAGTTCGGGGTACACTCGGCTATGCCTATGCGGCTGGCCCGGCAGTTGTGCCCGCAGGCAATTGTGGTAAGGGGCGACCATGACCAGTACAGCAAATTCTCCAGGATGGTGACGGAGATCATAGAGGCTTATACACCCCTGGTAGAGAAAGCGAGTATTGATGAGCATTACCTGGACCTCACCGGTATGGATAAATATTTCGGTTGCTGGAAATGGGCGCAGGAATTGCGGCAGCGCATCATTAAGGAAACACACCTGCCCATTTCCTTCGGCCTCTCGGTCAATAAAACAGTGTCCAAGATCGCCACAGGCGAGGCCAAGCCCTGTAATGAAAGGAAAATAGACCAGGGCACAGAGAAGCATTTCCTGGGGCCTTTATCCATCCGTAAGATCCCGATGGTAGGCGATAAAACTTATATGAAGCTGCGGAATATGGGCATTTCCCAGATCCGGACGCTGCAGGAAATGGAAGCGGATACACTGCATCGTGTCCTGGGCGAAAACGGCGTGTCCATATGGCGCAAGGCAAACGGGATAGACCATGCGCCGGTATTGCCTTTTCATGAGCAAAAGAGCATGAGCAAGGAACATACTTATGAAAGTGATACCATTAATATGACGGACCTGAACCGGACCATCGCACAGATGATTGATGAACTGTCTTTTGAGTTGCGGCAGGAGCGCAAGCTGACGGGTTGTATTACCCTCAAGATCCGCTATTCCAATTTTGAGACGGTGACCCGGCAACAGAAGATCAGCTTCTCCTGTTCTGAAAAAGTGCTGCTGGAGCAGGCCAAATCCTTATTTACAAAACTATACTCCAGGCGTATGCTGATCCGGCTGATCGGGGTTAAGTTCAGCGAGCTGGTTACCGGTGCTTACCAGGTAGACCTTTTCAATGATGTAGCCGAAGACCTGTCGCTGATGCAGGCCATGGACCACATCCGCCTGCGCTACGGGAAAGATAGTATCAAAAAAGGCATTTTATTACCCCATAAAGAAGATGATCATGTTGCTTAATGTACATAGCTATTACAGCCTGCGTTATGGCACCCTGAGCCCGGACCGGCTGATCGATAGCCTTAAACAGAACGGGTACGAATCGGCCGTGCTTACGGACATCAATAACAGCAGTGCGGTGCTTGATTTTATTCAAAAAGCACAGGATAAAGGATTCCATGGCCTGGCGGGTGTGGAATTCCGCAACGGGGATGAACTCTTGTATGTGGGCATTGCCCGGAATACGCAAGGCTTCCGCGAGCTGAATGAATTGCTTACGGCCGCTCACCGGGAGCATAGTCCTTACCCGGCATCCCCCCCGGCTATGGACCATGTTTTTATTATTTATCCTTATGGTAAAAAGAAGGTCCCGGAACTGCGCGATAATGAATACATTGGTGTCAGGGCGGGCCAGTTGAACAAGATCCTGCTCGATCCTGCGGCTTACAAAGCGCGTTATGTGATCTTCCAGCCGGTTACCTTTCATCCTGATGAATATAAATTGCATGTACAACTCCGTGCCATTGATCATAACCTGCTCATCTCCCAGTTGAGTGACGGGCAGCTGGCAGGGGGCGATGAGATCATTATGCCTTTTGAGGAATTAAGCAAACGGTATGCACATTTCCCCGAGCTGCTGCGGAATACAGCCTGGCTTTTGCAGCAATGCAGTTTTGATTTTGACTTTAAAGCGGTGAAAAATAAGCAGCGGTTTACCGGGGAACGGTATGCCGATAAAGAGTTGCTCTTGCAGTATGCGATTGAAGGCTTCGGGAAAAGGTACCGCAGCGATGACCGGGTAGCCCGGGAACGATTGCAAAAGGAGCTGCAGATCATCGATGACCTGCAGTTTAACGCTTACTTCTTAATCACGGATGATATCTGCCGCTTTGCCCGGTCGCAGCAATTTCATTATGTGGGCAGAGGGAGCGGGGCCAATTCCATAGTGGCTTATTGCCTGGGGATCACTGATGTGGACCCGGTTGCCTTAAGCCTCTATTTTGAACGCTTCTTAAATCCCAAACGTAAGACTCCGCCTGATTTCGATATTGATTTCAGTTGGAATGAAAGGGATGCGGTCTATGATTATATTTTTAATAAATACCCTAAAGGTCATGTAGCCCTCATGGGTACGATGAGCACTTTCCGCTCCCGGTCCATCATTCGTGAGCTGGGCAAGATATATGGCCTGCCTAAAGCAGATATTGATCGACTGGTACATGATCCGCATCATGCCCTCAATAAGAATGAAGTGACGGACCTGATCTATTTGGTATATAACCAGATGGAGGACCTGCCCAACCAGCGCAGCATTCATGCTTCGGGCGTGCTGATCTCGGAATTGCCGCTGACCAATTACTGCGCCTTGGATTATCCCCCGAAAGCTTTACCCACTACACAGATGGATATGTATATGGCAGAGGAGATCTGTTTTGAGAAATTCGATATTCTTTCCCAGAGGGGTATCGGCCATATCAGGGATTGCCGGGAGCTCATCCGGCTCAACAGGGGAGAGATCGTGCGCACCGATGAGCCGGAACGCCTGTTCCGCGATGAAAAGATAGCGGCCCGGCTCAGGTCGGCAGATTCTATTGGTTGCTTTTATATTGAAAGTCCTGCGATGCGGCAATTGCTCACCAAGCTGCATTGTGATAATTATGCAACACTGGTAGCGGCCTCCTCTATTATCAGGCCGGGCGTGGCTTCCTCCGGCATGATGAAAGCTTATATTGAAAGGCATCATGATCCGGAGCTGGCGGTCTATCCGCATCCTGTATTTAAAGAGCAGCTGGAAGAAACTTATGGGATCATGGTCTACCAGGAAGATGTGATGAAGGTGGGCCACTATTACGGTGGCCTGGACCTTGCAGATGCCGATGTTTTACGTCGTATGATGTCTGGGAAGACCCGTGATCAAAAGGCATTAAACGAGATCGAGCAACGTTTTTTTGATCATTGCCGGGCCAGTAACTTCCCGGAAGCGGTATCGCGGGAGATCTGGCGGCAGATGGAATCTTTTGCAGGCTTCAGTTTCAATAAGGCCCACAGTGCCAGCTTTGCCGTGGAGAGCTACCAGAGCCTTTATTTAAAAACTTATTATCCCCTTGAGTTTATGGTGGCGGTGCTGAACAATTACGGGGGCTTTTACCGCAGGAAAGTGTATGTCAACGAGGCAAAGAAAGCGGGCGCTACGATCTGCCTGCCCTGTGTTAATAACAGTATTTATAATACCGGTATCCGGGGCCGGGACATTTACCTGGGTTATGACGGGATCTTAAATCTGGAGCAAGGGCTGGCGCAGCTTATTCCAGCAGAGCAGCGGAGGAACGGCGACTATACCAGTCTTGAAAATTTTATGCAGCGAACGGGTGCCGGACTGGAGCAGCTGATCCTGCTCATTCGTTGCGGAGCTTTTCGTTTTACCGGAACGGGTAAGAAGGAATTGTTGTGGGAGGCCCACCTCTTGTGTAATGAACACAAAAGCAAAGCGCCTGCTTCCTTATTTGAGCATAATTCTAAAAAACCGGTACTGCCGCGGCTGGAGGGCAGTCTGGCCGAAGATCTGTATGATGAAATAGAATTGCTGGGATTCCCGGTATCTGCCTCCGGCTTTGAACTGCTGCGAAGCGATTACAGGGGCACGGCCATGGCTACAGACCTGCCTGCGCTGGAAGGAGAGACGGTACGCCTGGTGGTCGACTTTGTCTGTGATAAGAAAGTACATACCCGGAACGGGCAGCTGATGAAATTCGGTACGTTCATAGATGAGCGTGGCGACTTTATAGATACGGTGCATTTTCCGCCACAGCTCCGGCAATATCCTTTGCAGGGAGAGGGCATTTACCTGGTACAGGGTAAGGTGGTGAGCGACTTTGGTTGCCCGGCCGTTGAGGTAGAGAAATGTGCCCGTATGCCCGTAAAGCCCGATCCCAGGAGTGAGTAATCAAAGCTAAGTAGTTCAGGAATAGAATAGGGTATAAAAATTGAGAGCCGGGAATATTTCCCGGCCCTCAATTTTATACTTTATGTGTGCTTAGATCTTTTCTACTTTAAAGCTTGATCCGTCGCTCAGTACCAGCAGGTATTGACCTGTAGCGATATCACGGATATCGATTACCGTTTCCTGTTGGCTGATCTTGATTTGTTTCACTACTCTTCCATGCATATCATACAGGTAGGCCTGTACTGCAGCAGCGGGAGCATCGCTTAATTTCAGGGTGACATTTGCTTTTGCAGGGGCAGGGTAGAGCTGGTGTGCCGTAGCTGCAGACTGGAAGCGTGCATTCCGTACCGGTGAGTAAGACCAGGTACCGTCTGCATTCAGCATTTTCAGGCGATACAGGTTCAGGCCTTTCTCCGGTTGTACATCATCAAAGCGGTAGCCGGTTGCTTCGCTGGCATTACCGGCAGCATTCACGCGGCCGATTACCTTAAAGTCTGCACCATTGCTGCTGCGCTCGATCTCAAATGCAGAAGTGGCTTTTTCTGTAGCTGTTTTCCAGTCCAGTTGCACTTGTTGGGCCAGCACTTTAGCTTCAAAAGAGATCAAAGTGAAATCCAGTGGAGTTGCTGTGGTGATCGATCTTACTGCTGAAGGACCTGCCACGCCATCAGTTCCGCTTTTAACGGGTGTAACGCGGTAAAAGTATTTCGTATTATTGCTCAGGCCGCTTACATTAAAGCTCGTCACATTACCTACATTACGGCTATTGTAATTGCTCAGTTTATTATTGAATAAGCTATCCGTAGCTACATCCAGCAGGTAGTGGATTACGGTACCTGTAGCGGGAGCCGTCCAGTTGGCCGTAAAGCCGGAAGCCCCTGCGGCTGATTCTGTCGTCATTACCGGGTGTACCATAGCATAGCTCTCTGTCCAGTTAGAGGTAGTGCCCGTCAGGTTGAAATTGGTGATCGTACCGGTATTGTTGTTGCCGGAGTAATCATATACAGTATTACGGGTGGTGTTGTTGCCGTTGGCAATAGCAGCACCATTGTCAAACATATAGTAGCCGAGCAATCCGTTTTGAGGAAGGCTGAGGGGGCTGTACATATTGGCTTGTATCTGCGCCTGGCTGCGTTCTGTACTCCAGATCCGCACCTCATCCATAGCACCGTTAAAAGAACGCGGATCGGTATCAGACCAGCGGCCCAGTTTAAAGGATGGAGCTATATTACTTACCGGCGATACCGCAGTTCCTACCACGTTCAGGTCGCCTACACTTTTGCCGTCCAGGTACAATTTCATCGTACTTTTATTGGTACCGTTCCAGGTAGCGGCCACATGGTACCATCTGCCGGGCGTAAGGTTGGCCCCGCTATAGACTACATTACTATTGTTGGTACCATCCATACAGAAGAAGGCCAGGTTATTATTGTACACTAATAATTCAATACCATAACCGGTGATGGAGCGGTTCATCAGTTCCTGGCTGCCATTCATATCATTGAACTTGACCCAGCATTCCATTGTTTTAACACTGGTAGCAGGGATATTGCCCAGGTCTACATAATCGTTACCGGAAGCCCCTCCTGCAAAGTTCAGGGCATGACCAGGAGCCGGCATGATCGCCTGTGTTACGGACTGTACAGATGAAGTATCTGCACAACCATTGTTCACAATTACCCGGTAATCGCCTGCTGCGTTGGCAGCATAGCTTTGTGCCGTAGCTCCGGAGATCACTGCACCGTCTTTCAGCCACTGGTAAGTGCCGGTAGTACTGGCAGTCAGGGTTACCGTATTGCCCGGGTATATAGCTGTGCTGCCGGAAGCGCTGATGCTTACTGTTGAATAAGTATAGCCATATTTGGTACCCAGGTAGCGGTTTACCTGCTGGATCTCACATAAGCTTAATTTGCGGTTGTACACCACCACTTCAGCGATATCTCCGTCATAGGTATTGTTATCGCCATCCCATCCCAGGTAAAAGGAAGAGCGTGCATTTACTGAATCGGTATTGTCGGTTACGGATTGTACGGCTACACCATTGAAATAAATGGTAGAACCATTCGTTACCCTGTGGTCATAAACTGCGGTCAATAATTTGGTTTCATTGGGTACACCGGCATTGGTGATGGCCACATTAAACGGGCTGACCGTGCCGATAGAAACAGCGCCGTTTGGACTGCCATTGGCAAAGATCGTCATGAAGAAGCGATCCCAGGCCCCGTCATCATTACCCCAGAGCCCTTGTTGCGACTCTACATTGGTGCCCTGGCGGTACACCGTAAAGATCGTTAAGGCTTTCATACTTCTTGCACGGATATCCAGGGTAGGTACATTAAATACGGTACCCATTGTAGGAGAGCTACGGGTAAAACGAACGGTTGATTTACCATTGATCTGGTTGGTACGGAAAGTCGCCGCATTAAAGCCGCTGAGCAGGGTTACTGCGCGGTTTTTTGGGGACTTGTCTTTCCAGCTTGTAAACGTTCCGTTGTTCAGGGGATTTGTTGTGCTTACCTCGGAAGCATCGAGCCAGAGTTGGAGACTGTCGGTAACCGGCAGGGTCTGCGCATGCAGTTTGGGGCAAAGCAATAATAAGAGCGATGCTGTAAATAGTTTGTTCATACTTGTTTGGGGGTATTATGTTTTGCGGGGCCAAAAGTAAAAAAGCTTTTAGAAAAGTCACAGGAAAATGAGCGATTTTTTATATTATTTTTCTTGTAACAAACTTACTATCAGATACATATAACAATTGTGTTATGTGTCCGCTTGCTGAGATTGTAAGTATAAGTTTTAAGAGTATGACAGATCCTTTACCGGTGCTATAAATAAATTCGTCTCTGTTTGCTTTAAGGATATTCAGTATTTTCGAAGTTCACAAAAGCATACCGGGTCTGCTGTATCATCTGGTACAAGCCCGGCACAAGATCATTATGTCCAGAGAACTGTTGCAGCATTTCAGGAACTACATTGCTATTGAGGAAAAGGATGAGGCGGAAATTGCAGCGCATTTCCGCACCGCAACTTTTGCTAAGAAAAATATCCTGCTTGCTGAAAATGCGCGGAGTATCCCTCATTTTTTCGTAGTCAAAGGTTGCCTGAGGATGTTTTACCTGAACGAAAAAGGAATTGAGCAGACCGCCCAATTTGCCATTGAGAACTGGTGGCTGACGGATTATCTTTCTTTTGAAAGGCAAAGCAGGAGCAGCTTTTCGATACAGGCGCTAGAAGCAACGGAGGTCTTGATGATCGATTATAAACAACAGGAAGCATTGCTTGCACAATTTCCGCTGCTGGAGCGTTATTTCCGGCTGATCTATCAAAGAAATTATGGAGCACTGCAGCTTCGCTCCAAATACCTGCATGAGTTTTCAAGGGAAGAACTGTATGAGCACTTCAGCAGCCGGTTCCCGGAATTTGTACAAAGAGTGCCCCAGTATTTACTCGCCTCCTACCTGGGCATGACCCCGGAATACCTCAGTGAGATCAGGGCCAAAAGACGTTCTTAAACCAGTTTAAGATTTTTAGGGAGTGCGCTTCCGATCTTTGCTTCAAATTAAATGGATATGGAAAACAGGTTAGACCTACAAGCCGAGGCGTACAAAGCAATGTATGCTTTAGAAACTTATTTACAACATACACAACTCTCCAAATCGCATAAAGAGTTGATCAAGATCCGTGCTTCACAGATCAATGGCTGTGCTTATTGCATCAATATGCATACTAAGGATGCTTTGCAGCAGGGGGAGACCGCCCAGCGCATTTTCCTGCTCAATGCCTGGAAAGAAACCCATTTATTTACTGCCGAGGAAAAGGCCATCCTGGCGATGACGGAGGAGATCACCCTGATACACCAGAACGGATTGAGTGATCAAACTTATGAGTTGGCGCAAAAGTATTTTGACCAGGAATACATCAGCCAGTTGATCATGGCTATTGTTACCATCAATGCCTGGAACAGGATCGCGATCAGCACCAATAAATCGATTGAAGAGTAGGGTAGACTCCGGGAAGTTTAAATGTACTTTATTGGAGATATTGTAAGGTGCAATAAGCCTATATAAAAAACAAACTGGTGCAATGAGGTTACCCATAGAGATCCGGCAAATTATATATACCACTAGCCTTATTGATAACCTCAACGGAAAAATAAGAAAGTACACTAAAAACAAGTTGTCATTCCCAACTGATGATGCAGTCATGAAGTCTGTTTACTTGACATTACGCGAAGCATCAAAAAAATGGACCATGCCCATTAGAAACTGGGGTATGATCCTGAATCAATTTTTAACTATTTTTGGCAACAGAATAATGTTGTAAAAACCAACCTTCCCGGTTAAAAATTTACACACTTAATGAGATAGTTCCTTGTGAAATGATTATTACTATCATTTTAATTGAGATATGTCTATGATCTTTATATAAAAATTTTTAAAGTTTCTGATTTCATTTACGGTCTGTACTAATGAAAACTTTGCAATATTAGACTTACTTAATTCAATTTTTTCGATAGCTGTCTTACCCTTGTATGCAAGGTTCCTGTAGGCCATTACAAAGATTACTTTTAATGTTCCTTGCTGTATTTTTGAAAGAATATCAGTTGAGTCTAATTTGTTTTGCTGGCTAAATTTATTATAGTATTCAATTGTTTCAATAAAATAAGAACTTCCATCCTTATTGTTTAGATCGTTCCAAAGCCTTTGTGATGCTAAAGTGATTTGACTATACAAACTCCTCATATGAGTATTGAATCCGTCCTTTACGTGAATGAAATAAATGTCATTGCTATCCAAATACATTACATCACACAGTTCAATATTGTCTTTTATTTTTTTGTCAAAAACGAAATGTTTATCAGTTTGATGACTTTGATTATATTCATCTTCATTTATCTTTTTGTCGAACCATGTGTTTAAAATATTGGCTCTTAATTCAAAAGTATTATAATTATTTATCGCCTCTGATTGAATTTGAGCCAAGTATAAATCATCTAATTGAAACCATTGATTATCAATTCTGAAAAATTTAATATTGTCAAGCTCCAACTCTGTTACAATATGACTTAAAAATGTTCCAAATGTTACTTCTTTATCTTCAATCATCCCAATAATAGAAGTTTCATAAAGTTTCTTTGAAATTTCAAATTGGTCAGCTTCGTTTTCAAGGTTTTGATTTATGTATTTTGTTACTTCATAATATAGATCTTTTCTATTTTCAATTGTTTTATCATTCTTTGAAAGTTTATTTTTTAAATGTAGCTTATAGTTGTTGCACTCATAAAAATTTTCAAGTTTTTTATAATTTACGACTTCTATAATTTCAAATTGATGAAATCGTAAATCTTCGGGTGTATTATGTAGAAGAATATCAGTAACTAGTGTGTAGTTTAATTCATTGTCGAGTCTATCTGTTAATTTCTTTTCTTTTACACGATTAAAAAGGCTAAGATTTACATAGTTAGTCTTATCCTCTAAAATTTCTTCTATATCAATAATCAAAGACTTTAACTCCTTAAAGCTTAATTTTTTTCGGATACTAAAATATGCTCCGATTTCCATTAATGGCGAATTGCCAGACAGTTTATATTTTTTGAATAGTCCATTTCTTAGTTCTTCTCTCATTATTAACTTCAATTTTTTAGGGATTTCAGAATACACAAGAGATTCTCTGATTGTTTGAACTGAGTTGAAAGTATTAGATCTCTGTGATAAGTTACCAGTAACTCCTCGTGTATTAATTGATAATGCAATATCTTCATTTAAGTTTGCAAAATGCTGATAGAATTCAATTCCAAAATAATCGTTAACGTATTTTTTGATGACATTCATTCCACTTCCGCCAATAACTGCATAAATATGAGAATTGTAAACTAAGAATAAAACATAAGAAAATTCGTAAATTTCAAAATCTTGTTGTTGAGTAAGCTCTTCAGGAAGAAAGAGTTTCCAATAGCTCTGGTCTTTTAGCTGGTTAAAACAATAAGAATAGTATTTAAAATCTTTTTCTTTATGTGTTTCAAATTGTGGTTTAGTTTTTAATATGTCGTCTTCATTTGCGTAAATATATCTTTTATGATTTTCCCTAATTGTTTCAATTATTTCATCAATATTCTTACCCTCTAACTCATAATGATATTGGTCAATTTGAAAAATTTTTAAGTTGAATTTTATTTCGTTTATGCTCATAGAATTAAATTTATTAATATATTTTAAATATTTAAAAATATTAATTATAAATGCTTTTAAATAGTTGTAAAATTAGTATATATTTTTATTTAGTAAAATAATATTATATATAAATGTTACTTTTAAAATTTATTATTATAATTGTGAGATTTTACAAAGAAAGCCTTATTGTATATTTTTTTTAATTATAATTTGTATTTTATAAAATAAGAGTTATGAATATTGAACAAAGTAAATTGGTACAATCTCAAATTGATAATCTTTTAAAGTCTGATATTGATAAAAGAATATCAGAAATTTATAAAGACCAATCAGAAATTGATAAAATTCAAATAAGTAGGTTGAGCACTGGAGAATTTATTTCTTTGACAAAAAGAGTGCTAAAGCAAATCGAAAAAGAGATACATTCTGAAAACAGATTTGTCTTACCTTTTGTATATAATGTTTTAGAAGTAGGGCAATATAATTTGGATCAAGCTATTTCAATACTCAATTCTCAAATAAGCAATAATCAGTTAACTAATGCGGAAAATACTTTGTTTTGGTTATCACAGTATGCATTAAATAATGGGTTTTATGATAGATCAAAGTATAAGTTGCATGCAATTGAAAATTTTAAAGTTCAAGAACAGAAGGATAAACTTGATTTGTTAACTGAAAATTTCAAAAATTTAAATATTGCTTATTCAGAACTGCTTGAAAAAATTGCAACAACAAGATCGGATATTGAAAAATTTCAGAATCAAAAAATAGAAGAACTGCAAAGTATTACTAATAACCTTTCAAATTCAACAAATAATTCAAATCAAATTAATGAACTATTAAATCAATCAACAATAAATAATACAAAAATTAGCAGTCTTCTAGAGCAAATAGATAAGGAAAAATTAAGAGTAGAAAATCTAAACAATGAAACACAAACTAAGTTTAACGATCTAACTTCAAACTATAACATATTGTTAAGTGAATTACAAGAAAGCGATAGTTTATATAAAAAACATAATGATAATTTTCAGCAAAGGCTTGAATTTGTTGAAAACAAAACTGACTACTTCAATGAAAGGAATATGTATTTAGATAATTTAATAGGAAGAGAGGTTGGTGCATCTTTATTTGAAACTTTTAAACAGAGAAAGTCTGAACTGAATAAACCTTTGAATTTTTGGCGCTGGTCTGTGATTGCAATGGGTATAATATCTTTCGTTATAGTTTTGGCATTATTTACAAACTTCTTTGGTAAATTAGGTCCAATACCAGCAATATCTTGGGAGTCAATCGTAGTTAATTTTTTAAAATCAACTCCTATATTATTTTTGTTATATTATGCTATTTCCCAATACAATAAAGAGAGAAATTTTCAGGAAGAATATGCTTTTAAGTCAGCTTCAGCTTTAACTATTAAAGCTTATTCAGATATTTTAAAAGAAGATATAAATAAGGATCAATTGATATTAAAGGCTGTCTACAATGTTTATAAGAGCCCAATCAGTAATAAAAAGTATAACAGTAAAAAGGATATAAATAATATTAAGGATGCATTGGGTGATTTGGTTGATAAGGCAAAAGATATAATAAAAACTGCAAAGTAATATCAATACAATTAATATGAAAAAATATAGCAATATACAACAATGCCCGAAAATAGATAAAGTCTAATGCTTTCGGGTATTGTTTTACTTCCCGATACAAAACTTCCCGAAGATAGCCCCGAGGATATCCCGGTCCACTTCGATCTTACCCGTGATGGTGCCCAATTGATACAAGGCATCTTTCAGGTGCAGGGAAAGCAGGTCACCGCTCAAGCCCATTTGCATACCCGTATCTACCTGCTCCAGGGCTTCAAAAGCACGCTGCAGGGCTTCTTTATGCCGGATATTGGTAATGATCACCGATTGATTGCCTTGCTGGGCCTTAAAATGAACCACTAAAGCATCCGTCAGTCGGTCCAGGTTTTGATGGGTCTTTACCGACAAACCAAAATGCTGGTAAGCAGGGTAACGCTGCTGTAATGCAGCGGTATCATTCTCAGCACCGGATTGATCCACCTTACTCTGCAGGTTAAACACCAGTTTGTCCTGCAAACTATCTGACAATTCATCTAAAATATCGGTATCCTGCTCATACAGGTGGATCACCACTTTGGCCTGCTGTACCTTTTCTTTGGCACGCTCCACGCCAATGGCTTCAATCGTATCTTCGGTATTGCGGATACCGGCGGTATCTATAAACCGGAAAGTAATGCCTTCCAGGTTGATGGCTTCTTCGATCACATCGCGCGTGGTACCGGCAATATCACTCACAATAGCTCTTTCTTCTTTCAACAAAGCATTGAGCAGGGTAGACTTACCGGCATTAGGTTTGCCGATAATCGCCACCGGCACACCATTCTTAATGGCATTGCCATACTCAAAACTCTTAATCAAATTTTGAATTTTGAATTTTAAGTTTTGAATTAACCCTTTTAAAGCAGTGCGGTCGGCGAACTCCACATCTTCATCAGAGAAGTCGAGTTCCAGCTCCATCAAAGCCGTAAAATTGATCAGTTGCTCACGCAGAGCCGCCAGCTCTGAACTTACTCCGCCACGCATCTGGTTCAGCGCGATCTCATGACTCGCTTTATTCTCCGCAGCGATCAGGTCACCCACGGCCTCGGCTTGCGCCAAATCCATCTTGCCATTCAGGAAAGCCCTTTGGGTAAACTCTCCCGGTGCGGCCAGCCTTGCCCCGGCCATAATGCAGGCATGCAACACCTGGTCCAGGATATAAGGCGAACCATGTGCCGCAATCTCTACAGTATCTTCTCCGGTAAAACTTTTATTGCCTAGGAAAAGCGTTACCACTACCTCATCGATCAGTTGAGCACCTCCGGCTTTATGAGGACGATCATATAATCTTCCGAAATGCACGGTATGCGTGGCCTGTCGCTCCAGGGCTTTCCCGGCAAACAATTGGCTGACGATGGCAAGAGATTGAGCACCGCTAAGGCGTACGAGGCCGATGGCACCCACACCCGCAGCGGTAGAAATGGCTACTATGGTATCTTTAAAAAGCATGTTGCAATATTACAATTTTATAAGGCGACACTCAGGTTAATTAAGAAAAAACGCAAAGGCATGGGCCGATAAGCGATCACTTCATATTGTGTATTCCAGATGTTCTGCACCTGTACCCCCAGCTGTGTGTCCGCTTTTTTAAAAGGCAGGGGAAACATCACTTGCAGGTTGCCTGTATTATAGGGCTGCAGGAAGATGGATTCATCGGTGGTCACAAAACGATAACCGGTGTAAGTATGGTTGTAATTAACCAGTATTCCTTTATAGGTCAGACCTGCATTTATATTGCCGGAATAACGTGGTGCATAGGGGATCTGCTTGCCAATGCTGCCATCATTAGGCATATAGGATTCCAGAGTAGTGGACAGCACATAAGCCGTCTTGATGCCGATATGCAGTACCAGGTCTTTGTTGCAATCATAATTCAGCGCATTATTGGTCTCCACACCCCGGTTATGCACTTTAGCCAGGTTGTGGGGGGTCCATATGGATCCGCCCAGCCAGTAGATCCAATCCTGTATCTTACGGTTGAAATAATTCAATTGGTGGCTGAGGCGCAAGGTACCTGCCTTATTGTTCCAGCTTAAGTCATAAGCCAGTTCCCGGTTCCAGCCCTGTTCTGGTTTCAGGTTTTCATTACCGCCGGGGAAATTATACAGTTCATTGAGGGTAGGGACCCGGTAGGTCCTTTGCACACTACCTTTTAGGGTAAAGCGTAATTGTTCCCGGTTAAATAAAAGGTATTGCAGCCCGCCGCCTGGTAATAAAGGTATAGGATCGCCATTCAGCCATTCCTGGCGAACATTGGCTTGCAGGCCCAGTCTTTTATTGCCGTGCAGGTACTGGTAAGCGGCGGATATTGCAGGTTTGGACTGGTAAGGTGTTCTTCCGTCCTGCAAATCGATCCATGCATACTGGAAAGGTGCATTGACAAAGAACGTATGTTGCGCCTTTGTCTGGTGGAAACTCAGGCTATGCTTCCAGCCGATCTCCTGGTAATACTGCCGCGTAATATTATTGTTATGAATATTATAGAAACTGTCCTGGTAATTTAAATAATCGGTATTGAACGACAGCTTGGCAAACCAATGCCCGATGCGGCTTTGATTGTTCCACTGTAATAAACTCCTGAGGGCTTTATCTTCCTGTATCTTGGTAGAAAAGTCTTCAAACTGTGCTTTGGGAATCTCCCGGTAATAATTTTGGTACCAGACATCCAGGCTCAGGTTTTGTCTTTCAGAAAAGGAATAATTGATCGTACCTATAGCGCCTGCTGCCAGTAATTC
This sequence comes from Bacteroidetes bacterium 43-16, assembly GCA_001897525.1. Lineage (GTDB taxonomy): Bacteria > Bacteroidota > Bacteroidia > Chitinophagales > Chitinophagaceae > Edaphocola. Next base: position 37,162 of record MKTB01000027.1, on the reverse strand, counting down.
CGCGTTTTGGGTTCTTTGAGTTGCCCCGTTTATATCCAGGTATTTAAAATTGTTGCGCATGCTCTGTGCAAAACCTTTAATACCGAACTGCCATTTTTTATAATTCCAGCCCCCTTGTGCACTAATGTCTTTGCGGCCAAAAGAGCCTGCCCCTAAGGAGAAATTATAAGTAGATTGATCCGGGTCTTGTGGCTGATCGTCCAGGATCAGCGCACCACCGATATTACCACTGCCCAGCAGGGCCGCATTACCGCCATATTGGAGGCCTATCTTGCTGAACAGGCCCGTCTGGATCAGGGAGATGTCGGATACCCCCAAAGCAGGATTGTTTAAGGGAATACCTTTCCATAAGACCATGGACTGTGCTGCCGATGCCCCACGGAAAGATAAGGTAGCCATACTGTTGATGCCATAAGACTTGATGAAAACAGGCGACTGCTGGCTGAGCAGGGTAGCAATAGAAAGATGGCGGTACTGCTTCAGGGTACGGGTTGCAAAGCTGTCGCTATACTGCCCGGTATTCAATGTAGACTTGATATCAGAGCTTTTCTGTATCCTGCCGGCGCTTACTTTGATGCCGGGCAGGGTATCATAAAAAACCTGACCCATCACCTTGGGAGTGATGGGTAGCAAGCTTATTAATAATATAAATAAAAATTTGTTTGTAGGACTCACACGGCAAATTTAAGCCGTTTCTTTATCTGTAGCGCTGATCGCCGGGCTTTCTTTCTTTTTGCTGAAGATCATTTTCCAGATTACAGGCCCTGTAGCCACCACGATCATACCTAAAACGATATACTCCAGGTTTCTTTTCACCCATGGATTAGCACCCAGGAAGTAACCTACGGTACACAGGGAACAGATCCAGAGTACCGCACCAATGATGTTATACAGCATAAACTTCCGGTAAGGCATTCTCACCACCCCGGCAATAATAGGGGCAAACGTTCTTACGATAGGGACGAAACGCGCCAGTACAATAGCACCGCCGCCTTTACGCTCATAGAATTCTTTAGCCTGCACGATGTGCTTCTTCTTCAGGTACCAGGTGTCTTTACGTTCAAATAAGAAGTTGCCTGATTTTTTACCAAACCAATAACCGAACATATTACCGACCACTGCTGCCAGCACCATCATCAGTTCCCAGAAGAGCAGGTTTTGTAAAGGATCGTCAAAAGGTTTGTTGCCGCTTGCTATAATAGTACCGGTCAAAAAGATGAGAAAATCGCCAGGAAGAATAAAGCCTAACAAAAGCCCTGTCTCTGCAAAGATGATAGCCAGGATGATATACATACCACCATTTGCCATAATCCATTCGGGATTTGTAAGGTTACTGAAAAAATCTATAATCACGTCCATGCTTGAGTATCGTGTAATAAGTTAACGCTAAAAGGATGCGCGAAAATAGCACATTTTGTGCAACCGGAAACAGGCAAAATCCCTAAGGAATTGGTAAATTGTCGATTTGAACTATTTTTGCTTTAATTTGTTACAGCGGGAAACGACATAATTATGAAAGCAGGTGGTAGGTTCAGACATATGTATCTCAGGTCAATGGTACACTTACGTAAAGTAAATGTATGGCGTAAGCGGCAACTCAGCGGGGCCAATTTCCTGATTATCGCAGCAGCATTTGTCGGTTTGCTGGGCGGCCTTGCCGGAGCACTCCTGAAACTCTTAACCCATACGATTGAGCACAGTATACAAGGTATAGACTGGGGCCTGAAATATTACATTTTGCTCATATTTCCCTCTATTGGTATCCTGCTTACGGTCGTGTATATCTCCGGCTTTATCCGGAAATCGAAGTTTGAGCATGGCTTATCACAACTCATCTACAGCATCTCCAAGTCCGGAAGTAAAATACCCATTCATAATACCTATTCACAAATCATCAGTAGTGCCCTTACCGTAGGTTTCGGTGGCTCTGCAGGGCTTGAAGCCCCTATCGCGGTTACTGGTGCAGCTATCGGCTCCAATTCGAGTAAAATCTTCGGGCTGAACTACAGGGACCGCACCTTACTGCTGGCCTGTGGTGCCGCAGCAGGTATCGCCTCCGTTTTCAACAGTCCTATTGCAGGTATGGTACTGGCCCTGGAACTCCTTTTGCCGCAGTTCAGCATCCCGGCCTTCATCCCCTTACTCATCGCTTCAGCAGTAGCCACGGTAGTTTCCCAGTTCCTGAGCCCGGAGCCCCTTTTTGTCTTCGTGGCAGAAGGCTGGCGTTTTGATGCGCTGCCTTATTATATCCTGATGGCTTTAGGTATCGGCTATTTCTGCAGTTACTTTACCAAATTAAATACCTGGGTAGGCGCATTGTTCCATTCCATTAAAAACAAATGGACCAAAGTCATTGTCGGTGGGCTGGTACTCGGTATTCTGATCGCTGTATTTCCCGCTTTATACGGAGAGGGATACATTACCATCCAGGAACTGCTCAACGGCAATTACAGCTATATGCTGCAGGTGAGTTTCTTTAAAGATTTTGCCCATACAGACTGGTCGGTATTCTTATTTGCCTTGCTGACCCTTTTCGGTAAATCGATCGCAGCATTGGTCACCGTGCAGGCAGGTGGTAATGGCGGCAGCTTTGGTCCCAGCCTGGTCATGGGTGGCTTTATAGGATTTGTATTTGCCTACGGGCTGAATACCTTTGCAGGCACACAACTTAATGTGACCAATTTCATCGTAGTAGGTATGGCTGCCTGCCTCAGTGGGGTCATGCATGCACCGCTGACGGGTATCTTCCTTATTGCAGAAATCACCGGTGGCTATAAGCTGATGGTACCCCTGATGATCGGTGCCGCTATTGCCTATTACGTCAACAGGAGACACAATAAATATTCTATTTATACCCAGTCACTGGCCAAAGAGGGTAACCTGCTGAGCCTTGAAGACCGCGACAGGACCCTGCTTGCGGCAGTAGATGTAGGGCAGCTACTGGAAACCGATTACATGGCTTTCCTTGCAGAGAGTAAACTCTCGGACAATATTTCGAAGATCCTGGATGCTAAAAAGAACATATTTGCCGTAGTGGAAGCAGATGGCACATTTACCGGGCTGGTCTTTAGTGAGCAGCTGCTGGAAGATGTGGTAAAGCTGAAAGATAAACTGGAAGAAGCAAGTGTGCTGATGAAAGACCTGGCACAACCTGCATTGGAACTGGTCTACCTGGATACACCGATCTATGAAGTGATCCAGCAAATGGAGCGGAAAAATATCCGGACCTTACCGGTACTCAACAGGGACGGACAGTTTGCAGGCTTTATTACCAAAAATGCCATTTTCAGTAAATACCGCCAGGAGATCAATAAAAGTTTGAATTATTTCTAGTAGCTGAAGCGCGTGTTGCGCTTAAGCCTGTATAGGATTTCTTTTACCCATACCTATATACCTTTTCAGGTTCATCCAGAAAGCAAGGATCATGTAGACGATGATAGGAGAGCCTAAAGTGAGGAAGGAGATATAAATAAACCACAAGCGAATCTTGGAAGAAGCAATATTCATTTTCTCTCCCAGTTTAGTACAGACACCAAAGGCCTGGTACTCTACAAAGCTTTTCAGTTTAATTAATGGTTGGCTCATAAGTTACAAAGCTACGTATTTCAATAAAAAAATCTTTCCTTTTAATTTGTTATCAGGAAAGATTTTTAAGAAAAATTTAAGCTCTTTTTGCTTTTGCATTTCTAGCTTTTTTAGGGCGACATACGCCAAAGCTACCTGTAGTAATTTTTCCTTTCTTAGAGCGGTTATCACCTCTACCCATTGCTGAAATTATTTTGTTGGTTAAATATTGGATGCAAAGTTAAAAAATAAAAGTGGAATTTCTGGAAATTCCACTTTTATTAAATGCTTATTGTTGAAATTATTTTTTCTTGCCACCGATTTTAGTCGAAAACTCTTTACCAGCTTTAAACTTAGGAACTTTGCGTGCTTTAATTTTAATCACGGCTCCTGTTTGAGGATTACGGCCGTTACGGGCAGAACGCTCAGATACCGAGAAAGTACCGAAACCTACAAGAGTCACTTTATCTCCACCTTTTAATGCCGCAATAACACCAGAAGTGAAAGAATCTAAAGCTTCGTTAGCCTGCACTTTAGTGATACCGGCATCTTTGGAAATTTTGTCAATTAATTCCGCTTTGTTCATAATGGTTATGTTTTTAAATGATGAAATATTATTTATGTATAGCAAAAATAAGAGATATTTTAACATAGCCAAATTTATTGCAAACTTTTTTGTTAAGTGAAACCCTTGCCTGTATTGATTATGAGCGGTTTTAACGTCTTCGTAGCAAATAACTTTGTTATTTGCACAGCGTATTTTAATTAATATCTTTGCAGGTATGAAAACCTTTGATGTACCGGTACATTACAGAAGCCCGATAATTACAGCAATTAAAGCCCACAGGAAGAAGCAGGATAAACTGAAAAAAGATTTTAACCCGAGCACACTCGTTTTAGATCATATCGAGATTATCCTGGCCCGGCATTTCGGCTTTTGCTATGGGGTGGAGAATGCTATTGAGATCGCATTCAAAGCTATTCATGATAATCCCGGTAAGCGGATCTTTTTATTAAGCGAAATGATCCATAACCCACAGGTAAATGCCGACCTCATTGCCGAAGGCCTGCAGTTTATCATGGATACCAAAGGCAATCAACTGATCGCCTGGGACGAGCTAAACAGTGAAGACATTGTTATCGTTCCTGCATTCGGTACCACCCTGGAGATCGAACAATTACTGAAGGATAAAGGCATACAGCCCGCCTTATACAATACCACCTGTCCCTTCGTAGAAAAAGTATGGAACCGTTCTGAGAAAATAGGTACAGAAGGCTATACCATCGTAGTGCATGGTAAACCAAATCATGAAGAAACGCGCGCTACCTTCTCGCACAGCAAGGCTATGACCCCCACAATAGTGGTCAAAGACATGAAGCAGACAGAGCGCCTGGCACAATACATCACCGGGGCAGCGCCTGCAGCGCAGTTCTATGAAGAATTCAAAGGACAATACTCCGAAGGATTTGATGTAGTCAAAGACCTGGAAAGGATCGGTGTCGTGAACCAGACTACCATGCTGGCCAGCGATACGCAAGGGATTGCTGAGTTCCTGAAGCAAACCATCAAAGAACATTATGGCCTGGATGAAGCCGGGCTGAGGCTGCAGTTTGCCGATACCCGGGATACGCTTTGCTATGCTACAAATGACAACCAGAATGCCGTGACCGAAATGTTGCGTACTCAAGCAGATATTGCCTTAGTGATCGGGGGCTATAATTCCAGCAATACCTCGCACCTGGTAGAATTGTGTGAAGAGCTACTGCCTACCTATTTCATCAACAATGAAACCTGCCTGATCGATGAGCAGACCATAGAACACTTCTCCCTTCATGAGAAAAAAGTGATTACGACCCATAATTATATGCCTGCTAAGCAGAAGGTACGGATTATGATCACTTCCGGGGCCAGTTGTCCCGATGCTTTGGTGGAAAATGTGATCCGCAGACTGGTCGCCCTGTTTGACAGTGCAACCTCTTTGGAAAAAGCTATGGAACTCTATGCAGATTAAATTTTAGCTTTTGATTTTTATTTAAATTGTCTATTTTTGCCTTGCTTTTAAGCATTAAACCCCTCACATAAATTTATATACATGTAGAATTGATTCTTATCCGGAACTGTAAATGGCCGCTTCTCATGGAAGCCGCTTTGTGCTGATCTTTTAAGAATTAATCGTATGTTGCTACTACAACAGGTGACTTATGCGCACCCCAACAGAGATGTGCTGTTTGAACACATCAACCTTTCCCTTACAATAAATAGTAAACAGGCCTTGGTCGGGAATAATGGTTCCGGTAAATCCACTTTGCTGAAACTGATTGCAGGCGAACTATCGCCACTTTCCGGTACGGTACAATGGGTAGAAAAACCTTATTATATACCCCAACTATTTGGCCAGTATAATCACCTGAGCATAGGTGCAGCGCTGGGTGTAGCCGGGAAACTGTCGGCATTGCACGCCATACTTGCAGGAGATACTGGTGAAAGACAGTTTGAACTGTTGCAGGACGACTGGACCATTGAAGAGCGCTGCAATGAAGCCCTTGCTTATTGGGAACTTCCGGGTATTGACCTGGAACAATCAATGAGTACCCTTAGTGGCGGACAAAAGACCAAAGTATTCCTGGCCGGTATGATGATCCATCAGCCCGGGTTTATATTGCTGGACGAGCCGAGTAATCACCTGGATGCCGCCTCGAGGGAAATTTTATATCATTTCGTAACTAACTATAGGGGCACTATGCTCGTGGTCAGCCACGACAAGCAATTGCTCAATCTCCTGGATACAACATTGGAACTGTCTAAAGATGGTCTGAAGACCTATGGCGGCAATTATGATTTCTATGTGGCCCAGAAAGCGATTGAACAATCGGCCTTACTGGACGATGTACAGAGCAGGGAAAAAGAACTGAGGAAGGCTAAAGAAAAAGAGCGCGAAACCCTGGAGCGACAGCAAAAGCTGGATGCCCGCGGCAAAAAGAAGCAGGAAAAGGCAGGCGTACCGAGGATCATGATGAACACGCTGCGCAATAATGCAGAACAAAGTAGCGCAAAAACCAAAGCCGTGCATGGAGAAAAAATAAGCGGTATAAAGGAAGAGTTGGCTGCATTGCGGGCTGCGCTTCCAGACCTGGATAAAATGCGCCTGGGCTTTGATGAATCCGGTTTTCATAAAGGAAAGCTCCTGTTCGATGCCAAAGCAATCAATGTTGCCATTGGTAATAGATTGCTATGGGAAGCTCCCTTGACAATGCAATTGCATTCCGGGGGAAGGCTTTGTATTAAAGGCCGGAACGGTTCCGGCAAGACCACCCTGATCAATATAATACTCGGGCTTAAGCTGCCGGAAACAGGATCGGTACAGCACAATAGCTTTAAATCTGTCTACATAGACCAGGAATATTCGCTGATCAATAATGCATTGACCGTATATGAACAATTACAACAGTATAATGACAGTGCTTTAGAAGAAGCAGTGCTGAAGAATAAACTGACCCATTTCCTGTTTATGAAAGCAGCCTGGGACAAGCCCTGCGCGGTGCTCAGCGGAGGAGAACGTATGCGCCTGGTATTATGCTGCCTTAGCCTGAGCAGGCAGGCACCGGACCTTATCGTACTCGATGAACCGACCAATAACCTGGATATACAAAATGTTTTGATCCTCACCCATGCGATCCGGGACTATAAGGGTACGGTCATTGTCGTATCTCATGATGCTGCTTTCCTCGAAGATATCGGACTGAGCGGTGTAATGACTTTATCGTAATCCCTGAAAACCTATAAGGTTTCAAAAACCTTATAGGTTTAATCCGGCGACGATCGTATCCTGCAGAGTTCCGTCGAAGCAGCAAGGAAACACCCTTCGACCAGGCTCAGGGTGATATGAAGAACGTGTCATGTTGAGCCAGTCGAAACATGCTATACCTTACATCACGTTCGTTAACGCAAAAGGAGCGGCATCAGGCCGCTCCTTTTGTGTATTGATCACCCGGGTTTAGAAGCCCAGGATCAGGGTCACATTATAGTTTCTTCCGGCTTGCGGGAAGTAATAATTAAAGGTTTGCAGACCTCCTTCATAATAGCTAAAGGTATAACCTTTACTCTCATATTTTTTATCCAGCAGGTTGTTCACCGAAGCGATCACTTTAAGGTCCTTTAAGGCTGCAAAGCCAGACTGGTACATCACGCTGAAATTGGCCAGTGCAAAAGGATTGATGCTCCTGCTTTTATCTGAGGTATTGTCCAGGTACTGGCGGCTGATGTATTTCCCGTTCAGGGTAAAACTCAGGTCATGACCGCGGCTTAAGGTAAACGGATTTACGCTCAGTCCTGCCACTGCGATCACCGATGGTGAGAGGGCAATTTCCGTATTTTTATGCGCAATTTCTACTTGTCCGCCATTATCATAATCATCTATATATTCGGTAAAGGACTGGATCTTGTTTTGAGAGAAAGTAGTATTGGCATGGGCACTCAGCCAGTTGCTGAAGCGGTGGCGGGCCATTAATTCCAGGCCTGCACGGTAGCTTACCGGTACATTCGCACGGGTATAAGCGCCCACATCATTGATCTTGCCGGTAAGGATCAGCTGATCTTTGTAATGCATATAATACAGGTTGGCACCAAATTCAGTACCGTTTTTCAGGTAACTATAGCCCAGTTCGATATCAGACAGGCGTTCTGCTTTAGGCTTATCATTAATGCCCGCTTCGAAATCATTCCGGTTCGGCTCTTTGTTGGCTATTGCAAAAGAGGCATACATTTTTTGATTTTTGTGCAGGTAACTGATGCCGACCTTAGGATTGAAGAACAGGAAATTGTTGTCCTGGACCACATCCTGGTTTTTCCGGAAACCATTGATCTGGTAATTCACCGATCTCACTTGCAGATCTACTGTAGCATATAGGTTGTCGGCCAGCTCCTGTTCCGCTTTCAGGTACACATTGGCATCTGTTTTATGTGCGGGCAGTTTATACCATTGGTAGGCCTGCGGAATGCCGCCATTAGCGGCCCAGTTGACACGGCCATAATGCTCCCCGTCATATTGGGTCACCGCACCACCCAGGTTGAGGATGGTCTTGTTTTTAGCATATTGTATATTGAAGATACCACCATAATAATAGTTATCTAACCACAACTGGCGCGTAAGCGAAGTTTTCGTAAGGGTATCATTACCCACTACCGGGTTGGCCAGGCCATAATCGCGGTATTTTTCACCAATACGGTATTCATCATAATAGCCCTTTCCACGGGTCAGGAATAAGCCTGCATTCAATTTCCAGTTACCGTTGAAGCGGTGATTTAAGAAGAGCTGGTAGTAATCCTGCTGGTAATTATCCGTCTGGTCTTTATAAAAGCTGCCATCCTCTTTAATCCCTAATTCATTAAAGCGCCTGTTGCTGTTCAGCATAGACTCGGCAACGCCATTCCAGGCCTGCCCGGTTTTCTGTACACCGGAGAACAGGTTGAATTTAAGACTCGTTTGCTCATTTTTACTCGTCCAGCCAGAGATGAACTGGAAAGACTTCATGTCAGCAGCACTTCTTTCTATGAAACCGTCACTTTTAATTTTAGAAAGGCGCAGATCGAAATTAAATCCATTGTTCAATCGGCCTGTGCCTGCATTCAGGGTATGTCTTAAAGTACCGAAAGAACCCACAGAGTTGATCAAAGTAGCACTGGCTACATCTTCCTGTTCTATATTGCTGATATTGATTGAGGCACCGAAAGCCCCGGAACCATTGGTACTGGAACCTACACCACGCTGCACCTGGATACTGCTGGTCGTAGAAGCAATGTCGGGGAAGTTGACAAAGAATACACCCTGCGATTCCGCATCATTGACAGGGATTCCATTTACCGTAAGATTGATCCGGCTGTTGTCCGTACCCCTTACCCGGATATCTGTATAGCCTACACCATTACCGGCATCGGAGTTCACCAGCACAGAAGGAGTCTGGTCCAGCAGGTAGGGCAGGTCACGCCCGTCATTTAATTTTTCAATATCTTTTTTTCTGAGATCACTAAAGGCAAAAGGTGCTTTATGGCTCACCCTGAGGGCGTTCACGGTTACGCCGGACAATTGTTCCTGCGGGATCGTATCCATTACTCCTTCCTGTGCCCACATACTGATGGGTAAAGTAAATAGGCTGAGGGTTCCTAAAATTTTATAATGCATATTAAACGGACTAAATATTTAAAAAATTCAATAATGGCCTGAACAGGAAAGCCTGTAATGCAAAACATTACTGCTCCATGTGCAGATAGATCATTTTAAAATTCAGTAAGTATAAAAACGAAACCGTTTCGGACCTACCATTTCCTAACCAGCATTACCTGGTCCAGGTTCTACGGGTTTGATCTCAGCCTGAAAGTAAGGCACCCCGTGGTTGAATCAGCATTTGCGATTCGGGAGCAAAGCTAGTACAGATTTCCGGAAAGAAAAATTCTTTTCCGCTAAATTATAAACAGGACTAAACCTATAAGGTTTTTGAAACCTTATAGGTTTTAAGTACAAAAACCAAGGTGATACCCATAAATTTATTGCCCGGCTGGTCGTACATTTGTTTTTCAATGATTGCTTTAATTATTTGACCTCCTTCTATTATGACTAAAATTACGGTCTGGCTCGCTTCTAATCACCTGGAGCAGCCTGAGCAGGCGCTGGCCCAATTCCCGGAGTCCGCCAGGCAGCGCATCGGGAGTTACCCGGCAGGGCCTGAATTCCGGAATCGTATCGGTAGCCAGTTGCTTTTAAAAAAAGCCGTAGAGGAAATAATGCCCAATGCTCCGGATGTTTTAAAGGATATCGTCCGCGTGGAAGGAGAGCAACCCTTTTTCAAAACCATCGGGCTGCATTTCAGCTTGTCGCACAGTCATGACAAGATCGCCCTTGCTTTATGCACTACACAGCCTGTGGGTATAGACATAGAATATATTGACCCTAAGCAGGATTATTTCACAACAGATTACTTACATGAAGCGGAAAAAAAGCAATTTGAACAGCTGGATGCAATTATGATGCAGCAAAAATTTATAGCACTTTGGACCCAAAAAGAAGCCGCGCTGAAAGCCATCGGTAAAAAAATTTATGAGATCCCATTAGCGAGCATAAATACATGCGAAACAATACTTGCTATCCCTCCACATCAGGTGCATTGCCGCCTGCTACATGCTTTGCCGGGTTATTGCATGGCCCTGGCCAGTACAAGCGCATTTGAGTACGAGATCAGGTTTACGGAGTTAGCATAAGGGTTACAGCCACTTTTCATAAACGACACGAATAGGCTGATAACCCTGTTTTTGCAGCCAGTAGTGCATAGGCTCATTATTCACTAAAGTATAGCGGAATATCCTGCGGAGCTTAAAGGAACTATAATGTTGTTCAAAAGCCTGGTTAAGCAAGCTATAAACACCCTGCTTACGATAGGCCGGCTCTACAAAACCCTCTGAAACATAAAGGTCATCACCGTCCCCCTCTTCAAAATTACTTTCGTCCTGCGTTTCAATATAACCAAAAATAAAACCAATAGGTTTTCCTTCTGCTTCTGCAAGCAGGAAAAGACCATCGTATTCGTTGATACATTCAGCTATATAATCCAGGTACTGCTGCCCGATAGCCGTCCATGCAGCGGTATGCCTATTTAAAGCCTGCTCTGATTCGTGTAATGCCGCCAGCAGGGTTGCAGCTGTGCTCCGTTCTGCTATGATGTCCAATGACCTTATGTTGATCCTATGCATAAAAAATTAGTGATGCGGCTCTGTAGGACTGCCATACCAGGAGCTGTGGTCCGGTATGGATTCACCTTTCATCACCAGGGATAAAGAACCTATATTGACCTCCTTGCCTAAAACAGAATCATACAGTATAATTGTTTTGGAGCCGATTGTTGTTTTTTCGCCTATAGATACACTACCGATTTTCATGATCCGGTCTTCAAATAAGTGTGTTTGCGGACCGCAATCCTCATTCAGCATAGCTCCTGATCCGATGTGGACCATATCAAACTCGGTAATGTCCGTTGTATTCAACCAGACTCTTTTGCCGGTTTTTACGCCCAACAGCCGCATGGCCAAGGGTAGCCACATCGTGCCCCGGAGTGCATCTAAAAGAAAAGGAACAGATAATGCCTCATGAAAACTCGTGATCGCTTCGCTGAGCCAGACCTTTAAGCTATACATAGGGTAAGCGGCCGTCTTGTAGCGGCCCACCAATACCCATTTGAGCAGTACCGTTACCAGGAATAGCGGTATGCCCATGAAAAATAAATAATACATGGGGATATACAGCAACAGCTTGCCGATAGACATTTGCAGCAGATCATGTGCATAAGCGATCAGCAATACGGAGCAAATGATGATACAGGTTTGTGGTAAAATGATCCGCAAGCCCTCAACAACCGCCCGGGACAGCTTGAGGCCAAATGAAGGGCTAAAGGTGCGTTTGTCTTCAAAACCCGCCATCTTTTGACGCGAGGGTAAAGCGATCGGTGGAGAACCGAACCAATCCACATTTTCCTGTGCGGCCTGTAACTCCTCTTCGGGCGCTTTTGACAACACACCGATCAGCGTTTTATCTTTTAAATGATAACCCTGTGGGATCAATCCGCTGTTGCCCACAAAACAAGTATTACCGATCCTTGTATTTTTCAAATGCAACACTTCATTTTTGACATCATGCTCTCCGAGGATCACCGCATCGGCAATAAAAGAGTCTGCACCGATCTCTAAGAGGTTATGGGAAACATCACTGGCCGTAGAGATCTCGGTATTCTTGCCCACTTTAGCGCCCAATAAGCGATAATAGGAAGAGATGTACACAGAAGCATATAGGGGATGTAAAACAGTTAAAGACAGGTTCATCAACTGATCTTTCATCCACTTCCGGTAATAAGTAAAGCCATAAATAGAATAATCACCGGGTTTCATACCCACCTGCAAAAGCCGGGAAAGCAATACCACACAGGTAATAAAGATGAGCAGATAGCTTGTGGCCAGGAAAGGAGCCTGCCACAAATAACTGAAGTTATAATCAGCTGCATTATTATCTGCCACATACAGGATATATAAAGTAGGCAGCAGGGGGATCACCACGATCAGAGGGAAAATAAAAAGCGAAGCCAGGTACTTCAAGGCATGTATATTCCGTTTCGTCGTCGAAGCTAATGGAATAGTTCCGGTATCGGCTTTAACTCCCGCCTTGTTTGCCGGGCTGCCGTTCCAAACCTCATTTCTCAAAATACGCTGCCCCTCCTGCAGGCAACTCAGGTCCTGTAATTCCCCGTTTGCTTCAATAAAAGCACCGCCACAGACGATGGAAGAAGAACCTAAATAAGCATTGTCGCCCAGTTCAACTTTCCGGAGTTTTAAATAACCGTCTTCAACAGAAGCATTATCAATCACACAGCCAGAACTCGTGCTCACATTCTTACCTATAGTCACCAGGTCTTCCGCACCGATAGACAATAAACTCAGCTGGGCAGAGTCGGCCACCTTAACCCCCAGGAAACGCAGGTAACGGGGATATAAAGGCGTGTCTACTATAAATTGGGAAGGTAAAAGCCGCTTGAGCGCTTTCCAGAACCACCATCGGAAATAATACCAGCCCCATAAAGGATAATCTCCTTCTTTTAATTTACCCACGATCAGCCATTTAAAAAAGATAGCGATGGTAGACAGGGCAGGGGGGATGAGTAAATAAAAGATAGCCGCACTCATAAAGGCAGAGAAATGAGAATACCCTTCTACCAGGAAATAGTAATAACTCAGGTAAGGAAAGATAACTTCAATAGCCAGCAAACCATATACCAGGAAAAGGCTCAGGGTTTGTAAAGCATTACATAAATAATACTGCAGGGTGCTCACCTCATATACCTTCCTGCGACCGGCATCAGTAACAGCGTTCTGGTTTTGTTTTTCTTTTAAGTATGCGGCAAAAGCATTTAAAGGCCTGTGCTCATAAATATCTTTTAAAGAAGCATAACTAAGGCCCGCATCTTTCCGGAGTTTAGATACTACAGTTGCTGCTAATAAAGAGTGCCCGCCCAGATCGGTGAAAAAATCATGCTCCAGGCTCAGGTCCGGCTTTTGAAATACATGTTGCAATACCTTCCGCACCTTTGTTTCCAGGTCATCTGCCGGAGCTATATACTCACCTCCTTCATCGGTGCCATGTTGCTTGAATGCATCGGGTAAGGGTAGGCTTTTCCGGTTGATCTTCCCACTGGGCATTCTGGGCATTTCCGGAAGCATAACGATAGCTACAGGTACCATATAAGGTGCCAGGAAACGGGCAATCTGTGCCCTGGTGTCTCCCTCATTAAAAGACCTGGAAGGATGTTTCCATACGACATAACCTACCAATTGCTCCTGGTCGTTTGCATCTTTCCTGGTGGTAACCGCCGCTGCAGACACGCCTTCGACCCGTGAAAGACGATTTTCAATCTCTCCCAGTTCTATCCGGTAGCCCCTGAGCTTGATCTGGTCGTCCAGTCGCCCGTGAAATTCTATAAAGCCATCTTCCCGGATCAGTACAGCATCACCCGTTTTATAAAGATGGCTTCCTGGCAACTCCTTAAAAGGATTTTCCAGGAACTTTTCCCGGGTTAACTCCGGTAGATTAAAATAACCCTGGCTCACACCGGGGCCGGTAATGATCATTTCACCGGCTTCCCCACGGGGAACGATCCGGAGTGATTCGTCCACTACAGCAATGTTATAATTAGGTAAGGGCGGACCTATAGTGATCGCATCTCCGGCCCTGCTAAAAGCCATATTGGAACTGACAGTCGTTTCTGTAGGGCCGTAACTATTGATAAATATACGCCCACCAATGCCCCATTTATCCAGCACAGACTGGGTGCAGGCCTCACCACCCGAATTGACCAGGCGTATACCCGGTAGTTCATCTATAATGGCCAGCACACTGGGTACTGCATGTAAAACAGTTATTTTATTTTGAGCCAGTACCTCAGAAAGCTCATCCAGCGCTTTAACCGTAATCGCATCGGCCATCCAAATGGAAGCACCGGCAAACAGGCTGATCCAGACTTCTTCGCACCACATATCAAAAGACACCGAGAAGCCCTGGTAGACAAGATCACTTTCCCGGATACGGAGTACGTCCTGTTCTGAGCGTACCAGGTGACAGATATTTTTATGCGAGATCGGGATACCTTTGGGTGTCCCGGTACTGCCCGAAGTAAATAATACATAGGCCCGGGAATCGGGGGAAATGTACAGCTCGGGTAGTGCAACAGGAGCTAGTGGTCGTTCTGCCAAGAGAGCAGGTGCGGCATTAACAGGGATCACTACATCTGAAAAATAAGCCCGTACGCCGATATCTGTAAAAACCTTTTGAATGCGCTCTACAGGCATTTCCCGGTCTAATGGGATATAAGCAGCACCGGCCTTCAATATACCCAAAATCATTACCGGTAACTCCAGGCTCCTTGGATACCAGACTCCTACTGTATCTCCGGGTTTTATTCCTGTAGCAATTAATTGACGGGCAATAGCATTACTCCAATGGTCCAGTTCTGCATAAGATAGCTTTTCGTCATTAAAGAAAAAAGCAGTTTTATCTGCAAATTTTATAAAGCTTGCCGAGAGCAGCTGCGGAAGCGATTCCTCCCGGATATAATCCGGCTCCTGTTTGCCAAGAATAATGCTTTGCATAGCGATTTGTTTAAGCACAACAGCACCATCTTATTACGGACGACAACTGTTCGGATCTTAGGTTTGTTATTGTAAATTAATACATTATCTATAAAGTAAAAATACGGATTATGCAAATTGCATAATCCGTATTTAAAAATTTATTTTTTCTTTTAAGCTTGCTGATACATCACCATCTTAGCTTCATTATTGATCGCTTCCAAAGCAATCTGGGCAGGTGTATCGTCCTCATGAGAAACGATATAGTTGATGATCCTGCCATTCAGTTCTTTGGCATCATCTTCAGGATTCAGTGTCATAGCGATCTGGTTGATCATCGCAATCTCCTGCTCCTTTACCGATACGATTGTGTTCCACACACTGGTAGACACATAGATCTGCTGGGAAAGATTATGCTCAAACTCCGTTTTGATCGCAGCAATAGACAATGTTTGCAGGTCACGCACCGTCATCCCGGTGATATATACCCTTGGCATTAACTCTCTGGGATGTGAACGCTCAATGAACATGGTCAGGCGCTCATAAGCCTGCAGGCGCAGGCGCAGGGTAGTTTCCTGGCCTTCCTGGAAAACAGCCAGCTGTTTTCTTTTGAACTCACCGGTAAGAAATTTTCCTACGATGATGGCACAAGCGATCAATACAACGATTGCAGGAATCGTGTACTTTAAAACTTCTAAAATTGTTGCTCCAACGCCCATTTAAGAAAAGAATTAATTATTTTAAATCAAATTTGATACCCTGAGCCAATGGCAACTGAGTACTGTAGTTTACCGTATTGGTCTGGCGACGCATATATACTTTCCAGGCATCAGATCCGCTCTCACGGCCACCACCGGTTTCTTTCTCACCACCAAAAGCACCACCGATCTCAGCTCCGCTGGTACCGATATTTACATTGGCAATACCACAATCACTACCGGCAGCACATAAGAATTGCTCTGCTTCGCGGATGTTCGTGGTCATGATTGCAGAAGAAAGGCCTTGCGGAACCGCATTTTGCAGTTCAATAGCTTCTTCCAGGGTGCTGTACTTCATAATATACAGGATAGGCGCGAAAGTTTCGTGCTGTACGATCTCGAAATGATTTTCTGCTTCGATCACACATGGCTTCACATAACAACCGCTTTCATAACCTGCACCGCTTAATACACCACCTTTTACTAAAACATTACCCCCTTCGGCTTCTGCTTTTTTGATAGAATCAAGGTACATTTCTACTGCAGCTTTATCGATCAAAGGACCTACGTGGTTTTTCGTATCTAAAGGATTGCCGATCTTCAATTGCTTGTAGCCGCTCACCAGTTTCTTTTTCAGCTCATCATATTTACTTTCGTGGATGATCAGGCGACGTGTAGTCGTACATCTTTGTCCTGCAGTACCTACAGCACCGAAGATCGCACCTACCAGGGTAATGTCCAGGTCTGCATTTTCGGTAACGATGATCGCATTGTTACCACCCAATTCCAGTAAAGAACGTCCTAAACGGCCCGCAACAGTCATCGCTACTTCTTTACCCATACGGGTAGAACCGGTAGCAGATACCAATGGAATACGTGTATCAGCGCTTAACAATTCACCGATTACTTTATCACCGATCACCAGGCAGGAAATACCTTCCGGCAGATTATTTCTCTTTAATACATCACCAATGATCTTTTGACAGGCAATAGCAGTAATTGGTGTTTTTTCTGAAGGCTTCCAGATACAAGTATCTCCGCACACCCAGGCTAAAGCAGTATTCCAGCTCCATACCGCCACAGGGAAGTTGAAAGCAGAAATGATACCTACCACACCTAAGGGATGATATTGCTCCATCATCCTGTGTCCCGGACGCTCACTGGCAATCGTTAAACCGAACAATTGACGGGAAAGGCCCACAGCCAGGTCACAAATGTCAATCATTTCCTGAACCTCACCTAAACCTTCCTGCAAGCTTTTACCCATTTCATAAGAAACCAGGGCTCCCAGGCTATCTTTCTTCGCTCTTAAAGAATCTCCGAATTGACGAACGATCTCTCCGCGTTTCGGCGCAGGCATCATTTTCCAGGTTTTGAAAGCTTCAGTTGCTTTTTGCATCACTTTCTCATAATCTTTAGCCGTTGATTGTTTTACCGTAGCTATCAATTTACCATCTACCGGTGAATAAGAATGCAATTCTGCACCCGTACTCTTCAGCCATTTAGCACCTGTAGAAGTACCTTCGTTTAATTTTTCGATTCCTAAGTCGCTTAGAATTTTCTTGATATTCATAAATACTGATTAATGTAATTTTAGGATGCGCAAATATAGCTTAATTTTTTAATTGAAAAGCCGCTTTAGCAAAGCTTTAGGCGCCATGGTCCTCAAACCTGAACTTGCGCAATTGTGGTGTTCTGAAATAAGTGATGCCCACCACCAGTAAGGTGATGAACCCACCTGTGATAATGGCCGGGAAAGTACCCAGGTAATGCGCCATAGTGCCACTTTCAAAATCCCCCAATTCATTCGAAGAACTAATAAACATACTATTGACCGAAGCCACACGACCGCGCATATCGTCCGGGGTCACGAGCTGTAAGATCGTACCTCTCACCACGACACTCACCGCATCAAACATACCCGTGAGGATCAGCAAGCCAAAAGAGAGGAATAAATAAGGTGAAAGCCCGAAAGCAATGATCCCCAGGGCAAAACCACCGGTACAGACAAATAGCTTTTTCCCGGGATTGGTCTTGAGTGGGTAAAAGGCCAGCAGCACCAAAGTGAGCAGCGCACCGATACCCATAGCCGAGCGCAGCAGGCCAAAGGCTACCGGGCCGGAAAAATAAACGCCTGCTTCTAAGGGAAAACGCTCTTCGACAACAGCAGGGAGCAAGGCGATAGCACCGCCAAACAATACCGAAAACATATCCAATAACTGCGCGCCCAGTAGGGCAGGAGTTTTAAAGACAAATTTTAAACCCGCTCCTATACTTTGGAAAATAGGTTCCCTTTCTTTTTTTAATATAGGCTTTGCAGCAATCCTTAAGATAGGGATCAATAAAAGCAATTCAATAGCGACCACAATACCCATACCACTGGCCGGGCCATAAGAAGCAATGATGATCCCTGAAAATATAGGACCGAACACGCCGCCCAGCTGCCAGGCCATACTCGACCAGCTTACCGCATTAGGATACAGTTTTTTAGGAATGAGTAAGCCTACCAGCGAAAATGCTGTAGGTCCTACAAAGGAACGAATGACACCTCCAAGGAAAATGACGAGGTAGATCAGGCCGATGCGCCAGTCATGGCTTAAATGTGTCGCAGCCGCAGGCAGAGAAAGATAAAATAAACCTAAGCCCAACAACAAATAGCTGACAATGATCTTGACCATCAGGTTACGCTTCTCACTGAGGTCGACAAAATAGCCGGAGAAAAAAGAGCAGGCTATCACGGGGATCACTTCTGCCAGTCCTACATAGGCCAGGGCCATTTTACTGTGGTTAGTGATCTGGTAGATCCAGTAAGTAACTACGGTAAACTGCATACTTAAAGCGAAGATCAGGCCAAAACGGATACAGAGGTAATTGCGGTATTCCCTATAGCCAAGTGTTTCATTCTTAGCCAGGAAATTTGAAAATATATTCAAGAGACGATGTTTGAATGATTGAGGCTGCAATTTACCTGAATTGTGAGGAATCATTCAATAGATATTTTCGATCTATTTCGTGGAAAGCGTATTTTTGCCCCGAAATACAAGATCATAGCACTTTCTGCACAACATACCACATTTGTAAAACAGCTTGCTACAAGGCTGGGCTTTGACTATTGCGGTATCGCAAAGGCCGAGCGGCTTGATGAGGAGGCACGGCACCTGGAAGCCTGGCTCAATAAAGGCTATAATGGCAATATGGGCTATATGGAGCGGAATTTTGATCTGCGCGTTGACCCCTCTTTGCTGGTGCCCGGTGCACATTCCGTCATTACTTTGTTGCTGAACTATTACCCGGAAGAAAGCCAGGTCGAGGAAGCACCCAAGATTTCTAAATATGCTTATGGTGCCGATTACCATGAAGTGATCCGTGCAAAACTAAACGAGTTTCTTTTCGAGGTCCGGGAACATATAGGCGAAGTGAACGGTCGTGGCTTTGTGGACAGCGCCCCGGTACTCGAGCGGGCCTGGGCCAAGCGCAGCGGTATCGGTTGGGTAGGGAAGAATGCCAACCTCATTACCAAACAGTCCGGTTCTTTCTTTTTTATCGCTACCCTGATCGTAGACCTGAAGCTGGACTATGACAATCCTTATGCCAGGGACTATTGCGGTACCTGTACCAAATGTATCGATGCCTGCCCCACAGAAGCCATTCTTGCCCCGGCCATAGTAGACGGCTCAAAATGTATTTCCTACCTCACCATCGAGTTAAAAGACGAACTCATAGCCCCGGAATTTGCCGGGAAGATGGAAAACTGGATGTTTGGCTGCGATATCTGCCAGGACGTATGCCCCTGGAACAGGTTTTCCAAGCCCCATCAGCAGGAAGCTTTTAAGCCCATAGATGCAGTACTCAACTTTACTTCAGGCGATTGGGAAGCCCTTAACGAAGACTATTTTAAACAACTATTGAAACATTCCCCCATCAAGCGTTCCAAGTGGAAAGGCATTAAAAGAAATATAGACTTTTTAAAAGTTTAAAACTTTAAATATTAAGAAAATAGCTGATAAACCTTTAGATTTGATTTATATATTTTATAGATTAAACGAGTTTCCATGAAAAAACCTTTATTCTTATTCTTTTTGTGTGCAACCACAGGTATAAATTCCTTAGCTCAGACTACACGCCATGCTTTAGGTATAAAACCCTTTAATTTTTCGAACATAGTCCTGCAAAATGAGCCAAACGATCATTTTGGTGTGCAATTTGGCCTGGAATACGAATATTGCTTTTCCAAAAGCAAAAAATTCAGTGCTGTATTACCCCTTACCTATGGTGTCATTAATGAAAACAACAGTTTGGGTTCTAAATTACAAGGACGTGAATTTTATATCAGCCCGGGTCTTAAATTTTATCCCGGCACTACTGATCAGGCTTCCGGGCATAGTTTTGGCCTGAATTTCCTTTTGGGAAAAGCACAATACAGTTATACCTATCCGCTTGCAGTCGGAGATATTGACTTAAAATATTTAGGTTTTTTAGCCAATTACAATTATTCAGTCCGGCTTTGGCGTACCCTTTCCCTGAGACCGGAAGCCGGTATTGGTTGCAGGTTCCAGTCAAAAAATAATGATTTTATTTTCGTTAACGATGTAGGGCCCGATAACGGTTGGATCAGCGGCAACGAGACACACAATAAAGCAGTTTTAATCGGTAATTTATCCATAGGACTTCACTACAGGTTCTAATAGCCGGCTGCAAAAATCCTGATTTATCATTCCCGGCCTATTACTTTGACTCAATAAGTCTGAGCAATTTGTATATTTGTGCCTCAAATAAAAAATCAAGTAAATAATCAAGATATATGGCAACTACAGGCAAAAGAGTGATAAAAGCGCCTACCGGCAGTACATTGAACTGTAAAAACTGGGTTTCGGAAGCGGCCTACAGGATGATCCAGAACAACCTGGACCCTGAAGTAGCCGAGCGTCCCGAGGACCTGGTAGTGTATGGCGGTATTGGTAAAGCTGCCCGCAACTGGGAAAGCTTTGACAAGATCCTGGAATGTTTGAAGAATTTAGAAGAAGACGAAACCTTAATGGTACAATCCGGTAAACCGGTAGGGGTACTGCGTTCCCATAAAAACGCTCCGCGCGTATTGATCGCCAACTCCAACCTGGTGGGTAAATGGGCCAACTGGGAACATTTCCGTGAGCTGGAAGCCAAAGGCCTGATGATGTATGGACAGATGACCGCAGGTAGCTGGATCTATATCGGTTCACAGGGTATCGTACAAGGTACTTATGAGACCTATTTATCCCTGGCCAATAAACACTATAACGGCACCTTAAAAGGTACCTTGAACGTTACTGCCGGTCTGGGTGGTATGGGTGGCGCTCAGCCCCTGGCCATTACCATGAATGAAGGTGTAGCTTTAGTAGCAGAGATCGAGCAATGGCGCATCGACAAACGTATAGAAACACGTTATTGCGATGAAAGCTATAGCAATATCAAAACAGCTGTAGACCGTGCCCTTGAAGCAAAAGCCAATGGCGAGGCGGTATCTATAGGTGTTTGCTGTAATGTAGTAGACCTGCTGCAATATTTAATTGACAACAAGATCATTCCCGATACATTAACCGACCAGACCTCTGCACATGATGAATTGATCGGTTATTTCCCGGAAGGACTTTCTGTTGAAGAAGCAAATACTTTACGAGAAAGCGATCCGGAAACTTATAAATCCCGTTCTCTAGACACTATGGCCAAACACGTACGCCAGATGCTGGAGTTACAAAAAATGGGCGCCATCACTTTTGACTACGGCAATAACCTGCGCGGACAGGCAAAAGATAAGCGCGGTGTAGAAAATGCATTTGACTTCCCGGGATTTGTACCGGCTTATATCCGTCCTTTGTTCTGCGAAGGTAAAGGTCCTTTCCGTTGGGTAGCCTTAAGCGGAGATCCTGAAGATATCTATACTACAGATAAAGCATTGGCAGAATTATTCCCGGAAAATGAGGGCCTGCAACGTTGGTTGAAAATGGCTAAAGAGAAAATCGCTTTCCAGGGCTTACCTTCCCGTATTTGCTGGCTAGGCATGGGAGAAAGAGAAAAAGCCGGCCTGTTATTTAACCAACTCGTGAGAGAAGGTAAAGTAAAAGCCCCGATCGTGATTGGTCGTGATCACCTGGACTGTGGTTCAGTAGCCTCTCCTAACCGCGAGACCGAAGCCATGAAAGATGGTTCCGATGCAGTAGCCGACTGGCCTATCCTGAATGCATTGATCAATACTGCAGGCGGTGCCAGCTGGGTCAGCTTCCACCATGGCGGTGGGGTAGGTATGGGCTATTCCCTGCATGCCGGTATGGTCATCGTTGCCGACGGTTCAGATGATGCAGAAGAAAGACTGAAACGCGTATTGCATAACGACCCGGCAATGGGTGTACTGCGTCATACCGATGCAGGTTATGAAGATGCTACGGAGTATGCCGACAATTTCGGTCTTAATATTTGGTAATCATAATATTGTGATAATTTGTGAATGGTGGTTGATAATTCAACCACCATTTTTTTACTTTTAACCATTAAATGCAGCATAGATAAAATGAAGAAAATAATCATTGGCGCAATAGCCGCCTTTTTAGCCATAACGCCCCTAAGTTCTGTCATCGCACAGGGAAAGGCGAAAACTGCCAAACAAAAAAATGTAGACCAGAATTCCTTACTCTGGAAAGTGACCGGTAACGGGCTCGATAAAGCTTCCTATGTTTTCGGTACCATACACCTGATCTGCGAAGCAGATTACTTCTGGAACCCCGTAATGGAAGAAGCCTTCAATGCCGCAGAAAAGATCTGTATGGAGATGGATATGGATGACCCGCAATTGCAGATGACCCTGGCTATGGGCATGGTCGACAAAAGCGGTAAAAAACTTTCATCCTACTTTGAACCTGCCGATTATGAAAAATTGAAAGCATATGCTGAGGAGCGCGTAAAAGCAGTGCCCGTAAGCGTAATGGAAATGATGAAACCTGCTGCAGTATGGACTACGATGGTGATGATGCAGTACAGCTGTGATGAGGTGAAATCTTACGAGGCAGAGCTGATGGAAAAAGCAAAACAGGGCGAAAAAGAGATCCTGGGCCTGGAAACGGCCAACGAGCAACTCGATTTTATATTGGGTATGCCGGACAAAGAAGTCGTGCAATCTATAAACGATATCGTTCAGGGCAAAGATAAAAAAGAACTGGATGCACAGTTTGCCGACATGATCAATGCTTATAAAAAGCAACAATTGAATAAATTATATGAACTCACCGACCAGGAAACAGCCATGAAGATGGATAAAGTAAAATTCCTCGACGATCGTAACAGGAACTGGATCCCGAAAATGAAAACAATGATGCAGAAGCAGGCTACCTTCTTTGCGGTGGGTGCGGCACATCTACCGGGCAAAACAGGTGTGCTTCAATTGTTGAAAGATGCAGGGTATACCGTAGAACCGGTAAAATAAATGTTGAGAGGACGTAAAAACCTATAAGGTTTCAAAAACCTTATAGGTTTAACTGCAACTAATGGATACCAAAGAGCCGTCATGTCGACCGGAGCCTTAGCGAAGCGGAGACATCTCATAACATTGTTAAGCTCCCCCGACTACATTGCATTGCAGCCGTGATAACGAGTGCTGTCCTGCAGCAAGAAAAGAGCAAGACTAAATGTATAAAAACAAAAGTGGGCGCATGAGCACCCACTTTTGTTTTTATGTAAACCGGAAATCCGGTAAGCTTACTTCTTAATATACATAACTTCTTTTACTGCTTTCATGGTTTTCGCTACATCCGGAAGATAAGCAGCCACCAGGTTAGGAGCATAGTGCATATTGGCATCTGCAGAATTCACACGGATCACCGGTGCATCCAGGAAGTCAAAAGCATCTTTCTGAACACGATAAGCGATCTCAGAAGAAATGGAAGCAAAAGGCCATTGCTCTTCCACGATCACCAGGCGATTGGTTTTCTTTACAGAATTCAGGATCGTTTCATGGTCCAGCGGACGAATGGTACGCAGATCGATCACCTCGGCATCAATCCCTTCTTTCGCCAACTCTTCAGCAGCAGCCAAAGCCACTTTCATCATTTTGTTATAAGAAATAATGGTGATGTCTTTACCTTCACGTGCAATACGCGCTTTACCGATCGGGATAAAATATTCCTCTTCAGGAACTTCACCCAGGTCTCCGTACATAACCTCAGATTCCATGAAAACAACCGGATCATCATCACGGATCGCTGATTTCAATAAACCTTTGGCATCATATGGATTAGAAACGGAAATCACTTTTAAACCCGGGATATTTGCATACCAGTTCTCAAAAGCCTGGGAGTGCTGCGCGCCCAACTGGCCTGCAGACCCGTTAGGTCCTCTGAAAACGATAGGGTTGCCAAAGTGGCCACCACTCATAGAAAGCATCTTAGCAGAGTGATTCAATATCTGGTCCAGGGCCAGAACAGCAAAGTTCCAGGTCATAAATTCCACGATAGGACGTAAACCATTGGAGGCCGCACCTACAGCGATAGCCGCAAAACCTAATTCTGCGATCGGGGTATCAATTATCCTTTTGGGGCCAAATTCTTCTAACATTCCCTGGCTCACCTTGTAAGCACCATTGTACTGCGCCACCTCTTCTCCCATCAAAAATACACGCTCATCTCTACGCATTTCTTCTTGCATTGCCTCACGTAAGGCCTGACGAAAAGCTATTTCAGCCATAAACTATTCTTTATTAGATTATTGTTCTGAGTTTAAAAAAAATCCGGGTAAAGATACATTACTATTTGTAATCGGGCTGATTTTTTTAAAAAAAGCTTACACACCCTTTTACCTGCAAAAATTACCTTTGCAATAAAGCTGAAAACTACAGGCAACGAAGCGTTGATATAATGCATTTTCATAAATCATTATTTGGTATGTTTGAACTTTTTCACCCCATAAAAAGATAGTGTATTTATTTTTCATCCCGTTTAAAACCATGAATATGTCGCTTTTTAAAAAGATAATCCGGAAAACATTGTTCATTTCCGGCCTGTTGCTTCCGGCAGCTTACCTCCAGGCTCAAACACAATCCGAGATAGACGCTGCTTTAGCTTCCATCAAATCAATGCCTCCTGCACAGGTAGAAGCAATGTTGAAAATGGCCATGAACACAATGCCTGCAGATAAAAGAGGCGATATGGAAGATGCCCTGAAACTGATGAAAGCCAGTAAGCCGGAAACAAAGACCATCCAATGGAAAAAGAAAACCATCGTGTTTGTACCCATCGCCCATGCCAGCACGCCCGAGTTTTATGCCTCCGTAAAGTCAATCGTTAGCGATTATAAAGCCAAAGGCTACACCGTATTTTTTGAACAATTAAAAAGGGCAGAAACCAATAGGCCAAGACCTGTAACGGACACCGTAAGTCTGAAACTGAGGAAACTGGTAGGCCTGGAGCCTAGCCGTCAGACTTATGCGGTATTGAAAAACTTTTTCCCGGATATTGTGCCGCAGCCGGAATATGAGGCACTGGGCGTGACAAAATCTGACCTGAATGCAGATGTTACCGTGGAACAACTGGTACAGCACTATGAAAAGCTATATGGCACCATCAACCTTACAGCCTGTGACTTTGATGTTAATAAAACAAGCCTGCTTTACAATTGTGATAAACTGAACAATGATATTGAACCCGTGATCCTGGATTACCGCAACGAAAATGTGGCCGGGCTGCTCAAGTCTTCTAAAACAGATAAGATATTGGTGATCTATGGGGCCAAGCACGTCCCGGGAATTATTAAATTGTTATCTGCCGGATAATCGGGTGAAAGTATCTGTGCATCAGCTTCTTGCTTCTTTTTGCCCGTTTTTTATATTTTTATGAATAATATGAATAATTTTAGTTTTTTTTCCTAATTTTGCATTTCTAATTTATTTATTAACGCAAATAATTTCAATTATTATGGCAGTAAAAATCCGCCTGCAACGCCATGGGTCTAAAAAACGCCCATTTTACTTTATCGTAGCTGCTAACAGCACATCTCCACGTGACGGTAAATTTATCGAAAAATTAGGTACTTACAATCCATTGACTGTACCGGCTACTGTACGTATCAATCGTGAAGCTGCTCTTGAGTGGTTGAACAAAGGTGCACAACCTACTAACACAGTACGTCGTATCTTATCCTTCAAAGGTGTATTGTACATGAAACACCTTATGCGTGGTGTAGCTTTAGGTTTATTCAACGAAACTGAAGCAAAAGAGAAATTTGAAAAATGGAATGGCGAACACGAACAATTAGTGGTTAAACGTGAAGAAGCTAACCGTAAACACAAAGCAGATAAGCGTCATGCTACTGCACAGGAATCCGTTCGTCGCGTAGAAGAGAAATCTGCTGCCAAGGCTGCTGCTAAAGCAGAAGCTGAAGCTGCAACTGCTGCTACAGAAGATGCTCCTGCTGCTGAAGGCGAAGCGCCAACAGAAGAGGCATAGTCTTTTTTGTATAAAAAATGAATCAAAAGGAAATAACATTTTTGTTGTTTCCTTTTTTTATGAAACCAGATCGATTATGGATTTTATTCAAATAGGAAAAATTACCGGCACCCACGGACTCAGCGGCAATGTGACCGTATTTCATAAACTGGGCAAAACCCCGGGACTGAAAAACCTCAAACATATTTTCATCGAACTTAAGCGCGAAAGCTATATTCCTTTCTTTATCGAACAGATAAAAGTAGATAACGACCAGGAACTGTTCTTGAAACTTGAAGAAGTAGATGCAGTTGAAGAGGCCAAATCACTGAGCGGCAAGCAGGTATTCTTAAGCACAGAACAGTATGAAAAACTCAATCCCAAAGAGGCCGATATCAATTTTATAGGCTTTGAGGCCTGGGACGAGCAGGCCGGGAAACTGGGTAGAGTAGAGCATCTTTTTGAAACGCCCGGTCAATTGCTGGCCACCATTGCAGTAGGCGACAAAGAAGTGATCGCACCCCTCAACGAGCAGACAATCGTTTCCGTAGATATTCCTACCAAACAATTGAAGTTGAGATTACCGGAAGGGTTGCTGGATGTCTACCTCAACGAGTAGGTTTTTGATCCTCAAAGGGGTATTTTTCAGGGGAAATTCAAGGCTCCTCTTGGAGTTTGCTTTATTCTCCATTAACTTTGGACGGCTTAGTATCAATGTTTAGCTTACAAAAACACACAAAAGAATAGCACATATGCAGGATTCAATTTTATTATCTGTAAAGAACCTGAAGAAGTCATATGGGAATCATAAGGCTGTAGATGACATTAGTTTTGACATAAAAAAAGGAACGATCTTTGGTTTGCTGGGCCCCAACGGTGCCGGTAAAAGTACCTTACTGCGTATGGTCACCGGGATCTTCCACCAGGACAGTGGCGAGATATTGATGGGCGACAAACCCTTTGACGGCCTGCAACACACCGACCTGATCGGTTATATGCCCGAAGAGCGTGGCCTGTATAAAAAAATGAAAGTAGGGGAGCACATCCTTTACCTGGCGAAACTGAAAGGACTAAAAGGCGATGTAGCGACACAAAAAGCAAAATACTGGGTAGAGCGCCTGCAAATGGGCAGCTGGTGGAACAAAAAAGTAGAAGACTTAAGTAAGGGGATGAGCCAGAAGCTGCAATTTGTGGCCACAGTCATCCACGACCCTAAGCTCCTGATCCTGGATGAACCCTTCAGCGGACTCGACCCCGTGAATGCAAATGTGATCAAAGAAGAGATCTTCCGCCTGGCTAAAGAGGGCACCACCATCATCTTCAGTACCCACCGTATGGAGCAGGTAGAAGAGATCTGCGACCAGATCATATTAGTGAACTTAGGCAAGAAACTTTTAGATGGCAGTGTCAATGAAGTGAAGCAGCAGTTTAAAGAACATATCTTTAGTGTAGCGACCAATGAAAACATTGCGAGTATGCCTGATTTTGTCACCATCCTCGAAAGCGGTCCCAGGAATATCCGCTTCCAGGTATCAGAAGACGGGATGCCAAACAGGGTATTGAGTCACCTGATCGCGCAGAACAATCCTATTCACTCTTTCCAGGAGCACCTGCCTTCCCTGAATGATATTTTTATTAAACTGGTAGGTACTTCACCTACAGCCAGACCATTTGAAGCTATCTAAAAACAAAAAATATTCCGGTTCATGAAAACAGCCATAATCATAAAAAGAGAATACCTTTCGCGTGTCAAGAAACGCTCCTTTATCATTACCACTTTATTATTACCCATCTTATTTATTGTCTTCCTGTTTGGTACCAGCTACCTGGCGGCAAAAAGCACAAGAGAGAAGAAAGTAATCGTTAAAGATGACAGCGGATATTTTGTAAATAAACTAAAGTCTTCAAAATCAGTACTATACTCTTATTCCCAGGAGTCTGTAGAGGAATTAAAGAAAAAACTGTACAGCGATAGCTTTACCGCACTGATCTATATTCCACAATTCAACCTGGACCAGAAGCAGAAGTTCCAGATCTATAGTAATGAGAACCTGGGTACAGAGGTGGAAACCAACCTGAACCAGCAGTCCAACGATATCGTACGTGGCGAGCGTATTAAAATTGCAGGTATTGATGAGCAGAAATATAAGGACGCAAGTGCCAATATGGTAAGCTTTGACAATATTGTAGGTAAAGAACAGAAAAAAGGAAACACAAACCTGGCCAGTATCATCGGTATGGCCAGCGGATTTTTACTATACCTCTTCATGTTGCTTTACGGAGCCAGCGTGATGACCAGTGTTATGGAAGAGAAGACCAACCGGATAGCCGAGATTATTGTGAGTTCGGTAAAACCATTCCAGCTGATGATGGGTAAGATAGTAGGTGTAGCTATGGTGGGCCTTACACAGGTAGCTATCTGGGTAGCCTTTATTGCGATTCTTGGCTTTGTAGCCATGCCTTTATTGGGCAATATGCAGATGGATCCCGAGCAGGCCAAAGCCATATCGGAACAGGCGATGTCCGGAGGTGATGCAGGCATTGCCGGTAAAATCACCACTTTAATGGCTACCGGTACACTGGAAGGCGTTAACTTACTCTCTATCTTCGGATGGTTCGTATTCTTCTTCCTGGGTGGTTATTTCCTGTATGCAGCCTTGTTTGCAGCAGTAGGTAGCCTGGTAAACGAAGGACAACAGGATGCACAACAGTTCAGCACCATCATCACTTTACCGATTATCTTCAGTTTTGTGATCATGACAACGGCTATTAAAGATCCTAACAGTGGCCTGGCCGTGTTTGGCAGCATCTTCCCGCTGACTTCCCCGATTGTGATGATGGCAAGGATACCATTTGATGTACCGGCCTCTCAACTCATCATTTCAGTGGTCTGTCTCATCGGAGGATTTATATTCACCACATTCTTGGCCGCTAAGATCTACAGAACAGGTATCCTGATGTACGGTAAGAAAATAACAATGAAAGAAGTGGGTAAATGGTTGATTCGTAAAGGATAAAACCAGCCAAAATTTATATAATCGCCATTAAATCATTTTAATGGCGATTTTTTTTGCAAAAGAGCACCCTGTAAAGAAGATTTTATACCGAATATTCACTTTTTCTTACAAAGCATTTTAGCTTCAAATGAGTTAACTTTGAAAGTTATACTTTTATCAAAAGTTTTGCGTTGTTAATGTAATAAGTTTGATGCAGACAGCTTCCTGCTTATTGCTACAACCTGACTTTTGAACCATAACCCGAAAAACTGTTGAATAATGAAAACATATCTAAGTCTTTTTTCCATTACGCTCCTTAGCACTTTAAGTGCTATAGCGGGAGAAAAACGAACGGTGAACTTTAAGGATTTCAAGTCCTATGAAGTGTCTGAGGAAGGTGTTTACGTGGGATTCATTACCATGCAGAACCGTATTGATACCGGTACCATCATCTTGAAAAATGTACAGGCCGAAAAGTTTGAAGGTCAGCTCCCTGCTGAAATAGCTGTTATCGATGGCACTATTCATCCCAGCTTATTCTGGGGCGTACAGCAAAAACAACTAAAAGCAGGATTCAGACTACCCCTTTATTATAAGCAGGACGGCCAGGTCTACAAAGTGCGGTCATTTGATATGGAGGTGGAAGAAGAAAGACCTTCTAAAGTCATGGCCAGGACTTATACCGGCAATTCAGTATTAAGCACAGGAAACTGGTATAAGATCGCAGTAGACAAGAAAGGGATCTTTAAAGTAGATTATAACTTATTACAATCTTTAGGCATTAATCCTGCAAGCGTTAATCCCAACAATATACGTATTTATGGCAATGGCGGGCAGGTAATGCCGGAGGCAGTAACCGATGGCACCCCGGATGACCTGGTGGAAAATGCCATTGAAGTACATGCCGGTGGCAGCAGCTTCGGTCAGAATGATTACATTCTTTTCTACGCTAACGGTCCCATACAATGGACTCCGGCCGCTAACGGTAAAGATTTTCAGCATAAACAAAACCCTTATGAAGATAAAAGTTACTATTTTATCAATGTAGATCTGGGTACGGGAAAAAGAGTCGCTACTGCGGGCCAGGTGCCCGGAGCGGCAAGTACTACCATTAATAAGTTTGATGCCTACACGGTTATGGAACAGGATACCGTTAACCTGGGCCGTATCGGTAAAGAATGGCTGGGGCAGAGAGTGTCCAGGAATACTCCCCTGGAGTTACCTTTCTCCCTGGGCAATATAAGCGATACCGTGCGCTACAAAGCTACTTTTGGCGGCATCGTGGAGAGCGGATCTATAGGCGTGAACCTCAAAGTGGGTTCTAATAATATAGGTACTGCTTCTATTGGTCTCACCAGCGGAGATTATACTTACTATAGAAACGGGGAAAGCAACGGGGCCTTTATGCCCGGTAGTGCCAGCTTCAATATGGGTATTTCCTATACGGCAGCCTCTGTGAATGCTTCTCTTTATTTAGATTATGTCCTTTTAAATTATAAGCGCCCTTTATCCTTTAGTTCCGGCCAGTTGAGCCTGCGCTCTTTTGAGCAACGCGCTGCCGTGGGCACTGTGGTGGCCTTCAACCTCTCCAATGCCAATGGCAATACCCGGGTTTGGAACGTAAGCAATCCTTTGGAACCTAAGCTGATGACCGCACAACTCTCCGGAAGTGTATTGAATTTTACCGATTCCGGGGGCGTTTTAGGAGAATATATAGCCTTTGACGGCTCTGCCTACCTGAGCCCTGCTGCGATCGGGAAAATAGACAATCAGGACCTGCATGGTATGCCCCAGGCAGATTACCTGATCATTACCAATAAAGACCTTTTACCTGCAGCCGAAAACCTGGCCACTATCCACAGGGATAAATTTGGCAGAACGGTTAATGTGGCTACGGTAGAAAAAATATACAATGAATTCTCCTCCGGCGGACAGGATATCGGCGGGATCAGGAATTTCATCAGGATGTTCTACGACCGTGGCAATGGTACAAACGACATTAAAAATGTACTCCTGTTCGGTACAGCCTCCTTTGACTTTAAGAACAGGGTGCCTAATAATACAAATGTGGTGCCCACCTTCCAGACCGATATTTCGGCTAATGGAAATGCGGCCTACGTAACCGATGAATATTTTACCCTGCTGGACGATGGGGAAGACATAAAAGATAATACTGATGGCGTGTTTATCGACATCGGAAGTGGCCGGATTCCTGCCCGTAACCTGGATGAGGCAAATAATTACGTGGCTAAAATGGCCCAATACATCAGTGCCGGAAGCTTCGGGGAATGGAAACTCAACTCCACCTTTGTAACCGACGATTTTGAACCGGGTATGGGCTTTCTGAAAAGTTCAGAATCGATGAGCAATGCCCTGGATGAAGCATATAACCTGATCGGTGCGAGTAAACTGCTGGCCGATGCCGCTCCCAGGGTGGCTACACCAAGTGGTGTAAAATTCCCTTCTATTACCAGGGACATCAATAACCAGATATTTACCGGTACTTTCCTGATGAACTACATCGGTCATGGTAACCCTACCAGATGGGCAGTAGAAGAGATCTTGTACCAGGGAGATATTGATCAATGGTCCAATTTTGAAAAATTACCGATGGTCATCACTGCGACCTGTGACTTCGGCCGCTTCGATAATCCTTTACAGCCTTCTTCTGGCGTGAATATGGTCATGAAAAAAAATGGCGGAGCCATCATGTCCCTGACTACAACCCAACTTGTATATCCCGGACCTAATGACCGCCTGAATGCTGCTTTTATTGACAACCAGTTCAAGCAAAAGCCGGATGGTAGCTTCCCTAGCTTCGGAGAAGCCTTTATGAATGCTAAAAATATAGCCAGCTCAACCTCCAGCACCCGCTTAAACTCCAAAAAGTTCGTGGTATTGGGCGATCCGGGGCTTGCACCTGCATTACCTAAGCATAAAGTGTTCCGTGATTCTATCCTGGAAGTAAGAGGGGAGGAAGAACTCGCAGCTACCGATACGTTAAAAGCATTAGGCCGCTATGTGATCAAAGGACATATAACCGATGCGGCAGGTAATCCTAAAACAGATTTTAACGGCCAGGTATATGTCACCATCTTTGACAAGAAAAGAGATGTTTCTGTAACGAATCCTAAGTTATTGATATCAAATGATCCGAATAAAACTTATTCCTTACAAAACAGTGTACTGTTCCGGGGTAATACCACAGTAGAAAATGGGGAATTTGCCGTGAGTGTGATCATTCCTAAAGATATTAACTATGACCTGGGCAAAGGAAAGATTACCTATTATGCCTTTGACGATAAAGAAGAGGCGGCCAGCACAGATACCAATTTCGTGGTAGGAGATTTCAGCCCCTATGCCGGTTCAGACAATACCGGTCCTGTCGTTAAACCATTTATAGACAATAACTTCTTCCGCTCCGGGGATATTGTGAGTGCCAACCCTATGTTGTATGTAGAACTGGAAGATGATAACGGGATCAATGTTTCCGGGTCTTCGGTAGGTCATGACCTGATCGCCGTTGTAGACGGGGACTACAGTAATCCTTATATCCTCAATTCATTTTACCGCACAGAGCCCAATGATTTTACAAAAGGTAACCTGTATTATCAATTATCCCGTTTAGAACCGGGCAAACATACCCTTACCGTGCGTGCCTGGGACGTGTATAATAACTTTGGTGAAGGATCCATTGACTTTGAAGTGGTAGCAGGCGATGCCCTGGACTTCAACCTGTACAACTTCCCGAATCCGTTTGGACAATCTACAAGGATCGTTTTCCAGCATAACCAGCCTAATGTGGCCATGGAAGTAGACCTGAAAATATTCGGTACCAATGGTCAATTGATCTTTAATAAATCGCAGCAGATGCAGCCTACCGGCAGTTTCACCTACTGGACCTGGGAAGGAACAGACAGGAGCGGTGCCAAAGTGGCCAACGGGGTTTATATGTGCCAGTTAAATATAAAAACAAGTACAGGAATTTCTAAAACGGTATATCATAAAATAGTTTTTTCACGTTAAATAGGAGAAGCTGTTACAGCAGCAGGTAAAAACAGATTTTTTAAAACAATAAGAAATTGGTGCTTAATATAAATGTTGTAGTTTTGCACCTCCCCAAAAACAAAATTATATATTGATGACTCGAAAATTGTTTGTTCCCGGAATCACATTGTTAGGTATGGCAATTGGTAATATTGCCCAGGCTCAGGAGTATGGTGAAGTTGGTCCGATCTCTTACGCGGTCCCTTTCCTGACGATTGCTCCCGATGCCCGTTCTGGTGCCATGGGTGATGTAGGTGTGGCTTTGTCTCCGGATGCTTACAGCCAACACTATAATGTAGGTAAAATGGCGATGAATGAAGATGAGGCAGGTATTGCTGTAAGTTATTCTCCCTGGTTGAAAGATATCGTTCCTGATGTAGCACTTTTATATGCTTCAGGCTTCTATAAATTCGGTGAGAATAAAGAGCAGGCAATCAGCGGTTCCATCCGTTATTTTAACCTGGGTGAGATCAACTATCGTGATGAGTTCAATGGTGACCTGGGAATAGGAAAACCTTTTGAAATGGCTATCGACCTGGGTTATTCCCGTAAACTGTCCGATAACCTGTCTTTAGGTGCCAGCATCCGCTATATTAATTCCAACATTGCAGCAGGGGTAAAAAATACAGGTAGTTCCGCTGGCTACAAGCCGGCCAATACTGCAGCAGCAGATATAGGCCTGTTCTATACCAAAACAACTATGACTACTGAAGAGCAAGGTTCTACCTTTAACTTCGGTGCAGCCCTGAGAAACCTGGGTGGTCGTGTTACTTACTCCCAGTTACAAAGAGATTTCTTACCGGCTCAGTTAGCGGTAGGTGCATCTTATACTTATCATATTGATAAATTCAATAAATTCACCGCATCCGTTGACCTGGTAAAATTACTGGTTCCGGCTGCAGAACGTATCATCTTACCTAATGGCGAAACCTCTTATGAGCAGCCAAGAGATATGAGCGTGGTTTCAGGTGCTTTGAGTTCCTTTACTAAAGCTCCGGGTATGTACGGTACTACCATCGGTGCCGGTGCAGAATACTGGTACCAGGATCAGTTTGCTTTACGTGCCGGATACTTCCACGAGGATAAATTATTAGGTAACAGACAATACTTTGCTTTAGGCGTAGGCTTAAGATACAGCATGTTCGGTATTGATGCTTCTTACCTGGTACCAAGCGGATCGAGTATTGCACGTAACCCATTAAGCAATACATTACGTTTCTCTTTATTGTTTAACTTCAACAATAAAAAGTACTTTAAAGATAAAGAAGAAGCTTAATTTTAATAAGCCGATTTTAATAAAAAGCACTGTTATATCATCGATATACAGTGCTTTTTCTTTTATTCAGCAATGTTTTTGTTTAGGTTAGGAAAATGCTCTAAATTGCTTCGAGTCCGATTTGTCCTACATTTCTGACGATAAAATAATACTAAAACTTTTATTTTCTTAACAATTAATTGAATGGTATGAAGTTTAGAATTGGTAACGGTGTGGATTTTCACAGGTTAGAAGCAGGTCTTCCTTTTACACTGGGAGGGATACAGATTGAACATGATAAAGGTCCTGTAGGACACTCAGATGCAGACGTATTACTACATGCTATCTGCGATGCTTTACTGGGTGCAGCAGCGCTGGGCGATATTGGGAAACATTTCCCTAATACAGATGACAGCCTTAAAGGAATTGACAGTAAAATACTCTTAAAACGTACCCATAACATCATCAAAGAGCATGGTTACAATATAGTGAATATCGATGCGACCGTTTGCCTGGAAAAGCCAAAGATCGCGCCGCATATTCCTCATATGCTGACCACAATAGCCAATACATTGGGGATCTCTGAAGAAGATATTTCTATAAAAGCGACCACTACAGAAGGTATGGGTTTTGCCGGAAGAGAAGAAGGCCTTGTGGCTTATGCCAACGCCCTGATCTCTAAATTTTAAATAATAAATTATCAATAAATGAGTCAACAGGAAAGGACAGAAGTAAATCAAATAGGAGAATTTGGATTGATCGAGCATCTGACCAAGAATTTTGAAATAAGAAAAGCCGGTACCTTACTGGCAGTGGGTGATGATGCCGCAGTAATAGATCATTTTGGCCGCCAGACGGTGGTCACTACCGAGTTGTTTATAGAAGGCGTACACTTCGATCTGACGTACACCCCTTTAAAGCATCTGGGCTATAAGATCGTCTCTGCATCCATTTCCGATATTTGTGCCATGAATGCCGATCCGGCTCAGATCACGGTTTCCATTGGTATTTCCAACAGGTTTTCAGTGGAAGCACTGACGGAATTGTATGATGGTATTTATTATGCCTGCGAACATTACGATATTGACCTGATCGGTGGAGATACCACTTCTGCACCCCAGGGACTCATCATTAGTGTGACTGCATTGGGAGAAGTAAGCCCCGATAAATTTGTGACCCGTAAAGGCGCGCAGCAGGGTGACCTGATCTGTGTCAGCGGAGAGCTGGGTGGCGCTTACCTGGGCCTGCAATTGCTCGAAAGAGAAAAAAAGATATTTATGGAAAGCCCGGGCGTACAGCCGGACCTGGACAACAGGGCCTATGTAGTAGGGCGCTTATTGAAGCCCGAAGCCAGGTTGGATATTGTAGAATGGCTGGCTGCCCAGGAGATCGTTCCTACCGCTATGATGGACATCAGTGACGGGCTGAGCTCTGAACTCTTTCACATCTGTAAAGATAGCGCGGTAGGCTGTACCATATATGAGGATAAAATTCCTTTCCATGATGAAATGCGTGAGGTGGCCTATACTTTTGAGATCGATCCTACGGCCTGTGCTTTAAGTGGCGGCGAAGACTATGAGCTGTTGTTTACCGTTAAGCAGGAAGATTATGATAAGATCAGGCTGTCAGAAAAAATAAGTGTAGTAGGATATATTACAGAAGCCGGGGAAGGCAAGAAGATCATCACCCGTAAAGGTAATGTACATGACCTGCAGGCCCAGGGCTGGCAGCACTTTAATTAATCATACCAGAAGTAGCGTATCCTGTAAAGTAAAAGGAAGAATAAATGGATTTGGAACAAGTACTGGAAGCCGCCAATAAAGACCGGAAGAAGCTGACGAAGTTTCTGAAAAAGTTTGATGATATCATTCCGCCTGACCTGGGCGAGATTGTTGCGGAAGAAGATCAGAAAGTATGGCAGCAAGTCGACTGTACCGTGTGTGCCAATTGCTGTAAAACGATGACCCCGATCTTCACAGAAGAGGACATCAAGCGCATCTCCGCTCATCTCAACATGAGCCCGGAAGCTTTTTTTGATCAATACCTGGAAGTAGAAGCCGATACCGGGAGTACGGTGAACAGGATATTGCCCTGCGTATTCTTAAAAGACGATAAATGCAGTATCTATGAAGTGCGGCCTATCGATTGTGCGGAATTCCCACACCATGATAAGCGGCCATTTGATGATTATAACGATACCTTTATCCAGAATGTGTTTCGTTGTCCGGCAACCTACGAATTGGTCAAAAACCTCAAAGAGCGTATAGAAGCTGAATACGATTTTTAAGTAGATAAAAGACACGGGAACTCATACTGTTCCCGTGTTTTTTTGTAATAATAGATAGATTCTTAATGAGATTGCTCCACGACGTAAAAGTTTGAAACACCAACGTCATTTCGACCGTAATAAATTTCGAGGAACGAGAAATTGATGGAGCGGAGAAATCTCTAAATGTACCGTATGATTATCTAAAAGTCTTACTCAAGGTCTACTACATTAG
>MKTB01000026.1 GCA_001897525.1 Bacteroidetes bacterium 43-16 | reverse complement strand
GATTCTAAACCTAAAAATAAAGCGAGTGGCCAATTCTGACCACTCGCTTACTGAGTTTTGATTTTATTTTTTTGAAAATCAATTAATTAAACTCAATAAAATATCAAAACAACACATTGGAGACATTACCCACTACCTACACTACCCACTACCTTATCCCTTACCGCCTAACTCAATTCTATGATTTTATTTTCTTCACTGGTTTGTATTGACAACAAATTATCTTTAATGCTAAAATCTTCTATGGGGTCAAACAGTTCTGCTTTCAAAATATCGCCATTGCAACTTATTATTCTCATGTAGGCTTCTTCCAAAACAAGCAACTTTTCATTACTTATTAAATACAACCCTACTAATGGCGTTGTAGTTTCGAGTGATGTTTTAATGTTTAAGCTTTCATCTAATAAATAAACGTTATTTCCTGTGTCCAATACAAACATATTATCCCAAAATAAAAAGTTCAAATTATCTTCATTCTCATCACTACTAAAAGACAAAACAAATTGCTTTTCTCTTGTTAGTGAATGATAGCAAACATAACAATAATGGCTGTCGCCAAACGTATCTTCAATGGACAAACTTTTTTCAGCTTTTTGGTTTTTAAAAAAAGTTGATGCTTCTTCCAAAATTGAAAATCTGAACCCTTTCAAGTAACTATTCTTAATGACTTGTTTCATATTATTTCCCCCCTAATAATTTAACTGTTATCAATTTATTCCCTTCCCATATACTTTCTACTTTAAGAGCTCCTCTAGGACCCAACAATAAAGATTCTCGCAGGTAACGACCATTAGACTGAAGTATTCCTATACTACTATTATAAGTTCCTTGCAAATGGCTATTCAACAATGACCTTCCCGCCGCATCATCAAAAATCCCTACACTTTCAAGTTGTCTCAACATTCCTGTTGAACGTTCTATGTTATGGGCCGACCCTGTTGCCTTGCCGAACACATACTCTAACTTAGTTCCAATGTTAGCTCCCATCTTAGCGGCAACTTTCTCAACAGGAGATGGTTTATATTTCAGCTTAAAATCAGGCCCCTTTACACTATTACTTTTAGCTCCTTGCTTTAATAAGACACCAGTCATAACAATATTAGTTATCCCTTCTGCCACATTCGCATCCCCACCTTCTGCTATTTTTCGAACTCCATAAACAAATGGTATAGAGTTAATAGCCTTATTGGCAATATCTTTTGAACTCGCAGGTGGAGGCGGCGAAACCAAGTTTGTCACTGCATTAATTGCATCATCAACACCCGGGGCTCCAGTAAATGGAGCAAGCCCTCTAATCATTCCCGCAACAACTGGCGCACTTCCTGACATTTTATCTGCCAATTTATCCATTGCCCAGGCATATTCCAACCCTTCCAAATCAACTCCATCAATAACCCGGTTTTCAGCAAAAGCATAAGTACTATTCCAAGGATAACTGGCAAAAAGCGGATCCATAGATTTGAATCTACCGATTCTCGCATCATAGCTCCTATATCTAAACTCTGTAGTTACTCCTACGCCCGCTACCTCATTATCCTTCTCCTGCCCATTAAACCCGAACCTACTCTTTTCACTACTAATCGTCCTTCCCGGCATCTCCATACCAAAAGGATAATAATCGGTAGCACTGGCAATATCTGCCTTAAATCCTGTATACTCTCCATTCAAAGATCCATAGCCCGTCTTCCTGTCCAAAACCGTAGCCAGCACATTACCCAAATGATCGCTCAGCTCGTAGTAATTTGTCGTTTAACTTTGCTAACACCTAAAAGAGCTAAACGAATATACAATTATTATATAAAAGAATTAACTCCAAAAATATATTTTCAAACAGGCTGATAGCATAGCTAGACTCCGGCTAAAGCAAATTGTTTTCCGGTTCAGTCTCTTTAGGTGTGTTCTTAATGTAAGGTTCTTCCGTTCAATATGATTGGTGCCTCTGTACTTTGTAGAATGTATATTGCCCGGAAGTAAAGATCTGTAATTAGGTAGCTTATCTGTAAATATTTTTGTAGCATTAGATAATATTAATTTATCGGTTACTTTTCTCAATGTATTGTTAGTTCTTCCACCAATCGAAAAATCTACAACCTGCCTCGTATCTTTCCTGATCGCATAAGCTATCCAACACTTTCTACTCTTGTTTTTCACATAGGTACATAGCTCGTCCAGCTCATATTCTTTGCCAAAACAGATGTTCGGTTTTGTAATTTTTAAAGCAATCGCTTTTATCCTGCGCAAAACTGTGTTCACGCCTATTTTCAACAGTCTGGATATACTTCGAATGCCACAGCCTTCTTTTGTTAATCGAATAATGACTTCATTAGTTAATGACCGATAAGCTTTATAGGTATAATAGTCCAATGCCCTTTTGCCGCAGCAACGGCAAACATATTGTTGTTTCCCCGTACCTGTCTTGCCATTTTTGACTATTTTTTGGCTATAGCAATGTGGACATATTTTGCTATCACTAACTCTGATACACTTGGAAACTGTATCGTGCATTTGAAGGTTGTTTTAGCACATAAAAATACGAGGAACAGGTAAATACCCATTCCTCGTATGTGATCTAAAATAATTTGCTATTAATAATCAGTTTGTTAAATCTACTAATTCAATCCATCACTAACTTTGATACACTACCCCCACTACCCAACTAATCTAGTTTTACTGTTTCTGAGCATAAATTGGTAAAATAATCCTTTCCCCTTTTAACTGAAAAAACTTTGTACTTCTCATTTAGAATGAACTCAAC
Organism: Bacteroidetes bacterium 43-16; assembly: GCA_001897525.1. Lineage (GTDB taxonomy): Bacteria > Bacteroidota > Bacteroidia > Chitinophagales > Chitinophagaceae > Edaphocola. Next base: position 1,512 of record MKTB01000026.1, on the reverse strand, counting down.
TCCGCAACACACTTCATTCATACAAGGAATAACTATTGTAATCTTTTTCTTTCTAATTTTCCCTTTTTGCATTTCACAAATCTGTAAGGTTATTCTGTTTATTTCATATTCATTGACATTCTCAATTTTTATCACTTTTCCAACAAAAACTAAATCTGCCTTTTTAAAATTAATGTAGTCGTCAACACTACAATCACAAGCAAATGCTGAATATGACAAAACAAACAGGCAAATATTTATCAAAAGTGTTTTCATATTATTTAGATTTATCTTTCTTTCTAATTGGTTCCCCTTTACTATCAAAAAGAATATTTGAACTATTTCCTACTCTGTGTCCGCGCCCACTTGGATTGGCCCGATTTGCCCCTCCTTTAAATTCGGAGATTTTTATTTCGTCAATATCTTGTTGTGTGACTCGCCTAAAATCTTGTTTCAAAATATTTAAAGGTAGCTTTCCGTTTCCTTGTGGGACACCTTCAAGTCCATTTACAGTATACTTCTCATCGACGGCAGTCTGAATGGTAGTCATAATGCGAGGAGGTCCTAAAAATCTTTCGAAACTTGAGATATGTTTACCTATTCCTGACATATGACCATACTCGTGTGATTGGTTTGTTGATGTCTCTGTAATATCCTCCGCGAGTAAAAATACCGAATTATCTCCATTCCAATGCCCAACAACCCTATTCGGAGTATTCTGCGGCAAATTTGCTTTACTTTCTATACGCGCAAAATTTAGGCGTGGATCATAATTATCCCCTTTATTAAGTTCTGCCATTAAAGTAGCATATGATTCTTCTACAACTTTAGCAGTTACTACAAACTGTACATTTTTATACTCTTTACCTTGAAATGTAACGGTGCCATTCGCGTTTGTCCATTGTGTCTGTATATTTTTGGCAGTCTGGTTTGCTAATTTTGCATTTGCTGCCCCACCATAAAATAGAAAGTCTGAGTAAATAATTAATTGTCCATCTTTTACAACTGGCTCTCCTACATTTCCCAAATAATCTGTATATAGAATTGGGTTACCATTAAATGTAGCATATGAGCTTTGAGTATGATCTTTTACAGGGTCAACATTCCACCTCCTTGCCGTTCTTGTATCATACTCCCAAAATTGCGCTGTATTATGATTCCCTTTACCCGCAATCTCATCCGTTTTCTCCTGGGTGTTAAACCCAAACCTACTCTTTTCACTACTAATCGTCCGTCCCGGCATTTCCATACCAAAAGGATAATAATCGGTAGCACTGGCAATATCTGCTTTAAAACCTGTGTACGCTCCATTCAAAGATCCATAGCCTGTTTTGCGGTCGAGTACCGTAGCCAGCACATTACCCAAGTGATCGCTCAGCTCGTAATACTTCATACCCAGATCTCTGCGGTAGCGGAAGGCATCTGAGAGGTAGTGCCCCGTCGATGCAGGTATCTTTATCGCCTCTTTGATCTCTTCCTGCAAGCCATGACTATACCAGGGCTGGCGAATATTAATCCCCTTCACAAAGGGCT
>MKTB01000025.1 GCA_001897525.1 Bacteroidetes bacterium 43-16 | reverse complement strand
TACCTGGAGACAGGTACGTACGGTTCGGGGGAGAGTTCTTGGAAACCTACCATAGTCAATATGGCAAGGCGCCGGGTTCTTATCCTACGCCTACACTACAGAAGAAGTTGAAAAATTGGAAGTCATGCAGCTTGCGGAAGAATTGGATGGAAATGTAGAACTCGCTATCAAGCATCTCGCCCAACAAAGGCGGGATCAAGAAAATCAATAACAATTATCTCACAATGAGCTTGCAAAAGCTCGGTTTAAAAATCAAAAAATGAAAAAGATCATTTATCTCGTATGTACTGCCCTAATACTGGCAGTAGTGCCATCAGCAAAAGCTCAATTTATCGTTGCTGATCCGGCGAATCTTGCCTCCGGCATTTTAAATAGTGCTAACGAAATTATCCAAACCTCATCTACGGTCAGCAATGTGGTTAAAAATTTCAAAGAAGTGGAGAAGGTTTACAATCAGGGAAAAGAATATTACGACAAGCTTAAAACGGTCAGTAATCTCGTAAAAGATGCCCGAAAGGTGCAACAAACCGTATTGCTCGTTGGGGATGTATCCGAAATGTACGTTAAAAATTTCGGTAAAATGATGAACGATCCCCACTTCACTCCCCAGGAGCTTGTTGCAATAGGAAACGGATATTCGGCTTTGCTGAATGAGAGTACGGAACTACTTAAAGATTTAAAACAGATTATCAGTAGCTCCAGCCTTTCGCTCAATGATAAGGAGCGGATGGATATTATTGACCGGGTGTATAAAGAAGTGAAAGAGTATCATAACCTGGTGAGGTATTATACGAATAAAAATATTTCTGTCAGCTATTTGCGTGCAAAGAAAAAGAAAGACGGAAAGAGCGTCCTCGATCTATATGGTAGTCCATCTCAAAAATACTGGTAGCTATGGAATGGAATAATCTTCACGAACTCCTGCGGTCACTCTATGATGACATGATGCCATTCGTAGACAACATGGCTGGTTTAGCAAAGGGCATTGCGGGTCTGGGAGCTTTGTTTTACGTGTCCTTACGCGTGTGGCAGGCATTAAGCCGGGCGGAGCCTATTGATGTATTTGCCTTATTAAGACCTTTTGCTTTGGGACTATGTATAATGTTCTTTAGTACTATCGTTTTAGGAACCATCAATACGGTACTCAGTCCATTTGTATCAGGCACACATGAGATGCTGGAAGATCAGGTCTTGGATCTGAACAAATTGCAAGAGCAAAAAGATCAATTGGAATATGAGGCCATGATCCGAAATCCTGAAACCGCTTTCATCGTTTCAGATGAAGAATTTGATAAAAAGCTGGATGAATTAGGATGGATGCCATCTGACATCAGTACTATGGCAGGCATGTACCTGGACAGGACAGAATATAAAATGGAAAAAGCAATGAAAGACTGGTTCCGTAATCTGTTAGAAATTCTCTTTCAGGCGGCAGCATTAGTAATAGATACGATACGAACCTTTTTCCTCATTGTCCTATCTATACTTGGTCCCATATCCTTCGCGCTCAGTATCTGGGACGGATTTCAGCATACACTTTCAAAATGGTTAGCGAGGTATATCAGTATCTATTTGTGGCTACCTGTTTCGGATCTGCTCAGCTCCATGTTGGCAAGGATACAATCCTTGATTCTTGAAAAAGATATCGCAAATCTTTCTGATCCCACCTTTATACCGGATACCAGCAATACAGTTTATATCATTTTTATGATCATAGGTATCGTGGGATATTTCACAATTCCTACGGTAACCGGATGGATCATTGAAACTGGTGGAGCCGGCAATTTTATGAGAAATATTCAGCGCACAGGATCGACCGCAGCCAATGTTGCAGGAGCAGCAACGGGTTCAACGGCTGGTAATATAGGCGGCCAATTGATAAAAAAATAGTTAAGCATCTTCAATTAAAGTCATGGAATTTAAAACATTAAGAAATATAGAAAACAGCTTCCGGCAGACCAGGCTATATGCTATCGTATTTGCAATTGTCTGCGCCGCCATTTGCGGATTTACAATTTGGAAGTCCTACAGTTTTGCGGAACAGCAAAGGCAAAAGGTTTATGTATTGGACAGCGGAAAATCGTTGATGCTGGCGCTCTCCCAAGACGCCAGTATCAATCGACCTGTTGAGGCCAGGGAGCATGTGAGACGTTTCCATGAGCTCTTCTTTACACTGGCACCGGATAAAAGCGCTATTGAGAGTAATATGAAACGTGCGTTTCATCTGGCTGATAAGTCAGCTTTCGATTATTATAAGGATTTATCTGAAAAGGGCTATTATAACAGGATCATATCCGGAAATGTACAGCAACGGGTGGAAGTGGACAGTGTGGTTTGTGATTTTGACCATTATCCCTATTCGGTTCGAACCTATGCCAAACAGTTTATCATCCGTTCCAGTAATGTGACCCGTCGAAACCTGGTTACAACCTGTAATCTCCTGAACTCGGTGCGTTCTGACAATAATCCGCAGGGGTTCAATATCGAAAAGTTTGCCGTTGTCGAAAACCGGGATATCGAAATTATTGAACGCTAATGATGGGCATATATTGCCTTAACCTGTGAAGCGCCTTACAGGTTCTAATTCTATAAATCATCGGCATGGAAAAATTTAAAGCAAGTATTCGTCAATGGGTAAAAAAGCTGGAGTATCGTTGGAATTGTTTGCCTTTAAAAAAGCAACAGCAATATATACGCATACTTTTCATGGCATACGCCCTCATAACGATTATAGTCCTGTGCTATGACTGTTCTGTCAGCTCAGAATCTGATCCTAAAATCAGGATCAAGCACATTAAAATCCCGGAGATTCCGGGCGGTAAAAGTCCTGCCAGTTTGCAGGACACAGTATCCATCATAATAAATAATAAAGTTTATGAAAGAATCTAATAATAATATCAAGTTTCTTGTTGGCAAAAATGACCCAACAAAAGACCCTGACCCTGGAGACACAACTAAAATCAATAAAGCCCGGATTAAAAAATCATTGATTTTCGGCCTTATGGGAATTGTGTTTGCCGCTAGTTTGTACCTAATCTTTAAACCTTCAAAAAATAAATTAGAAAAGGACAATATAGGGTTGAATGATGCAGTACCACAGGCGACGGAGCCCGGAATGCAATCCGATAAACAAAAAGCTTATGAGTTGGATATGCTGGAACAGAAGGATCAGGAAAAGCGAAATGGCCTTACAACGCTTTCGGACTATTGGAGTTCGGAGCCAAACGATAAGCCCGTTGAAGATAATTCAGAGCAGACAAGTGACCAAAATTTTAGTGGTTCGGGCAATAACGGCAACAGATCAAGCAGTCCGGCACTGAATAGTTATCAGCGTGCCCAAAGTACATTAGGTTCCTTTTACCAGGATAACGATGCTGAAACTACTGTACTCAGACGAGAATTGGATGAGCTTAAACAAAAGTTGGCGGAAAAGGATGTTCCTAAGCAGGTGACTGTTGATGACCAGATAGCCTTGATGGAAAAATCCTATCAGATGGCAGCCAAATACCTCCCGACGAATTCAAAAACAGAAGACCCTGCTCCTACAATTGATAAAGGTACTAAGACTACAGGATCAAGTCAGAAAGAAACATTTATAGGTATTACACCTGCAAAAAAGAATTTTGTATCTGCCTTATACCGTGAGCCTTCGGATAGTGCCTTTATAGCCCATTGGGGTGAAACCAGGAACAGGGGATTTTATACCTCCGGTTCTGTTGAACAAATGATGCAACCTAAAAACAGTATAAAGGCAAGTGTTTATGAAGAACAAACCGTCGTAGGTGAAGCTGGGGTACGACTTCGCTTATTGGAATCTGCACGTACACCATCCGGTATTATACCTGTTGGTACTCTAGTTACCGCTTTAGGCAAATTCCAGGGTGGACGATTACAGTTAAAAATAAGCTCCATAGAATTTGAGGGCAATATTATTCCTGTTGATATTACTATTTATGATGTGGATGGCCAGGCGGGACTAAATGTTCCCTATTCCCCGGAAATGAATGCACTGACAGAGATGGCAGGCAACATGAGCCAGACTTCAGGATCTAGTATTATGCTAACCCAATCTGCAGGTCAACAGGTTGCTGCGGATTTGAGCCGCGGTGTAGTGCAAGGGATTTCTGGCTATTTCGCTAAAAAAATACGGACACCGAAGGTAACCCTAAAAGCTGGTCATCAGGTTTTCCTGGTTTCAAAAAAATAATGTTTTACGCTATTAATATTTATAAAATGAAAAATATCTTTTTAATCATTTGGGCAATTGCCCTTGTAATGGGTATCAAATTACCAGCTATGGCTCAGGATACTACTAAAGCACCGCTAACCTTGGGCAAAATTGAACCTTATAAAATGGAAGTCACTTATGACAAGACTTCCCATTTGATCTTTCCTACCGGTATCCGCTATGTGGATCTGGGCAGCGAGTACTTGATAGCAGGAAAAGCCGAAGACGCGGAAAATGTGCTACGTATCAAAGCATCAGTAAAAGACTTTGCCACTGAAACTAATTTCTCCGTCATTACCAATGATGGTAAGTTTTATAATTTCAATGTTTATTATAGTGCCTATCCGGAGGCTTTAAGCTATGACCTTGTAAATATGCAGAAAGCCGTGGATAAGGCCGGTGGTAACGATGTATTATTTGAGGAATTGGGAAACAATTCACCATCTCTTGCTGGCTTGCTACTGGAAACGATTTATAAAAAGGATAAGCGAAGCATTAAACACATTGGGGCTAAGAGTTTCGGTATCCAGTTTTTGCTCAAAGCAATTTACATTCATAATGGTAAATATTATTTCCATACAGAAATGGAGAATAAGAGCAATGTTCCTTTTCAGATTGACTTTATCAATTTTAAGATCGTAGACAAAAAAGTGGCCAAGCGGACGGTAATCCAGGAGCGCGCCCTGATCCCACTTCGTACCTATAAACCCATGAATGAGGTTGGGGGAAAATCAAAAGATAAAAATGTATTCCTGTTGGACCAGTTTACGATAACAGATGACAAAGTGCTACTCATCGAAATTTTCGAAAAGAACGGAGGACGGCATCAGACATTAGATGTTGAGAACTCCGATCTGGTCAATGCACTTTTGATCAATGAAATGCATCTCAAGTTTTAATTACCTTTTAAAAACTGAATTAATGAAAAAATATATCTGTTTGGTGATAATCCTTTTATCAGGACTCACTGCAAGCCAGGCGCAAAGAATGTTGCCTAATCAAAAGGGGTTGGAAGTCAACGCCGGTGTTTTGTCATTCGATAAATTGGGTTCTGCATATTATCTGGGTATTGGAATGATAATGAATGGCCGAAATGGGAACTATGGCCTTTGGGAGATGCAATACACGCATCTTTACCATACTTACAAAGAAATCACTATCCCGGTAGAAACTTATACTGCCGAAGGTGGCTATAGTATATTTCTGTTGGGCGATAGTCGAAAGAATATAGCACTGAACCTGGCGCTGACCGGAATTGTAGGTTATGAACGACTCAACAGAGGTGAAACTGTCCTTTATGATGGTGCAAAGATCTTAAGCAAAGAAAATTGGATTTATGGTGCTGGTGGGCAGCTCCGGTTTGAGACTTACCTGACCAACAAATTTATTATAAGCTTACAGGGAAGAACAAGAGCCATATGGGGTACCGATCTGGAACTTTTGCGCCCATCTGCTGGCTTGGGATTAAGGTTTAACTTTTAAATTCAAATACAATGATGAATATGATAAATAAAATCAGAACAGGTCTTTTTACTATGCTGATAGTCCTGGTCAGCATTGGAACACTATTTACATTCGTGTCCTGTAAAAAGGATTTGAAAATACAGCAGGATTTCCTCTTTGAAGTAGAGGTCATGCCGGTACCAAAAGAAATTGCTAATAACAGTACGATCGAGATCCGGGTTACAATAAAGCGTACTGGTAATTATGCCGGAACCGGTTACTTTATCCGGTATTTCCAATATGATGGGGTGGGGCAACTAAAATATTATGATGACCCCTCCTACCAACCTAATGACCTTTACCCTTTACAATCAGAGCAATTTAGGTTATACTATACTTCGCTATCCACGGTTTCGCAATCTTTTAGTATTTGGATTTCGGATAGCTTTGGTAATGAGAAGGAAGTAAAATTTGAGTTTAATAGTAAGGATTGATATATTAAGAGAGAACCGACACAAGTCGGTTCTCTCTTAATATTAAGCTGCTTTATTTAATTTAGATTGAGCATTAGGTTTTTCCAAACTTCTGAGCGTATAGGTAAATTCTAAGAAGGAACTTTTCTTGGTTTTTCTCGTTCCCAAATACGATGCCCTTTCATTGCTGTAATGAAATCATTTGTAAGGTCTTTTTTGCTTTCCAAAATCACGCCTTGGTCTTCTTTAACCAAAGTTTTCTTAATAAGTTCTTCTGCTCCTTTGGCAAAAGCAATAGCTTTACAATGACGGAATCCTTCATTAATGAATTGTATGTAATCGGAATTGTCAGCTAATTTCTTTACAGAATCGCCATCAGGGGTATAGAAAGCATCGTACAAAACAGAAGCATCGGTCAGGTATGAATGTTTTACTTCTTCCATATCACCTTCTTTAAACTTGAGTTTTCCAACGTGTGAAGCAATCAAAACTGCTTGTGCGCCTTCTTTTTTCAGGGCTTTTTTCATTTTGTCTACAGAAGCTTTACTCACACCGTCATCTACCAGAAATGCGATTTTACGGGTTTCAATCAATCCCTCTCCGGGTTTAATTTTCATACTTAAAGCTTCTGATTTTTCAACTTCTGGCATTTTGGGTTTGATCGGATATTCCGGATGATTCTGACGGGCAAACTTCAAGGTTAATTCATCCAGTTCTTTTGGAGGAGTCAAATTCAAGTTATCACCGACTTTTTTAGCTAAATCTTGATGCACTTGGTTCAAAATTGCCAATTCTCTTCGACGGATATTCTCATCATCTACCTTGGACAACTCAAAACTCAATGCACTGATAATATGTTCTTGCTCTTCCGAACTTTGGGAATTGAAAAACAATCGTGCCTGAGTGAAATGATCAGCAAAGGAATCAGAACGAGCGCGGACTTTCGGAGCATCTATTTTCTGTTGGTGCGATTGGAATCCTTTTTCCCCTTTTAACATGGCGTGATATGGACAGCCCTCAGCTTTGCTATTGGGAAAATAACTCACCGAACCTGTAGGAATATCCATTTTTGAAAAACCATCCTTTTGATTGTTGTGTTTGCCATTTACAGGACGATTTATCGGTAATTCGTGAAAATTCGGACCTCCCAAGCGATAATTTTGTGTATCCATATAGGAGAAAATTCTTCCCTGCAAAAGAGGATCGTCCGATACATCTATTCCCGGGACCAACCTTCCCGGATCGAAAGCGGCCTGTTCGGTTTCGGCAAAGAAATTTTCAGGATTCCGGTTTAAAGACATTGTTCCGATAATTTGCACCGGAACCAATTCTTCTGGGATGATTTTAGTCGGATCTAAAATGTCGAAAGAATATTTCATTTCATCTTCTTCAGGAATCAACTGTACGCCTAAATCCCATTGTGGGAAATCACCTTTTTCAATTGCTTCCCACAGGTCCCGGCGATGAAAATCCGCATCAAAACCAGAAATTTTCTGTGCTTCATTCCATGCCACAGAATGTACGCCTAAACGGGGTTTCCAATGGAATTTTACAAAAGTTGCTTTTCCGTTATCATTAACAAATTTGAAGGTATGTACGCCAAACCCTTCCATCATCCTAAAGCTTCGTGGAATGGCCCTGTCTGACATCACCCACATAATCATATGGGCAGATTCGGGCATTAATGAGATGAAGTCCCAAAAGGTATTGTGAGCAGAAGCTGCCTGGGGCATTTCATTATTTGGCTCTGGTTTTACCGCATGTACTAAATCAGGAAAATTCATGGCATCCTGTATGAAGAATACCGGAATATTATTTCCAACTAAATCGTAATTCCCTTCTTCGGTATAGAATTTTACAGAAAATCCTCTCACATCTCTGGCGAGGTCTGTGGAACCTTTAAAACCCGCAACAGTTGAAAAGCGGGTGAAGACAGGTGTCTTTGTTCCTTTTTTTAAAAAAGCAGCAGTGGTAAATTCTGATACATCGGCAGTGGCCTCAAATACTCCGTGAGCTGCCGAACCCCGAGCATGTACTACACGCTCGGGAATACGTTCCCGGTCGAAATGTGCCATTTTGTCAAAATAGACATGGTCTTGTTGTAGAGACGGACCTCTATTTCCTGCTTTAAGCGTGTTATTGTTATCGTAAATTGGCACACCATCGTTGGTAGTCATTACCTTTTGATCGTTGTCGATGAAATGCTGGCCAAGCTGATCTTTTTTTGCATTTTTTTCTTTTTCCATTGCCATGAATTTTATGATTTATTGAAAATACTTCTTATTATTATTTCAATTTCAAAAAGAATAAAAATACAAAAATAAACTTTAAGTATTGTTTTGATAAGTTTCTTTAACACTATAAATAAAGAAAATAACAAATAGAGTTTGGCATAATAGATAAACCTCAAGGCTGCTAATTGTTGTTCAAAAAGATAAAGCAGATTCTATTATGTTAACATGTTTGCAGTATGTCTGTTAAATAATGGTTACTTATGAAGTATAATTAATAATAAAAAATAATGTATGACAAACCTGTTATTTAAGAGAAATCAAAAGCACCTGAAAATTATATGAAAAATGTATCCTTATTATCAAACTGAATGTTTGCTGATTGTGGGTGGTTGGTGAAATAGGTTTCTTCTTCTTCCCTTAAAATATTAGACTTGTTTATTTCCGGGTTTAGAATGGCGGTATTTTTATTGTAATTCAGATCTCTGACCGTTCTGGCCAGAGCAATAACTTTGAAGTCAACATCAGGGTACCAATCCAAAAGAGTTTTCCATGTTGCTCTTGCGGTTGCCCCGGTTGTAATAATATCATCTACAAACCAGAAGGTTTTAGTATTTCCAGACATAAATATTTGCGATAGGGCAAAATTATCTTTTACTATATTCCATCGTTCATCTTTTGATAAGCCTTTAAGTGGAGGAGTGACCTTTAACTTATGGATCATTCCGGCAACATACCGGGAGTTGGTCAATTTTGCCGCTCGGTTACATAATAAACTCAAAGGTTTTTTGTAGTCTGTACTTAAATCTACGTCTAATTCATTATGACCAAGGGCCCGAATTATTAATTCACTTTCATCCTTTGCAAATATGTTTTCGCACAAGTTAAGGAAGTGATCCAACCAAAATTTTCTGGCATTATAGTAGCCGGCTTTAAATCCGATCAAATTTTTGGATAGGATATCAGTTACATTCTTACCAGGAATATATCCGCATAAATAATACACTGGTGCTTTTAAACCTTCCAAATATAACCACTCGTTGCAACTAATCATTAAACAATATACAAAATAATTTATAATCAGTTTAAAAATATCGAGTTGATAATCAGGTTTCTTTGCTACTTTCTTTTTCGGAAGCCTCACGAAAGAAAGTAGTTTCCATGTGCAAAGATAAAACGGGATATCAAATATCCCCCATGAAACACAGGCAACCTGTTTGGCAATTTTAGGGGAGTAAATGTGCGATTGGAGAATTGACAAAGTGGTTGCACCGATTCAACCGCAAAAATGCGCTTCCGACTGGAGTTGGGAAGTGCATTTTTGCCGCCTGGCAAACGCTTTAAGCGACTTTGATGGGCGTAGTGCGAAAGTCTTTCAGGTTATGGAAAAATCCCCTGTATGGTGTCATTCCGTGTCTGAATAGGCTCCATAATAGCGAACATCCCATTTGAGTTATTGATGCATTGATATATAAGTCCTGTTTTTCTAAAGCTTCTGCTAAGCTACAACTCGGTATATCTTCCTTTAATTCGGACTGCTTTAGCAGTTCGCCAAATTCTTCCGTAATAAACGGCAGATTTTCAATAGCCTGAAATTTTTCTGAATCAGGCTGTTTTATTTTCCCAACCGTTGAAAGTAATACCTGCCCAGTATGGGTTGCATTCCCGAAGTCTATCCAATATTTAGGTTCATCCCTATGTTTGCTGAATGTTTCGTGAACAGTGGTAAGGATTTCCGCAACTTCAAATCTAGCCTTTACATTGTCCACACAGGTAATCGTGATTGTCGCACTAACATGGTCAGGCAATCGTTTAAAGCTATCCCTTTCAAATTTGCGGGTCTCAGCTTTCCAATTAGTACCTGCCCATCTGTTCGTACGATTAATTAGAGCAACAGATTTATACTGTCCAGTTTCACAATCTGCAAAACGTTGTCTACCCAAATTGGCACTTGTGATGATATCATCATCCCATAATCTTACAAAAAGTCCTGCATGACCTAATGCAATCAGGCTGTGGTTCATTTCCAAAAGTGCCGTTAATACTTTAGAGCCTGTCCCTCCTGCTCCAATCAGGTTTATTGCTATAGGATTAGTCGGTGCAATTAAATAATTGTCAACAAAATGAACGGCAGTTTTTAATGTATTCATCGCAGTAGTTTTTTTAAGGTGAAATTATTTCTTTTCAATACTTCCATAGGAAACTGTTTATCCGTTCCGATAAGTTCTTTCCAAACAGTAACACAATTTCCGTTTATGGGGTTATTACCACCCAAAAGATGGCTGAAATAGCTATTGAAAAAATAGTATTCCCATGCTGAGGTAAACTCTTCCACCGATGCTGATTTTTTTATATCAACATTTATTGTACCCATGCAAACGTTGCCTTTATCATAAACATTAAAAAAGGGCGCATGGTGTAATGGCGTATTTTCGCTAGGTCTTCTGTCGCTTGCCAAAGCAAAAACAGACAACCTATTTTTTGTTGCGTGCCAAAGCATTGGAGGCACATTAGCTTTACCATTAGGGATTCCAAGCCCATCAATAAAAAACAATTGTCTTTTTTGTGCTTTTGTGTACCATAACACCGATCCTTTTGCCACAGGATTAATATGTAAAACATTCGTTGGCAATATGCCTTTAGGCTTTAAATAGGCTTTATTCTTTTCCTCCTCGGTTTGTAGAGCAGTCGCTAATTCCTCTGCTTCTTTAACGGTCAAAGGGTGAGCATTCACAGGGTTTCCATTGTTGTCCATATCAAAATGCTCTACATACATCGGTGAATTACTATCTCTGGAATCATAAAATACCAATGCACTTTTAGGAAAGAACATTGTTCCAAAATCATCTGTAATATCTAATGGAGTACTCATCTGCCAAATATTTTATGGTTATGCAATAGGTAGGTTAAGTCTTCTAAAAGTGTAAAAAGCTTGCATTCAAAATTGAGATTATCAGCAGGTATTTTCCTTCCATCGAAATTTTTAAGGATAACTGGTTCTTGCATTCTCCCATATTCATTGAACTCATTGTTAAGCTGTTCTATAATACTATCAGGTAACCAACCGCTGATGTCTGATATGAAGGAAATGTATTTATCCATACCGATTGATTCATTCTCATAATAATCCTCATTTGTGTCTTCGTCTTCTACCGAAGCATTTCTGAAAATGCTTTCTTTAGGATATAAGGTATAGAGCGACAACGCATTTTCAGCAACTTTTTTACAAGCATTGTCAAATTTATTCAGACCATTAAATTTTTCAATGCGCAGATGAAGCAAGTCTAAGTTGATCCTATTAAAGATTTTTTGTTCCATCCTATCGCCTATCCAATCCGCTTTATCAAATTCTTGCAAATAGCTTTTTGTCAATTCTTCTTCCTCTTCCTGTTCTACCCACTCTTTATGGATTTCATACATCCAAGCAAGATAACTTTGATCCTGCCGATAGTATGGGATATCAGCAATATGATACAGGTAACTGCATACGGACAATAATAATTGTGCTGATTTTTTTCGTTCAGGGTCTTTCAGTAGTTTATAAAGCGGTATGATTGGAACATAATATAAAATCGTATCTATATTGCATTTTTCCTCAATAGCGATATAAGTATTGCTACTATGCTGTAGCAATTTGAAATCAGCCCAACAAGCAAGGGAACGTCTAACTTTGGCTTGCATATCCCACATTGACAAGGCAATATTATAGGGATAACTAAAATTCTTTATTGGCATTGCACTGATATTGTAATGACGCTCAACTTTGGAAAGGGATTTATAAAAATCCCTTTCTGTTTTTCCTTTATTCAGGTGTACTGCATCTTTAGTGTTTAGCTTAGGAAGAAATGTACAATTTAAAAAGGCATTGGTAGCATCGCTACTGGTACGGACTGCTGTTTGTCCTGCTGTACTTCGTTTGCATCTTTTGGTCTTTTCATCCATTCTACGAATTTTCCGAGTTGTAGATGCAAGACCTGTTGTCTTTTTTCTATCGGCAATTCTATTGTTCCTGATATTATCTTTCGTTCCATTGTTCATGATCTTTAGCATTTACGTTAACCTTTTGTCCCCATTACGCTTTCGAATATATACTCTATTGCATCGTCTTTAATTTTAGGAGCAGATACTTTTGCGGTAGTCAATATTGGATACAAACTTGCATAGTGATTCATTACTGCATCCGTACTCCATCGTGGCTCAGGGTCATTTAAACGAATATTTTGCCCTTTATCTTTGAGTATAAAAACCCTTATTAAATCTGTAACTAACATAGTTTATAAATTAATTATTAATAATAAATGACCAATTAATTGGTTTCCTCTTCTAAGCTATTTTCTTCTTCATCTGGTTCAGTATATTTGTTCTCTGCTATTATTGGCTGTAGTTGTTGGCTTGTTTCATCCATTGAACCAAATAGACTTGGCGCAGCAAATTTGTCAGATAAGGATTTCTTACGTTTTAAGATTTCCTCTGCTTTTTCAGGGTATTCTGTAACATCAGGCACTTTCATCCATGCATCCCGGTGTTTCCCTTCTTTTTCCAATTCATCCGCTTTTGCCATTGCTTCTTTATACTTTTTGTCTTTGGTTTCCTGCTCCTTTTTCGCTTTATCTGTTTTATCCTTTTCCATTGCAGATTGTTTTTTGACTTCGTCCATTTGCTTCTCGAATGCTGCCATATCAACCAACAGTCCCGATACCTTTTGTACTGGCACTGTAATACGTTGAAAAAAACCCTCGTCAAATTCCTGTGGGGTGGCATTTATTGTTATGGAAGGAATAAGATTTTTAGCCTTATCTCCGCAAGCATCATTTAGAACTAAGACAGATACAATAAGACTGTTTTCTATCCCTTTGGAAATGTTCAGTTGCAATACTCCCGTAAAGTCTAACTGCGCTATTTGATTAAAAAAATTTGTATTCATGTTATTCAATTTTTTGTTTTCTAATTTCAATTTTACCCGATTCTATTCATCGACCTGAAATGCTCAATCATTTTATCTGCTTCGATTTCAGTTTTACATTTCTTTAATTCGTAAACCAATCTTTCAACTTCCTTAACTGCTATCGTTGGGTCTAGACCATATTCAAAATATTGACCTTCTATCTTTACCAATACTCTATATGGCTTTGTTATTACGCTTCGTAACTTTTGCGCTTGCCGAGCATAATCCACTATTCCAGTGTTGCGGTATAATTCTAAGAACTGAATCATTTTAAAGTATCGTCCAAACCTAACAAGGGAAGATTTCTTGTTCTTTGTGCGCTTGGATTTATTTCTAATCCTCAAATCGTCTTGGAATTGTTCATAGGTATAGTCCTTGAATTCTGCGCAAAGGATTGCAAATGCAAAAACAGGTTGTTGTTTATAGAGTCTTCTAGCTTTTCGCAACCTGCGAATATTTGCTAATCTTTCAGGAGTAAACGGCTTGCCCATAGCAGTATAAGAATTTCAGGATTAATTATTGTTTTTGCTTATCTCTAATAGTTTTCAGTTTTTCATATAAGTCCGTCCAGTATGCGCACTGCCTGTTGTCAAATTCTTCGAAACCTTTATTTACGTGGCGGTATTCTTTGTAATCGTCAGCAATTCGAATTGCTTCGTCGAGGTCGGTTACTTCTATATTATTCCCGTTTAAATCAGTTACGTTCATCATTTTTTGACGTTTTGGATTGAGCAAAAATTTTATCATCATTAAAAAGCAGGTTTATTGCATCTCTTAAGTAATAATCACATTCGTTTCCTTTTGCAAAATCAATAAGACAATGAATGGTAAATAGCGTATTATGCCCGTCAAAAAACTGGTCAATAAACCAATTCGGCTTTTTAATATATTTACTTTGGTTTTCTTCGATTGCGTTGTTGGCAACTTGAACCAATCTGTACCAAAAGTCAGCAGTAATGAAACCGCGTTTGTTCCACTCCTTACGAATGGTAACCTCTTCTTTTAAATAGTAGTTACACTGTTGTTTTATGGCGTTCTGAATGTTTGGCAGTTCTTCGGGAAATAAGTCAATAAGCAATTTCCCTTTTTCCAAATTGTCCATTTTATATAAAGCTTTCATAAGATAAAATTTAAGGCTACTACCAAAAGGCAGTAGCCTTTGTGAATTAATTGAATTTTAATATTTCTGCTCCGTCCATAGCAAAGGAGGTACACAGGTCAAATGCGCTTTGACTTCTTTTTTGAGCAGTACCACCTAATACGATATTCTTAAGCTTATCTTCATCGTCTTTGAATTTTTTCACATTCTGATAATAACCAGTAACAGCGTTGTAAGCCCCGAACAGTGTACCTTTAGTGGTGTCCAATTGTTGTGAATCGCTGGTCATCGCATAGGCAAAAGCATCTTCAACTATGTTTTTGAATGCCGTAGAAATTTCACTTTCAGCGCCATTTTTTATTAATGCTAGGGTTTCGGTATTTGGGCATAATGCCAACTGTATGAGTTTTTTCACTTCATGGTCTGTTATGTTGACCTTTGTCCAGTTATTAAATACTCCTTCCAATTTGTTGCTCATGGTGTTTGCTATTCCCATGATTTTATGCGCATTGTCCAGGCGTTCTTTTGCTCCGGCGGTATGTTTGATACGAACTACATTGTTCATGTTGCGGAATGCCGCATTAAGCGTATTTTGGCAGACAATCCGAACGGGGGTAAATGCTGCGGTAATACTTCCACTTCCATCATGGCTCGTTGTTAAGAAGATATATTTTTCTGTAACGTCGTCGCCATTGCCCACCCTGATATAATCAGGCAGTTTTGCTGTGATGAAAATTCGTTCACCGTTACCTAATGCGCCTGCTGTTTCATATAGTATGCCATCATTACCACCGACAATAGCATCAAAGAAGCCGAATGCATCTTTATTCTGAATAATGTGGTAGTCATTGCCTACTACGCCCAAAACACAATTATTGTCTGTACGGATATTAGCAAAGCAGTTAGGGACTTCTATTTCTGAACTTCCTACTTCTATGCCGTGAGTAGTTTCAATGATACCCGAACCTTTTGTATATAAAGGGGATTTAACGACTTCAAAATCTAGCCCTGCATGAATGATTGCTTCACTACTTGTAGGGTATTGATCTACGATTTGGCCTAGTCCGTGCCATGCTTTTTGTTTAACGCTAAAGAAGGAATAACGGCCTGTATTTTCGTTGAAATTGATGTTGTGTGCCATGATATAAAATTTTTGATGTTTAGAAAATTGTTTGAGCGTTTGGTAGTTTTTAAAATGGTAAGTCGTCTTTTGATTCCTCTTGGCTTTGTCCTTCGGTATCTTGTACGGATTCGGCTTTTCTTCCTCCTGCTAAAGTTTTGATATTAGAGGTATGAAAGTTCAATCCTGCTTTGGGTTCCCCCTCCTTGCTTACCCATGCCCTTGCACTTACATTGCCTGTCAGCTCAACCAATAGCCCTTTGGTAAGCATTTTTAGCACCTTTGTTGATTTCCAGTAAGAGCAACTGAAAAAGGACGTTTGCTCTACACGTTCGCCCTGTTTGTTCTTGTAGCTATCGTTAACTGCTACTGAAAAGTTTACGACCTGCTTGCCGTTCATTGTCGTGTTTACTTCGGCATCTCTTGTTAATCTCCCTGTGATGTTCATAATCTTTACGTTTTAAAATTTTTAAAAATGTTTACTTCTTTTTCGTCTTTCTTTCTTGGTGGCTCGCTTTGCTTCGCTTCTCATTTTTCCAAAAGAAAACCGGAAAAAGAAAGTAAAATGAAGCAGTAGGCAATAGCGCAGACCTAGAGAAAAAATGATTTAATGGGGGTTCCTTTTAAGGGGGAAACCGTTCATTCATTTTTTCTATAGGTGGCTTTGTGGGTGTGCTGACTACGCTATTTTCACTGCGCTTTTACCGGTTGAGTTGTGGAAAATGCATAAATGCATTGTGTCTAATTCTTTTAGCCAGGCTTCGATAGCCTGGTACTGAAATTTGGATATTGAATGGAAGGGTAATGCGCTAGGGAGAATATTCAATTTTCAGAAAAGAAAACAGTCAAAGCTCTTTGACCATATTCAAGGAATAGGTTAATGTGCTTTGACTGATAAACACCAATTGAAATCATCGCCAGGGATGGAAACGGCATCCTTCGAATAAGTCGAAGATATAGAGGACAGCCCGGTCCAATGGGAGGCGCATAACGAGATGCTTTTCACAAAATATTTTTGCAATTGACTTACCAGAGGAACGAAAATAGCGACCTCATAGTGCCAAATAGAACCACATTTCAAGATTGATAAATCTCTCATGCTTTATTTGCTAATAATGAAACTATGCTATTAAAAATGAGGATATTATGGTTAAGGAAAATAGATTAGAAAAGTACCAAGAGGTGTCAGCCCTTAAAGGAATTTTGGTGTGTCAAATTGTACAACTATTCAGGTATTGTATACTAACAAACTGGTTTTGTTTCGAGGTGATGAATGAAACCTCAGAAATTTATGCTAGAGCAATCGGGTAATTTGAAAATAAGACAGAGAGATATGTTAGTAGATATAGTGACGAAGAAAGACCTGGAAGAGTTCCGGATTAAATTGCTGGAAGAGATTAAGCAAGTCTTAAACCTACAAGTTGAGAAGAGTTATCCTAAATCAATTAAGACAAAGGAAGTCCTTAAGATTTTACAGATATCCGCTGGGAAATTACAAAGCTTAAGGATATCTGGAGAGTTGTCCTATAAAAAGGTTGGAGGAAACTATTATTACAACTATAAAGAAGTAAAACAGCTACTACCAAAAGATTAATAAGAGGATAAAAATGTGGAATGACGAGATAATAAGAAAGGCGACTAAAGATCAACGATTAACAGTCTCACATATGGCATTGCTTTTTGCCATTATTGTATTGTGCCATAGAGAAAAGGGTTACCGGGCCATTCAAACTTCAAGAAAAGTATTAATGAGTAAGTCCCATATAGGAAGCCTGCCAACCTATCATAAATGTATCAAGGATTTAGAGAAGCTAAATTATGTGGAGTATCATCCTTCCTACCATCCAAAATTAGGTAGTAGAATAAAACTTTTGATTTAATATGATTAAAATTAGTATTCGCGTTGATTTACAGGGGTATAGTATTGAATGGTAAGGGAAGATAAGTTTAGATATTTTAAATTGTGGTTTAGAAGGCAATGAAAGAAATAATTACTTTATTATAAAATATTTGAACAGAATAATCTTAACTTGGGATAAAAATTCCCGATCTCACAGTTAGTGTAATACTAAAAATTCTAAGCCAGTTTATAATTTAGATGCCTTGTGTCTTCAAAAAGAATATCATTATGCAGGTCATCAAAATAAAAATGATAGATGATTTCACATTTCTTGAATTTTAGGGTAATACGATTTATTCTTTTTCAATTTACTTACTATCAATTTATAATTATCATGGATTTCAAAATTGATAGTAAGGGTTGTTCTGTAAGGCACTTATCAAAAGATCAAATATTTGTTGGGGAGATATTTATAAATGGATCTCCTATAATCGAAAAAAGACTGATATTTTAAATATAGAACCCCTCCTTCCACCTGCTATAACTATTAATAATAAATACAGTATTCAAAATCATGAAAACGGAAAATTATTGCCAATAATTTCAAATCAAAAAATGAATGCTTTTTTTAGAAAATTTGAAACATTTGCTCAATAAACAAAGAACTTACATTCTACATCCTTGGACATACGTTTTCGACAAATGTAATGTTACCTAATGGCGTACCGCTAATTACCGTTTCAATGATCTTAGGACACAAAAAATAATCAAAATTTCCAAGGTAGTTATAGATTCAAAATTGTAAGGAATATTAGTATATTTAAAATACCTTTGTTTTGGGTATAATTGTTGGAAATACCCATTTTTATACCTATTATCTCAATAGAATTAGGAATCAAAAATGAATGAATTAGAAATAAGAAATAAACTTGCTGATGTTCTGGTAAATAATCCTGAAAATTATTCAGAGATACTCGAATTATCATCGCAACTAGCATCTTTTGATAGAGATAATGTTAGATTTTCTGTAGATGCTGGAGTAATAGATCGATTAGGGAAAGAACTAGTTGCTCGACATGAAACAGCCGTATCAGAACTAGTGAAAAATGCATATGATGCAGATGCGTCTTTTGTAGAAATAATTTTTAAAGATTCAAATAATATTGGGGGAACATTATCACTTGAAGATGATGGGCACGGTATGACAAAAGAACAACTAGTCAATGGTTTTATGAAAATCTCATCTTCTGACAAATTTCACAATCCCATCTCTCCTTTATATAAAAGAATTCGTGCTGGAAAAAAAGGTATAGGTAGATTCGCAACTCAAAGATTAGGTGAAAAATTAATTATTATAACTCAAACTGAAGAAAGTGAATATGCAATTAAAGTTGAAATTGATTGGGGCAAATTCAATATGGATAAAAATTTAATAAGTATTTCTAATTCAATAATAGAGGTTCCAAAAGAGAGAGTCAAGGGTACTACTTTAAAAATTGAGGGCCTACGTGAAAATTGGAGTGTTCCTGCAATTAAGCGTGTATTTAAATATAGCATGGATGTAATTCAGCCATTCCCCATTTCTAGACAATCTGTTGGCCCAATTGAGGAAAAAATAGGTGAAGACATAACTGATCCTGGATTTGAAATTCGATGTTGGCAATCAATAAATGGAGGACTTGAAGAAATTGCAGATAATGATACAATGATTTTTGAACATGCCCTTGCTGAGATTACTGGTGAAATTGACAATGAAGGCTTCGGAGATTGGGAAGTGATAAGTACAAAACTGGGTTTAATAGATTCAGGAATAATTGGTCGTACACAAAAAGATGAAAAGGAACCATTTAAATTTATCAGGAATTTAAAATTTAAAGCATATTATTTCATTTATAATATTGGAATGATTCCCAAAATGGTTACCGGGTATATACAACAAAAAGCTAATGATAGTGGAGGATTTCGCCTTTACAGAAATGGGTTTAGAGTTCTTCCATATGGAGAACCACAAAATGATTGGCTTGGATTAGATGAATCACAAAGAAGGAGAGTAATACTTCCCCCACATGGAAATAATAGCTTTTTTGGATTTGTTGAAATTACAGATCATTCTGGAACAGTTTTCAATGAGTTATCTAGTCGAGAGGGATTATTTAAAGACGATTCTTACGATGAATTAGTAGATTTTATATATCGCTCAATCTTAGCGTCTGTTTTGCGAATTGCAGAGTTTAGAAAAAAGAAGCAGAAAACTGGACAGAAGAATTACCAAAAAGATGATCTATCACCTTCAGAGGAAGTTAATAAACTTGCTGATGATCTAGATGAACTTGCAAATTCTATTTCTAACAATCCAACAGAATCAAAAACAGAAAATAAAGACAATGAATCAACGGAAAATAATGAGCATAAAAAAGAAGATGAAGAGAATTATAATAACAATACTGAGAACGAAGAACAATCTCGTAAATTTAGAGAATTTGCAGAAAAATTAAGGAGTGCTGCTGAAAGCCTTGAAGAACTTGGTTTACTAAGAGTACTTGCAGGGCTGGGCCTAACAATTGGAGAATTTACACATGAAATAAAACAATATTTACCTGCTTTTGACGTGGACTCAGAATTCATTATTCAAAATTCACCAAATGATTCTGAAATAAAAAATAGAGGTATCAGATTAAAACAATCCTTCAATTCATTTAACACATATGCTTCTTATTTTGATGAAACAATATCACAAAATGTTCAGCGTGAATTAATAATTGTAGAATTAAGAGATGTAGTTAATCAATTTCTAAGTGTTATCATCCCGGATTTAGAAAGAGGGTCAATTAATATAACTAAATCTTTTAATGATCCAAGTTTATTTACTTGCAAAATGCATCCATCTGAATGGGCATCCATATTATTTAATCTATATAGTAATAGTAAAAAAGCAATCAAGAGAGCAAGATCTGAAGGGAAAATTAGTATAAATGCAGGTAAATTAGACAATATTGTATATTTAGAGTTCAGCGATAATGGTGATGGTGTACCAGATGAGAATGAAGAAAAAATATTTAATGCATTTTTCACTACATCAAGCCAAGTTGGACATAAGGGTACACAAAGAGAAGAATTAGCAGGCACAGGACTTGGATTAAAAATTATTAGTGATATTATTGGAGCTTATGGGGGGGAAATTTTTTTAACCCCTTCTAAAGATGGATTTAAAACTACATTTCGAATAGAAATTCCGGCCGCTACGGAAGATGAAATTGCAAAGTATGACATATAACATTATTTACATAGATGACGACCAGAATTCGAAAATTCTAGTTGATGGTTTCAACACAACCGGACTTTTAAATGTTACTAGGATAAAACCAACTTCTTTTGAAGATCAAATTAATGAACTGTTGGATTATGGTAATACAATTCAAGGTATTATCCTTGATTTGAAATTTGATGAAGATTTCTCTGAAGATAGGAAGGCATATTATTCAGCTACGACCCTTGCACAGCAAATAAGAACCAAGGTGAACGAAGGGGATTGGAAAAATGAAATCCCATTAATTTTGTTTACTACTCAATTAAAATTAGATGCAGCTTTTAGTGGAGACACTACAAGTAAGAAACTTTTTGATATAATTTTCACAAAGGATAAAATTACTGATATTTCCTTACAGGAGAAAATATATTCAATTGTGGATGGTTACAATTTAATAAAACAAAATAAACCAAATTTTGCAAAAATATTGGATATTGATACAATTGATATTCTTGATCAAAGAATTTTCCCACTAAATCTCTTAAAAGCAGATCAGGGTTCTAATATTCACAATTATTCAAAACACATATTAAATGAGCTTATAGAAAGACCTGGACCATTAATTGATGAATTATATTTAGCAGCTCGGCTAGGTGTTGATATTGGATTATCAAATCAATGGAAAGATTTTATTAATAATGAATTGACAGGTGTTAAATATACAGGAATTTTTAACTCAGCATGGGATCGCTGGTGGATGTTTAAACTAAATAATTGGTGGGAAAATAACATTGATAAAAATCCTATCGCTACTCTTGATGCTCGAGACAGAATTGAAAAATTGAATTCAAAATTCAATTATAATTTAGTCGTAGCAAAACCCATATCTAAAGCTACTAGTTATAGATATTGGACTATTTGTCAAGGATACGATAAACCACTTGATCCACGAGAAGGATTAAGAATAAATGAATCTGAACCTTTACCATGGCAAGAAACAAAATATATCTCTATTGATGCAGCGATAGAAAGAGTCAAAAGAAAGGAAGGTTTAAAAATAAATCCTATTGAAAAGACAAGATTCGAAAATATTTTAAAGTCTTTTCAATAATGGCAATTAATAGTAAAACAAAAGCATTTAGAATAGAAAGAGCTAGCGAATTGGAACAATTTGCAAGAGTTCTTCAAAAGTCTGGAATATGTGATCCAAGTTACATTTTTGATGCCGCGAAACAGTTAAGAGATTTTGAATTTGTACCAAAAATTGAGAAAGATGATCCAGTAGATTATAATTTTTGGGGATATGATTCTGGTGAAATTATTTTCTATTTTGAAAATTCCCCTAGGCATACATATCCAGTAAATGCATCAAATCTGTCATTAACTTTAACTGTAAAAGTTATTGCTGACTACAATGATTTTCAAGCAATTTGTGATCCCTATAAACATTTAGAATTCAATATTATCATAAATGGTGGTCTTTTTGATAAATCTTCACAAGAAACCAGAGAGTTAGTGACATCATACCATCTTGATAGACATATCTTTAAAGAAGGCGATAACGAACCTGAAGATTGCCATCCAATTTATCACCTTCAATTTGGTGGTAGAAAATTAGAAAAAAGTAATAGGGATTTTGGAAATGCATTGATTCTGGATGCACCGCGTGTTGCACACTATCCAATGGATATAATATTAGGGGTTGATTTTATTTTGTCAAACTTTTTTTCAAAAACTTGGAGATCCCTCAGACGCGATGGAGAATACATAAATTTAGTTAAAGATTACCAACAATATTTTTGGAAACCTTATGCTCATAGTAGTGCCTCACACTGGAAACCATATACTCATCATGATGTTAACTGGGATCCTGTAAATATCTGGCCACAATTATTGTTATTAAGTAATGGATAAACAAATATTTAAAATACTAAAAAAATACTCAAACGATACTTTTAAAGTAAACAGCTTAATTATTAGCGCATTTATACAAATAAATGAAATTGCAATTATTAAAAATCTTGAAATTAAGAACCATATAATAAAAAAAGATAGTTCAGATTGGGAAATATTATTAGAAATTACAAGCTGTTTCCCTAAAAAAAAATTTGGGTTTGAAGAACTCATTGAACTATTTGAGTTCGTAATATCACCATCTGATAAACTAATAAATGGTGCAGTTTATACCCCTAAATATATAAGAGAATATATCACTGATCAAGTATTCCAAAGAATATTAAAACCTGTAAATGAAGTAAAAGCAGTTGATATTTCTTGTGGTTGTGGAGGGTTCTTATTATCTGTTGCAAGTAAAATACAATCCCTCACTAAAAAAACATATGATACAATTTTCAAAGAAAATATCTATGGAATTGATATTGAGGAATACAGTGTAGTAAGAGCGAAACTTCTACTTTCACTTTTCGCAATTATTAATGGCGAAGACAAAATGGTATTTTCGTTTAATCTTTTTTCAGCGAATTCATTATTATTTGACTGGAAAGCTACCGTTACTGAAATTAGAATTAATAATGGTTTTGATATAGTTGTCGGGAATCCTCCATATGTAGCGTCTAGAAATATGGAAAAAGAAACAATTAAACTGCTATCTAAATTTAAAGTTGCAAGTACTGGTCATCCAGATCTATATATTCCATTTTTTCAAATTGGATATGAATTACTAAATAAAGAAGGCATATTAGGCTATATAACCGTTAATACTTTTACGAAAAGCATTAATGGACGTGCATTAAGGCAATATTTTCAAGATCAAAATGCGGGTTTAGAAATTATTACTTTTGGTGGTGAGCAAATATTCAAAGATCGAAATACTTATACATGTATTTGTTTTCTTAATCAAAACCTGGGCTATATACGCTTTATAAAATGTTCAAGTAACGAATTAGAGAAACTTAAACAAGATGATTTTAATGAATTTAAGTATGAAGATTTAAATAATTTTGATGGCTGGAATCTTACAAATTCTAAGTCATTAAATAATTTTATTACTACAATAGAATCAGTCGGAAAGCCATTTAAAAGCAAATATGTTACTAAAAATGGTATTGCAACTCTAAAAAATTATATATACAAATTTGTACCCTTAAAAGAAGATCAAGATTATTATTATTTACCATATGAGGACGAATTATATCCAATAGAAAAGGGTATTTGTAGGGATATAATAAATGCTAATAAACTGAAAAAAAATAGTGATTTAATAAACAAATTAGAAAAGATAATTTTTCCATATTATTCACAAAATGATAAAATTTTAATTATTCCGGAAAGGATGTTAAAAAAGGAATACCCTAAAGCTTATAAATATTTGTTTTCTCAAAAAGATATTTTAGCAACCAGAGATAAAGGAGAAGGAAAATATGAGGAATGGTATGCATTTGGACGTAGACAATCTCTAGATATTAAACAATACAAATTATTCTTTCCACATATTTGTAATAGACCATCTTTTGTAATTTCTGAAGACCCAAATCTACTATTCTACAATGGAATAGCAGTAGTCAACGACGATTTGGAGGAACTTAAAATATTAAAAAAAATAATGGAGACTGATATGTTTTTCAAATACATACAGGCTACTACTAAAGATTATGCATCTGGATATTTGTCTATGAGTAGAAATTATTTAAAGAACTTTGGTATTTATGACTTCAATAAAATTGAAAGAAGTGAAATTTTAAAATCTAAAAATCCTGAATTGTTAATACAAGAAAAATATAACCTTGATTTTTAGTTATTAACATTAGCCCCAGTCACTAAAAAATTCTTGACTCCAATTCCTAATATTTTTATAAATTACAAAACTGCTATAGATTACTATAGCAGTCTTTGCAACTCTGCATTAACAATTTCCTTTACTTCATTTCTAATCGCAATTTAATTGCTTTGAACCAAAACTTGTTAGATCTTTCGAATTACCAGGATCGGTTTATAAACATCATCCTCAACCTTCAAACACATATGATTATTATGAATTACACAATAAAAAGTTTTCAATTCAATCTTTTCTCAGGGGAATCTGTAACCAATCTGATAAACTCTTCACTATTTAATGCCGAAATTTTAGAGGCATGAACCGCTGCTCCAATAGTTTGCTTATACTAATGGATGTATGAGTGCGGTTAAGTGATAAACTTTGTCGATGCTGATTTAAACGCCATTTTCGATCAGATAATAACTTTGCAGTTTCACCGGTAACCTGTCCGGAAATGACGTTTACAACTATGCTCATTATAACATCTGCTTGCTCCTTTCCCTAACCTTTCCTAAGCTGAGATAGGTCTTGTTGTTAAAAACAAAAGTCTGGATAATAGTTTTTAAATAATTATAGGCTGTTTTGTTGGAAAATAAAATTTTAATCTTCAATTATCATATCTTTGCTACAATCATTTCGGATGATTGCTCTTTGATACAAGACAAATTTAAAAATTAGACAGTATACGAATTTCCGGAATTCAGAAAAGAAAACTGAAATCCACATTCGTGGCAGTGTGTCAGAAGCACTTAAAATATATTATTGAAATGCAGGAAAAGCAGCTGGTTCGAATCCCTCCTCTTCCGCTAAATGATATAAATGCCACGAATAATCCTTATTCGTGGCATTTTTGTTTTAAGCACTATAGAATACGCGCGGGAAGAGGTTTTAACCCATAAAGTTCGAATCCCTCTCTCTCCGCTGAAAGTTCTAATAAGCAGTACTGTAGCAGGTTTTCGGAATGCCAGTGTTTAATGTCAAACAAAAGTTCAAACATTATTCACTATGTCTACAAAAAAGAGCTTAGAAGTCAAATTGTTTCATTACGATGCTGACATTACCAAGGAATGGTATGTCGGCTTTCGCATGGAATGTCCTACCTCCGGAAAAAGAAAGCCTTTTCAAATCAGGCTAGGAATAAACTACGAGCATACAGTTAAAAGCCGGATGCGTGTAGGCAACGATCTTGTCGAACTGGTTAAGCAATCGCTGGATGCAGGATGGGACCCCTTTGACCAACCATTGGATATTTATCTGGAAAACTTTCAAACAGTAGAAGTGAAAGCAAAACTGGAAGCCGATAGGGTAGAGGCGGAACGCATTGAACGCCTGGGGCTTGTCAATTGCTTACAGCGTGCTTTTAAAAATCGTGAAAAGTCCTTTGCTAAAAAATCCCGCACAGATATTGAAGGTGTTCTGAATTTCGCGGTTGCTGCAGCAACGACATTGGGTTTGGATAAGATGATCATTTCAGAAGCAAGGAAAAGCACAGTTAAGGCTATTTTAGACCAGATAGCAATTGATCGGCAGGCAGAATATGATCTCCACGCTCGCCTTGGTAAGAGGAAGAATATTTTTACCGGTAACTCATATAATAAATATAAGGGCTATTTAAGCATTCTTTTCGCCGATATTGAGGGCGATGATCTAATTGAATTTAATCCATGCGCTAAAATCAAAAATCGCCGGGAAATTAAAACAAACATACACCGGCACGCGACTGAGGAAGAGAGAACGATTATTGTGAGTACTTTAAAAACTAATCATTACCGGTTTTATAAATTCCTGTCAACAATTCATGCTGCCGGGGTCAGAATAGAAGAATTGATGAGCTTTAAAATATTCGATATTGATCATGTCAACAAAGGCCTAAAGCTTGATCACACTATTGCAAAGACTGATGAATCCAGGATTGTACCTTTGCCGCTGTTTGCTTATGATTATATCTGTGAAATGACTGACGGTTATCCGGATCATTATTACATATTCAATACGGATTTTAAACCAGGCACATTTGAGCGGAAGCGCCCGGGAGATTATGCTACTAAGAAATGGCGTGAAATTATAAAGGAGGGCCTGGGACTTTCAGTATCTCTTTATTCCTTTAAAGGTCTGGGTGGTGAAGACAAGCGTAAGGCCGGGGTATCTAAAGGTGCAGTTTCTGCCGGATTCGGTCACAGCTCCTTAAATATGACAGATGTTTACCTGCACGGGGAACAGGATAGGATTAATGCAGAAATAAGGGAAAGAAGCCCAGAATTATAAAAAAAACAGGAGCACTCAGCTCCTGTTTTTTAGTTTGTTTGTATTCATGTAATAATCCTCTACTTTATTAGCAAATTGATCTCTGATATCTTTTAGCTCCTGCAGCCTGGCATCCAACCGCGGGATCATATCGCGTGGATCTTTTATTTTAGCTGCTTTAGTTTCAAACCTGGTGTACCCTGGGTGCATGTATATATCCTGGCTATTTGCTGCCTGTACGAACTCATCCGGGGTAAACCATTCTTTTTTGTAATTAACCCAGCAGCTGTTATTTTTCGCATTTTTTGCTATTGCCCTGCATTCTTCCTTAGACAAATACAGTTCTTCATAATAGCTCCGTCCCCTGCGCATACAATATTTTTATATAAAGTTACGGAGCCGGCAAATATGGGGGTTGTAAAAGTTATTCAGCAGAACATATTAAAAAAGCCCCGCATTGCTGCAGGGCGGGTAAATTACGGGAATTCCAGTATAGGATTTTTATTGACAAATATTGAATTTTGCCATATTCATTAATTCAATAAAAATTTTCTAACATGAAGATGAAAATCAAAATTATTACAAAACAACCTAGAGCTTTACTGGATGCTTTAAAAAAGATGATGGATGATCAGGAATTGAAAACATGGAAAGTAGATTCCTCAAAAACTAATCCTATACTGTTCAACCATACGCCTGAACAGTGGTTAGATCAGGTGCTCCTGAAGCCAACGATAAATATTGACAATGAATATTTATTAATTGAAATAAACCACTGGGCTCACATTGGAGAGCCTGACGATAAAAAAGCGGGATATGTTTTGGGTAGATTTATTGAAATATTAATTGTTCATTTTCAAAAATACTATGAAAAGATAGAGATAATTAAATAGTTCAATAAGTAGTCCTAACAATTGGTTCTCTAAGTGAGAGAACCAATTGTATATACACTAAAATGCTTTACTGCAACTCCAGCGCCCGGTTCATCCATCCGCGTAGGAACTTTTGCTGGCTGGTATTCCGGTTCGCTATTCGAAGATAATACCGGGCATTTTCGATCATCAGCCGCGCATGCAATAGCCGGGCGGCCAGGGTGTCAGATGTGCCCTGCATGCTATCAATTAGCAGCTGTAGGGCCTTATTCTTTATGGCCAGTTGCTCAGCATCGGCTTTGTAGACAAAGAACATGGAATCTCGCACTTTGTTCAGAGAATCCCGGGATCTAACAATGCTATCCGCAACCATCATTGCACTGTCTTTATCGAGTTCGCGCACAGGCTCATTTACTTCTAAAGGGACCTTTATTTCATATATTTTTTCCTGATGGCTCCCCCGGATATTCCGGCAGGATGTCAGGCAGACCAACGCTGCCAGTAAAATGATTAATTGTTTCATGCTATTTGATTTTGTTTTAAAACTGGGTTAAGCTTGCCGGATGAACTATGTGAACCCCTTCATCGTTTTCGATGCAAACAACGTAGCCATATATGTTTACATCACCAGCTAATTGTAAAGTTTCACGATCGCGAAAAGTCATTTTACCGGTTACAATCTTGCTATTGTCATGCCAGCATTTAGCCTGAAATATTATCTCGTTTAATGTTCTCATAATGTTTATTTGATTAAGTGTTTTGCAGGGTTATTAATAGCTTCGATTAGCGCCGCGGTGATCTTACCAGTTTTCGGCAGACCTAAAACACCCTGAATTTGTTCAATGGATTTAGGTTGGCCACTGGTCACGGCTAAATCATAAAGCTTAAAGGCGGTTTCCTGGTCATCAATTGCGTCACCGGCGATCTTGTCCCAGAAGTTCCTTTTATAAAAAAAGTTCACCTGGCTTTCCAGCTCCTGATCCTTGATCTTTGCGTTATGCTTTAATGGTTTATTCCGGTCAACGATAGCCCATCCGGCCCAGTTAGGCCAAAAGTTCCGGGCAATCCCTTTATATGTTTCTCCGCCCCGGTCGCCTTTTACATTTGCATAACCGCCTTCACTTACCGCGGTCTTTTTATGTGCTGCTAAAAATTCTGCCATTCTATTTTGATTTAATTTTATTGATAATTCTTTTCACCCATACAACTACTTTACCGATTACCGAAAAATGCCAAAGCAGACCGGCCGCAATGATAACCACCAGGACAATGATCGAAATAGTTACCCAGCTGGTGCCGGTGGAAACATTACTTTGCTTCCCAGCATCTACATCTACCGTTTGATTTTCGGATTCCTTTATCTGGCCGGAATCTGAATTAACCACCTGGGAAACTTCCTTAAGGCTTTCTGCAGTGATCACCTTTTCATCCTTAGCGGATTTGTCACTGCTGTTTTTGGTTGCGTCTGTACTTTTGGTGATCCGGAGTTCTTCTGCCGGCACGTCAATTACTTTGTCTTTCGTCTGCAGCTCTACCCGCATCTGCCCGGCCTGATAGTAGGCCGTTGCCCGGACATCATCATTATCCAGGTCAAAATATATCAGCTTGCCATCCTTTATACCGCTGGTATCCAGCATCCAGTTCCCCGGAACGGTCGTTTTATAAGTTTTACCGGGGATTGTTACCGGGTTCGGCACTGTCTTTTTTTCAATGGATATATTTTCAGCACGTCTTTCCGCGGTCACCTTATCCATTCGGGTAATAGTTTCGGCCAAGGTATTGCGGACCATGGAAAGTGTTTGCATGCTATCGCGCATGATCACGCGCATGCTATCCGTATCACGGGTAAGCTTAGCATTTAATTTTAGCTCTTGCTTATAGCTTTTGCGGACCTTACACCCACTTTGCGGCACTATACATAATGCCAGGAAAATGACAATTAAAAGTTTAGTTTTCATAACTATCAGTATTTTGTTGCTCCGGCGTGACTTCCACGGTTTTCTTTCCCGGGGCCACACCGAATCTGTGTATTACTTCGTATAAGTTCTTTTCGTTCTGACATTTTGATAATTCCGATTGAAGTCTGTCTTTTTCAGTTTCTGCTTTATCTGCTCGCTTTGTTTCCCGTTCAAGTAAATCATCCATGCTACTTTTCCAGAAGCCAAAAACAGCAACTGTAACGGCTGAAAGCACTCCTATAACCCAGGTTATAATGCTGCTACGGCTTAAGTTTCGTGGTGCTTCCAAAATTTATTAAGTTTAATTATTAATTGTAGGCCTTACTCCTTCTTTGCTGACATTGTTTTTGAGAGATACTTCCGAAGCCTGGCCATTATAGTTTTCTTCCACGTCTGCATTGAACATGCAACCATTAACATAGTTTCTGCCAGGGCTTGTATTGTTTCCTTCAAATTGCATAACTGAAGAAATAAATGCGCTACTAAAAAGAATCCCTTTGCTTCGTATTACACGAATAGGCGCAAACCATGATTGGAAGCCTGAAAAAACAAATCCTAAAGAGATATCCATAGTAAGTATTCCCCATTTAGAAGCATGGTTGATTGTGCCACCAACCAGAGATCCATGCGCCTCATTTGTTCCTGTACCTAAGAAGAAATTACAGCGATTCCCGTCTATATTGTTGCCTACAAATGTGTTGTTTCCTGAACTGTCATAAACCCCAATCTGATTATATGAAATCGTGTTGCCGGAGATTTGTGAGTATTCAGCTTCGCTTGAAAAGTGTATCGCATTAAAATTATTGAAGAAGAAATTATCTTTAATTTTTACTCCATCGGTATACCCTTTATTAAAGCTTGTAGCTTTAATACCATGTCCAGTGATCTGCAAGAATCTGCAACCGTATATGCCAATCCGTTTTACATTGTTAAGAGCTATCGCAATTTCATTTCCTATGCCCAACATATCCCGGATGTCTTCCGGGGTATTTGCAGGGCCATCAACACCATAATAAGGAGCTCCAGCGCTTGCATAAAGCGGTTGAGTGCCGACAAACACGACATCCTTTATAATTACATCATCATCACCGTTAATGTCAAAAAGTGTTGTCACTCCTGGACCAAACTTAATTCTAGCTCCATTGCCATATATTCGGGTCCCATTTTTCGGGGTAATAGTTGTATTGAGCGTATACATTTTATCAGCATCTAAAACAATAACTCCACCGGCAACTAACTTTGCTAGCAATTCAGCATCATCTTTTGTTTTCACATAATCTAATGCAATCGTTGCCTTCCCTTTTGCAGTTTCCGAATAGTCATCGATATGCACTTCTGTGCCTAAAGGATAAACACCGTTGACCCAGGATACACCATTATTCAATGTGTACCGGGTAGGATAAGTAAACCCGGGATATAATGTAAGGTCCTGGGCAAGCCGGGAATCTGTAGATTTAATACCGATATAAACATCTTGATCAAAAGAAGCGGACCAGGGCACAGTATTTACGCCCTCCAGTAAGCCGGAAGCGTTATGTGTTGTGATCACATTTTCATTCATGTCCAGGGCGACAATTTGGATAGTACCCCCGTTTTGATAGTTTGTTTCGATGTAAATACTAACGGCTTTTATCTTATCCCCTTTTACAACCTTATTCAAGGGGTCGTAATAGATTGAATTCACCGCAACTGCACCCCCGGCAAAAACAAAATCATGATCAGCAATAAAATCAGGAACTGGCAACACCTTGCTTTGAGGCAAGTCTCCCATTACCTTTATTGCCCATTTGTCAGACTCCCCTGGAATATCGGAAGCTGTTGCCCCGGCAGGATCTGTTACCTCATAGATTGTCCCTTCATGAAAAACCTGGGCATCTTGCAAGTAAGAAGTTGATTGCCAGTCGTTGTAGGTTGCTGTACCGTTAGCCCCTGGGATCCCTTGATCTCCAGTATCACCTTTTTCACCAGTGTCTCCTTTTTCTCCATCCTTACTTACAATGTCCCAGCTGGTAGCGTCGTTTAGGGATGCGGTATTGTTCGTTTTTTTTGAACGAAATGTTCCGGATATAGTTCCATTATCTCCGTGTACCTCGTTATACTTTTCATAAGTACTACCTGGTACAAACTCTCCTTTATGAACAACTGCCCCGGGTCCTAAGTTTACTGTTACTTCTGCCATTCTATTTTAATTAATTTTCAATCCATTGATACTGGTATCCCTGGTCGGTTTCGGCCAGCAATACCCCTGTTAAGTGTTGTTGAATTTGCGGAGCATTTAATGCCTCTGTTTCTTCTATAAGAGTCACATCATATGTTATTACTGCACTGCTGATATTAGCAGCATCCTGCCCAGGGAAAATGTCCGAAAACTGCATACTGCTAACGATACTGTTATTATTGAAAGGAGGACTAAAGCCTAATGTTTTATATTGACTGTCTTCCAGTATCGCATGAATAATACCGGCAATTTTCTGGCAGATCATCAGGCTCTTTGATTCATCTTTATCTCGAACGCTCAGATCAATAATAAACCGGTCTTCCCCTGTAGAGCAGCCCTGATATTTGTCCGAAAAATTAAGCGTGGCAATCCGGACATTGATAGCCGGCATTTCAGATTGATCGAATACACTGATCCTATTTACCCAGACATTTACACGGATCGTTTCATCATCTTGAATAGTTGCTTGGTTATCCAGTTCAACAAACAAGATTGCCCCGATTGCATCCCTGGCATACTCAAAATTTCTTTTCCCTATTGCGTTCTGTATTTTAGGCATCGCTTAAAATGAATACGATCAATCCCAGGTGTTCATCAGGAAGGACCTCTTTTGTTTTGTAAGTGTTTAACTGTCCGGTTGCATCGGTAAACTGGATCCTTAATTTATTGGCCTCTGCTTTCTGTACCTCACCATTTACCCGGAGATTAATACCGGCCTGAATCAGATCTAGTTCTGAAACGGTGCAGGTAACGGCCCGGCTATTAACCAGGTTTCCTTCATCATCATATTGGGCTGTGTGCCGCTTACTGGTTCCTTTCAGATTATAGGCAAGGCTATCTTTAGTTATAACTATCGGAATAGCAAAGCCATTGCCATTACTGACAATGTGCCTTGCGTCTTGCCGTGCTCTATCCATCAGGCTCATTACTTCTTAGGAGTTGTTTTGCCGGATTTTGCTTTTTCAGCCAATTCTTTACCTAAATCAGCAGGTGGTGCAGGTGTTTCAGGTTTCTGGTCTTCGCCTGGAGGTGGGTCACCAGCTGGAGCCTCTTTCTGTCCGCCGGTTTCATCGGGACCTGTACCAACACCCATTGGTTTTTCTCCTGGTTCATACGGCTTCAGGAAGCCTTCTTTTACCAGCTGATCTGCGTGTCCGTCCTCAAATGCTGAACTGTCAACAATATCATCTGAATAGTGAATTTTGTTCCCTAAGCCGCCTACTGATAAAGCAATTACTACATACTTTGCCATTTGTTTTAAAATTGAAATTTTGTTATAAAAAAAGGCTGCCACCATTAAGCAGCAGCCGTAAATCAACATGAGTACAAAAACCTATACTAAAACTTTCATGGTGAAAATCTGATCAACAGCAACCGGCACCGCTACACCTGCCGACATTACATCAAATTCGTGTGTCGCCTTTCTGCGATCGATGTAATCACCGAAAACAAACGCACCTTTTTTAACTGTTGGAGTTTCTTTACCGTCAATGACTTGTGGAACAGCTCCAAAAGCCATTTTGAAATTGGTAACTTCCGGCACAATGATAACATTGGTATCATCAATGTAAGGCCGCTTAACTCCGTTCTTTTCTTCATAAATCTCCGGATAAGACCAAAGATTGATTTTATTGGAACCGGCTGAAATTTGTCCGTGCAAAGATGCTCCTGTAGAGTTTCTTTGAGGTTCGTGCATATCAGTAAGGAAAACATTTCTGTTATCTCCTTTCTTCAGGTATTTTTCATTGTTTTGAAGTGCTGTAAGCGCCTTTCTGCCCAGGATCGCAGTAAATACACCTGCCTGTGATTTTCCCTCTTCACGGATGAAAGTACATCCTGTTTCGAAGTGTGCAAACGGATCATTCGCATCATTATCCCACGGTGCAGTACCGCTGAAATTCACTTTAGATCCTGACTTTCTTTTATAGTCGATATTGTCGCCATTCTTCAAAGTCACGATACCGGTCTGAAAGACTTCAGCACATTGGTATTCATAACGCCTTTCAATCATAGCTACCAATAATCTCACCTCAGATGCGATCTGATCAACGAGCTGGGCAAACAATTGGGATGAAACAACACCACCCTCATTTGCGCTACCAATAGTAACATTATACAACTCTAATTCTGTAGCTGCAATATACTCGCGGTAATAAGGCGGAATAAAAGATTTTTGCGTTGATCTGCTTACGGCATTATAATTACCCTGGTGCCCCCGGATAACATCAACAGCCATCAATTCCGTGCCACGTTGCACTTCAAATTGAATAGCAAGGCCCAAAGATTCAACAGTTGGGAAAAAGGAACGGAGAAAACTATTTACAGCAATCCTTTCCTGATAAATGGCAACTACTGTCTGAGTAAAAATTGCCCTGGCTTGTTCAACTGGTAATGTTGCCATTTCTGTATTAAATTTTATTGATTATCGAATTTTGTTAATTCTGTACCTTGAATTAGTACAATTTGAGAGTTGCGCTGTAGGATATCGCGATAACGACCTTTATCGGGAACAACTGTATCCAATGTTTCTGCACCGGTAAGTTTTACCATTGCTTCATCAACCCTGCCGGCAACGCAATAGGTTACCGTAATGGTTTCACCAGGGGCAACGGTACGATCGTCACCAAGCACACCAAAAGCATCCACACTCCCATCAGTCGCGGTAGATACGGAAGCAATAATTTTACCGGATACAGCAACCCGGCCAATTAGCAGACCTCTTTCAAGTGTTACTGGTGAACCTCCGCTATTTGTGAATTCTCCGGATTGGTATAAATTATCCCCGATGAATATCTTTCTGGTATCGTAGTTTTTGGTCAACATATCGAATATTATTTGCGGGTAATACCCAGGTCAGAGAATACAGCAGACTGGAAATCTTTAACTTTTTCCTGTGTTGCTGTTTTTGCTTTTTCGGCTTCCGGAGTTTCAACCCCTTGCGGATTCTCAGCTGTGATTGCACTCAGATGTCCGGATTGAATTCCTTTTAATGTGAATTCAGACATTTGCTTCTGTGTGATTTTTTCACCGGATTCAATGCCCTCAATACAGGCTTTAAGGTCCAGGTGTGCAAAAGTCAAAAAGGAGCCAACGCGATCACGCTCTTCCTTTGCGCCTTCTTTCAGTATTGCTTCATACCCCTCAGGATTAGCGGCTTTAAATTCTGGTAAAGTCATTTTATTTGTTTTTTTATTTGAATCGTTATTTGTTGGCACCGCTGCAGGTGAGTTTGTTGTTGCAGTTGCGGTTGCGGGCTCTGGTAATCTTATGGCTGCGATCTTTGCAGATAAGGAATTTATTTCCGCTCTTTTTTCAGGAGTGATTGTTTTTATACTACCAATTATACCCAGGCGTTTTGCCTGTTCTGCACTGATCTCAACATCAATACGGCTATCAATAGAAAAAAGATCATCAAGGCTTACACCGGTTTCCTTGAACCACTGATCAGCGGTAAACTTCCCTTCCATAGCAGCACGTAAATGGTCATTAACTTTTTTAAGGCTGGCCTGCAATTCAGGAGTAAAGGCTTTTTTATCATCTTCAATCCACCATCCATAAGCAGCACGATGAAAAAGGAATGTTGAAACGTCTAAGGCTTCAATATTTTGTGTCGGAACAAACAAACATAGGATAGCTCCCATGCTGGCGGCCTGACCATCTACTTTTAGAAAAATATCCTTTTCGTGCTCGGAGATCTGGGCGATCATGCCGTACCCGTCCAACACACTACCGCCGGGAGTATTTACACGAATTTCAATATTGCTATTTTTGTTATCAGCCAGGTCCTTAATAAAGGATGCGGCTGTATAGGCATATATTGCAGAGTATAAAAGGATTTGCTTTCTCATTTCTACTAAAATAGAAGCGGCGCAAAGGGTAAAAAAAAATAGTCCCGTTTTTGGGACTATTATGGGACTATTTTGGGATTTTTTATTTTACAAATGCTATCTTAGTAGGAACCACTTTGAAATTATAACCATGAGCGGAAAAGAAAAAACACCTGAAATACGCATCAGAACACTAAGAGGAAAAGCATATACACAGCTTTGCAACATGGCCGAATACAACGGACTGGATCTTGCTGACTATGTTAAGCTTTTACTGGTACAAACAATTAATAATACTCCAGAGCACATCAAAGAATACAAAAAAGAGGAAGACAATTAAGCTTCCTCTTTTACTGTAGTTTCTGACTTTTGCGCTGCTTCATTTAAACCAAGCTGTTTTGCTTTTTTCAATTCTTCGGCATAATACATTAATACCGAATCTACATCGCCACCGCCCAGTGCTTCAATCGCTTCTTCCAATGTAGTTAATGGCAGATCCTTTCCTAAAGCTCCCAGCTTTTCCCTGGCTGCGCGAACTTCTTTGTATGGATCTATATGTGGAACATTTGCACCAACAAACCGGGAAAATCGGTAAGCAGATAAAGCCATTTGATTTTTATCCATTATAGATTTTAAGTATTGCGGTGCCACAATCTTATTGGTCAATACTTCAATATCCAGCCAGTATGCAAATACCGGTTTTATTGCCTGTAAGGAAAGGTCATCCCGGCGGACAATAAGTGTATGCTCCCAGTCTTTCATTGCTGCCCTGGAGCTGGAAAAGTTACTGGTGTATAACATCATAGCCACTTCAGGCGGAATGCCAACTGTAGCAAATACATATTTTGCATTTCCGTCATAAAATGGCGTAAAGTTCACTTCCTTTTTACTTTCAACTGCTTCTAAGCTCGCACCCTGCGGCATATTGATGGCACGCTTATTTGTAGTTGCTGCTACTGTGTCAGCCAACTGCTTACCGTTTATATCAATAGGATTTTCCCCGTTGGCATTATTGGTGGGTTTAATGATCTTAGCAAGCTGTTGCCCCAGCGGATTTTCACCGGTAGAAAAAGCCTGGTGTTCAATGGTAAACACCATCTTTGCCGCTTCTTCTGCTGATCCCAGCGTGGCTTCCTTGTAACGCTCCATTTTACTGGCCGTTTCCATTACTGCTGAGATCAAGGGCAATCCGCGGACCTCACCGATCCGGTATTTCAAACCATATACC
This sequence comes from Bacteroidetes bacterium 43-16, assembly GCA_001897525.1. GTDB lineage: Bacteria > Bacteroidota > Bacteroidia > Chitinophagales > Chitinophagaceae > Edaphocola. The sequence continues at coordinate 27,981 of MKTB01000025.1, read as the reverse complement.
ATGAATGCCGTACGGTTGCCAAATTTATTGCGGGCCTTGATACGCTCCCAGGTAAAAGGTGACGTTTTCACATGGTAGGCCACGTGCTGCCCTTTAGCATCAATTTCTACACCATGACGGATCCGATTTCCTTCAGCACTGATATAATCCGTGCCGCTATAACTACAACCCCAGGGAGTGCAGATATTAGCGCCATCGACGATCTGAGTTTTCAGAGTATTATTAATTACTCTTTGGATCACAAGACAATCGCCGCCGATAATGGCATTCAGAAAAATTTCCTCCAGCTGCTTTTGAAAAGTGGTCATATCAGCATAGTCAGACATAAAGTCATTAGACCATACTTTAAACCTCATTTCTGACTGGTTCGTGAATGCTTTAACTTCTTTTTCTGAAAGGTGTATCCCCTCTGTTTCCAATACATCTAAATTGGGTTCAAGTTTCAGTTTTAAACCCTCACCCACTACCCAGGTAGCGAACCGCCTGAAGACCAACTGGCAGATCTCCGAATCCAGGAACATTTGCCAGGACCTTGCCCGGAGCATATTGTAATCAACTGTATAGTTCTTAACTGGCCCCATTTCACCCAGATTCTTTTCCCCGTCAAAAGAAATTGAATAGCTGGACATATAGGCCCGTGGTTCTTCCGTTGCAATACCTGTTGGTTGTTCTTTATTTAATCCTAATAATTTATCCCAAAATCCCATAATTATATAAAGTTTCTGCCATCTACTAACCGGAAAGTGCGGCCGTTGAGCTTATTAATATACATTTGTTTTAATTGCTCCATACTCCTTATGGAATTCGCAATATCTACCGGTGTGTTGTAAACAGACCGGATCTTTGTCTGCCCGTCATCTAACTGATATTCTTTGTATTGTGCTGCAGCTGCATTATCAATCAATAGTATGGTTAGCGCACTGATCACTTGATCAATACGCACGATCTTTTCCTGTAAGCTGATCGCTGATTCGACATAAACCCCTGCGCTATTGTAAATCATAATGTTTTCAGTTCGTCTATTTTTGAATTTGATATATTTAAACTGGTGTAAGTGGGCAGATATACACCACCTACACCGGATATTCCTGTTGCAATTTTACTGAGCTCAGTATTAATCTTTGTTACCAGCTCCTGCAGACCTAGATTCAAAGGCATATATCTTACCAGGTTATGCGTATTGCCCATAAATTCAATGGTGCCATTGTTTTTCAAGTGGATAAATGTGGATTGATCACCATTCCCATCCAAAGAGTATAGCCGGATTTCACCCATCTTTGCCACCTGGTTTTCATTGATGTAGCCTATGATCACACTTTCTTCACTATTTGAGGTGTCGGAATACAGTGCCACCATTCCATCCAGCGGAGCGGAATCAATACCAAAAGGCATGCTTTCATAAGGCTCGCGGATATCTTGTTCACCCATAGCCATGACCTGGATAATCCTCTGTTTCGCTCTTATGAAAACATTTTTTATATAGGTAGTGAAGATCATTCAAAAATATTTTTAGGAGTGTCCTGGTTATATACTTCCGGCAGGTAACAATTTATGGAGCAGCTTTCGCCATTCGTATCCAATTTGTAAGAAACGCTTTCTATAAAAAAACGTGTTTTTTTGAACAAAAACAAATATGGATTTTCAAGAGTGATGATCTGATTGGGCTTAATGAAAACCCCGTTAATGTTCCAGGTACTAAGATTCCCTTTTATCCCGATGCCTTTTAATTCTTCAGACAGGTTTGTCCGTGCGGCCTTACCGGTATCATGTTCGTCTCCTGCTTGCTGCCTGGCCACTCGGGGGCGGAATACATTGCAATAGGGATTAGACACCTTTGCCTGGCCCACTACCGGATTCTTTTTAGTATTCCGGCCGCCGATCTTTGCCTGCCGGAGCGTTGTCACATCAGAGTGCATTTTTTGACCATCAAAATCCAGCGTAAAGTCTATACCTGGAATACCGCCTGTAAAATCAAATAGCGGAGTGGCCTTTGTGTTGCATTCAGTAAGGATTATATTCCCATTTGCATCGTGTGTGACAATAATCCCCTGCTGTGCGGCCATGTCGGTGATGTACTGCTTTGCGCTTTGCTGATTGGTTGCAGTGGCATTCTTAAATACTTTGCCTATTCTCCCGGAAACGGAAGGATCAACAATCACATTAATACCAAATTCAGCACATATCTTTTCGGTGATGGACTTAAGGTCCAGCCCTTTGGAATGCAACGGATAGGCGCTTGTTGGTATCTGGCAATCTTCCAGAACACCGGTATGAGAATAACCCGAAATAGCCAGAGCATTGTTCTGGGCACTACTTACAAAGGACATATTCAGTACCGTTCCTGTAAGCAATATTTCATCATTGTAGTAGACCTTCGCTGTTTGGTAATCTCCCGGCTTAAACGCCCTTTTGTGGGCCTCGTTGCTGGGGTCAAACCAAGCAGTAAAGGAAAAATCACTGGCCACACTGTCATACCTCAGATTAAGGTTAAATTCAAGGAACTTATCAAATGCCGTATCTCCTATAACAAGTTTAAACATAGTACTTAATTAATCTATCTTTTTTCAATTCGAGCATTTCAGAAATACCGATCCGGTTTGATTCGATAAAGAAAACCAGGTTTTCATCAGCCCGGTCAAGGCCGTAATATTTTTTAGCCAGCAATACCGGATTTGAATCTTCCGTTAACCGGATTGATCGCTCCTGTTTACTGTTCAGCGCAATTTCCATCAATGCGGAAATGGTATAACTGAACAGGTTTGAAACATTGCGGATCGTATCTGCTCCGGGTAAGTAGCCATCAACCTGCCCGCCGTTCGGGGAGCTGATCGCATCCAGTGAAATGATCCAGTCATCATAAATACTTTTTAGCTCCCTCATGACCGGCAAAACACCACTTACCAACCGGAACGAATCGCCCACATTATTTACAACAGATTGGGCCATACCCATGAGCAGGAAACTGGACTGGCTTTCGTAAAGGCGTTTTGATGTCCGGGTGAACAGGTTGCCAATATTGTTCCGGATGATGCGGTATTGAAGCTTCAGCATGTTCAGCCTGTTTTCAACGGTATCCAGGAACGCATAAGGCATGGTGGAAAAATCATGCAGTGCCCTGGCAATTTGTACCGTACTGGAAGTACCGCTGTTCAACAGGGCGATATATTTATTGTACCCGTTCAGGTACTTTGAAACATCTGCAGCAGCTTTAATTTTCCCAGCCGTTGTTTTATACTGGTTCATGGTATCTTTTAGCAGTGATCGCTTATCAGCCACCTTTACAGCTGGGATATCAGAAGTAACCGCTGCTATTTCACTATCCTTTGCCAGATCGGCATCCGCGGTGATCTTCTCCACCGGTGCAATGGTGACCTTTAAAACATCCATTACCTGGATCGTTTCCATACAATTGATTTGCACCATGCTGGTATTCAAATCTTCGTTTGTGTATGATATCGTTAAAGGCTGGGCCAATATTTTGCCATAGCGAGGGTGATCGATCTGCCATGGCCGCTTATCCAAACTAGATTGATCAAATGCCTGGATCTGCTCCAGGTGATCAGCACCATCAAATACCAAGTCTAAAGGCAGTATCCGCCCTTTCGTTTCCAATTTCTGCACCAGTGATCCCGGAAGCATTGGAAATTCCATAACGGTATTATTAAATTCCCGGCTATATTCTGAAAACATCCATTTTGGGGTATAGACTTTGCCATCCCCCGTAACGATCGTTAACTTTTGCTGTAACCTTTCCTGCCAACTCATTTGTTATAAAATTTCTTAACCTGATTTAATGCATGTTCGTTAAAGAATTTTTCCATTTTACCAGCACTTTTTTCAGATGCTTTTTTCATAAATTCTTTCTTATCAATTTTTACCTTTCTGCCTTTTTTATAGGAATATAATGCCTCAGCTCTTATATCAAGCCTTCTTGAAGATTCTGCCCCTTGTCTTCTGGTGCTGCCCCATATTTCCTTGATTCTGAGCACGGTACTTATACCGTTTTCTCTGGGTGTCATCACATGGGCATTTGCTCCGTACTTTTTAGCGGCATAGAATGCGGCCCGGATGAATTTCTGTGATTTATTTTTAGCTCCCCTTACTTTATTAGAATTGACAATGTTTTTTAATACAGTGGTTCTGTTCACAGGGCGGACGTTTTTCTTCCGACTTTTACCTACACGCGCCTTATCATGAGCAATAAAAGAACGACCCCCTATAACACCCCCTTCTTCTTGCTGCTTTAGTTCTTCAACAGCACGATCCATGCCCTTTCCACTTGTCTTTTTAAATCCTATCGTTGATTTCATGCTAGACACGTTGAATCCTGTTGCCTGCTCAACTTTTGAGGTGGCTTTAAAGAAAGTTTTCTTACGTTCAACAAAATTGTCGGTGGCTGACTTGGGCATAGTTTTGGTCTTAACATCAAAGGCAGCACTATTCAGCGTTTGCCTGATTGCTACCGGCAAAGCTGATTTACTGAGTTGCTCCAATTTTTTGGCGTAATTCCTGACTGCCTTTGTATTTACATTGATCTGCATTAGGCAATTTCCAGTCTAAACGAAAACCCAAAAAGCCTTAGAGATCCATTAGGAAAGGCCGCTCCTCTTGTAATAGTTACCTTACCTGTTGTAGCATTTAAAACCGCAGGCAGGACTTCAGCGCTAAAGTAAGTACATGTTCCTGGCCGCGGAATAGTGTTGTTAGCAATAGTAAGAGAAGTGATCGCAGAGGGAATATTAACGCTAATCGATGTACCTATGCTATTCAGTGTAGCACTGAAAATACATTGCCACTCCAATGTCTTCCCCTGTATTCTTATTTTATTAATAAATGAAGTGCCAGCAGTTATTGTTCCTGTATCTACACTTAATATAGGGGTCGTTAATGCCGTCCAGGATTGAAGGCCTGCCAGCTTTTCAAACGCATCATATAGCTGAAACCCATTTGTAAGGTTGTCAGGAAGACCATTAGATGTCAATCCGGATATTGCGAATAATCGTGCAAAAAATTGGTGTATATCCCCGTAAACTTGGACATCTACAGGAGTTCCATCACCTGTACCTGTATCATTCTTAATTGCTCCGTATGGATAATCTGCATCCGGAGGCATCACATTAGCTTTATTTTCTAGTTTAATCATTGCTTTATTATTGGTAGTTTACAAATAAAATTCCGATAGTATTAACAGGCTTTAACCTTAATATCATTTGCCTGAATTCTGCCTCTCTTTGTTGAGGTATTATAGCAAACTCTGGCATATGATCACCAGCAATATAAAACGTACTTTTCCACATGTCACCATTAATGGCCAAATCACCGTCCCGGCTGCGTTCAATATGGTTAGCAACGTAATTGTTGAACCGTGCTCCATGTCGCAACAACGGGCGATGCCTTAGCGTTAATGAGTGATATGCTCCCAGGTATTGGAAAGTGCTATGTTGTAAAACATTGCTATGCCTAGTCGTCGGGCTATGCATGGTGGTATTGATCGGGGCCAACCATTCATTAGGTGTTTTCGTTCCTAAGCTGTAAGCAAATACACTTCCATTTTCAATCACAAACTTTAATTTAGCTCCTGGTAAGTATTTTACTACAATATCTCCACCATCCATGCTGAATTCATAAAATGCCATCTCTTCTTCATCTCCGGTAATAACCAATTCCATATCATCATTGAACGAAAACTCTATGGATGTGACAACAGGGACATCAAACTTATTAGGATAAACACGGACATTAAAACCAACCGCCCGGAGCTGCTGCTCCAAGGACTTGTAGTATTGCCTCGGGGCATCGGTGACCGGGTAATTATACTTTAAGCGTATTGCGGCCATGCGATTTACCAGTGCTACGCCTGCACCATTAATCATACCCAAACGTTTTTCCCACATATCAGCATCTTCTGTAGTAAAGTTTGCATTATCAGGAAAGGCGGAATCAAAGGTGCTCAGCGCCCCCTTTAGAGCTCGCTCTTCACTCAGGGACAATGCTTTGTTCAATCGATCCAAAACACCGCCCTCCGGCTGCCAAAATGCGCGCCCTTTGGGTAATAGTTGCTTTGTTAATTTCCTGATGATGCTAAGCATAGACTACATTTACTAAATATGGGATATTACCGTAACTGAATGTTTTGATAGATACTGTATTGGCACTTGATGATCCAATTTGAATGCTCATTTCTACAGCCCCAAAACCCAACCCCGGAATTGCATTGATCATCCAGGATATTACCTGATTCGTACTAATTGTGTCGTTACGTTCTTCCAGTATATCTGCACCGGCAATAAATGGCCTCACTTCATCTACCTGTTCTTTGATAGCTGCATTGATTATTGCTTTTTGTGATTCAGTAATACCAGCACTATTATTAATCGTTATTGTCAATTTATTGATCACTACCGGATATACATTATTTGCCCAGACACTTAATGGAGTACGTCCTTGTTGTGTGTTGGGATCAATTTCCAAAACTGATGCTACATTATCCAGTATTGTTTGCGTAGGAGTTCCCATACCGTCAGTACTATCCTCTGGTGATGCTTCTACATATATATCGACCTCGGCAGCAGCCGTTGGGCTTGTATAAGGGTAAGAAGCTTTAACCCCTTGAGCATCCTGCGCCCATAAGATGTAATCAGCAGATGCACCGCCTTGCGGTTCAAGTCGGTAGCTGTCAATGATCGCCTGTCGGTAATCTTCTTCCGATTCCGCAGCTGTTGGTGATACAGTTTCTGCAATAACAAGAGCTTCGCCAGTAATACCTACAATAGGGACGGTACAGGACAGCCCGTCATTTACATTTAATTTGCTTTCCAATCCCGGATTGAGCGCCCGGAGTTCAATTATATTATTTACCTGATCGATATTATAATCCTGATCACTGATTAGAAGCACCCCTGAGTTAAGGGCACTTTCCAGGCTTTTAAATATTGTACCGGTTGGAATAAAAGCATTACCGGTTGCTGTTACAGTTACATCATACTTTCCCGAAGTGGCTGGGAAAGGATTACGATTTATCTTTAGCCGACCGATTCTTTCCAAAGTCCCTCCCATGCTTTCCGGTTCTGCCGTATCTGCAAAGAGATTTTTTTGTACTTTACCCAGGAGCAAATAGTATAGTTTTAATTTTGCTGATTGCCAGGCAGCCTGAGCACGTAACACCATTTTGCCAAATGGCAATATTGATATCCCCATTTCGGTTTGAAGGTCCTGCAGCGACTGATCATATAATTCTTTAAGTGTAGGGATCTTAAACATCTCTTCGTATAAAAATTAAGCTTCCGGGCAATACAAATTGTAATATGTACGCCTCATTGTTTATCAATATTTGAATGTTCATTTTATCATCACTGATAACCTGGGCTGATACGCTTACCGTTGTTCCGGGAATTTCTGAAGTGAAGAACTTAAGATCTTCGCGCACTGCATTTTCAATAGTTACCCGTCCTGCGGAATTTAAAGCCACCTCTTTTAGTGTCTTTTCAGTTTTTGATTCATACTTTTGAGACCCTTCAAGTAGTAGATCATTAGCCCAGTATTCGTAACCCCCGAATAGCGCCTGGTAGATCATTGTTCCGAAATTGCTATCCAGTAATAGATCGTTCCCTTCTAATACAAAATCCCCACCATCATCAGTTTCTTTCATCAGTAAATCAATCATACTATCCGATATTAGAGGTCAATTTAATTGGTATTCCTGCAGGTGCTTTATAACTAAAGTCTTTCGGATTCCCGTTTATATCAATACTTAGCCTGTTGTTGATTGTTTTTTCAAATGAGGCTGTAGTATATTCTTGTTGAGCTTTTTTTAAGTCTAAGACTTGAGCAGATGGCTTACCTTCGTCGCCTTGCATAACCTTCATTATATGTTCGTAGTCAGATCGCCCTTTAATCTGGCTATTCGTTAATCCAGGTGCTAGCATTGTATCAATACCACGCAATGCATTTTTAGCCCAGTCTCCCCCAAAACTGTCCGGGAGTTTTGCTAATAATTGCAATAATTGAGTAACTGGCGTGAGCATAAATTTTACAATACTTTTCCCTATTTCGACAATAGCACCTACAATTCCATAATCTTCAAATAGTTGTTTAGTGCTTTTCCATGCCCCTTTGATTGCCATAATAGCTGCTACAATATCACCCAAAGGGCCAGCCAGGTATCTTGCGTATTTCCCCCATTCATCCCAATAAGCAATGAGTACAACAACTGTAGCAATAATAGCAGAAATAGCCAGCGCAAGTAGGCCGATGGGACTTGCAATAAATAATACAGCTTGAATAGCCGCACCTATTCCCCCAACTGCGAATGCAAGAGCTGAAGCACCTAGCGCAACCTTGCCTATGGTTGATGCCAGTTCCGGATTTTTAGTTATCCAGTCAGAAACATTTTTAATGATTGGTTGAATTGTTGTTAATATTTTGTCTAATACAGGCAAGAAAATTTCTCCTACCTTAATTGCCAAAGCCTCAAATTGATTTTTTAGTTGCGCAATTTTAGCGGCATGAGTAGCATTTTTAGCCGCAGCCTCCGCAGACAGCGAGTTGTTTTTTGCAAATTCATAATTTGATATTCCTAGAAATTCCGTAAACACTTTGTAACTTGAACCTAAAGAGCCCAATGCCATTTTTGCTTCCTTATCGTTTATCTTCAATTTTTTTAATATATCCGTCATTTGAATCGCATTTAGCCCATTCAATGATTCCGCTAATTTGAACACAAAATTTGAAGGGTCTGTATTAAATAGGGTTATTGCTTCTTTAGTCCCTATTTTCATCTGCTTTGCAAAAGCTCCAATATTCCCACCAGCCAATGATTGGACTTTATGGAAACCAGACGATGCGATTTCTGCCGTAATTCCTGCCTTATTAAGAACTGCGCCAAGAGCAATTGTTTCCTGGATTGTTGGTTTAAAAGCTTCAGGCAATGCTCCTATTCTTTGCGAAAACTCATTGATTGCCTGAGCATTTGCGCCTTTTGTTGTCAATTCATTAATCGCAGACCCTATCTTATTTATAGTATTTGCAGAGTCAAGTAATCTTGTCTCTTTATATAGATTTCGTAAAGAAGCTATACTCTTGACAGCTTCTTCTACTCCACCAAAGTCAGAGCCTAGAGCTAAATTGAATTTATCTGCTGTCTTAGTAAATGCCTCCAATTGATTAAGCTCATTAATTCCCATAGAACCCCCAATTGCTGCTATTTGAGTAAGCTCTTGTATTGATGTTCTTGTTTGTCCTGAATATTTGAGAATTGAATCACCTAAGTTTTTAAGGCTTGTACCACTTAATCCTGTCGTTTTAGCAACATCAGCCATTGCATCCTCAAAAGCAATAGTTTTTTTCGTAGCCAATACCAATGGGGCGGCAATTGCAGTACCAACAGCAACTCCACCAACCATCATTTTTTGAGAAACATTATTCAGGTTTTTATATTTCCTTTCCATTGCTTCTAACGACCCGTTAACCCGTGCTGCCATTTGTTGCACAGGTCTTGTTAATTTATCGATTGCTGTAAAAATTGAAGGAATAGTAAATGCCATGCTATTTTGTTTTTAGGCTTTTTATTTTTTCATCGATGATTTCGTAGTGTCTGACTAACCCTTTGTGATCATTATCGTCTAAAAAAAGAGCATCAACAACCTCTGGCGGCCAGTGATGCTCTGATTCTATAGTAAGTGCCATATTATTAACACTATCGAAATCACCTACATAAAAAAAGCGGCTACTGCATTAGAGATGTTTGAATCAATAGTATCCATTTTTGCCAAAACTGAGATAGGAACTCCTGCTAACGCTGCAGAATAGGCCAAAAGTCGAGAATCCGCATCGGTCCCAGCATTTTTAAGCTTCTGTCCTACCTCTTCAACGGTAACCCTGGGCTTATATTTAAACCCGTTAATAGGTGTGTCTCCTGACTCAATAGGGAATGATAAATTGTGTGTCCAGCTGTAGTCCTCATTTAAGACTAATGCTCCGTCTTCAACAGCCTCAACAAGTGTTGCCTTAAAGTCCTCATATTTTTCAATCTTTTTAGGACGAATTCTTTTATAGGATAGCCAATTTTCAACATCTTTTACTGCTACTTCGTGTGATACTGTACTCATTTTATTATATTGATTTTTTGATTAAACAATTTTTTTCAACTTACCACCGCCATTCACTTTTAAGGTGAATGTTGCAACATTAGCATCCGGCTGAACATCACCAACAGGAGAGCCCAGGCCACCATATACCGTCCCGTTAATAAATGTGAAAGTCCAATCGCCTTCTTCCGGACTAGCCTGTAAATCACAAACAAACTCGGCCGCTGGCTTTGAAGCCACAGTATCATTTACTGCAGTTAATTCAAATGACCAGGCTGCCATATTCATCTGCCTGATAATTGATCCATCAGTTGCAATCTGGTTTGCATCGTCATTTTTACGAATACCCCCCAGGTCAAAAGTTGAACCTTCATTAGATTTTATTTTAAAAATTCCAGTCCCTAATGTGGGATGGTTTACTGTTACTTCTATGATATCGCCACCTACAGCCATCGTTATTTATTTTTTAGATATTACCAAAATTGAATCCGGCAGTTGCTGTAGTAGCCGACTGACGTAAGAACCCGGAACGCTTATACCTGAATTGGGTTTCAAACCTATCCGGATTTGTAGAAGAAATATTTACCTGTAAGCTTGACTGCATAAAAGAAGCATCGGCCAATAATCCACGAGTAACCAGGTCATCAGCGTAAGTATTCAGTATTTGCTTCCATTGCTTTGGCTTAAGGACCTTAGTTGCGTTAACTCGATCACCGTCATTTGCCAATGCATGCCCAACAACATTGATCTGCTCAAGCAAGTAGTAACCATATTTTACATTGAAGTCGATCATCAGCGTGCGGCAGTATCGGAATTGAGGCACTGCCTCACCATCAGGGTGATAGGTAGTTACAAAGTCTTTCACCTGATATCTTCCATTAATCAGGTCTACAGTTGAGGAGCCTTTCTTAACGATTGCATCTCGGCCATCATAAGCACTCATCATCCCAATGCTTGCTGGTGCAGGCATATCCGGGTAGGATTTCTCCAGCACATCAAGGTGCGGAGTATCCTGACTCACACGGGCATAAAGTAAGGCCATATTTGCAGCGGCTTCCATCGGCAACCCCTTGCTTAAAGGTGCTGGGGCAATAGCAATAGTTACATTATCTTTTCTTGAATCAGTAACTGAACTAGGATCCTCTAATGTGCTCCCCGTAATTGCTATAAACGGCTTCATGATAATTCCGCTATAACGACCAGTTGGCTGTTCATTGTCAGGGATACCGTTAAAGGTTTCCAATGCGTTCAGGACTGATGAAACGGCACCGTATGAGTTAATTACAATTGTATTCCAGGATGAACCAAAAAGAGCTAAAGATGCAGCAATATTCGGAGTGCCACTACCAGCAGTGGTCTGAGCAACAGCATATGTTATCCCGGCACCATTACCATCATTAATTACTTCAATTGAAACATCCTGAGCAGTTAACCCGGTCCATTTTGTAGTTGCTGTGACCACACCTAGTGCTGATGTTGCAGATACAGGAGCGCCTAAGGCTGCATTTATTGTATCAGAGATTTTTCCTGCTATGATTGTTGGAGTGTCACCTGATACGATGTTGAATTCATAGCTGTAAGCATCGACTGCTGACCTTCCGGCAATCAACAACTTATGTGTGCGGTTCTCTGTTGCAGAACCGGTAATGGTAATCGTTTGAACCCGAGCGGCAGAACCAACGGCTGCTACTTGTGGGTAGACTACAATAGGAATACCACCAACGCCATCACCGCTCACGGGCTTAAGAATGCGCATGATCTGGTGAATAGGCGAACCGAATCCGTATAAATTACCGGCTTGCTGTGCCGAAATCAAATCCTGTGGAGCTGTATTAAGGGTAGCCTGGTTTGCTGTATTCGCTTCTGCCAGGATTGCGATCCGTTGCGGTAAATTGGGGCTTGTTTCAGAAAAGTTTGCTGTTCCGATATTATAGCCTACAATTGCAGAAACCCTTTCTTGACCTATTGCATTGTTCATTTTTGATTGGTATTTCTACTAAAATAGAAGCGGCGCAAAGGGTAAAAAAAAATAGTCCCGTTTTTGGGACTATTATGGGACTATTTTGGGATTTTTTATTTTACAAGTAAGGGGCGACCAAAGCGGCATAATCGGCAAAGGTTAATTTTTGCTTGTATGCTTTTGTAAGTTTATCAATAAAGACATCCCGGATCGCCATGTTATAAATTCGGCAATCCCATAAGTGGTTTTGCTTACCGTTCTTTTTCTTCCAGACGATAGCATTTTTTTCAAATGCCCGTTCCTCTGATTCAAAATGCTCAAAATAATTTCTGAACCCATACAGCCCGTGACCCGGTTGGGGGAAATTAAGAAAGTTACCAGGTTGTGGTGTACCATCGCCGCCCCAATTTAGATTCATATACTCGGCTAGTCTATCTTTAATCAATCCTACACGTACGATATACAATTGTGGCCTTTCTGTTGATTCCCTGATAGTTTTTTTATCTTGCCCGATCTTTATTTTTTCTTCCCCTTCTCCTTTGAAGCCTATAATATTGCAATTGGTTCTATCAATAAAAGCATAAGCATCCGTTGTACAGTGGCCAGTATCCAACCCTGTAATTGCAATTGGAATTTCGCGGCCCGTGTCTGTTTTATATATAGGTTCCAGGATCTTTTCAAATTCGGGCCATACAGAATTTGGCATGTTTTCCTGGTAGGTCCACTTAACCCGGTCATCATCTTTTTTGCTTTCTCCTTTTACAAATGTTCCAATAGAACCATGAGTAATTGAATAAATGGTGCCGTTTTCAGCATGTGCAACAATCTCATAATCAAGACGGGCATCATCCCGGTTACCGTTCATATCCGCACCACATGTAAGCAAAACAATTTTCCCATTCTCATCATCTATAGATATTGATTCCGGAACCATTCCTATTTCATAATCGCGGATGTTTCCCATGATGGCATTAGCCTCCGGAGCTTCTGCAGTTTCTTCATAGGTTAATCCGAGCACCACATTTACAAACGTCTTGTATTTTGCTTCATCTCTAGGCTGACCTGGAGGGTGAATATCAATCCATCTCCTTACATAACGTTCCCAATTGTAGATACCAGGCGGAGCATATAGGCTTGAAAGATGGTAACTGTAATAGCCAGGCTGTGACGGTTTAGCGGTCGGTTGCCAATATCCCTGATTTAATAGTTGATGTTTCTTTTCATCCGTAAAGAATCCTCCACATTTTTGACAGGTATATCCAACGGATTCTGCAATAAGTTCCCCATTTTCGTCAACTTGCCAAGTTATTCCGCCAGTAATGCCGTTTTCTTCTATCGTCCAAACCCATTCTATAAATTCACCACAACAGGGACAAGGAGTTAGATATTTTCGTTGATCCCCTTTTAAATATACCGGCTCAATATTTGATGTTGATTTAAGTTCAGGAGTTGAAATATAGTAAATTTTATGCCTATTAGCATAAGCGGCAAAACGTTGTTCAATCAAATCGATTGTATTACCTGATTCCTTAGAAGAAGACTTTACAGCCTCTAAGTCATCAAACCATCCATACATTAAATCCACTTGCCTCCACGCCTTATGATTTCCTGCGTAAGCAACTGTTAAATATCCTTTTGAAAACTCCTTTTTTGTATTAGTATCGCCAGATTTTTGTGCCCTATTTCTGTTAACACTCGGTTTAATCAAATGACGGATACCGCTACCATCTATCATTAAATCTACTTTTTCCATTGCCGGATCTATCAGGTCCGGTGATCCAACTGTCAAGTAAGAGTTCCCTGGTTGATTTGCAATCATCCAGCCAATTCCGGGGATCAAAATAGTTGACGAAAACCCTAGCTGACCTCCTTTCATTACTGCAACCCATCTTGCCGGATGATCCGGAGCCATACAATCAATTATTTCACGCGTGTAAGGGGTTAAAGAATATTTTAGCCTGCCAGGGAATGCGCCTGAATTAATTACAATATTTTCCTCTGCCCATTGGCTAGGTTTGATATTTGAAATTGAAACCTTGCTATTTCTTACAAGATTTTCAAAAGCAGATACATATTCTTTTACCCCTCTTATTTCATCAAGTCCTTTCACCAACCGCTAATATTGAAGTGTAATCATTAATAATTTGTTCAACAGATTTTGCAGTGTTTTCTATTGCCTGATCTATTGCCCGATTTAAAATATCAACCAATTGGCCCCTGATTTTTGCAATTTCATCTACACTAAAACGCTTCTCTGCACTTATAATCCGTATAATATCATCAGCCCCATTTTTAAACTCAATAAGAATAGATTGATTATGAGCTGTAAAGACATTTTGAATTAAATCCGCAGGAACGACTTCCCCCCTTTGCTTTTGGATTTTAATCGTGAGCTGTTCAATTTCCTTTTCCCTTTTTAGTGTATCCAGGTATTTAAGCAGTTGTACAGAATCCTCATATTTAGGGGTAGGTTTCCCGTTCCTTGATTTACCAACCGCCTTTTCTGCTTCATCAACCTCCGCCAAAATCTTATTAAAGGCATCGGTATGAGTAGTGTCTGGCTTTGCTTCCACTTTTTCAGGTGCAGCAGGGTACTTCTTTATCCTGTTTATAATCTCAGCTTCTTCCAGCTCTGAGGTTTTCTTTGCCTGTTTATCCCGAATGAATAATGCGTTTGTTGGATTTTCTGTATCAAACTTTTTATTCTTACCTGATCCTGTAGCAACGATTTTACCCCGGTTCTCATAGGAAGCCAGGGAGGTTCTCTTAATTATACAAGCGTCTGCGAATTCGGATGCGGTTAAAAGTGCCATTTTAGACAGGGAAAATCACGTTAAAGTCAATGTGGTTCCTACTAAGATAGCATTTGTATAGCAATTGTATAATGGGATTTTATACAACTTATACATTTTTTATACAAAATTTGAAATAGGGTGATACATGTTTTTTGATGCGGTGTCCCATACTTTGCGTGACAAATGGGATTGTGAGGGAGTACCTTTTGATTATCAATGTATTACGAATCGACATAACAACGCATAGGCTCTGACCGTTTATTTATGATCACTAATCTTATTGCTGATTATCGCCAATCGATTAAGTATCTCAAGGAGAAGTGATGCAATGATGCTAAGTAGACAAGCATATGGATGCTTGACAAGCATAACCCCTAGTCCGCTTATGAGTAATGCTAATGTTATGTGCAACCAAAAAGGTATGCCTTTTCCTTCGTGTTTCATATTTACTTTACTTTTCTTATTGCGAATGATCTATTGTATTTGTGTGATGTGTGTGTGCGGTAATAAAGGATGATCTGCCCGTTCTGTCGCTTCTTCTTTAGTTCGGTGTAGTTGCGCAGTTGTTGGTGTGTGGTGATACCAAGATATTCCATCACATCTCTTCCAGTATTGAATAGTTGCCTGGATGCTCTGCGTTGCTCGATATCCTGTATTGACAGATCGTATAGGTAGTAAGCTTGACCCTTAGTTCTGATATCGGTTATCTCGTTCATGACGATATTATTTGTGTGAATAAAGATTTGAACGTCTCCACATCTCTCACGATGTGTATTTCTTGGCCCTGGGAGGCCCATACGGGGTGTAATTCCTTCTGGTCCTTAGATAGTACGCCTGTATCGTCTTTAAACTCAAAAGCGTGCCATTTCCCGGCATATAGGAAAAGCATATCGGGCACGCCGGCTATTACTCCGGATGATTTGAGTTGCATTGCTTCAATTGGATTGCGTTTTCCACCGTTTGGGACGTGGAAGAGTAGTCGTCGCGTTTGTGGGTATGTGTTCCATGCCCATTGGAAACATTCGGATTGTATTTGGATTTCGCTAGGCATTTTTATAAGATTGAGTGAATAAAAGAATAACCAGGCTCCATAATGAGCCGGTTTTGTAAAATAAAAAAGCCGCTATTGATACGATAGCGACATTGCAAATAGCGACGATTGCTTCTGTGAGTTTGTTCATTGGAGGATTATTATTGTAATATTTATTTAATGTAAATGGCAGGGGGCTAAGGTATCCGGGTAGCCACGGTAGCCACTTTTCCTATAGATTCTTTTGTGCTATAATATCTTTTTGCTCCACTGTGTTTTTATTTATTAAAATATACTCTATAATAAAAAGTAGTTACACTAGTTACCTATATCGGCTGTAATTATTATCTGTATTGCGTTTAGGGTTAGGTAACTACTATTTGTTTTCAGTTATACCCTTATTACTATAAATCTATTCAAATGCAACGCCAGCAAGGGTTTAATAGGTGTAACCAGGGTGTAACTATTTTACTGAATTGCGCGCCTTTTTACGTAATAACCATACCTTCTGGCAGCTCTTTTCCCTTTTGAGACCCTCTCGAACCCACATTTTTTCAATTCTTGCCCTAGTTTGTTAATGTTCAAACGCTGCCCGGATTGCATTTCGATGCGTGCTTTTATCTCTGAAGTGGTCAAAAATTCCCGATGTAGATCATCAGGAGGCAATTCATAGTATGCCATGAGCAATTCTCTTTCGACAGATGGTGCCTGAAAGTCTTCCGTCTGGCTTGCCAGGTATTCGATCTCTTCTTTAGACAAAACCGAAGTGAATCCACTTTTGTGCAGGTGATACACCTCCATTAAAAGATCAGTCTTGTCAATAGAATTGTAGAGCTCCTTGTCAATATAGTCGATCACCTCAATGGGGATAATACGTCGGTTGCCGGTAGGGTCATTGAGCAGATCACTATCATTTGATGTCCCACCCAATACAGCCAGCCTACGAAGATCAACATTATGACGACCGTAGGGTTCACGGAGAGAAAACCATTTCTTTGAGGTCAATTCTTTCAGCCTGGCGGTCTCCTTTTTGGACTTACCACCCATTTCGTCATCAACAATAAGCAGCTTAGAGGTCATTAGGATCTCATCATCCTTGCCAGCATCAAGTTTGGATTCTGCGTAGTAGGAGCGTATATCCCGGGGTAGTAGCCGCCTAAACCACTCAGTTTTTCCCGTTCCCTGCCTGGAACCAGATAACACCAGCATAAGAGGGGAAAAATCTCCTTCTATAGATTCGACAATACCAACCAGCCATTTGGTGATGAATAGCTCCTTGTATTCTTTTGGCTGTGAGCTGCGAATACTATTGCATAGCTGCACAATTAGACCGGATGGTTGCCGGTGTCGGTTCGCCTGGATAAACTCAGTCAACGGATTATAATCCTGAGTGAAATCGGAATTAATTACTCTTTCCATAAGTTCAAATGATGTTTTGTCTATTGCTTTTTTGGTATTAATGAATACGGTGTTCAGGTCTTTTGTTTCCATGGGTACACCACTGTTTTCAATTTTTCGGGTAAGCTCGTTACGCCTGAAGGTGTAGTTTTGGCGTAGGTATATCATCAAATCTTCAAGGATGGATTCATTGTCCTCAAATTCTATATTGCTATTGAACACTTGATCCACAACATCCCTGGATATATCAGCCGGAATCCTTTCAAGGTCTTGCAGGAGTTGCACGGCAGATTCAGCCGAGCGGCCGGTCTTTTTTGCCTGGAAGGCTGTTGTCCCAATAAGCTTTGTTTTTGCTGATACCGTCACTATCCCGGCCTGCTTGGCCATATAGTAGAAACTGGCAATGGTAATCCCGGTGCCTTTGTGGTTCAGGCAGGCAGAATACTGCTTATCACATTTGTCCGGGGAGTACTTATGGCTGATTCCGCTTAGGGTATGGAAATACCCACGCCCGGCTTCCCCGAACTTATCACTAAGTGCAAAAGCCACCGTTACCCAATCAAAATAGGAATCCACCAGGTCAACACCCCTATCCGCTACCTGAGCAACGATCTCATCAAAGTCAGATTGAACGAATACTTGTTGCGGCAGCTTGGTTAACGCTTTTTTTTTCGGCGGCGGGTATATAGCGAATTTGGCCGATCCTTCGTTTATAAAAAGTTCATGATCCGTAGAAACAAACCTTGCTCGGCTGACATCCTTGCCGGATGGGTCAACGACAATACCGTAAGTTGAGAATAGATACTCAGACAGCCCAAGAAAACTTTCAGCATGTTTTTTGGGATTAATCTTGAAAACTGCGGCTACACCTTTTCCTCCTACTGATTTCCAGGCTGCAAAGGTATATTTATCGGCTGCCAGCTGCTGTTTCACAACTACAGGATCAATATCGTCAATATCTATACATATAAACCCACTCGGTTCGACTAAACCTGCGATACTTCTATATGAAAAGACTCCACAGATTGTCGCAAGAGGTAATGCGATCTTTTCAATTTTATTATTACGGTAATCGATAATCTCGTTGTTCCATCTGCCATTCTTTATTGCATACAGATATGATAAAATATCCATTGTGCCACCATTGGATAAATGCTTCACGTTATTGAATACCGAAATATTACCTGCTGTCATAGTTGTATATTTAAAACCGGCTTTTCATACTGGAACTGCTTCCGCAGCTCATCAAAAAACCAGCTGGATGTTATGTCTTTGTGCCACTGATCGTAATTTTTACCATTCATATGGCACCATTCTTTTACTTTCTCCTGGTAGAGTTCAAGCAGGTTATAGGCAATTGTGTCGTTCATGCCCGTTTGGGAATCCTTGGCCTGCTGTATAATAATTTGCTTCACCGCATGGATGGCCCCATATGGATTTGCACCTCGCTGCTGAACCTGCTCAACTATGCCGGTGATATTTATCGATGATGAGATCAATTCAAACTCCACGGAAGCCTTATCGTATTGCGGTGCTTTCTGAGATTGCTCAGCACCACAAAATGGACATACCCGGGCCTGCAGGGAAATGATCGCCTCGCATTGCTCGCACAATTTGACCGGTGCAGCACCATCAGCTTTCTGCTTACCAGGCTTGGGTGGATTATGGAAAATAAAATGCCAATCACGGGGGGTGGACCAGTCGCCATGCCGGAGTGCGTTGCCACCCAAGTCCAGAATAATGAAATGATCTTTGTTCTCGAAGGGGCGCGACCCACGACCGGTACATTGTAACCAGAGAGGCAGCGATAAGGTCGCGCGGTTCATGATAACGCATTTAATACTGGGTTCATCGAATCCAGCTGTAAGGATGCCAATATTACAAAGTATAGCATCAGGAGTGGCCGCAAACCATTTTAGTATTTCCGCCCGTTCAGCATCCGGCATTTCTCCGTCCAGGTGACGCGCATTATAGCCGGCATCTACAAAAGCCTGAGTGACCATCTGGGAATGCTCAACCGAGCAGTTAAAAACTATGGTCTTTTCGCCTTTAGCATGATCTTCGTAGCCCTTAACGCAATTCATGATGTGCTTAGACTTGGAGTATTCCCGGGACATCTCAAAGGCATCAAATTCACCGTTTTTTACTTTTAGCTCAGCAGCTGAGACCTGTCCTTTAATGTGGAATGTCTTATTCGGGACCAGTGCGCCTATCTGGATCAGGTCCGGGATATCGGTACTACAGATAATTTCATGGTACTGCTCTTTTAAAGGATGTTTTTTAGATGACGATATTGGCGTGGCCGTAAGTCCGACAATAAGTGTTTCCGGGAAATACTGGTGAATCTTTTTAAAGTTGCCGATATGGGCCTCATCGATCACTACCAGCCCGACATCTCCAAACCAATTTGGGGACTTTTTAAGCCGGTTGTTTGCCGTTTCCACCATGGTCACATATACCTGGCTATTCGGGTTCCGGTAAGATACACCGGATACTATTGCCTCAGGAAATACGCCATACTGCCCGGCATATGCTTTCCGGAATTGTATAAGTAGCTCATCGCGGTGAACAATGAATAAGACTTTCTTATCCGGCATAGCCTGGCAGAACCGATGAATAAGGGCTGATGCGGTGATGGTCTTTCCTCCGCC
The DNA here is from genome assembly GCA_001897525.1 of Bacteroidetes bacterium 43-16. Classification (GTDB taxonomy): domain Bacteria; phylum Bacteroidota; class Bacteroidia; order Chitinophagales; family Chitinophagaceae; genus Edaphocola. The sequence goes on along the minus strand of MKTB01000025.1, from coordinate 8,062 downwards.
GGTGGGCAATTGGAATATCAAGCGCATCAGCCCGGAAGCGTAAGCAGCAGCAATGTTGTCATTACCTGTCTGCTGGTAAGGTCTGAGTGTTTTCATTTTTCACTTTAAACAATTTCAGAATGTCAATTAAGGGCTCGATGTTCTCCCTTTCTATAAACACCGGATTTGTACCGATACTCAGCGCGATATGCTGCGGATGCGACTTGTCTATGACCAGATCAGGGATGCTGAGCTGTTCAATGATGATTCTATTATTCATAAAATAAAAAAGAGCGCTTAGTGCGCTCTAAAATTTGTCATGTTCATTTTTTACAAACTCCACCGCCACCTTCTGGACGTGTGGGATAAAAATGTAAGGAAATGTGCCTTTGGCAACATCCTGGCATAAAATTTCCTTTACTTCAAAAAGCTTTAGGTTGTAAGCAAGTCGATCCCCAACAAATACCGGTTCTGCCGGATTGATAATCAGGCTTATTTCAGACCGGCCACATTCAATGCTTTTTACCGGCTTTTTATTGCCTTTGTCGTCCTCTATTTCGCGGATAACCTCTTTCGATGCAATACGCTTTGTATTGATCATATAGGGGGGGGGTAAGCCTTCCGTGGAAGCTGCCCTGAATATTTAGTGTTCTCATAAAATTAAATGCCCGGAACCGCCGGGCGCGGGTTGATTAATTAACGATAAAGTGTTATAGCGTTCGCGATTATCACTCAATTTTGATAGGACATGGTCAAATATTGAGCTCATTGCACCTACGGTATAAGAAGGATAATTGTCCCCTGCGGCTTCCTTAGCTTCTGCTTCCAGGCCGGTTAACCTGTTCATAATAAATTCTACCAATTCTTGATCACGTTTTTTTGACATATACTTACCGGTTATCGGGAGCCGGGGCCGTTTTGTTGGTTAACGATTTTTTAAAATATTGATATACCCACCTTTTATATCTTTTCTCTAGCTCATTCTCCACTTCATCGTGTGTTCTCTTATGTTCTTTGTAGACGATTAAAGTTCGTCCTGCAGGTGTATGCAGGTAAAACTCTAGGGTTGCCATACGCCTTTGTTTTCCGTGCTTCGTATACTCGTCGTTTCCGTCTCTTCTGTAACTAAACTCGATATCTTCAATCCCTTTTGCACCAGATTTTATGATAAGACTCCAAATTTGGTACTTGGTATATTCAATTCTATCAAGCGAATTCATTCTTTTTACCGGGTATCGGGAGCCGGGGCCGTTAAAAAAGTTATACTGTTTTCGACCTGATTACCGAATACATCCCAACCTGCGCGCTGATTACGAGCAAACATTTCCAGGCGCTTACCTGGAGATACTTGTTCAATCAATTCTGCAAATACTTCTGGTTTTTTACTGTGACAAGGATAACCGTTGACATAAGGTCGTTTGGCTTCGATCACACTTTCGGGTATAATACCTGTAGCCTTTAAGTTACCACGCCTGCAGAACAGTAAAAATTCACTCGTTCCTCTCACCATTCCACCTAGGCCGCCGCCCATTTTCTTTTTCTTCCAGGTAATACAGGTTACATATTTAAACCCCCAAGCTTTTATCACCGCCTTTGATTCAAGAAGGTATTTGTTCGTTACCCACATGAAAAGATGCGCATCTTTTGCTACTATACTTTTTACAGGAATGGCAGCAATCTCGTCAATTGACATTGTTGGATATGGAAGATCAAGGCTCTTGTTATCTACGGGCACCCATAACTGTTTATCACCATCCATTTTATAGCCTGAAAGCTTTCGTCCGCCTTTTTGTTCCCAGGGCGGATCTGCATATATTACGTTGTACATTCGTTATAGTTATTTTGTCATATAATATTTAAAAGCCAAATAGTTTAATTCGCGCTCGCCAATCTTCCAAAGCCTATCGCCTTCTTGCATAGTAATCAGGAAGACCTTACGATTCACTTTAGACACACCGAAGACTATTGCTTTTTTTGTGCAGGTGAGCCTGCAGTATAAAACCATCTGGCGAGGGTAGCTGAACTGCACGAATGCTGATTCAAATTGCTTTTTTGTGGCAGCAAAGGTTGATTTTAGGTCCGATACAATACCTGGCACAAAGAAGTCAAGCTTTGCCTTTACATCCAGGGCAAAAGAAAAGCCCTCATATTCGAATTGAAATGAGGGCTGATATAGTTCCTTCTGTAGTTCCGGTTGGCACCGGATAAAATCCTGATACAACTTGTCTTCCTGAAGGGCCTTATACATTAACCGGGAATTCTCATACTCAACAGGTGTAAAGGTGTAATCCGTGTCAAAAATCCGATTCTGTATCAGATCTATCTTTTCAGGTTCCGTCACAACAGCATCAAACAGGCTGCCCAGTCGGTAGGCATTGTAAGTATCTATATCTATTTCCGGAAAGATTCCCAGGGTGCGGCCGAGCTTTGTAAGCCCGGAGTTAGAGCAAAATGGATGGGCGAAGTAGTCGGGCATATGAAACTAAAGATTATTAACTAAAAGCCTTTTGCTTTTAAATTATCAATTGCTTTTTGTTGTTTTTTAGGAAGACAATTGTAGCACAAATGCTCGTACTTTCTTCCTTTATTCAAAGACCAACCCTCACGCCAAAATTTCTCATTATAGCTATCGTTCGGGGCGACAGATTCTTTTTGACACTTGTCACATTTAATAGTGGTCGTGCTTTCTCCTGTTGTTATCATTCTATTTCATTTTCATTGCCCTGGTGGAAAAATCATCTTCAGTGGGCACGCCCTCGATGACGGTACCTTTATTTAGCTCTTTATTGGCGGCCGTGAACATGAAAGAAAATTTCTTCAGTGCATCGTCTACCGTCATCAGGCTCATTTGGTTGGTGATCCACCATTGAATTATGGGCAAGATTTCCTTGTGCGATTTGGGAGCATATTTCTGCTTATGTACTGTTCCTTTCGTTTGCTCAACAGTAGGAGCGATGGCCGCTTCCGCAAAAGAATTACCGAGCTTTTCGGTGTTGGCTTTAGCTTCAAACGCTTCAATGTTTTGCGCTGATTCAAGCACTATGCTTTGAGCGATACTATTCTGCTCTTCCTGGATTCGGGCGGCAGCTGCTTCTGCAGCGCTGGCATCGGCGGCAATAGTGGCCAGTTCAGCCACGCGTCCCGGGATGAGTGCGGTATATCGCTCAGCTTCCTGCTTGATCTTTTCTGTATAAGCATTTGACAGCAGAGGAAGGGTTTCGTTGTAAGTCTTGTAAAAGATCTGATTCAGTTCTTCGACTGGTAGAGCCGGTGGATTTATTGGCTGAACATTGAATTCAATAAGCGGGTACCTGTCCGTGGTGATCGTTTGCATAAACGCTACTAATTCAGCCTGCGTGCCTTGCTTATAAAAATCCTTTGAAATAAATTCAAGTGTCACAGCCAGTGCACCGGTGTAAATACGGTCCATGTCCTGCTGGATCCGGAAAGCAAAATCAACCTTAGCATTTTCAAGCGCTACCTTAGCTGCGCTTTCTTCCTGTGCCTTCTTAACTCTTAAGTGCTTTTCAGCTGCCCAGGCATTGGACCAGGTGACCAAACGCTTGGCCTCAGTATCGATAGCATTTTCAGCAGCCGTAAACATCGATTTAATCTCATCCATCTTCCTGGTGATCGGCATGCGGCGCTCCTTATTCATGTCAATGGCCTGCTTTGCCCGTGACCGAAGGTCATTCACCTGGCTTTCAACACCATCACCAGAGATTACATCTAATGCACTCAGGTCAGAGGGTAAAATAATTGCTTGCATGGCAGCAATCGCCCGGGAGGTTAGTTCTTGATTTTGGGTTAGTACTTCCGGGAGCGTTTCTAAAGAAATACCCCCATTTGTTATGGGGGTATTAGGAATTAATGCTTGTTCCATATCTATTAAAATGGCAATTGCCCTGGGTTTTGTGGGTTAAAATTAGGTTGCTGCTGCTGAGCTGGTGGCGCTGGTGGTGTCCATTGCTGCTGCTGCTGCGGTTGTCCGTACTGCGGTTGTGCCTGCTGAGCCGGTGGCGCTGCCGGGGGTGTCCATTGCTGCTGTGGCACCTGTTGTTGAGCTGGCTGGTTGTACTGTTGCTGCTGAGGTGCAGGAGCAGCATATTGCTGTGCTGGTGGGGCGTATTGCTGCTGCTGTACTTGTACTGGTTCAATCTTCCAGGCATTGATATTGGTAATCACTGTTTCACCCTGCTGGCCATTAAATAGACTACCACGAAGGTTGTAAGAAACCTTAATCACATCGCCAACTTTGTACTGGTCGATAAGACTGGTATTGTTATTTACCAACTGCAACATGATAAAGTTCGGGTAAGTCTGCCCGTTGTTGGTTTCGGATACGTCCAGGATAAAGTTTCTGTGTGAGAAAGTCTGGGTACGTTGCACCGGTTGGTCGATACGATAAATTTTTCCTGTTACTTGATTTGACATTGTATTTAAATTTAAAATGGTTCGTTGCTTTGAGAATTATTAGGATAAGGCTGTTGCGCGTATGGTTGCGATTGCGGTTGTGCCTGTTGGTGTGTGGGTGGTGATACGATATAGGCCGGTGCATAATTGCCAGACGGCTGCGCTATTGACTCTGGCAGGGCTTCTTCTGTATTATCCGCACCTATGCTGAATGCAAACGGTGTTTTGCGGACTTTACGAAGTGCATGTTTTATAAGTTTGGTTTGCACAAAGCTTTCATCATCATACATGGCTGGATTTTGGCTTTTGGCCCTGAGTTCTTTTAGTCGCTCAGATGATAACCAGGATAATTCCCGACTGCCGTCCGGGTAGACCACGTAGATATATCCTGCCAGCATACCTTCCAGGGTAAATTTAGGCCTTCCTTCAAAAAACATGGTGTGCTGTGCCACTTGCTTACCATCCGGTGTATTAGATATAGAGAACTGTTCCCCACGCCAGACAAGCACCGGTTCAGAGCAGTGGTCGATAGCTCCGGACTTTTGTGCCAGGTAAATTTCACCGTCAGCGGTTACCTTATAGCCGATATTTACGCCGGTACCCTTCATTCTGGATAGGTAGATGTGATTCGCGATAGACGAAAGTGAAAGCCCCGACTGCATTACCTCCAGGAAGATGTTCGCTCCGGTCTCAATAGTGATCTGAGCGTTTGCATTTTTCGGGTCCGAAAGGTATAATTTCAATCGGGACATATAGTTTGACAGTTCAGCGGTAACAATCCGCTTTGCCTCATCTTCTGAAACTATATGCGTTTTCTGGGCTATCTGCTCATAGATAGCAATACGGGACATTATTTGCCCGTACAATTGTTCAATAATTTGCATTATGATTTATTTAATAGATGATACTTAATCCTTCTGGGGTCTTCACCCGGCTCAAGGCTACATATAGCTGCCCTTCCTGGAAGCATGGAGAAGTGAGGTCAATGGTACATTCTTCAAAAGTGAGGCCCTGGCTTTTATGAATGCTTATAGCATAGGCCAGTTTAAAGGGATATTGCGAGATGCTCCCGATTTCTCGCAGTTCAATCTCATCGCTTTCTTCATTGTAGATATATTCCTTTTTAGTAAAGGTCTTGATCTCCAATGGATACTCAATATTGTTTACCTTAATAAAATAGTTGTCATCCTTGCCAACGATGAAGGTTCCCAGAGTGCCGTTACAAAGTGGAGTGTTCGGGCTGTTTACCAGGTACATGATCTTTGCACCGTGTTTTACGTTTATGATCGGTTCCAGATTAAAGTCTGATATTTTAGCATCACCTTCAATGATGGCATCAAAAGAATACGCCTTCTCATCTTTGATATTATCCAGGCCGAGCTTGTTATATTTGGCTACAGTTGAGTTGTAGGGAGCCAGGATAACGCCTTTTTGCCCTTTGCCTATGAATTGCCGGAAGTAGCCCGATTTGCCTCCCTCGCGAACAATGTTAAGGTTCTCAATGAATTCAGGATTATCCTGCCTGAGCACGTCGGTCAGTTCAATAACCTTTGGTTTGATCTTTGTGAATATCCTGGCGGAGTCGAACTGTACTGAACTGTACATACCCAAAAGAATAGATTTTGTATTGTCGTCTGCCACTGGTGGCAGCTGCTTTAGGTCACCTACAAGAATTACCTGTTTGTTAAACAAGGAGCCGCAGCCGTTCTTCTGCATGGTCATGTTAATAGCATCGAGCAGATCCGGGCGAAGCATAGAAACTTCATCAATAATGAAGGTGTCAACTTTACGGATAATGTCACGCTTCTGGCTTTTAAGGAATCTGCAGTCTTCGAACTTTATCACACCGAAAGGCTGAACATTAAAAAAGGAGTGAATCGTTTGCCCTTCTATATTTGTTGCGGCTATTCCGGTAGGTGCCAGGGCAACTACTTGCTTGCCTTCCTTTTTGAGCGCCTGAATCACCTGCTTTACAATGTAAGACTTCCCTGTTCCGGCTTTACCTGTGAGGAAAATATTTTCACCTTCCAGAGCGGCATTTAAGAATGTGTTTTGAGATTCTGTGAGCATATTATTTCATTTTGGTCGATGGCCATTTGAGCATTTACAAACCTTATATTGATCTGACCGCGAACAAATCCTATAGTTTCGGCAAGGGACTTCAAGGTGGTTTGGATGTATTGCGTTTGCTTGAACCTAAAAGGATGATAGAGATTTTGCATGAAGTACCGGTCCACGCTGTTCAGTTGCGGGTGGGATATACAGGAATGTGCCATTTTTACAATGTGCATAGCCTGGCGGTCAAACATTTCCTTTTCGGCCTGACTACTGAAGCCATGATCAAAGAATGTTGGGGCAGGGTGAACGAAAGTCAGCAGGGATGATAATATGTCTTTCATATAAACTGAAAATTTATAAGTTCTGGATTGTCGTGAATATTGCCGATTACTTCCATCTTATGACCTAAATAGTGCGCTAATACTGTAGAATAATCTGAAACATCATTTGCATCCTTAGAGGCAAATGAGCCTGGAATTGATAAGACAAATTCTGTAAAAGTTGATTTTTGACCACATAGCTCAATGGTTCTTTGAATAACATCACCCTCGTATATATCAACACCGTTTTTGTCTTTCAGGCCGGTGAATTGACCGACAGTTTTTTGGTCTACTCGCCACCAAAACTCAGCATTGAAATACTCATCATCAAAATCTACCATTTCTCCAACTATGAAATCAGGTGATATTAAGTTCCCTTCTATCCATTCTCCATCATTAGTCTTTTTTCCCCTAAATTTGATTTCTCTATTCATTTAAGTTAGTTTGATTATTATTTAAAAAAATGGCACTAGGCAGTACCCGCCCCTTTGCTGCTCTTATTGCAAAAAATACCTAACAAGGGGATAGGCTCACCCAGCAAAAGACAGAGCAGCTTTGTTTTACCCAGCCTTTAGGTTCAGCACAAGGGTTATGATTGGATGAATTAGATAAAAAATTCTTTAATTCTTGACCAGCCATAAGCTCCTTTTACTAATTCAAGGGCTTTGTCAAGTGGCAGCTCGGTATCGGTAACTTTATGTTCGCTCAGGAAGTTCGCGCACCCTGCACTACAGGCACCAGTGATCAGACGGAATTGAGCAATACTCATTTTACCTGATGCTTTTACTTCCTTCACTATATCTTCTACATTAGCATTCTCCTGCAGGAACTTAAAGTTTACATCCTCAATGGCCTGTTTTATTGTAGTTGCATGCGCGTAATATTTGTCACGCTTGGCAACATAGCAGTCTTTTTTAGTGTTGAAAAACTGCCCTACAAATATTTCAAAATCATCAACCTTCTTTTTACTCCTGATAATCGTAGCAATACCGTCAATCATTTTGATCTTATGATTTGACATTATAAGATCTACGTTGCTATAAAACGCATAGTTCCCGATGGTGGTAACCGAATCAGGCAGGGTTACGCTCGTAAGGTTGTTGTTATAAAACGCATAGTTCCCGATGGTGGTAACCGAATCAGGCAGGGTTACGCTCGTAAGGTTGTTGCTCCTAAACGCATAGTTCCCGATGGTGGTAACCGAATCAGGCAGGGTTACGCTCGTAAGGTTGTTGCTCCTAAACGCATCGTTCCCGATGGTGGTCAGCGAATCAGGCAGGGTTACGCTCGTA
>MKTB01000024.1 GCA_001897525.1 Bacteroidetes bacterium 43-16 | reverse complement strand
TATGCTTTGAATATAAGGGAACACCCTTCGACAGGCTCAGGGTGACAGCTTGTGCTTGTTGTTCTATAGAGCCTGTCAAAGCAGCAAGGGTACATCAAAACCTATAAGGTTTCAAAAACCTTATAGGTTTAAGCAATTAAGCAATGTTTTTATTCGCTTTTATCTTTGGTGAACTCATCGGTAAAATGTTGCTTGCTTTTTTCCAGTGCAAATTTTTCCTGGTTAAAATCGTTTGATGCTCCTTTGGCAATTGACAACGTTTGCCAGGGCTGTTCCGCAACCATTTTAGCGATATAGATAATTTGTCCTACGTGGCTGGCATAATGGGCAAGCTGCCTTGTGATAGCTTCCGTAACGGTATGTCCCTGGTTGCGGATGTACACTATTTTGTTGAGGTCAGATTCGTTCAATGGTCTGAGCGCTTGCAGGAGGCATGCCCAGCCTGCTTCCCATTTGGTGTAGAGTTCTGTCCTGTCGCGGATCAGGTCTTCAAACTCTGCGTCCCGGTCTCTCCATTCTTTTTCCCCATCAGCCGTTAAGAAGTCGGTCCACCTGCTCAGCATATTGCCCCAGAGGTGCTGAACAATGATGGCAATGCTATTGCTGTCTGCATTGTATTGCCAGAACAGCTTTTCATCGCTCACCTGGGCCATGGCTTTTTCTGCCAGTGATTTGTAATACTCAAATAGTTTGATACTGGAATCTAAAAAATCTTTGTTCATTTTTTTACTTTTAAAGGTAGTGATAATGCGGCTGATGTAGTCATAAAAAAAGCGTTAAATGATACCCGATCATTTAACGCTTTTTGATTTTTTATATGCTTTGATTAGAAGTCTACTCCCATTGCCAGGTGTAACCTGAACTGGCCATTAATGTTCATGGCACCATCTGCCCGGAAGAAATAGCCGTACAGCATAGTTCTTAATCCAAGACCATAACCGACTGCCAGCTTATCGTCGCCGCTGTAAGGTAAAGTAATGGTCATTTGTCCCGGTGCATTCGGCGTGTTAGGCACTTTGAATACACTCTGCCTGTCGTCTGAGCGGCCAAGGACTGTAGGTAACAGTCCTTCCCATGCAGAGCCTACATCGACGAAGGCTACTGCCTGCAGGTGTTTCCAGATGGTAGACTGTACAGGTTTACGGAAGAATGTTTCGAATACAGGTACTCTGAGTTCCGCATTGATCAGGCCGAAGGTATTACCGTTTCTTGCATTCTGATCATAGCCCCTTAAGCTGGTAGTAAGGCTTTGGAAGGCATAGGTATTGGTCCCGAAAGGATAGTTGGCTTGTTTTGCATTTAAGGCATTATCTACTCCGCCTAATACATGCAGTACTTTTTCATTACCCCCTGAGTGGGCAAAAGCTGCTCTGAAAGCGAAAGTGATATTTTTGTAGACCTGTGTGTAATTCCTGATGTCAAAGCCTACGTTGAAGAAGCCACCCCTGGGGTTACGCAGAGAATCGCCCGAGCTGTATATGTTGTCATCATGCAGCTTGTACATATATTCTGCATAAAGCTTCATACGTAAGCCGTCCGGGATATTCAATGCTTTCATGCGTGTATCGTCATGGATAAACTCGGCCCTGGAAGTAATGTAATACTTATCTTCATTTTCAATGTAATTGCTGATTACATCGGTAGATTTAACCGTATTTCTATCTTGTCTTAATCCGGCATTTAAACGGATGCTCTTGGTCATGTCCAATGGATAGCTGGCATACCCCTGTACCATATTAAGGATAGGTTTGATCCGGTAGTCCATTAATATACTACCACTTGCTGTACCTATCTCAAATGTGGCCATCTGGTTCCTTACTTCCCTGTAATAGGTCAGGCCCCAGTCTACCCGTTTTTTAAAATTGTCGAATTGTAAAAAGTAAGCGCTTCCATTAGTAAATATAGGCAGCCTGTAACCACCGGTAAAGCGGTAGTCTTCCATCTTGTCATATACACTTGCTGAAAGCATACCGCCAAGGGTAGGGGTGTAGATATTGCCTGAAAAATTCTGGTAGCGGGTAAACAGTTGATTGTTGTCAATCCGCACACTGTAAAAGTCTGGTTTGAAACTGCGCCTGTATTTTAGAGAGCGGAGTTTGATGTAAGTACTGTCTACATACATCACTCTGCCTTCAATACTCGCATTTTTGAGCGAGTCTTTTAACTGCTGGTCTGCATTTTCAGGCGTAGCCTGTGCCGTATTTTCTGCAGGGTTTTGCTTTGCTTTATCCTGGGCAAATTTTGACTGCAGGATATTGCCTGATGCATCTAAACTTATGCGGTCATTCGTGCTTTCTGTATTGGTGGCCCGGGCAGGACTGCTCTGGCGTTCCTGGATCAGCACTTCTTTTTTAGAGTTGTTTAAAAAAGCTTCTTCCGATAATTGGGCCTGTACCCTTTGTACCGGTTGCAGATCGCCAAACGGTGCAGGTAATTCGACCTTCCTGAAATAAACTTTAATGCCGTTATTGGTTTTAATGGCATCTGCAATGCTTTTGCTGGCAGGGTTATACTGGTGGGTCATGATGCCGTAGTTGCCATTGGTCACCGGTATGCTCACCGCTACATCTTTATTCCATTCATTCCGTTTGAACAAGACCACATTCCTGTTGACCACACCGTTCTCATTGGTGAGGTAAGAGAAGTTATCCGGGCCATAAGGTATGATCTGGAACACATCTCCTTTTACATCGGGAGTCAAAGGCATCAGTTCATAACTCTTGGTCGTGGTATTGTAAAAGTAGCCGCGCATTCTGCCGGTAGGCAATTCATTGGGCAAAGGTTTGATATTAATATAAGGTTCTGGTCGGTTGGAAATAAAGGTAATGCCTTTACGGGAACCTCCGCTTACATACACGGGCTCCAGGTCATCATAAGGATCATCTGTGATCTGGTTCACCTGGCTTCTTTTCATCCTGTATTCAAAGATGTCGCTTTGCCCGTTCTTTATCGCAGAAAAGGTGATCATATCATCATCTTCCATAAAGGTGAAGGAAAGGATACGGTCAAACTTTCTATCGGAAATAATGTAGTTGGTAATTTTTGCTTTCACCGCATCAAATACGCGGAGGTAGGTTAAATTATATTTTTTGAAGATCACCCCGAGTTTGTAACCTGTATTGCTCCATGCCAATACCGGGTAGTCAGGATCGTCTTTGGCATTGTGGTTAATGACCCCTCCGCTCAGCACGGTAGAGATCACATTTTTAGAAATACCGTCTACTTTTTCTGATTTTTGAAGTAATACTTTAAATTCTCCATGCTTGGAGGCTACATAAGCCACATCAAGCCCTCTCGGGGATACTTTTACACTAGAAATGCTTCTTTCGGGATCATTGTTGTCAATGGTGATCAACGGGGTTTCTGCATTAACGTCCAGCTGGTTGGCCGCATCCACATCGTAAACGCCCTTGTAGTAAGTCACCAGGGAGTCGAACATGGGTACTATTTTTGTACCGGCAAGTGCTTTGGTCGCAGTATTTAAGCTGGATTCATTTTGTGCAATAAAGATAAAATCCTTGACATTGCGTTCCCCGTATCTTTCGATCAGGTATTTCCAGAATGCCTTCCCAGATAGGGTAGGATGGAGCCTTGCCAGTTCTTCAAATTTTTTGGATTGCTTAGGGTCCAGCAAAAGGGCCTTCCAGTCGCTGTTGGCTTTACTGTCCCAGCCATCGACCATATAGTTCAGGTAGCCTTCAGAAAACCATTTCGGCAGGTCCAGCACCAGCGAGTTGCGCAAGGCATCTCCCAGGGACTCTCCGAATAAGGTTTTTTGCAGAATAATGCTGTACAGGCCCGATCTTAACTGGCGTTTAATGTCTTCATGCTTACCGGTAAAGTAGATCACCATTTTGTTACCGATGATATTTACCTGTCCGGCACCATTGTTCTGGATATTGTTATTAGAAGCCAGGCCTATATTGGTCTGCTGGAAGTGATCGTAGCAATTATAGAGGATGATGTCTAAACCATTGGGTACGATATCGCCCATTTTCTTTTGGATCAGCGCCAGGTCTTTTTCCATTTGCTCGGCTATATAACGGGAAAGTTCTACACCGGCTCTATCGTAAAAGTATATTTTTACATTGTCAGATTGGTAGTATTTCCAGTCGAAGTTTCTTAACTGGATCCTATTTTGACCGAAGAGTTCCGTATTGGTTTGAGCACTCAAATGGGTGCTGATACAAGTAGCCAGTAAAATACCGGATGCGACTAAAAGTTTTCTGTTCATTCAGATAAAAATAAAATCGAAAATGCCTGATAAAGTGAACGTGAAATGTTCACAAAAAGGGTTTGGCAAGCCAAATATAGTTAAATTAACGAATTTTTTTGATAATTGTGGTAACAAATATAAGCAGGAACCGATCTGCTTTTTTAATTAGCTGTCCGTGGGCGATTTATGTGGCGCTAATAAGCGAAAAGAGCGCTGATGGCTCAAATTTTCCCGGGGGATTAATAAATCGTTATTATTTCTAATGAACAGGGATAAAGTCTCCTGGTTTTTGGCAAGTAAATGGACAAGTATTCGATCCGTCATTGCAGGTAAAGAGTCGTTTTAAAGAAACTACTTAAATGAAGGTGTTTTTGATCTTAAAATACTTTAAATATTTGACATTTTTTATGATCCGTTTTTTGCTTAATGATTTATTAGTCAATTCATTAAAAATAATTGAAAATTTGATGCAATATTTTTCTAAGATAATTATTGTTTTGCAATCAAATGCACTATCTTTGCACAAAATTTGAAAATTGTGTTAAGGAAATCTAAACTATTTTTTGTTACTTTATTGATGATTTTTAGTGGTTTCGCTGCCTTCGCAGAGGGACATACGGCTACTGAAGAGCATGGAAAAGAAAAGTTGGACATTAAAGAAATTATCTTTGGTCACATTGGAGATCAATACGATTGGCACGTTTTAGATTATACAGGTAGTGATGGTCAAAAACATCCGGTATCTATGCCTTTACCTGTTATTGTATATCATCCTGAAAAAGGAATCAGTGCGTTTATGTCTTCCAAGCTGGAGCATGGTCATGCGGCTTATGAAGGCTACCAATTGGTAACGGATGATTATATCAAACACCACGCAGCTCATGTAAGCGCAGAAGAGTTGAAAGCGCTGGAAGCTCAAAAAGGAAAAATTATTGCGGTAGACGGAGCGGCCATTAAGGATTTCTCTATTACCAAGAATGTGTTCTCCATGTTTTTGTCTATTGCCATCTTATTATTAATTATGCTGAGTGTAGCGAAGAGCTACAAGAAAAAAGGAGCAATGCAGGCACCATCCGGTTTGCAAAATGCGATCGAGCCTTTGATCATCTTTGTAAGAGACGAAGTAGCAAGACCAAACCTGGGTAGCAAGTATATGCGCTTTATGCCTTTATTATTAACTGTGTTTTTCTTCATCTGGGTAAACAACCTTTTAGGTCTGATCCCTTCAGGAGCTAACTTCACCGGTAATATCGCAGTAACAGCAGCTTTAGCCCTGGTTTCTTTCATCGTTATCCTGTTCAGCGCCAACAAGCATTTCTGGGGTCACTTATTCAATCCTCCAGGTGTTCCGTTCCCGGCTAACATTCTTTTGACCATTATCGAGATCATTTCCCTGTTCATTAAACCAATTGCATTGACCATACGTTTGTTCGCGAACATTCTTGCCGGTCACATCATTATCCTGAGTGTTGTATCTATGATCTTCATCTTCGGAGCTATGAATGAAGCTGCAGGTTGGGGATTTGCACCTATTTCCATTGCCTTCTCTATCTTTATGTTCTGTCTGGAATTACTGGTAGCCGCTATTCAGGCGTTTATCTTTACCAACTTAACAGCAGTATTTATTGGTCAGGCAGTTGAAGAGCATGGTCATGACGCGCATCACGATGGTATTGATCATGCGCATCACGAAAATGAATTAGTACTATAATAATAAATTTTTAATAAACTTTTTTTTAATCACTTAAATACGTAAGACAATGTCAGTATTAATGCAAGTAGCAGAAGCTGCTGGTTTAGCAAAAGGTCTTGGTGCTATTGGTGCTGGTGTAGCAGCTTTAGCAGCGGGTATCGGTATCGGTCAAATTGGTAAAGGAGCTGTAGAATCTATCGCTCGTCAACCTGAAGCAGCCGGTGATATCCGTTCTTCTATGATCTTGACTGCAGCGTTCATCGAGGGTGTTGCCCTTTTCGGTGTAATCGCAGGTTTGTTGGCTGTAGTAATGTAATCCATTACTTGCCTCAGGCGCAAGAAATTAAGTTACGCCCGACGCAAAGGGCAGAGGGCGTGACTTATTATTAAAAAAGTGAACATTAAAATATAGCAATTAATTTAAGTTTAATTATATGGGTTTAATAACTCCTGCATTAGGTCTCTTTTTCTGGACATTAGTAGCATTTCTAATTGTTCTTTTTATTCTGAAAAAATTTGCTTGGAAGCCGATTTTGAAAATGCTGAATGAGCGTGAAACAGGTATCGCTAATTCTATCGCTTCTGCTGAAAAGGTAAAATTAGAAATGGCTGAAATGAAAGCTGAAAATGAGCGTTTGCTGCAAGATGCACGTGAAGAGCGTTCTTTGATGCTGAAAGAAGCAAAAGAAACTAAAGACAGAATCGTAAACGAAGCTAAAGAACAAGCTAAAGTTGAAGCGAACAAAATTATGGAAGATGCGCGTCAGCAAATCGAAAATAAAAAGAACGCTGCATTAACTGAAGTGAAAAACGAAATCGGTAATATGGCTGTAGCCGTTGCTGAGAAAGTTTTACGTAAGCAATTAGATCCGGCTCAGGCTCAGTCTGACTATATCAATATGCTTGCGAATGAAATCAAGTTGAACTAATTGTAGAACAAGTATAATCTTTTATAAATGCCCAATCCTCGTCTCGCTGCCAGATACGCAAAATCATTGTTAGACCTTGCTAAGGAACAAAACAATGTTGATGTGGTATTGAGTGATATGAAAACAATTGAGACTGCTGTGAATGGATCAGCAGAGCTTAAATTGTTTTTAAAAAGCCCTTTAGTAAAAGCGGATAAAAAGATCAGTGTTTTAAATGCTATCTTTGAAGGAAAGATCAGCACGGCTACTACTGCATTTATCAGTTTATTGGTAAAAAAAGGCAGAGAAGCAGAGTTGCTTGAAATGACCACTGCTTTTGAAGCGCAATACCAGGCCCTGAACAATATTCAGACGGTGCAGATCACGACTGCTTATCCTTTGGATGAAGCTACCTTGAACGTATTGCTGGCTAAGGTTAAAAAAGAATTGAATAATGAACATGTAATTCCAATGCCGGTTGTTGATCCGTCAATTATCGGGGGCTTTAAATTACAGATCGGTGATAAGTATTTTGATATGAGTATTTCAAGAGATTTGTCCGACATCAGGAATCAATTCACAAAAAATATTTACGTAGCTGATATTTAATCGCTGCAACAAAAATTGACAACTAATTAAATCATTCATAAATTTCTATAACAATGGTTGAGATTAAACCGGATGAAATATCGGCGATTTTACGCCAACAATTGAGCAACTTTAACAGCTCTGCAGACCTTGAAGAGGTGGGTACCGTATTACAGATTGGTGATGGTATTGCACGTGTTTATGGTTTAGGTAGTGTGCGCCAAGGTGAATTGGTTGAGTTTGAAGATGGCACTAAAGCTATCGCATTGAATCTTGAAGAAGATAATGTGGGTGTGGTATTGATGGGTGAAAGTGATAAAATCAAAGAAGGTTCTACAGTACGTCGTACCGGTAGTATCGCATCTATTAAAGTAGGTGAAGGTATGATCGGTCGTGTGGTGAACACTTTAGGTGAGCCTATCGATGGTAAAGGTCCTTTGAAAGGTGAATTATACGAAATGCCGATTGAGCGTAAAGCTCCTGGTGTATTGTTCCGTGAGCCGGTAAAAGAGCCATTGCAAACAGGTTTGAAAGCTGTGGATGCAATGATTCCGATCGGTCGTGGTCAACGTGAGTTGGTAATCGGTGACCGTCAAACAGGTAAAACTGCGATCTGTCTGGATACCATCATCAATCAGAAAGAATTTTATGAAGCGGGTAAACCGGTTTATTGTATCTATGTAGCTATCGGGCAAAAAGCTTCTACTGTAGCTTCTGTAATGAAGGTATTAGAAGAGAATGGCGCTATGGCTTATACGACTATCGTATCTGCAACAGCTGCTGATCCGGCTCCATTACAGTTCTACGCTCCGTTCGCAGGTGCTGCGATTGGTGAGTTCTTCCGTGATACTGGCCGTCCTGCATTGGTTGTTTATGACGATTTGTCTAAGCAGGCAGTAGCTTACCGTGAGGTGTCTTTGTTGTTACGTCGTCCGCCGGGTCGTGAGGCTTATCCTGGTGACGTATTCTACTTGCACTCCCGTTTACTGGAAAGAGCTGCGAAAGTAATTAATGATGATAACATCGTTAAGAACATGAACGATCTTCCGGAGTCTATCAAACATATGGTAAAAGGTGGTGGTTCTTTGACTGCATTGCCCATCATTGAAACTCAGGCTGGTGACGTATCTGCATATATCCCTACTAACGTGATCTCTATTACAGATGGTCAGATCTTCCTGGAAACTAACTTGTTCTTATCCGGTATCCGTCCGGCGATCAACGTAGGTATCTCTGTAAGCCGTGTAGGGGGTTCTGCCCAGATCAAATCCATGAAGAAAGTTGCCGGTACCTTGAAATTAGATCAGGCACTTTACCGTGAGATGGAAGCTTTCTCTAAATTTGGTGGTGACCTGGATGCGGCTACTAAAACAGTAATTGATAAAGGTGCCCGTAACGTGGAGATCCTGAAGCAAGCTCAGTTCAGCCCGTATTCTGTAGAGAAGCAAGTTGCTATTATCTACTTAGGTACCAACAATCTTTTAAGAGAAGTTCCGGTTAATCGTATGAAAGCATTTGAAGATCAGTTCATGATTGAAATGCAAAGCAAATTGCCTCATGTTTTAACTGAATTCAAAAAAGGTAATTTACCTGAAGATGGTATCAAAGCTATGGTTGATTTAGCTAAAGGTTTGATTCCTCAGTTCCAGGGATAATATATTAATTGAATATACAGAAGTCCGCATCTTTATGATGCGGACTTTTTTGTTATATTTATGTTCTTTTTATTTTTAGTATCGGGGACGAAATTTAAAATTATCTGTACCATATTATGATTAGATGGCTTTCTTGTTGATGCAATTATCAGCAGATGAAGACAGCAAAAACTTTTAATTTATTGCAACTATGAAACCTTATGTTTTTTTAATCATCCTGTTCAAGTTTTTGACTTTTAGTAATGCCTGGTCGCAAGAGAGGAGCAGCACTTGCCCCGATTTGTCAAGTTACATTGCCTTAAAGAAAGATAAAATTGAATTGAGTAAGCAAGGAAAATCCACTGTGGATAGTATCGTGTCCGTATTGGAGCATTATCCATATTGTAAGTTATATATTATGGGCGGTAATCACTTTAATTCAGAAATGGGACAGCAAATCGCATGGGAAGAAGCTAATGCAGTAAGAGCTTATTTTTTATCGAAAGGCATTAGCCATGACAGGATGTTTATTGATTACAGCCGGACCTTTAAAGAAAGGCATGTAATGATAAGGTATATGGAGTTTTGTGAGGAATGTAGCCCTAATACGCCACCACCGCATCCACTGAGCAATAGAGGGAAAAAGAGCAAACGAATTAAGTTCTATTTGAAAAATGATGATCATTAGTAAATAAACACCGTAAAGGTATATTGTTTGTTATTGGCGGCTAGCAGTATAGCCTTCATTGCCTCGTTCTGAAACAGCAATAGAATAAATAGTCCCCGGCTTACAGAGCCGGGGACTATTTGTTTTTAAAGCATATGCAATGGGACTATTGCTTGACGAATTTTACCGTACGGGTACTGCCATCGCTGCTGCTTACTTTCAATAAGTAAACACCCTGTGCGAGCTTGCTTAAGCCCAGTGTGTATGTATTTTCACCGGGTGTAGCTTTTTGCTCTGCTGTGATCTTTACAGATCCGACAAGGTCTATGACCGTAATTTTAATATTGGAATTATTGGGTGAATTGAATTTTATGTTGAGCGTTACCCCTGCCGGGTTAGGCATAATTTGCAGTGGTCCGATTCCGGTAGCCGGGTCTTTAATTGATGTAGTACATTTAGTGATCCACTCCAGCATTTCATCCCTTCCTTCCCGTAAGCCCTGTATCGTAGGGGCTACTATGGTGTCAATTTTAATGCCGTTGCGCTGACACTGGTACCAGTCCTCATCATACCAGCCTAGTCCTGTAAAGTACATATAGTTTAACTTAGGGTCCATAATTAAGTTAACGTTTCCGTCTGCCCCGGCAGTTTGAGTGCCAATAACTGTGGCATCAGCAGCTTTACTCAGGTATTGTACCGTGTACTCCGCATGACTCTGTGTTTCCTGGTTTACAATAAAGTATAGTTTGCCTGGATAGGGATTGGGATTATTCCAGGTGCCCAGGTTTTGCCCATCATTACCAATGGTAAATCGTCCGGGAGCACTTAGGTCAGGAATGAAATATCGTGCAGCAATAATCGGCTCAGCAAACAGGTATTTGGCAATATTGAACATAGTGCCTTTGGGATAATTGCGGCAATCAAAAATAATGCCCGGTTTTGTTTTTAATTCCTGGTACATTTGATCGCATTCAGCGAGTAGTAATTTGTCCATATCCACATAACCATATCCATTGCAGGCGGTACTCCAGGCCGGCCCGCTTTGTTTGCTTTTACTCCAGTAGTACCAGTCTGAATAAGTCAAATGGTAAGATACCGGTAGCGTGTATAATTGCCCGGCACTGTTTCTTAGCTGCAAGACTTTATTAGTATTCAGAATATCCCGCGACAAATGTGGGCAGAAATCACGGTAAAATGCGGCCTCATTAGAGGCAGCAATACGATCCCGGTAGCGGAGCGCGATGTCGGCAATGGGTATTCCATCTACTGCTACCAGTTCATCTCCTACTGCCAGTCCGGTCTGACCAGTGTATATTTTATACACGACAATCTTTTGTTCATACCAGCGGAATTCTATCCCTGCAGCACCATCACCTAAGTAGTAATCATATACCGGACCATAGAAAGAGCCGTGGGAGTCGTTTATCCTGGACTGCATTTTCGCCATAGCCATTAGATAGCTTTGTGTATTGTTAGCAGCGATCATGTCGTCTATAGTATGCATTAATGTGGTGTCCCAGGGCGTATCCGTAAGATTGCGGTAAGGGCCAAAATAGTTAAAGGCATTCCAGTAATTAAAAGTAAAGGTAAGCCGGTCTTTTAGTAGGGTTAAATTAAAATTTGAATGAGCTATATCATCCCGGAAATCGACCATAGAGATATAATTCGGATCAGAGTAATCATTGAATTGTAAACGGCAGGCAAGTGCCACATTAGTGCCTGCACGACTTTTAAAAGTTTCAAGAAAATCCTGTACCGACTGTGAGAAATTACTTTGAGCGATCCAGTCCAGTTGCAGGTTAAGATTGCTGTCCTGGGGAGGAGGCACGGTAGCCTGCTGTGGCGTGATCTGTCCCAGGTAATTCAGCATATTGATCATATATGTATTATAATCGGTATTACTGGTAGCAGTAGCCACAAGTGTCACATTCTCCCTGATCAGGCTGTCCCAGTTCACCTGGCAGGTGTTCGGGTGGTAGTACTTCATGTAGCCCCAGACCTTACATAAACCCCAGAGTCGGCCTTTGGTATTGTCCGGAACTTGCTGGCTGTACACTTTGCCAGACCATGTAAGCAGCAGTAAAGCAAAGAAAGTAAGTAGTGCTTTTTTCATAATAAATGAATGTTTAGTTAGTGTAAATTTATGATAATTTGTAATGTATTCCAGTGCGACAATTCTTTGGTACTGAGTCCTGGCTCTTTCTTTGCTCTTTTGAGTTTATAGGTCTTTGCAACAGAATCGCTTAGCTTATTAAAAAAAAATTATTGTACTGTTTAACTTTTTTACCTGATTTCAGTCAAAAGGCCACAACAATCATTCAATACAATTTTTATGAAGAAAGTAACTTTAACAGCAGTAGGTTTATTAATGGCGGGCCTGGCGGCTTTTGCACAAAAAGTGGAATACAAGGTGTTGACCTCAGTAGAATCTATCGTACCTATGGGTGTGGGACGGTCTATTATGGTCGAAAATAAAGAAGAGGCCAACCTGATCAGTGCTGATCGTACCAATGGCAGTACCTCCAATCTGAAGGGTGGGCGTAAAGAGGCTAAAATTGATAATTTCGGGGAGACACGCTTGTTGAACTTTTACAGTGGAGTGGGGATCAATTTTCAAAATATTGCCTCTAATGATGCCATTATTCAAACAAAAATGAACGAACTGGCTAAAGAAGGCTGGGAGTTATCACATATTGCTTCAGGGGTAGAATCCGATGCAGGAGAGCATGACGGTAAAGGCATTTTTATTACCCGCTATATTTTTAAGCGTAAAGCTTATAATGGAGAATAGTTGTACCGGCTCATTGCAGCGCACAGTCGTATCTTTTAATAGATACGACTTTTTTATTTTATAAGTCCATTTCAAGGAGCTGCTTCCTGTTTTACTACACTTAAAAATCTGGGTTGGATTGAATTTTATTTATTGATAATCAAATAATTAATGATGTGTTCTGGGGCCCCGGCCTATAATTATTTTGGCTGTTTTTTTAACAGTGCACTACTTTATTCCATCCCGTTTTTGTGTAAATTTGAGACCTAAATTAACCTCAAAATAAAAGCAATGGAAGTTACACAAGTTGAATCAGGAGCAAAAGGAGCATTTGAAGCATTTGAAGGAGAGACAAAGGCCGGGGAGATCACTTATACCTGGGCGGGTGACGATAAGATCATTATCGATCATACCGATGTAGACCCTGAGTTCAGTGGTAAAGGAGTAGGTAAAATAATGGTTTTAGCTGCGGTTGATTTTGCCAGGGAAAAGGGCATCCGCATCATGCCGCTTTGCCCCTTTGCAAAGAGCGTTTTTGATAAAAATGAAGACCTGAAAGATGTATTGTTCTAAGTAAATATTTTTTTCAGGCAGACAATGGATACACAATTTATTGTGCAACAGTTGGAGGAATTTGGCATTACTCAGACTGTTCGGGTTTTTAAGCGTGGCGATTACCTGTTCAGGGCCGGAGCGGTGGCTACGGAGGTATATTTTATTAAAGAAGGCTGTGTCCTCGTGAGTTGTGACCTGGGGCAGGATGCCGGGCAGATCATACGCTTTGGCTATACCGGCAGCCTGATCACAGCGCTGGATGCCTACCTTACCGGGGCAGCTACAATATACAGTATGGAAGCCATCCGGCAAACGACAGTTTTCGTTATTCCCAAAACAGCAATGCTGCGTTTCTGGAACAGTAGTACAGAAAGGCAGGAACTCTGGAAAGCTATCATAGAATCCTTAGTATTACAGCAAATGGAACGGGAAATTGATCTGTTGATCACAGAGCCTAAAGTACGGTACCAGAGAGTGCTGGAGCGCAGTCCGCAACTTTTCCAGGAAGTCCCCCAAAAGTATATCGCTAATTATTTAAGAATGACCCCCGAGACTTTATCGAGATTGCAAAAGTCTTGATTACGATCATTTTTTTTGATTATATTTATAAGCAATTTGCAGAGAAATAGCAACAAATGAAAATAGCAACAGAACATCTTTTGACTCAATTAAAGACAGATTTAGACAGGCAGATAAAGCAAACTCAGGAGCTGAATAGTTTATCTTATGAAGCCCTGAACTGGAGAGAGCGTACCGAAAGCTGGTCGGTACTGGAATGTATAGAACACCTTAAACGGTATAATGATTTTTATATCCCGGAGATCAGGACTAAAATAAGTACTGCTGTGGCCAAACCCAATGTTCATTTTAAGTCGGGCTGGCTGGGCAACTATTTTGCAAATGCCATGCTGCCCAAGGAGAAACTGAATAAGATGAATACCTTCAAAGAAATGAATCCTTTGAACAGCCATTTAGATAGTGTATTACTGGAAAACTTTGAACAGCAGCTTGTTTCACTGCATCAACTGGTAGAGGAAGCAAAGCATTATGATCTTTCCAGAATAAAGACCAGTGTCAGTATTTCAAAACTGATCAAATTAAGACTGGGAGATACCTTCCGGGTGGTGGTCAATCACCAGACCCGGCACTTTGCACAGATCGATAATGTCATTAAGGCTATGCCGCAATAAATAAAGACCAGTATTACTGGTCTTTATCTTTTTTGTAAATATGCTTGGTAGGTACTACTCTTTTTCCGCTGATCTTGCGTACTATATTTCTCAGGTTCCGGTCCAGTGCCAGTAAGATCTTTTTTACCGGCTCTTCGGGTCTTCCATAAAAGCTCGTGACATGAAAATAGTCTTGTGCAGCGACAGGAGTTTCTGAGAAGTAATAGTTGGACACACAACATCTGCTGGCATCTACAGTAACCTTACTTACCGAGTGAATGGACGTTTTATGCGTGACCATTAAGGCTAAACGGTTAAAGGCCGATACTAAAGTGCGCTGCGGCTTATCCGGCCCCTGGTCCCAGAGTTCAAGATTGCCGCCATGCTCCAGTTTCCATCCCGGGGATACGTAATAAAGCAGGTTGAGCACCCTGTATTTTTCCTGGTGATTATCATGAGAATTGTCGAGGTGCGGGTTGAGGAAATTGCCTTGCGACATCAGGCTGATACCACCGGCATATAAATGCTCATCGGGGCTCATGCCGGGAATGCCGGTGATCTCTTCACAGATCGCCACTACCTCCGGTTGCTGGAAGGCATAGATCGCTTCCTCTAACAGCGGGTGGTACAGGTTCATTTGTGCAGCCACCTTTTTATACTCCCTGATGGAGCGATGCTCACCCATTTGTTCTGCACTTGGAAAAGCCTCGTAAATGGCCTTTGCGATCGCCTCGGGAAACAGGTTGTCGATATAGCAGGTGCTGATCCTTCCTTTGGCCTGGAATTCACTTTTTAAAGCTTCCTTTTCTGCTGTAAGCCGCTTGCTGATGATAGCTGCAAGCTCCGCTCTCGAATATGGACTATTCATTTTTGCCGCATTAGATTTTTTCAGGTACAAATGTACCGAAAAGCGTGGAACTAAGGCTTGATAAATGTCTTAAGGCGGTCATAAACCGGGAGATGCATTCCTATTAAATACTTTAAACTTCATAATATTAATCGTACCTTTGCACCTCAAATTTTCAGCCAAAAATGATTAATGTAAATAATCTCTCCCTTCGCTTTGGGAAGCGTATATTGTTTGAAGACGTAAATATTAAATTTACAGAAGGGAATTGTTATGGAATTATTGGTGCCAACGGTGCCGGTAAGTCTACTTTTATAAAAATATTATCCGGTGAGATCGATCCTACTTCTGGTAAAGTAGATATCTCCAAGGGTATGCGTATGAGCGTGTTAAAGCAGGATCACCATAAATATAATGAAACCCCGGTGTTGCAGACCGTAATGATGGGCAACCAGGAGCTGTTCCGTATTATGGATGAGAAAGATGCTTTGTATGCCAAAGAAGATTTCACAGAAGAAGATGGATTGCGTGCCGGAGAACTGGAAGGTATTTTTGCTGAAATGGACGGCTGGAATGCAGAAAGTGATGCAGCTACCTTGTTGAGCAACCTGGGCGTAACAGAAGATAAGCACTATAAAACTGTACAGGAATTAGACGGTAACGAGAAAGTACGTGTGCTATTGGCACAGGCTTTATTCGGTAACCCGGACATTCTCCTGCTCGATGAGCCTACGAATGACCTGGATCTGCAAACGATCGGCTGGCTGGAAAACTTCCTGGCCGATTATGATAAGATCGTATTGGTGGTATCGCATGACCGTCACTTCCTGGATACCGTGTGTACCCACGTTGCAGATATCGATTTCGGAAAGATCTCCATATTTACCGGTAACTACTCCTTCTGGTATGAGTCCAGCCAATTGTTGCTGAAGCAACGTACCGATTCCAATAAAAAAGCAGAAGATAAAATTGCGGAATTAAAAGAATTTATTGCCCGTTTCTCTGCCAATGCCTCTAAATCCAAACAGGCAACTTCCCGTAAGAAAGCCCTGGATAAGATCAAGCTGGAAGATATGGTGGCTTCTACCCGTAAATACCCGGCTATCCTGTTCAATAACCAGGTGCGCGAGGCCGGAGACCAGATCCTTGAAGTGAAAGGTTTAGGTAAAAAAATGAACGGAGAGTATTTGTTCAAAGATGTTTCTTTTGATATGAAACGCGGACAAAAGCTTTCTGTACTTTCTGATAACTCTTTAGCTACAACTGCATTTTATAAGATTCTTTCCGGTGAGGATACCGATTTTGAAGGCGAATTCAAATGGGGGGTAACCATCACACCGGCTTACCTTCCGGGCGATAATACCGAATACTTTGAAGGCGTTGACTTGAACCTGATCGACTGGTTACGCCAGTATTCAGAAGAAAAAGATGAAACATTTATACGCGGTTTCCTGGGTAGAATGTTGTTTTCAGGTGAAGAGACTTTGAAGAAATGTAATGTACTTTCCGGAGGAGAAAAAGTGCGTTGTATGCTGAGCCGTATGATGATGACCAAAGGCAACCTGCTGATGTTTGATGAGCCTACGAACCACTTAGACCTGGAATCTATTACTGCTTTGAATAATGGTATGAGAGACTTTAAAGGTACCATTATCTTTACCTCCCGTGACCATGAACTGACGCAAACTGTAGCAGACAGGATCATTGAAATTTCACCAAACGGTTTGTTGGATAAAGAGATGTCTTTTGATGAATATATTTCAGACGAAAGAGTAAGTGCTCAACGTGAAGAACTGAATAAAGTGAACGCATAAGCTGTTCTTTATATGATATACTAATGGGCTGGCCGTAAGGTTAGCCCATTGTGCTTTTTTTTAATTGTTAATTGTTGATGGTTAGTTATTCATTGATGGTTAATGATAGCGTTAATTTACCTATCACTTCCCACTTATCACTTATCACTTATCACTTTTCACTCTTCACTTCTCACTTCTCACTCTTCCCTCTTCCCTCTTCACTCTTCACTATTCCCTTAATTAACTCCTTCTACTTTTCGACGGTAGCGCAGCGAAATGGAGCAATCTCATCATTATTTCAGAGATTACCCGGCTCATTTCATTTGCTCAATGATGCGCAATGTGCACTATGGCCTTAATGAAAAAGAGTTGCCGGCTATATAAACCGACAACCCTTTCTATGGTCAAATAAAGTATTACGTCTCTATTGCTTGAACAGTTTCTTCACAATAGTTCCTTGCTCCGTATAGATATGCACAAAATACATACCTGTATTTAAGGATTGAATAGTTACAGTTACCGGTTCCTGGTTGTTGTAAGTATTGCTTTCGCTATATACTTGTCTTCCATCTATGGCTATAATACTTAAACCGGTCATTTTGTTGTGCTCTTTCACATAGATCTGGAAGGAAGAACTTGCCGGGTTAGGGTAGAGGTCAATGCTGTTTTGTAAAGCAATCTTATGGATTGCCGTAGGAGGCGTAGTATCCACCGGGGAGCCACAATTCTGGCCCGCCCAGATGCAGTCCACCCAGGCCGGATGATCTACAAACGGGTTCCTGTTGCCCTGGTAGGTGTAAGCCGCATTGTTCCTGTCGATCTCTCTCTGGCTTACCGGGTCCTGGTGGTGCCATTCCAGGAAGAGGTCTACCTGCCATTGTTGCAAACTCCGGGAAGAAGTACCGTCCAGTATATTTCCTTGTGAAAAGTTAGGGATCTTATCCTGGTAGCGGGTAGCGAAATAAAATACGGTACGGGCGAAATCTCCTTTGAATTCATCAATGGGTTCAAATACCGTTCCGCTGTATCCGCCGCTCACATTCGGGCCACGTTTAGTCCCGTTTGTAGAGGTCCAGTTGGGTGCGCTCACTTTACCATAAGGTATATTGCCTCTTTGACCGTTTACCTTTCCATCTGTAGGGATCACGAAAAGAATGTCGTTCTTCATCGGGGAAGCAGAGTTGAACAGGCTCTGCGGTACTGTATGTTCCCTGTTGAAGCAGTCTCCCTCGTTGGCATAATTACCACAACGGTCACTGGTAGCCGTCAGGCTATAACTATATTCTGTACCATTTGGTTTTTCCGAATACAGGTCCAAAAGGGTACCGTCATTTTCGTAATAGCGGTCTTTATCTGTGGTCTTGTATCCTTCATACAACTGGCTGTAGCCGCGATCGTTATGACCTGTTTTGATGATATTGTGCAACCTGGTTTTTAATGCATAACCGGTTAAACCCGCCGTATCGGTGTAATAACCGGATGGTGCCTGGGCAAAAGCTCCCAAACTTAAAGCAGCCAAGGAAATTGAAAGTAAAAACTTTGTCATTGTTCAATGAATTGAATGAAAATCAACGCAAAGGTATTTCATTTTACAAAACAGGGAAATCAAATATTCAAAACTTAACATCTGCTTTATTTCGCTCTTTTAAATTCTGTATTAAATATTTAGATAAGCATTACCTTTGCGCAAATTTTATAGATACATCATGCAATTCAAGGCAAAAGGTTACAGTAAAGAGCTGCTTTTAGATTTATACAAACAGATTTTGAAACCTCGTATGATCGAGGAGAAAATGCTGATTTTACTGCGTCAGGGAAGAGTGAGTAAATGGTTTAGCGGCATAGGCCAGGAAGCCATCGCAGTAGGTGCCACTATGGCCTTGGATACAGATGAATATATAATGCCTCTGCACAGGAACCTGGGTGTATTTACGGCACGTAAAATGCCTTTTTCGAAACTTTTTTTACAATGGCAGGGTAAGAAAGACGGCTACTCCAAAGGCAGGGAGCGTTCTTTCCACTTCGGTAGCAATGAGCACCATATCTGCGGTATGATCTCCCACCTGGGGCCGCAACTGGCGATCGCTGACGGTATAGCTTTAGCGCACAAACTGAAAAAAGAAGATAAGATCTCCCTGGCTTTTTCAGGAGATGGCGGTACCAGTGAAGGGGACTTCCACGAAGCGCTGAATACGGCTGCGGTATGGGGATTGCCGGTGATCTTCCTGATAGAGAATAATGGTTACGGATTAAGTACGCCCAGCAGCGAACAGTTCATCTGTAAACAATTGGCCGATAAAGCGATTGGCTATGGTATGGCCTCAAAAATAATTGATGGTAATAATATCCTGGAAGTTTACCAGGAGATCGCGGCAGCACGTGAATATTGTATCCACGAGCAAAAACCGATATTGATCGAAGCCATGACCTTCCGTATGCGCGGTCATGAGGAAGCGAGCGGTGTGAAATATGTACCTAAAGAACTGTTTGAAGCATGGGGCAAGAAAGACCCGGTACAGAACTATGAAGATTTTCTGAAGAAAGAAAAGGTACTGACGGATGACCTCATCACGGCTTTCAGAAATGAGATCCAGCAAGAGATAGAATCCGGGCTGGAGATCGGTTTTGCAGCGCCTTCCATAACCCCTGATACGGCTGAAGAAGTAGCCGATGTATTTGTGCCTTATAGTGCCGCAAATACCGATACTACGGCTATGCCAAAAACAGAAAAGAAATTTATACAGGCCATCAGCGATGGTATGCGCCAGGCGATGGACAAACATCCTAACCTGGTACTGATGGGGCAGGATATAGCAGCCTATGGCGGTGCCTTTAAAGTAACTGATGGCTTAATGGATGCGTATGGTAAAGAGCGCGTGCGCAATACGCCGCTTTGCGAATCTGCGATCATAGGGACCGCATTGGGCCTTTCTATCAAAGGCTTCAAGTCCATGATGGAAATGCAGTTTGCCGATTTCGTGACCGTTGGCTTCAACCAGATCATTAATAACCTGGCCAAGATCCATTACCGCTGGGGACAGAATGCAGATGTAGTCGTGCGTATGCCTACCGGTGCAGGCGTAGGGGCAGGGCCTTTTCACTCCCAGAGTAATGAAGCCTGGTTTACACATACTCCAGGTCTGAAAGTAGTTTACCCTTCTAGCCCCGAAGATGCAAAAGGCTTGCTGCTGGCGGCTTTTGAAGATCCTAACCCGGTGATGTTCTTTGAGCATAAAGCCCTTTACCGCTCTGTGAGCGGCAGCGTGCCGGACGAATACTATACAATAGAGATCGGGAAAGCCAAACTGATCTGTGAAGGTAGTGATGTGTCGATCATTACTTATGGTGCCGGTGTACATTGGGCTAAAGATTATGCAGACAAGCATCCTGAATTATCGATAGATATCTTAGACCTGAGGACCTTAGCTCCGCTGGATTATGAGGCGATTGAAGCCAGTGTACGACGCACGGGTAAAGTATTGTTGTTACATGAAGACTCCCTGATGGGTGGTATTGGCGGCGAGATCTCTGCCTGGATCTCTGAAAACTGTTTCCAGTATTTAGATGCACCTATCGTAAGATGTGCCAGCCTGGATACACCGATCCCGTTTGCCATTGAATTGGAACAGAATTTCCTGGCCAAAGGCAGGTTAGATAAGGCGGTGGATAAACTCATGGCTTTTTAATCTGTTGTGAACTTATTATAAAACAAAAAGCGGGCATCTGAACTATTTCAGATGCCCGCTTTTCTTATAGGTCGTTCTTTATGCAGTTTCTTGTTGCGCCTAATTAATATGTTGCTTCAACAACCTTACATTAGGCTGCAGGGTTAAAAATAAACTATAAGAATAGTCTAAACGGCTATTGCTGAAATCATAGAAAGGCTGCAGGCGCACACTCAGGTTTACGGCCTTTGCCACTCGCTTCTCATAAGCCAGGCCGAGTTGAATTAATTCCCGGTTCTGTTCCAGGTAATTTAAGTTTTTGGGATTACTGCTGATGGATTGGTATAAGATATCACCTTTAGGTGCAATAAAGCGGTCGCTCTTCCAGTAGCTGAGTGCTGCATGAAAGTGGCGGAACATTTTTACATTCAGGTTGGCATAGAGGGCATTACCTTCTGAATAGGCTAAGCCTGAATTGGCCGAAAGGTCTTTGTAAAGCAGGTAATTGGCATTAAACCCGATGCGGTTGATGCTTCTCTTGCTCCTGTTTATTTTCAGGTCTGCTTTAATGCCGACCGATACGTTCACGATCGTACTGGTAGGGTTGGATGTAGTGTCCAGCTGGCCGCCGCTGTGTATGGCCAATGCCTGTACCGGCAGGCCTATGCTGAATTTTCGCTGTTCGTAAAGCTTGAGGTCGGTATGGTGACCAATGGTGAACTGCTCAT
This sequence comes from Bacteroidetes bacterium 43-16, assembly GCA_001897525.1. Classification (GTDB taxonomy): domain Bacteria; phylum Bacteroidota; class Bacteroidia; order Chitinophagales; family Chitinophagaceae; genus Edaphocola. Next base: position 46,549 of record MKTB01000024.1, on the reverse strand, counting down.
TGAAATCTGAAAAATAATATTGCTGTTTTTCCCAGTTGATCCAGGTTTCCGAATATATTTTACGCCGGTTTACTTTCAGGCTCAGGCCTTCTTCCAGCTGATGGGTCATCAGGCGCTCATTGGCAAAAATAGGGTCATACATCCTGTGGTTGATGTTGGCATTGATATTACCAAAACTCAGGCTATAGCCGTTTTTATGTAAGCTCACCAGGTAATAGGGGGCCACTTTTGCAAAACCTTCTGTGCCGAAATCCTTTTTTAAATATACGCCTCCCTGTACAAAAAGATGCTTGTTCGGCTTGTACAGGAGTGAAGGTATATGCTGTGTACCGAAGAGGGTATAACCACTTGCCGTATTCAGGAAATATTCGTTGTTCTTAAAAAAATTATTATTGTACCAGTTTAAGTAAAGACCGTTTTCCTCGGACCAGATAGTAGCCGTGTTGTTTTTTTCATTCTGATAAGATACCTGGGCATGTAACAGACCTGTACTTAAGGACAGCATCAGGCTGCTTAAAATGACTTTCTTCATAAAACCGGGGTGATACAATTTATAATAACTGGAATTTTTTTGTGTTGTCTGGAAAGCTAAGCCAATTTCTCCTGTTGAACTCCGTTGAAAATAGATAATCTGATGCTTCATGCTTGCCGCATTTCTACGAATTCAATGGAACAAGCATTTTGACTTTTCAGAACTGATCATGGACATATTTTGAGCTGACAATATTCTATACGCGGCTTAGTCCTCCGTGCTTTTAACTATGTACTTTCTCCACTTTTCAATCACCGATTGCATATCTTCCGGGATAGGCGCTTCAAAACGCATTTCTTCTCCGGTCTTAGGATGAATGAAGCCCAGTTCACGTGCATGCAGTGCCTGGCGGGGCAGCATTTTAAAGCAATTTTCTACAAACTGTTTGTACTTGGTATAGACCGTTCCTTTTACTACCCGGTCGCCACCGTAAGTAGCATCATTGAACAAGGGATGCCCGATGAGCTTGCTGTGCACCCTGATCTGGTGCGTGCGGCCTGTTTCCAGGCGATATTCCAGCAGGGATACATAGTGGAACTGCTCCAGTACTTTATAGTGCGTTACCGCGTGCTTTCCAAAGTCACCATCAGGGAATGCTTCCATTTTCTTCCTGAATCTCGGGTTCCGGCCAATATGAGCGGTAATGGTACCTTCCGGCGATGCAAAATGGCCCCAGGCCAGTGCGATATATCTCCTGTGTATGGTATGTTTCCTGAACTGTGCACTCAGGAACTCTATAGCTTCCTGTGTTTTACCCAATAAGACCAGGCCGCTGGTATCTTTGTCAATACGGTGTACCAGTCCTATCCTGGGCAGGTCTATGATCCTTTCTTTATCCTCTTCGGGGTTCAGGTGCCAGGCTACGCCATTCACTAAAGTACCTGTATAATTACCGCAGCCGGGATGCACCACCATGCCTGCAGGCTTATTGATCACCAGTACCTCATCGTCCTCGTAGACGATGCTCAGGTCCATGGATTGAGGAATAATATCCGTTCTTTCCGGGTTGCGGGTTTCGATAAAGACGATCTCCATGCCGGGTTTCACTTTTACATTGGCCTTTGTAGGTTTGCCGTCCACCAGTATCATCTGGTCTTCAATAGCCTGCTGCACTTTGTTGCGGGTAACGCCTTCCACGTGCGTCATGACATATTTGTCCATGCGCTCCGGGCTTTGCCCTTTATCTACAATGAATCTTGCGCGTTCTTCCAGTTCCGGGCCGGCGGTGTCACTATTGTCTTCTATTTCATCCAATTCTTCGTCTTCCCATGCTTCGGTATGCATAATAATTTGTTTTTTATGTTGCAAAAATAAGGTATCTTAAACGGTTAAAGACGTTTTATAGAATTTCTGAAAATATTTGTAAAATTGAAGCAGTCTGCCGGGCTGGTGTTTGAAGAGTAAAAAAACTTTTTATCTTTGTAATTCGTAATGAAAAAACTAATTGCCATATTCATGTTGTTTATGTACAGCCTGTCCGTTTCCGGATCGGTAGTACAACTGCATTTCTGTGGCAATAACTTCAAGTCTTTCAGTGTCAATAAAGCTAAGGAAAAGCCTTGCTGCTGCCCGGTGAAGAAAGATACGGCAAAGAAAAATGCGGATCAGCCGGATAAAAAATCCTGCTGCAGTCAGAAAGATGTTGCCCTGAAGATAAAGGTAGATCAGTCTTCCAGCAGTAACCTGCCCCAGTTGCAGGTATTGCAGGTAGGCTTATTGCCGGTGCCGGAGATCGTGCCTGTTTTTGAACAGCCGGAACCTGCAGCTTTTAAAATTGCGGTATATCCCGCCAATGCCCCACCTGAGGGGAACTGGCAGGGTATTCCCCTGTATAAACTATTTCAGCGTTTAACGTATTACGGGTAAAGATCTCATGTACCAAGTATAAACATGACATTTAAAAGATCCATAATTAATACAATTAAACAATGAAAAATATTCTTCTGGCCATCCTGGCTACTTTCGCCCTGGGAACATCTTCGCTTAAAGCCCAGGAAAAATCAAAAACAACAGCATCAGAAACCATTTTAGTGGAGGGGTCTTGCGGTATGTGTAAAAAACGTATTGAGAACGCTGCCTATATTCCCGGTGTGAAACGTGCCGAATGGGATAAAACAACGAAAGAACTGAAAGTTGTTTATAATGCGAAAAAGACCAGCCTTTCTAAAATAGAAGCAAGTGTGGCCAAGGCCGGGCACAATGCCGGTGCTACCAAAACTACTGAAGACGATTATAACAAGCTTCCCGATTGCTGCGCTTACAGGGAAGTTGAAGCCCATTAATTTTTTGCTGATGCAAAATATGATTAAGATCAGTGTGCTGACCGCATTGTTGGCTCCTGCATATGCCGTTTCTGCGCAGGAAACGGGGCAAGAGCAAAGGACAGTGGCGAAGACAATAAGTGGTGTCGTTATAGATGCCAAGACTAAAGAACCACTGATCGGGGTTTTTATCCACTCAAAAGATAAACAATTTAACCAGGTAACAGATATCAATGGTGCATTCACTATTGAAGTGGCTGATACGGTACAGGTTTTAGAGATCAGCTACTCTGGCTACACCACCCGTGATGTGCCTGTTGCAGATCAGCTGCAGGGGCTTGAAATAAGCCTGACGGAAGACCGGCTTAGTGCCGATGAACTTAAGTCGGTGCAGGTGCTGGGCAGGAAACAAACCACGAGCATCAGTACTTCCGGTGCTTTTAAAGTGGAAAAGATAGGCTCTGGAGAGCTGATGAAAGCGGCCTGCTGTAACCTGAGCGAGAGCTTTGAGACCACGCCTTCTGTGGACGTTGGTTTTACCGATGCGGTGAGTGGTTATAAACAGATCCAGATGCTGGGCCTTGCCGGGGCTTATACTTCTTTTACACGGGAGAATGTGCCGGATATCCGCGGCCTTGCCGCCATTACGGGCCTGACCTTCACGCCGGGTACTTTCGTGGAAAGTATGCAGTTGAGCAAAGGTGCCGGTAGCGTGGTAAACGGTTTTGAAGGAACGGCAGGCCAGATCAATGTGGAGTGGCTTAAGCCTTTTGAAGCGAAAACACCCCGTATTGTGTTGAATGGTTACCAGAGTTCTCAGGGAAGGTCTGAAGGTAACCTGATCCTCAACCATAATTTCAATAAGCATCTTTCTACCAGTGTGCTCCTGCATGGTCGCGGAGACTGGATGAAGGTAGATATGAATAAGGATGGATTCCTGGACAATCCTATGGGGACAAACTTTGTAGGGTCTAACCGCTGGTTCTATTTTGGTGATAATGGCCTGGAGATCCAGGGTGGATTTAAAGCAATTGTTTTGAATACAGCAGGAGGACAGTCCGATTACAAGAAGGGAACGGAGCAGATCGTCGGCAACCCGTGGGGCTACCAGAATAAGGTCAACCGACTGGAAACCTGGGCCAAGATAGGGAAAGTGTATGCCGCAAAGCCTTATAAGAGCATGGGGCTGCAACTGTCCGGTATCTTCCATGAACAGGAAAATCAATATGGCAAGCGGGAGTATACCGGCAAGCAAACCAGCCTATATGCCAATTATATTTATCAAACGATCATTTCCAATACCAATAATGTCATTAAGTTCGGCGCGAGTGCGCTGATGGATAAATACGATGAGCGGTTTATGGGGGCAGCGATGGCCCGGACCGAAGTAGTGCCTGGTGCTTTCGTGGAATATGCCTATAAATGGATGGATAAGATCAATGTGGTAGCGGGTTTAAGGGGCGATTATAACAGTATTTTCGGGGCCTTTGTAACGCCCCGTTTACACCTGCGCTATGCTCCTGATGAACAAACCGCGATCCGTGCATCTATAGGCCGCGCGCAAAGAACGGCCAATATGTTTGCCGAGAATATGGGGTTGATGGCCAGCAGCAGGAATTTTTATTATAATAATACGGATATGGTAACTGCTTTATCCGCCAATGAATCTTATCTCTTTAAGCCGGAAGTGGCCTGGAATATGGGGCTTAACCTGACCAAGAAGTTTATGCTCAATTACAGGGATGGAACTTTTGGCGTGGATTATTATTTCACCAATTTTACCAACCAGGTGATCGCGGATATTGAGGGTTATAATTCGGTGAATTTTTACAACCTGGAGGGCAAATCCTATTCACACAGTTTCCAGGCACAGCTGGACTATGAGCCTATCCGTTTACTGGATGTGAGATTAGCTTACCGCTTTTATGATGTGAAAACAGAATACCAGTCCGGTTTGCTGGAAAAGCCTTTGGTAGCTGCGCACCGTGCCTTTGTCAACCTGGGTTATAGTACCAAGAACCAATGGAAGTTTGACTACACGGTTCAGTGGATCGGCTCCAAGCGTTTGCCACAGCACCATAGTGAGCACCAGAATGGCCTTGTGGCTTCCGGTAATACGCCTGCTTACTGGATGATGAATGCCCAGATCAACAAAGTCTTTAAAGACGGCTTTTTAAATGTGTATGCCGGTGTAGAGAATATATTGAATGAAATGCAGCATCCGCTTATTATGGGCGCATCTAACCCTTACGGGCAAAACTTTGATGCTTCTTTAGTCTGGGGGTCCGGGATGGGAAGAAATATTTATGCCGGATTTAAATTGAATATAGGCGCTAAAAACCAGTAATCAAGTACCTTATTTTAGGATACCGGGAAGCGGGGAAATTTCATTCCTGTTTCCCGGTATTTGTTATTTCGGGTATTGTATCTCAGGAATGTATCTTTCTTAGCATTTATACCTGTTTTTAGTTCAAACAGGCAGGGCTTAAAATAGTTTTTCCTCCACAATGCCAGATGATATTACTATCAAACGGGAGAATGTGGAGGAAAATTTCTTTTGACAGATCAAATATAGGTTATATTCTCTTGATAGGCAAATTTTTCTGTTAACAATTTGTTTAAATAATAGTTTATTTTTTTTAGTGGTTAAAAAGCCGGGTTTAGCGGATCAGGGTCACCTGGCCTTTATAAATGACCGGCTCTGTATTGCCATAATTATTGCTCAGTTTGACCAGGTAAAAATAGACCCCATTGTCGGCTAATTTTTGGTTACTATAGGTGCCGTTCCAGCCTGCCCCGGCTGTATTTGAAAAATAGATCTTCGTGCCATACCGGTTGAAAATGCTGAATTCAAAATCTTTTAGTGCACAGTCTGACCTTAAGAGAGGGGTAAATACATCATTTTTGCCATCTCCGTTAGGGGTAAATGCAGTAGGTATTTCCGGCTTGCAATGGCAATTTACAGGGTCGATATTTACGGTGTCGCTTAATTGACCGCATAGGTTCTGTGCAATGGCGCTGTACTTACCTGGTGCATTTATTTCGATAGAAGGACCATTGTGTCCATTGTCCCATTGAACCTGGTTGTCCATATTGCTTTCGGTATTGAGCCTCAAAAAGTCTCCTTTACACAAAACAGTATCGTCGGGTATGATCCTGAAATAAGGGTCAATTATTTTTAGCTTCAGGGTATCTGAGTAGCTACATCCGCCTTGCTGTACGGTGATGTGGTAGGTACCGGCTTCTGTAATGTTTTTTTCAAAACCGGGGTCTCCGTCATTCCATAAATAATGTTCAATGCCTGCTTGATAGACGTTGATATGCGCGGTATCTCCTTTGCAGATCGTGGTATCCGGCCCCAGGTCTATATTTACCGGCTCTTGCTTTCTTACTTTGAAAGAGTCAATGTACCAGGTACAATCTGTAGTTGATTTTGAAATGACCCAATAGGTGCCACTCTGGCTCACCTGGATCTGGGGAGATATATTTCCATTGCTCCACTGGTAGCTGTAATCAGGGTAGGGACTACGCAATGTTATGGCGGTCTCCTTGCAGATAACGGTATCCAGGCGGGCTTGCGGATGGATTATTTTATTGATCTGTTGCCGGGGGAGTACGGAGGAGCCGAAGGTAATAAAACGGGCATTTTGAGGTATGGGAAGGGCGTTGAGGCTAAAGCCTGCTATGGAGGCATCCGGGTTATTGATCTTGTCGATGGAATAGGATTCGAGGAACTGGTTATTGAAGTTTAGGCGGACGGCGTATAAGCTTCCGTTAGGGGCTTGTCTCAGGTCTTCATAAGTTACATTAAGGGGCGATGTTGCCGGGGCCAGGTTCAATGCTGTGGCGGCAATACCCGTTACGTTGGGGTAGAGGTCCAGGTCGTATTGCCAGATCTTATTGTAATGGATCAGGTAGAACTTTTCATGATTAGGAGAGAGCTCGAGGTATTGCCCGGTATGTCCATTAGGAAAGAGCTGGAAATGGCTGAACGTACCGTTTTGTTGATCAAAATCTGCCATCATCACATTATTGCTGCTGGCAGAGATCGCGATACCGTTTCGGGTAATCTCGGTGGGACCTATATCTGCCATATTGTGATAGGGTACATAAGTAATGACGGGGTTTTGGTGCACGCCGTTTTCATCGATCTTAAAGGCGTAATAAGAGACCGGGCTGGTCATCATAGAGCCAATGAACCAGTAGGTGCCACAGATGCCCCTGGTGACGGTATAGGCTTCTCTCCCGTGTGCTTCTATGATCTCAATATTTTTCATGCCGGGCACTACATCGCCCAGTCCGCCATTCAGGCTCATGTCTACTACATGGTAATAAGCTTTTCCGCCCGGTGTTTCGATGGCTGCTGCAGAGAAAACAAAATACTGGTCCGGGTTGCCGGGATGGGGTACTATGTGTACATTGTTTCTGCCGGAGCCTGCAGCGATGCCACCGTTGAAGGGGCCGTTCCCTAAGAGGCCATTGGCATTGGGCATCTCTGTGCCGTTCCTGTCCCAGATGCGTGCACCCATGGTATAGAAGAGCAGTTCGCCGTTTTCATCGCTTACGGCAGCGGAGCTTTCAAAGGTACTGACGGCAGAATTTTGGGTGAAAACGGGTGTGCCGGAGTTGAAACTGATCTCGTTGTAGGTGCCGAAATGCCAGTTGTTATTTACTCCCTGGGCAAATGCCTTCCATGAAATGCCGGCCAGGAATACGTATAAAAGGCAAGCGTAGAGGATGAATTTTCTCTTCTTCATGACAAGGGATTTTTTCGCTTAAAACAATAGGGTAGTCAAATGTAATATTTTTTTAATAAAAAAAGAACTACTTGCGGATATTGTGTAGCGCTGATTTTCCTTGCTGTTATATTCTGTATATTTGAATAGCATTTGGTGGATACAGTAATGCCGATTCCCCGGCATTATCTGCCCCTATGGCATTGAAAAGGATGGTGTTTTAAAAACGATTAATCTTGAACCGATTCATAAGTATACTAAAAAACAGAACGATATTGCCTGCAGCGATTTTTGGCGTACTTATGGTGCTGGGCGGAATCTTGTTCCCGGTATTCATTACCCATAGTTTAAATGCCATTAATGCTATAGTGCTTGAAGTATTCGCTAACTATTACCTGCTTTTTGGTTTCTTAGTCGTGCTCGTGTCATTGGTGCTGATCGTAGTGCCTTTTAGCCGTAAAAGGCTGGGAACGCAAGGCGCAGAATATTCCCGTTTCAGCTGGATAGCTTTGCTGTACAGTACCGGTATGGGTTCAGGCCTTTTGCTGCGGGCGGTGCAGGAGCCTGTTTATTATTATACGCATCCCCCAGTAAATAACAAAGCCCCGGAGCAACTGGCATTACAGTATACCTTTTTTCACTGGGGCTTTACGCCCTGGGCGCTATACAGCCTCTTTGGCTTACTGGTAGCCTGGCAAATGTACATACGCAAGGAGTATAACATCGCCCATGCAGTTTTGCTGGGTAATAAAAATAAGGTGTTTGCGCAGCTCACGTATATATTTATCACCTTGATTACTTTGACGGGTGTGATCGCCTCGCTGGGCCTTGGGGCCGGGCAATTTGTGGGTGGTATTAAAACATTTTTTCAATGGAACTGGGGTAATGCCGGGCTATTGCTTACGGTACTTTGCATCGGTGTTATAGCGACTTTTTCGGCACTTACTGGGATTCAGAAAGTGATCAAATACCTGGCTAATTTTGATATGGTGGCGAGTATCGCTCTAATGTGCTTTACCGCCTTGTTTTTGACCGGGGTGTCTTTTGCCAGGCCCACCCTGAGTGCATTGGGAAATTACGTACTCCACTTTGCGGAAATGAGTTTGTCGATCGGTGAATATCATACCGGTAAAACCTTTGTCAATAACTGGACTGTTTTTTACTGGGCATTCTGGATTGCCTGGGTACCGTTTACCGGGATCTTTATTGCGCGCATCTCCAGGGGCAGGACGATACGGGAGTTCCTGGTGGCCACCATCATTGTCCCGGCTCTGGCTACGATGCTTTGGTTCAGCATATTCAGTAATAAAGCGATTAGCCTCATCCAGGAGGCCGGGCAGTACTCCGGCGAGTATGATGATGTTTTTACCTCTATCTATCATTTCTTTTACCAGCTTCCTTTTAGCAGTATCACGATAGGTATTACGGCCCTGCTTGTCCTCGTGTCTATTATTAATTCGGTAGACTCTGCCATTTTTGTGCTGGCCATGTTCTCTGACCAGGGCAATCTCAATCCGCGGCAGCACCATAAACTGGCCTGGGGTATAATCATCACGGCTGCTGCATTGGGCTTGACCGCCCTGGGTTCGGATACCTTACTTAATGCCATCAGTAACCTGCTGATCATTATGTCGCTTCCTTTCAGTTTTTTCTATGGCGGGCAGATCCTTTCTTTTTTATTCCGGATCATGAAACGGAACAAAGAAGGAGGAAAAACAAACACCGTTAAATGAGATCAGGACCGGGCTAAAACGTAGTCGGCAAACAATTCCCGGCTGTCCAGTATCCTGGACTGTATATGGATATCTGTGCCGGCCAGTACTTGTTTAATGACGGTATCATTGTATTTGCGGGAGATCTCCATATGTATGCTCTCCCCGGGGGCAAAGCGGAAAGACCGGCCATCTATGGTCACTGTTTGTGCTGTTTTGCTTACCAGGTAGCTGCTGGCGAGCCCTTCTTTCTCTTCGTAGACTGCCTGGTGTTCAAACTGTGACAGGTCAAAATCTGCCCCTAATTCGTGGTTGATCCGCTCGAGCAGGTTCATATTGAAGGCTGCTGTAATGCCCTGCTTATCGTCGTAGGCAGGCAGTACTATTTCTTTGGGTTTGATGAGATCTACACCAAGCAGGATCTTGTCTCCCGGGTTCAGGTTGTCGCTCAATTGCCGGATAAATGTTGCGGCTTCTGCATCAGAGAGGTTGCCGATATTAGAGCCCAGCACCAGGACTACTTTAGGCCGCTGAGCAGACTTGAGGATGCCGAGTTTTTCAAAATAATCGCCTTGCAGGGCTTTTACAGATAAGGCAGGTACTTGCTCTTCCAGCATATCTGCCAGCCCATCGAGCGCATGTTGAGAGATGTCAATAGGCAGGTAGTTGTAGGCGTATCCTTGTTCCAGCAGCCCTTTGAGTAAATGGATGGTCTTAGTGCCATCGCCAGGTCCCAGTTCTACTAGGTCATAATTAATGGCCTTGTCGAGTTCAAGCGCGGTAATGAGCTCAGCAGTTTTGTTTTGAAAGATATCCATTTCTGCGCGCGTAAGGTAATATTCGGGCAGGGCCATGATCTTGCGGAACAGTGCACTGCCTTTTTCATCATAAAAATATTTTGAGGATAGTGTTTTCTGGGGATGATGGCTCAATCCTTTTAATACATCTGCCAGAAAAGTCTTGTTGTCTGTATTCGTCTTTGGACTTGAGTTATTGCTATTTTTTGTTGAAGATATTTCCTTTTGTCGCATAAACTTTATTTTACTTGCTTTCTAAAATCAATTAACCATTAACCATTCACCATTATATTCTGTCTTTTGCCAGGCGTATGCCTCCGTATTGCCAGCGCATGTGCGGGTAGAAAAAGTTGCGGTAGCTGCGGCGGCTATGGTCTTCGGGTGTAGCTACAGATGCCCCGCGCAGTACCATGGTGTTGACCATGAATTTTCCATTGTACTCACCTAAAGCTCCTGGTGCTTTATTGAAACCCGGATAGGGCAGGTAAGCGCTGTTGGTCCATTCCCATAAACTGCCCCAGGAAAAGTGTACTGAGGCTGCTTCCCATTCTGCTTCTGTAGGCAGGCGCATACCGCGCCAGGACGCGTAAGCATAGGCTTCATAAAAGCTGATATGCTTTACCGGAGTTTCGGGGTTTAATCGTTGCAGGCCATCCAGGTCATACTCATACCACTCGTTGTCGATAAGGTGCCAATACATGGGTGCCGCAATGTTATTTTCCTGCTTCCAGTGCCATCCATCGTCATGCCATAAATTGAAATCATCATAACCACCGGCATGGATGAAGTCCAGGTATTCGCTATTGGTAACGAGGCGGTCGGCTATTGCAACCTCCTGCAGATAGACTTTATGGCGACCCAGTTCATTGTCAAAACAAAACTCATCACCTGTATGCCCGATTTCGTAGATGCCTTCTTTAAGGGTTATAAAGCCGGGTTCTTTTTTTTCGGATGGCAGGATTGCTGGGCGGCCATAAACGGGGAATGTAGGCTGATGGCCTAATATGTATTTGATATCGTAGAGAAATAATTCCTGGTGCTGCTCTTCGTGGTTCAGGCCAACTTCTATAATATTGTTTACTTCACTGGCTACTTCTGTTTGCAGCAATTGCTGCATGGCCTTGTCTACATAAGCGCGGTAGCGCATCACGGCATCAACGCCGGGCCGGGTCATATTGCCCCTGTCCGGACGTAATACTCTTTTGCCTACATTATTATAGTAGCTGTTGAAGAGGTAGGCAAAGTCCTCGTCATAAACTTTGTAATCTTTTGAAAAGGGGAGCAAGACAAATTGTTCCCAAAACCAGGTGGTATGTGCCAGGTGCCATTTTGGAGGGGAGACAAAATCTGCCGGTTGCACGGAAAAGTCTTCCGGTATAAGGGGAGCGGCCAATGTTTCAGAATACTGACGTACCTTTTGATATCTTTGTAACAGATCCATATTTCTTGTTTTAATACCAGCAAAAAGGTAAAATGGTGATATGTGTCATCGCTTCTTGTGAGGGTTTACAAACAATTCAATCCACACCGGAAGCAGTATTAAAGTTAATGATTTTCTGATAAAACTATAGGTCCATGGTCTGGGCATTCAATAGATTAAGTTTTCTATAACATTGATAATTAATCACTTTTAATGTTCCTGGATTGAATATACTTTACCCTCAGTTTGGTTTTGCGATCTCGTGCATATTCAAAGGACGGAACATTAGTTAAAGAGGAAACCTGTTGGAGATACTTCAATAGAAAAACCGTTATCCTGTCGGAGATAACGGTTTTTTTGCTTTGAATATATAATTATAATCGGGTGCGTAATTTAGAGATCAGCTCTTGAATACCTTCAGTCGCGGGCTTTTCAATTTTGGTGACATTTTTTAAGTGCCCGACAGATGGGATTTTACGATCGATCACAAATACCGGTGTCCCGGGAGTTACCTCATGCACCAGGCCTGCTGCGGGGTAGACTTGTAATGAAGTGCCAATGACGACAAAAAAATCTGCTTTTTCTACCAGGTGCAATACTTCATAGATCATGGGTACGGCTTCGCCAAACCATACAATGTGTGGCCTAAGCTGGCCGCCATCGGGCGCAAGGTCGCCCAGTTTTATGTCGCCTTCAACGGGGAAGAGTTCATCGGTATTATTAACGCTGCGCATTTTTGAGATCTCGCCATGGAGGTGGTACACATTCGTGGAGCCTGCTCTTTCGTGCAGGTCGTCGATGTTTTGGGTAATGATATGTACCTCGAAATCTTCTTCTAATTGTGCCAGGCCCAGGTGTGCTGCATTCGGTTGTGCCTCTCTCACTCCTGCTCTCCTAAAGTTGTAAAAGTCAAGTACGAGCTGCGGGTTCCGGGCAAAGGCTTCGGGCGTGGCCACATCTTCTACTCTATGGTTCTCCCAGAGGCCGTCTCCGTCCCGGAAGGTTTGTATGCCGCTCTCTGCGCTGATGCCGGCTCCTGATAAGATGACCAGTTTAGGTTTCATTGTAATTGCTGTATTGAGTGCCGAAGTTAAAAAAAATGACTGAACGAGCGTTCAGTCATTTTTTATTTTAATGGCCGGTCACTTGTCTTTCTACAACAAGCCTCACGGCTTTTTTACGTCTTCTTCTTCTGAACCTGCCCAGCATTTTATCTACCAGGTAATAGACACAGGGCACTACGATGAGGGTCAGCAGTAAGGAGCTGGTAAGCCCACCGATGATCACCCAGGCCATACCATTTTTAACTTCTGCACCGCTACCTGTAGCCAGGGCAATAGGCAACATACCTACGATCATGGCGATGGTGGTCATCAGGATGGGACGGAAACGCTCTTTACCGGCATCGATCAATGCTTCTATAAGTCCTGCACCTTCGGCTTTCCGCTGGTTGGTAAAGTCAACCAGGAGGATACCGTTTTTGGCCACAAGTCCCATGAGCATGATCAGACCGATCATGGCAAAGATGGTGAGCTCGTTCATGGTCAAGGCCAGGGCGAGGAAGGCCCCGATCATGGCCAGTGGCAGTGCAAACAATACTACGAATGGATAGATTGCATTTTCGTACAGGGCTACCATGATGAGGTACACCAATACGATACCGATGCCTAATGCCATCAACAGGCTGATGAATGAATCGGCTGTATTGGCCAGGTTACCGAAGGGTTCATAGATTACCCCGGCAACGGCTTCTTTATTTTGCTTAAAATAAGCGTCAAATTTTCTGGACAATTCCTGGCCGATAGTTCCCGGCGAACGCCCGTTTGAGGTAGCATTGATGAGGATAGAGGTCAGCCTGTCGGTACGTTGCAGGATGGTTTCTCCCATTACTTCATTTACTGCTGCAAACTGGCTCAGGGTAAAGCTTTGCCCTTGTGCGTTCAGGAAACTCAGGTTTTTGATATTGTCTATACTGGACCTGTCGGATACATCATTTTGCACCATGATGTCGTACTCATTGCCTTTGTAGGTAAATTTGGCATTATCATTACCCCGGAATGAGCTGGCGATTGCATTGGCCACATCGCTTGGGTTAACACCATACATCGCCATTTTCTGGCGGTCCAGTGAGATCTCGATCTGTGGTTTAGGATTCTTGGTACTGAATTCTACGTATTGTGTACCCGGAGTTTCCTCTACCATCTTTTTCATGGCTTCGGCTACTTTCTTCACCTGCGCCCTGTCGGTACCTTTCACTACGTATTGTATATCTGCCTGTGCCGCATTACCCATGATGTCCATCTGGCCGATGGTGATCTTGGCCCCGGTAATATTGGCTAAGGAGTCAAAGATATCATTGGTGAATTGTTCGGTACTTTTCTTGCGGTCTTTTTTGTCAACCAGTTTTATGTTGATCTCCGAAAGGTTATTGTTATTGGTAGTGGCTACGCCGGTACTGGAATAACCGATATTGGTAAACATATTTTTGACTTCCGGTTGCCTCAGGATGATCTGTTCTGCGGCTTGTGTGGCCATGCTGGTCTGGTATAGGGAGCTGTTAGGGCTCATTTCTATTTTCACCACCAGCTCGCCCTGGTCGCCTTTACTGATGAAGGCAAAGCCGATAAATCCTTTACCTACTAATGTGAAGGAGCCGATTAATAAAAGAATGGTCAGGATGAAGACGTATCTTTTTTTACCCAGGCACCATTGTAATAGGCTGGTGTATGCATCTCTTATTTTAGTGATCTGGTCTTCAAACCATAGGTTCATCCGGCCCCAGGCGGTACGCTTGTCCAGGTGTACGATCTTGGCAAATCTTGAAGCGAGTAGCGGGGTCAGCGTAAAGCAGACCATAAGGCTCATCAGGGTAGAGCATACCACTACTAAGGCAAATTCGCGCAGGATGTTGCCGATCATACCGGAGGTTAATGCCATGGGTAAGAATACCACAACATCCACCAGGGTGATGGCCATGGCGGTAAAACCGATCTCGGAACGCCCGTCAATCGTGGCCTGGCGCTTGTTTTTACCCATTTCCATATGCCGCATGATGTTCTCCAGGATTACGATGGAGTCATCCACAAGGATACCCACTACCAGGGAAAGGGCCATTAAGGTCATGAGATTAAGGGACATGCCGAATACATACATGAAGATAAAGGTCGGGATCATGGATGCCGGGAGGGCTACGAGTACAAAGAGGGAACTGCGTATGCTGTGTAAGAACATGAGCATGACGAAGGATACAATGATGATGGCCAGTGCCAGGTCAAACATTACGGCATTGGCGGACTCTAAGGTATAGGTACTCTGATCGGAAGCGATATTGAATTTCAGGTTTTGCTTGCCATACTGGGCCTCGATCTCGGTTATTTTTTTCTGCACCAGTTTACTTACTTCAACGGCATTTGCATCTGATTGTTTCATCACCTGGATACCGATGGAAGGAAGACCATTGATGCGGTTGATATTGGTCACTTCGGTCTGTCCGTCCATAACATCTGCCACATCGCTCAGGCGCACTTCTCCACCGTCTTTTCCTCTTAAAACGACCATGCTTTTCAACTGTTCTATATCGTTGAACTTGGCATCGAATTTTAGGGTGAACTGGTCGCTGGCGGTCTCGATCTTACCGGCGGGTGTGGATAAGCTGGCCAGGTTAACGACTTGTGCCAACTGGGCGATGGTCATGTTATAGGACTCCAGTTTTTCCGGGTTGGCGGAGATGATGATCTGGCGCTCGTTACCCCCGATCAGGTTGATCTGTCCTACACCGGGAATACTACCCAGTTGAGGTTTGATCTGCTGGTCGATGATGTCATAGAGGTCTTTGTCATCGGTCTGTGCAGACACTCCCATTCTCATTACGGGGATGTTGTCGGAAGAGAATTTGTTCACAATAGAACGGTCTACATCTTTAGGCAGCAATAAGGCGATCTGGTCCACTTTTCTTTGTGCATCATTCTGCGCTTTGTCTACGTTAGCCTCTGCGATCAGCTCTACGGTGACGACAGAAGCGCCTTCCTGGCTTGAAGAGGTGATCTTTTTAATCCCTTCCAGTGAGGACAATGCATCCTCTACTTTCTTGGTTACGGTATTCTCGATCTCATCGGCTGAGGCTCCCCTGTAGGTAGTCACTACGGATACTACATTTGCATCAAACTTAGGAAGCAGGTTGTAGTTCAGGCTTTTGTATGAGATGATACCGAATAAAATAAGCACCGTGAAAATTACCAGGATTAACAGGGGCCTTTTTATGGATAGTTCGGTTAGCTTTTTCATGAATTAAATGCTTTTAATAGCGTCGTGTATGTTTACAATACGTTTAGTTTTGTATGTTTACCAGGTTGATTTTTGAACCGTCTTTAATGTTAAGCTGGCCACTGGTAATGACTTGTGCACCTTCTTCTATGCCACTTACCACTTCTACACTGTTACCCATTTCCATGCCTATAACAATGTCTTTAAGACGGGCAATACCGTTTTCAACCACGAATACTTTAGGGGCTTTCATACCTTGTGTCAGTGCTGTTCTCGGGATGAGCATCATCATGCCACCGCCTTTTTTGTTGAAGTTTACGGTTACGGTAGTTCCGGCTTTTAACGGATAGGATTTGCTGTTGGATAAAGTGATCTCTACCGGGTAGCTGTGTGTGGCATCTCCCTGGTTGCTGATGAATGATATGCTGCCGGAAAGGGCTACGCCAGGGTAGATATCGGTCATTATGGTTACTTTATCTCCTACTTTTAAATTGTAAGCATCTTTTTCGTTGACCATTACATTGGCTTTTAAGACGGAAATGTCTACAATGTGGCCGAGTGCGGTACCGGGACTTACGTATTCTCCGGGTTCTTTCAGTTTGCTTACTACCTGGCCGCTGATCGGTGCTTTAACGCTGGCATCTGCGATCTGCTTGTTGAGCAGTTCGATCTGGTTGGATGCATTGTCTCTTTGCAGTTTGGCATCCTGGAAATTCATCTCCGTAGCGGCTTCTCCTTCGTAAAGGGTTTTATAGCGCTCAAAGTCTTTGTCGTATTTGGCTTTGGTCACTTTAGCCTGTTGCAGGTTGAGGCTTTGCTGGCGGCTGTCGACCGTTGCTACGGTACCGCCCTGGCCTACATAGCTGCCCAGGTTGAAATTAATCGAAAGCAATTTTCCTGCAGTGGCTGCAGTGATGTCTGCTTCTTTATTCGGGGTCAGGGTTCCTGTTTTGGTCAGTTCGCTGTTGACCATTTCACGTTTCACGGTGGCGGTGGTGACGGGGATAGCTATATCTTTAACTACTGCGGGCTTGTTTTTATCGTCTATCTTTTTCTTGTTTGAAGCCAGTCTCCAGCCAATAAGTCCCGCGAGTACTAATACTACTATGATCGGAATGATGGATTTCTTGTTCATATGATTGTTGTGTGTGGAAAGTGTGGAATGTTTTTTTGTTTAAAGGTTGTTGTAGAATTCAATTAAGGTGCCGTTTGCCCTGCGTAATTCAATCTCTGCGATGTAATAATCCAGTAATGATTGTACATAGTTGCTCTGGGCTTGCTGGTAAGAGTTTTCGGCATTAAGGAGGTCGGTGAGAGAAGCTAAGCCTTCCCTGTTCTGGAGGCTTACATTATCATAGACTTCTTTGGCCAGGTCCATGTTTTCTTTGTTATTGGTGATGGTGTTCTCTGCCCTGAAATAGGATAGTCCTGCATTCTGGAAGGTCAGTCTTTGCTGGTCTTCTTTCAGTAAAAGATTGGTTTTTGCATTTTCAAAATCATAGTTGGCGATTTTGTAATTGGCATCTTTACGGAAGCCGGCAAAAATGTTCCATTGGAATTTCAGGCCCACGGTACCGAAATCGAAAAGGCGCTCGTAAGCATCTCCGAGTTTATTGCCAAAGCCGTTAGCACCATACCGGGCATAGAGTCCCAGGGTAGGGTATCTGCTGTCCCTGATGTTTTTGCGGTTAATGTCCAGGAGGGTGATCTGGGTCTGGTCCAGGGCATAGTCGGTCGTTCTTTTGTAATCAAAAGAGAAGTCTGTTTTTTTGGCCTTGTCTTCCGGACTGAGCCACCTTGCCGTATCGTTCAGCTGGATGTTTTCATCTATAGCAAGGCCCATATTGAATTTGAGGGTGTTGATCGCCAGTTCAAGACTGTTGCGGGTGACGGAAAGCTGGGACTCGATATTGTTGATATTAACCTGCACCTGCTTGATGTCGATCTTTTTGGCAACGCCTTGCTGTGCCCTGAGCTGTGCTATGCCCAGGTTCTTTTCCATGCGCGTTTTGTTGTCCAGTAAGAGATCGAGTTGTTTTTGTGCTACTATGATCCTGAAATAGGCAACAGCAATGTTGTACACCAGGTTTTCATTATTCTGCGTTTCTGTTAATGTCGCGTAGTCGATATTGGGTTGCCTGGCTTTTAAACCGGTAAGGGCGGCTTTGTCAAAGATAGGCTGATCGAGTTGTGCAACATGGGTTGAATTGAACTTTGTCCCGAAGCTCACTCTTTGCTCCGGCGTACCGGGGCCAAAGGTCCCTGCCGGAATGATGGTGACCGGAAGTTTCAGGTTGTCATCAAGCCCTGCACTGATGTTGACATTGGGTAAATAGGTGGAAGCTGCCTGGCGTGCCTTTTGTACTGCCTGGAGCCTGTTGTTCTTATATATACTTACGGTACGGTTGTGTTGCAAGCCATAGGCAATGCTCTCTTTAAGCGAGAATTGCTCCTGTGCCCGCCCGGTAACAGCGAGTGCAGTAAGTAGTAAGATACTGATTACAGGTTTCATGTTGTATAATTGAATTGTTTATAGTTTGAAATTTTTTTCCAGATTATCTGAGATGGTGCGTACTGTTTCTGTTAGTGCTTCATAGCTGACCGTGGTGCAGGCCTCTTTTAACAGCTGTTCCATTTCCAGTCTTGCGATCTCAATTTTTTCTACTTCTTTTTTACCTTTTGCTGTTACCCGTAGGGTATTTTGTCTTTTGTCTTTTAGATTTAAGGATACTTTTAAGTAGCCTGCGGCTTCCAGGTATTTTACGGTCCGGTTTACAGAAGATTTGTCGCGACAAATGCTATTGGCTATTTCCTGTTGTGAAATACCGGGCCGGTAAAAGGCGGTCATGATAACGGGAAGCTGGTCGATGTGGATATTGACTCCCTTTTCTGAAAGTAGTTTAGAGCCCATCTTGTGGTACAGGGCAAATATTTTGCGCACCTGCCCAAGAAATGATCCCATTAGCCTGGTATCGTGAGGGTCATGTAACTCTTCCATTTTGTGTGTTTGCAGCAAAATTAGATTTGGTTGATATGTCAACCAAATATTTTTTTAACATTCACCGGTTTTTTTTAATATTTAACCGAAAAGAGACACTAATTTGCCCTATGATAAGAAATTATCTAAGCATTATTGGCCGGAGCGACCAGTAATTTTTCACAAACTAACTTGCTGAAGGTCTCGGGGTTCCTGTTGGAAACGGATAATTGCATACTGCCATCAAAGGGTTCAATGTCTAAGATCCGGATGATATCGCCGAGTTTAATGTCTTTTGAATTCAGGAATTTTAAAAAATCATCTGAAGAATTGGTCACTGCAGACAGGATCACTTTCTCTCCCGGGATGCAATTGCTCAGGTTGACATAGGCGATCCATTCGATCTCGCCGTTTTTATTGGGAATAGGGGAGCCATGAGGGTCTGTTTTGGGAAATCCCAGCAGGGCATCCATACGGTCAAAGAATGCAGGGGCATTAATGTGCTCGATCTGCTCGGCTATAGGATGCACTTCTTCCCAGCCGAAGCCCATTTTTTCCACCAGGAACATTTCGGTGAGGCGGTGTTTCCGGATGATCAGTGCGGCCTGTTTTTTTCCTTCAGTGGTAAGCTTGATGGGTTTGTAGCTTTCATAGACTACAAGTCCTTTTTCAAACAGCTTTTTCATCATACTGTTCACGGTCGGCATCTTAATATTAAGCTGCTTACTCAAATCATTTACATTTACAGCGCCTACTTTCCCGGAAAGTAGGTAGAGCGCCTTAAGGTAATTTTCTTCTGCCAGTGAATACATAGTATCGCAAAAATATTAAAATTGGGGCCTGTTATTCAGGAAAAGTACATTTTCTTTTCCTTTAAATTTATCGGACCAGTAGAAATAGGTAGCCTCCTGTGGCCTTAACAGGATTTCGTCAATGGCGTAGTATTCTTTTTTGGAGCGATTAGGATTGATCCTTATGGCTATCTTTCTTGTCCGGGTTTCTATTTTTAAGTCTTTATCTGTGAGGAACCAGTCATCCAGTACATGGGTACTGTATTTGGTACTGACATCGGTAAAGGCGATCTGCTCATTGTTTTCATCCAGTTGAACGATTTCAAAATAGGGGCTCCTGTAGTCCGTCATATTGCATTTTACCCATAAAGAGAGGTTGTAAAGACTGTCTTTCCTGCCTGCAGGTATTACAATGGTGTCTAAAGGCGGATGTGCTCCTCCGTAAACGGGTGCAAAACTACCTGCGCCTATAAAGCTTTGGTCAAAACCGGTGTGATCAAAATGGTTCACATAGGTAAAGCGGCCGCTGCTGTCCATTAATAGACCTTCTTTTAAAGGAAGTGCATTGGTTGCTGCAGATAATGCGGTCTGCCGGGCCAGGCGATCGCTCTGTTGTATATCTTTTACCCGGAGTGAGTATACAGAAAGGTTGTTCTCCGGCTTTTTACCAATGAATGTTGCATTTTTAAGCCACTCCTGTTCTTTTGCTTTTAATGCGGTGGACTCGTTCCATAAAACCAGGATTGGTTGATCATTGAGCTTGTCAAAGTATTTTTTTTGTGTATAAGGACCATCAATGATCCGGATCATTTCAAAGGTCTGGGCCCAGGAGGTGCGGGACATCATCACATCAATCAGGGGGAGTTTGGTGTGCAGCGAAATCTTAAACAATTCGTAGGAGGTAGAAGCTTCGTCTACGTCCATCAGCCATATTTTTTCTGAACCTATATGGTAAAAAGGCAGGCCGATGACGGCCTGGAAATCACCCGGGGTATAGCCTTTCTGCTTGAGCCAGGTAATCCAGTTGTTATCGGCTGTCTCAAAAATTTGGGCATAGTTGCCGGGAGTTTGTTTAGATACTTCCCTGTTGTGCTTTATATAGCCGCTTAGCTGTATGGCCCACAAGATCACCACCAGGCTCAGTAGTCCGTAGCTAAGTCTTGATTTATGCTTATTTTTTAATAATTGTGCGTAATGGTAGACATAGAGGGAAGCGTATATCATAATGATATAGTAGAAGGGCCATATGAACCTGCCGAGGGTCCTGAATTGGCGGAAGACGGAGATGTAATCTGCGATCCAGTTGCGCATCCAGATAGCGGGAACGCCCATAGCAAACAGGAGGTGCAGCAGGCCGACGAGTAACCATATATTATAGCCTTGTATGGGTTGTATGCTTCCCCGTGTTGCTTTGTGTTTTTTGAACAATGAGCGGATGAATTTGAACACCAGGATGAAACAGATGGCCAGCGTGACTACGCCAAGGTAGGCTTTGCCTTCGCTTTCAGAGATGCCGTCGGGCTTGCCAAAAAGGAACTGGAATATATGTCCTAGAGGGGTGTCGGTGACAAAGAGGTCTTTGCCTTGCGTTTCGTAGCCTAATATACCATGTGGGTATTCGGGGCGATCGCTTATGGTATCTGTGAATTTAAGGTATAGTTTAACTAAAACAAAGCTCAGGCCCACGGAAAAAAGGAGGGGAACGGTTGCCCAAAACTTCTGTTTCAGGGATTGTCCTTTTTCGGTGAGCAGGTAGGCAATACAGTAGCAGGCTACTAATATAGCAATCAGGGCTAAATTATAGAGGTGGATAAAGGCCAGCAGAAGCGCGCATATGAAAATCGCCAGGGGAAATTTAAAGCTTTTTCTTTCTTTAAAGCAGATGATCTGGTAGATGACGAAGGGTATGTAGAAGCAAAAGCCCATACCATAATGCCCGTAAATTTTAAAGATCTGGGGGGAGAAAAAGGTAATAAAGAGGGCAGCGATAACGGCCCATGCCTGGCTGGTATTGTATTTCCTGATGATCTTGTAGATGTACCAGGCACCGAAACTGATGGAAGACAGTAATAATAAATGCATGATGGCCAAGCTGTAATTGCCCACATTGGGAAACCAGTTCTTGAGCCAGGCTATAGTGCCGGCCAATAAAGGCATATTATCGGTAAAGACCATATGCTCCCCATAAGGATAATTCATGCCACTGAAATGAGTGCCGCTATCTTTATCGATGTAATATAAATAGGTGTAATAGTTTTTCAGCCCGTCGCCTCCTGCTCCCAGGATAGTGGTATTGGGGTGGAATATAACTTCTGAGAAACAGAATAGGGTGATGAGGATAGCGCAAAGCCAGAGTATGGAAGGGCCGATAAGTCTGTTCATTTTTTTATTGAATTGAGCAATTGCTAAGCCTTGACAGAACTGTTTATACTGATCGGTCAAATATATTAATAAAGGTTATTTTTTATTCCGCTTCAGCAGAATTTTTAAAAAGTTGGAGCTTTCACTCGCCAGTACTTTCAGGTTCATGGCCCTGAAGATGACATTGGGCCTTAAGCTTACTTCTACTGCTTTGACTTTTAAGTTACGGTGCTTGCGGAAGGATTGGTAGACAAATTCCAAGTCAAAAAGATAGCGGTCTATGGTTGTGTCCAGGAAAATAGCTTTACCTTTTTGATTAAATCCCTTAAGGCCGCATTGGGTATCGGTCACTGGCATATTGAAAAAGAACCCGATCCCTTTCCTCAATGCTTTTGAAATGAAGGTCCGGTATTTGGGTAAATGCCCGTAGTAGGTAGCATCTTTAATACCGATGGCTACATCATATTCTTCGGCATCCAGGGCATTAAATATGTTTAAAAAACTCTCTTCTGTGTAGGGGAAATCAATATCGGTATAGATGATCAATGCCCCGCTGGCCAGGGATACTCCTTTACGCAAAGCGGCACCTTTACCTTTGTTCCGGGACAGGCTTGTATAGATCAGTTGAGGGATCTTTGTTTTCAAGATGCGGATATCTGCCTCTATATCTTTGCTGCTGCCATCGTTTACAATAATCAATTCAGGAGTTGTACCTAAATGCGCTGCAATATGAGCATATGATTTACTGACATGAACTTCCCAGTCATCTGGAGGATTGAAGCAGGGAAGTACAATAGACAGTTTACTCATATTAATGTTTGAAAAATAGTAAGGCACAAAACTAAACAAATCGCCTAACTCTACAAAAGACGATTGGCCGATGCATTAGGGTTGTTATTGCGGTCGGTTATTCAATAAAAGTCCGCGTAAAGGTGATTTATAAAAATGGATACTTTGGCTAGGCTGGAGCAATAGGTTATCTAAACCCGTATATACGGGTTTATTCCATCCTCTAAAGGCTTTGATGATCATATATTTTGCCGGAGCCTCAATTTTGAAATTGGTTTCTGCTTTAAACCAGTCTTGAATGACATTCGTGGTCGCTTTTGTATGAAAATCAACCATCCCGATCTGTTTTCCGGTACTGTCAAATTGATAAATCTCAAAATAGGGCGTTCTGAAGTCTTTCATGTTGCATTTTGCCCAAATAGAAATCGTATATATGGAATCCGATCTATCGGCTGGAAGCTCAATACGGTCTACAATCATCGATGCTTCGTCGGTTGCCAGTAGCATTCCCGGATCAGCAAAACCTGGCTGGGTATTGTTTTGTTTGAAGTTATTGGCATAATAAAATTGCTGTTTGTGAATGCCTGCTAAACCACTTTGCTCCGGACTCGCTTCAGCAATCTGTCTTATAGTATCTCTTAGTCTCTGGTTGGCTGCCTGCAGTTGTTTTGGGTTGATGAGGTACATATCTATTTCATCGCTCCATGAGCCTAAGAATCTGGCCTTATCCATCCATTCTTTTTCCTTATCCGGATTAAGTTTATCGATTTTTTCAACATACAGCAAAACAGGCCTGTCATCAAATTTATCCAGCACCTCTTTTGGGTTAAAAGGTCCGTCTAATAATTGGATATTGGCAAAGGTCTGCCCCCAGGAGGTTCTTGCCAGTAGCGTATTGATCATGGGGATACCGGTTTGCAGCGAAAGCTTACAGAGCTCATACTCATTCCGTCCTACATTGCCCAGGTCTATCCAGATCTTGTCCGAATTATAATGGAAGAAAGGTAAACCGAGTACGGCCTGGAAGTCAGATACTTCGTATCCTTTTTCCTTTAACCATTCAGGCCAGCTTTTTTCCGCTTTGCTGTAAAGCACCGTGTAATTTTCTTTTGCCTCTTTATCATATAGTTTAAATGCCTGTACATATCCGTAAGCTTGTATGAGCCATATCAGCATGGTTGTGGTTAATAATCCTGTCGCCAGTATGTTCTTTTTCTTTGCACGTAGTTTTTTATATATATCAGCAATAAAGAGGGTACAGAACATCATGATTACAAAGTAGAAGGGCCAGATGAATCTTCCGAGAGCTCTGAATTGCCGGAATACGGAAATATGATCAATAAAGAAATCCCTGTCTACAATAAAGGGGATCGCCATACTGAATAATAGCTGGAAAAGTGCCGCTAGCAATAGTATTTTAAAAGGCTTATCTATTGCGTAGGGTGACACTGCCTTGCTTTTATAGCGGATAATACGTTTGATAAATAAGACCGTAAGGCAAATGAACACAAGGATAGACACCAGCCCGATATATGATTTGCCTTCTGTAGAAATGACCGGAGTTGCTGTTCCGAACAGGAACTGGAAAATATGCCCTAATGGGGTATCATTGACAAAGATATCATTGAGTGTAGCCTCATTGCCCAATGCTTCATAAGGATAAGTAGGCCGGTCCTTTACGGTATCGGTAGACAAGACATAGCTATAAGATAGCCCTACACTGATCAATTCGAAAAAGAGCATCCATATAGATTGCCGGATACTCTTTTTGCTGAACCTGTGCAACAGCATATTTGAGGCAGTCACAAAACCGATGAACACTAAGATAATGGCCAGGTTATATAAATGAAACAGGGCAGCAATGGTAGAGACCAGGCTTATGTAGAGGAGGTATCTCCACTGTTGTCCTTCAAAATACCGGATGATAAAGTAAATAATGGCCGGCAGATACCATAGGATGGACATACCATAATGTGCCGTAATGCGGTTGAGTTGAGGCGCACAAAAAACAATGAATAGGGCGGATATAATCGCAAAAAGACCAGGTACTTTATAATGTCTGAGTGTTTTAAAAACAAAATGGGCTGCTAAAACAATGGAGAACAGGAGGGTGAGATTCATCGCACCGAGACTATGTTGTTTGACCCATGGAACATATTGTCCCAGCCATTGTATGGGGCGGGCAAAAGCGGGCATATTGTCTGTAAACACAATATGCTCCCCAAAAGGGTAATTCATGCCGGAAAAATGATTGCCCTCATTGTAATCTATATAGAATAAAGTAGTAAAATAGTTTTTAATGCCATCATTCCATACACTGATTAGACTGGAATTAGGATGCAGAGACAGATTGGGGAATACAAGTATGATGCAGGCAATAGCTGATAGCCACAATAAAAAATGGATATAGTATTTATTCATGAATGAGCTTAAGGTCTGTTGTTCAAAAGTACTGATCTATACTTAGATTTATAATAAAAAATACTGTTCCGGGGCCGTATCAACAGGTGATCCAGTCCCTGGTAGCTTATTTTCTTTCCTGCAGAATAGGCCAGTATTTTGATATAGGAAGTATGCGCATTAATGGTAAAGCTCTTTTCTGCAAGGAACCAATCTTCCTGTACATTGGTACTTTGTTTGGCCGTAAAATCATCAAATGCGATCTGCCGGTGGTCTTTGTCATATTGATAAATTTCAAAATAAGGCGTGCGGTAATCGCTCATATTGCATTGCGCCCAGATGGAGATATTATAATCCTTAGCTCTTCCCTGTTCCGGGATATTAATACTGTCTACCGGGGCTGCATTGGCTATTTCCGGCACAAACATACCTTTGTCCCCGAATCCTTTTTTGTTATTATGATCTTCAAAATTATTGACATAGTAAAAACCCGTGTCTGGGCTGTTCAATAAGCCC
Organism: Bacteroidetes bacterium 43-16; assembly: GCA_001897525.1. Classification (GTDB taxonomy): domain Bacteria; phylum Bacteroidota; class Bacteroidia; order Chitinophagales; family Chitinophagaceae; genus Edaphocola. Next base: position 20,994 of record MKTB01000024.1, on the reverse strand, counting down.
ATCTGCTCATCCAGTTGGCTGACACGATCGGTTAGCTGCCGCCTGTATTCCCGGTCCTGCTTTTGCAAGGCTTTTGGATTGATGGTATACACTGCAATGTTTTCATCCCTGTCGCCTATGAATGTAGCCTGCTCTATCCACTCTCGTTCCTTATCTTTAAGTGGCGTTGTTTTGTCCAGTAAAACAATGATATTTTTTTCATTATAGCGGTTGATGATCTTTTTCTCATTCAAAGGACCATCAATAAGCTGTACCGCTTCAAAAGTTTGTGACCAGGAGGTCCTGGCCAGCATATTATTGATCAAGGGTGTATTCGTCTGTAAGGCATATTTCCCGAAAGGGGCTATGTTAAAGATCTCATTCACATCCATGATCCATATTTTTTCTGAGGCATTTGTATTAAAGTACGGTAAGCCCAGTACCGCCTGGAAGTCACTGGTTTTGTAACCTTTCTGGGCCAGCCAGTCTTTCCAGTCAGGCGCATTGATATCAAATGTTATATCATAATGATACCTTGCTCCGGCAGAAAGATTGTGCCATATTTTAATATAACCGGTGGCCTGCACACACCAGATCAATACCACTACAGTGATCATTGATTGAGCCAGTATAGATTTACCTTTTGCCAATAATACTTTATAATAATGATACACAAACAGGGCACAGTAGATCATGAACAGGTAATAGAAAGGCCAGACAAAGCGGCCTATGGTCCTGAACTGCCTGAACAGGCTGACATGATCTGCAAAGAAATCCTTTGCCCAGTGAAAGGGTGTCGCCATGGCAAACATCAATTGGAAAAATGCTGCCCAAAGCCATAGGTCAAATCCCGGTATAGGTTGAGCGCTCACAACAGGACTGTTGCGCTTCCTCAATTTGTTATAGATCCATATACCTGTCATGATCAATAAGACCAGTATAGATACTAAGCCTATATAAGCTTTACCATCCGTAGCGCCAATCTCCGTCGCTTTCCCGGCTGCAAACTGGAATGCATATCCCAAAGGTATGGCATTGACCAGGAGATCATTGGGTACGGTCTCCATACTCAAAACACCCCAGGGGTAGTTGGGCCGGTCTTTTACCGCATCCGTGAGTTTTAGATAAGCAAGCCCCGGGACCAGGTTCAGTGCGGCCAGGAGGAGCAAGGTCAGCGGTACTTTTAGTCTTTGCTTCAGCGCTTCTTTTCTATGTGTAATGAAGTAAGCAATAGCTGTAAAGCCAATAAATACGCTGATGATAGCCACATTGTAAAAGTGAATGAAGGTGACAAAAGCAGCAACACAAAAAATAGCAATAAGGTATTTTGTTTTCCGGGTGTCCAAAAACTGTATCAGGTAATAAATAACGGCAGGGCAGTAAAAGACAAGGCCCATGCCGAAGTGCGCAGTCAGTTTGTTGAGCTGCGGAGACGCGATCGCTATAAAAAGAGCTGCAATGATAGCATACACCGTTCCTGTCCGGAAATGTCTCAATATTTTAAAAATAAAATAGGCAGAGAGCGGCACAGAGGAGAACAGGAATAGGTGCATCATGCCCAGTGTATAAGGCTTTAGACCGGGAAACCATGTTGTGAGGCCTTTAACCACATAAGAAAACAGCGGCATATTATCCGCATAAAGCATATTATCACCGAATGGATAATTCATGCCGATGAAATGAGTGCCGCTATCGTAAGCAATATAGTATAAAGTAGAAAAGTAGTTTTTCATCCCATCATACACGATGGTTGTCATAACTGAATTAGGATGCAGTACAAAGTCCCGGAACACAAATATGCTCAAACTGACAGATGCGATCCATAAGATAAGTGCAGGCAGGTATTTTTTCATTAATCTATAAGACGTAATTTAAAGAGCTGTGCTTAGCAGGTATCCGCAACTAATTGCCGGGTAAAGCATATACCTTCAGGTGGTCCTTACTCCGTTGTTGCAGTTCCGTAATGCTCAGTCCAGAGACAGGGTGGATATACGTTGGCGCTATTTCCTGTAAAGGCACCAGGACAAAATTTCGCTCCTGCATATGCGGATGCGGAATAAGCAGACCTTCCTGTGTGATAATATCCTCGTTGAAGAAAATAATGTCTATATCCATGGTCCGGCTGCCCCATTTCTCTATACGTTGCCTGCCCAGGATGTGCTCTATTTCCTGGATCACCTTTAAGGTTTCCGGGGCAGAAAGTTTTGTTGAGACCATCAGCGCCTGGTTGAGGTAGCCGGGTAGTGCCTCATTGCCCCATGCAGCGGTTTCATACACCGCCGATTTCTTAATGACGGTGCCGAGCTGTTCTGTAATCAATGTTGCTGCCTGGGCTAATAAAGCTGCCCGGTCGCCCATATTGCCGCCCAGCAACAGGTAAGCGATATTATCAGTCATGAAGTGTAGCCGGTTCAAATACGATGTCAGCATTGAAGATTTTAGCGAACTGTTTTAAGAATTCGTTTTTCACTTCAGTTTCATCAACCATAGTATTTAATTCTTTTGCCATACTCGTAACCCCTTTGTCGGTAATACCGCAGGGAACAATATGCCCGAAGAAACTTAAATCTGTATTTACATTAAGCGCAAGCCCGTGTATCGTGATCCACCTGCTGCACCTTACCCCCATGGCACATATTTTCCGGGCTTTGCTGAGGTCATGCGTATCCAGCCAAACGCCTGTACTGCCGGCTAAGCGTTCTCCCTTAATGCCATAAGCGCCTATGGTTTGTATAATCACTTCTTCCAGGGAGCGCATATACCAGCCCAGGTCCGGTTTAAAAGCTTCCAGGTCCAGTACAGGATAAGCTACCAGCTGGCCGGGGCCATGATAGGTAATGTCTCCGCCCCTGTTCGTTTTGTAAAAACTAACGCCCAATTCCTGCATCGACTGGTTGTTGATCAGTAAATTTTCAATAACACCACTTTTACCAAGGGTATAAACATGAGGATGCTCTACCACCAAAAGCCTTTGGGCAATTGCCTTTTGTGCGGTTGCTGATCCGGGATCTGAGACGCGCGCTGCTTTTATGGCCAGGCCTTCCTGCATCAATGCTTCTTGTATATCCCATGCCGCCTGGTATTCTATATGGCCTAAATCTGTGTATTGAACGGGTACCATGTACTGAGGAGTTTAAAAACTGCTGCAAATTTCGGATAATAATTCCAGATTAACACTATTCCGCACAATAAGAAGGGCCGCTTTGAAAAAGCGGCCCTTCTTATTGAATATAATTATTTTAGCTATGATTAGAATTCTTCATCCGGTACATGGAACTTGCCGATAAAAGAACAAGCTTGTTTTTCCTGGGTCGTTACATTGATCGTTTGCAGGAACACATTGATGAGGTTACCGTCAAATTTTACGAATGCATCAATTCTTGCCAGTTCATTACCCTGGTTGTCCCTGGAGATCAGGGTTTCAAAAAAGATGGTATTACCTTGAACCGTACCATAGAAATCACCATCTAATACAGTATTACCTGCTCTGATCTTCATACCTACCTTATCTGGTCCGGCAAGAGGCGTGATCTCTACCGTATCCGGAACGATAGGGAACAGCATATTATTGTAATTGCAGCGTGTAGTACCGCCATACTTTCCTACATATTTGCTGGCCACAGTAGTTTCACATTCTGCGCCTTCGTAGCCGGCAGGACATTGACAAAGACCATCTTCACATTTGCCCTGGTTTTTACAAAGCAATACCGTACAGGAATCTTGCTCGCAAGAGGAAAAGCCTACAACAGTAGCAGCAATAGCGAAAAATCCAATTGCTGAAAATAAAATTGATTTTATCGTTTTCATAATAATAGTTTGCAATAAATGGCCAATCTCGCCATCAAATCTTATGTGGGTTAATAAGAGTAAAGGTAGCTTATTTTTAATAATATTTAACCTTACCCTAAGAAATATTTTAGAAGGTGACATTGGTTGTTGGACTGTAAGCGCGAGATGGCTTTATCCTTGATTTGCCTTACCCTTTCCCGGGTCAGGTCAAAGGATGCGCCTATATCTTCCAGGGATATCGCATGCTCATAGCCCAGGCCGAAATACATACGGATCACCGTTCTTTGTTTATCAGTAAGCACATTAAGGATACGGTCAATTTCTGTTTTCAGCGATTGCTTATTCGTAATCTCTCCGTCCACAGAGCTGGCATTGTCATTGGCCAGTACATCTAAAAGACTCCCGTCTTCTGAATCGGAAAAAGGAGCATCCATGCTCACATGCCGGGAAGACATGCCCAGCGTGCTTTCCACCTCTTCAATTTCTATTTCCAGGAGCGATGCGATCTCGTCTGCAGAAGGTTCTCTTTCAAACTCCTGTTCCAGGGCAGAGTAAGCTTTACCGATTTTGTTGGTAAGGCCTACCTTGTTCAGGGGTAATCTTACAATCCTGCTTTGCTCTGCCAGCGCCTGTAATATAGACTGGCGGATCCACCAAACCGCATAAGAAATGAACTTGAAACCTTTTGTTTCATCAAATCTTTGCGCAGCTTTGATCAATCCTAAATTTCCTTCATTAATAAGGTCACTTAAAGACAATCCCTGGTTTTGATATTGCTTCGCTACAGAAACCACAAATCTCAGGTTTGCTTTTGTCAAGCGGTCCAGTGCCTTCTGGTCGCCCAGCTTGATGCGGACCGCTAATGCTACTTCCTCCTCTGCACTGATTAATTGAACACGACCAATTTCTTGTAAATACTTTTCCAATGATTGGCTTTCACGATTGGTAATAGATTTCGTGATTTTAAGTTGGCGCATTGACATAATATAATAAATTTAGTATCTATAACAGAATAATTTAAGAGATTGTAAACTATTTTTTAACATTTAGGAAACCAAATTTAACTATATGAACATACAATTCCAAATTTTTTTATACGAGCCATCCTTTTCAGATAAAATCATTTCTAAAAAATGAAACGAAAGTTTGTTTTTGTCAGAAAAAATAACCTTATTGCAGGTGTAAAATTAGAAAGAGCATTTTACCATTAAAAATATGAGTAAGAAAAATTTATTTACAGTAGAGGTACCTGTAAGATGCAGCCCCAGTATCCTGTTTGAGTTTTTGTCCACTCCTTCCGGTTTACAGGAATGGTTTGCAGATGAGGTGGATCAAAGAGACGAAACATTTTATTTCTCCTGGGACGGATCTACAGATGAAGCAGAACTATTGGAATCGGAAGAAAATGTTTTTGTGAAGTTCAGATGGGATTACTATAATGATGATGAGTATTTTGAGCTGAGGATCGCGCAAAGTGACGTAACTAATGAAACCATCCTGCAGGTGTCTGATTTTGCCGATAAAGCCGAGATCAAAGACCAGCAACAATTGTGGAGCAGGCAGATCAATGATCTGAAGCACAGGATCGGTAGCTAAGTAAAGATTGATTGAAATTGTAATAAGTGCCACTGAAATACGTTTATGTAGTTTAGTGGCATTGTTGTGTAAGTATATTTAAAGTTTAAAGAATTTAAATACCGCTAGCATTTAGCATAGTATATTTGCAAGCTGAAATTCAAGAGAACGACCAAGCTAAGTATGCGGAAATTAGATAAACTGGTATTGAAAAGCTTCATGGGGCCATTCGTGGTCACATTTTTCATTGTGCTCTTTATCTTTTTAATGCAGTTCTTCTGGTTGTACATGGACGACCTCATCGGGAAGGGGTTGGCTATTAACCTCATCCTGGAAATGATGATGTATATGTCCGCTACGCTGGTGCCTATGGCTATGCCCCTGGGTATCCTGCTGGCCTCTATCATGACTTTCGGTAACCTGGGCGAGAGTTACGAGTTGGTGGCCGTTAAATCATCCGGCATATCCCTGTTCCGCTTCATGCGGCCCCTCATTGTTTTCATCCTGGGTATCGTGGCCGGTATGTTCTTCTTTAGCAATTATGTCATTCCCAAAGCCAACCTTAAGGCCTTTTCTTTATTGTACGATATGCGCAATAAAAAGCCTACCATGAGCATCAAGCCCGGTATATTTAATAAAGGCATCGGCAGCTTTGCCATACGTATCGGCAGTAAGAGCAAAGACGGGGTGAACATTGATGATGTACTGATCTATGACCATACCAACACACAGGCCAATAATAATGTGATCGCGGCAGAGACCGGTAAAATGTACCTCAGCAACGATAAGCGTTTCCTGGTCTTTGAATTGAGTAAAGGCTGGCGCTATGAATTCAAAAAAGACGATTCAGGCACTTATGAACAGCAAAGAATGTACTTTAAACATTGGACCAAAGTCGTGGATGTATCCTCTTTTGAATTCAACCGCACCCAGGAAGACCTCTTCCGGACCAATGAAGAAATGATGGATATCCGTATGCTGGGAAAAAATACAGATAGCCTGCGGAAAGTGACCAATAGCGACCTCAAGGAATTAAGAAGAAATTCAGGCCATTTTATATCCCTGGTAAAATCAGACAATAGCTATAAAGAGCTTACAGAGCGTATCGGTCAATACCGGGATAAGCTGGCCGATACCGTTTCCTATAAGAAAACACTGATCAGTAGTTTCCCGGATTCAGTAAAAGGTGATATTTCCGAACGTCTGGTGGCCGATGTACAAAGCCTGCAACGTTATGCCAATATATTTCAAACCAATTTCGAGATCAATCAAAAAAAGATGAACGATTTTGATATGGAATGGCATAAGAAGTTTACCCTTTCCTTTGCCTGCCTGGTTTTGTTCCTCATAGGTGCGCCTATGGGAGCCATTGTGCGCAAGGGCGGTTTAGGGATGCCTGCAGTGATTTCTATCTCCTTTTTCGTGATCTATTTTGTGCTTTCCTCTACCGGGGAAAAGCTGGCCAAGCAGGCTAAACTAAGCCCTATGGAGGGAATGTGGCTGGCCACGGTCGCTTTGATGCCTATCGCAGTGATCGTATTGATACAGGCCAGGAATGATTCTTCCGTATTTAGAAAAGAAGCTTACCTGTTGTTTTGGAATAAAGTGAAATTATTCTTTTCCCGATTGTTTAACCGGAAAAAGACTGTAGCAAAGTAATGAGGCAGATGACACAGAAAAACGCCTGGGCAGCATTGAAGGAAAATAGCGGATTCCGTTCTTTTTTTCTGTTGTTTCTGCTCTGGTTTCTGATCGGGGGGCTAGCTTATATCTTTGTGGGCAATCATGCCTTGTTCCAGGCAGTACATAGCGCACATACACCCTTTTGGGACTATATCTTTTACTATTACACCTACGTAGGTGACTTTGTTGTGATCGGTCCTTTGCTGCTCCTGGTCTGGCTGTTGCCTGCAGCTAACAGGACCTGGCATTTCTTTCTCCTGCTCTTGTTCACCCAATTATTTCCTTTCCTGGCCGTCCAGGGCATTAAACTATTGATCAATGCGCCAAGGCCATCCGTGGTTTTCGGAGCGGCACCATGGTTTCACCGTATAGAGGGTTTGAACTTGCACCAGCAGCTTTCCTTTCCCTCAGGACACACGGCAGGAGCCTTCGCCTGCTTCACCTTAATGAGCATTTTGCTGCCGGCAAAAAAAGCTTTTTGGGGCATACTGCTTTTCCTGTTGGCATTCCTGGTAGCATATTCCAGGATGTACCTGGGCCAGCATTTTTTTGAAGATGTATATGTCGGCAGTATCCTGGGCACCTTGCTTTGCATCCTGTTATATAGCATTTGGTTCCGGATTTTTAAAAAATAATAGTCTCCTGTATCTCTTTGTGGGACTGTGTTTTAGCATTTTGGATCATGTTCTGTTTCTTTGTTCCCGGAAAAAAAATTTGGCGGTTTGATTTTTCTTGTATTAAATTTGCATCAGTTCTTTAAGATTACTTATTCAGAAAGGTGGAGGGATATGGCCCTGTGAAACCTTGACAACCTGCTGGCATCGGAAGATGGTGGTAAGGTGTCAACTCCAACTCCGGTAACACGGAGAAAGATAAGTTCAGATAAATAGCCTTTCTTTTTTCTTTAAAATATTGAAAAGCTCTTCTGACTATCAGGAGAGCTTTTTTTATTTAAGCTCTGCTGTGAGTGAACTGCATAAGTGATTTCATTTTTTGATCAATAAAAAATTTAATCACGATGAGTACAAACAACACATCAAACACCCACATCATTCATGCGATCCCTGTAGATCCGCTCACCGGCTCCATCTCCGTGCCCATTTATCAGACCGCCACTTTTGTACAAGACGCTCCGGGTGTCAACAAAGGTTATGACTATGGCCGCTCCGGAAATCCCACCCGTAAGGCGCTGGAAGAGCTGGTAGCAAGCCTGGAAGACGGTACACATGCCTATGCCTTTGCAACCGGGCTGGCAGCTATAGATGCCGTAGTGAAATTACTGTCCGCCGGAGATGAGATCATTGCCGTCGACGATATCTATGGCGGGGCCTACCGCCTGTTTACCCAGGTCTATGAAAAATTCGGGATCAAAGTACATTATGTAGATACTTCCGATCTTGAGGCCATCGTACAACACATTAATGACAAGACGCGTTTCATCTGGCTGGAATCACCTACTAATCCTACCCTGAAAGTCTCTGATATAGCGGCTATTGCCGGGCTCATCAAAGATAGTGGCATACAATTAGTGGTGGATAATACCTTCGCTACCCCCATCGCACAGCAGCCCTTAAACCTGGGTGCAGACATCATTATCCATAGCGGTACCAAGTATTTAAGCGGCCACTCAGACCTGGTAGCAGGCCTGGTTGTAGTCAAAGAAGAGCGCCTGGCAGAACGGGTTAAGTTTATACAGAATGCCACCGGCGCAATCCTTGGGCCAAATGATTGCTGGCTTCTGGTCAGGGGCATAGAGACCCTGAATCTCCGGTTCAGGCATCAATCTGCAACAGCGCTGCAGGTAGCAAAATTCCTGGAAACTCATCCGGAAATAGAGGAGGTTTATTATCCCGGTTTAAGTACACATCCCAATCATGAAATCGCAGCGCAGCAACAAAACGGGCTTTTCGGCGGTGTCTTATCCTTCACCTTAAAAAATGATTCCGTTGAGCTTGCAGATAAAATAGTCTGTAGTACCCGTTACTTCAAGCTGGCAGAAAGCCTGGGAGGCGTAAAGAGCCTGATCTGCAGCCCGCCACAGATGACCCATAAATCAATTCCGCGCGAAAAACGTTTACAGGCCGGAGTCAAAGACTCCCTGATCAGGATCAGCATTGGCATCGAAGAGGCCGCAGACCTGGAACAGGCCATCGCAACCGGATTGAATACAGGTGTACTAGCATTACAAGAAGCAGTAGCAATCGCTTAAATAACTAAAACCATATACTTAATCAATAAAATTTAAAACAATCAATGGATAATCATAAACAATTAGTCATCGGCCTGTTTGGCTTTGGCGTAGTAGGAGAGGGTATTTACAAAGTATTGAAAGATACCAAATCACTTAATGCAAGCCTGCAGAAGATCTGTATTAAAAATCCTGAAAAGTCCAGGAATGCCCCTGCGGAATTATTTACTACCGATGCAGATGAGCTGCTGAACGATCCTGCAATCAATGTGATCGTGGAGCTGATTGATGATGCAGATGCCGCCTACAATATCGTGAGTAAAGCCATCAGGGGCGGTAAATCTGTGGTTACCGCAAACAAGAAAATGCTGGCCAATCATTTGACCGAACTCATCGGATTAAGAGATGCGCATAACGTTTCTTTGCTGTATGAAGCTGCCGTTTGTGGCTCTATTCCGGTGATCAGGAACCTGGAAGAATATTATGATAATGATCTTTTGTCTTCCGTATCAGGGATTGTCAACGGATCTACCAATTATATATTGACCAAGATGGCTGCGGAAGGGCAGGATTACCAGGAGGCCTTAAAACAGGCCCAGGAATTGGGTTTTGCAGAAAGCGATCCTACCCTGGACGTTGAAGGTATTGATGCGGTTAATAAACTGACCATTATATTGAAACATGCCTATGGTATTGATGAAGTACCGGATGATATCCCTTATTGCGGTATTACGCAGATCAAGCCATCCGATATCCAGTATGCCAAAGAAAAAGGCTATCACATAAGACTGGTGGCACAAACCATACAGGGCGAAGACGAAGCAGTAGTAGCCTTTGTATTACCGACTTTTGTAGGCAAGGAAAGCCAGCTGTACAATGTGAATAATGAGTTCAATGGCGTGCTGATCGGCAGTAAACTTGCCGATGAACAATTTCTGTATGGAAAGGGGGCCGGTCGCTTCCCCACATCCTCTGCCGTATTGAGTGATATTGCCGCTTTAAGATATGATTACCGTTATGAGTATAAAAAATCAAAATCATCTGTAAAACTGGCTTTGAAAAATAATACTTTCCTGAAGGTCTATGTAAGTTTTGATTCCCGCGATGCCATTGATCAGGCCCAGTTTGCCAGTATAGATGAGGTGTATAAAAGCAACGGGAAAAACTACATTGTAGGAGTTATAGATGTAAGTGTACTCTTCAATACAGAATGGTTTTATGATAAACAGGTTTCTGTCATATTAGTTGAAGCAAATGTGGCACATAAGGTAAGCAACCTGAGTACAAAAGAGGAAGTATTGTATATCTGATTTGCTGAGTACTAAAGAGATTGTAAGATTTGTCTTGGTTAACTAAACACCTGCACCTTTTTCAACTTACAATATTTTATAAATAACAAATGGCTACCCTTCAAGGGTGGCCATTTGTATGGCGTAATAGCTGTAAATACAAAAGAAGGATACCATTCCGGTATCCTTCTTTTGTAGCATAGTTTTTGAATGATTATTTTTTCATTGAATTTTTAGCTTCAATGCTGAGTGTCGCATGTGGTACGGCACGCAGGCGGGCTTTGTCAATTAATTTGCCGGTTTCACGACAGATACCGTAAGTCTTGTTTTCGATACGCACCAGTGCCTTTTCCAGGTTATTGATAAATTGTACCTGGCGGGCAGCCATCATAGACAATTGTTCTTTTTCCATGGCACCACTACCATCTTCCATACTGTTTAAACGGTTGTCAGAATCATCACCGATCTCATCTTTTCTCGAAATCAGGTTTTGATAGTAAGTAAGATTGTCTCTTGCTGCTTCAATTCTTTTCAGAATTAATTCTTTAAATTCATTTAAGTCTTCGTCGCTATAACGGTAGATTGGTCCTGTTTGTTGTTCTGGCATATCTAAAACTGATCTGGTTTGCGGGCTGAACTCTTTCATTACACTTCCTGGTTTCTCTTTAGGAGCAGCCTTTTGTATTTTACGGTGAGCAATTATTGGTAAAGGTTTATCTTCTTTTTTAACGGTTGACCTTGCCGGGCTAGGTGCTGCAGCCTTTTTAGGTTCAACTTTGGCAATTGGTTTTGGAGCCGGTGCTGCTTTTACAGGTGCTGCTGCTTTCTTAGGCGCGACCTCTACCTTTTTTGCCGGCACGACTGCTTTTTTTACAGGTGCTGCTTTTTGCTCAGCAACTACTGCTTTCTTAGCAGGTGGTGCTGCCACTTTTTTTACAGGGGCCGCCTTTTTAGGTGCTGCTACTGCTTTTTTAGCCGGGGCTGCAGTCTTCTTAGCTGCTACCGGAGCCGCTTTTTTCGCAACTACCGTTTTCTTAGCCGGAGGAGCTACCGCTTTTTTAGCCGGTGTTACTGCTTTCTTAGCGGCAACAGCCTTTTTAGCAGGAGCTGCAACCTTTGCTGCGGGTGCTGCTTTTTTGGCCGGCGCTGCTGCTTTTTTAGTAACTGTAGCCTTTTTTGCAGGTGCCGCCTTAACAGCTTTTTTCGGAGTTGTTGTTTTTTTTGTGGCCATAATTACGATATTTTAGTTATGAAGACGGCAAGTTCCTGGTCGTTAACTTCAATGACTATGCCATCCGAAATATTGTTTACAATTTCAATTTTATCGGCCAATATCTCATTCGAGATATAAGCTTCATTATTCTGGATCGCTTGCGCAATACCGTCTTTATTTTCAATTTGTACTCTGATACGATCAGTCAGGTCAAAGGCCTGATCTTTTCTTATCTTCTGAATCCTGTTCACCAGTTCCCTGGCGTTTCCTTCTTCCAGTAAGGTATCATTTAAAGATACGTCCAGAGCCACGGTTGTATTGTCTTTACTTGCTACAGACCAGCCCGGGATATCTTCCACAATAATTTCAACATCTTCTAAATCTATACTCACTTCAGTGCCTTCTATAGAAATGTGCAACACCTTATCGTGTTCCAGCTTTTCTATCTCAGCAGCTTCCATACTGGTGATATGAGCCGCTACTGCCTTCATCTTCGCGCCCACTTTTTTTCCTAAGGTCTTAAAGTTAGGTTTGATACTTTTCTTGAAGAAACTATCATCCGTTAACATATCCAGCTCTTTCACGTTTACCTCTGAAAGAATCAGGTCTTTGACCAATGCCAGTTGCTCCTGGTCTGTCTTCGTCAGTACAGGGACCAGTATCTTTTGCAGGGGCTGACGTACTTTTATATTTACTTTCTTACGAATAGATAATACCAGTGAACAGATGTCCTGCGCCTTCTTCATCCTGTTTTCCAGGGCTACATCTATTACTTCTTTATTCGCTTTAGGGAATAAAGCATGGTGAACAGATGCCGCTTCAACTTTCCTGCTTACCTGGTTTAAGTTGTTAAACAACCAATCGGCAAAGAAAGGGCTCACCGGAGCAATTAACAAACTTAAGGTTTCTAAGCATTCAAACAAAGTTTGATAGGCACAAATTTTGTCAAATTCATATTCTCCCTTCCAGAAACGGCGACGACAAAGGCGTACATACCAGTTACTTAGCTCTTCATCGACAAAAGATTCTATGGCACGGCCGGCCTGTGTAGGCTCATAGTCGTTCATGAATTGCTCCACGGTGCCGATCAACGTATTCAAAGAAGATAAGATCCAGCGATCGATCTCCGGTCTCTGGTCTACAGGGATATAATCTTCATTAAAGGCAAAGCCGTCTACATTAGCATACAAAGCAAAAAACTGGTACGTATTGTACAGCGTGCCGAAGAATTTACGTTGAACTTCCTCGATACCTTTGATGTCAAATTTTAAGCTATCCCAGGGAGAGGCATTCGTGATCAGGTACCAACGAGTGGCATCTGCACTATATTTCTCAATGGTCTCAAAAGGATTGATCACATTGCCCAGGCGCTTACTCATCTTATTACCATCCTTGTCCAATACAAGTCCGTTGGCAATAACCGTTTTGTAGGCTACTCCGGGATATTTATCCTCAGACACCTCGATGCCTGCTTTCTTCAATTCTTTCTGTACGCTTTCTTTCAGTAAAGCACCCAGGGCGTGCAAGGTATAGAACCAGCCACGGGTCTGGTCTACGCCTTCCGCAATAAAGTCGGCAGGGTAGTTGTTGGCAAAAGTTTCATGATTTTCGAAAGGGAAATGCCATTGTGCATAAGGCATGGCACCGGAATCAAACCATACATCGATAAGGTCCGGTTCACGATACATCGGTTGATTGTGATCATCCACCAATACGATATCGTCCACAACAGGTTTGTGCAGATCAGTCAATGGCAATTCGATTGCCTGGCTAAAGCCTGCTGCCTGTGCTTTGCGGATCTCCGCTTCCAGCTCTGCCACCGAACCGATACATTTCTGCTCGCCGGACTCTGCTACCCAGATAGGCAGCGGCGTGCCCCAATAGCGGCTACGGCTCAGGTTCCAGTCCACCATATTCTCCAGCCAGTTGCCAAAACGGCCTTCACCGGTAGCCTTCGGCTTCCAGTTGATCGTCTTGTTCAGGGCCACCATACGGTCTTTCATGGCAGTGGTTTTGATGAACCAGGCATCTAAAGGATAATAGATGATCGGTTTATCGGTACGCCAGCAATGTGGATAGCTGTGCTCGTATTTTTCTACTTTAAATGCTTGTCCTGCTTGTTTTAAGAACACAGAAATATCCACGTTTACATCCTCGTAGGCAGGATCATCCTTGTAATTCTTCACAAAGCGGCCGGCATATTCACCGGTACCTTCCACGAATTTACCTTCGCGGTCTACCAGGTTGAAGATACCTATATTATTTTTCTGACCTACTTTATAGTCATCCGCACCAAAAGCAGGAGCGGTATGTACGATACCGGTACCATCTTCTGTGGTCACGAAATCACCGGTGATCACACGGAAGGGATCTCCACCACTCAGTTCAGCCTTGTTGCTGTCAAAAGGTAATAATTGCTCGTAACGCAGGCCCTCAAAATCTTTACCTTTAAAGGTCTTTAATACTTTCCAGGGAAGAATTTTATTGTTGCTGTCCCAGTTGTCTATATCCTGGTTTTCTCCTTCTGCTTTGAAATATTTATGTACCAGGGCCTGTGCTATGATCACAGACTGTACCTGGTGGGTATAAGGATTCAGGGTGTTGATCAGGACATAATCTATATTAGGTCCTACCGTCAGGCCCGCATTGGAAGGTAAGGTCCATGGCGTAGTGGTCCAGGCCATAAAGTACACTTCGCTGTCGTGCTCGTCCAGGCCTAAAGCCTTTCTGGAGTCTGCCTCCAGGCGGAACATCACCGTTGCGGAAGTATCTTTCACATCCTTGTAAGTGCCGGGCTGGTTCAGCTCATGAGAACTTAAACCCGTACCGGCAGCAGGAGAATACGGTTGTATGCTGACACTTTTATATAAATAACCCTTCTTGTACAGTTCACTGAGTGCCCACCAAAGACTTTCAATATACTTGCTGTCAAAAGTGATATAAGGATCATTAAGGTCTACCCAATAACCCATTTTCTGGGTTAACTCGTCCCACTTGTCCTTGTATTTCATCACCTCCTTGCGGCAGGCATCATTATAGTCTGCTACAGAGATCTTTTTACCAATATCTTCTTTTGTAATACCCAGCATCTTCTCCACGCCCAGCTCTACCGGTAAGCCATGCGTGTCCCATCCGGCTTTACGCTTTACCTGGAAACCTTGCATAGTCTTGTAGCGGCATACCATATCCTTCAGGGTACGGGAAATGACGTGGTGAATACCAGGCATACCGTTGGCACTCGGAGGACCTTCATAAAAAACAAAGGCAGGGCTCCCTGCTCTCAGATCCACACTTTTTTGAAAAAACTGGCCTGCTTCCCACTTCTGATGTTGCTCCTGCTCGATGGCAGGCATATTAAGCTGCTTATATTCCGGATACTTATTACTCATTATCTGATCTACGCAATTACGCTAAAAAATTGTGTGCAAAGTTATAGTTTTTTTAGTGATATTTCAAATTGCAAGCCCTAAATGTAAGGATAAAATAATAGTGCAGGTGAAAATAGTTCCACCTGCACCATTATTGTTAAATACTTGTTTTTTATTTTAGAAAATGAATTTGTTATGTATAGTTTAATGTTTTTATGTGATTGTTTTTTCAGGTGTCAGCTCCGGCTTTATTTAATGGCCAGGGTTTTCATCACCTGTTCTTTATGGTCACTGTACATAAGAATGTAGTAAATGCCGCTGCTCAGGTTGCCTACCGTAAGCTCACCACCATTAACATGGGTATATTCACGGACCACTTGTCCCAGCGGGTTTACCACCAATATAGTTGCGGTCTGCTCATCAGGCAGCTCAGCAATGAGTTTTACGGTCGACGATGTAGCAGGATTGGGAAAGATCTGCACATCTATCGGGGCATGGCTGCTTTCCAGTTTTATCGTGTTGGAATAAGCAAAGGCCCCGTCCGGGTTAAAGGCCCTGACGCGATACAGGCAATCCTTAGATTCCAGGTCGGTATAGATATACGTTTCATAAGCACCGCCGGAAGTGTTTTCTTTCATTTTTTCAACCCCTACCTGCCGCCACTGGGTACTGCCTGCAGGCATTTTCTCCACCGCATAGCGGGTCTCATCTACGGGCACTTTCCAGGACAACCTGTTGACCATGCCTTCTTTTGTACCACTGATAACCAGGTTGTTCAATGGTAAAGGCGTATTGCAGTCAGGGGTAGTTGTACTGATGATCGTATTCAGGTATTGAGTCACCTGGTTGCTTACGGTATTGGTCACCGTGATATTGCCCAGGATGAAGAAGAGTGAATTGTTGTTTTGGGTGGCCGACCAGGAAAAGGATGTTGGGGCTATACTGTAAGGGGAGGTGGAGCTGACATCGGGGAGCGAGGCAGCGGGATAGCTGGCTATATGCTGGTTGTCCACAAAAGGATTGAACTCACCGTTCTTGTCCACATCGGCATAAATATCTACACTGTAATCTACCGAGTAGTTGGGCAGTGCGGTAGATACTGTAAATTGATACTGCGCAGGAGAAGAGGGGCGTTGGCAGATCTGCAGGGCAGTCATAGTGGGTACATTAGACAGGTAGGTGAAGCCGAGCATCGTACATTGGACATTCAGGGAAGAGGCGTTGGAAGACCAGGCATCTCCTTTGAATTTAATGGGTTGATTACAGCCGCCGGGATAGGGGAGGCTCAGGTTTTTGATGAGGTAGAACACATTGCCGTTACCTACATCAGTTACCTGCAGGACAAGGCCATCAGAAGCATCTTTCACCTGGTTGACACAAGGTAAGGTGTTATCATCAATCGTAGGATCAATCGAATAGCCGGAGAGCAGGCTTGCCGGGTTGGAGTTCCGGTTGATGATGATGGTGGCGATGGCATTGTCCAGCGCACCGTTACCGCCACCCTGGCTGGATTGCGGCGCATTATTCACTGAATAAAGAAAGGAAGGGGAAGGGTAACTTGCCTCCGGCCACAAATGCAATACAGTGTATTTATTGCCATTATTGATATTAATGGTGAAGCTAAGGTCTACATTGACCATACAGTCTCCATTAATATTGGTAGTAGTGTAGTTAAGTTCTACAGCAGGGCTTACGAAAGTACAGGCGCTGGTTTGCGCATATGTTTGTTGACTTGGCATCAGGCTGATGAACGCTCCAAGCAGCGATGATAATATGGTGAAATTTTTCATGATTTGTACATTTGAAAATGAAGTGATTGATAATGCACGCTGGATCATGTTATATACAGGTCACAAATTTGTTATGAAGCGCTTGGTTCAGGCATAAAAGATCTGCCATGCTACCCGAAGTAACACAGGGCAATGTATGCGCATATATACGCTACTTCAAAACAAATTTGTAAAGTGTGAGATTAAGGATATAAGCCGCTTACCGGTACGTTCAGTACCAGTTGTCAGGGTATTTACAGGAGGTTAACAATATTAAACGTAAGGCAGTAAATAGGGGTATACTGTTTTTATTTCATACTTTCATACAAGGATCCTAAGGAGGAATGGGGAAAATCTCTGTGCAGCTTACATCGGTTGCTTACAATTTGAACACATCAGTATGTGTTATGCGATTGCCAGAGTATGTTGCTCTTGCTCAATAAGAGGCGCTTTTGTAAAAGGAACTACTCAGAATCAGGATAAGAGTGCGTTGTTTTAATAATCTCAAGGTTGATGGTCGGGAAATATCAGTGGGATTATTGCTACCTTTAATAGTGTAATAATCTCCAGGATCGTTTCTGACTGTAAGTTACGACTAATATAAAGGATATTCGTAGAATAATTTATATTAACGAACCGGTAACAATTTACTGTCGCAGGTAAAACAGAATAAGAACATCTGCATTTCTGGGAATAGTAATATTTTTGCCTTTTAATACGATGTTTTAATTGAAGCTGTGCACTTAGCGCTATATATCGGACCAAGAACGTATGAATATAAAAGAGGTGCTGCTACGGTATTGGGGATTTACTGATTTCAGGCATCCCCAGGAAGAAATTATACAGGCTGTAATGGCCGGGCAGGATGTATTTGCCATGCTGCCTACCGGTGGCGGCAAGTCGCTGTGCTACCAGGTTCCGGCACTTCTTTTTGATGGGGTGACCATTGTTGTAAGCCCTTTGATCGCTTTGATAGAAGACCAGGTGCGACAGCTTACAGGGAGGGGCATTCCGGTGGGCTACCTGCATTCCGGTATGGACCGGGTTACCGCCTCTAATACTATGGACAGCCTGCTTTCCGGGGCTTATAAATTATTCTATGTTTCACCGGAACGTCTTCAGAATGAATTATTCCTGGAACAGACCGAATCTCTTAATATTGACTTCCTGGCCATAGACGAAGCGCACTGTATTTCCCAGTGGGGACATGATTTCAGGCCTTCCTACAGGGCCATAAATGAGTTTAAAAAGCTCTACCCGGATATCGTTACTTTGGCTGTAACAGCTTCTGCAACCTCTGTAGTGAAAAAAGATATTATGGCGCAGCTGAACCTTAAGGCACCGAAGATCTTCGAACTTTCTGTCATCAGGCCCAATTTATCTTACCATGTTCAATACGAAGAAAGTAAAGTGCCTGAACTGGCGCATATATTAGCCCAAAATAGTGGCACTGCTATTGCTTACTGTGGCACAAGAAGGAAAACAACGGAGGCCGCAGCAGAGCTGTCTCAATTATTGCCGGTGCCGGTTTTTAGCTACCATGCAGGATTGCATAAAAAGGAGAAGGATTTTGCTTACCGGCAATGGAGCACGCAGGAAAATGCTATCATTTGTGCAACCAGTGCTTTTGGTATGGGGATCGATAAAGCAGATGTGAGAACGGTGTTCCACCTGGACCTGCCCACGAGCCTTGAGCAGTATTACCAGGAAGTGGGGCGTGCAGGCCGGGACCAGGCTCCGGCCAGGGGTATTCTGCTGTTTCATAATGGCGATCTCAACCGCCTGATGCGATTGCCGGACCTGCAGTATCCTCCCTTAGAAAAGATCTATGAGGTTTATGAGAAATTAATGAACTACCTGCAGGTGGGCCTGGGGGAAGGGGCCGGTTGGGCGAAAGCCTTTGACCTGGTGAACTTTACCCAAAAGTTTGAGTTACCTGTATTAGAGACCATCAGTGCTTTAAGAATACTGGAGCAGGAAGGTTTCCTGATCTGGTCCGAGGATGCCCGTACTAAGTACACGGCACGGTTCACGACAACAAGAACCAACCTGGAGTACCTGGAGAAGAATTTTAAAAAGCTGTATGAAGTGGCGGAGGTATTGCTCCGGCATTACGGCAGCGTATTTTATTTTGAAACGGCCATACAGATCTTTGACTTGAGCAAGGAACTGCGGATTGATAAATCTGAATTTGAAGACCGGCTGTATCGCTTACAGGATATGGGTATCCTGGAATACACACCTGCAATCGTGGGCAGCTTTATGGTACTCCTGGAAAAAAGACTGGCACTGCCTTACTTAAATATCAATAAACAGGCCTTAAAGATGAGAAAGGCGGAATTTATTGCCAAGATCCAGGCCCTGATTGCCTTTGTGGAAGACGGTGTGCATTGCCGGAACCAGTTGCTGTCAAAGTACTTCGGACAAGGAGATGCTGCTGCGCCCTGCGGGCATTGCGATAATTGTCTGAAGCATTCTCTGAAAGCTGTGCCCGGGAGCGTAACTCTTCAGATACTCTCGCTTTTGCAGCAGGAAAAAGAACTGCCTGTTGTTGCGATCATCGAAACTTTTGCCCATTATCCCAGGCATAATATCCTGAAGCTTTTACAGGAACTCATCAGCGAGCGTAAGCTATTTCTTAAAGGAGATGTTATCTATATATAAATGCATTTGATTATGTGCTTTTGTTTGCCTACCTTCGCGCAAATTTGAATTATTTTATTAATTATATTTTAAAACCATGGCTAATAACAAAATTGTTGAATTGCTGGGCGCTGATGCCGAATCTTTATTGAATCATGAGTGTAAGACGATCAGTAAGTCTATGCTGCACACTCCGTCACCAAATCATATAGATGAGGTTTGGGCATTGTCTAACCGTAACCCTCAGGTTTTGAGAAGCCTTCAACAAATTTTAGGACATGGTCGTTTAGCAGATACCGGTTATGTATCTATCTTACCGGTAGACCAGGGTATCGAGCATAGCGGTGGTGCTTCTTTTGCGCCTAACCCTATCTATTTCGATCCGGAAAATATTGTAAAATTAGCGATTGAAGGTGGTTGTAACGCAGTTGCTTCTACTTTTGGCGTTTTAGGTGCCGTTTCCCGTAAATATGCACATAAAGTTCCTTTCATTGTAAAGATCAACCACAATGAATTCCTTTCTTACCCGGATTCTTACGATCAGATCATGTTTGGTTCGATCAAAGAAGCCTGGGAAATGGGTGCTGTAGCAGTAGGTGCTACCATCTATTTCGGTTCTGCGGAAAGTAACCGCCAGATCGTTGAGGTAGCTAAAGCTTTTGAATATGCACACTCTTTAGGTATGGCTACTGTGTTGTGGTGCTACCTGAGAAACTCTGCTTTCAAAGTAGATGGTGTAGATTATCATGCTGCTGCGGATCTTACTGCACAGGCTAACCACTTAGGGGTTACCATCCAGGCAGATATTATTAAGCAAAAATTACCGACTAACAATGGTGGTTACAATGCCATTAAAGTAGGTAAAACTTCTAAATTAGTGTACGATCAACTGACTACTGATAACCCGATCGACCTGGCCCGTTACCAGGTAGCGAATTGCTTCATGGGTCGTGCAGGCCTGATCAACTCCGGTGGTGAGTCTAAAGGAGCTTCTGATATGGCTGAAGCGGTAACTACAGCGGTGATCAACAAACGTGCCGGTGGTATGGGATTGATCTCTGGCCGTAAAGCATTCCAGAAAGATATGAAAGTAGGCGTTGAATTGCTGAACGCGATCCAGGATGTTTACCTGGATGACAGCATTACTATTGCTTAATCAAAATAAGTATTTTAAACAAAGAGTCCCTGTTCAGAAAACAGGGACTCTTTGTTTAAACCATATACCTGGTCTCAAAATCAGGTTGATTATCGGAGGCTTTTTCGATTTCAGTAAACCTGCTATCGTTTTATAAAAACCTTGCTGCCGCTGCCTTCCTTGCTGTCCAGTTGGATAGAGTATATACCATCGGCCAGTTGTTGAATGTCTATAATGATCTTGCCTTGACTTATTGTACAGGTATATTGGGCAGGTGGCAGCCGCTTTCCTTGTATATCATAAATAGTGTAGTGAAGGTCTGCATCCATTGCCTGTCCTGCTTCAAGGGTAATAGAATTGGTA
>MKTB01000023.1:105369-128725 GCA_001897525.1 Bacteroidetes bacterium 43-16 | reverse complement strand
TCGTTACCCTTTGTTAGCATCCCGGAATCGAACCGGATATCTTCCCTTTTGCTATCTCTTTGTTAACCACCCCCCTTTCGAAGTGGAGTGCAAAGGTAATCAACCTTTATTTCTTAACCAAATGTTTTTTCATTTTTATTTTAGAAAAATCATTTGGCAAAATCCCCTCAAACTCAATACCACTCTGTCTTTCCGCCAATCTTTTAAGAACTACCCGTCCCTCGAACGGAGTGCAAAGATAAGCGCTTTAATCCCACCTTTCCAAATCTTTTTTAAACTCTAATCAATATATTTATAACTAATACCTCAAAAACCAATGATAGTAAGGATTACAAGGAAAAAAATCATTTTAAAAAGGATAAAAATTCATTGACAATCATATAAACCGCGAAGCATTAAGGCTTATCTGTAGCTTTTAACTCAACTATATTAAGCTTAACCTGTCCTCATTTCTTAATGATCTTGCCACGATTGTCAAATCTCATCAATACACTAAGGATTGAGATCAGGCCTTCGTCTATTATAGTATCACAATTTTTAAACCCCTTAAATTTGTATCAACCATGTTAAAATCCTTAGGAGTATTAGCTATTTGCCTGATCAGCTTCAGTGCCTGCAACAAAAGAGTATGTAATGATCCTACCGGTCCCTGTGGCGACACGCCTCCAACCGGTGAGGCCTGCACCGCTTATTTCGAAACCTGGTTTTATAATAGTAATAATAACACCTGTGAAATGATAGGCTATAGTGGATGCGGCCCGAAAGGATTTGCCACAGAAGCTGAATGTAATAACTCCTGCGTTAGCAAGACTAAAAAGTAGCAATAACACAAAGCAAAAGTCTGGTGCTCAATGGAACACCAGACTTCTTTTATTATTACCTAAAACACTATTTTATTTATTGAAAATAGGCTGCTGCCGGTATCGGCTTGAGCTCGGGCTTTGGCTTGGGCGCTGCAGGCCTGGCTACTGAATCTAATTGTGGTTTTGCGGTCAACACTTCTGCAAGCATGGTGTTGTCATTATCCATCTTCATTTTTTCTGAGGCATCTATTGTAGGATGATTTTTCAACCACTTCGAAGAGGCCAGATATTTTGGATTCTTGGAGTAGATGAATAAAGCTGTACCTCCTTTTATCATATCAATGATAGGACGGTTCAATTCTGAAGGCAGAGAGGGACAACCCCAACTACGGCCCAGCCTGTTGTTAGCTGCTATAAAGTCATAACTCACATAATCGGCCGCATGGATCACAATCGCCCTGCTGTAGGCCTGATCATTATAACCCTGATCTTTACCTTCGAGCTTTAAAGAATATCCTTTATCTCCATAGTAAGTACTGGCAGTAACAAAGAAGCCCATACTACTCTGATGAGATCCTTCCACATTAGAGAATGCTGTAGCAAACTCTTCTCCACTACCCTGCCCATGTGCGACTAAGGTATTGAACAGTACTTTCCTTTTTTTAAGATCAATCACCCAAAGACGGGGTTGATTGGAAGACAAGCTAAAATCGCATACGCTCAATATATCTCTGCGGGTATCCAGCTGGCCGGAATGCAATAAATTGAGGTAGCCATGATAGGCTTTAAGAAAGACTTCTTTATTGAGTTTCTTTCCTTTTTCAAAATTGATCTCTTTGTATAAGCGGTCTGCATATACACTAAAAGCCTTTGCATCATTAATATTGACTACCGGCTCTGCAACTACAGGTTCCGCATCTGCCACTACTTCCAGCACTGCATAATCTTTCTCAGGTCCGCTCGCATTTGCATTGAAAAGCAGTCCCGTTGCACACAACATCAGTGTAGCGGTTTTTAAACCTCTTGCCATTTTCTTCATAATCTATACAATATTACATATTGGTTCACTTTACAAATATATAAATTACATGATAGAATTATTAAATATCGATTAAATTTTAACAAAGAAAGGGTAGTTTATGGCTTTCAAAAATGTTTAATTAACTTCGCATCCCAAGGCCTATATGGGCTTTCATAATTAAGCTAAGAATATGCTAAACTTCAAAGAACAGGCGGAACAATTTGAGTATTTTCTGAAGAAACAAGAAAAAAAAGGATTGTTTAAAGGCAGTCCTCAAAACCTATATGATCCTTGTCATTATATGCTGCAATTAGGTGGCAAAAGAATAAGGCCTTCTGTGTGCCTGATGGCTGCTGCATTGTTCAGCGAAACGGTAACGGAAGATGTGTATTGGTCGGCAATGGCCGTGGAATTATTCCATAATTTCACCCTGGTGCATGACGACATTATGGACGAGGCTCCGCTAAGAAGGGGCAAACCTACGGTATATAAACAATATAGCACTACTGCTGCGATCTTGTCCGGAGATGTAATGAATATCTATGCTTACCGGTGCCTGCAATATGTCAATGCTGCTCACCTGCCTGCGGTATTGAGTTTATTTAATCAAACGGCAATAGAGGTCTGTGAAGGACAGCAGTATGATATGGACTTTGAGCAACAGGATGTGGTTGCGGAGCAGGATTATATAGAAATGATCCGCTTAAAAACAGCGGTATTGCTGGCTGCCAGTATGCAAATGGGCGCTATCTGCGCAGAGGCGACACAAGAGCAGGCTAAAAGGATCTATGAATTTGGTCTGAACCTGGGCATCGCGTTCCAGTTACAGGACGACTTCCTGGACAGCTTCGGAACAGAAGAGGCTGTAGGCAAGCAGATAGGCGGGGACATACAGGCCAATAAAAAAACATTTTTAGCGATCAATGCACAGGCAAAAGCGGACGAAGGAATGGCGCTTGAACTGTCCAGGTTAAAAGAGCTCAAAGGAGAGGATAAATTAAACGGTATGCTGCATATTTACCAGCAACTGGGCGTAGATGCAACTTGCAAACAGGCGATCGAACTCTATACCAATAAGGCACTGGAAGCACTGGAACTCATTAGCGTTCCTGCAGAACGCAAACAACCTTTTGTGCAACTGCTCAATTTCTTAATGAACCGGAATTTTTAAGCACTTTGTGCGACACTGTGTAGCTGAAAAGAATTTGCAGCGGCCTAAACTATATCAATCAAAAAACGCATCAGCCTGGCTAGATGCGTTTTTGATTGAATATACCTATGCTTTAAAACAAATACCAGGCTAATCTTCTAATTATGTTTCTGCTACTGCTTTTTTCTTCGCTAAAACTTTAAAACTAATAAATATGCTGAGTTGATATAATAACATCAGGGGTAAGGCAACGATCCATATGCTCAGCCAATCGGGCGGAGTGATGACGGAGGCCAAAACCAGGATAATAA
This sequence comes from Bacteroidetes bacterium 43-16, assembly GCA_001897525.1. Taxonomy (GTDB): domain Bacteria; phylum Bacteroidota; class Bacteroidia; order Chitinophagales; family Chitinophagaceae; genus Edaphocola. The sequence goes on along the minus strand of MKTB01000023.1, from coordinate 125,440 downwards.
TGATGGCAAACTTATTGTACTGTTTCATTAAAGCAGGGGTAAGTATACCAACCTGGGATAAAAAATAAACCAGTACTGGCAGTTCAAACACAATCCCCATGCCTATCATCAGGTCGCTCATCATGTCGTAGTAATTCCCGATCATGATATTGTTTTTAAAATCGGGACTGATCTCGTAGCTGGCGAAGAAGCTGATGGTGAAAGGGGCAACAATATAGTAAGCAAAGAGTACGCCCATCAAGAATAAAAGGCTGAGCCAAAATACGATTCCTCTTGATTTCCTGATCTCATGCGGGTGCAGAGCCGGCTTCAAAAATCTCCAGAATTCCCAAACTACATAAGGAAAGGAAAGGATCAAACCTATGACGAAGGAGACGGTAAAACTCATCATAAACTGCCCGGCCAATTCGGTGTTTTGAAAATTCAACCTGAAATCTCCCATACTTAATGCATCGGTATGTAACCATTTGCCTAAGCGATCAAACCACTGGTAGGAGATAAAGTCGGAATGAGCTGGTGCCAGGATAATATGGGTGAATATCCACTCAATATTTAAGAATACCAGGATAGAAAAGCCCACAATCACCAGCAGGGACCGGATCAGGTGCCAACGGAAAGCCTCAATGTGATCCGTCAGGTTCATTGTTGCTGTAGGATCTATTAGTTTGTGCTTCTGTATTTGTTGCAAAATGAAACTCATAGGAAAAATTTTTAGGCTGTTATTCCTTAGTTGTTAACTGTTCCGATCTCTTCTTTTTTGTTCATCTCGGTCTCAATATCTTTCCTGATGCCGTCTTTGGCATCTTTAAATTCTCTCATGCCTTTACCCAGGCCTTTTGCCAACTCAGGGATTTTCTTGCCGCCGAATAAGATAATCACGGCCAGAATAATCCACAACCACTCTATACCACCGGGCATAGACAATAATAAAATCGGGGCATTGCTGAATAATTCCATAATAATTGTTTTTATACTGTTAGATAAATTTTAATGATGTTGATTTTTTAAGATGAATAACAAAAATGCCTTTTAAATGCAGGACGGCATTTTTGTTATTCCTAAAATTTGCAGGTGTGTTGTATTATTGATTAAACAATAAACGGAGCAACTATGGCCAGGATCTGGTCTTTGCTCAGCGGCTCGTCAAAAGCCTCACTTGCATCGCTCATTGAGATTGCTTTACCATTGATATCTTTGATCTGGATACCTGCCTGTAGGGTATTCTCTTCTCCATCGTAACTTGCCTGTACTACGGCACCTATACCACTGTCATTATTGGTAATCCAGGGCTTCACATCACCAAAACCGTTGGCTTTGCGCATCTGGCGAATATGGGCCGCATGCCTTGCTTCCACGGAATGGATATTAAGTGCTGCGGTCAATACATCATTATTGCTGATCAGGTTACCTGCCTGGCCTTTATAAGCTCTTACGCCGGTATCTTCGAAGGTCTGTGCCACGGCCAGGAAAGTCTGGTAGCTGACAAAGACATCAGGGAAGGTACCACCTGCCGTAAAATCAAAGACCGGGGAGGATACCGGAGTACCACCGGAAGCGAGAATGGCGCTTTTCAGGAAATTAACGTGGGCGGTTTCGTGCTGACCAATAGTTGCGATAGCACTGGCTGCCGCTGATGTGGGAAATAATGCAGGATTGGCAGAACCTTGCTCGTAAAAGGCCGCTTCTAAGTATTCCAGGGTCAAGGCAAAGTTCAATACATCTATGATGGAACCTGTAGTCTGTCCGTAGGCTTTTTTAAACATACTACCTATGGCAAAGGGTAAAGCTGCCAGGGCTACTTTAGTACCGAAGCTTTTGAAGATATGCCTGCGCTGGCTTACTTTCTCAAATACTTCCGGGTCTGTACTTTCTATCTCGTTTAAAATATTTCCGAAGTTCATATTGTTTTGATTTAGGAGGTGGGTAAATTTTTTGCTGATATTTTTGATTTTAAGAAGGTGCCGGCAATGGAGAGTACTGCATTAGGATCTCTGCTCAGTTCCAATCCATTTGAATCCACTACTTCTGAATTAGCAAAACTTCCGTTGCTGATGATATCGCGGATATAGGCTGCGTGGCGCGCTTCTACGGAAACGATCTTTCCTGCCAGCAAGAGATAATCGCCATTTACAATCAATTTACCTGCCCCGTTATAAGCAGATACGCCCAGGTCTTCAAAGGCTTTTGCAGTAGCGAGTACGCTGTTTCTGCTGTTAAAGTCTATTGATGAAAAGTCTACTTCCAGGTCCGGGATGGCAGAGCTGCCTAAGGCATTTTTAAAGAATTCGCGGTGTGCAATTTCATGATTCCGGATCTCAGTCAGGCGGCTGATCTCGTCGGCTGATGCCCCTGCATAAAAGCTGGATGCTACTTTGGTGTAAAATGCGGCCTCCAGTTGTTCTAAAGCATAGGCATAGTTTAAAATGCCGATATCGCCGCCACCCAGGTCGATAGTGCCATCGGGCATAACGCCGGAGTCGCGCTTACAGGAACTTACCAAAGCAGTGCCCAGCACGCCTATTCCTGCAAATGCTAAAAAATTTCTTCTTGACAAAGAGGTACTCAGCACCTCGGGATTTGTCACATTCAGGTCTGTTTCTTTTTTCATTACCATTATTTTTTTGTTAGAAAATTATTTTCACCCTAATTAGATTATACAGGAACAGTCATAAAAGGGTTTACATACATATACGAGCAATCTTGAGCTTTGGATTTCTTTTTTATAATTTTTTTATAAAAAACCCTGATCAGCCCCAAAGAATACCTGATAATAAAGGATGCAGCAGTAATAATTTAATTCAAGGAATGACAAAAGAAGATACCTATCCAGGCTTTACAGCATTCAATTATGCTTCAAAAACAGGATTTTCATGAAGTTTTTAATTATGCCGAAAAAAAGGGTCTGTTCCGGCAAAATCAGAAACAGGCAGGATGGAGCTTGAGTTTTATTAAAAAGGCCCGGGTAATTGCTATAAATGAAATAAGTGCACCGTTTAAAGGGTGCACTTAGCTATTTGGAAGGAGTATTATGTTGAAAGGCCAGGTCCAGCATCCGGTAAAGGTCCGGGTGGTTGGCTTCCAATAATTCAGGTTCCTGGAAAAAGTATTCGGAGGCCACTGCAAAAAATTCCTGTGGATTGGTTGCTCCATAAGGATTGATGTCTTTGATCTCATTTTCCCTGATCTCTTTGATATATTCGTGCATCAGGCTCACCCAGGCTTTTGAACAGGAGGCGGAAAAGAGTTCTTCCGGTATGCCATCCACAGCACCATCTGATTTATCGACCAGGTGTACAAATTCATGGATGGCGGTATTGCCTTTGGTCTGTTGCAGGAAGCCTGCCCTGAGGTATTGCAAAGACAGGATCATGGTCCTGTGCATGAAGCCATCGCCTACCATACCGGCAACATTCCGGTGCTCTCCTTTTAGTTCAAAGTCTTTACTGAAGGTATCGGGATAGATCAATACTTCATCCAGGTTGTTGTAAAACCAATGTTGAAACCGGAACATCGGAATCACCCCGGCAGCGGCCACAAAGACCCGGTCTGCCGGCTTTACGGCTGCTCCCTGCACCGGTGTGATGCGGATATGCTGTAAAAAATAAACCACGCGCTCTTCAAAGCGGCTTTGCTCTGATGCATCCAGTTTCTCGTAAAAGGCCACATCTGCGGCCAATACGCGCTTAATGGTTTTGGCATCGGGTATATCGCTTTCAGCCACCTTGCGGGACTGCTTATATAGTCTTGTGAGTAAAAATACCACGAAGAGCGCTACTGCCAGTATTAAAAGCTGAACGGTGTTTATCATGATGTGTCTTAAGATCAGAGCATTTGTTCTGCACCCTGTTTTTTAACGTAAATAGTTTTGATCATAATCGACTGCCCTTCTATCCTCCCCTCTACATAGCCTGTATCATTAGGGTCCAGCCTGATATTTTTCACTACGGTACCCAGCGCAGCATTTACGGTAGAGCCTTTTACATCGAGTGATTTGATCAGTACTACGGTATCGCCTGCGTTTAACTGGGCACCGTTACAATCCCGGTGCAGCTCCACCTCAGCATCATTTTCATGATCTCCGCTGGCTTTGGCCCAGGCCATATGTTCTTCATCCAGGTACATCATATCAATATTGTCGGCGGCCCAGCTTTCTTGCCGGAAGCGGTTCAGCATACGCCAGGCCACTACCTGTACGGCCGGTACTTCGCTCCACATGGCGGTGCCTAAAAGCTCTTGCCAGTGGGCCTGCTCCAGGTCTGCTTTTTTATCAATCTGGGCCATACATTTTTCGCATATATAAATTTCCGTATCTCTTACGCTTTTGGGTGCTGCACTCACTTCATAGACTTTTAATCCTGTTGTAGCTGCACACAGTTCACATTGGTTAGCGCTTCTCGTTTGTAGTTCCTGAATATTCATCGTTTATCCTGTTTATACCTTTAAAAACTGGGGCAAATGTACATTTTTTCGCGCTTAGACTTCCCGGGGAAGTCTAAGCAGGCCTTTTTTACATATCTTTCTTTATTTTATTATAGCTGGTTGCTATGCCTTTGATCAGGGAAGAGCTGAAGCCCTGGTGTTCCATTTCATTGAGTCCTGCTATGGTACATCCTTTAGGGGTGGTCACTTTATCGATCTCCTGTTCCGGGTGTGTATTCCGGCTCAGCAAAAGTTCTGCTGCCCCCTTTACCGTCTGGGCAGCGATAAGTGCAGCAGTCTGGGCATCGAAGCCGATCTCTATGCCTCCCTGTATGTTTGCCCGCATATAGCGCATGGCATAGGCGGTGCCACAGGCTCCTAATACGGTGGCGGCATCCATCAGTTGCTCTTCTATATAGATGGATTTGCCCAGCTGGTTAAACAGGTCCTGTACAAAATCCCGGTGTTCTTTATTGTCGCTATTGCTGCTCAGACAGGTAATACTTTCTTTTATAGCAATAGCTGTATTGGGCATTGCCCTGAAAATGGTCAGTTCGTTGCCGGTCATTGCAGCCAGGTCATCCAGGCTTACACCCGTGATCACGCTGATGAGCCCTTGTCTGCGTACATTGATCTCTTTACCTATTTCTTTCAGTATATCGGCTACCTGGAAGGGCTTTACGGCCAGTATGATCCAGTCTGCGTCTTTGATGGCCGCGCTATTATCTGCAGAGACGTTCACGCCTTTTGTTTTTAATACTTCCAGCTGTGCCAGATTTCTGCGTGTAATGGTTATATTCCCGGCACTGATAAAGTCGCCCGAAACCAGCCCTTCTGCTATAGCCTGGCCTAAATTCCCCCCTCCTATAATACATATCTTTTTCATATGGTCTAAATTAATCAAATTAGCCGGGTGTTCTTTCTCCGGCAAAGTTTATTTTTGCATTAAATGAAAAAATCAGAAAGCAGGGACGAAAGAGACGGTATGCGTTTAGCCAAGCGGCTGGCCCATTTAGGTTATTGCTCCAGGAGGGAGGCAGATGTGTATATATCCAAAGGTTGGGTGAAGGTAAACGGTGTGGTGGTCAAGGAAAAAGGCGAAAGGGTCTCTGACCAGGATATCATAGAACTGAGTGGTAAAGCGAAAAGCAGCCAGGACAACCGGGTGACTATTTTATTGAATAAACCGGTAGGCTATGTAAGTGCCCAGCCGGAGAAAGGTTATAAAGCCGCAGCGGAATTAATTACTGCAGCGAATCAATGGGAAGAGGATGAAAGTGGTATTACTTTTGATCCGCGTCACCTTTACGGCTTAGCACCGGCAGGACGTTTAGATATTGATTCTGTGGGCTTACTGGTATTAACCCAGGATGGGAGGATCGCGAAGCAATTGATCGGCGATGTGAATAAGGTGGAAAAGGAATACCTGGTAAGGGTAAGCGGAAAGATTGATGATAATGGCCTGGCTTTATTGAATTTTGGCCTGAGCCTTGATGGTGAAAAATTAAAACCGGCGAAGGTGGCCTGGCAAAATGAGGAACAGCTCCGGTTTATCTTGCGCCAGGGGAAGAAGCGCCAGATCCGCAGGATGTGTGAATTGGTCGGCCTTAAAGTGATCGGTCTTAAGCGCATCAGGATGGGTAAAGTGCGGCTGGATAAATTACCGCCGGGTAAATGGCGTTATCTTTCTGCTGAGGAAGGGTTTTAAGATTAAGCTTTAAATATTGCCCGAAAATTACCATTGCACATAGCATAAAATGGAGGGGAGCAATCTTATTTAATGGTGAATTGTTAATAGTTAACAGTGAATAATGAATAGTGAATAGTTAAAGGTGCGAATGAAATGTAGTCAAGCAATCTTCATGGCACTGGGAGGAAATGACTTCATCAGTTACTATCATTAACAATTAATCATAACCATTTATAATTTGAAAGAGATGGCTCCACCCGCTATCGCCCGGTAGACAGGACGGTTCGTGGATATGTCACCCTGAGCCCAGTCGAAGGGTGTTCCTTTAATGCTTCGACAGGCTCAGCATGACACGCTTGAAAAAATACGGGGCAACGAAATGTCACCCTGAGCCCAGCCGAAGGGTGCTCCCTTAATGCTTCGACAGGCTCAGCATGACACATTTAAAAAAATAGGGGTTCAAGACATCGCTCTTTACTACTGTAACAGGTGCAGCCTGGCCACTTCAAATTACCAAAGTATGCTAAATGCCCCAACACCTAAACCTTAAATACAATTAATTTTGTGGCAACATTCCTATTTCCCGGGATGCCTGAAGTGTACCTATTATGTCCAGTATTCTCTTACTTTTTCTTTGCCTGGTAATCGGTGTGGTACTTCAATTTGTAAAAAGTACGCCCCGGAATACGCATACGGTGCTGAATCAATTTGTGATCAACATCAGCCTGCCGGCAATGGCTTTGTACTATATTCCCAAATTACATTTATCGGGTGACTTGCTCTTGCCTGTATTGATGCCCTGGCTCTCTGTTTTACTGGCCTGCATTTTATTTATCAGCCTGGGCAAAGCATTTGGCTGGTCGCGCGCTTTAACGGGCTGCCTGATCATGACTGCAGGTTTTGGCAATACTTCATTTGTCGGCATCCCGGTCATCCAGGCATTATATGGCAAGGAGGGACTGGAAACGCTGATCATGATCGACCTCCCGGGAACCTTCGTGGCGCTGTCGACGGTCGGCATTTTTATTGCTTCTGTTTATTCAAAAGGTACTACCAGTTGGCAAACGATCCTGAAAAGAATGTTTTCTTTCGTTCCTTTTATTGCTTTTATCCTGGCGATGGGTTTAAATATCAGCGGTTATGCGCTGCCTGATGTAGCAGATGAAGCGCTGGAAAAGATCACGACGACGGTAAGCCCTTTAGCACTGGTATCGGTGGGATTTCAATTACGTATCGACAGGAAAAGCCCTTACTGGTCTTACCTCGCCCTTGGACTTGCTTACCAGCTGATCCTGTTTCCTGCAGTTATTTTTGTGCTGTATAAATGGGTATTGGGTAAGGATGGTTTAATGATTGATGTATGTGTCATCGAATCGGCTATGGCCCCTATGATCACGGCCTGCCTGGTGGCTGCCTCTTATGGTTTGAAGCCCAGGTTGTGTAATATGATGGTGGGCGTGGGTATTCCCCTGTCTTTTCTCACTATTGCTTTATGGTACTGGTTATTGCAATAAAAAAGGTGGCTGACCGTGGTCAACACACCTTGATTTGTCAAAAGATCAGCTATTATCCTATCTATAACACCTGAATGCGTTTATTCCATCCGGCTTACCGGCTCCAGCTGTTCTGCTTCTTCATCGGTAAAGATCCGGTAATTGATCTTGAAAGTCTTGCCCAGCGGTGCTTCCAGCGAGAAGCCGCCTACACCGAAGCCATCCAGTACGTCCAGCTCGAAATGCGCATGTTTCCAGTATTCAAAAAGGTCTTTATCTACCCAGAACTCAAAGCCTTCTATGGTACCGATGAGTACATCATTGGTGCGCACATAAAAGCCGCCTTTTTCAAAGCACTGGGGCTGGGTGCCTTCGCAGCAACCACCTGCCTGGTAAAACATCAGGTCTCCGTGCAGGGCTACTAATTCCCTGATGAGTGCAATTGCTTTATCTGTAGCCTCAAGCCGTTTCATCATTTTTAAAAATTTTGATTTACTCTGATTTAATAAAAGATTGCCTCTGCTGTATCTTACCTGGCCCGGCCTTTAACCAATTTATAAAACAAAAATAGACAGTATGAGCAGCTGCACCTACTTGTTCTTAGAATATTCTATTTCTATTCCGGGCTTCAATTCAATACAGGAGGCAATCTTTTTATGCTTACTTGTACCTGCTACAAGCTTTGCTGCTAAAAGAAGCCGAGTTTATTTTTGTTGTAAGAGATCAGCATATTCTTCTCCTGGCGATAATATCCTAACATCATTTTGTGGTTTTCGCGCCCGATACCGGATTGCTTGTAACCGCCAAATGGTGCACCTGCAGGATAGGAGTGATATTGGTTCACCCATACACGTCCGGCCTGTATAGCTCTTGGCACCTGGTACAGTTCATGTGCATCACGTGTCCACACGCCGGCACCCAGACCATACAAGGTATCGTTGGCAATCTCTATAGCTTCTTCTGTTGTTTTAAAAGTAGTCAGCGATACTACAGGACCGAAGATCTCTTCCTGGAAGATGCGCATTTTGTTATTGCCTTTGAAGATCGTCGGCTTGATATAGTACCCGCTTTCCAGGTCTCCTTCAAGGACATTTACTTCACCTCCGGTAATCACTTCAGCTCCTTCTTCTTTACCCAGCTTCAGGTAGGAAGCGATCTTCTCCTGCTGAATTTTAGAAGCCTGGGCACCCATCATGACTGTTTTGTCTAAAGGATTACCTACTTTGATGGCTTCTGTTCTTTCTTTTACTCTTTCTATAAACCGGTCTGCGATGGACTCATGCACCAGGATACGTGATGGACAGGTACAGATCTCTCCCTGGTTGAGGGCAAAGAGTACAGCGCCTTCTATCGCTTTATCCAGGAAGGCATCGTCTTCGTCAAAGATAGACGGGAAGAAGATGTTGGGAGATTTACCACCCAGCTCCAGGGTTACGGGAATAATATTTTCTGTAGCATATTGCATCACCAGGCGACCGGTAGCGGTTGATCCGGTAAATGCTGCTTTATTTACTTTAGGATTAGTCACCAGGGTTTTGCCCAGTTCTGCTCCAAAGCCGTTTACTATGTTTACCACACCTGCAGGGATCAGGTCTTCGATGAGTTCCATCAGTACCAGGATAGAGATGGGGGTGCTTTCTGCCGGTTTTAAAACTACGGTACAGCCTGCAGCCAAAGCCGGGGCCAGTTTCCATACGGCCATTAAGATCGGGAAGTTCCAGGGGATGATCTGCGCCACTACGCCCACCGGCTCATGCACGATGAGGGAAACGGTGTACTCGTCCAGCTCGGTCAGGGAACCTTCCTCGGCACGTATAACGCTTGCAAAGTAACGGAAGTGATCAATAGCTAAAGGAATGTCTGCGGCTAATGTTTCTCTCACGGCTTTGCCGTTATCAATAGTTTCTGTGGCAGCCAATAGTTCTAAGTTTGCTTCCAGGCGATCTGCGATCTTATTCAGGATAAGGCTACGCTCTGTGGCTGATGTCTTAGACCAGGTCTTAAATGCTTCTGCGGCTGCATCTACAGCCAAGGCTATATCTTCTTTCGTGGAATGTGCCGCTTTCGTAAAGGGCTTGCCGTCTATCGGGGAGATGTTGTCGAAATATTTACCTTGTACAGGTGCCATCCATTTACCATTGATGAAATTATCATAATGGGCTTTGAAGTCCGGTCTTGCAATAATTGTGCTCATAATTATCTTTATTTAGTTCGACTAAATTATTTTTTGCAGGATAAAAAGGATAGCAAAATCGTATTGAAGGATAGTAAAATCATCTTTTGATTGATAATGTTAAATGATTTTGATAATGAATATTGAGCGCCGAAAAAATGTATATTTGAGATGAAGAGTTTTTACCCCAGACATCAGATAACTATGAATCAGCATGCCGCACGTTTTTTAATCAATAGCCTGCCCTTCGACCTGCAAGCCAGGGCACACGGGACTGTAGAGCACAAGACTACCTTTTCCATGGAGTCCTGTGAATTCTCGGTATTTGAAACGCATCGTGCAGAAAAGGATATCCGCCTGAAGTTTGATGACCTCACCTTCACGGCCATGCTGCAGGGCAAGAAGTCTATGAAGCTGGACAATAAGACCAATTATTTTGATTACCTGCCCGGCGAGAGCGTTTTAGTAGCACCGGGAGAGACTATGGTCATTGATTTCCCGGAGGCAGATGAGCAGCCTTCACAATGTATCACGCTTAGTTTAAGTGCCGAGTATATAGAGCAAACCTTGCAATTCCTGAACCTGAACCAGCCAAAGGTATCTGATGATGCCTGGTCGGTAGAGGCCGAGCATTTTTACCTCTTCAATAATGAACCACTGGTGGCCGCTACACAGAATATTATGCGTGTAGCTATGGAGGATAATAAGCAAAAGGACCTCATGGTTGATTTTGCATTAAAGGAATTGCTGGTGCGCCTGATGCAGACCCAGGGCAGCCAGCTGGTACAAAGCAGTTCTTTTTTAAATAAGTCCAATTCGAGGCTGGCCTTTGCCGTAAACTATATCAGGCAGAATCTTCACCAGAAATTGTCGCTGGAAAAGATCGCCAAAATGGCTTACTTAAGTAAATCTAATTTTTTCAAATTGTTTAAGCAGGAGCTGGGCATCTCTCCTAATGAGTTTATCACCAGGGAGCGTATCGACCAGGCCAAGCATTTGCTGAAGATGCAACAGAGCATCAAAGAGGTGGCTTACCAGACCGGCTTTTCCGATGCCAACTATTTCATCAAGATCTTTAAGGCTATGGTCGGCTTAACGCCAAGGATCTACCAGATGCAGGTAGCAGTATGATCTCCTGGATCAATCGTAGTGGCTTAACCTGGCAATCTGTGCCCATGAATGATAGCCAGAAAAGGGAAATAAAGGTGCTGTTTAAAAACAGGCTGAAGCTATTTTATCTGCTCATCCCTTCATTAGCAGTTGTCTGCTTCGAGGCATTTGGTATGGTTTATCAAAAAATAAAAAGATCACTCACTCATGAATATGGCGATATAGATGATTTCGGCTTAGGCTATATCCTCGTATGTTCTATTCTATATGCAATACTGTGCTACGTTGTTTACCGCGTGAGCATTCGCCCGATACGTAAAGACTATAAAGAAGCTGTACTTATTCTCTATAAAGTACAGGTAAGCGGTAAACTTTATTTTGAACACGTGGGCAAATGTTTCCTGGAACTTGCGGCTTTACCTCCTCACAATAAATACCAGGTTACGACAGAACAATATGAGCGTACAGAGATCGGTGACTGGATCGACATTGCTGTAGCTCCTCATACCATTTATTTTTTTGACCCTATCGGGAAATATTATGTACTCTGAGACCAAAAGTAACATACCTTAACGAAGCAAGGTAATATCTCCTTTCATACGGGTAGCTTTACCGGAATAAATGTCGGTGTACTCTAATTGGTACATATAGATCCCGTTCTCGGCAGGCCTTCCGTTAAAGTAGCCATCCCAGCCCTGCCCCGGGCGGATGCCGGTAAATACCAGTTGCCCATAACGGTTATAGATCCTGAAATTAAAAGCCTGGATATTGCAGCCCGGAGCGAACATAGGTCTTAAAGCATCATTAATACCATCTCCGTTGGGACTAAAGGCATCCGGCACTTTGGCCCAGCAGACACAATCCACTACTTCGATATTGACCGATTTGCTGAAATCACCACAACGATTGGTGGCGGTTACGATGTATTGCCCGCTGGTGGATGGGGTAAGTACAGGACCTGTGGTACCGTCATTCCACCGGAAGGTGCTTTCTAAATTGGATGTTGCCTGTACCGTAATCGGCATATTGTTACAGATCAGTGTGTCGTTCTGTAAAATAGTCACATAAGCGTTGAGCCCTTCGATATGTATGGTATCAGATACTTTACAACCTTGCTGGCTCACTTCCACGTAATAGGTACCTGGCTCAGTGACGGTAATACGGGAGTCGGTAGCACCTGTATTCCACAAATAAGTATCAGCACCGGGAGCTATCGCATCTATCACCAGGCTCTTGCCGGCGCATAGCTGTGTATCTCCAGGTAAAGTTAGTTCGGGGTTGACAAAGCTTACATGAAAAGTATCATACACTACCTGGCAGACATTGCTGCTCCTTACCCAATAGGTGCCGGATTGTGTGACATTTATACCTGAGCTTGTAGCACCTGTACTCCATAGAAACTGGCTGGCATCGGTATTGGGGCAGTTTAACTCGTAGCTTTCTCGATTGCAGAGCAGTGTATCTGATGCATTGTTGAACACGCTGTCGGCAGGCGGGTTTATCACGACCTCTGTACCCAAAGTGTAATAATAGGAGGTCGAAAAAATATTGGGAGGAAATAAGGGAAGGGCATCCTGGGTATAAACTACCTGTGCCGCAGGCTGACTGGCATTGTTTAATGATGAGATATATTGGTTGCCTGTACCATTATATACGCTCTGTATGAGGTATATTTTATCTCCGACCGGGGCTGCTCTTAAGTGGAATATAAAGCTGAACGTAGGGCGAGGGGGTATGATCTCCACTCTTGAATTGACCACAGCGTTCAGGTTGGGCAAAAGATTCAGATCAACCTGGTAAAGGTTACTCACGGAAGAGTTACCAAAGTAAAACTTTGATTTGTCTTTACTCATGCCCGGTGCGCAATTGAAGTATTGCGGAGCTCCCATTACGGTAGATACGGTATCAAAATTAGTGAGTGTACCGTTAATCCCATCAAATTGCAGGGTGAATAAATGAGTACCGGTGAGTCCTATAGCGGTATGCAGGTCTTTGGCCTGGAACAATTCTTTGTAGCCCTGGAAGTTGATCGGCAGCGTATTGATCACCGGGGTATTGTGAAAGCCTGTAGCATCTATCTTAAAGGTATAATATTGGCCGCTATAGCCATGTGTGGGTGCTATTAACCAATAGGATTTACAATCGGTACCGCTGAATACAGAAAGATGCTCACTCACATTACTCATGATCTCTATATTCTTCTGCCCGGCGACCACATCTCCTAAACCGGCATTTAAGCTCATATCTACCACATGGTAATACAGCTTTTTTACGGCCAGCTCCTGCGGATCTCCGCTGACTACAAAGTATTGATTTGGATTACCGGGATGTTTGATGATTTGTACACTTTTATAGCCCGATCCGGCAGGAAGAGGTTGCCCCGGCTGTACAGGGCCATTGCCCTGTAAGCCGGTAGCATTGGGCATTTCTACCCCGTTTTTATTCCAGATCTTAAAACCTGTAGTATAGAAAAGCAGGTCGCCATTGGCATCGCTTACGGTAGCACAGCCTTCCAGGGTATAGAGTTGACTGGTATTCACTACCAGCGGGTTCTGTGCGAAGTTAACAGACACATTTTTCCCATAATGCCAGTTCATATTCTCGCCCTGTGACCAGGATAGTTGATAAGTAAAGCAACAACTAAGCAGGAATAAAAACAGAACACTGGTACGCATAGCGGATAATAGATTGATTAATAAGCAATAAGATTCAGAAATATAAGACAGGCGATTGCCTCCAAACGTTGGGCTCAACTAAAGCAAAACAGCGTGGTTTTCTGCTTTCAATAAATGAGGCTCAAGTAAAGGATTAAAGGTCTTGTATCAAAGAGGATCATTTTGTTTTCTCTGCCTGCATCCTCACTCTTGCTTATGTGTTGACCGTTATTTAAAGCTGCATGTAAACCTGTAAGTAGCTTATCTCATCAAGGTAATATCTCCTTTGAGCTGCACACTATTGCCGGAGTAGATATCTTTATAATCCAGGTAGTACATATAAGTCCCGGTCTCTGCCGCACGGCCGTTAAAATAACCGTCCCATCCCTGCCCCGGGCGTATACCGGTAAATACCAGTTGGCCAAAGCGGTTATAGATCCTGAAATTAAAGGCCTGCATATTACATCCCGGGGCAAACACAGGGGCCAGCGCATCATTTAGCCCGTCTCCATTAGGGGTAAATGCATCCGGCACTTTTACCGAACATACGCAATCTATCACTTCCACCATTACCTCATCTGTAAAGCTGCCGCAGCGGTTGACCGCAGTTACTATATATTGGCCACTTGTGCCGGGTCTGAGCGTTGGTCCGGTAGTTCCGTCATTCCAGGAATAGGTACTTTCCAGGTTGGATATGGCACTGATGCTTATCGGCATATTGTTACAGACCAGGGTGTCTTCCTGCAGAATGGTCACATAGGCATTGATCTCTTTAATATTTATGGTATCGCTTGCTTTACAGCCTTGCTGCATCACCTCGACATAATAAGTTCCCGGTGCTGTAACGGTCAGCATGGCACTTGTATCACCGGTATTCCATAAGTAACTGTCGGCATTGTTGGTAACAGGCTCAATCAGCAGGCTCTTCCCGGCACAAAAATCTGTATCTGTGGGTAAGACGACTTCGGGGTTTATAAAGGTTACCTGGAAGGTATCAATGGCAATCTCGCAAGCATTACTGCTTTTTAACCAATAAGTACCGGATTGTGTTACGGTAACAGAAGATGTCGTAGCACCGGTACTCCATTCGTAGTGGCTGGCATTAGGATTGCTACTATTAAGCTGGTAGCTGTCCTGCTTGCAGAGTACGGTATCGGAAGCGGTATGGAACAAGCTGTCCGAGGGCGGATTGATCACTACATCAGTACCTAAAGTGTAATACACACCACTATAAATATTAGCAGGATATAAGGGTAAAGCATTCTGGGTATAGACCACCTGGGCTCCTGGTTGGCTGGCATTGCTCAAACTTGCAATATTGTTATTATTTATTCCGATCCTTTGTATGAGATAAATTTTATCCCCAACCGGGGCCGTCCGTAAATAAAACAGGAGACTACCGGGGTCAAGATGCGGAGGAATGACCTGTACTTTTGAGTTCATCACAGCCGGCAGGTTGGGGAGCAGGCTCAGATCAAACTGAAAGAGATTGCTCACCATAGCGTTACCAAAATAGAATTTTGATTTGTCTTTACTCATGCCGGGTGTGGCATTATAATAAGGTACCGGGCCTATTGCCGTAAAAATGGTATCCATATTGCTGAGCACACCGGTAATACCATTAAAGTCAAGGGAAAAAAAATAATTGTTGGATATACCGATGACCTTATTCGGGTAGTTGGTCTGAAACAGTTCCCTGTTAAAGCCCTGGAGCGTCATAGGCAGGGTATTGATCACCGGGGTATTATGAAAACCGGTGGCATCTATCTTAAAGGTATAATACTGGTCGCTCATATCACCTTTAGCCGCAGCTAACCAATAGGTCCTGCAATCGGTACCACTGAGTACTGAGATATTCTCACTCACATCATTCATGATCTCTATATTCTTCTGGCCGGGAATCACATCTCCAAGACCATTATTCAGGCTCATGTCCACGACATGATAATACAGCTTTCTTATGGTCTCTTCGTAGGGATCACCACTGACCACAAAATATTGCTGCATATTGCCCGGATGCCTGATGATATGTACGCTTTTATAGCCCGAGCCGGCGTATTGTCCGCCAAATACCGGCCCGTTGCCCAATAATCCTGTAGCATTGGGCATTTCAACCCCATTTTTATCCCATATCTTAAAGCCTGTAGTATAAAACAATAAATTACCGTTGGCATCGCTTATGCTGGAGCAGCCTTCCATCACATTAACCTGGCTGTTACTTAAGGTTAATGGTGTCTGGCCAAAGTTAAGGGACACATTTCTCCCATAGTGCCAGTTCATATTTTCCCCCTGTGCCCGAGACGGCTGATACACAAAACAACAACAGATCAGGAGCAAAAATATTGTACTTATACGCATGGTAATAGGTTGATTTACAACAGAAAAGGGTTCACAATATAAGACAGCGTATTAAATATAAACGTTGGGCATATGACCGGCAGTACAGGGGGTATTTACCTTTGTATAAAGCAAAAAAAGACCGGAATAAAATCCGGTCTTTCGTATTGTATATAATATATAAGCTTATTTCAACAAAGATCTGCTGATCACGATTTTCTGTACTTCACTGGTACCTTCGTAGATCTGTGTAATTTTCGCATCGCGCATTAAACGCTCTACGTGGAATTCTTTCACATAGCCGTATCCACCGTGGATCTGAACAGCTTCATTGGTTACTGTTTGCGCGATCTGGGAAGCAAATAATTTTGCCGTAGCAGATGCCACATCATAATTTTCATGCTCGTCTTTCAACCAGGCTGCTTTCAGGCAAAGCAATCTTGCAGCTTCTACATCAGTAGCCATATCTGCTAATTTAAATGCGATGGCCTGGTGGTGCATGATCTCTTTACCGAATGCTTTACGCTCTTTAGAATATTTGGTAGCCAATTCCAAAGCACCGCTGGCAATACCCAAAGCTTGTGAAGCAATACCGATACGGCCACCGCTTAACACTTTCATGGCAAAAGTAAACCCGAAGCCATCTTCACCGATACGGTTAGCTTTAGGCACTCTCACGTCCTGGAACATGATCGTGTGTGTATCAGAACCGCGGATACCCATTTTATTTTCTTTGGCACCTACAGTTACACCAGCCCAGGCTTTCTCCACGATAAAGGCATTGATTCCTTTATGACCTTTTTCTACATCAGTTTGTGCAATGACGATATAATAGTCTGCTGAATTACCATTGGTGATCCAGTTTTTCACACCATTTAAAATATAATCATCGCCATCAGGGAAAGCAGTAGTACGTTGAGAAGTGGCATCAGAACCCGCTTCCGGCTCGCTCAACAGGAAAGCACCAATTGCTTGTCCGCTGGCCAAAGGCACTAAATATTTTTGTTTTTGCTCTTCATTTGCAAATGTCTCAATACCCCAACATACCAATGAGTTGTTTACACTCATACATACTGAAGCAGATGCATCTACTTTAGAGATCTCTTCCATTGCCAATACATAAGAAACAGTATCCATTCCGGCACCACCATATTTAGGATCAACCATCATGCCCATAAAGCCAAGCTCTCCTAATTTCTTAATCTGCTCAGCCGGGAATTTCTGTTGGTCATCCCTTTCTATCACACCCGGTAAAAGTTCGGTTTGAGCAAAATCACGAGCCGCTTTTTGAATCATTAACTGCTCTTCTGTTAATTGGAAATTCATATTCTTTTTTTATTTTTTAAGTAAAAATTTTTTATCATAACGGTGAGTCGCAAAGGTATGTTTTTTTCGCTCATTTCCAAATTCCCGCACCCTCCGATTACAATAAAAATCGACAGCCTATAACAGACTGTCGATCAACATTTAATTCTTTTATTTTATTGAGCAGGTTGCTGTTGTTGTTGCTGCTGTGCTTGTTGTTGTTGTGCTGCTGCCTCTTGCTGAGCTGCTTTCCTGCTTGCATTCACTCCTAAAGTGAAGGTTGAACCCACCACCAGGATAGCAATAATCGCCATGGTGTACCAGGTACCTTTCTCCATCACATCACCTGACTTTTGTACCCCCATTACCTGGTTACCCACACTTCCGAAAGAACCTGAAAGGCCACCGCCTTTTGGTTTCTGTACCAGGACGAAGAATGCCAATACCGCACAAGCCAAAATTGCTAAAATTATTAATAGGTTAGTCATCTTTTAATTATATTTCTTTTTGTAAATTTTCTATTTTGTCAGCAAAATAAATACTTTTCTCCGGATTATTCAAACTTAATTTTCTATATATATTTATTGCCTCCCGGAACTTTCCCTGTTTTTCATACACTACTGCCATCGATTCACTGACGATGCCATCTTCACGGGAGATGGAATTTACCGCCATTTCAAATACCTGTGCCGGAATCTCCTCGTTTTCTTCCTCTATGGCTTCGGTCATTTTCTGCTTTTGCCATTGCGCTTTCAAGGCGCGTTTTTCGGCTTCCTCTTCCTGCTCTGCCCTGGTTTTT
The DNA here is from genome assembly GCA_001897525.1 of Bacteroidetes bacterium 43-16. Classification (GTDB taxonomy): domain Bacteria; phylum Bacteroidota; class Bacteroidia; order Chitinophagales; family Chitinophagaceae; genus Edaphocola. The sequence goes on along the minus strand of MKTB01000023.1, from coordinate 107,460 downwards.
CTTTGTATGAATTGCAGCCATTCTGCAAAGCTCATGACCACCATTAAAGATTTTTCATGCTCATCAAGCCCCGGTTCACGGGCCATATCCGGCCAGTTATCCGTTACTTCAATACCCATTGTCTGGAAATAATCCTGCGCCACCTGCTCTTTTTCATGCTCCAGGAATACTTCATTGAGGTCTTCCCAGCTTTTCTTCGTGCCAGACAGTGTCGTGTTCACCAGCTCCCACTGCAGTCTTTCGTTCCAGCAATGAAAAACGACCGGGTTATAGCCGTATAATTCTTCCATTGCCACATCCCTGTTGCCTCCTTCGCGTGCAAAATGCAGCAATAAGTTTGCAGGTGTAAAATAAGGATAATCGTCGAGCAGCGTTTCTAAAGATTGTTCGTTTTCCTGCTTCAGCCTCGTGGGCTCCTGCAGCCACTCATGAATATGTGTTCCGGTTATCAACATCTCTAAATTTACCAGTTTACGAATGCTTTATTGAATATATCATCTGCCAGTTCATTACCGATGCGTTCCATCATCCTGTTTTCATGAGCAGTGATCGGGTCATTTGCCGGAAAGTCATCAAAACGGCTGAACGATTGTTTAAAACTGGCTTTTTCATCCAGTTTATTCTTGAATTCTACCTGTACCGTGATCGTCAGCCTGTTTTGTGAGGCCTGCGCGGTCTGGGCATTTCCCACCCCGGAAACGGTTACATTGTAAGAGGTAATGTTCCCGGTGATCTCATAATCCGCATTATTCTGCACCGGGGTAAGCCCCGTCTGGGACAATATCCGGGCTCTTATTTTCTCCGTCAGGTTTGCACTCAGGGTAGGCACTACATTGGAAGAAGTATTTTCCAGGGTCTGGATCATTAAAGTCTTCCCGCTAATGCTGGCTCCCGTAAGCGAATACACGCCACAACCCATACCTGAGAGTACCACAATGGCTGCTATACCTAATAATTTTAAATATCGCTTCATAAATTAATCGAACTGCAAAAGTATTAAAATATTGCTTTCCATCAGAGAAACGATAAAGGCTTAACTTTTCGCATATCACAAAAGCCATTGTAAACTACCGGAAGCACACTTTAACAAACCTTCTTTCGTCTGCAACAAAAGCATCCCTTCGGCATCCACTTCCAATACTTTTGCCTCAAAGGCTTCATCGTCTGCTCTTAACCTAAAACGCCTGATGCTGCCCTGGCCAAACAGGTTTTCGTTATATATCTTCCGGGTCTGCTCAAAATTCTCCTGCTCATCACGTAAGAGCTGGTTTAAAATACCGGCCCTGAGGTCCGTAATTATTTCCCGCAGTTCATAACGTAATCCCGAAGCATTATGCAGCGAAGTAGCATTCGTCAAATGATCAGGAAACACGCTCTGGTTCACATTTATGCCCATACCGATAATGGCATGTGACCAATTGCTGCCGCGGAAAACATTCTCGATCAAAATACCCACTGTCTTTTTGGCATTAATGAATATGTCATTAGGCCACTTTATTTCCACTTTCCAGTAGGAATAAATATTTTTAAAATAGCTAGTAATCGTATTGGCCACGATCATATTGAGATGGAAAGGATTCGTCATCAGCACCTGACCCGGTTGCACGATCAGGGTCATCATAATATTTTCACCGGGTTTGGCCTCCCATGTCTTCCCTCTTTGCCCTTTTCCGGCAGTTTGTTCCAGCGCCCAGACTACATCTCCGTGATGTGCCATTCCGTCGTCCAGCAGGCTAATGGCATAGTTATTGGTACTATCAATAGTATCAAGGGCGTACAGCCATTTTGGGTTAGGTTTAACAGTTTGTATTGTCAAAAGATTTCTTAATTTTGAGCGCAATATAAAAATATATATTTTTAATTTTCAATAACTTTCTTCAAATATTGGACAAACAATCAGGAACGGCTAAAAAAGCAGTTATAAAAAAGGCACAGCAACGCATCAGCAGAGATAGCGACATTTTCAAAACAATTATCAAGGCAATCCAGGACAAAAAGGGCGAACGCATCGTCTCTCTTGACCTAAGAAATATAGAGGAGGCTGTGGCCGACTTTTTTATTGTCTGTGATGTTCAAACACACGTTCAGGTC
>MKTB01000023.1:59650-105358 GCA_001897525.1 Bacteroidetes bacterium 43-16 | reverse complement strand
AGACTTCATCGAATCTGAAGTACACAAACTTTGTAAAGAAAAACCTTACCACGCTGAAGTAGGCCAGCAGTGGACCCTGGTGGATTATGTCAACATCGTAGTGCATGTTTTCCAGACCGAAGAACGTAGTTTCTACGACATTGAAGGTCTTTGGATGGATGCCGAAAAAGAACGCCATGATGAAACACCTCCTGATCCAAAAGGGAAAAAAAATAAATAGTAACCTTTTATAATAGTTTTAGATTTTTAGCATGGAAAATAATAAACGACCTGATACGCCGCCGAATTCGAATGGCAATAATCAGGGAAAGAAGCCAAGGACGAGTTTTTACTGGATTTACGGGATCATATTGGTGGTACTTATCGGGATGCAGTTCATGAGTGGCGGTTTTAGCTCTAGCGATCAAAAACCTAAATCTTTCCTGGACTTCAAAAACGACCTGTTAGCGGATAAAGTTTCCAAAGTAGTGGTGATCAATAATTCCATAGCGGAAGTATATTACAACAAGCCGGTACAGGAAGAGAAGCCGAATAATAATCCATATGCTTTTGTAAAGAGCAACAATGAGCCGAAATATGACTATGCTTTCAATATCGGAAAATTTGAGGTCTTTGACGAAAACTACCGCGCGGTAATGGCCCAGATGAAGGCGGAGGGTAAAAAAGAGATCCCGGTCTTCAATGATGAGCGCAGCAATCCATGGGGATTCTTAACCCAACTGATCTTACCGGCTGTAGTGCTTGTAGGTCTATGGGTACTGGTATTCCGTAAAATGGGCGCAGGCGGAGCAGGTGGCGCAGGTGGTGGTATCTTCAGCATCGGTAAGTCTAAAGCTCAGCTATTTGAGAAAGGCGCTATGGTCAACATTACCTTTAATGATGTTGCCGGCCTGGACGAAGCTAAAGTAGAAATTATGGAGATCGTAGATTTCCTGAAAAATCCTAAAAAATATACTGCCCTGGGTGGTAAGATCCCGAAAGGAGCATTATTAGTAGGTCCTCCGGGTACGGGTAAGACCTTACTGGCTAAGGCTGTAGCAGGCGAAGCACAGGTTCCTTTCTTCTCTATGTCGGGTTCCGATTTCGTGGAAATGTTCGTGGGTGTAGGTGCCAGCCGTGTAAGAGACTTATTTAAACAAGCGCGTGAGAAAGCACCTTGTATCGTATTTATCGATGAGATCGATGCGATCGGTCGTGCCAGGGGCAAGAATGCCGTGATGAGCAATGATGAGCGTGAGAATACCCTGAACCAGATGTTGGTGGAAATGGATGGCTTCAGTGGTGATAGTGGTATCATCATGCTGGCAGCGACTAACCGTCCTGATGTTTTAGATGCCGCATTATTGCGCCCGGGCCGTTTCGACCGCCAGATATCTATTGATCTTCCGGATGCAAAAGGCAGGGAAGCGATCTTAAAAGTGCACTTGGCAAAAATCAAAATCTCCAGCAACCTGGACATCAGGAAGCTGGCAGAACAGACACCGGGATTTGCCGGGGCTGATATCGCCAATGTATGTAATGAAGCTGCCCTCATCGCAGCCAGGAATGGCAAGAACGAGGTAGATATGCAGGACTTCAATGATGCCATTGACCGTATCATCGGCGGACTGGAGAAAAAGAGCAAGATCATCTCTCCGGATGAGAAGAAAGTGATTGCTTTTCACGAAGCCGGGCACGCAGTTGCAGGCTGGTACCTGGAGCATGCGCATCCGCTGGTAAAAGTGACCATCGTGCCGAGAGGTACTGCTGCTTTAGGTTTTGCACAGTATTTACCTAAAGAAAAATACCTGACCTTAACACAGGAGTTACTGGATGATATGACGATGACCTTAGGGGGTCGTGCGAGTGAGGAAATTTTCTTTGGCAAAATCTCCACAGGTGCTTTAAGCGACTTACAACAGGTGACCCGTACGGCATATGCCATGGTGAGTATCTATGGTATGAATGACAAGATCGGTAACATCTCCTTCTACGATCCTCAGAACGATAATGGTTTCCAGAAACCTTACAGTGAAGAGACGGGTAAAATAATTGACCAGGAAGTGAAACTGCTCTCTGACCAGGCTTATCAAAGAGCCTTAAGTCTGCTGAAAGATAAAAGAAGAGAAGTAGAGATCATTGCAGAAGAATTATTGAAGAAAGAAGTATTGTACAAAGATGACCTGCAACGCCTGATCGGTAAGCGACCTTTTGAAGAGCATACCTTTGTAGATGTAGAAGTGGTCCCGAATACAGCACTTCCCAAATCAAGCGAAGAAGAACATGCTGATTCCGGGAATACACCGGAACTTTAAATTAAAAAGGAGCAATCATTAGCGATTGCTCCTTTTTAATTTAACCTGTAGCTTATCCGGAAATCGATACAATAAAAGTAACTCAAAAGGTCTTCATTTCGAGGGAAATATAATGAAGTCGAGCAATATCCGATACAAAAAATATTGATTTTGAGATGGCTACATGTCACGATCTTACAATCGAAATAGTGCAAACAACCTTTTAGACTAGCCCCAAGATGTATATTATTGCAACAATATTCTAATACAATAAATATGCTTAGGATCATTAAGAGCAACTTGCCTAATTCTTTTTATTCAGTCTATTTTTATTCAATTTATTATAAATGGTCTTCCTGTCGACCCCTAAAATTTGTGCCGCTAGAGTCTTATTATAATTTACGACTTTTAAGGTATCCATAATAACGGAAACACTAAGTTTACAATTTTTTGGATCTATTTTGTTTTCGACCTCTACTGTAGTGCTTTCATATTTTTCAATATTCAATGCACTTATATGGTCTGGTAATTGCAAAAATGAAATAGCCGTATTGTCCGGAGTTAAGAGACAGGCTCTTCTCACAACATTCCTTAATTCCCTTATATTCCCCCTCCAGTCATACTTTTTAAGTACCATCATAGTCAATGAATCGGGCATGAGCACATTTTTGTTCAACTCAATGTTAGTCTCCTTTAAAAAATGCTCGATAAAAAGGGGCAATTCTTTAATTCTTTCCCTTAATGCCGGAACATTTATCTTGAATTCGTTAAGCCGGTGATATAGATCTTCCCTAAATTTACCTTGATTAACTGCATCTGCTAAATTTTCATTAGATGCTACCAATATACGCACAGATACAGGGATATCAACAGTACCCCCCACTCTTTTTATTTTCCTTTCCTGTATCGCACGAAGGAGATATCCCTGAACTTCGTAATCTAAATTCCCGATTTCATCCAAAAACAAAGTGCCATTGTTTGCCAGCTCGAATGCTCCTATCTTCCTGTCTACAGCGCCGGTGAAACTACCTTTTTCATGACCAAACATTTCACTCAATGCTAATTCCTTTGAGAGGCAGCCGCAATCAATAGTTATATATGGACCTTTTGCCTTTCCGCGATCGGCAATTTGTTGCGCTACAGACTCCTTTCCGGTTCCTGTTTCTCCATAAATAATAACGCTAAACGAAGTAGGACCAACAAGATTAATTTGTGAAAACAACTTATCCGTTACCTCACTATTCCCTATTACGTATTTTTTCTCTTTAATAATTTTTTTCGTTGTAATGTTTAATAGGCTTCCTGCAGGTTCTTTTACCTTATTTAAGTTTATGCTCTTTATAGTTTTTACAAGCTCTTCCGTCGGAAATGGTCTTGTTAAGCAGGTATACATGCCTTGGTGAATAAGTTGTATAGCCTCATGCATATTAATTTTATCTACGATTGAAATCACTTTTGCATTACCGCAAACAGGTTGTAGTATTTGGAAGGCTTCAAAAGGACAATTCAGAGACAAAACCGGCATGCATAAAATTATCACTTGATAGGATTCATTTTTCAGCAGTTGAACTGCTTCATCAACAGCATCACACCTGGAAATAATTGATGAAAAGTTTTCAGAAATCTTCTTTCCTATAAAATCTCCGTAATTTCTATCACTACTAATAACTAATGTGTTCATAATAATTGATTGAAAAATGAAAATATAATTAATTTAAAAAATAGTTTAATAATAAACTAATTATTTTGCTCAAAGGTATACAAAACAAAATATTAGTACAACTACATACTATTATTTAACATTTATTAAGGTAATCCTGCAAAAACTTAAAGAGGGGATAAATAACCTAAAAAAGAACTCATTTCCTTTCAAGATCATTTAACACTAAATTGAAAACTACACTATAGGTATATTTAAAAAAGACAAATCGAACCTTTACGCGGTATAGCTTTAGATTATTGATTTTTATAAATAGCCAAAAGAAATTACCTGTATTCCTTCAGAATAACCTGTTTACACTTTAACGGTTATCAATACATCATCATTAAGGTAATTCATAATTCCGGTATCATTATTTTGGCAACTCTTCCACCTCCCCTAATGATCAAATACATTATCTTTGAAGCTTATTAAAAGGAACGAGCATGGGCATTTTCCCTAATAAAACCAGTGATCTGTTACCAAAAGCAGAGGCTGATGAAGTAGTAACAGCCATCCGTCATGCGGAAGGTATTACCTCCGGAGAAGTGCGGGTATTCATAGAATCCCGCTGTAGCTATGTGAATGCTATAGACCGTGCCTGGGAGATCTTCCGGAAACTGAAGATGGAAGCTACACGGGAACGTAATGCTGTGCTGGTATATATGGCTTTACTGGACCGTCAGATCGCTATTATAGGTGATGAAGGCATCCACCAAAGAGTAGGCCAGGATAATTTCTGGAAACAGGAACTGGAAACATTGAAAAATTTCTGCAAAGAAGGAAAGATAAAAGAAGGATTGAAAACGGTGGTCACTGAAATAGGGCAGGCCCTATCGGTCCACTTCCCGGCCCGGGCCAATGAAGACCATAACGAGATTCCTGACGATATCGTTTTTGGCCAATAAATGAGCAAACACATGAACAGAGCATTTAAACCTATTTTTTCAGCAGGCCTTATCTTCCTGGTACTGCTGATCGCACACCTTTCCTTTGCCCAGGCCGACAGCGATTTTCCTAAGCCTAGTAATCCTCCGCGACTGGTCAATGACTATGCCGGTGTATTATCGGCCCAGGACAATGCAGACCTGGAGCGGAAGCTACTGGCCTACGAGGACTCTACTTCTACTGAAATAGCCATCGTAACGCTCAAAAGCATAGGGATGTATGATATTGCAGATTACTCTTTCAAACTGGGCAATAAATGGGGGATCGGGAAAAAAGGCAAGAAAAACGGGGTCCTGATCCTGGCCTCGATCAATGATCGCAAGATCTGGATCGCTACAGGCTACGGCATGGAAGGTGCCCTCCCCGACGGGCTTGTCGGCAGGATCATCAGGAATGAGATCACGCCTTTCTTCAAATCAGGCAACTATTACCAGGGCTTCCTGGAAGGGGTCAATGCAATCGTGAAAGCTTCCTCCGGGGAGTATAAAGCCGACCCTTCTGATCATGAAGAAGAAGGATTCCCTGTAGGCGCAGCCGTGTTTTTACTGATCATCATGGTGGTGATCATCATTATAGCTACTAAAGGCGGCGGCGGCAATGGCCGTGGCGGCAGGTATATCTCGCGCAGGGGTACCGATATTTTTACCGGTGGTATCATCGGTGGTATGTTTGGCGGAGGTGGTAGTGGTGGTGGCAGCGGCGGTTTTGGCGGAGGTGGCGGATTCGGAGGCTTCGGTGGAGGTAGTTTTGGCGGTGGTGGTGCTGGTGGAAGCTGGTAAAGCCATTATGCTTTTGATGAATATATTTAGTACTTTTGTAGTGTTAAAACAGTAAGGTAAGTTATTTATTAATCAGGAAATATAAAAGTGTATGAACGGAACTTTCAAAACGGTTTTACTGACTTTATTAACATTGTCGGTGCTTACAATTGCTATTATAGAATTGTCAGGAGTAAGCCATACAGCGCTTTTCAACAAGAATAAGGCAGGCGACCCTCCGGGGCGTAATACAACAGCAAATCATACCGAAGCTGGTATAATGCCCGGTGGCGGAACAACGAACCCGGCAAATACCGCAAAACATCCCAAGACGACTATAAAGTTCGACAAAGAATCTTATGATTTCGGTTCGATCAAAGACGGGGATGTGGTAGAGCATGTGTACACTTTTAAAAATACAGGCAGCCATCCCCTGATCATTGATGAGGTAGTGGCGACATGCGGCTGTACCGTTCCTGCTTATACCAAAACGCCTGTTCCCCCGGGAGCTAAGGGTGAGATTGCCATTTCATTCAACTCCAAAGGCAGGGCCGGTAATGTTGACAAAAATATCATCCTGAAAAGCAATGCCCAGGAAGAGTCTATTCCTTTATACTTTAAAGCAGTGGTTAAGCCATAACTGCTCCCAATAGTTTTGAAAAAATATTTATCCCTCGTAAAGTTCAGTCATACCATTTTTGCCCTACCCTTTGCCCTCATCGGCTTTGCTCTGGCAATTTTTTATACACAGCAGTTCAGCTTTGATCTCCGGGTCTTACTGCTGATGCTTTTATGTATGGTAACGGCAAGAAATGCGGCAATGGCCTTCAACCGTTACCTGGACCGTAATTTTGATGCCAAAAATCCGCGTACGGCCAACCGCGAAGTACCGGCAGGCATTATACCTGCAAAGCAGGCACTCCTATTCACTATTGTAAATTGTGTCCTTTTTGTAGCGGCTACATATTTCATCAATCCAATGGTCTTGATGTTATCGCCCATAGCCTTGTTTGTAGTATTATTTTACAGTTATACCAAAAGGTTTACCCCGCTTTGTCATATTGTATTGGGCATCGGCCTGGCCCTGGCACCTATAGGCGCTTACCTGAGTGTGACGGGTGTATTCAACCTGGTACCTTTGTTCTTCTCTTTTATTGTCCTCACCTGGGTTTCCGGCTTCGACATTATATACGCTCTGCAAGACGAAGAGTTTGACCGGGCCAATAACCTGAACTCTATACCTGCAGCACTGGGCAAGCGCAATGCGCTGATGGTTTCCAATGTACTGCACGTGTTTTCTGCTTTACTGATCATTACTGTAGGCCTATATGCCGGGTTCGGCTGGATCTACTGGGTAGGCGCTGTGATCGTGATTGCACTCCTGGTCTACCAACACACTTTGGTGAAGCCACATGACCTGAGCAAGGTAGATCTTGCTTTTGGCACTACCAATGGTATCATCAGCCTGGTGTACGCTCTATTTACCATTGCAGATATCATTATCCTGTAATCTTCTTTCAAATTATTAAGGGTGAATGATTGATTGTTAATTACAGTAAAATGTAAATGACCTTAATTACTTTATCAGGTAATTAAGAGATTATACAGACAATACTCCGTTTTTTAGCTATTTTTAATGCTTCTAAACATTGTATTTTCTATGTTGTTTCCACAAAAGCATACCGGGGCAGATACTACTATATTTTCAGTCATGTCGGCACTTGCGGCAGAATATGGTGCGGTTAATCTCTCACAGGGATTCCCGGACTACCCTATAGATACCAGGATACAGGAATTCCTTGCCGAAGCAACGGTACAGGGATTCAACCAGTATGCGCCCATGCCGGGTCTACCCCTGCTGACCGAACAAATAGCCCTGCAAAAAAACAAGCAATTGAATGTAGCCATAGATGCCGGTCATATCACTATTTGTCCGGGCGCTTCTTATGGCATTTTCGTGGCCCTGGCAGCCCTTTTAAACAAAGGAGAAGAGGTGATCATACTTGAGCCTGCTTATGATGCTTATATCCCTGCTATCGAGATCAACGGTGGCATTCCCGTACCTGTACCTTTAAATTATCCAGACTTTTCGGTAGACTGGGACCGGCTCAGGGCAGCCGTCACGACCAGGACCAGGGCTATTATTGTCAATACGCCCCATAATCCTACGGGTGTGACCTGGTCTGCACCGGATTGGCAGCAGCTGGCAGACCTGGTTGCAGGAAAGGATATCCTCGTGATCTCTGATGAGGTGTATGACCAGATCGTATTTGACGGGCAACAGCATCATAGTGTATTACAGCAAGAGGCTTTACAGGAGCAATGTGTCGCTGTATTTTCTTTTGGCAAACAGTTTCATGCCACGGGCTGGAAGATAGGCTATACCATTGCCTGTCCGGCCATCACTAAAGCGATCAGGAAAGTACATCAGTTTATTGCTTTCTCGGTCAATACACCGGCGCAATATGCCTTAGGCCGCTTTATGCAGCAGTTCCCGGGTGAAGACAGTTGTGCTTTACTGAACGGGAAAAGAGACTTGCTGCATCGTTTGCTGGCAGACACCCCGCTTAAGATCATCGCACCGGCAGCAGGCAGCTATTTCCAGGTGGCCGATTACAGTGCCTGGAAAGATATGCCGGACACCGCATTTGCCCAATGGCTGACCAAAGAGGCAGGCGTAGCCACCATTCCGCTGAGTGCCTTTTATAAAGACGGGACGGATAACAAACTGGTGCGCTTTTGCTTTGCCAAGGAAGACAAAACATTACAAATAGCTATTGAAAAAATAAAGGCTAAGCTTTAAAGCTTAGCCTTTATTTTTATAGTTGCGCAATGATGCGGTTCACTTCTGCTTCGATCTCCGCTTCAGTCATATTTATTTTGACAAAAGGTTTGCCGGTGATCTTCTCATACAGCTCTATATATCTTTCTGAAATTTCCGCTACCTTCTGATCAGTCATTTCCGGGATCTCCTGTCCTTCTTTACCCTGGAAGCCATTATCCATCAACCATTCGCGTACAAACTCTTTGGAGAGTTGTCTTTGCGCCTGTCCTTCTTCCTGTAATCGGTCGTAAGTATCGGCATAGAAGTACCTCGAAGAATCAGGGGTGTGGATCTCATCGATCAGGTAGATCTGTCCGTCTATTTTACCGAATTCATACTTCGTATCTACCAGGATCAGGCCTCTTTCTTTGGCCATTTCCCTTCCGCGCTCAAACAAGGCTTTGGTGATGCGCTCCAGCTCTTTATATTCAGCTTCTGAAATGATGCCTTTTGAGATGATCTCTTCACGGGAGATGTCTTCATCATGTCCTTCATGTGCCTTGGTAGAAGGCGTAATGATCGGCTCCGGGAAGAAGTCATTTTCTTTAAGACCGTCCGGCATTTTCACACCGCAAAGCATACGCTCACCTGTCTTATAGGTTCTCCAGGCATGGCCGGAAAGGTTGCCACGGATGACCATTTCCACCGGGAAGGTCTCACATTTCTTACCCACAGTAACGTTTGGCAAAGCATTGCCATCAATCACCCAGTTAGGCACGATATCTTTTGTCGCTTCAAGGTTGGCTGCAGCAATCTGGTTCAGTACTTGTCCTTTGTAAGGTATAGGTCTGGGTAATACCACATCAAAAGCAGAGATCCTGTCGCTCACTACCATGGCCAGGTATTGGCCTTTGATCGTGTATACATCTCTTACTTTTCCTTTATAAAAATCAGTTTGATTATTTAATTTCAGCATTTTCTAAAATTGGGAGTGCAATTTAATCAAATATTAGCGAAATAGCAATGTTAATTTATTCTTCGTCCAGTTTAAAGGAAACCGGGGCCATAACATAAGAGCGTACGGGCTTTTTATCTATGTCCAATGCAGGCTGCCAGGCAGGCATATTTCGGATCAGCCTTAAGGCTTCTTCCGGCAGACCATAGCCTAAATCCTGTCCTTCTGCGATGGTAATATTACTAATACTACTATCTGTTTCCACTATAAAGCGCACTACAACAAGGCCCTGTACCCTGTTTTTACGCGCTTGTTCGGGATATAACTGTTGTTTATGAATATAAACCGGGTAATTAAAAGTGGGTAAAGCACCTTGTATCAGTACCACGCCTTTATCTACGGGGAACTGGTATTTACTGTTCAGGCGGGACTTATCCTCTAACCTAAAGTTAATAGGAATCGTCATGTGACATTTTACTTTTACATCATTTTGTATTGCAGGCTTCCATGCAGGCATGTTTTTCACAACACGTACGGCTTCTTCGGGCAGTCCTCCACCCAGGTCTTTCCCTTTTACTACATCTACAATTGATATGCTCCCATCTTTTTCTACAATGAATGCCACCAAGACCTGGCCCTCAATTTCCGCTTCCTGCGCCGCTTTCGGGTATTTTAGTGTACTGATTAAATAAGCAGACAAATCATAATTTGGCTTTGCTTTGTTTTCCTCGGGGATGGCTCTGAATATTTCTTTATTCTGTTTATCAGGCTTTAATAGCGGAGCCTTTGCTTGCCGGGCAAAGCAAAGGCCTGAAATGATCAGGGCACTAATGGTAAATATTGTTTTCATAAGGCTGCAAATGTACATTTATATAGCTTATCATAGCTATAGGTATGCAGTATAGCTATTCAATTTATCTATGATCTGTAAGTCGCTGATTCAAAGTTTTACAGTGCGCAGAAAAATGAATCTTGTTACCGCAGGCTAATTTCGTAATTTTGCTTTTTAAATTTCGTGAGTATAGAAAATCATGGACACTAATTTAAGAGAGCAAATTTTACTGTTATCCCAGGTTCCGCTTTATGCCATCATTATCGGCATTGAGTTGTTCATCATGAATTTCCAGTTAAAGAAGCTCTATACGATCAAAGAAACGCTTCAGAATATTTACCTGTCAATGGTTTGCTTCCTGGTAGACATCGGCTTCCGTGTAGTGTATCTGTTCATCTTTGCCTGGTGTTTCAAATATGCCTTTGTGCATTGGGACCATCATGGCTGGATCTACTGGCTGAGCCTTATCATCCTGCAGGACCTGGCCTTTTACTGGTTGCACCGCAACGACCATTTTATCCGCTTTTTCTGGGCTACGCATGTCACCCATCATAGCGCCATTAACTACAATATTACCGTAGGTTTCCGCTCTTCTGTTTTGGAACCCTTATACCGTTTCGTTTATTTCATCCCATTGGTATTTGTAGGCTACGAACCAATTGATATCTTGTTCGTGTTTTCTGCCACGCAGATATGGGGTACTTTAATTCATACCAAAGCAATCGGGAAACTTGGCTTCCTGGAGTATATTTTTGTAACCCCATCCCATCACCGGGTGCACCATGCTTCCAATGCCAAATACCTGGACCGGAACATGGGTATGTTCTTAATCATCTGGGATAAAATGTTTGGCACCTTCCAGGAAGAGATCGACGAAAAAGAATATGAGCCTATCCGCTACGGACTGACACATAACCTGGAAAACCCGAACTGGGTGATGCTCATCTTCCACGAGTTTGCCGCGATCATACAAGACATCAGGCAACCGGGCCTCACCTGGAAACAACGCTGGCACTACCTGTTTGACAAACCCGGCTATAGTCATGATGACAGCAGGATGACCTCAGACAAGATGCGCGCGGCAGAAGAAGCCCTGAAAGAAGAAGATAGTTTGCCGGAGGCTGCAACAACAGAAGTTGAACTGGTAAAATCATAAAAGCTAAGGGCTGCGATAGAATCGCAGCCCTTAGCTTTTCATCATCAGTATCAATATTTATTTCAAAAAGTCCGGTGCTTTATAGGCAGGATCAGGATAGGTATAAAACCCTTTGCCTGAAGCAACACCTGATTTACCTTCATCGATCATCCCTTTAAGCAGTTCAACTATTTTAAGTTTTAATGGATCAGGATGAGCCTCCGCAGCCATTTTATTGATATTGTATGCGGTCGTTAAGCCTACGACATCCAGCATTCCGAAAGGCCCTGTAGGCGCTCCGGTAGCTGCCATCCAGGTCTTATCAATAGTTTCGGGATCAGCCACACCATTGGCCCACAAAGCACTGGCTGCACTCAAAAGCGGCACCAGTAAGGAATTGAGGATATAGGCAGGTTGTTCTTTATGCAGGGGTAAAGCGATCATACCGATATCTTTTGCAAAGGCGACAATGGTATCAAATACTGCTTTATCTGTTTCTGCATGGCCCATGATTTCGGCAGTGTTGTGCTTCCATATTTCATTGGCAAAATGCAGTGCCAGGAATTTTTCCGGGCGGCCTGTTGCCGCGGCAAACATACTGGGCAGTAAGGTTGAAGTATTGGTGGCAAAAATGGTTTTCTCCGGTGCTACGGCTGCCAGTTTTTGATAAAATTCCGTTTTTATGGCCGGGTTTTCTGGAATGGCCTCGATCAGCAAATCGGCATCTTGTACTGCTGTTGCCAGGTCGGCACTATAGCTGAGGCGTGCAAAGGCCGCATCAATAGATGCCTGGCTTGCCCGCAGATCGCTACGGTATGCTTCGGCAATTCTTTCAAAGGTTGCTTTGGCACGGGTCAAAATATCATCGCTGATGTCATATACCGTTACATTGAATCCATGATAAGCCGATTGTAAGGCAATCTGTGCGCCTAATACTCCACTACCGGCAACGGTTACATTTTTTATACTCATGATCTTCTGTTTTTATTATTTGATATAAGTAGCGAAATGCGCTTCCGCATTCCTTACTTTTTTCATATTTACCAACCAGTCATTAGCTGCATCCCTGTAGCCTACGGGCAGTAATAATACACTTTTCAAACCTTGCGCCTGCAATCCTAACAGATCGTCCAAAGCAGCGTTGTTAAAACCTTCCATAGGCGTACTGTCTAATTTCAATTCTGCAGCTGCTGCAATCGCCAGGCCTAAACCTATATAAGCTTGTCTTGCCGTGTGTGCAAAATTTTCTTCGGGACTTTGTTGCAGGTAAACGGATTTCAGGCGGTTGGTATAATCATTGAAGTGTCCTTCATTCAATCCTCTTTCTGTAGTGGTCACCTGGTAGATATTATCGATCCGCTCTTCGGTGTATTTATCCCAGGCTGCAAATACCAGGAGGTGGGAACAGTCGGCCACGATCTGCTGACCTGATGCAATCGGCACAATTTGCTCTTTAAGTTCCTGGTTACTGATCACCAGTACCCGGAACTGCTGCATACCTGATGAAGTAGGTGCCAGACGGGCCGCTTCCACGATCCGGGCCACATCTTCTTCACTTACTTTTTTTGTTTTGTCGTATTTCTTAGTGGCATAGCGCCATTTCAGGTTATCTAATAAACTCATGTTCTTATCTGTTTATCTTATTGCAATTAAGGTGGCGGCAATGGCTAACAATGCCGGCAATGCTTGTACAAAAAATATTTTCTTAGAGGCCGTAAGCGCTCCGTAGATACCGGCAATGGCCACACAAGCCAGGAAGAAAAACCTGATATTGATCGCCCATACCGGGGCTTCTATCAATAAGGACCAGATAAGACCGGCAGCGAGGAACCCGTTGTACAAACCCTGGTTGGCGGCTAAGCCTTTTGTGGGCTTAAATAATTCAGGAGGTAAAGACTTCCCGAATGCTTTCTTACCTGCGGTTTCCCAGGCAAACATTTCCATCCACAGGATGTACAGATGTTCTATGGCTACTATTGCCGTTAATATGAGCGCTACGTATTGCATCTAATAAATTTTAATGGTTAGTTACGTTTAAAGTTACATCAATATTGTTACGGGTGGCATTGGAATAAGGACATACCTGGTGCGCTTTTTCTACCAATGTATTGGCCGTAGGTAAATCAACACCGGAAACATTTACATCTAATACTACAGACAAGCCGAATCCTCCGTTTTCAATCTGGCCGATGCTGACTTTTGCGGTAACCTCTGTAGCGCTTACGGCTGTTTTGCTTAAGCTAATCACGCGGTCCAGGGCACTGCCAAAGCAAGCGGAATAACCTGCTGCAAAGAGCTGCTCCGGGTTCGGATGATTATCATTAGCCCCACCCAATGCTTTTGGATGTCTTACCTGCAGATCAAGTGTACCATTGTCTGTTCTTACATGGCCATTGCGACCTCCTGTTGCTGTAGCTACAGCTGTATACAGTGCTTTCATATGATTTTATTTATTTGATTTTTTTAAAATTTTTGTCGTGATACTTCTTAAGAAGACCAGCTCCTCCTGTGTGAGATCAATATCTTCAAGGAGCTTATAGGGGATATTAATTGCTTTCTTCTTCAGGTCTTTTCCTTTTTGGGTCAGGGTTATCTGCACCACCCTTTCATCATTCTTCTGCCTGGTCCTGGCAATCAACTCTTTTGCTTCCATCCTTTTCAGCATAGGTGTTATCGTACCTGTGTCGAGGTATAGCTTTTCACAGATCATACTCACGGTGGCCTGCTGCTCTTCCCACAACACCATCAACACTAAATACTGGGGGTAGGAAATGTCCAGTTCATCCAGGTAAGGCCGGTACATACTCACGATCTCTTTAGACAAGGTGTATATGGGGAAACAAACCTGGTGTTCCAGTTTCAATATTTCTTCTTTGCTTTTCATACTGCTGCTATGCTTTCCTGGTTAAAATCTAAAACAAAGTTACACACAATTATATTGCACACAATATAATTGCAGAAAATATTTTGTTAAAACAGGAATGAGTTGAGCTGATATAAAAAACCTATAAGGTTTCAAAAACCTTATAGGTTTAACCGGCCTGTAAATTTGCCGGCTACATTTTATTCGCCCGCAATAGCGAGTACGACATAAGCTAAAGCCCCAACAAACAGCTCTAAACTAAATCGCAGAACCAATAGCCAAAGGTCTCTGTACCGTGCTGGTAGGTCCTGTACACCTTTTCACCCACTTCAAAGTCTATATTACGTTTAAAATAGGGCGCTGCAAAGCAAAAGGTATGAAACTCGCCGTTTTCCCCGGCCGGATCAACGCCGGGAGGCAGGTCCCTGATAAAATCTCGGTCCAGGATACGCCCTACAAAAGATTCATCTAAATATTGTGCATTTACGGATACGGTAATGGCTTTAAAACCCAGGTCTATAAACGCTTCAACAACAGAAAGACTGTCATGTTTCCATAATGGGAACAAGCCTTTAAGCCCGATCCGGGCTAACTGCTGCTCCCGGTACTGCTTAAGGTCTTCCAGGAAAATATCGCCGAAAGCCGCATAGCCAAAGCCTTCCCGGAGCAATTGCCCGGTAGCTTCCTCCATAATGGACTCATAGGTAGTATTGATGCATTGTTCCGGGATGGATACAATGGAATAAGGCAAACCGATCGCTTGCAACTGTGCTTCCAGCAGACTGCGACGTACTCCATGCATACTCACTCTTTGCTGTGTCTCATTGATGGTAGTCAGCAAATGAGCG
Organism: Bacteroidetes bacterium 43-16; assembly: GCA_001897525.1. GTDB lineage: Bacteria > Bacteroidota > Bacteroidia > Chitinophagales > Chitinophagaceae > Edaphocola. The sequence continues at coordinate 90,283 of MKTB01000023.1, read as the reverse complement.
ACGGAAACGGCTTTATCCTGTAATAAATAATGAAGGGCCAGGGCAGAGTCTTTGCCGCTGCTCCAGTTGAAGTAGACTTTTTTATTCATCTGTTTCGATAATGCTAAGGTTTCCGTCAATGAATTTATTTCAATTTAAAATCTACAGGCATTGTATAATAAGAACGAACAACTTTTCCAAAGTTAATAGCAGGTTGCCATTTAGGCATAGATTTCACCACCCGGACCGCTTCTTCCGGAAGACCATGACTTATTTCCCGGCCTCTTACTACCCTGACATTCGAAAGGCTGCCATCTTTCTCTACAACCACTTCTACAGTAACCCGGCCTTCTACTTGAGCCTTTCTAGCTGCTTTAGGATAACGAATATTCTTAGTAAAAAATTCAATTAAATTGACCGTTGGCGCAGGCTTTTTCTGCACGGCCTTACAAACCTGGTCCGTATCTTCTTTTTGATCACTTAGAGCAACTATTTTAATTACGTGTGTGCTCACATCTGCTTGTTGCTCCTGTGCAATTCCACTCAAAGCGGCAGTGGATAACAATATAAGGGTTATTATTAATTTAATTTTCATAAATACAAATGTACTGATTTATGGTACATAAATCGGTTTTTCATCCCTTGTATGGCAGGCCTCAATGACCATATTAGCAAATCAGCTAATAGTTGTTTAATTTTGTAGTTTAATTTTTGATTTTCTTCGTGCAGCAATCTGTTTTTTTAATTACGCCCCCTTTTACCCAACTGAATACACCCTATCCGGCTACGGCATACCTGAAAGGCTTTCTGAACACCAAGGAAGTGCCTTGTGCCCAGGCAGACCTGGGCATAGAGGTCATCAATGCCATTTTCTCCAGGAAGGGGCTGCTGGCCTTATTCCAGGCGGTAGCAGAGGGCAATTTCCAGTTAAGGGCCAATGAGAAGCGTATTGTCGCATTGCAGGAAGATTACATTAATACCATTGAGCCGGTTATCTTGTTTTTCCAGGATAAAAACCCTACCCTTGCGCACAGCATCTGTACGGGTAATTATCTGCCGGAGGCCAAAAGATTTGAGCAGGTAGCTGACCTGGAATGGGCCTTCGGTACTATGGGCATACGCGATAAGGCCCGTCACCTGGCCACGCTGTACCTGGAAGATATCGGTGACCTGATCAAAGCTACCGTTGATCCTTTTTTCGGCTTCAGCCGCTATGCGGAACGACTGGCCAGCAGTGCACATTCTTTTGATGAGCTGTACACGGCATTGCAGCTGCCCCCGACTTTTACAGACCAGATTACCCTGGACATCTTGGATAAAAAATTACAGTCCTGCAAGCCCACGCTTTTGGGCATATCAGTCCCTTTCCCGGGCAACCTGTATGGAGGATTGCGCTGTGCCAAATTTGTCAAAGAGAAGTACCCGGACATCAACATCTGCATGGGCGGCGGTTATGCCAATACGGAATTGCGTTCGCTGAAGGACACCCGTGTGTTTGAATTCCTGGACTTCATCACTTTAGATGATGGTGAAGCCTGTATCTATCACCTGGTGGAATACCTGGAAGGCAAGCGTGGTATTGATTTCCTGAAACGGAGTTTTTCCCTGGCAGACGGAGCGGTTTACTACTTTAACGCTTCTCTTGCCCCGGACTATAAACAGATAGAAGTAGGTACCCCGGATTACGAGGGATTGCCTGCTGAACAATATTTATCGGTGATAGAAGTGGCCAATCCCATGCACCGTTTATGGAGCGATGGCCGCTGGAATAAGCTCACGCTGGCACATGGCTGCTACTGGGGCAAATGCACTTTTTGTGACATCAGCCTGGACTATATTAAAAACTATGAAGCCACTACGGCTACTGTATTGGCAGACCGTATAGAGACGATCATTGCACAAACGGGCGAGACGGGCTTTCACTTTGTAGATGAAGCTGCTCCCCCGGCCCTGATGCGCGAGCTGGCCATAGAGATCCTGAAAAGGAAAATTACGATTACCTGGTGGACAAATATCCGCTTCGAGAAAAGCTTTAGCCCTGACTTATGCAGACTATTAGCTGCTTCGGGCTGTATTGCCGTTTCCGGGGGGCTTGAGGTAGCCTCGGATCGTTTACTTGCCCTGATCAAAAAGGGAGTTACCCTGGCCCAGGTAGCTAAAGTAACGGATAGCTTTACCGAAGCCGGTATCATGGTGCATGCTTACCTGATGTATGGCTTCCCTACCCAGACCGACCAGGAAACGATCGATAGCCTGGAAGTAGTGCGCCAGATGTTTGAAGCCAATATTATCCAATCCGGCTTCTGGCACCAGTTTGCCATGACGGCGCATAGTCCTGTAGGTATGAACCCGGAAGCGTATAAGGTTAAATCGCTGCTGCATGCAGAGGGGGACTTTGCCAATAATGACATTCCGCACCTGGATGATGGCGGTGCCGACCACAGCAAATATGCGGAGGGGCTGCGCAAGGCATTGTTCAACTATATGCATGGCATTTGTTTTGAGTTCTCCTTACAGGAATGGTTTGATTTCAAGATCAAAGCGACTACGATAGCTCCCGATTTTATTCAAGGCTGCCTGGAAGCGGGTGCCGGGGATCATGTGCTCAGGCCTTCTACTAAAGTGTTATGGACCGGGCATATGCCGCAGGTCAGGATAAAAAAGAAATCTAAAAAGCTCAGTGTTGCCCAGGTAGAGTTTCAACAGAAGAAGGAATCTATACAGGTTGAATTACCGCTTGAACTCAATGATACGCTTCAACTGGTCTTACAACACTGCTCTTTGCAGAACGGTTATAAATCCATCCAGCAACTGGATGAAATACTGGAGGCACAACAGGCTCCACCACTGGATGTCTTATTTGGTCATGCCTATTTTGGAGACATACAGGCTATGGGGCTGTATTTGTTATAATAGCTCATTAATGTAGCAAAAACAAAAGGGCGCAAAACAATGTTTTGCGCCCTTTTGTTCTTCTTTAGCAGAATTATTGTCTGACAAATTTATTGATATAAACACCTTTATCCGTTACACATCTGATCATATAGACACCTGCAGCAAGCGCTTTTACATCGATCGATTGCTCCTGGCCTTTTGTTTTTTGTGTAGACAAAGTGCGACCCAGGTAATCTAATACTTCAAGCTGCTGTATCGTACCTATATTTTCATCTATAGAGATCTGCAATTTATCGGTTACCGGGTTAGGATACAATTTCAACAGTTTTGAATTGACCACATTCCCGATACCTACTCCTGATCTTCTTTTCCCGGTTGCAAAGGTAGCACCATAAAGAGGACCGTTGAAATTTATGGAAGCGCTTTTATAATGCTGGTTTGCATTATAAGCCCATGCATTGCTCCCTGATCCCAGATTATATACCTGGACTTCAGCAGCAGCGGCTACATCAGGAGACAGTGCCGCAGCAGCGGTTTTATACACCACCAGTCGCATACTGTCATTGCTATTATTCATAGCTGCAAATGAGCCGGTAAGGTCTTCTTTATCCTGGTCTAAAAACGGGAAGATAAACTGGGTGGTCCCCGGTAATGTCTGGTTCAGCTCAACGGACCAGCTCCTGTTGGATTGGTACCAGCTATCAAAAAGACCTGTAATATAGTTATAGGCACTTGCATCAATGGCCAGGTCTGTCCCATAAGTTGGCGTAGTGGTCATTGATATCTGCAAATTGGACAGGTCCAGAGCGGACAGGCTGTTGCTGTTGATGATCAATACCAGTTCATCATTAATCCGGTCAAAATCATTCTTGGTATCATAGCAATATAAATTGTTACCATCTATACAGAAGCCGTTAGCAACAACGGTGGTACTCGCCTGATCGATGACTGTAGTCGCATAATAATCGCTGCTTAAGCAACCGAAGTCTGCAGCTGCCGCTATCCGGTCTCTGAGTGTATCTCCGGGTTGTATGCCAAAGCCATTGGACAAATTGATACCGATATTAGGCAAAAGATGGCAATAGCTCATAATGGTACCCTGGTTGGTGGGTAAAGCTGCCAGGGCACAGTTATTATCTGCATATTGCATATCGTAGGTACCGGCACAACCATCTATAGCCGTACTGTTTCCATTCCAAAAGCAATTGTGGGTGTGTGGAGAACCCAGGTTATGCCCAAACTCGTGGGTTGAGCAATTGATATCCCAGGAATAAACCGGCACCTGTGGTATATTAGGATTACCTACTGTATTGATCATACTGAATGGCCCGATATAGGTGGGTGTATTATCATAAGTATAGGCAAAGGGTGTCATACATAAAGCATTTAACCAGGCAAGACCACCCAAGGGCGCATATTGATTGCCCCCGCTGTTTACGGTGTAGCCGCTCACCATCTGCATCAGGTTGGCGGTAACATTGGTATTGATCTCACTGCCCAGTTTTGCCAGTATCCCGGGGGCTGTATTCGGGTAACCATCCGGAGCGGTATTTACATATAAGGCTTTCAGGGCTACCCTGATCTGCTCATTTTCGTATAATGCGGCCACGCCATTGAATACCGTAGTCAGGTAGTTTTGTGTAGCGGTCACACTATTTTGATTTTTCTGGTACAGTCTGAAGTCGCCATATAAGGCAATGGTTACTACTTTACAGTTAGCACCCTGATCGCCTGCATTTTTACCTCTTTTCCGGAGCGTTTGCCCACCCCGGTAGTCTTCTTGTATGGCTTCATTTTTACATAGGGACACATAACGTTCCCCATCTATAATATCTGATTCTTTAAACAAGATATAATGATCATTTTGTGCACCCGGGTTTTCTTTATTCAATACCAGGTTATAATTACCGTTTACCCCCGGGATGCTGATCACACCGCCCAGTTCATTAGGGTAAAAGGAAATTGCCGCTACAGAATGATCGCTACCCTCCCGGAAACCTCTGTAGAAGGCACCTTCCGGCCTGGCAACAGGATTATATTGCCCGCTTTGATCTTTAGCCCCGGCTTTGAAATCTGTAGAGAAGATATCATACTTAGCCAGTAAGATCTTGTGCGTATTGCCTGCAAGCGGCAATTCAAAACTTAAAGTTTTGGGTTGCTTGGCATTCAGTGTGCTGAGCGCATCAACATTCAGTTTAAGGTAAACTACATTATTGATGGCCTGGTCTACTTTCGCATCTCTTTCATGACTGATTTCAAATAAAGAGAGGGCCACCGGCTGGTTTACCTTTATCGCCTGCATGGTATTATTAGCGATAGTACCACGCTGGGCAAAGGTTTTGGCGGCACTGAATGAGCTTATTGCTAAAGAAGCAGCAAGGATCAAATATTTAATTTTCATTTGTTTGATTTTTTTCTGTTTGCCAAATTAATCAAAAAACATTGATTATAATGTATATATATGATCTTTGTATGTCTTTTTTACATAAAAGAGGATTTTTCCTGATAATAGGGCGCTAATGCATCATAAAGCGATTGCGGCATGAGTGTCTTTTTTTTCTGCGCTTTATCATAAAACACAAGGGTCACCCTTCCCCGGTTCAAAAGCTTTCCTTTTTCATTAAATAGTTCGGAAACAAAAGTGATCTCCGATTTTTCCGGGAGCTGCTCGAGGCGCGTTCTGATGGTGACCAGGTCATCATAAAATGCCGGGCGGAAGTATTCGCTTTGCAGGTGTACCACCGGCAGCATGATCCCGATCTCTTCCAATCCTTTATAGCTGAAACCCAGGCTGCGCAAAGATTCTGTCCTGCCTACCTCGTAGTACAGCGCATAATTGCCATAATATAAATAACCCATTTGATCGGTTTCGCCATAGCGTACCCTTAGCTGTGTTTCATGTATATACATATTCTTAATTGTAATTAAAGTTGCCGGATAAAAGGCAAATTTATCAACGCATTTTGTGGATTACAAATAAGCCGGTAAAAAAGCCGGGAAGTCCAGTGCCTATGATAAGGGGGAATGAAAAAAAGCGCCAGAAGTTTCCTGACGCTTTTCCTACAATATGCTTAATGTTACTTAATAGGTAATCTGTGGTAAACTAAGTGGGCGAAAGCTATTGGCAAAACCTGTACCACCGCTGAATTGAGGGTCCTGCTTTTTGCTGTTATTCACCACTATTGTCATGGCAAACTGTGCCTCTACAGGTGTACCGTCTACCATTGCAGGTGTCCAGTGCTGCAGATCGGCAATGGACTGTTCCACTTGCCTGATCACCTCTTTATCTGCATGATCCAGCTCGGTCCTGTTCAGGGCTACAACTTTTACATTCTGTGCTACACCGTCATTTGCAATATCAAAGCTTAAGGTTAATTTTAAATTTCCTCCAAAACTATTACGCACTCCTGTGGGAACAAAGTACCCTTCCCCAAAATGAAACAGTAAGGCATCTACACCTCCCGGGTATTTGGGAAATTGTTTTTGAGCAGTGGTAGCGGTATAGTTCATGGCAACACCATGTTTCACTTCTTTAAGGGGTAATGATCTGCCTTTTTTTGCAAAAGTATCGGTTACACCTGCACATAAAATAAGACTACCCAATAAAACGGCTATTTTTTTCATATTAAATATATTTAATCGGTGAACTATAAAGTTAATTATTTAAAATGGAAAAAATATATAAATTTCAATCAAGCTACCGCATAAAAATATCCCATTACCAGGACTGGTAATGGGATATTATATAAATTATGCAAAATCGTATTATGCCATATTATGGAATACACGCTGCACATCATCGTCCTGCTCCAGGCGCTCTATCAGCTTGAATACATCATCACTTTGTTCCTCCGTTACTTCTACTGTATTTAAAGGCAACCATTCCAGTTCTGCACTCATCGGCTCCATATTACGTTCTTCCAGTGCTTTTTGCATGTTCCCGAAATCGGCATAAGCGGTATGAATAACAATATTACCTTCGCTGTCTTCACCCAGGTCTTCCAGTCCGGCATCAATCAGTTCCAGCTCGAGGTCTTCAGGATTTTGTCCTTCATTTTTCAATTTGAACACACCTACATGATTAAACAGGAAGCCTACAGAACCACTGTTGCCCAGGCTACCGCCTCCTTTATTGAAATGAGAGCGCACATTAGCTACTGTACGTGTTGTATTATCAGTGGCTGTTTCTACCAATATGGCAACGCCATGCGGCGCATAGCCTTCATATAATACCTGCTCAAAGCTGGTGGTATCTTTTCCTAATGCATTTTTAATCGCTCCTTCAATACGATCTTTAGGCATATTGATCGATTTTGCATTCTGCATCACACGACGCAGGGCCGGGTTGGTATCGGGCTCTGCACCGCCTGCCTTTACTGCAATTGCAATCTCTTTACCTATACGTGTAAATTGTTTCGCCATACGATCATAGCGAGCGAACATCTTCGACTTACGTACCTCAAATATACGTCCCATATAAACTTTATTATTTTTATCTTATGATTAAATGCGCCTCAAAATTAATATATTTTGAGCAAACTCAATCAATTCAAAATACTAACTTCGCCCTAGATAATTTTTACATTCATGCACGATTTTTCCGACTTTCTCAGCGCAAAGCATTTTAAGGATTTAATTGAACTTTCCGACTACAAACCTTTACAGTTTGCCCACACGATACAGGCCGCACAGCACGGCTATCTTGATTTTTCTGAAGCAGATATTGTATTGATAGGTTGTGGCGAAATGCGTGGCGAAACGTTTAAATCGCAATATAGCAATGCGCCTGATGTGATCCGTAAAGCATTCTATGAGCTGTACAACTGGTATCCTAATATTGTTATGGCCGACCTGGGTAATATCGTCCAGGGAGCTACGCTTTCTGATACAAGAGCGGCCTTAAAAGTGATGCTCCAGGAAATCCATAAGGCGGGCAAAATAAGTATTTTATTAGGGGGCAGCCAGGACCTGACCCTGCAGCAATATGATGTTTATAAAAGCGGGGCACAGCCGGTGGATGTGGCAGTAATCGACAGCCATATTGACCTCGAAGATGATGAAAGGGCCAGCCCTGCACAGAGCTTCCTGATGGACGTGCTCACGGCAGAACCTAACTATGTAAGGAATTACAGCCACATCGGTTTTCAGAGTTATTTTACGAATCCTAAAATGCTGGAGACCCTGGATAAATTGCGTTTCGATTTTTACCGGCTGGGTGTGGTACGCGAAAATATGGAGGAAATGGAACCGGTATTGCGCAATTGCAATTTACTGAGTGTGGACCTCGCTGCCCTGCGTGCCTGTGATGCTGTTTTCAATAAACACGCTTCTCCCAACGGATTTTTCGGGGATGAGCTATGCTTACTGATGCGCTATGCCGGTATGGCCAGAAATCTGAATACAGTGGGCATTTACGGCTACCACCCGGACAAAGATCATAATGAGCAAGGTGCAAAATTGGTGGCGCAAATGATCTGGTATTTCTTAGACGGTTACCGAATCAGGCAATCAGAAGCTGCAATGGAGCAGAAAGATCAGTTCATGACCTACGATGTCCCTTTTGCCGACTATAAGGCAAGGTTTATAAAAAGTAAGATCACTGGCCGCTGGTGGATGCAATTACCAGACCAGAGTTATATTCCCTGTGCCGAGAGTGATTACAACCAGGCCGTTCATAACGAGATCCCGGAACGCTGGATCAGGGAACAGGAGCGTTTGGTATAATTAAGTAAGTAACAAAAGTAAAAAGGAATAGCCCTGCAAGATTGCAGGGCTATTCCTTTTTTATGCCTAATTTAATTTAGTAATTATAAGTACCGAACTCGCCTTCGATGATCAGTTCATTCTTACCAGATGCAGCTTCTACCCTGCCGCTGATCTGCGCTTCTATATTAAAAGCAGCAGCGATATTAACCAGCTCTTCTGCCGTTGCCTGATCGGTAAAGATCTCCAGGCGCATACCCATATTAAATACCTGGTACATTTCTCTCCAGTCGGTTCCGGCTGCCTGCTGGATCATCCTGAAGATAGGCGGGGCACTGATGAGGTTATTCTTAACGATCCTCAATCCTTCCGGCATATAGTGCATACATTTTGTCTGCCCGCCGCCACTACAGTGGATGATGCCATTTATTTTATCAAAATGTTTATCCAGTATTTTCAATAATAATGGTGCATAGGTCCTTGTTGGCGAAAGGATCATTTTCCCTGCATCCAAAGGTGTTTCTGTAGCATCGGTCATATGATAGGCACCGTTGTACACCACTTCTTTCGGCAAATTAGGGTCAACGCTTTCCGGGTATTTTGTGGCATAGTCATGATGCAATAGCTCATGTCTGGCACTGGTCAGCCCGTTGGAGCCGATACCGCTGTTGTAAGCCTCTTCATAAATCGCTTGTCCGAAGGAAGCAAAGGATACGATCACATTGCCCGGCACGATATTGTCGGTAGTAATAATTTTCTTTCTCGGCATCCTGCAGGCCATCGTTCCGTCAACGATTATGGTACGCACTACGTCTCCTACATCTGCTGTCTCTCCTCCCATGAAATGCACATCAATACCATATTCACCCATGGTATCAAAGAAGGACTGGGAGCCATTGATCACCGCAGCAATCACTTCTCCGGGTATCAGGTGCTTGTTCCTGCCAATGGTACTGGAATAGGTGAAGGGGCCTACCGCTCCTACGCAAAGCATATCATCGATATTCATCACGATAGAGTCGATGGCAATACCTTTCCAGACGCTCAGGTCACCGGTTTCTTTCCAATACATATAGGCCAGGATAGATTTTGTTCCTGCCCCATCGGCATGCATGATATTACAAAACTCAGGGTCATTACCCCAGTGATCGGGATAGATTTTACAGAAAGCTTTAGGGAATAAACCTTTATCTAAATCAGCTACTGCTTTATGTACTTCTTCTTTCTGAGCAGAAACGCCTCTCAAGGCATAACGATCTTGTGGATTCATAAATTGGAATAGAATTGCCGGGCAAAGTTAAATCATTTTATTGAGCTTCTGAGCCGTAAGGGCCAACAGTAATCCCCAAATCAGGCAAAACTTATAATTGACATTATTTTAAGATGTACGCTGCATGTTGTATTTTTGTGCCCTGTATGTACGGACTCATTAAGTATTTTTTATTCAAGAAAGACCCGGAGAAAATTCACTACTGGGCAATGCGTATGTTACGCAGAGGTTTGAACATTAGTTTTGCAAGAAATTTCCTGAAAAAAGAATGCGCCAGCCCGGAACATCTGGAGCGGGAGCTCTGGGGCATTAAGTTCAAAAACCCTGTAGGCCTTGCCGCCGGATTTGATAAGGATGCAAAGTTTGTAGATGACCTGGCCGCCTTAGGTTTCGGGTTTATAGAGATCGGTACGGTAACGCCCCTGGCACAAGCCGGTAATGAGAAGCCCCGCTTGTTCCGCCTGCCGGAAGACCAGGCATTGATCAACCGGATGGGCTTTAACAATGATGGCGTTGCTGCTGCGGTGGAAAGACTCAGAAAAAGAAAGTCTGATGTGGTGATTGGTGGCAATATCGGGAAAAACAAGGTTACCCCGAATGAGCAGGCTGATGAGGATTATGAGAAATGTTTCCGTGCCTTATATGATGTGGTAGATTACTTCACGGTTAATGTGAGTAGTCCTAACACGCCAAATCTAAGGGAACTCCAGGAAAAAGAGCCTTTGGAAAAACTGCTGAATAAACTACAGGTCATCAATACTGAACTAGGGAAATCAAAACCTATTCTTTTGAAAATCGCACCGGACCTTACCCTGGAGCAATTGGACGACATCATCGAGATCGTCAACAACACGCAGATACAGGGGATTGTAGCCACGAATACTACGATTGAACGTAGTGGCTTGCAGACGGCACCTGAGACTATTGAAGCGATAGGCGCAGGGGGATTGAGTGGCTTGCCGGTTAAGGATAAGGCCACTGATGTGATCCGGTACATTCATCAAAAGAGTCATGGCAAGATCCCGATAATGGCGGTGGGCGGCATTTTTACGGCTGCTGATGCCCAGGAGAAACTGGATGCCGGGGCGAGCCTGGTACAGGTATATACCGGTTTCATTTATGAAGGCCCGCTTATTGTAAAAAATATTTGTTCTAACCTTAAATACAATAATTAAACATAAATATGAGTCGTAAATTAGTTACACTTGATGATTTCACTATTGATCAGACCCGCCAGTTCCCTAAAGCTACGGGTCAGCTTTCTTCCCTCTTAAGGGATATAGGCTTAGCTTGTAAGATCATTAACAAGCAGGTGAATAAAGCCGGTCTGGTAGATATTATAGGGCAATTCGGCGCAACCAATATCCAGGGAGAAGAACAAATGAAGCTGGATGTGTATGCAGATGAAACGCTGATCAATGTGCTGAAACGTAGCGAAGACTGTGCCGGTATTGCCTCTGAGGAAAATGATGACTTCGTAGCTTTTGATGACGAATATTCTCATAACTCAAAATATGTGGTATTGTTTGATCCTTTAGATGGCTCCTCCAATATCGATGTGAATGCACCTATAGGCACTATTTTTGTCATTTATAAGCGTGTAACACCATTGGGACAAGCGGTAACTGCAGAAGATTTCCTGCAGGATGGCTCTAAACTGATGGCTGCCGGCTATGTGATCTATGGTAGCTCTACCATGCTGGTCTATGCCACGCGCCTGGGTGTTAACGGTTTTACGCTGGAACCCTCTATCGGTGAATTCTGTTTGTCTCACCCTAATATGCAGGTAAAAGAAAATGGTAAGATCTACTCCCTGAACCAGGGTAATACCTGCAAATTTGAGACGGCTACCCAGCAGTTCCTGGACTATTGCATGGAGGATAATAAAGATGAGGGCCGTCCTTATTCTCATCGTTATATCGGCTCTATGGTCGCAGACCTGCACCGTACGTTGATCAAAGGCGGTATCTTCCTCTACCCGGCAGATAAGAAAAATAAGAACGGTAAGCTGCGCCTGATGTACGAATGTAACCCGATGGCCTTTATTATAGAAGCGGCTGGTGGTATGGCCTCTACAGGTACAGAGCGTGTACTGGACGTGAACCCTACAGAATTACACCAAAGAGTTCCTATTTATATCGGCTCTAAAAATATGGTTCAGCAAGCACTTTCTTATATAGTAGAATAAAGTATAGTAGAATAAAACTAAAAATACCGCCTGTTGTACAGGCGGTATTTTTTTATGATCAAGAGATCCTTACTTCAAGGTACAAGAAGCATTCTGATCTGAAGTGTAAGCAGATTCCATCATTTGACAAGCCAGTTTCGTAGCACCACCGGTACTGGTAATATCTACTACTTCAGTCTGTGTCTGACCATTTTCAGTATAAGTACAGGTGCAGGTTCTTTCTTTGACACAAGAAGTTAATAAGCCTGCCATTAATACTACTGCTGATCCGATCAAGGTAATTTTTTTAATCATTGTTTGTTATTTAGGGTTAAAATATTGGAGCGCAAAAGTAGTTTTTTAATCTAAAAAGTAAAATTTTAAAGTAATTTTTTTCTTAAACAAAATGTTAAGACGCTTATAACAATGAGCAGGAAAAAATAGCGGATACAATGGATCGCTTCAACAAAAAAAGACCGGCATTAAGCCGGTCTTTTTTACAAATATTTCTTGTTGCGTAATTACTCAGCAACTACGTCGAAAGTCAGTTCAACCTGGTGGTCTTTACCGAAATCGATGTTTGCTTTATAAGAACCTGGTTCTTTGATCTCATCGATGATGGAGATACGACGACGGTCGATATCAAATTGTCTTTGTTCACGGATCGCACGAGCTAATTGAATAGAAGTTACAGAACCGAAGATTTTACCGTTTTCACCAACTTTAGCAGTCAATTTAACCGTATTTTCCAAAGCAGCTTTTACAGCAGCGATGTTTTCTAACAATTTAGCTTCTTTCTTAGCCAATTGTTTCTGGCGCTCTTCCTGAACTTTCATATTAGAAGCAGAAGCTTCAATAGCGTATTTCTGAGGAATTAAAAAGTTGCGCGCATATCCTGGGCGTACGTCTACTACTTCGTGTGCTCCGCCCAAATTATCTACTTCTTTTATTAAGATTACTTTCATTGCTTAAAATTTTTTTGAGATTACTTCAATAAATCAGTAACATAAGGCAAAATTGCCATTTGGCGAGCCTTTTTGATAGCGTGACCCAGTTTTCGTTGGTATTTCAATGAAGTACCTGTAATACGACGAGGTAAAATTTTACCTTGTTCGTTTAAGAATTTTTTCAAAAACTCAGGATCTTTATAATCAATATATTTGATTCCTAATTTTTCGAAACGACTGTATTTTTTTTGACGGTTCTCGATACGAGTACTGCTCAAGTATTTAATATCGTTATTTCTAGCCATTTTGATTAAAATTGTGGTTGAATTAATGTGGTTTACGAATGCTTTAGATTACTTGTTGCGCTTGCGTGCATTGTACTCTACTGCGAATTTGTCCAATTTAGTTAATAAGAAACGCATTACGCTCTCATCACGGTTTAACTGGATCTCAACTTTACTGTTAACGTCAGTTGGCGCGGTGTACTCGATTACAGTGTACAAACCGGTTGTTTTCTTTTCAATCGGATAAGCCAATGAACGTAATCCCCAAGGATTTTCGTGAACCAATTCACCACCATTTTCAGTAATGATAGAAGTGAACTTCTTTTGAGCAGCTTTAAAATCTTCCTCAGACAAGATCGGAGTAAAGATCACCATCAACTCATAGTTCTGGATGTTTGTTGCCATAAAATAGTTTTAAAATAAAAAAATTAACCCGATTATGCATAAGGGCAGCAATTTGGTCAGATTCAGGTGTGCCTGAATAAGGCCCTTATTTTTTCGGATTGCAAAGGTATTTAATTAATCTTAAACTGACAAATTATTTTGATATGGAATCATCAAAACAGTCAGTATATATACAGGAGTCCGGTAAAGATCCGTTTAGTTAGCTGCTTTGTACCTTAAAGGCACTTTAATCGTGCTTTTAAAATCAACTTCGCCTTTGTTCCAGTTAGGCATTTTTGCAAACTCACTGGTGATCGCACGTTTCAAAGCTTCGTTTTTTGTGCCGCTGATCTCTTTTACTTTAGTAGTACCATTCTCTTCTATCCATAAAGCCACGACCACATCTACATTTTCTTTCACTTGCTGTTTCCTGAAAAACTCAGGTCCCAGGTGTGCTTTGGTCCAGGTTTTGAAGGCTTCATACTTCACCACAGGGCTGGCGACTTCCGGCTCAGAGGTCACTACTGTTGCTGCTTCTTCCGCTGCCATAGCTTCCAGGGCTTCTTCACTGATCTCTGCTCCTTCTGCCGACTGAGCCGCTGCTACTTCATCATATTCCTCTTCATTATTTTCCTCGTAGTCCTCTATCAAACTCAGGGTCAGCATATCGTTCTCCAGCTTAAACTGGTAAGCTCCGTTAAAACTCACTTGCGGCGTGCAGTTATCACCGGCATAACCATCACGAGATTCTAAAACAACCACATTTTCTGCATTTATCTTGTAGCCGCCACTGTAGCCTTCGCAGCTATTGCCGGAGTGGAATACGGTGCCCTGGTCAAAATAAAGCCCGGTAAAAGGGGCATCTTTCTTGCTAAAGTCCACCAGTTTGATCTTTTTTAAACGAATGATCTCGCCGTCCCCGGAGGACTGCACCTGCCAGGTTGTTTTGGCTAATGGGTTCTGTTGCCCGGCAACATTGAAGGCCAGCACGGAACATAATGCTATAAATAAGTATTTCATGAATCTGATTTAAAAAATTTGAGGGTAAAGATACTGTAGTTTATGCATACCTGATACTCGGGCTAAGCACAAGGAACTTATCTGGCACACTTTCAAATAGCAAGGCATAGTGCCAGGAAAGGCTATGTAATAAAGGAGACCAAAGGACGTTCATCCTGAAACACCTTTACTGGCTATAAATAGTTGAATTTGCTATTCAACCTTCCTGCTTTTATCTAATCAGGAAGGTGTTTTTAGCTCGTCTTTTGTCCAGAGCATACGCAAAGGTTTGAGCGGGTATCTGAGGTGTATCACCAGGATAAAAATTATGGCTACACAAACGCCTAACAGTTGTGTATTGGGACTAAAATTCACTTCCTTTAATCGAAAAACCGCATCTGTCTGTAAGGCAGAACTATCGTAGCTTAAAAACAGTGCTGCAAACAGGTTATTGGCAAAATGTAATCCCATAGCAAACTCCAGGGAGTCGCTCAATAAACTGACCAGGCCTAAAGCCAGGCCTACTACGATATAATCTATTATTATAAGGGGACCGAAAGCAGCCACTTCCGGGTTGGACATATGCATCAAACCAAAACAGATACTGGTAATCAGTAAGGGAACAATACGATAGGGCATATATCGGCCTAACCATTGCATGCCATAACCTCTGAAAATAAGTTCTTCGTAACTGGTCTGTATCAATAAAGCGGGAATAGATAATAATAACAGGAAGGCAAACTTTGAAAAGTTGAATTGTAATATATAATTACCCGGGTTGCCCGCGTAATAGATCAGTTCAAATACTACCAAAATAAACATCCATACACCGAAGGCATACAGAAATTTGGCATAATCCAGCTTCCGGAAAGGCGTTATAACAGAGCGGAACGGGCGCTTATGTACCCTTTTGATGTAAATATACAAAAGAAAAAAACTGCACATAAAAGGCAGCATCATTAACAGGAAGTTCCAATTAGACCCAATACCCGGAATAGTCATTTCTCCGGCCAGCAAATCGGCTCTCCTGCCCAGCGAAGACAATGTGATAAAATAAGGAATAATCCCTAAGACCTGCCCCAGGAACATGGAAAACAATAGGCCCAGGAAATAACGCCAGCCTTCATTGCGACCAATTTTATTGCCTTCCTTAATAAAATGACTTTCTAAATCCTGGTTCCTTTTTTCCATAATCAAATGTAATTCACGGGCATTGCATTACTCATCCCCGGAAACCTGCGATTTCCTTTTCCTTTGCTGGGGTTTCTTCGGTTCTACTACAAGCCATTCTTCCAGGGTTACGGTAAAAGGCATATGCCCGATCCTGATCTTCGCTTTCTTTCCATCAATTTCTACTAATCGACCGATCTGGTGATTGTCTTTATTCCGCATCAGGTCGCCTATCTCGGGTTGCTTACCCAGGATCTTATAGTTTTTATCTGCTTTGGTCGCTGCGGCCTGGTTTTGCTGGATATGTTTTTTCTTAAATAATACTTTCTCTGCATTGGAGATCACCTCTCCTTTATTTTCGGTACGCTTCCAGTCGAAGACGATCTGCTTGAACTTGCGCTCCATTTCGCGCAGGTAATCCAGTTCTTCTTTCTTGATCTTATTCTGCAGCTTCAGCGTTTCCTGCTGTTGCTTCAGCTTTTCTTTATCGATCAGGTCTTCGTATTTTGTTTTCAGCTTCTCATTCTCCCGGATCAGTTGATCGAGGTGCTGTTCTTTACCCACCATACGCACCGACTGTTGCTCGGTCTGATGCAGCATTTTATCGAGTTTAAAATGGCCTTTATCGGTAATCTGCTTTGCACGCTCAATCACGTGTTTAGGCAAACCACTTCTTTGTGCTATGGAGAAAGTATAGGAGCTTCCCGGTTTACCCAGCACCAATTGGTACAGGGGCAACAGGTTCTCTTCATCAAAAGCCATAGCCCCGTTAAAGATGCCTGGAATTTTCCCGGCCATCACCTTCAGGTTCAGGTAGTGGGTGGTGATGATGCCCATCGCATTCTTATTGGACAATTGCTCTACGATGGCTTCTGCAAATGCACCACCGAGATTGGGATCTGATCCGCTACCCAGCTCATCCACGAAAAACAAAGTTTTAGCATTGGCATGATCGAGGAAATACTTCATGTCCTTCAAGTGCGCACTATAGGTGCTCAACTCGTTCTCGATACTTTGCGTATCGCCGATATGGATCATGATCTGCCTGAAGATCCCTACTTCTGAGGTATCATCAGCTGGAATGAGCAAACCGGCCTGTACCATCGTCTGCAACAGGCCTATGGTCTTCATGGAAACGGTCTTACCGCCTGCATTCGGGCCACTGACCATCAGTATCCGGTTGTCTTTATTGATGGATATGGTCAGGGGGAAAGTCTGCTTGCCCTGGGCTTTGTTGTGCAGGAGCAGTAAGGGGTGATAAGCTTTGATCAGGTGCGTGCCGGGATGCGGACTGATGCTGGGCATACTGGCATCCATATCCCTGGCCAGTAAAGCCTTTGCACGGATATAGTCGTAAATACCGACCATCTGAAAATAGGCTTCAAAATCTTCATGGAAGATACTTAAGGAAGCGGTCAGTTCTTTCAGTATCCGGTACACTTCCCTGCCCTCTTCTCTTTCCAGGGAAGAAAGGTCATTGTTTAATTCAATAGTTTCTTCGGGTTCGATAAAAACGGTCTTTCCCGATTCGCTCTCTCCGTGCATGATCCCTTTCACAATACGCTTCTGCTCTGCCACCACGGCTACGGTACGCCTGCCGTTCATAAAGCTTTCCGAGATATCGGCCAGGTAGCCCTGCTTGCCCAGCTTACGGATAATGCCTTCAAAGACCTTCCTGAGCTGTACACGCTTTTTGTCTATATCATGGCGGATCTTCATCAGCTCCTGCGAAGCGCTGTCTCTTACTATGCCAGCCTCATCTACCGTTTCGTTGATGATCTTTAAGATCTCTTTCTGGTAAATGACGGGGATGGCAATGGTCTCGAGGCGCAGGTATAGTCCATTCTGTCTTTTCAGCCAAAGCAAAATATCTCTAACCGTTAAGGTCAACTTGCTGAGGTCTACAAAATCATCTCCTTTCAGCACGGCCCCTTCTATCTTGAGTAATTTCAGGGCAGAGGTAATATCTTTAGTAAAGTCATTGGGAAACACATCAGAGCCACCCAGTGTCTGCATATATTCATTCACCTGCTCCAGGGCTTCTTCCAGGTATTCTTTCCGGGTATGAAACTTTATATTATTTGCGGCTTTTTGTGCGAACGAGGTCCTGCACTTAGCCAGGAGCAGTGCTCTTACTTTCTCAAACTCTAATCGTTCTAGTGCCTGCTCCGGGTAAAACTGTAACATTTCTATAAATTCTAAAATAATTCAACAATCAATATCTCTGCCGGTCCTATACCGGCAAAGACAAAATGAAACCTTAATACAAATTACTTAAAATAGTAACCCATTGATCTATTCCGGCTTCTATAATTTCATAAGCGGTTTATAATCCGCGCTCCTGCGTAGGCTTGCTGGTCACATTATCAAAAGGCCTGCCTTCAATGCTCGTTTGTGTCGGGTAAGGGAAGCCTGTACCGTACTGGTACATCACTTCATATATCTCAAAATTCAAGGCTTCTTTTACCGATTCAAAGGAGGCACCGGTGCCTAGTTTCACAAAGTAAGCGACATTGATAGCGATCGCTGAATCTGCAAAACTATCCACGTTCACCGTAGGTTTACCCATCGTATTTTCGTGCCCTTCAATGCGCTTCGAGATCTCTGCCACTATAGTTTTCAACTGGGCAACAGACAGGCCGTACTCCGCGCCGATCACCATTTTCACTCTTTTGGCTCCCCGTTCTGAGTAGTTTTCCAGGCTATTGCTGATCAGGTTCCTGTTGGGCATAGACACCAGGGTTTTATCAGGCGTACGTATCAGCGTACTTCTGAAGCCTACATTTTCCACATTGCCTTCTGTACCGCTTATTTTGATATAATCGCCTATCACAAAGGGCTTATCCAGCAGGATCATGAAAGAGGATAAAAGGTTTTCGAGACTGTCTTTCAGGGCAAAGGCAATGGCAATACCTCCTACTCCCAAACCGGCAATAAGGGCGGCCACATTGACCTTGAACACTGCGCCCAGGATCACGAAGACCATACCTGCCCATACCAGGACTCTTAAAACATCTCTCAGCAAAGGCAATAGTTGCTGCCGTTCTTTATCATTCTTTTCCCTGGCTTTTTCTGTAAGTGTTTTGAAAATATAGCTCAGGGTCTTTACCAGCATATTGGTAAAGGTGAAGATCTGTACAAAGAAGAAGATCCGCTCGACCAGGTCCAGCAAAGTAAATTGCTTACCGGCAAGGGCTTTGGCACTACCGGTAATAGCTCCGTCAATAGTCTTTACCCGGTTGCTGAACAGGTTGACATCATCCAGCAGGGTAGCCAGTTGCATGACGGCGATGTAGGCAAAAATGGTAAAGATAAAATTGCCGAATGGTTTTTTAATATGTGTAGCAAAGCTCTCAGAATGATCTGCCTCTTTGGCCGAGGTAAAGATCTTAAATACGTATTTACTTAAAAATTTTGAGATAAGTCCTTTAAACAAAAAACCCACAGCCAGTATAATGGCAAACCTGATGTAAAAAAGCAGTGCTAAACCGAATATTTGCTCCTTCAAAAACTCCATATCTAAGATTTTAATTCAAATTCAATGTCTTTCAATAAGATCAATTTTCCCTGGTAACGTACACGGATACCGGTAAATAATATTTTCACATTATCCTTCTGCCGGAGGATGGTCTGCAGGCTTTCGGTGTCCAGCTCATCCGACTCCAGGAACTTTTCATATTGCAGTACATCACCGCTAATGAGTACCAGCCTGAAGGAAACGATGGATGCTGCGGTCAGAGCTTTACTATCGTCGCTCAGCAAAATAATTTTCCTGTTTTTAAAAGATACTCTGCGCCTCAGTTCTCCGGACACTTTACCGGCAAAACTGGCTTCAAAACGAGGCCCCTGAGGGACTTTCTCTTTACCAGGCCTGGAAGTTCCGTAGTTTCCGGCAGGCTCCACCCGTGCAGCCTGGCTGGTACCATCAACGGTCAGGGCTTTAACGCCCAGATCTATGACGGCCCCGTTCTGCACTTTACTCACCGTGATATTGGCTATCCCGAGTCTTTGCGGGATGAGCATATAGCGGCAGGCCCCTACTTTCTTCATCTTACCATTATCTGTTCTCACCTGTATCTGGCCACAATCCCAGCCTTCTATACTCACACTGATGATGTTTTCGGCAAAGCCGCGCACCACGCCCGGGCTAACGTTAAAAGACTGTGCCCACGACTGCATTGAAAAAAGCAGCAGGAAGCACAGTCCTTTGATAAATTTATCGTGTAACAAACCTTTCATGGTCCTTATACAGAAACATTAAAGTCTCTCAAAGCATCATTCAGGGATGTTTTCAGATCAGTACTTGCTTTGCGCTGGCCAATGATCAGGGCACAACTTACCTGATAGTCTCCTGCAGGGAAAGATTTTGTATAAGATCCCGGGATCACCACACTTCTTGCCGGCACGCGACCTTTGTATTCAACCGGCTCTGCTCCGCTTACATCAATAATTTTAGTGCTTTGTGTCAATACAACATTGGCTCCTAATACAGCTTCTTTTTCAATATGTACACCCTCTACCACGATACAGCGTGAACCGATAAAGCAACCATCTTCGATGATCACCGGGGCGGCCTGCAGGGGCTCCAAAACACCGCCAATGCCTACACCACCGGAAAGATGCACATCTTTTCCAATCTGTGCGCAACTACCTACCGTAGCCCATGTATCTACCATGGTACCCTCACCTACATAAGCACCGATATTTACGTAACTCGGCATCAATACTACGTTAGGAGCTATATAAGCACCGTAACGGGCTACTGCATGTGGCACGGCACGTACGCCTAATGCCTCATAACCTTTTTTCAGGTCCATTTTATCATAAAACTCAAAAGGCTCAACATTCCAGGTTTTCATTTTCTGAATACCGAAATACATCAGGATGGCCTGCTTCACCCATTCATTCACCTGCCAGCCGCCGGCTACCGGCTCTGCTACCCTTAATTGTCCCTTATCTACAGCTTCAATCACCGATCTTACGGCCTGTTCATATTTTTCTTCTTTCAATAATGTTCTGTCTGCAAATGCTGCTTGTATTAATTCCTGCATTGTAATCTTTTCTATTTAATATTTTATTGTTCTAAAATTTGGTTGCCCTGGTCTTTATACTGGACATTCAATTCTTCAATGTATTGTAAGATCTCTTTCCTGCCGGACTTCTTCACGGTCGAGGTCACAAAATGTTTGGGGATATATTCCCAGCTTTCCTTCATTTTATTCAGGAAGGTTTTCACATTTTTAGACGTTTCTGCCTGTGAATTTTTATCTGCCTTGGTAAATACCAGGTTAAAAGGAACACCGATTTCACCCAACCCTTCCAAAAACTCAATATCATTGGCCTGCGGGGACAGGCGGCTATCGATCAATACAAAAATGGTGACTAAGTTCTCGCGCTTTTCGAAATAGTCGTTCATCACTTTTAACCATTGCTCTCTCTGCGATTTAGATCTTTTGGCATAACCATATCCCGGCAGATCGACCAGGTACCAGCCACCTTCGTCTTTGCTGTTGGCATTGATGAGGAAGTGATTGATCAATATGGTTTTCCCGGGCGTGGCAGACACTTTTGCCAAAGCATTTTGCTCGGTCAATAAATTAATCAAAGACGATTTTCCGACATTAGAACGCCCTATAAATGCATACTCCGGACGGTCTGGTGCCGGGCATTTAGATATACTGGGGCTGCTGATTAAATATTTTGCGTTTTTCAAATTGCTTAGTTTATCGCTCTTTTGTTAATTGATTTCTCTTTAATGGATTAGCATTTCTTTCTGCATAATCAGCCCTGTTCTTCAGGATATTGATGGCTTCGTAAACGGCTTCTCTCAGGCTGTCTGGGTTAGCAAGGCCTTTACCTGCAATATCAAAAGCAGTACCATGGTCGGGCGAGGTGCGCACCACAGGTAAGCCTATGGTATAGTTCACGCCATCTGTTGCGGCCAGTGATTTAAAAGGAATTAATCCCTGGTCGTGGTACATGGCCACTACTACATCGAATTTACTTTGCATATTATGGGCAAAAAAACCGTCTGCACTATAAGGCCCGAAAACATGATAGCCTTTTTGCTGTAAATGGTCCATCGCTGGTTTGATCACGGTTTCTTCTTCTTTCCCGATCAGACCATTGTCGCCGGCATGAGGGTTGAGTCCCAGCAGAGCGATCTTAGGTGTATCAATACCAAAATCTTTTTTCATTGATTCTTTGATCATCATCACACGGCTGATGATCAGGTCACGGGTAATGTGCTTGCTGACTTCATTGATCGGCAAATGTTCTGTGATCAAAGCTACCCTGAAATCCCCGGCATAGAGCATCATCACCACATCTTTGGCATTGAACTCAGATTTGAGGTATGGGGTATGGCCGGTAAACTGGAAATCGGGGCTTTGGGTGTTCTTTTTATGGATAGGTGCTGTCACCATTGCATCAATACCGCCTTCTTTCAGGCTTAATGTAGCTACCTGCAAAGACCTTACGGCATATTTACCTGCAGTTTCGGTCAATTCTCCCGGGCTGATCTGCACATCTTCTTCCCAGCAACTGAAAATATTCACCTGTTTAGGGTTTAGCTGATCCAGGCTTTTTACTGCTGTAAAGTTAATCTGGTAATCCGGCAAGGTCTTACGGTAAAAGTTCAGCACTTTATTGGAACCGAAAATTACCGGGGTACACAGATCCAGCATTCGTGTATCTGAAAACACCTTTATGATGGTCTCTAGTCCAACTCCGTTCAAATCGCCTACTGTTATCCCTATCTTAGGTTTTTCCATATCATTATATTTTGCGGGGCTTCTTTCCCCACCTATCAAATCAAGATTAAAACAGACCGCAAGTTAAGAAATGATTCGGATAATGTTTATTTAGGCCCCGAACTGTCTGCTGTGCAAGCAGACCTTAAAATTTACGAAACAGGAAAAAGGTCCTGTAAACCCATAAGGTTTTTGAAACCTTATAGGTTTACAGACCAATGCTTATCATAAATATTAAAACAATTATTTACATATAAATTTTCAAATTGCGGTACTTTTCTCCCAGGCGGTTCAAAAAGTCCATGCCGATCACGTAGTTGCGCCGCATTTTATCCCCGGATTGCGTAAACATCTCCTGTGCCGAAATTACCGGGGCCAGCATCATATTGTACAGGTTCAGGACAAGAAATCCTGTTTCTGTCTTCAAGGAAAGCTTATAGCATTTCAGCAGGCCCTCAGCGCCTATTCCTTTGGCCTGGGCAGCCTGCACCTTAGTCAATGGAATTTCCTCCAGCTCTGATTCTTCCAGGCGGCTCCGGTCAAATACAAGATGCCTGTCGACATCTCCATCGGTATCTATATCCAACAAATGCAGCTCCTCCCCGCTCAGGACGAGATATTTGGGTGTTTGAACGGTGGTGTACCTTACTGTACCCAATGTAGCCATTGACTTAAGGGTATCTTTGGCCAGGTCTTTGGCGACGTCTTTACCGGTGTGTTGCTTAGCGGCTACGGTAAAGGTATCAATAGTCTGTACAGGAAGCTGCGACCTGATGAAGGCATGATCGCTGCTGAGGGCTTCATCTTTGTACTGAGCGGCATGCTGCATCTCATTATAGATGTCTATATCTGCAAAAGCCTGTACTAATTTCTTCCTTTTGTTTTGCATGTACATAAAAAAGACGATGTACACGGCTACAAATACCAGTGCGATAACAATATAAAATGTGGCCATTTTGTTTTATTTTTTTTGTTTTGTTTTTTTGTTGCTTAAACAGTTTCCGCTGTTACGGTTTTCTTCCGGGAAGGGAGCAGGCCATATATGATCAGCAATACGAGCAGCCCGGCCACTATTTTACCGCCATACCGGGTATAAAAACCGAGTGATAACAATTTTTCCTTGTCCAAGTTATTGTCTTTAATGATCTCGTTTACCTGTTCGTCTGAAAGGTCATAGTAAGTATTGGCCTCACCCGGTACCATGCCTACCAATTTGGGGGCCTGGGTTACATTCAAAGGCATGATCCATGCAATGTTATATTCATGATGCAGCCGCCCCAGGTCTATATACTTTTTACCTCCCTCTTCGAGCGCATATGCTTCGGTATCGGGCAGATCGGCTACTTTTTCAATGACTTCCCTTTCTCCGAAAGGTATTTTAAGGCGTGCATGGGCCGTAGAAGCGCTGCAGAGTCCCGATAACAGCAGGGCTGCAATAATTACTTTCTTCATATGAACTGTTTTGGTTAATGATTGGTGAATCTGATACACAAGTATAAAAATTAACCTAATATCATCAAAACTAACTGCTTTATTTTGTGAAAATTTTACAATGCCTTGATAAACAGCCTTAGTAATGATTACCGGATCAAAGCCAGTTCATCGGTAGTTATATCTGCGACGGTGTACACCAGCACTCTGCTGATGGACATCTCATCCAGAATCTTCACCAGGTCATCTGTGGTAGACTCATCGGAAGCTTTGATCAATACCGTCAGTTTATCATCGGGCTTCAGTCCTCCAGCTGCAATAAGCTGGTTAATGGCTGTTTTCTTATTGCTGATCACATCCCGGATATTATCCATCCCTTCAAAAGACGAGCGCACTACTTTATGCTCCAGGTCATCATCGGGTATTCCGTAGTAATAATTGAGCTGGTGGTCTTTGCCTAAAAGTATGGTCATCGCAGTATTTTCTTTGACCAGGGATGGCTCTGTAAGGTCCTTATCCTGATAAGGCATTTGCACTTCCAGAGCTACAGGCTTAGACATTGTGGTGGTAAACATAAAAAATGCGATCAATAAAAATCCAAGGTCTACCATTGGCGTAAGGTCTACTACGGGAGCTGCTTTCCCTGATTTGCTGATAAGTTGTGCCATAATTGAATCGGTTTAAGGAACGAATAGAGTTCCGGTTAGAAAAAAATAGCTATACGTATAGATTTATGGAGCGCCTGCAGGAAAGACGTTGCTTATTTTACAATTCCATAAAGAAATCTAAAGCGTTGAGCAGGTATAGTTCAGTTGATAAATCTTACCTTTGTCGGCTAAATATAAAAAGTAAACAGTATGACTCCAGACAAAAAGGTTTTTAATACGATCCTTGAAACTATTGGTAATACTCCATTGATAAGACTGCACAAAACGGTGGCAGATCTGCCTTGTAAGGTATACGCAAAAGTGGAATTTTTCAATCCGGGCAACAGCATCAAAGACCGTATGGCGCTTAAAATGCTTGAAGTAGCGGAGCAGGAAGGTAAAATAAAACCAGGCGGCACCATTATTGAAGGTACCAGTGGCAATACGGGAATGGGTCTGGCATTGGCTGCTATTCACAAAGGTTATAAATGTATTTTCACCACTACTGATAAACAATCTAAAGAGAAAGCGGATATCTTAAAGGCGGTAGGCGCAGAGGTGATCGTGTGCCCTACAAACGTGGAGCCGGAAGATCCTCAATCTTATTACTCTGTATCTAAAAGATTAGCTACAGAAGTGCCTAACAGCTGGTACGTCAATCAATATGACAACCTGGCTAACCGTATGGCGCACTATGAGCAAACTGGTCCGGAAATCTGGGAGCAGACAGAAGGAAAGGTGACGCACCTGATCGTGGCTACGGGTACCGGTGGTACGGTGAGCGGTACGGGTCAGTATTTAAAAGAAAAGAACCCGAATATCCAGGTATGGGCGATCGACAGCTACGGTTCTTTACTGACTAAATGGTTCAATACCGGCGAACTGGATATGAATGAGGTGCATCCTTATATCACAGAAGGTATCGGTGAAGACTTCTTACCGGAAAACTACACAAAGGACGCGATCGACCACTTCGAACAGGTAACGGATAAGGATGGTGCGGTAATGGCTCGTCGCATTGCCAAGGAAGAAGGTATTTTTGTAGGCTACTCTGCCGGTTCTGCACTTGCAGGTCTGAAGCAGTTAAAAGCTAAATTAAAACCTGAAGATGTAGTGGTAGTGATCTTCCATGATCATGGCAGCCGCTATGTAGGTAAGATCTATAATGATGAGTGGATGCTGGACAGGGGCTTCCTGGAAGTGAATACGGTGCAGGACCTGGTGAACGGACTGGGAGCACGCAAACTATTGACTTTAACGGCTGATCAGACGGTGCAGGATGCACTGGCACTGATGCAGAAATATGATATCGAGCAGATCCCGGTGAAAGAGGATAATAACTTTACGGGTTCTGTATCTCAGGGTGGCTTGTTCAAAAAGATCATGCAGGATGCCCAGATCAGGGAAAAGTCATTAAAAGAGGTGCTGGAAACGGCTATCCCGGTGGTGGCTATGGACCTGCCTATTGATCGCTTAAGTGGTTATATTACCAAGGAAAACAATGCTGTATTGGCAAAAGATGATAGCGGAAAGGTACATATCATCACTCAATATGATGTATTGAATGCCTTGTCTAAAGGATAAAAAAGGCGATAGAGGTATTTTTATAAAATATTATTGGAATTTAAAATAATATACTTACCTTTGCCGTCCGAATTTTGCACAGAAAGAAATAAAATAATTAAAATAATGGCTAACGCAACAATCGACGCTAAAAAAGCAAACATTTTCAAAACATACGGTGGTTCTGAAAAGAACACAGGTTCTACAGAAGCACAAGTTGCTCTTTTAACTGAGCGTATCAATCATATTTCCCAACACATTAAAGGTGGAAATAAGAAAGATCACTCCAGCAATTTAAGTTTGATTAAAATGGTAGGTCAACGCAAGCGCTTATTGCAATATTTAAGCCGCACTAACCTTACAGGTTATCGTGAGTTGATTGCTAAATTAGGTCTACGTAAGTAATCTACAGATACGGTCACCAGGACTGTATTCTATATAAAAAACTAACTCTCTGTTCAAGGGAGTTAGTTTTTTGTGTTTTATAAACTTTCGAGATCAGGCCGCCTTTTTATTTCGATCCTGTTATTGTTCGGTATGTTAGCGAAGCGCATGCCGAACAAAGGATGATCAAGGATTTAAAATCCTTGTTTATTACACGTTCGGGATGTCCTAAAAAAACAGATGCTGTTCGGCATGTTAACGAAGCGTATGCCGAACAAAAAGATAATAAAGGATTTAAAATCCTGGTTTTACAAGTTCAGGATGCCCTGGCGGAACATCCCGAACAGCATTTTATATTTATATCCCTCTTGACCGTGCGGGTACTAGCTTTTAATATTCAGCCAGACCAATTGCATCTTGTCTCCGTCCAGCAACTTAATGACAATTAACTCTCCTTTCGGATTAACTCTTGCTGTTCCCCAATAATAAAACGTGGTCCCCTCACTGGTATTTTCGATAGTTGCCGCTTTAGGAGGGGTTTGCTGCGGCTCAATTTTCGCATAAAAACCTTTCGATGATTTTATATTTTGTATGCGCTTCAGATTTTCTGCATCTTCTAACCTATTCCTGCTTTTTTCATTGTCATTAAATAAAAAGTACTTTGAATTTTGATGCTTAAGTGTCGCAAAATAGTTGATATCGTCCTGTCTCAGGTTATTAAACAAGCCTGGAGCACTCTGGAAATTACTTATACCCCAAAGAAAGGTAGGCACGAAGCAAAAGTCAGCATTCTTATCATTCCATGTGGCATAGCCAATAACATAAGGATACCTGCTTGTCATACTATGATGGGTTTCTTCTCGCTCTAGGTGTACGACTAATGTATAAGTATAACTCCCATCTGCCTCAATGTCTACATCAACCACCCTGGAATGAAACTCATCTGATCTTTTACTCTTGATATGTGCTGATTTCAATTGCATTATTTCACGAAATATCAAAAGTTCCTTTTTACAATTCCCCTCGTTATCTATTTTAAAAGTATAGTTCTTGTCATTAACAAATATGGCCTCATTTTTTATGGCATTAAACTTTAAATATCCAAATTTGAAATCATTTTTATCCGATACGCCGCAAAGTCTGGAAACCACAATATCTTTTTTTAGTGCTTTTTTTATAAAATGGCGTTTCATATCTTTATCCGACTTATAATTTGTAGTAATTGCATATACTGTTCCATCATTGGTAATGTTTATACCTATGAGACCTATACCCTTGGGATATTTACCTTCTTTATCCTGATTGATACCTGTCTTTTCAATTACATTTCCTGCTTTGTCCATTACCCATATTTCCTGCTTTTTGTCTATATGCTCCGCTTCGTAATTTTTAAAATACAAAACGCTATACTGTTTATTTTCGGATTGTTCTATCCACATATCCATTCCGTCTGTATAGAGTGCCCACATTCCGAATTTCTTGTTAGGGAACCGGTTAATTTCAGTACAGGATTCCAATACACCAGTTATTCCATTTAGAACAACCTTATAAATAGTTCTATCTGAACCATCATCAAGCAATACCAAAAAGAAAGATACATTGCCATTACTCATCTCCATTGCTCCAAATGTTCTCGAATTTTTAATCTTTTGCAAGGGAAGCTTTGAGCTGACATGTACCACCTCTTTATAGCCCTCATCATAAATGTGCACATTCAGTTCATTAAATGAATGAAGCCGGACGAGCATAGTTTTATTGCTGGAAAGAGGCATTAGCGTCATATCTTCCGGGTATGATGTTTTAAAGTATTTACTTACTCCAGCTTCCTGCACCTGTGCCTGAAGGAAAAAGGCTTGGGCTAACAAAAGCAGCAGAAATTTAATTTTCTTCATAGAATGTTGATTTAAATTATTTGCGACCAAATGTATATAAAATGAAAGAAAAAATTACAATAACTGAAAAAAATCACCTGAATTACAGGCTCTGCTTCTATTAGCTTCTGTTCGACCTATTAGCGAAGCGCATGCCGAACAAAAAGATAAGAAAGGATTTAAAATCCTTGTTTATTACACGTTCGGGATGCCCTAAAAAAACAGATGCTGTTCGGCATGTTAGCGAAGCGCATGCCGAACAGCAGATACTTAAGGATTTAAAATCCTGATTGATTACACGTTCGGGATGCCTTGGCGGAACATCCCGAACAGCAAAAAGCAAATAATAGCGAAAATGTAGCCAATAAAAAATCCCGGGTTTCTCGAAAGAAACCCGGGATTTTATGCTTAAAGATTGCTTTATATTAACCTAAAGCTACACGAGAGAAAGCAGTTACTAATAAACCGTTTTCTACATTGTTTAAATATTGAGCGATAGTAACGCCATTGTCTTTTACGAATGGTTGGTTTACTAAAGTGTTTTCTTTGAAGAATTTATTCATTTTACCGGCAGCGATTTTCTCCGCCATATCAGCAGGCTTACCTTCTGCAACGATTTGTTCTACAGCTAAAGCTTTTTCGCGCTCGATCACCTCTGGAGCAATTGAATTTTCATCCAATCCCAGTGGGTTCATAGCAGCGATCTGCATAGCTACGTCACGACCGGCAGCTAATACTGCATCAGATTTAGCTTTGTTCATACCTACTAATACACCGATACGGAAGTTACCGTGGATATAAGGTACTACAGTTTCAGCAGTGATTGATTCGAAACGGGCTACATCGATTTTCTCACCGATTTTAGCTACCATTTCCAATAATTTATCCGCGATTGTAGCATTACCCATTTGCAAAGCCTTCAATGCTTCGATATCAGCAGGTTTGTTCTCTAAAGCGATTTTAGCTAATTCGTTAGAGAAGTCCATGAACTCTTGGTTTTTAGAAACGAAATCAGTCTCTGCAGATACGTGCAAAGCGATACCGTAAGTATTTTCAGGATTAGCCAAAGCTACCGCAACACCTTCTTTAGCATCACGATCACTACGGTTAGCCGCTACTTTTTGACCTTTCAAACGCAGATAGTCGATTGCTTTTTCGAAATCGCCACCGCTTTCAGTCAAAGCTTTACGACAGTCCATCATACCAGCGCCAGTAGCCTGGCGTAATTTGTTTACATCAGCAGCAGAAATGCTTACAGTGCTCATTGTGTTCAATTTATTATGATTATTAATTCAGGTTCCAAACTTCTTTCTTAAGAAAAGATGTGCAAAATTAGGTCAAAAATATGGTTTTACCAATTTGATATATATAAAAATCGGGCATTTCACAAAGCATTAATCATTAGATGCTATTTGATCCAATGCCTGCTTTATTTTATCGCAGGCAGCAATGATGCTTTCCTCCGAAATATTCAGCGGTGGAACGATACGGATACAATCTGAAGCAAATAAAAACCAATCAGTAAATACACCCAATACCAACAGGTGTTTGATCGTCGACACTACTTTTTCAAAGCTTTCCAGCTTCACCGCCATCATCAGTCCGTGATGGGAGATATCCAGGATAGCCGGATGTTTCAGGTGCTCGAGGAATAATGCTGCCTTCTGCGGCACGGCATGGTGCATTTCCTCCTCCAGCAGGGCTTCGAAGGCAGCCATACCGGCAGCACAACATACAGGATGCCCACCAAAAGTAGTCATGTGTCCTAAAATAGGATTAAAGCTCAGGGTCTGCATTAATTCCTTTGAGGCGATAAATGCGCCCATAGGCATTCCTCCGCCCAGGGCTTTCCCCAGCAACAAGACATCCGGAACGATGCCAAACTGCTCAAATCCCCATAAAGTGCCTGTGCGACCAAAGCCAACCTGGATTTCATCCAGGATCAATAATGTCCCGGTTTCGGTACATTTTTTACGGATTGCCTGTATCCATTCCATTTCCGGCTTGATCACCCCGGCCTCTGACTGTACGGTTTCCAGGATCATGCAGGCCGTATTTTGAGTGATGGCCTCAATCGCTTCCTCGCTGTTATAAGCCACATGGTGTATCTGGGGCAACAAGGGCCTGTAGTTCATCCTGAATTCCTCTGAACCGATCAGGCTCCAGGCTCCTTGTGTAGAGCCGTGA
>MKTB01000023.1:0-59635 GCA_001897525.1 Bacteroidetes bacterium 43-16 | reverse complement strand
CTTCAACCGCCTCTGCACCAGAATTGGTAAAATAGGTACAGGATAGCGTTTCCGGCAGGTGAGCGGCCAGCAGTGCAGCATAGTTCACCATAGGTGATTGCACCAATTCCCCGTAAACCATTACGTGTAAATAGTCATTTGCCTGCCTGGTGATGGCTTCCACTACTTTAGGATGACGATGCCCTACATTACATACACTTATGCCCCCGATGAGGTCAATATATTTTTTACCGGTATCATCATACAAAAACTCGGCCTCCGCCTTTGTTATGGGTAAAGCCATAGGTTCGGGCGAGGTGGGTGCCAGGTATTGCTGGAACAATTGACGTTGGTTCATGTGGTATGAAAAAAAATTGAAAGATGATTATAGATTGAACATTTGCGCTGCTTTGTCCAGGCTTTCGGGCTTACCTACATCCAGCAGGCTGTCTCCGGTATGGTTCCAGGCCAGGATGCGCTCATTGCAGCAGAGGGAGAGGTAGAGGTCTACGAGCGAGAACTTACCCTCCTGCACGATCTTATGTAAAAAGGTGGATTGTATGATCTGTATACCGCTAAAAGCCAGTGGGGTCATTTTAGCTGCAGCAGAACAGGGTAGTTTTTCTTCCAGGGTGGTGGCATGTCGCCAGCCACATAGCCGCAGGTTTTTTTCTTCTTCTTTAAAGAGGAAGTAGCGCGAGGTGCTGCGTTCCTGTACGGCTAATGTCGCCAGGGCCCCGGTCCTTTTATGTTGCAGGAACATACGGTTCAGGTCAAAGTCGGAAAGAATATCCACGTTCATCACGAGTATATCTTCTGTATCTCTCAATAGTGGTATGGCTTTCTTCAATCCCCCACCCGTCTCCAATACTTCAGCCCTTTCATCTGAAACCTGGACATTACTACCAAAGCCTTTATTAGCTGTAAGCACCTGCTCGATCTGCTCTGCGAAATGATGCACATTGACCACCACATCACGGATACCGAATTTCTGCAGATTGGTAATGTTTATTTCCAGTAAACTTTTACCGTTTACCGGGGCGAGGGCTTTGGGATGATGATCCGTAAACGGTTTAAGGCGTGTACCCAAACCTGCTGCCAGTATCATTGCTTTCATTGAATTGGAGGATTGAAATTGAGGCAAATTTAGTGAAAATGTACAAGGCTCTGCTCATTAGGATAGATTTAGCAGCGACAAAAGGTTACATAAATATTAAAACCACGTTTTATTCTGTATTTTTGGGCAGAATTACTTGAAGACATGTCGCAACAATTTGGAAATATAGGAAGATATAGTAGTCTGCCCCCGGTTATTAAAAACCTTATTATCATCAATGTTCTGGTTTTCCTGCTTCAGCTAGGCATGGAAAGGATGAATATTGATCTGAGTTTAATTTTAGGTTTATTTACCTGGGACTCTCCCTTTTTCAGGCCCTGGCAGTTGGTCACACATATGTTTATGCATAGTACCGTTAACTTTACGCATATCCTGTTCAATATGTTTGCGCTCTGGATGATCGGCACACCGGTAGAGAATGTATTGGGTACAAAGAAATTTTTGATTTTATATTTCATCAGCGGGCTGGGCGCGGCATTATGCCAAATGGTAGTATCTCATTTTATGCTGGCTGAATTCATGACCATAGTGCATACCTACCCGGAGCAATATGGCCAATTACTCCAACAACCTTACTCCCCGGTGAATGTACCAATGGTAGGCGCTTCGGGAGCTGTTTATGGCGCACTGTTTGCCTTTGGCTTTATGTTCCCGAATGCGATCGTACAGATCTATTTCCTGTTCCCCATGAAAGCTAAATATTTTGTGGCCATACTGGCTGTTGTCGGACTGGTATCAGGGATCAGCAACTCGCCCGGCGATAATGTAGCTCACTTCGCTCACCTTGGAGGCATGCTTTTTGCCTTCTTCATCTTAGCTTACTGGAAAAGTAAAGGCAAACTCTTTTTAAGATAAATTATGGATTATTTAAATAGTAGCAGGAAAACTTTATTATCGGATTATGAGCACAATCCGCTGCTGAAGCTGGTTTTCTTTTGTGGTACAGGCTATATCATGCTGCACCTGGCAAAGATCGTCATCTTTATGTGGCAGCAGGTTCCGTCTCCGGAATCGACCTTTTATTTTGAAAGCAAAATATATGTGCATTTTGCCCTGCAGCCTTTTGAAGGTATGCTGAAGCATCCCTGGACGCTCCTGACCTTTATGTTTACGGGCTTAAGTTTTTTCAAGCTGTTTACCACTTTGGTCTGGTTATTTGTCTTCGGCAGTGTGATCCAGCAATTGGTGGGTAAAAGCGAAATTCTGCCTTTGTTCATCGTATCTAATGTCATTGGCGGGATTGCTTTCATCGGTTTACAATATTATTTCCCCCTCCCGCATCCGGCGAATATGTTTAGCGGTGCCGATGCTGCTGTACTTGGTTTCTCGCTGGGCGCTTTAAGTGTAGCCCCGAAATATAAAATTTATTTTTCCTCCAATTTTTCGGTCCCTTTATGGTTATTGATCGTTATTTATTTAATCATTAATATATTGGTTCTTTTTGAATCCAGAAATTACCCTTATTTTGGCTTATTGATTGCTGGTGGCCTGGCCGGTGTATTGTATATGCAACTGGCGAATAAAGGCCTGAAACTGGGCGTGGCCAGCAATAAACTGCTTGGCTGGGGCGCTCATAAGGTTGCCGCCAAAAAGAAGATCGGGGATAAAACATTCCGGGAAGAAAATGCAGAACTGGACGCAATACTGGACAAAATCAATGAACGGGGCATTCAATCATTAACTAAAGAGGAGCGTGCATTACTGGAGCGATATCAATAATATTTTTAGTATTTTAAACCATTGAAGCAAAATAAATTCATTAGCAGGCTTAATTTATTTTTCAGGAGCACCGGGCTTTTTTTCACGATAGGCGCGGTGCTTTGGTTATCGCTTTGTACCTGGGCAGCCTACCGTGATGTTTCTGTGAATGAGTCTATCCTGAGCCTGTTTAGTTTTTCGAATGTTTTTGCAGTGGCGGCAAATGTGTTTTTTCTTATCTTCTGGCTGTTTACACAAAGAAAAAAATTCAGTCTTATCCCCCTGGCAGCACTGCTATGTTGCTTTTCGGTCACTAAAGCATCTTTCGGCATCAACCTGCTGGGCGCTACGGTAAAGGCCGAGGACCAGGCGCTTAAGGTGATGACCTGGAATGTGCACTTGTTTGACCTGGGAGAATGGACTAAAAACAAGCAATCTAAAAATAAGATCATCGAATTTATCAGTGAACAAGCCCCTGACATTCTCTGCCTACAGGAATATTATGTAGATGCAGACAATATCAATGAGCCTTATGTGGAACTGCTCCGCGGCCTGGGCTATAGTTATTATGAGTTTTCTATTGAAGATGATTATCCTAAGCGTAATATAAACATCGAGGCCAAGCCGGGCGACATCATTAAGGTAGGTCATGCCGTATTTTCAAAGTTTCCTTTGTCAAAAATGCATCGTTATGCTCTGGACACTAAAAGGGATTATTATAACCTGATGGGTGTAGATGTTGACCTGGGGGAACAAAAGAAGATCAGGCTTTATGTAACGCATTTGCAGTCGGTGACTTTAAGCAATGAGGAAGTAGCTTTTGCAGAGGAGAAGACGGCTAAATTGCCCACCAAGGTGGAATCTAAAACTAAAGGGATACTCACCAAACTAATACTGGCCTCTTCAAAGCGTGCCCAGCAAGCCAATATCATTGATTCTATCACGGATAAGGCTACCCTACCGACTATTATCTGTGGCGACATGAATGATATGCCGGGATCTTATGTGTACCGGAAGGTAAAGGGAGAGCTCTCAGATGCTTTTGTAGATAAGGGTTTTGGCTTTGGCCGTACTTACCGAAACATTTTTCCTACTTTGAGGATAGACTATATCTTCTATGACAGCAAATTCTTTAACTGCAAAGGGTATAGCTCACCGGATGTAGCCCTCTCTGACCACAACCCGGTGCTTGCTTCTTTTTCTATTCAGCTTAAGGAAAATAAATAAAGGGCTACTCTACATTGTAATAGCAGCTTCTGCACCTGGGCTCGTAAATATCTGTTTCCCCCAATAAAACTTTTTGCTCTTCCGCTGCTTTCCTGAAGGAGAAATGCGCGATCTGTCCGCACTTAACACAGATGGCATGTAGTTTGGTAATATAGTCTGCTTTAGCCAGGAGTAAGGGCATTGGTCCGAATGGCTGGGTCTTAAAATCCATATCCAGACCGGCTACAATGACACGGATGCCGTTCTTAGCCAGGGTTTCGGCAACATTGGCTATTTCGGGATCAAAAAACTGGGCTTCATCAATACCTACCACATCTACTTCATCTGCCAGCAAGAGAATGTTTTGAGAGGAACTGACCGGAGTAGAACGGATACGTGTAGCATTATGAGACACTACGTCTGTATCATCATAACGGGTATCTATGGCAGGTTTAAAGATCTCCACTTTCTGGTTAGCGATCTGAGCGCGCTTCAGTCTGCGAATCAGCTCTTCAGTTTTGCCCGAAAACATAGACCCACAAATAACTTCAATCCAACCAGACTTTTTCGAATGGAGCGGTTCAATAAACATAAATAAGCTCAAGTGATTTTTCAGCCGCAAAAGTACCAAAATTTATTAGTCCGCTTTGTTTAGAATTGTTCCTAATTTTGGACTAATTATTTTGTCATGTATATCAACAGCATTCCGGACTGGATACAAAGTCTTTTTAAACGCTATACCTGGGAAGGTGCCAGCAGTGATGCCCAACCGAAAGTTTATTTAACTTTTGATGATGGCCCTCACCCTGAGATCACGCCCTGGGTATTGGAACAGCTGGAGCAGCACGAGGCGCTGGCCACCTTTTTCTGCATTGGCAAGAATGTGATCGAGTACCCGGATGTGTATAGTAGCATCATCAGCAAAGGCCATGCTGTAGGCAATCACAGCCACACACACCTCAAAGGAAGAAAAACAAAAGACGATCTGTACCTGAAAGATATTGAGCAGGCACAGCTTTTTATTAATAGTGACCTGTTCCGCCCGCCTTATGGCAGTATAAAAAGATCACAGGCCAAATTACTCAGCGCAAAAGGTTTTAAAATCATTTTATGGACCTTGATCCCGGGCGACTGGGACCAGACCATCAGTCCGCAGAAATGCCTGGAAAATATTGTGTTCAACCTGGAGCCGGGCAATATACTGGTACTGCACGATAGTGAAAAGGCACGGGCTAATATGGAATATGTGCTGCCCCGCTTACTGGCGCATTGCAAAAAGAAGGGCTGGGAGCTGGCAACACTTTCTTAGCATTAAAAAGGTCTTGTGCGGAGCACAAGACCTTTTTAATTATATTTTCCTGACAAACGTTATCTCATGATATACAGCTTGCCGTAGTCGTTTTTAAAGTAACGGTCGATACTTGCATTATTGCGGCGCTCTATGCTCTCGCCTTCTTTATTATTGGTGATGACCCGGTACAGGTACACGCCATTACCCAATAGCTGCCCGAATTCATCTCTGCCGTCCCACTTATATTCTGTCCTGTTTCTACCTATATGGATATTGCCCAATTCAGATTTTTTAATTTCACGCACTACCTTTCCTGTAATGGAGATGACCTGGATCTTGAACTGGGAAGGTATCTCAGCCCCGGTCAATGTAAACAGGAACTGTGTAGAGGTAGAGAAAGGATTGGGATAGTTGAGCACATTGGTTATGGTCGATTTGTTGATCACTTCAAAGCTGATCTCGTATTTATTAGTAACATTACCGGATACGTTCCCTGCATTGTCCCTGGCAGCAACTTTAAGGGTATACACCCCATCTTCCAGCGTAGGCCGGTACTCTACCCTCGCTTCATTTTTATCTGTTCCGGAAGCGGGGACGAAACGGCAAATATTCCCGTCAAAACCAATCCGCTGTTCTAAACCCGTTTGGATATTGAGCAGGGAAACAATTACTTTAGCCGTATCTATGAGCAGGCTATTCCGGTTTTCATCCCTGATCAATATATTAATAAATGGTTTTGCGGAGACGATGTCTTTATTTAAAATGTGCACGCCGTCAAAGGTTACATCCATGACAGGAGCATAGTAATCTCCCTTTACGAATAATGGCAGATAGCCCAGATTATTGGGATGATAGTGTTCCGGTTGGTCCTTATCAGGATTGGCCTCTACCAGCAAAGTATTCTTACCTAAATATTGACTGGGATTAAAGTCCAGCTGGGCATGCAAAGTATCATAGCCAAGCAGTTTCTTATATCTTTTTTCACCAACGATCCTTGAGGTATTATTGGCATCGATCAGCCTGAACCGTACCAGCATACTGTCCATAGGCAGTTCTCTCAGGTTCTCTATGGCGAATTTTAAACTAACCGGCTCTCCTTCGTTCAAAGTATCTTTAAATGAGAAATAAGCATTGGGATTTAATGCGGCTTCCGGCAAAGGCTTGTGTAATACGCGCCAGTAATCCAGTTGCGGCAATGTTGCCGATACGCTGTCTTCGGTATACCATTTCAGTCTCAGGTAAGGATATTGGCTGGCATTGACTGTATTTAATGCATAATCCGTTACCGTCGTCGTGAATAAGGAATCTCCGGTTAGCTGATCGGCAGTGCTTAATCCGAATACCGTCACATGAGTTTTGTCGCCCTCTGTTTCCTGGCTGTTGATAGCGGATGTTTTCCACAGTAAGTTCTGCCATTCTGCAGCCGGACCTACCACTGTACTTTCCATATACCCTGATGGTAAGGTGAAAGGCAAATCTGTATCTAATATCAGTAATTCATCCACGGTACTTCCCATAGAGAAAATAGGGCTAAATGTTGTATTTCCTTTTTTAGCTACTCCTATAAAAGGCCGCTTCTGAGTGTATTGAGCAATGCCGGTCAGGCCCAGGTTCATAAAGGACTGGTATAAGGAAATACCGGCACCATTTAAGGCTTCATCCTCTGTTTTCCACTGGTTGATATCCGTTGGCGCAGAAGAAGAGGCGAATGTGCTTGATTTCACCATAATATAGTGCTGGTCTTTGACACTGTCGATAAAGTCAATGATCAGTTTTCTTTGTGTTGCTGTACCTGTCGGAAATTCAAATTGGCGCGACCGGGTCTGGTCACAGGCAACGATTGCTCCCGGGAACTGCCCGGTATTGGGTACTGCTTCACCTGTAACTGGATTGATCAGCATAAACAATAAGCTATTATTGCCCGTTACACCACAATAAGCAAAACCGGTGGTTGCCCCATTGATGTAAAAGGTATTCTCACCGCTTCCATAGCCATATACGCGACACTGCACCCTTAAGTTCTTTTCATAATCCCGTCCTTTGAACAGCCTGTCGGGTTCATTGATTTTTATATCAATGGAATCATCGTATTTATATTGAAAATAATGAGATTGATTCCAGCCGTCTGAGCCGTTTTTCAGATAAACGAATGAACTGTTGTTCCAGTAATAGCGTCCACCGATCATAGAATCTATGGTAGTGCGCCAGTAGTACACCGTACTATCTGTCATCTGGAAGGGTATTTGCCATTTAATGACACCACCCGAGCTGGTCACATTACGGCTTTGCTTGAAAGGACTATTAAAATATTCTGTAGTATCTATTTCCAGTTTAAAGTTAGTGGAAGGCAGGAAAGGATTGAGTGTAGAGGCCTTCAACTCAATATTCTGCTCGTGTACTATAGAGAAGTCATAAGGATATACCGGCTTTAAATTATTTTCAGAGATATACATCTGTATGCTCACTTTATTGTTTGCAAAAGTGATCTCATCCGGGCTTTGTTCTTCATTCAAGGAAATGGTATAGTTAAATAAACCAATATCATTGTTTGGATCAATAGGCACTTTGAAGATTACATTGGTCGTTGTAACGGTGCTCACGGTTACGGAATCTTTATACAATACTACTCCTGATCCAGCTTTTGTTTTGGTCAACCTGACTTTATAAGGGTCATTGGTAGCTTTACCCAGGTTGTGTAAAGTAGCTTTAATTTCAAAAGAATCGATCGTGGTATTGATGACACCAGGGTTAGTAGATACCAGGGATTCCTCGATGTAAAAGTCGGGCAATTCCGGTGAATATATCTTTAATCCGGGATCTCCCTGTAAGATCATATTCTGGGAATGGATCGCGTAATAGATATTTGAGCCGCCTCCGTTCTGAAAGGTTTCAATATTTTTGATAAATTGTTTGCCTAAGGTAGCGCCATATTGGTCACGCGCCATTTTACGGTACAGTCCCTGCATATAATTATCCAGGTAACCGGTCCATCCATAGTTGGAACAGGCGATCATGGCAATAGCACCGCCATTGTTGGACAATAAGTATTTCTCACTTACCGCCCTTGAATTGGTGGGTTCATAAATTGCAGCCACATCACAACCATAGGCCATGAAAACAGGGAACCTTGGACTTGAATTGATGTCATCAGGATTATTCAGGTTGTAATCAAAACCTACAGCGGAAGCATGCCCGTAAAAATTCACATACTGAACTCCTGAGGCAATCAAAGAGTCGATCTGTGCACTGGCATTTTCCGTCACGTTTGTGGTAGACTTACCAACTGTTGTCACAAAACCACCAATCAGCGTATCCTCCAGGATGGACTTGCAAATGTTCAGGGATCCGTAAAAGACCGTCTGGCTATTTTCATCTGAAGCCCCTGCTATATGCAGGGCTTTCTTCTTCCATAATGAATTTTCCAGGGTAGGAACAGATGGCGTACTTAAAGCGGCTTCATATTTTTTTACTTTTTCTAAATAGTTGCCGATCTCTCCTTCTGTCATTGCGGAAAATCTCCCGATCGCAATGGAAGGGATATTGGAATGCTCTATTTCTGCAAACAAATTGTCTGAGCCGGGTTCACCATAAGTAGGCACAATGGGATAAGTCAATGCCGGATTAATTCTGTAACCGGCAATATTTTGGTAAGTCATCCCCTTAGCCAGGATAAACATATATTCGGGCTTGTTCACCCAGCCTGCATTTGCCTGGGCATATTTCAAAAATCTTCTGATCGCTATTGGATGGTATTCATATCCGTAACCAAACTGGTCGTATAGATCATTGACATCTACCACAACGACCTGGTAGCCGCCCCCTAAATTTGACCTCCTGTAACTGGCATATTGATTTACGCTTCCTCCGGGATGATTGATATATTGCCCGTGCGACAAAATGATATAATTACCCTGGTTGGCTGTAGTGATATAATTCCTGAAAGTAACCGGCATCAAAGCAGTAATCGTTCCTATACTGTTACCAAAGAACATATTTCTCTGTTGTGACACCGGGCTTAACATGACTTCATTGGTCCCGGATAGACGATACAGGCTATTGGTATTCAGGTCTACTAATGTATTGCTGGCAGAGGGGTTTAAATTGGAAAGTACCAGTCTTTGCGCATTACCATTAGCCGGCACTAAAAAGTTCAATCTTGCTACCCCGTTAAAGTCAAAGGTCCGGTTATAAGTGATCGTAGCTTTTAAAACGCTGATCAAAGGACTATTATAGGTATTGTAAATAACCGGGGTATTCGTTGCGGCTAAATAGGATTGGTTAAAAGGTATATTGTTCTGGATATATTGAAAGGCATTGACCGTATCAGCCAAAACCTCCCAGCCACCGACATAGAAGTTGATCCTCTGGTTATTCAATTTATTATTAAACAAAAATGCGGTTCCCAACACCGGGTTGGCAACACTATATGCTGCAACTGTCGGAAAGGTAAGATTAACGGAGTGGTACACAGAATAGGCCAGCCCCTCGCCCTTATCTTGCTTGGCAGAATAATAGAATAAAGACTGGGACTGCTCTTTAAAATAGCTTTCTCCACTGGAGAACCAGTATTCCCTGATATTTTCATTTGGTCTTACCGTGGTGATACAATAGGGTTCTGCCGCAGGCGGTGCAGGAGGGATTACATTGCTTTGCAGCGTTAGCCTTAAATTGTTAGTCCCACCAAAAGTCAGGAAATAATAGGCGGTATCAGACAGGATACTGACATCGGGATCGCCCTGCAGGCTGGTATTCGGTTCATACATTTCCCGGTCCATTGCCCTGCCATCTGCTTTGGCCCCATAAAATTCGATATAATCATTGGCTCCCAAGGTTCCATTGGTACTCACGTAAACAGGTACCTGTACCCCATCTCTGAAGAGGGCAAACTGGCTGCCCTGTACATTACCCAATCCATTGGCCTGTAGCAGGCTTTGCGGAATACGGTAGATACCGTTTTGCCCGACTTTAAATTTAAAATAACTCTGGCTGTAATTGATCCATTCATTGCCCAGCACCTGTGCAAAGGAATTAAGGGAACTAAAAAACAGAAGCAATAATATAGAAAGGAGATAGCTTAATTTTTTCATGCTAATTGATATTTGAATTCAAATAGGATTCTTCTTTATCAGGGTTTAGGTTGATTAGGTTGATCGGCAGTTCCTGGCTTAGGGGCTGCAGGAGGTGCTGTTATTGTCGGGCTAGCAGATTGATCTGGATTATTATTTTGGTCCGGACTGCCCGGTGATGCCGTTTTTTTAGTCTTTTTATTAAAGTTAAGCTTGAGGGAAACAACATGGGTGTACAGAGGGTTACTTTGCATATTCAGACTGGTAAAGGCATAATCTATATGCAATTGACTGATCTTAAAGCCAACGCCCACAGCAGGCTGGTACACCAGGTATTTTTGTGTATTAGTCGTATCTGTATTATCCAGTGCCCGGTAAAGGTTACTGATACCGGCCCTTAAAAAGATTGAATTCTTGTAAGAGGCTTCTAAACCTAAGCGGGGATCAATACTGACCACATCTGTAGACAACAAAGTCAAGCGCTTACCATCGGTAGTGATATCGGCAGCAAGCTCTGCCAGTAACTGAAATTTATTCTCAGGCTTAAACAGGTATCTTCCATAAGCCACATTCAGGCGCGGATACATCACTTCATAAGATTTTATAGGAATCTCATTATCCGTCTGGCGAAAGACTTCTTTCTCGCGCTCGGTGAAGTTAAAACTCCAGCTGGTAGTGGTGGTGGTGATATCTCTTGCAGATATCCCTAAACGCCATTGAGGAGCATAGATCTGCAGGCCTAAGTCCATGCCTGCTCCCCATGCCTGCGACATAGAGCCCACATGGCGGTAGATGATCTTTGCATTGGCCCCCAGGCTGGCCTTTACTTTACTGTTGTTTTTAAACCAGTTCAGCATCTGGCTGTAGCTGATGTTAAACGCATAGTCTGCCGCAGAAATATCTTTTAGCTTGGATTCATCAAAAGACCCGTCGGGCTGTACGTAGTCTATGGTATAAGGAATATTGTTAGCGCCGAAACGGGTAAAAGAAAGCCCTACTGCTCTTTTTTTATCTTTAAGCTTTAGGCCAAAACTACCATGATCATATTGAAAAATTCCGGCAAAATACTCTGCATGCATCAATCCCAGTTCTGCATCATTATCCATACGCACCAGGCCTGCCGGGTTCCAGTAAACGGAATAGGCATCAGCCGTACTTGCCGCCTGCGCACCGCCCATAGCTAATGCGCGCGCACCCACGCCAATATTCAGGTACTCATTTACATAAATCCTACTCTGCGCGTTGATAGCACTTGCTGTAAAAGTCAGCAGTGCAGCTGCCAACAACAAACTTTTTGTAGTTTTCAAAATTATATGCGTTTATATTTATGCTTCACAAAATATAGCTTCCTTTCAGCCTCCTGATGCTTTTAACAGCAGTAGCTCAAAAACGGAATCCAGCCAACCTGCAAAGGTAAATCAAATTGAGCAAAATAGATATTTAATAAATTAATTTATTGATCCGTGATAGCTATCCTACTCTATTTCAATACCCTCAAAAATAATAAGCTTAAAATCAAGCCTAATCCTTTTTTCTTGATATTTTTGCCGCCTGACAAATAGCGATATAAAATGAACAATTTCATCCCCGAATTACAACAGCGAGGGCTGCTTCAAGATATAATTCCCGGCACAGAAGAGATCCTGGCCAAAGAAATGGTGAGTGCCTATATCGGGTTCGATCCTACAGCAGACAGTTTGCATATAGGCAGTATGCTGCCTATTATCATACTCATGCACCTGCAAAGAAACGGGCACAGGCCTCTAGCGCTTGTTGGTGGTGCTACGGGAATGATCGGTGATCCGACCGGTAAATCTGCGGAACGCAATTTGCTGGATGCCGCTACTTTAGAGAAAAACCTGAATGGCATTCAGCAGCAACTCGAAAGATTCCTGGATTTTGATGCTACTTTGCCCAATGCAGCTAAGATCGTCAACAACTATGACTGGTTCAAAAACTATACTTTCTTAGACTTTATCCGTGATGCAGGTAAACACATTTCTGTCAACTATATGATGGCAAAAGATTCCGTGCAGAAGCGTTTAGAGTTTGGACTAAGCTTTACAGAATTCTCTTACCAGCTGATCCAGGGATATGACTTCTATCACCTCAACAAGCATGAAGGAGTTAAATTGCAGGCAGGCGGTGCCGATCAGTGGGGCAATATCACTACCGGTACAGAACTGATCCGCAGAATGGGCGGCAGTGATGTATATGCCTTTACCTGTCCTTTATTAAAAAAGGCAGATGGTGGAAAGTTTGGTAAAACAGAAGGCGGTAATGTATGGCTGGACCGGACGAAAACCTCTCCCTATGTATTCTACCAGTTCTGGTTAAATGTTTCTGATGATGATGCTAAAAACTTCATCAAGATCTTCACTTTTATTCCTATTCCTGAAATCGAAGCGCTGATCGCGGAGCATGAGGCAGCACCGCATACCCGCATTTTACAAAAGCGCCTGGCAGAAGAGATCACGACTATGGTCCATTCAAAAGAAGACCTGGTCTTTGCACAGCAAGCTACAGAGATCCTGTTTGGAAAAGCGACTAAAGAGGCCCTGATCACGCTTAATGAGCAACAATTGCTGGAGATCATGGATGGGGTACACCAGGTAAGGTATGATAAAGCAACATTAACCGGTGACGGCCTCGACCCAATCACTTATTTCGCAGAGTCGGGCATCTTCCCCTCTAAAGGTGAAGCACGCAAAATGCTGACCGCAGGTGGTGTGAGCATGAATAAGGAAAAGATCCAGGGTATTGAATCTAAAATCACTACTGCAGATTTGCTCAATGATAAGTACATCTTATTCCAGAAAGGAAAGAAACAATATTATTTAGGTATTTTCGAATAAACGATATCCTTACAACGAATACACAAAAGCGGCTACCCTTTTCAGGTCAGCCGCTTTGTTATTTAATTGCGCTCTTAAAACTTACAAT
The DNA here is from genome assembly GCA_001897525.1 of Bacteroidetes bacterium 43-16. Classification (GTDB taxonomy): domain Bacteria; phylum Bacteroidota; class Bacteroidia; order Chitinophagales; family Chitinophagaceae; genus Edaphocola. The sequence continues at coordinate 46,335 of MKTB01000023.1, read as the reverse complement.
TTGGTGAATGTACGAATGCCGGCAGCATCCTGGGTTTGTATTTTAAAGTAATACTGCCCGGCTGTCAATTGACTCAGGTCAATATGACCTTTAGCATCATTAAAGTCTTGCCGGTACACAGTCTGGCCCAGGATATTGACAATACTGATCGTACCTTGAGTACTGCCTGGCAACTCAAAATTCAAGCCTTCGGTAGCCGGAACGGGGTAAAGTTTATAGGATAAAGCAGCCAGGTTGCCCACACCAGTAGGTTTGCCCAAAGCATATTTAGCAACAAAATCCGTGTTATTGCCGCTTGAAGTAGTATTAAGGTTGCCGATGTGTAGCATAGAACCATAGGAACCGGATACAACATAATAAGACTTATCAGCAGGCATGTATATCCTTTGTACATTTGCTTTTTCTCCTGCATTACCGATACCGGTAGCCGAAGTACAAGTGCCTGTATTTTTATCTAAACGCAGTATCATTCCTTTCCTGCTGCCGGCATCTGACAGGAGATTGAAGCTACCGATAGTCATATTACCGATATACTCTCCCACGCAGATCGGATTCGCATTGGAATCTATCACAATGCCATTGATCGCATTGCCAATATTACCGGCATAATTGACCGTCCATTGTTTGCTGCCATTACTTACATCATATTTTGATACAAAGGGTTGCTGTAATTGGTTACTGATATTTCCGGCAGGGTCCTGGTAAGAGCCGCCCATATATAAATAACCACTCCCATCATAAGCCAATGTATTTGCATTATTGGCATCATCGGCCGTGGTTACAAAATTTGCAATACCACCCTCTTCCTTTCCCCATACAGCGGTGCCGCTTGCATTAAATTTGAAAAGGAATATGCGCTCGCCTCCACCAGATGTAGCCAGGGGATTATTGACCATCACATTATTAAAGCCAATAGTGTTTTGAAATTTACCACAGGCATATAAATTAGTGCCATCATTGGTTAACGCCGTCATGAAAGTCATGGCAGTGATTGTAGCTGCATTTATCCAGGCCCCGTTGCCATTATTATCTACCTTGAGCACAAAACTACTGTTGGCACTTTTCACCGGCAGAGTCAGGCCCAGGAAGCTTGCGCCGCCATTGTAATCCCCGCCAATGTAAATGTCCGGACCAATATTGGTAATTGCCCTGGCATTACTATACATAGTAGCGCCTTCTCCTTTTTTTGCCCAAAGAAAATTGCCATTATTGTCGTATTTGGCCAGGAAAAATTTAGTCTGGTCGGTAGGACTTAATGTGGTGCTATAGCTCAGGGAATCGGTGGGACTAAGGTGAAGGGTGTAGCCATAGCAAGTACCGAATACAAACACATTACCTGTATTGTCCAGCTTGATAACCGCTGATGTAATGCCCTTATCTGCCCATATTTTTTTGGCAAACAGGTAGCTGCCTGCAGCATCCTGCTTAGCCAGGTAAAGGCTAAAATAATCGCCGGAATGCTGGATATTAATATTTCCATAATCAGCGGATTGCCATTGCTGGCCAATGGTAAATACATTGCCGTTGGCATCTACATCCATGCCTTTGTGGTTCATATTGCCATAGGAATGGGGCGATTTAAGCCATTGCCAGGATTGCTGGGCTTCTACCTGCAGGGAGCAGGTAATGAGTATTGCTAATAGAATTCGCTTCATTGTTATAGATGATTTAAAGAGTTCGCATCTTAAATAAGACCATATAACAATTCATTTGGTTGGTTTTTAGACAATTAAGCATAAAAATGGATAAAATAACTTCAGATTTGTGCTCCTTCACCATCCAGGAATACATCAATAACTCCTACATAGCCACAATAATGAATGCTAAGCTCGGGTACACGCACAAAAAAAAGCGCAACAGGAAGTGTTGCGCTTTTATCAGGAAAGATGATCAGAATGATCTTATTCTGCTCCTTCTGGTTTTGTTTCTTCGTTAGTAGCTTCGTTTTCAGCTTTAGGAGCTTCTTCAACTGCAGGAGTTGCTTCAGCAGTTTCAACAGCTTTCTTAACATTACCACCACGGCTACGACGTGTTTTCTTAGCAGCAGTTTTCTCGCCTACATTGTAAGTAGTGTTGAAATCTACTAATTCGATCAGTGCCATTTCAGCAGCATCACCCAAACGTGGCGCTAACTTAATGATACGCGTGTAACCACCTGGACGGTCTGCTACTTTTTCACTTACAACGCTGAATAATTCTTTGATAGATTCTTTGTTTTGTAAGTGAGAGAACACTAAACGACGATTGTGTGTAGTGTCATTTTTAGATCTTGTAATCAATGGCTCTACAAATACACGCAAAGCTTTAGCTTTAGCTAAAGTAGTAGTGATTCTTTTGTGTTGAATCAACTGAGCAGCTAAATTGTTTAATAAAGCTTTCCTGTGTGCCGTAGTACGGCCTAAATTGTTTACTTTGTCTCCGTGACGCATTTTAAATAATGACTTTTATGAAATACTGTACCGTGTCAAGGCATACAGCACTGTTCTACCGCCCCCTATCCGAATTGCTTCCGGCAAAACTTATGAATTATAAATAAAGGAACCGTTTGGCCAGGGGGACCAAACGGTGTGTAATTAATATTAATGATTTAACTCGCTTGCTTTTACGCGAGATACATCCATACCAAAGCTTAAGCCTCTTTCTCCTAAAACCTGTTCGATTTCAGTTAAAGATTTTTGTCCGAAGTTACGGAACTTCATCAGCTCTTCCTGGGTGTATTGTACCAATTCAATCAGGGAGTTGATCTTAGCAGCTTTCAGGCAGTTGAATGCACGTACAGAAAGTTCCAGATCTTCTAATGGTGTATTTAATACTTTACGTAATTGTAACAATCCTTCATCAACTGTATCTTCTTTTTCTTCACGTTTAGTGTCCAGAGAGATATTTTCGTCAGTGATGATCATCAGGTGCTGAATTAAGATGCGAGATGCTTCTTTAACCGCTTCTTCCGGATGAATTGTACCATCTGTAATCACGTCCATAACTAATTTTTCATAGTCGGTACGTTGCTCCACACGGGTATTTTCAATTGAATATTTTACATTCTTGATTGGTGTAAAAATAGAGTCAATTGAGATATAGCTTAAGGCATTATCCTTAGGTTTATTTTCTTCAGCAGGTACATAACCACGGCCTTTTCCAATGAAAATATCAATTTCCAGGGCAGCAGAAGTATCTAAGTTACAAATAACCAATTCAGGATTCATCACTTCAAAATGAGGAGTAGCTTCTCCGATCATACCTGCAGTGAATTGCTCTTTACCTTTAATTACCAAAGAAACTTTATCAGAAGATACCCCTTCAGTTACTGCTTTGAAACGAACTTGTTTCAAATTCAGAATGATTTCGGTAACATCTTCAATTACGCCTTTAATAGTATCAAACTCGTGATCTACTGTAGCAATTTTGATTCCCGTTATTGCATATCCCTCAAGAGAACTCAGCAGTACTCTGCGCAATGCATTACCAATGGTAACACCATATCCTGGCTCCAACGGACGGAATTCAAATTGTGCTTCAAAGTCAGTCGCTTTTTGCAATACAATTTTGTCGGGCTTTTGGAAACTCAATATAGCCATATTGAAAGTTTGTTGTTTTTGGAAGTTTAACCAATTTTTAAAATTGGCTTAAAAATAATTTTGTGCGCAATATAAATGTAAATTTGATTACCCCCAAATAATATGGGGGTAACCAAAAGTTCATGATTATTTAGAGTACAACTCTACAATTAATTGCTCTTTGATATTTTCTGGAACAAACTCACGCTCAGGTGCAGACAAGAAAGTACCTTTCAGTTCTTTCTCGTTCATATCCAACCAGTTGATGTTTGGATTTTTAGAACGGGTAAGGCTTGTTACCGCAGAGTTTACTTTAGATTTTGGTTTCAGTTCTACTACATCACCAGCTTTCAATACATAAGATGGGATATTAACCGGATCACCATTCACTAAAATGTGTTTGTGAGATACCAATTGACGTGCAGCAGGACGAGTAGGCGCTAAACCTAAACGATATACTGTATTGTCCAGACGAGATTCCAACAATTTGATCAGGTTCTCACCAGTTGCACCTTTCAGACGGGATGCTTCTTTGTAGATGTTTCTGAATTGTTTCTCCAATACCAGGTAAGTGAATTTCGCTTTTTGTTTTTCTTTCAGTTGAATAGCGTATTCAGATTGAGATTTACGCTTACGGTTACCACCGTGCATACCCGGAGGGTTGCTGTTTTTTGAAAGATTTTTTCCGGAACCTAAGATTGGTTCACCAAAGATACGATTGATCTTGTTTTTTGGTCCAGTGTAACGAGCCATTTTAAAGTTTATTTTCCCGACTTTTAATTAAAAAATATCTCTCCCGTCTCATATAAAAATCGAAAAAGCGGATACGGAAGGGAATTATTATTATGGATTAACGAATAGTGAATAGTGAACAGTAATACTATTCTCTGTTCACTATTCGTTATTAATTAATATTATACGCGACGTTTCTTAGGAGGACGACAACCATTGTGAGGAATCGGAGTAATATCTTTAATCGTGATTACTTCAATACCGCTATTCGCTACAGAACGAATCGCACCTTCACGGCCAGAACCAGGTCCTTTAACGATAACATCAACTTTTTTCAAGCCTGCATCCATAGCAACTTTCGCAGCATCAGCAGCAGCTTGTTGTGCAGCGTATGGGGTGTTCTTTTTAGAACCACGGAAGCCCATTTTACCTGCAGAAGACCAGGAGATAACCTGACCGGCTTTATTTGTAAAACTGATAATAATATTGTTGAAAGTAGATGTGATGTGCACATCACCGTGTGCGTCAACTTTTACTACTCTTTTTTTGGCGGCCGCTTTAGCAGCACTAACTTTTCCTTTTGCCATTTTATTAAGGTAATCTTTTGAATGTTTTAAAATACTAAGCTATGCACTTAGTCGGACTAATCCTCCTTCCTGAAAAAGTAAAAAATGGAGATCCAGTACTAATCCGAATGGTTTTAATATTACTTTTTCGCTGCTTTTTTCTTACCGGCAACTGTACGACGTTTTCCTTTACGGGTACGGCTGTTTGTTTTCGTACGTTGTCCACGAAGAGGTAAACCTTTACGGTGACGTACACCACGGTAACATGCGATGTCCATCAAACGTTTGATGTTCATTTGAACTTCAGAACGTAATTGACCTTCTACTTTGAATTCTGAACCAATGATGTTACGGATGGCAGTTTGTTCGTCATCGTTCCATTCATTTACTTTCTTATCATAAGAAATTTCAGATTTAGCAAGAATATAACGAGCAGTGCTACGACCAATACCATAAATATAAGTCAAACCTATCTCGCCACGTTTGTTTTTCGGTAAATCGATACCAGCTATACGAGCCATTTAAAAAATTTGTTTAAAAAAGTTTAGTAATAAATTATCCCTGACGTTGTTTAAAACGAGGATTCTTTTTGTTGATCACATACAATTTGCCTTTGCGACGCACGATTTTACAATCTGCACTGCGCTTTTTGATGGCTGCACGAACTTTCATGTTAATTTTATTATTATAGTTTTACAAAAAACAGTTTAAGACCTCTTATTATTTATACCTGTAGATGATTCTTCCTCTTGAAAGATCATAAGGACTCATCTCCACCCCAACTTTATCGCCCGGAAGGATACGAATGTAGTGCATACGCATCTTTCCTGAAATAGTAGCTAAAATCTCGTGCCCGTTCTCTAATCTTACCCTGAACATAGCGTTGGATAAGGCTTCTACGATACTTCCGTCTTGTTTTATTAGTGGTTGTTTTGACATAATTTCTAAAAGGAACGCAAAGGTACGAAACTTTTTTGAATTGAATGAAAAAAAATATATAGGGATGCAATAATGCTTGCAATTATCCTTATATTTCCGGCTGATTCCTTCCTATAAGAGCAGGTAAATCTGTCCAGTTTATTGAAAGAATGATGCAAATATATAGAAATTCATTGAATATCATGCACATAACAACATAAGTCTAAGACCGGCCCATTTTTATATTCATTCATGCCCGAAAATAAATAAAAAAATACAAACATACGTTATAAGTTAGCAGTCATATCATATAAATAGAACCGGGAAAATGATTCCTAGAAAAAACTAAAATCGGTAGCAAGATTTTGTAAAAAAAAGTAATTTCGGTAGACAGATTTTGCGAAATTTTGTCCTATACCTACCCTTATGAATACACTCTTTATTAAAAATATGGTTTGTAACCGCTGTATTATGGTGGTGAGCAATGAATTGGATAAACTTGGCCTGAACGTCCAGAGCGTTGGGCTTGGTGAAGTGATACTCGCAGAAGAGCTGACCGAGGAGCAAAAAAAGGAGCTGGAAGCCGCACTTGTTCCATTAGGGTTTGAATTGATTGATGATAAAAAGGTCCGTATCATTGAAAAAATAAAAAACATCATTATTGAATTGGTACATCACCAGGACAATGAAGCCAGGACCAACCTTTCTGAAGTATTGAGCAGCGGCCTGCATCACGACTACAATTACCTATCCAATCTATTCTCGGAAATAGAAAATACTACTATCGAAAAATATTTTATCGCACAAAAAATTGAAAAAGTAAAAGAATTGCTGGTTTATGACGAACTGTCGCTGAGCCAGATCGCTTTCCGCTTAAATTACTCCAGTGTAGCTTACCTCAGCAACCAGTTTAAAAAAGTTACAGGCCTTACCCCCAGCCAGTTTAAGAACATCCGGGAAGAGAAAAGAAAACCCCTGGACGAGGTGTAAATCTTACAAATCTATCCGGCAATTCCGCAAGAGCATTCCTCCGGATTGTAGCCAACTTTGTATTGTAATATAAAACAAACGAAGTATGGCATCCCACGACAATAAAGAAACCATCTATTTACCCCTGGAAGACGTAGAAAGCGAGCATTGTGCCCTGATCGTTGAAAAAGGACTGCAACAGGTTACCGGTATAGATACCCACAAAGTGGAACTCAATAACCGCAGGGCAGCCATTACAGTAGACAATACCGAAGCTGTCGCAGAAGCCGTTAAAGCCATTCGTGACCTGGGCTATGGAGTTTCTACAGTGAAACGTACCTTTCCCGTATTGGGGATGACCTGCGCCTCCTGTGCCGGCAGTACAGAAAGCATAGTAAAATACCAGGAGGGTGTGGTAAGCTCTTCAGTAAACTTTGCCACGGGGAATCTTACTGTAGAATACCTGCCCAATATGATCGATGCCGTTCAACTGCAGCAGGCAGTACAGTCTATCGGCTACGATCTGCTGATCACAGATGAAAGCCAGCAGCAGGAAACATTAGAAGCCATCCACGCCAAAAAATTCCGGCAGTTGAAGAACAAAACCATCTGGGCAGTTATCCTGTCCATACCTGTGGTGATCATAGGAATGTTTTTAATGGATATGCCTTATGCCAACCCGATTATGTGGCTCTTTGCCACACCCGTGGTACTATGGCTGGGAAAAGACTTCTTTATAAACGCCTGGAAGCAGGCCCGGCACCGCTCTGCCAATATGGATACCCTGGTAGCCCTGAGTACCGGGATTGCCTATATATTCAGCGTGTTCAATATGCTGTTTGAAGACTTTTGGCATCAAAGAGGATTACACGCCCACGTTTATTTTGAAGCAGCAGCCGTAATCGTAGCCTTCATCCTCTTAGGAAAATTGCTGGAAGAAAAAGCCAAAGGCAACACCTCATCAGCCATCAAAAAACTGATGGGATTACAACCTAAAACCGTAATGGTGATACAAGCGGACGGCACAGAAAAACAAATTCCCATTGAAGCAGTAAGCACCGGAGATGTGATCCTTGTAAAACCAGGTGAAAAAATAGCAGTAGACGGGATGGTAACATCCGGCAGCTCCTATGTAGATGAAAGTATGCTGAGCGGAGAGCCCGTTCCCGTACTGAAGGCAGCAGATGAAAAAGTATTTGCCGGAACCATCAACCAAAAAGGCAGCTTCCGGTTCCGTGCAGTGAAAGTAGGGAAAGAGACAATGCTGGCCCAAATCATTAAAATGGTACAGGACGCACAGGGCAGCAAAGCCCCCGTGCAGAAGCTGGTGGACAAGATTGCAGGCATTTTTGTCCCCGTGGTGATGGCAATAGCCATCCTTACATTTATTCTATGGTTTATTCTGGGAGGCAATAACGGAGTCGTGCAGGGCTTGCTGGCCGCCATTACGGTATTGGTGATCGCCTGTCCCTGCGCTCTGGGACTAGCCACACCTACAGCCATTATGGTAGGCGTAGGCAAAGGGGCAGAAAAAGGTATTCTAATAAAAGATGCAGAAAGCCTCGAATTAGCGAAAAAAGTAAACGCCATTGTTTTAGACAAAACAGGAACCATTACCGAGGGAAAGCCCGAAGTAACCGGTATCAAGTGGCTGGATGGCAATGATACCACTAAAAATATTCTGTTAAGCATAGAAAAACAATCCGAACATCCATTGGCAGAAGCAGTGGTCAAGCATCTTGGAGCTGTACCCGCCACCTCATTATCCCAGTTCGACAGCATTACGGGCAAAGGTGCCAAAGCCATACATAAAGGTGAACTTTATTTCGTAGGCAACAAAAAACTGCTCATAGAAAACAACATTACCATCAATGAAATCTTACAACAGCAGGCAGATGAATGGGGTAGACAATCCAAAACCGTTATCTGGTTTGCCAGCAGCAAGCAGGCGCTTTCAGTCATTGCCATATCCGACAAGATCAAAGAAACCTCTGTAGAAGCCATCCGGCAAATGCAGGAAGCAGGTATAGACCTCTATATGCTTACAGGTGATAATGAAGCCACAGCCAGAGCAATAGCAGAGCAGACGGGTATTAAACATTACAAAGCAGAAGTATTACCCCAGCATAAAGCCGATTTTATAAAAGAACTGCAGCAGCAGGGAAAAGTAGTGGCAATGGTAGGCGATGGGATCAATGACAGCACCGCACTGGCTACCGCAGATGTAAGTATCGCAATGGGTAAAGGCAGTGATATCGCAATGGATGTAGCCAAGATGACCATCATATCCTCCGATCTCACCAAAATACCACAAGCCATAAAGCTGTCCAGGCAGACCGTAGCTACCATAAAACAGAACCTGTTTTGGGCATTCATCTATAATCTTATAGGTATTCCCGTTGCAGCAGGGATCCTCTATCCTGTCAACGGCTTTCTCCTTAACCCGATGATCGCCGGTGCCGCAATGGCATTGAGCAGCGTAAGCGTAGTGTCCAACAGCTTACGGTTAAAGTGGAAAAAATAAAACAAGAAACCCGGCTATTGAAAGAGTGACATTAAAGAGTAGTTTTTTACAGCTAAAACCAACAGTAATGGAACATAACCATAACCACGATCACAGCCATACCGGCAGTGCCAATAAAAAGACATTAACCATAAGCCTCGTTATTATTACCATCTATATGGCGGTAGAGGTTATTGGCGGATTACTTACAAACAGCCTTTCCCTGCTTGCAGATGCAGGACATATGCTGAGTGATGCCATATCTCTTTTTATCGCCCTGATGGCTTTTACATTCAGCAGCAAAGTAGCAGATTATGGAAAAACTTATGGTTACAAACGGTTTGAAATATTGGCTGCGGTCATCAATGGAGTAACATTGATCCTGATCTCCGCCTACATTATTTATGAAGCCATAGAGCGTTTCCAAAAGCCCCCCGAGATCCTGTCCGGCGGAATGCTCATTGTTGCAGTGATAGGATTAGCGGTAAACATACTGGTAGCCTGGATAATGATGCGTGGTGCCGATGTAAAAGAAAACCTGAATATGCGGGGCGCTTATTTGCACGTGATCAGTGATATGCTGGGCTCCGTAGGGGCTATTATTGCCGCTTTGCTCATTATGTTTTTCGGCTGGATCTGGGCAGATGCCCTGGCAAGTATGATCGTTTCTGTATTGGTTTTACGAAGCGGCTACCTCGTGACAAAATCAGCCATACACGTGCTGATGGAAGGCACACCGGATAATGTTAACATAGAAAATGTAACACAGAAAATAGTAGGAACAGAAGAGATCATCAGCATTCACGACCTGCATATATGGACCATTACCAGCGGCTTAAACGCAATGACCTGCCACGTCGTAGTCAATGAAAAAATGACGAGTGAGGCCCGTGAAATATTACTCGGTAAAATAGAACACGATCTGCTGCACTTAAACATTCACCACGTAACCATTCAATTGGAAACAACCGAACACAGACACGATACCTCAGTATTATGCAACACAAAAACAAGTCCTACCGGGGCGCACCATCATCATTGATGTTTTAAAAAAAGATAAAAACCATAACCATTAATCTGCTTTTGAACAATCAAATAGAACCACAATGACAAATACTTCCAAAATACACATCAAAGGGATGGTATGCAGCAGGTGTATCTATGTTCTGTCTGATGCCTTGTCCCAGCTAGGTCTGGAACTCGCCGAAGTACGTTTAGGTGAGGTGATCCTGAAGAAAAACAACCCCGATATTGACGAGCAGGCAATCCGGTCTGTTTTGCAGGCATTGGGGTTTGATTTGCTGTACAACAGGAATCAGAAGATTATTGAAGACATAAAGGCTGCCGTGCAAAAAGGCATTCAGCAGCAGTTAGACACTGGAATCCCCGTCAAATTTTCAGTATTGATAAGCAATGAACTGAATAAAGACTATGGCAGCCTTAGCTCACTTTTTTCCCTTTTTCACGAATATACACTTGAAAAATTTATCATTCACAGCAAAATAGAGAAGGTCAAAGAACTGTTGGTCTATACCGATCAGACCTTATCAGACATCGCCTATAATTTAGGCTACAGCAGCCCTGCCCATCTTTCCAATCAATTGAAAAAACATACCGGTTTTACCTCTGCCTACTTTAAAAAAATCAGGGCAGATAAGCAGGCTATTACTCAAAAGAACGCCAGACAGGAAGACCATTGATCCTTAAAACCCTTGCTCCCCGGTTTGGGCATCGTTTCCGAAATTGAGTGAGCACTTTGCTCCGCTACTTCAGCCTTTTTATTTCCTTACTTCCGACCAGCGATTTCATTTGCGTTATCGCCACCTGGTTGAGCTGCAGCAGCCTTTCGCTTTGTGGCAGTCCTTGTTTGATCAGCAAAGCATTAATACTTTCCATATTACTCAACACGACTAGCTGCTCTAATGTGGCATAATCCCTTATGTTGCCAGATTTGTTGGGATTGGCATCACGCCATTCTTTGGCTGTAATACCGAAAAGGGCCACGTTCAGCAGATCAGCCTCAGTAGCATATACGTGGCTGGCTTGCCGGCTGCTAATGACTTTAGGCACCAGGTTTTCTTTGATGGCATCAGTATGTATGTGGTAATTGATTTTGGAAATAGTTCGTTGCAGGTTCCAGTCCAGTTGCAGGCGGTTGTTTTCATCATCCTTGAGGCGTTGAAACTCTTTGATTAAATAAATCTTGAACTGGGGGCTAATCCACATTCCAAATTCAAACGCAATGTCAGGGTGGGCATAAGTTCCCCCATATCTTCCTGCTGTTGCTTTCAGCCCAATTGCGCCAGTTTTTTCAACCCATTCTTTCACACTTAATTTATAGCTATTCAACCCGGCCTGACTTTTAATTATGGCAAATTCGCCATAATTAAAATTAGGATTATAAACCGTCTCCCATATGCCAAGATATTCAACCGTATTTCTGTTTCGAAGCCAATCAGAAATGAAGAAATCTCCATCTTTGGCCTTAAGCATATCCGTAAGCGAGATATATTCTTGATCGTTGTCAAAAAGTATAGTTATCTCTTTACCCTCTACCTGTATCTTTTTATTTTTATTCATACCATATTTTGCTTGCATCTTTTCAAATAGATTTTTCCAGCCTTACCCTCCTTTCAACCTTTCCATTCAGCATTCTCTCCTGCAATACAAGATTCTCTTCATATAGCCGGATTATTTTTTCTACAGGATGAAAGTGCATTGCTCCGTAGTTAAAAGTAAATATAGTTTCCCCCACCTATGCAAATTACAAATTTATACAATATGACTCCCGTTTTCAATCCAGCCACAACACCATTTTTGCACCTCAAACCCACCCTCCGTGTGATCTCCCCACATAGTTTACCAACATACCGATCCATCTTTTTTATATAGCCTTACGGTAATAAGAAATATTACAAAACCTAAAAGCAATTGTGTAAAAAGCAGCTTACTGCACCACGGTACATTTGTCATTAATTATTCTTGATTGTATCATCCTAAATTTTAATAATATGTTACATAAATTATCTACGTTGCAAAAGCCGGCTGTTATTATTCCGTTGCTTAGTCTCTTTTTAGCGGCTTGCGGCGGTAAAGAACAGAAACCGGCTGCAGCTCCGGCAAACACTAAGCTGCCCGTTGATATCATCGTGGCACAGCAGGAAGCTCTGAACCTGGAAGAGTCACTCGTAGGGACCATAGAACCCTATCGGGAAGTAGCCATCGTTGGGGAGCTGGCACAGAAAATAACCAGAGTAGCCTTTAAAGACGGCAGCTACGTAAAGCAGGGCGCAGTACTCTACACCCTCAACGATGCAGAGATCACTTCCCGCCTGAGACAGGTGGCTGCACAGATAAAACTGGCAAAGATTACCCAGCAGCGTCTGGCCAATCTTTTGAAAACAGAAACCGTCAACCAGCAGGAATACGATGAAGCCCATATGCAGCTGAATACCCTGGAAGCCCAGCAGGACCTCTTACGTGCAGAACTGAGCAAAACAGTCATCAGGGCCCCTTTTTCAGGTAAAATAGGGATCACAAAATTGCAGACAGGTGCTTATGTCTCCCCCGGAACAACGCTCGTTACTCTGCAGGACCAGGGAAGCATTAAAATCAGTTTTTCCGTTCCCGAGCAATACCTTTCTTATGTACAAATGGGCAGTAGCATAAAATTCAAAACCGTTCTTTCGGATAAAGAATATACAGCCTCCATCATAGCCACCGAACCGGGACTGGAAGCCCAGGGAAGAAGCCTTTTGGTACAGGCTGTAACCTCCAATGACAAGGGAATGTTGCGCGCAGGTCTTTCTGTAAAAGTACTGTTCAACACCGGAGAAAAAGGAGCCACGGGCGTACAATTGCCCTCAGAAGCACTTGTACCCGGGCAAAAAGGCTACAATGCATTTGTAATCAAAAAAGGCGTGGCCAAAACCGTTCCAGTCACGATTGCAAACCGTACCGAAACAAAGGTAACCATAACATCCGGGATCAGTACAGGAGACAGCGTTATTATCTCCAATATCCTGCGCCTGGGCGATGGAATGCCGGTAGCCCCGGTTCCGGTTAAATAATCTAATAAAATTTCAGCAAAAATGAGTATTTCAGATTTAAGTATAAAAAAACCTGTATTGGCAGGCGTATTCTCCCTGCTGATCGTTATCCTCGGCATTGTGGGATGGAAGCAGCTCGGCATCCGGGAGTTTCCGCTTACCGAACCGCCGGTAATCTCCGTCATTACCTTTTATCCCGGGGCAAGTCCCGATGTTATCGCATCCAAGCTTACCCGGCCGATGGAAGAATCCATTGCAGAGGCAAGCGGTATCCGTACCATTTCTTCCGAGTCCAGGGAGCAGGTAAGCGTTATTTCAGTAGAGTTTAACAGGGACATAGACCTGGAAGATGCCCTGAACGATGTAAGGGATAAAGTTTCCAAATCGAGAAAACAGTTACCCGCCGATGTAGACCCGCCTATTGTACAAAAAGCCACATCGCCCGATAACCTCGTGGCCTTCCTGGAAGTAGAAAGCGATACCAAAGATATAAAAGAAGTAAGCCACCTCGCTTCTACCACCATCAAAGACAGGATGCAGTCCATCCCCGGAATCAATAATGTAGCCATCGTAGGTGAACATAAATATGCGATGCGCCTGCGTTTTGACCCTGTGAAGCTGGCAGCCTACAACCTTACCCCGGAAGATATCCGCAGGGCATTGCTCCGGGAGAATATAGACCTCCCCTCGGGCAGACTGGAGGGTAACGAGACCGAACTGAGCATCCGCACACTTGGGAGGCTGACCACCGCCGAAGATTTTGAGCAGATGCTCATCAAGCAGGTGGGTAATACCGTTATTTATTTGAAAGATATAGGTTCGGCAGAGCTGGGCGAAGAAAATGAACGTACCGCCATCATCAATGAAACCGGGAACCTCAACCGTGTAGGCATAGGTGTTGCCGTGCAGATACAGCGCGGTGCCAACGCCATACAGGTGGTAGATGAATTTTACAAACGGCTGGAGCAGCTTCGTAAGGAGATTCCCTCAGATTACCGTCTTATTGTAGGATTTGACTTTACCAAATCCGTAAGAGAATCCATTAAGGAAGTAGAAGAAACCCTTTTTATTGCCTTTGGGCTGGTGGTGCTTATCATCTTCCTGTTCCTGCGTGACTGGCGTTCCACCATTATTCCCGTAATAGCCATTCCCGTGTCCATTCTTTCCGCATTCTTCATTATGTATGTCGCCGGATTCTCCATCAATGTGCTTACCCTTTTAGGACTGGTGCTTGCCATAGGGCTGGTGGTGGACGATGCCATTGTAGTACTCGAAAATATTTATAAAAAGATAGAAGAGGGAATGTCCCCGGTACAGGCAGCCTTTAAAGGCTCCAGGGAAATCTACTTTGCCGTAATCTCTACCACCATTACACTGGCAGCGGTATTTCTGCCCATCGTGTTTATGGGGGGAATCAGCGGCCAGCTTTTCCTTGAATTTGCCATTGTGGTATCCGGTTCCGTACTGGTATCCGCCTTTGTAGCCCTTACACTTACCCCGATGCTGAGTGCCTATTTCCTTAAAAAGAAAGAAAAGCCAAACTGGTTTTACCGGGTTTCCGAGCCCTTTTTTGTATGGCTCAACAATGGTTATTTTAAAATACTGAAAGCCTTTATGAAAGTAAGATGGATGGCCTGGGTTTTCCTGGCAGGAACTACGTTGCTCATCTATTTTGTAGGCAGAAGCCTGCCCTCCGAGCTGGCACCAGTTGAAGACCGTTCCAATCTGAGCCTTATTGCCATTGCGCCGGAGGGAGTCTCCTTTGAGTATATGAAAAAAAATATGATCGAAGTCGGTAAATACGTCAACGATAATACAGACGGCCTGTACCAGACCTATTCTATGGTGGCCATTTCCTTTATCCCTGCTCCGGCACCCGTAAATGTCGCCGCGCAGAGTATTTACCTCAAAGAACCTAAAGAAAGAAAAGCATCTATCCAGGATCTGTACAACCAGTATGGTGCAGCTTCCGGTCAGTTCCGGGGATTCCTGCTGTTTCCTTACCTGCCACCTACCATCGGTACCCGTTATGGAGGCGGTATGCCCGTGCAGTTTGTTCTGCAATCTCCTAATCTTGACAGTCTTACTGTTGTACTGCCTAAGTTTTTGGCAGCGGCCCGTCAAAGTAAAAAACTGATGTTCGTAGACTCGGATCTGAAAATAAACAAACCCGAAGTGAAAATAAACATAGACCGCAGAAAAGCAGCAATGATGGGAGTTTCTATGGAAGAAGTAGCCAGAACTTTACAGCTTTCCTTATCCGGACAGCGCTATGGCTATTTCCTGCGCAACGACAGGCAGTATGAAGTCATCGGGCAACTGGAACGAAAACTGAGAAATGATG
Organism: Bacteroidetes bacterium 43-16; assembly: GCA_001897525.1. Taxonomy (GTDB): domain Bacteria; phylum Bacteroidota; class Bacteroidia; order Chitinophagales; family Chitinophagaceae; genus Edaphocola. The sequence goes on along the minus strand of MKTB01000023.1, from coordinate 30,697 downwards.
CCAGTGACCTTAATTCTATCTATGTGCGTTCCGTAACAGGGCAAATGATTCCTCTGGGTAACCTTATTACAAAAGAAGAAGCGGTGAGTCCCGCAGCCATTTACAGATATGACCAGTACACTTCAGCCACCATTTCTGCAGCCACCGCTCCGGGGGTAAGCCTTGCAGAAGGTATAGAAGAGATAGAGCAGATCAAGAAAAAAGTTTTAGGAGACAACTTCAAAAGCTCGCTGGCCGGGCAGTCCAGAGATTATAGAGAAAGCCAGGGCAATATTATGTTTACCCTGATCCTTGCACTGGTGCTGATCTATATGATCCTTGCCGCCCAGTTTGAAAGCTTAAGAGACCCGCTTATCATAATGCTTACCGTGCCTATGGCTGTAACAGGTGCTGTACTTAGTCTTTCCTGGTTTGGCCAGAGCCTGAATGTATTCAGCCAGATCGGGATCATTACACTGGTAGGGCTCATCACCAAAAACGGAATCCTGATCGTAGAATTCGCCAACCACCTGAAAGATCAGGGATTTTCAAAATTCGATGCTGCTATACACGCCGCTGAGCAGCGTTTCCGTCCTATCCTGATGACTTCACTGGCAATGATATTCGGTGCTTTGCCTATTGCGCTTACACCTAACAGCCGACAGTCTTTAGGAATTGTAATTGCCGGAGGGCTGGTGTTTTCAGGCATATTGACCCTGTTCATCATCCCTGCCGTGTATTCCTATCTGTCCAGTAAAAAACGCAGCAAGGAAGTAGTAGAAGAAGATATCGTAAGTATTCATCCTAAAAACCATTGAAAATGAAAAATCTATTATTGATCATCAGTACCGGATTGCTGTTCGTGGTGGGAAGTGTCTCCCTTAAAGCACAGCAAACCACGCTTTCGCTTCCCGAAGCTTTGGAAATGGCAAAGAAAGGGAACAAGCAGATACAGGCACAGGCATTGGAAGAGATTTATACTGCAGAGCAGACCAGGGAAACCCGCAATGGCTATCTTCCCAATATCTCTGCCGGAGCCTCCTATATCCGGTATTTAGACCGCCAGGTCATATTTCTGCCGGGTTCTTTTGCAGGCACTAACAATGCCGTAGAAGCTGTATCCGTAGGAGGAAAAAATGCGCTGAGCGGATTTGTGTCCCTCTATCAGCCTATTATTGACCCCTCCATACACCGCCAGTTAAGCGTGAACAAAATAAGTGAGGAAATTGAAAAAGAAAAAACCATAGAGCTGCAGCGCAAGATCGCCTATAAGGTCGCCTCTCTTTACCTCAATATGCTGCTGATGAATGAGCAGACTGATCTTTTGGATCAAAGTTTTCAGCGTAATGTAAGGGCATTAAAAGACACCCGTTTATTGTTCCTCCAGGGAAAAGCGATAAAGGCAGATACTTTAAGCAATTTTATTGCTGTGGAAAATATCAGATCCGCAGTTTCCTACCTTAAAAATAACATCGAAGTATCGGAACTGGAACTGAAAAGACTGATCGGAATGGAAAAAGAAGAACGGATCGCTCTGACCGACAAACTTGAATTTGATCTGGCCACAGAGCGATCAGCATTCAGTTCTCTGGATGAAGCACTGAAAATAGCTGCTGAAAACCGCAAAGACCTGAATATCCAGCAGCTCGTCATTAACCTCCAACAGAAAAAAACGGAAGCGACCCGTGCCGGACTGATGCCCAGATTATCCCTTATAGGTCAATACCAGATTCAGGCGCAGGAAGATGACTTCAGGCTGGATACCTGGCCAAGGACCTCTTTTGTGGGGCTTCAGTTCTCCGTACCGATTTTTGACGGAAACCGTACCAGGTCCCGTACCACGCAGGCTAAGATAAAAACAGACCAGGAAGCCATTCGCCTGAACGATCTTAAAGATGAGGTAAAAACCCAGCTGGCAGGTATCCTGAGCAAATGGGAAGAAGCCCTGAGACAGCTGGATATACAACAGACAACGGTAGCCTCTGCGGAACTGAGCCACCGGATGATGGAGGACCGCTTCAAAAACGGCAGAAGTTCCCGTCTGGAGCTTACCGATGCAGAACTGGCGCTGACACAGGCTAAAATCAGCTATCTGCAGGCTGTCTATAATCTTAAGGTACTGGATGTGGAGCTTAAAAACGCACTGGGTCTGCTTGAACTTTAATCTTGATAAAACAATTACCCTTTCAAAAAAAACAATTCAATGAATAATACAACGACAACACCTCCTGCTTTATACAGCAAACGCTGGGCAGCGCTTATATTACTCTGTACTGCGGAATTTGTGGTGATAATGGACACCTCCATCATTGGTGTCGCTTTATCAGCCATCAAAGCAGACCTTGGCTATACCCAATCCGGGATGCAATGGATCTTTAATGCCTATGTGATCCTGTTTGGTGGTTTTCTAATGCTGGGAGGCCGTTTGTCCGACCTCTTCGGGGCGCGCAAAATTTTTATGTGGGGATTCATTATCCTTACTGCAGCCTCACTGCTTGCCGGACTTGCCTGGTCAGATTCCGTGCTTAATACCGGGAGAGCATTACAGGGACTGGGTTCGGCTTTCATTGCACCCTCATCACTGATGCTGGTCTTTACGATGTTTTCCGATCCCAAAGAACTGAATAAGGCATTGGGATTTTGGGGAGCTTCTGCGGCGGCAGGCGGTTCTGCCGGAGTTTTTCTGGGAGGAGCCATTACAGAATGGCTTTCCTGGCACTGGATATTCCTGATCAATATTCCCATAGGGCTTTTGGTACTGATGCGCAGCAAGCCCTTACTGATAAAAGGAATGACGCAAAAAGGGAAAGTAGATGTGGTAGGTGCCATACTGGCCACGGTTGCCCTGGTGATGATGGTATATGCCATTGTATCGGCTGAAATTGCAGGCTGGCTGTCATTTGAAACCATCAGTATGCTCCTTATTTCCATAGCATTGCTGGTTGCTTTCTATTTCAGCCAGAAGTATAAAAAACATCCGCTGATGCCACTGCACATTTTCAAAGTGTCGAATCTTTCCTATGGAAATATTGTAATGATCCTGCTGGCCGCAGCCTGGATTCCCTTATGGTTTTTCCTTAACCTGTATCTCCAGCAAACACTTCATTACTCGGCTTTCAACAGCGGGTTGGCACTTTTGCCTATGACCATTGCCATTATGCTGCTGATGGTAGGGGCTACGGGGAGACTGGTCGCCCGGTTTGGCTTTAAATCGAATATGATAATGGGTCTGATAGCGCTGGCTGTTTCATTATTCCTGTTCAGCAGAGTTCCGGTGGACGGAACGTTTGTGGCAGATGTACTGCCTGCCTCTTTACTGGCTGCGGTGGGGATGTCGCTTACCTATATTCCGGGAACCATTGCGGCAACGGCCAGTGCACCACCAGAGGAAATGGGACTGGCATCCGGCCTGGTAAACACCAGCTATCAGGTAGGATCTGCATTGGGCTTAGCTATTATCGTAGCCATTTCCGCTGCAAAAACGAATGCCATAAAAATGATCGGTGCCCCGGAAGCAACAGCACTGAACTCAGGTTTTCAGACGGCGTTCTTCGCTGCGTCTGTTGTATGTGTGATTGCCGCCATTATTGCCGCTTTCGGAATCAAGGCACCCAAACCATAAAATCTTACAACTTAAACCGGCAATCCTGCAAAAAAGAAACCTGATAACCGATGTAATTTTATATCAGTAAAACATTTTAATAAAATGAAGCAATTAACCATCAGCGTACCCAATATGCAGAGTACACACTGCCAGACCAGGGTAAACAACGCCGTACAAGAAATAGAAGGTGTACAAATAGACAATATAGCAGCAGGCCATCTTACCATTTCCTTTACTTCAGAGAGCAGGGAAGAAGAAGTAATAGATGCGATAGAGAAAGCAGGCTATACTGTTTCGACAGAGAAAGACAGTAATGCATCAGGTTACAATAGAGGCTGCTGCAATAATGATTAAACATTATCCATTATCCTTGTTGAAAACAGTGTCTCCGCATCAATAGAGTGATATAGTTTTGATGCGGCATTGTTTTCAGGGGATTAGTATTTACAAGAATAATAAAAAGCTGTACTACCGGAGGGTTTTACAGTTTTTTTTTTATTAAATAAGGTATGAATTTGTGATGATCTGTATGTCTGTATTTTTGTAATTTAGTTTTATCGTCTTTTGTATTGTTTACAAATACGAAAACTAAAAATGCATTAATGCAAAATAAAAACAAATTAAAAATGAACGTGTAACCAGCTGATAATAAGATTAAATACCTGTATATAAATTTCATTTTCATACATTTTAGCATTTCATATATTTGAGGATTAGGCACAATGCCGGCAGCTACTATACCAGAACCAACTAAGAGAGGAAAGAACCTTCCCAAAATTATTAGTAAATTTGAAGCTGGAATTAGATATAGAAATTATGGACATACAAAAAGCGGGACTATTCGGAATTAAGCATTCAAACAGGGATTTTACACAAGCTGATACTTGGGGCAAAAACCAGTTTAATTCTTCGTTTCCTGCGGGTTTGACCAACTTTTTTGCTTCTAAAAATTTAGACAACGTTTATATCTGTCTTGACAAAGACCTTAAAATTGAACATCAAAAAATTTCGGCAGAGCAACTTTATGGTATAAACCCAACCTCTGACGATTTGTTTTTCTCCTTTGAAAGTCAATACACGCCCTACCAGCAATTAGTTATCGGTACTTTACCCAGAGTTGATTTAGTGACTCAATCACGGGATAGCGGACAGGTTTTACGACCCATTGAAGTAAAGCTGACGGCATTACCTGATAATTCCACTTGCAATCTAAGTGAAGAATACTACGGTTGCGAAATCGTCATAAGACCAGACACAATAGTCTATTTGGCTTGTAGTATTGCTTCCAATTTCAAAGACCGGCAAAAAGAACTTGCTCAAATTATAGGAGATCAATTTGACCATATAACAGACTGGACAGACGGAACAGCGGTCTGGCCGCATATAACCAAAATGATTTTAACGATCGACAAAATCATTCTTTCCGTTTTAGATAAGCAAGAACCGATTTTATTACAACCAATTTGGAAAACAAACGGAAAATCGCCAAAACTTTCTGACCATTGTTTGGACGTTTTTGTTTGGAGCAACTTTGCCTTTACACAACTTTTCGTTGATGTGGCAAGAGGCGAACTATCCTCTAACAATAAAATCACAAGACAAATAAGAACTATTATCTGGTTGTTCAAAATGCTGTATGATTTTTCAAAAAATGGACAAATCAACCATCATAAGATCATCGACGAACTTTCTTATAACACGAAAAACGACAAAGCATTTGCGGTAAGTGGGCGTGTTACACACCGCTATATGGCTTGTCCGGAACTCACAATGCCAAGAATTGAGAAAAAAGACATCAGGAATATCATTCTTGGTGGCGGACAAAATTTGCTGAGTCCCGAAAGACGATTTGATGCAATTATTTTTAACTCACCTGAATTATTTAGCTAATGGAGATCGTAGATTTATTTTCAGGTTGCGGAGGTTTATCCCTGGGATTTCAAAACGCAGGATTTGACATATTAGCAGCTTTTGACAAATGGGAACCAGCCGTAAAAGTGTATAAAGAAAATTTTGACCACCCTATTTACGACACCGATCTGGGAAGTGAAGAAGGACTTGAATTTGTAAAAAGCCTTCAACCCCAAATGATAATAGGTGGCCCGCCTTGCCAGGATTTTTCAAGTGCAGGAAAGCGTGATGAAACCCTGGGAAGAGCAGATTTAACCATATCATTTGCTAACATAGTTTCAGCAGCAAAGCCCGAATGGTTTGTAATGGAAAACGTAGAAAGAATTACAAAAAGCCGTATCCTAAAAGAAGCATTACAAATTTTCAAGAAAGCAGGTTACGGCATTTCTTATCAAGTTTTAGATGCAAGTTTGTGTGGCGTTCCTCAGTCAAGAAAACGCTTTTTCCTGGTTGGGCATAAACAGTCGCAAGACAACTTTTTAAACCCGTATTTTGCTAAAAAACAAACTGCAAAACCAACAACATTGTTTGATTATTTCGGCAATTCCTTAGGTCTGGAATATTATTACAGGCATCCGAGAAGCTATGCAAGACGTGGTATTTTCAGCATTTATGAACCAAGCCCGACAATACGCGGCGTAAACAGGCCAATTCCAAAAGGCTACACAAAACACGAAGGCGACCCTGTAGAAATTACCGAAGATTTAAGACCTTTAACAACAAAGGAAAGAAGCCTCATACAGACTTTCCCGGATAATTTTGTTCTCAATGGCACAAAAACAGACCTTGAACAAATTATTGGTAATGCCGTGCCCGTAAAATTGGGAGAATTTGTAGCAAATTGTATTAAAGACTACATCCTTGACAAACAACAAAACAAACAAATTTCAATCGGACAATTGGAATTCATATATGAAGATGAAAATGGCAACATCACCTAAAAGATATTGTCCGGATCATATTTAAACCTGCGTAGTTCCAACCAATTTTACTTTGACAATATTGCTGATTATTTTCAAAGGATTAGTATTTACAAGAATAATAAAAAGCTTTACTACCAGAGGGTTTTACAGCTTTTCTGTTTGTAAGAGAAACCCGTAAACTTCACAAAACAAACAAGAAATAACATAATACTAAGCTTGAGCATAAGCTTAAACTTTGACCTCAAAGTTTAAGCTTATGAAAACAACTGTTCAGTGGAAAAATGTGTACCTGCTGTTTATCGCGCAGGCACTGTTCCAGACGGCCTCTATCCTGGTCATTACCTTATCGGGATTGGCTGGACTGGCAATGGCCCCGGATAAAAACCTTTCTACTTTACCTATCGCAATGATTACGGTGGGTACGGCGGGGATGATGATTCCTGCTTCTGTGATCATCAAAAAAATTGGTCAGCGTAAGGCGTTTATGATGGGTACCCTGATAGGCGGGCTGGCCGGGTTGGTTTCCTGGTATGGTATTGTTCAGCATTCATTCTGGATATTTTCCATAGGCAATATGCTGGTAGGCGCTTATCAGGGATTTTCACAGTATTATCGCTTTGCCGCTGCTGATGCTGTTCCGGAGCAGGCGAAAAGCAAAGCTATTTCTTTCGTAATTGCAGGAGGTATTGTTGCTGCATTTGCCGGGCCCAATCTGGCTAAATTCACACAGCATATGGGCGCTGAACCTTATGCCTATTCCTATTTTTCTATCATTTTACTGAGCTTATTAGCGTTGGGTATTATATCCCTGCTGAAGTTAGGCAAAACAACATTACTTCAGGTAAATGATACTAAAGTAAAGGGACGGGCTTTAAAGGAAATCATTAAAAATAAAGATGCCATCCTTGCGGTACTTGCTTCATCTACTGCATTTGCCGTAATGGGTATGTCTATGACCGTTACACCCATTGCGATGTACGGTTTCGGGCATCCGTCAGAGAGCTCGGCAATGGTTATTCAATGGCACGTACTGGGAATGTTTCTGCCTTCATTCTTTACCGGAATGCTCATTCAGAAATTCGGTGTTTACCGGATCATTATTTCGGGCTTGCTGATTATGCTGCTTTATATTGTTATAGCCCTTAGCGGGACGGGTACGGGCTACTTTGTGGCGGCATTGTTTGTGGTAGGCCTGGGCTGGAATTTCCTGTTTATCGGTGGCTCTTCTCTGCTTACTAAAGTTTACCGGCCTGAGGAGAAGGAGAAAACACAGGCTTTTCACGATTTTACGGTGTTTACGGTCATCAGTATTGCCAGTTTCTTTGCAGGAAGTCTTTTCAACCACTGGGGCTGGAAAGGCGTGAATGTAGTGCTGATCCCGATGCTGATCATTACTTTGATAGTAGCTGTAAGAATTGTTTTGTATAAAGGAAGGTCTACACCAAATAATCTGTAAATATTGCAAATTAAATAAGTAAAAACGCAATACAGGTAAGTCTCCGGCAACTGAAATTTGTGTAATAAATGAGAAGGGTAAAATCAATCATTTAAAAATCCACTTACCGGTTGCGGCACCTCCGTAGCAATTTTATCCTTCCTGTAAAGCCTCCTCCGGTAGTAATAAAAATTATCCTATTATGAGTACAGACCTTCAACAAAACCTCAGCAATGTGTACACTTGTCCTATGCACCCGAAAGTAACAGGGAATAAAGGCGACAAATGTCCTGAATGTGGAATGACATTAATACCCGCAGGTAAAGAAAGGGAGAACAGAACAGAAGTAAAAATAAGTACCGGAACGCAGCACATAGAAGCCTGCAAACCTGTTAGTCTGAATATTGCGATTACCGAACAGGGCAGAAACGTAATGCTGGACGTAGTACACGAAAAGAAATTACATCTCCTGATCGTAAACGAAGAACTGTCGTGGTTTGATCATATTCATCCTGAAGAACAACAGGATGGGACTTATCATATTTCCGAAATATTTCCGGCAGCAGGAAAATACCTTTTATTTACCGATTATAAGCCGGGCGGGAGTGCTCAGGAAGTCAATACACACCACATCGAGGTGTCCGGTGCTACTACGGCCATACCGCAAAGGCTGGAAACAAAACTGGCATCAATAGCTGATGGCTATACCGTGTTTTTGCTGAATGGGGACGAGCTTACGACCAATCATCCGCAAGACCTGAGATTTTCAATAGTGAAAGACTGCAGAATACTGCAGGCAAAAGATATGCAGCCCTACCTGGGAGCCAATGCACATATTGTAATGATCAGCAGAGTCGATTACGACTTTCTTCATATCCATCCTATAGCAGACCCGATTTTTCCTATTTATGCGGAAACAATCATTAAAAAAGCAGGACTATACCGGATGTGGGTACAATTTAAAGTAAATGATGTGGTACATACGGCAGACTTTACGGTAACCGTTTCGCGCGGAGAACAGGCAGAGACAAACCATAAAGGAGCCCACCATTAATAAGGGTCAGAAGGTAACAGTATAAAAAATGATAACCGGGATATGCACCAATGTAATGAAACAAAAGGTGGAACAGTCCCATTAAAAAATTTTAAAATGAAAAAATATATATTATCCATAATCACAGCAACAGTTCTGTTGTACACTCCTCAATCAGTATCAGCCCAGCGATGGAGTATAGGTGCCCGTGGAGGGCTTGCTATACCCAATTTGACGGCAGGTAGTGGTTCGGAGGTTAATCCACTGAACAAAGGCTACAGTTCAAGGCTGGGAGCAGGTTTTGGTGTCTTTGCAGAATACCACACCAGTAAGCTTTTTTCCATTCAGGCAATGCTGGAGTATTCACAGCAGGGCGGGAAGAAAGACGGTGTGCAAGCTTTTCCCCTTCCGGCACAGATGGCTCCTTTATTTGGTCCGCAGGCACCTCCCTATTTATATGCAGATTTTAAAAGCACAGCTAAACTTGATTATCTGATGTTGCCGGTTTTAGCCAAATTCGGATGGGACCTGGGACCTAAAAAGAAATGGCGGATCTATGCCGGTGCCGGACCATTTGCAGGGCTGTTGCTGAGTGGCAAGCAAGTCACCGAAGGCAGTAGCCAGGTTTATCTTGATGAAGGAAAAACAAAACCCGTTCCTGCAAATCCCACGAACCCTTCTGCAGGCATCCTGAGCTTACCTTTTGACAATACAAAAGATATTAAAGAACAGCTTCGTTCATTCAATTTCGGCTTGGCCGGTAATGTAGGCATTGGATTTAAAATGAAACGCAATATGATCTTCATTGAAGGAGGCGGTAATTATGGTTTTATTAATATCCAGAAAGGATCTGCCAATGGAAAGAACAGATCCGGAGCAGCTAACGTAATGATCGGTTATGCTTACCGTCTGTAAAGATCAAACTATACAAGATCGACCGGCTCAATGTCCCGGTTTCGCTGCTTTTGCGGCTATATAGTACAGTTTTTTTGCGCAACAGTAAATGTTACAAATTAAACCGGGAATATAGCAAAAATAGAGACCTACTATTGTCCAACTTTGTATTAAGAAAAACAATAAAAATTTAAAGAAAATGGAAAACAAAATATTGCAGTTCAAAACCAATATCAATTGTGCAAGCTGTCTGGCATCGGTAACCCCTTTCCTGGACCAGGCAGAAGGTATTGAAAACTGGGAAGTAGATATCCATAAAAAAGATAAGATGCTCACCGTAAAAACAGAAGGTATTACAGAAAAGGAAGTAATAGAAGCCGTAGAAAAAGCAGGATTCAAAATCGAATCCATAGAAAAATAAAACTAAATTATAGGAGATCGCCATCAGCAGGTTTTAAAATCACCTGGGTTTTGAACAGGCATTAGTGTTATTATGGTTTGTTAGCTGGGAGGCAGGAGGCGGATAGAGCAGACATAGCGTTGAGAAGAAGAGTTACCTTCTCCATATTAGGCAGTTTCACGCGCTATGCCAGACATCTGAAATTAAAAAAATAAAAGTTACATCCGGTCTCCTCCTTCCAGCATTTTTTACTATAAACATTTTGAAATGAACGGCAGCAGTTATGATCAACTCATAGAAAAGATAAAAGTGCTCACGTAAAAACAGAAGGTATTACAGAAAAGGAAGTAATAGAAGCCGTAGAAAAGCAGGATTCAAAATTGAATCCATAGAAAAATAAAACTAAATGATAAAAGATCACCATCTGCAGGTTTTAAAATCACCTGGGTTTTGAACAGACATTAGTGTTATTATGGTGTGTTAGCTGGAAGGCAGGAGGCGGATAGAACAGACATAGCGTTGAGAAGAAGAATTACTTTCTTCATATTAGGCAGTTTCACACGCTATGCCAGTCATCGGGAATGAAAGGAATAGAAGTCACATCCGGTCTCCTCCTTCCAGTATTTTTTACTATAATCCCATTGAAATAAAATGAACAGCGGCGGTTGCTCTCAATTAAAATGAGCGGTGAATACAAGATACCGTCTTCTCAGGCAAGTGTCCTTCAAAGCCGCAAATACAGGCAAAAAACCTTTATGCCCAAAAAGTTTAACCCGTAGCTGAGGAACCCGGATTTATCCTCACTTCATTATAATAAAATCCTGAGTAATGGAAACGCAAAGTACAGAAGATTCCATTGGAATGTTGATGATCCCTGACATTTCCGGGTTTACCGATTTCGTGATGAGTTCAGAAATATCAGTTGGGAAATACATTACAGAAAGCCTTATCCAATCCATTATAAACAGCAACATACTCCGTCTGGAAATTTCCGACATAGAGGGTGACGCTGTGCTTTTTTATAAATACCATTATCTGCCTACTTTTCAGGAAACCCTGATGCAGATAGAACATACCCACCTTGAGTTCTCTAAAGAACTGCAACAGTTATCAGAGCATTTGGAGCTGGAGATCCCGCTCTCTTTGAAAACCATTGTGCATTATGGCGCATTTACAAGCTACAGAATCGGCAAGTTTAAAAAACTGTATGGCCCCACCGTAGTAGAAGCCCACAAGATGCTGAAAAACCGCATTGCACAACATCCGCCTTATGCATTATTTTCAGACACTTTTCTGAAAGCCAATTTTGACCAGCCTGAAAGATCAACAGCAGCATATGATATCTGTGATGACTGCCAATATCTCCCGGGAATAGGCTACATCCATTATCTGTAAGCATAAAACCGTAAATATCATAAATCAAATAAGAAAAATTGTAAACAAGGTAAGGCATAATCGGCGGAACTTTGTAATATAAGAAACCGGGAGTTGACAGCCCGGCTCCGTATCCATCTAAATATTCAATCTTTAAAAAAAGTGAAAAAATGAAAAAGTTATTTTTTGCAGTAGCAATACTGTTCTTCGGATTTTCAGCATTTGCCCAGAATACGGGTAAACTTTTGAACAACTACCTCGATGTAAAAAATGCACTGGTAAATAGTGATAGTAAAGCAGCTTCTGTGGCCGCAACTGCACTGTACCAATCCATTAAAAATGAAAGTGATTTCAGCCAGAAAGCAACGTTGCTGCAGGCTGCTGAAAAACTAAGTAAAGCAGGTAATATAGAAAAACAAAGAGCCGCACTGGATCAGGTATCCGTCAGTCTCTGGAAACTGGTGGAGAGTGATAAAAAACTGAACCAGACTGTATATTACCAGTATTGCCCGATGAAAAAAGCTAACTGGCTGAGCAAAGAAAAAGAAATTAAAAACCCTTATTACGGGTCTTCTATGCTTACCTGTGGAAAAGTAACCGCCACTAAACAATAGCCAGGATTATGAAAAACTTTCAAATTGTAATTATTCTTTTCCTGGCCGTTTTTGCTACAGCCTGTACAGAAAATAAAACGCCGCGAAGCAGCGGTGATACAGGAAGTATGAATCATAGCACCGGGAAAACTGCCGGAGCAGATTATCAAAAAGGAGACGTAGTACCCCACGATGAAGTATGTATGGTCAACAATGCCTTTATGGGGAAAAAGCAAATTGAAGTAGTTCATAACGGGAAGAAATACTACGGCTGTTGTGAAATGTGTGAAAAAAGAATACCAAAAGAAGAAGCCGTAAGGATGGCCGTTGATCCTGTCTCCAAAAATCAGGTTGACAAAGCTGCAGCAGTGATCGCTATTACAGGTGACAAGGGCGAGGTGACTTATTTTGAAAACGAGGCCAACTATAAAGCCTTCTTGAAACAATAAAATTGTAAAGATGAAATACACAAACCTATCCAGTCTTGCCCTGGCCACTTTTATCCTATCCTCCTGTAACCAGGCACCTGATAAGAATCGTGAGCAACAGGTAGTTGATAATGCCACAGTACAGGATACCCATACATCCGGGAGTAATAATACCGCCCCCGAAAAGTTTTCCTTTGATGCGGTTATCAAAGACTATCTTGCTCTAAAAAATGCACTGACGGCAGATGATGACAAAGCTGCGGCCGATGCAGGAAAACAGCTTTTTAGTACGCTGAATGCTGTGGATATAAAAGCGATTCCCGGAGACAAGCTCAAAGATTATACAGAAATTGCGGATAATGCCAAAGAGAATGCAGAACATATAGGAGCTAATGCCGGAAAGATAGACCACCAAAGAGAGCATCTGGCTTCTTTAAGCAAAGATATGGCTGACCTGATTGAATTAATGGGCACTACACAAAAGCTATATCAGAACCATTGCCCAATGTTTAATGATGGTAAAGGTGCCGTTTGGATTAGTGAAACAAAAGAAATTAAGAATCCCTATTATGGCAGTAAGATGACAACCTGCGGATCGGTGCAAAAAGAGTATTGAAATGAAAAAGGCAATTAAACCGGTTTTAACCACTTTATTCTTTGCTTTTTTAGTGAGCCAGTTTTTTCAGCCCGCCCCCAATACAGATAATGGTAAGGTGTACACCACCGATTTTATCCGCTATTATCAAACACCTGTTGAGGTAAGCAAGATCCTGCGAAGATCTTGCTACGACTGCCATAGCAACAATACCAACTATCTGTGGTACGACTATGTGCAGCCCGGCAGATGGCTGGTAGAAAAGCACATCAGCGAGGCTAAGAATGAATTGAATTTTAATGAATGGGGCAATTACGCTGCACGGAAACAGGAACGTTTGCTCCGCTCAATAGAGGAACAGATAAAAACAGAGCAAATGCCACTCTGGTCCTATACCTTAGTACACAAAAATGCAGAACTCAATAAAGAGGAAATTGAAGTTTTAATAAAATGGCTGAAAGAGCAGCCTTAGATTTCAACAACAAAATACAGGAAAATGAACAGATCCATCCATATACTCAACCGTTTATTACCGGCAGTTTTTATCCTGCTTTTGACGCAATCCCTTTTCGCGCAAAAAGTAGTTCGTTACGATTTGGTGCTTAAAGATACCATTGTGAATTTTGCAGGCAAAGAAAAAAGAGCCATAGCCGCAAACGGGCAGATCCCGATGCCAACTCTTGAATTTACAGAAGGAGATACTGCCGAAATTGTAGTACATAATCAGTTGAAAGAAGGAACTGCGCTCCACTGGCACGGCTTATTTTTGCCCAATAAGGAGGATGGCATTCCTTATTTAACCCAAAAACCGATCAAACCCGGTACATCATTCACCTATCGTTTTCCCATTATCCAGAACGGCACACACTGGTACCACTCACATGAAGGTTTGCAGGAACAGATAGGAATGTATGGTAATTTCATTATGCATAAAAGGGAGGATGATAAAACATTCCGTAAAGGTATAGATGATCTGCCCTCTGTACCCATTGTACTTAGCGAATGGACCAATTTCAACCCGGATAATGTACATCGTATGCTGCACTCAGCTACCGACTGGTTTGCCATCAGGAAAGGAGCTACTCAAAGTTACGCAGAAGCTATCCGTGGCGGATATTTTAAAACTAAGATCAAAAACGAATGGAAACGTATGCTGGCAATGGACGTGAGCGATGTGTATTATGAGAAAGTATTGATGAACGGTAAAAATATAACGGAGCTTAAAAGTATTGACGGAAAACCGCTTAAAGCGGGTGACAAGGTCCGCTTACGCATTGCTAACGGCGGTGCATCTTCCTACTTCTGGCTGCGCTATGCAGGCGGTAAAATGAGCGTAGTGGCCAGCGACGGTAATGATGTAACTCCTGTTGAGGTAGACAGGCTCATCATCGCTGTCTCTGAAACCTATGATGTAGTGGTTACCATTCCTGAAGACGGAAAGGCCTTTGAATTTATAGCCACAACCGAGGACCGTACCCAGTCTTCCAGCTATTTCATAGGAAACGGAGTGAAGCAGTATGCAGGTGCTTTGCCTCGTTTGAAATATTTTGAAGGAATGAAGATGATGAACGGGATGATGAAGATGAACGGAGACCTGGATGATATGGGCATGAATATGTCTTTACAGCAGATGGATATGAACGTGGTCATGTATCCCGAAATTACCGGAGAGGAAAAGAAAAAAGGCAAACCTGCAAAAAACAAAATGCCGGAAATGGACCATAGCCAGCACCAAATGCCGGACCATGAAAATAACAATGGCCACAAAATGAATATGGAGGAAGATCCCAATCGCTATAATTCTAACGCAATGAGTAATATCGTGACGCTGAATTACAGTATGCTCGAATCTCCCCACAATACAGAACTTCCGAAAAATGCTTCGGTTAAAGAAATGAAATTTACCCTTACCGGAAATATGAACCGCTACGTATGGAGTATGGATAACCGTATACTGGCTGAAACGGATAAGATCCTCGTTAAAAAAGGCGAAGTATTACGGATTACACTTTACAACAATTCGATGATGCGGCATCCGATGCACCTGCACGGTTTTGACTTCAGGATCATTAATGGCAAAGGGGAAAAAGCACCTTTGAAAAATGTACTGGACATTATGCCGATGGAAACCGATACCATAGAATTTTTGGCTAATGAGGAAGGAGACTGGTTTTTCCACTGTCATATCCTGTACCATATGATGTCGGGAATGAACAGGGTGTTTGCTGTAGATGATTATCAAAACCCTTATCTACCAGATAAAGCAAAAGCTTACCGAAAGTTACAGCGAGACCATAATATGCCGCACCTGATGGCCGAAAATGATTTTGCTACCAACGGTAACGATGGATCAGCCATGTTGAAGAATGCAAGATGGAGCCTGGGATCAGAATGGCGCTTGGGCTACAATGATATGCACGGCTATGAAGTGGAAACCCATTTGGGAAGATACATCGGTAAAATGCAGTGGCTGATGCCCTTCATCGGTTTCGACTGGCGCTACCGTAAAATGGGTATCGATGAGCATGAGAAAAATATATTCGGGCAGACCAACAAAAAGGACAACAGGGCCGCGGTAAGCTTAGGGGTGATGTATACTCTGCCTATGCTGGTCAACCTGCAGGCGGAAGTCTATCATGACGGTATATTTCGTGTGTCTCTGATGCGTGAAGATATTCCGATTGCAAAAAGATTAAGAGCAGGTTTTATGGTCAATACCGATTTGGAATACATGGTGGACCTGCGCTATATCCTTACCAGGAACCTCGGAATCCGTACCCACTATGATAGTGATATGGGCTTTGGAGTAGGATTGTCTGTAAATTATTAAGCAGCTCCTAGCGCAACCATTCATCTGTCTGTTTACGGTAAGTTTCGCCAATAGGCAGCCAGGTACCGTTGGTCATCCTGATCTGGTTGCCTTCTATTACTTTAATCCCATTCCTGGGAATAATATAAGAACGGTGGATACGTACAAATTTATGCCCGGGGAGCCGGGTCAGGATATCCTTCAGGTTCTCCAATACCATGATCTTTTCCGTATCGGTATGAATACGGATATAGTCTTTTAGTCCCTCTATATATTGAATGGTCTCTGTTGCTATTCTATACTGCTTACGATCTGACTTTACCAGGAGGTAGCTATCCCCGGTATCAGCCTGCTGAAAGGTCTCCTGCCAGCGCTGGTATTTCTCTACACCCTGGTAAAAACGCGCGAAGGTGACGGGTTTCAGCAAAAAATCAATCACATGAAACTGGTATGCATCCAGGGCATACTGCGGATAAGCCGAAGTAATGATAAAATTATGCTTCTGGTTAAACAGCTGCATCAATTCTATACCCGTCAGTTGCGGCATCTGGATATCAATGAATACCAGGTCTACCGTCTCGGCCTGCAAATGTTCAATAGCTTTAAAGGCATCACTCCCTGCATACACTACATGAAGCTGGGACAGCCTGGAAGCATAATCGGAGATGAGCTGTACCGCCAGCGGTTCATCATCCAGTATAATACAATTGATCTTTTTACTCATTTCAATTCTATTGTCAATATAGCCGTAAACCGGCCGTTTTCAGTCTTCAAAAATAAATCATGTTTGCCGGGAAAATAAATATCCAGCCTGCGTTCCAGATTATTCAAGCCTATCCCTCCCAGTTTATCCTTCTTCTGATACCCGATCTCATTCTCCACTTTAAAATGAAGCCTGTGCGGCTCTGTTTGAAGTACTATTGTTACCGGTGAAGCTTTGGAAACAATACCATGCTTCAGCGCATTTTCTACCAGCGGAGATAAGATATAAGGTGGAATTTCAAGGAACTCACTTTCCATAGCCAAAGAAAAATCCACAAAATCAGTTTCCTCATGCCGCAATTGCTCCAGCTCAATATAGGCCTTGATATAATTGATCTCGTCGGCTATTTTAATGCGTTCTCTTTGCGATTCATAGGTGGTAAAACGCATGATCTCGCTGAGCTTCTCTATGGCCGGCAAAGATTTTTCGGATTTAAAATAGACCATAGAATAAATATTATTCAGGGTATTGAACACAAAATGGGGATTGATCTGTGCTTTCAGGAATTTAATCTCTGTGTTTTTATTTTCTTCAATAATAAAGGCATTGTATTCCAGGGTCCTGATGAGGTAGATCACCGACCAAAGTACAGAACTGAGGATAAGCGGCTGAGAACTGTAATAAAGATTATCGTACAGGTAGTAGCCAATGTTGGTACCCGGCGGATAGTTCCTCAGGCCGAACAGGTACACAGTAATGACCTGCTCTGTAAGATATCTGAGACCGGAGAACAGCACAAAGAGCAAAAGAAAGCCCAATAATGCTTTTTGCCACTTAAACGGCTGGAACACCCGGGGCAATACCCATAGATAATTACAATAAAAAAGGACAAAGTACAAAATATACCCTGTGATAATAAAAAGTGAGGGACTGCCTATCTGCAAGCCATGCTCGCCAATGACCAGGAAGCCATAATAAGACCATATCAGCCAGAATACAATATGTATCGCAAATTCCTTCTTCCTGGAAAGTGAGCCATGCTTCATCATCTCTTTTTTGTTTTTGTAAAAGTAGAACTATCGTACATAAAGTGAGTAAGGGTTTGTCGATAAACGGCACAGGTTTGTCGATAAAATTTTAAACCTATTGCCGGTTTTACAAATTTTGTCCTCATAAAATAATCATTGACATGAGCACATCTAAAAACATTCAACTGAAACAAGTGCTACTGATGCTGGCACTATTTACCTTTACCCGCACAGCTGCGCAAAAGCCCAAAGAGCTTATTCCCGGGAAGTTTCCGCAAACCATACCGGTATTGAATATGGGTACTTTCCATATGAGCTTTACCACCGATGACCACAGCTATGAATTTGATGAGCATAGCAAGGAAAACAAACGCCAGGTACATGAGATCGCGAAAAAGATCGCGAAATTCAAACCTACCGTCATCATCGTGGAAATGCTGCCCAAGTATGATGCAGGACTGCTGCAAGAATACCAGGCCTACCTGAAGAACCCGGAAATGACCTTTAAACAACCTTCAGAAATAGAACTGCTGGCTTATGAAGTGGGCAGGCTGTCCGGCACGCAAAAGATCTACGGAATAGATTACAGGGAAAGTTACAATTATAATATCGTGGAAAAGATCTCCCCCATCCCGGACAGCGCCACCTACCTGCAATACGCAGCCATGGCCGAAAAATATGAAACGGCCGGCGTTGAAAAAAAACTGTCCCTCATCAATTTTTTCCGGTTAATGAACTCCCCGGCATATTTTGATTTCATGATCAATATAAATGCTGACATCTTAACCCATGTGGCTACAGAAGATAAAGCCCAGGGAGCCGATGAAGCCGCAAAATACTATCACCGCAACCTGGTCATGTACAGCAACCTGAACAAGATCCCGCTCAAGAAAGAAGACCGGGTATTTATACTCATGGGCGCTTCTCATACCGCTTACTTCAACGATTTCATGAGACGCAGCCCGAAATACAAACTGGTAAATGTACTCGACTATTTAAGATAAAATGATCATGAACAGAATTTGCTTCTTTCTTTTGCTACTGGCCTTGCAGCCTTCCCTTTACGCGCAACAATACACTATTCGTGGCCATGTTGTCAATAACAAAAATGAGGCAATGGCCTATACCGCCATCCGGCTCATCACAGCAGACAGCACTCCCCTGCTGCAAACAATGACAGACAGTACCGGTGCCTACCACATGGAGGCAGAAGCCGGAACTTATCAGCTGCTTGTTGAACAGTCAGACCAGTCGCTGAGCCTGCACCTTAGCGGCGACACGCTGTTACCGCCTATCATCGTCGATGATGCCGTAGCCCTGGAAGGCTTTGTATTCACAGAAAGGAAAAGGCTGCTGGAGCAAAAGGTGGACCGCCTGGTATTCCATGTAGAAAATGCTACTTCGGCGACAGGTGGTAACGCACTGGATGCATTAAAGGCAACACCCACGGTAAGGGTGCAAAACGAAACCATTTCCATTCCCGGGAAAGGAGCAGTGCTCATCATGATAGACGACCGCTTACAAAGGCTTCCTGCCGAAGACCTGGCGGCATTACTTAAATCCATCCCGGCCAACACGATCAGGAGCATAGAAGTGATCACTACACCACCTGCAAAGTATGATGCTGCAGGCAGCAGTGGTCTCATCAATATCAAACTGAAAACGGCCCGGAAGAATGCCTGGAACGCAAATATCGGGGCTTCTTACCTCCGTAAAACCTACAACAGCGGCAACCTGCAGGGATTATTCCAGTACAACCATAACAGGCTTTCGGTACAGGCATCGGCCAGCACCGGAAAAGAAAAACTATTGACCAGCTCAGAAAGCCATATTTTTTATCCCGGAGAAACCTGGCAGCAGGCGGTGCGCAACAATACCAGGAATGATATGCTGGGCTTAGGGTTGGGCATTGATTATAAGCTAAGCAGGCAGTGGACCACGGGTTTAAAATATTCCGGGAGCTTTACACAACGTAAGTCTATCAACCATCCTTTCACTACAAGAACAGACGATAAGGGAAATGAAAATGGCTATATCGCCACCGATGTAAATGCAGGCAATACGCCCGGCATGAATGCCCTCAACTGGTACCATGCGATTAAGCTGGACAGCTCAGGAAAGCAGCTGACGGTTGATATCGACTACTTCAATTATCAAAAGAAAGACAAGCAGTTTTTTGCCGGAAATGAATGGGACCAAGATAAAAATAGTGTACCCAATACCTTCTTCTCCGCTAAAAATGTCAATATCAATCACATCAAAAACTATTCCCTGAAAACAGACCTGTCCCTGCCCTATAAATGGGCCGACATCAGCCTGGGGGCGAAGCTCTCTTATACCAATACCCGGAACGATCTTAAGGTTTATGATCATCGTACCGGAGCACCCGTACTCAATACAGAACAGTCCAATGTATTTAGCTATAAAGAATACAATGAAGCACTATACCTTTCTGCGCAAAAGCAGTTCAATGAACAATGGGCCGGCCAGGTCGGACTGAGAATGGAAGCCACACAAACCGAAGGTTTTTCTGAAAACCTGCAACAGCGCCACAAAAACAGCTATTGGCAAAGCTTCCCTACTGCCTACCTGACCTATATCCCTGACGAAAAAAATTCATTTTCGATCAACTACAGCAGGAGGATACGCAGGCCAGATTTTGATTACCTGAATCCTTTTATAGTACGCACCAGTCCTTATTTCTATTCAGAAGGCAATCCCCTGCTACAGCCTTCCTTTATCGATAATATTTCATTTTCCTACACCAAAAATCAACAATGGGTCAATTCTGTCTATTATACCCGGGTAGCCGGTTTCAGCCAGGAGCTATCTATCATTGACCCGGGAACAAACATTACCCGTCAAACGCCTTTGAACTATGGAAACATTCACCAGTTGGGCCTTTCCAGCTATTACAATTTTAATAAATGGTCCTGGTGGAACAGTTTTACCGGCTTTAATGTGAACTATCAGCAGCTAAGTTCCCAAACGGAATATATCCGGTCAACAGCCGGCTACAATGCCTATTTATATACCAATAACGACTTCACGCTGAACAAATCAAAATCTGTTTTCCTCGGTGTCAATTATTCAGTACAGCCGGCCGGCACTTACCAGATCTTTCATATCTCCACGATGCATATGCTGGATATCTCCATGAAAGTTTTGTCCTTAAAACAGCAGCTCAGCCTTACGCTTACTGCTGAAGACTTGCTGAACGGGCAAAGGCCGCTGATCACCTACCTTTCCAATAGTATTCAAAACGATGTACGCAGCTATGGTGACAGCAGAGGGTTCAGGATTTCTTTAAGCTACAATTTCGGCAACAATAATATAAAGTCCACGCAAAGAGACCAGGGCAATACTGAAGAGCGGAGCAGGGCCAAATAACAGGAAAGCCCTTTAAGTAAAGATTAAAAATCGCTGCGCTCATTGATATAGTTTCTGTAATTTTAGTCTTGTATTCCTGCATAAATATGCAGCGAAAAACTAATTTCCAAACAGCATTCAAAATATTCAGACAATGAAAAAGGTTACAGGCATTGGCGGCATTTTTTTCAAATGCAAAGACACAGAAAAAATGAGATCCTGGTACCAGAAACACCTCGGTTTAGACACCAATGATTATGGGGCCAGTTTTGAGTGGCGCGAGGAAGCTGCTCCGGATCAGAAGGGAAGCACACAATGGAGTCCTTTCCCGGAAAGCACCCAATACTTCGCACCATCAGAAAAGGAATTTATGATCAACTACAGGGTAGCAGACCTGGAAGCACTGGTGGCAGAACTTGAAAGAGAGGGGGTTACCATCCTGGACAAGATCGAAACTTACGATTATGGAAAATTTGTACACATTATGGATGCAGAAGGCAACAAAATAGAGTTATGGGAACCTATTGGTTAAAATGTTAATCCCTTTAATAAAGTACATAATCGTACGAAATAATTAAAGAATTATTAAATATTAGTTATTTTCGTACTTATAATACTACTTTAATGTAAAATTATAGCCTAAAAACGTACTATTTTAAAGCGATGAATAGTTTAGAATTATTAAAAGAATTGATCGATAAGCTGGAAAACTATGAAAAAAATGCTGCGGATAAAGAAGCGCTGAATATAGAAGGCTTTGTAGCATCCCTTAATCCTGCTCATGATCTGGACAATCTGAAAAATTCTATAATCGGGAAAACCAATCCTAATATTCTTAAAAGTCCGCATCATATTGAAAACAATATAGAGCGCGTGATTGCCCAACATTTACTCCTGCTCAACAGGTATATTAAATTCTATGCCAAAACAGCTTTTGCGGAAAGTAATATCAGGACCCTGGAAGAATTCAGTTTCCTGATCAATGTGATGCAGCATGAGCGCATTACCAAGACAGAACTGATCCGGAGAAATATTATTGAGAAAAGCAGCGGTATTGAGATCATCAACCGCCTCATCAAGTCTAATATGTTCATCCAGGTAGATAACCCGGAAGATCAGCGCAGCCACCTGATACAGCTTACCGAATCCGGGAAATTTGAATTATACAAGATTTTCCATAAAATGAACACCCTGGGCAAAATAGCCAGCGGATCATTAACGGATACAGAAAAAGAACAATTGGCGATGATGCTGAAAAAACTGGACCACTTCCATTATGACAATTACAACAATAAAGAATTAAAAGCCCTGGAAGACTATTTACCTGCAGTATAAGGATTAAAATAAATCATTATTTATTGATTAAAAGAGAGATAACTTATCTTAGTTATCTCTCTTTTTCATATATTTACTATAAAATTAAAAGTACTTTTTTGCACTTATTAATACATAATTGGTATATTTGTGTTCTATAATATTGAATACAATATCCCAATAACAAATCATCAAGCCAATAATATTTTTTAAATGGGCAAAAAGATAGCCATAATAGGTTCAGGGATTTCAGGATTGTCTGCTGCAGCTTATGCCGCAAAATCAGGCAATGAGGTACATGTTTTTGAACAGCATGATCAGCCGGGTGGAAGGGCCAGACAGTTTACTACTGAAGAGGGATATACTTTTGACATGGGCCCGAGCTGGTATTGGATGCCTGATATTATTGATCATTTTTTTCAGGATTTCGGCTATAAAGCCACTGATTTCTATGAGTTGATTTCGCTGAATCCGCAATTTGAAATGGTGATGGATAAGGGCATACTTTCCATACCGGAAAGCTATGAGGACTTGAAAGATCTTTTTGAGCAAATAGAGCCGGGCAGTGGCCGCAAACTGGATACCTTTATGCAGTCTGCCAAATATAAATATGAAGTAGGCATGCAGGAATTTGTGAATAAGCCTTGCTATAGCTGGCTGGAATTCATGTCGCCCAAAATTGCCAAAAACGCCTTAAAGCTGGACCTGCTCACCAATTTCAGGTCTTATGTGGGCAAATACTTTACTCATCCGTACCTCAGGATGCTGATGGAATTCCCGGTTATATTCCTGGGCGCTGCACCTCAAAACATACCTGCCCTTTACAGCCTGATGAACTACGGAGGCTATGCCTTAGGCACCTGGTACCCTATGGGTGGATTCTATCAACTGGTGCTGGCCATGAAAAAGATCGCCGAGCAGCAGGGCGCTATATTTCACTTCAATCACCCGGTAGAAAAGATCATTACAGCCAACAATAAGGTCACTTCCATTCAAGTAAAGGGCGAGCAGTTATATTTCGATGCCGTGATCGCATCTTCCGACTATCACCACAGTGAAACACTGATTGACAGCGGAAGAAAAAACTATACGGATAAGTACTGGGAAAGCCGCACCTTTGCCCCTTCCTGCCTTATTTACTATATAGGATTAGACACCGTTCTTCCTAAGCTGAAACACCATACTTTATTTTTTGAGCATGACCTCGATGTGCATATCCAAAGCATCTATGAGCATAAAAACTGGCCCGAGCAACCGCTGTTCTACACCTGTTGTCCTTCAAAAACAGATCCCAATGTAGCACCGGAAGGACATGAAAACCTGTTCCTGCTCATGCCCCTGGCCACGGGAATAGCCGATGACGAAACTATAAGAGAACAATATTTAAACGAAATGATCGCCCGCCTGGAAAAGCATACCGGGACAGAGCACCTGGCAGCGCATATCAGGTACAAAAGAAGCTATTGCGTCAGCGACTTTACCCGGGACTATAATGCTTACCAGGGCAATGCATACGGGCTGGCCAATACACTCAGGCAAACTGCGGTATTAAAGCCTTCGATCAGGAATAAGCATTTACCTAACCTGTTCTATACCGGTCAACTGACCGTACCGGGACCGGGCGTACCTCCATCTATTATTTCCGGTAGAATAGTAGCCGGGGAAGTACACAAAATGAAACAACAACAAAAACCGGCCAACTCATCCATGCATCCGCAAGAGTTGCCTATTAAACATTAACCTATACCCAAAAGCGAAGGCTACATGAAGCAACTGTTTGACGAATTATCCTACCAGGTGAGCAAGGCCACAACGAAGAAGTATAGTACCAGTTTTTCATTGGGCATTCTTGCTTTGAGCCCCTGCATACGCCCTGCAATCTATGCCATTTACGGATTCGTCCGCCTGGCAGACGAGATTGTGGACAGCTTTCATAATTATGATAAAAAAACTTTGCTGAACCGGTTTACCGAACAGGCCTGGCAAGCTATACATGAAGGCATTTCCATCAACCCTATCCTGCAGTCTTTCCAGGAAGTGGTACATAAATATAGTATAGACGAAGCTTTGATCCGGCAGTTCCTGCACAGTATGGAAATGGACCTGGAAAAGATCGACTACAATTCAGATCTGTACAAAGAATATATCCTGGGTTCTGCAGAAGTCGTCGGGCTGATGTGCCTTCAGATCTTTGTCAATGGTGATAAAGCGAAATATGAACAGCTAAAGCCTTTTGCCATGAAACTGGGATCGGCCTTTCAAAAGGTCAATTTCCTCAGGGACCTTAAAGATGATTACCAGGTATTGGGGCGCACCTATTTCCCGAATATAGAGATGAACGTTTTTAATAACCATATTAAAAGCCAGATCGAAACCGAGATAGCAGCAGAGTTTAAGGATGCACTGGAAGGCATCAAACTACTTCCCGTGGCTTCAAGATTCGGAGTTTACCTGGCCTATAAATACTACTTATCTTTATTCAAAAAAATAAGGAATACACCGGCCGAAAGAATCCTGAATGAAAGAATCAGGATCCATAACGGGCATAAACTTTCCTTAGCCATGAGTAGCTACCTGCAATATAAAATGGCCCTGTTATGAAAAAAATTGCTGCCCTGATCATCGCTACAATACTGCTGTCTGCAGTGACCTCCCGGGTGTTGGCCCTGGACCTGGAATATGTACGCAAGAGTTATGAGCAGGCAGTAAAGAATGAAAAACTGTGCAGCTCGCTCATCGAACAGCTATCGGGGCAGACCAACAATGTGGTATACTTAGGCTATCTGGGTGCTTTTCAAACCATCTGGGCCAATCATACCAGCAATCCCCTGGCCAAGCTGAACACCTTCAACAAAGGGAAGAAGCATATAGAACAGGCCATTAAGGCAGCGCCGGATAATGTAGAACTGCGTTTCATCAGGCTATCCATACAGGTCAACTGCCCGGATTTTTTAAATTACAGCAGCAATATCAAAGAAGACAAAAAGTTTATAAAGACCAACCTGCACAAGATAGAATCAAAATCGCTGACCGCGATGTGTAACAAACTTATTTAATGAAAAAGCTATGAATATACTCCTACTCCTGGTCACCTTCTTCTTGATGGAAGGCGCAACCTGGATCATCCATAAATACGTGATGCACGGCTTCCTCTGGGCCCTGCACCGCGACCATCATGACCATAGCAATGAAGGACATCTGGAAAGGAACGACTGGTTCTTTGTCATCTTTGCCTTACCGGCTATTGTGCTGATGTATTTGGGTGCAGAACAGGGCTTCAATCACCTGTTTTACATCGGCCTGGGCATCACCCTATATGGTATGGCCTACTTTTTTGTCCATGACATTTTCATCCATCAGCGGATCAGCTTACTGCGTAATACCGAAAACCCCTACCTGCTGGCCATACGCAGGGCACATAAGCAGCACCATAAGCATACAGGGAAAGAAGACGGGGAATGCTTCGGCTTCCTCTGGGTACCGGTCAAATATTTCAAAATGTATTTTAATAAAAAATAATGCTCCAGCCCTATACATACCTGCTGATCAATTTTTTCACCATCATCATTTGCTTCATTGCATCTTTTGATAAAAGGATCCGTTTCCACAAACTGTTCGGCACCTTTCTGCTGTCCAGTACGGTAGTGGCTATTCCTTTCATCGCCTGGGATGTATGGTTTACAAAGATGGGCGTGTGGTGGTTCAACACAGATTATACGATAGGCCTTAACATCGCCGGCTTACCCCTGGAAGAATGGCTGTTCTTTTTCTGCATCCCCTTCTCGTGCGTATTTACTTATTACTGCTTGGAAAAATTCTTTGACTGGAGCTGGGCCAATGGCTTCAACAATATAATAGTTTTTGTCACCATCATTACCTGTGCCGTGGTGGCACTCCTGCATCCCGGCAAAACCTATACCCTGCTTACCGCTATAGTCACTATAGCCACCCTGATCTTCCTGCATTTCATCGTAAAGAAAGAATGGATCGGGAGAGCATCCTTAACCTATATCATCCTCATGCCGGGTTTTTTCTTCGTCAACGGTGTACTCACCGGAACGGGTATTGACTCGCCCATTGTAAATTATAACCCGGAACGTTTTTTAGGTATCCGTATGCTCACCATTCCCATTGAAGATGCCGTGTACGGTTACAGCCAGTTTTTGCTCAACATTTATTTTTTCAAACTATTTCAAAAAAAGATATCATGAAAAATAAACTCATTCTAGCAGTAGCACTATCCGTCGGAGCAGCAGCATTATTGTCCGGCTGTGCTTCTATTCCTAAAAAAGCAAAACCAGTTAAAAACTTTGATGCCAATAAATATCTAGGTACCTGGTACGAGATCGCCCGGTTCGATTACCGTTTCGAAAAAGATCTCGATAACGTATCTGCCCAGTACAGCCTGAAGGATAACGGTACCATAAAGGTCTTCAACAGCGGTCATGATTTCAAAAAAGAAACCTGGAAATCCTCTACCGGAAGTGCCAAATTCAGGATCAACAAAACCGTAGGAGCCCTGAAAGTTACCTTCTTCAAACCCTTCTACGCCGGATACAATGTAGTGGCCATAGATGATAACTACCAATACGCTTTAGTAGCAGGACGCAACCTGAAATACCTCTGGCTGTTGTCCAGGGAAAAAACGATTCCCGAATCGGTAAAACAACGCTATATGAAACTGGCAGAAGAGATCGGCTATGATACCAGTAAGCTGATCTGGGTGAAGCAGGACAAAAACAATCCTCTATTGAATGAAAAATAAAGTAGTGCTATACTGGTTCAGGCGCGATCTGCGGCTGGAAGACAATAACGGTCTGTCCAAAGCATTAGCTTCGGGCTACCCGGTATTGCCTGTCTTTATTTTCGATACCGAAATACTAAACAGGCTGGAAGATAAAAAAGACCGGCGTGTTGATTACATCCATCAGGCGCTGAGTGTTATCAATGAACAGTTGCAGCAGCAACAATCCGGTTTGCTTACTTTTCATGGCACACCCTCGGCTGCTTTTACTACATGGATGGAGCAATATGACATACAGGCCGTGTATACCAACCGGGATTATGAACCCAAAGCTATAGCCAGAGACCAGCAGATAAAAACCTTACTGGAAGCAGCTGGCATCTCTTTTCACAGCTATAAAGACCAGGTCATTTTCGACCAGGCAGATGTGCTCAAGCCCGACCAGGGAGCCTATACCGTGTACACGCCCTATGCCAAAAAATGGCGTAGCCTCTTAAGGCCTGAGCACCTGCAAGAGCAGCAAGTTCTTCCCGGGAATTTCCACCAGACAGCAGCCTTGACCCTTCCGGGCCTCGACCAGCTTGGTTTTTCCAAAACAGACATGAATTTCAGCAAGCCGCAACTGGATACAGAACTCATCAAAAACTATGATAAACTCCGGGATTACCCGGCTGCACAAGGTACTACACACCTGGGCATCGCCTTAAGGTTTGGCACCATAAGCACCAGGCAATGCGTATCTTTTGCCTTAGCCCATAACGAGGTTTGGTTATCTGAATTGATCTGGAGAGAATTCTTTATGCAGATCCTGTTCCATTTCCCCCGGGTGGTACACCAGTCCTTTAAAACACAATACGATTTTATTGAGTGGAACAATAATGAAGAAGAATTCCAGTTGTGGTGCACAGGCAACACCGGCTACCCTATTGTAGATGCAGGTATGCGCCAGCTCAACCAGACAGGTTATATGCATAACCGGGTACGCATGATCGTGGCCAGCTTCCTCTGCAAGCACCTGCTGATCGACTGGCGATGGGGCGAAGCATATTTTGCACAAAAGCTCAATGACTATGACCTCTCTGCCAACAATGGCAACTGGCAATGGGCTGCAGGCTGCGGCTGCGATGCAGCACCATACTTCCGGATCTTCAACCCTACTACGCAAACCCTGAAATTCGATAAAGAGCTGAAATACATCAAAACCTGGAACCCTGACTTTGAACAAGAGATAAAGCCTCCTGTCATCCGGCATGAAGTGGCCCGTGAACGGGCGCTTCAAACCTACAAGAAGGCCCTGCAACAAACCCGGTAAAATTTTATGCGATGCAAAGAGACAAAGTAATTTTAGTGGACCAGAACGATACGGTGATCGGTGAGATGGACAAAATGGAAGCGCATGTAAAAGGCGCACTTCATCGTGCTTTTTCCATATTCCTGTTTAATTCTCAAAAAGAAATGCTGATCCATCAAAGAGCTGCCGCAAAGTATCATGGCGGCGGGCTTTGGACCAATGCCTGTTGCTCCCATCCCCAGCCCGGAGAGGCGCTCAAAGACAGTGCCCTGCAAAGACTTGAGTTTGAAATGGGCCTGCAATGTGACATTCAAAAAGCATTCTCCTTCATTTACCATACCCCGGTAGAAAACGGGTTGATAGAGCACGAATACGACCATGTATATATAGGCTTTACAGATGCCCTGCCTTGCCCCCATCCTGATGAAGTACAGGACTACCGCTGGATCAGCAGCGAAGCATTAGCAGAAGAGATGGAGCTGCAACCCGAAAATTTCACCTTCTGGTTCAGGAAGGCCGTCCAAATGCTTCCTGCAGACATCGTATAGACCCGGCTACAGGCAACAGCCTGTAATCAACCAACCCAATCTATCCAGCAGATCACCGTTTATAGCTGCGACAGCTTTTCCATCACCTGCTTTTCTTTCCGGGCAATTTGTCGCAATAGAACAACTGCTTCATCCAAATATACCCGGTCTTTAGTTGCGCCGATCTTCACAAACAGGTCGGCCACTGTTGTCCAGAACGCAGCTATTTCCACAAAGGAATGGTAAGCCTGCTCCAGCGCTTCCAACTGCAGTAGTGCATAACTTTCTTGTAAAAAATCACGGTATAAATTCCGGAACAAAGCACCACCCGTACCTGCTTTTTCCATCATGTTGGCCGCAGCAGTAAATTCTTCTGCTATATTTGAACTGGTAGTAAACCAGGTTACAATTCCCTTTGCAGCCTGCTCAATGCCTTTATAGGCTATATTCCTGATCGGCGGGTTCAGGTACGCTTTTGCATTATTACGGATCGCCTCAATAATGGCAGTTGGCAGGTCAAGAGCCTCGCCGCTATGCTCCAGTGTATAGTATAAATTCCGGGAAGACATAGGCCCCTTTTCTGCACGGGCCAGTGCGAGGCTTTCCAGGGAAGTCTGTACTCGTCCACCCTGCTGCCGGGTATCAATTAAATAAGCCTGCTGCTCGTCATAGTCATATATAGCGGCATAATGCCCGGCAAAATGGAAAGCTCGTTTGAAGTAAGACAAATGATAACAATCCAGCTTAAGGCCCACCACCCGGTCTGCATCCAGCAGCTCCTTCACCTCGCTCCAGGCTTTTTTTACAGAAGAGGTTTCCTTCACTTTCAATTCCAGCTTAAGTGCCCGGGCTATATTTTGGGTCAGCAGGTCGGTCTTTATTCTCCCGCCCATAAATGGGAAGTCCATGGTCTTCATATTCCAGAAAATAAAGCTGAGCCCTTCCCCCAAACCAAAGAGCATCGGCTCAGACAAGTCAATGCCCAGTTGCCGCAACAATGTACCCGTAGCCGTAGTCTCGCAGTGTTGCCCGTCAAAGTATTTAATTTCCTGTTTCATATTCTTTTCAGCAAATGTAGGATTGCCCGGTGTCAGCTCTATGTCAGTATAAAAATATCCGGGATTTTTTAAGCCACAAAAATGACTCTAAACACAAATATACATTGACACGGAATAGCGTTTTACCTAAAAAGCAAAACCATTGACCCGGGGATCAATGGCTTGCTTAGTTAAGGAAAATATTGCTTGATTTTATTTGTTTAGCGGACCAGGTTCACCTCACCCGAGAACACCTTATTCGTGCCATCCAGGAAGTAGATCACCAGCTTGTAGCTGTAGACCCCATTATCCGCAGGGCGGCCGTTGTGCATCCCGTCCCAGCCATTGTTCAGGTTAGCCGTAGCGTGTACCAACTGACCATAGCGGTTATAGATATTGAACTCGATGGTATTGTATGCACGTTCCAGCTTCAGTATAGGCCGGAACATATCATTCAGGCCATCCCCGTTAGGGCTAAAGGCATTTGGTACGGCCACATCTTTGCTGTATTCCCTCGGGTTGATGTCTACCCGGAACTCATCTTCACATCCTTCTCTCGACCTCGCCCTTACGATGACCTGTGCCGGTTCGGTAAAGGATGCTTTCTGGCTTTTGGCGTTCTGATCGCTGAAGGCGCTGGCAGGCGACCAGGACAAGACTTTGTAGTCGTTGCCATAATAGCTGGAGGTCTTAAATTCTATGCGCT
>MKTB01000022.1 GCA_001897525.1 Bacteroidetes bacterium 43-16 | reverse complement strand
TTGTCAAGAGGAGTAACGAGCTTCGATATGACGATCTACAACAGATGGGGTGAGAAAGTATTCTTTACCAACAATACGAATGGCAGAGGATGGGATGGTAACCTGAGCGGTAAAGCCCAGCCTACCGGTGTATATGTCTACCTGATCAATGTTACCTTCAGAGATGGTAATACAGAGAAATACCAGGGTAATGTAACCTTACTGAGATAAAAATACCAATTGAAATATATAAGGGGCTTAACTGTTGAAGTTAAGCCCCTTACTTTTGGCGCTTGCACAACGAGAAAACCTTTATTTTTGCCGGAAATATAATTTGATCAGTATGATTTTTAATGAAGCAAGCCGTCATTTTTCTTATCCCGGATTCCTGGACTATGCTGCGCAGGAAGTGGCATTAAATGAAAGCCGGCCGGAACGTATTGCCGACCCTAAATATGCTCATTATACTAAGCTGAACTTTCAGCGCATGAAACGCTGGGACAAGACTTTTGTTCCCGATGAACAAATAATAGAACAGCTTAAAACGGCAGGTCCGCAGGAATGGTGGGTGATCACAGAAGCCTGGTGTGGCGACAGTGCGCAGAATCTGCCGGTAATTGCTGCCCTGGCCCGGGAAGCCGGTATCCCATTACATATTGTGCTGCGTGATGAAAATCCAGGCATTATGGACCAGTTCCTGACCAATGGCAGTAAAAGTATTCCCATACTGGTCAGCTTTGATCAGCAGGGACAGCAGCTCTTTCGCTGGGGCCCGAGGCCTGCAGCGGCCCAATTACTGATGGAAGACTGGAAAGCAAACCCTGCAGGCAGAGACTTTGAAGCGTTTGAACTGGAAATGCACCGTTGGTATACAGAGAATAAAGGGAAAGATACCCAGGCTGCTATACTAGACCTGGTATAAAACCCCGGATATTTTATGGAATAAACAGTCCTGGTACGTCTTTATAGAGTAAGCAATATTGGATTAAAAAGAAGCAGAACATTGAACCATAAACTACAACACATAACAGAAGCAGGTTTGCTGGCTCTTTATTACAAAGAGCGCGATAATGTGTATGTGGGAGAACTGTTGAGCCGCTATACCTTAAGATTGCTGGGGGTTTGTATGAAATACCTCAAAGATGAAGATGATGCCAGGGATATGGTGCAGCAGGTATTTGAAAAGGTATTGGCAGAGTTGGGGAAATATGAGATCGATAATTTCGGAGGTTGGTTGTACCGCATAGCGCAGAATGCCTGTATCTCCCAGATCAGGGCCCAGAAGCAATTTGTTGCCGAGGAATACCTGGTCTATGTGCCTGCTGATGTGGAGCCGGATACCCGGCAGTTTTGGGAGAAAGAGCAGCAGCATGAACGATTACAGCTCGCCTTGGAACAATTAAAACCCGACCAGAAAATCTGTGTATCTTTGTTTTTTCTTCAGAAAATGAGCTATCAGCAAATCGCTGAAATGCACCAATACGACATTAAAGAAGTAAAAAGCTATATCCAGAACGGGAAACGCAATCTGCGATTGATAATGGAGCAAATGGAACAAGCAGAAAATGTCAGGAAATAAAGAATTTCATAAAAAACAAAGGTCCGCTCAGGATGAGGCACTTTGGGATTATATCTCAGGGCAGCTTCCCGTGGATAAAGCACATGATTACGAGCTGGAGCATATCGATGATCCATTCTGGAATGATGCGGCAGAGGGACTCGGCTCATTAAAAGATCCTGCATTGGCAAAAAAAATGCAGCTGCAGTTGCAACAGCAAATAGTCAGGCAAACACAATCAAGAAAAGAAAAAAGGAGAAAGAGTTTTCAGCAATCCAGCCTCATTGCAGTGTTTGTACTGCTGATATTGGTTATTTTGCTTTCCCTGCTCCTTGTTTATATGAAGTAAAGGAAGGGGAAGGGTTTGAATAAATAAGGGGTGTTTCTGTACAGAAACACCCCTTATTCTTTTACAAGAAGAAATTATTTCTTTCTGTAATAAATTTTATCATTATTGTACTCGTTGATTGATTGTAATACCGGGTTGGCCATACGCTCATAGAAACGGGAGATCTCGATTTGCTCTTTATTTTCGTGCACTTCTTCTAAAGTATCCGTATGGTTAGCAAAATCTTCCAACTTACGATGTAACTCTTCTTTCATCGTAATATTGATCTGATTGGCACGTTTGCCAATAATTGCAATAGATTCGTAGATGTTGCCTGTTTTTTCTTTCATTGCAGCCACATCACGAGTTTCAATCAAAGGATTCAAAGAAGAAACCAGCTTTTTAGTTGTGCTCATTATTTTTACGAATTTTATTTATTTGTTGATTAGCAGCAGTAACCAGAGGATCTGCATTTTTTATGTATTGAGACTGCGGATACAGGTCTTTTAATGTTTTATAAGAAGTCAGCATATCATTATAGCGCTCTTCCTGCTTGTCAGTTCGGCTACCTTTTGCAAAATGATAATCGGAACGTACGATCATGTAATAATAATACTCTGTATTCAATGATTCCGGGTATTCGTCAATCGTACTTTTATAAGCCACTTTAGCCGCACGGTACTCCTGCATGTCAAAGTAGAGTTTAGCAGCACTGGCCTCTTTTAACTCTAAACGTTGACGGCATTCGTCAATATACTTATTGACTTCCGGTGTGAATTTTGAATTCTTGTACATGGAAGTGAAGGTGTACAATGCCGACATCGCTTTGATCGTGCTAGACTGGTCCATCGTGAACTTAGGCGCATCAATATATAAGCTTTTGGCAAACATAAACTCAGCTTCCTCGGCCCTTTTGCTGGTAGGAAAGTTGTCCACGAACGTTCTGAACTGGTAAGAAGAACTCAGGTAATCCTTGGTGTTGTAAAAACTGTAGGCATACCTGTAGAGGAGTTCCTCATAGTTTTTGGTTCCCCGGACTACTGATAATAAAGTAGCATAAAGTCCATTGGCTTTATACCAGGACTTTTGATCATAATACTCATTCGCTTTGGTCAGTCTTTTGTTAGGATCAGTTTCCTTTAAATAAGACTCATAACCCTTACAAGAGCTGAAGAGCACTACTGAAAATAATGATGCAAATAAGATAAATCTGCGCATAAGACTTGCAAAAGTACGATTTTTAGTTGATAAAATAATATATTATTTCAATTCCCTGGCTGGTGTTTTTTTACAGATTCAACTGCTGTAAGGTCAATTTTACAGAGAATTTTTAATAAAACGTGATTTTCTTCAGGAATTGTATATATTTGCGCTCCTTTAAGGCAATGCGGCGGTGGCGAAACTGGTAGACGCGCAACGTTGAGGTCGTTGTGTTCGAAAGGACATGGGAGTTCGAATCTCCTCTGCCGCACTTTTTAAATTTATACAGGCTCATCTTTTAAAGATGAGCCTGTATTTTTTATGTTATTATATAGGTGGTTTTTCCTCATCTGTTTTCCCTTGTATTTCTATAATGGCATTAACAGATGAGTAAAGAAAAGTAGGGAATTTCTGTATTGTTCACCGAATTAATGAACTATATTTTTGTAGTTCCTCTTATCTCTTATAGAGAACACCTATTTTTTAACACAAAAAAATTCGTAAGCAATGGAAAAAATTACGATCTGCATTGCTGCTGCTCTTTTAGCAGCATCTTGTTCAAAACAAGAAACTGAAACTGTTTCACCTACAGTGCAAGCCATGAATGGTACAATGCCTATACCGGCAGGTAGTGTGACAAGAACAAGCTATGGATTTTTAAAATTCAAAGATCTTGCAACGTATGAAGCCGCATTAAGCGTGATTTCCAATCTTAGCGATGCCCAGCTGGATGCCTGGGAAATGAGTTTAGGATACCAATCCGCCTATTCTTATTATCATATTGCTGCTATTGATTTAACTTTAAATGAAGATCCTGCAACAGGAGAAGAGCAAAGGGCAAACATTCCGGGCTTTAAAAATAGCGTTGTAGAAGATGATCTATTGCTTCGTATAATGGATAAAAACGGGATGATCCAGGTAGGTGACTATGTTTTTGCTGCTTCTATGGATGAGGGTTATATTTTAGAGACCAATG
The DNA here is from genome assembly GCA_001897525.1 of Bacteroidetes bacterium 43-16. GTDB lineage: Bacteria > Bacteroidota > Bacteroidia > Chitinophagales > Chitinophagaceae > Edaphocola. The sequence continues at coordinate 66,225 of MKTB01000022.1, read as the reverse complement.
CAAGGAACCTGGGCAGACAATATACCAACCTGTCGACAGGTGTATTTGTTCCAAGTGTAATGAATAAATTTAATGGTGATGATGCGGCCTATACTGCCAAGTATGAGTCCGTTTTTGAACTGTTAGATCAAACGGATACAACCGGTATTAATCCGGGAAATTTTTCTCCTGTACTTTTCAGTACAAAAGATATTACCAAAGGTCAGGATGAATTTTATATTGTGGATAATTTGGGCGGTAAAAACTATTATCGTTTTAAACTGCAGAATGTTTATCAGACTGCTGTAATGTATTATAGCCTGCTAAACAAGAACTGGGTACAAGCTAAAAATTCATTAGGTATTTGGACAAAAGAATATGACCATGCCTATATGCAGTATGTTAACCTTTCAACGGATCAAGTATTTTATAAGTCAAAGAAGAGCAATTCTAGTGAGATTAATAAAAGTCAACAATATCCTACGCATGTTTATCCTCCTGTGAAACAGAAATTACGAGTTTACGAGGGTGGTAGAGGTTTAGATTATTATACCTTTGAAACTACAAGTCGTTGGAAGATTGGTCAAAATACACCAACTTGGCAGCCAAGTGAAAGAGTAGCCATTTATAAATATTAATTTCATATAATCAAATAGATTTTGAAAAAAAATACTTCAATATCTCTATTGCTTATAGTCAGTTCCATAACAAATGCTTACTCACAAAAAACATTTGATAAGGAATTGATTATTGGTTTTGGATATACCAGGAGTTATAATGAATTAATTCAGGAATCAAGTAACTTCAAGATTAAAGCGGTACCTATGATGAGGGCTTTTGCTAACTGGGAATTCATTAAGTTAAATGATTTTAAGTTTGGGGCTGGATTTGAATTTTATAATACTTCTTACGAATATAAAGATCAAAACCTAACTAAAACTAATTATCAAGATCAAGTTGGTTTGTATTTTTCATCGGGTGGTTTTGTAAATGTTGTTGCATTAAGCGTTAGCGCGAAGTATCAATTATATAACAATAAGTATTATCGACTGAATGTCAAACTAAGCCCAAAAGTGGGATATGTAGTATATGGCTATTATCTTGGAGAATTGGAAACTTTACAAGACAGGCCATCATTAAGAATGGGTAATAATTTCTTTTTGGAACGCCCTGGTAAATGGTACAGTAAAAGTATTTTTCCTTTGGTTGCTTTTGAGATAGAAAATGAAATAAAATTATCAAAAAGGTCAGGAATAGTTGTAACAACAGGTTATCAACAAGGGTTTAAAACCTACTTTAAAAACCCCATGCAATTTTATCGAAATTATCAAACACCGAATGAAACAATTGAACCTTTTATTGTTCAGAATAAAGGCAATATGTTATTCTATCAAATAAGTTACAGGCATTATTTCTAATCATCCATTGATTCAGTACAGATTTGAAAAGAGCCATTTTAATATTTTCGTCCCGTCCTGAAATAGCGATACACAAAAAAGTATCAAAATAGAAACAAGGTACTTATTTGTCTGCCCTATATGTTTTAATGATTTTACCGCAGCACAACACTTTAATCCTCTATTTTATACTCCTTTCCGCCTTTTTTATTAACAAATTGTAAAAAGTATCTATTGTGTTGAATTGCTAGTACAAAGTCACTACTTTGTATGCAATTTATTTACATTTAAATATTTGTACATTATGTTAGAAAAAGTTTTTTTACAATCTGTGGAACTACCTGCCAGTGCAGATGAAGCCATTAAAGTAGGCACCACCTGGGGTACCAATATCAAAGCATTTATTGTTGATTACGGCCCCAAAATAGTAGGTGCTATCCTGGTCTATATTATCGGGCAATGGATTATAAGAAGACTGGTGACCCTTATCGGGAAAGGGATCTCCTCCGGTAAATTTGATGTTTCCCTCACCAAGTTTTTACTTTCCTTAGTTAAAGTTACCTTCCAGTTGGTATTATTCCTGTCTATTGCCGGGATCTTAGGGGTTAATATCATGGGCTTCTCAGCCATCCTCGCCGGTGCGGCAGTGGGCATAGGTGCGGCACTCAACGGCTCTTTGGGTAACCTGGCAGGAGGTGTGATGATGATGGTCTTCAAGCCCTTTAAAGTAGGAGACATTATAGAGGCACAAGGCCAGGTCGGGGTCGTGCAGGAGCTGGGTATTTTCAATACCGTCATTCTTACCCCTGAAAACAAGACCGTGATCCTTCCCAATGGTGCTTTATCTACAGGAGTGATCGTTAACTATAATACCGCCGGTCATTTAAGGGTAGATATAAATATGGCCATTGCTAATGACCAGGATGTAGATAAGGCCCGGCAGGTAGCCATAGAAGCCATGAAAAAGCATGAAAAGGTATTGAGCACTCCGGCACCCGAATTTGCGGTCAGCAGCGTTTCAGACTTTATGACAAAAATTACCATTCGTCCCTATACCACTCAGTCTGATTATTGGGATGTGTATTTTGGCGTTACCGAATTAGTGAAAAAGGCCTTTGATGCGAACGGCATCACAGGGCCTACACCGACGAGGGTAGTGTACAATAAATAGCGGCATTTAAGATACATCGTCCAATAAACAAATCGCATTTCTACAAGAGCACTCTTTCTATATTGAGTGCTCTTTAATTGTAATAAAACCGTCAGTTCTGGTAATAGAGAACCCTATATTAATACGAATTTATTTTGAAACTCTGGTGCAAAACATTACTTTTGCGCAGAGAAAATACTTAAAAAAATAAAAAACAATATATGTCTGTAGTAGATTTGATAATGCCTAAGATGGGCGAAAGTATCATGGAGGCCACTGTATTAAAATGGCATAAAAAGCCCGGAGATACAGTAAAGATGGATGAAACTGTGCTTGAAATCGCAACAGATAAGGTAGATAGTGAAGTGCCGTCCACAGCTGCCGGTACGATCGTTGAAATCCTTTTTAATGAAAATGATGTAGTGCCTATCGGTACTGCAATTGCCAGAATAGATACAGGTAATGGAACGGCTACTGTTACAGCTGCTGCTCCGGCCCCTGAAGCCGCTCCGCAAAACAATGCTCCGGCCGCTGCTCCTGCAGCAACACAAGCCGCAGCCCCTGTAGCTGCTACAGGCGGTAATCGCTTTTACTCTCCTTTAGTCTTGAATATCGCTGCTAAAGAAGGCATCGGTATGGCAGAACTGGAACATATACCCGGTACCGGCAACGAAGGCCGTGTGACCAAAAAAGATATCTTAACTTATGTGGCCAACAGAGGTGCTGCACCGGTAGCCGCTCCGGCTCCTGCCAGCCCTGCACCCCAGGCCGCTCCTGTTGCAGCTGCTGCAACGCCGGCTCCTGCTGCTGCGGTAACTAATCCCGGAGGTAATGTAGAGATCATCGAAATGGACCGTATGCGTAAACTGATCGCTGATCATATGGTACGCAGTAAAGCCACATCGCCACATGTAACCAGCTTCACTGAATGTGATGTGACCAATATCGTTAACTGGAGAGACAAAAATAAAAATGCCTTCCAGAAACAATACGGAGAGAAAATTACCTTTACCCCGATCTTTATCGAAGCCCTGGCCAATTGTATCAAGAAATTCCCGATGATCAACAGCTCTGTAGACGGAGACCGGATCATCGTGAAAAAAGATATCAATATCGGTATGGCCACTGCTTTGCCTAGCGGCAACCTGATCGTTCCGGTAATTAAAAATACAGAAACGAAAAATTTACTGGGCATCACTAAAGATGTAAACGGACTGGCGAATGCAGCCCGTAACAATAAATTGAAACCAGACGATACTCAAGGCGGTACATTCACTTTAACTAACGTAGGTACCTTCGGTAGTTTGATGGGTACGCCGATCATTAACCAACCCCAGGTAGCGATCCTTGCGGTAGGTAGCATCAAAAAGCGTCCTATGGTAATGGAAACAGAACATGGAGATGTAATTGCGATCCGCCACATGATGTACCTGTCCTTAAGCTATGACCACAGGATCGTTGACGGTTCTTTAGGTGCCGGCTTCCTGACCGCTGTTGCTAATGAGTTAGAAGCATTTGATGTCAACAAATCTATTTAATTCAATCAATAAGAAATAGAGACAAGCCGCCTCAATCCAGAGGCGGCTTTTTCGTGCAAAAAAAATCGTGAATATATTTTTTATGACAAATTTATTACATGAGATCAATATACATTTGCACTCTGAAAAACTAATTAACAAAACATGAAAAAGTCTTTGCTCTTAGCTGCCGGTGCAGCCACTTTATTCTTATTTTCCTGCAAAAAGGATAAGAAGACCGATGATTCGGATTTGAAGATCCCTTATTCAAGCCTGTCTGCCACTGCCAATTACCTGGAAACCTTTAAAGGCAGCGACGGCAATACTAGCGTAAGCTTTACCGGCCAGACACAAAGAATTAAAATGCTCCAGGAATTAGATGCCTATATCAAAAAAGGCACTGCCCAGGTATTGGATGCGGCTAAAATGGAAGATATGTTCCGCCACCAGAACGGCCCCTTTGCTGATGCTGAATTAAATGGTGCAACCGATAAGACCATCATCAGTAAGACCGCACAGTCTTTTGCGACAGCCGCTGCTGAAGTAGAACGTCAGCGCTTTTTAAATTACTTTGAGCAACTGGAAACAGCGAGCGCCAACTTTGGCACAGCAGCAGTAGCCGGCACTGCAGGTTATGTAGAAAACGGTACCAGCAAATACCTGGTCAATGAAAAAGGATTTGAATATGCCCAGTTTGTACAGAAAGGCCTGATCGGTGCTATGCTGCTAGACCAGATCTCCAACATCTACCTCGGTACTGAAAAAATGGCTGCAGATAACGTGGCTATCCTGGACGGGAAAAATTATACCGCTTTAGAGCATAACTGGGATGAAGCTTACGGATACCTGACGGCCAATCCTACTTACCCGATGAAAGACCCTGCAGACAATACCAAATGGAAAGAAGTATTTTTAGGTAGCTATGTGCGCCAGGTAGGTTTTGATGCCGGTGAACCGCAAGCCATATTTATGGCTTACCTGACCGGTCGTGCTGCTATCGTGAATAAGGATCTTGCAAAGCGCAATGAGCAGATCAACCTCATCAGGACAAAATATGAGACTGCAATTGCTACTATTGCTATCTCTTACCTGAATAAAACTAAATCTGCTACAAGTAATGGAGCCAAATTCCACTCTTTATCTGAAGGAATAGGATTCCTGTATGCTTTAAGATATGCCAATAATGCCAAAGTAAATACTGCAAAATCAGATGAATTGATGAATGCTTTGATGAACAAGCCAAACGGATTCTGGGATTTGACCAATGCCGATATTGATGCAGTAAGAGACCAGATTGCCAGCCTTACCGGCATAGATAAAAATTCTGTGGTAAACCACTAATCTTTAACCAGGTTAAATGATCAGCAACAAGGAGCGCCGATGTTCCTTGTTGCTGATTCCTAAATTATATATTATGAATCGGAATGTTCGAAAAATTTTGTTGGGTATCATCAGCCTTTCCCTGCTTTTCGCCTACACCTTTGTCGCTTCCTGCGATAAAAAGAGCAAAGGCGGTGAAGCAGATGGCAAGGCCCTGGACCGGAAAGCCCTTTTTGTAAACTATACGGCAAATTACATATTGCCGGGCTACCAGGCTTTGAAAACAGATATAATAGCATTACAGGAAGCTGCTGCCGGTTTTACGGCTGCTCCCGATGCCGCTAAACTCAGTATTTTAAGAGATAGCTGGTATGTTGCTTACCTGAGCTGGCAAAAGGTAGATATGCTGGAATTTGGTCCTGCAGAAAAACAAAGCCTGAGAAGCTTTCTGAATATTTACCCGGTTACAACTTCAAAAGTGGAACAGAATGTTTCCGTGGGTAACTACAACCTGGAAACCTTCAATAATTATGATGCGCAAGGCTTCCCGGCTTTAGACTACCTGCTCAACGGTCTTGGCTCGGACGATGCATCGGTTATAGCTTACTATACCACCCATGCCAATGCGCAGGCGAGGATCAGCTACCTCAATAATGTGATTGCCAAAATGCTGGAGAAAGTAAGCGCTGTACATACCGAATGGCAAAGCTACCAGACCGACTTTATCAATGCTACCGGTACAGATGTAGAAGGAAGTTTGTCCAAAATGGTCAATGCATTTGTATTATACTATGAACGCTTTTTGCGCTCCGGGAAGATCGGGTACCCGGTAGGGGCCATGACCGCACAGCCTTTACCTACCCATTGCGAATCCTATTACTCACCCGGAAATGGTAAAGCGATGGCAGTAACAGCTTTGCAAAGCGTGATCGCGTTTTATGAAGGCAAGAGCTTTGACGGTGGTCAAAGCGGTAAGGGGATGAAAACCTACCTGGCCGCTATTGCTACCAAAGACGATGACGGGACACTGATGTCTGAGGTAATCAGTACCGAGTTGAATGCGGCATTGACTGCCCTCAACGGAGTCAACGGTACCCTAAGGGATGGTGTGGTCAACAACAGGGCAGCCATACTCGGTGTGTATGACCTGCTGCAAAAAGCAGTCGCTTCTTTAAAAGTAGATATGGTTTCCGCTTTCGGTATTTCCATTACCTATGTAGACAATGATGGCGATTAATCCATTCCTCTTCATCCTTTGAAAGAAAAGAATCTTGCATAAAAGCATAACCTCTATTATAGTTTATTTAAGGAAGCCGCATTATTCGGCTTCCTTAGCCTTTTTCAGGATAGCCTTTGGTCTTATGTTGCTCTTCAGTATGCTGCGCTTCTGGAGCAAAGGCTGGATCACGGAACTTTACGTTAACCCGGCTTTCCATTTTAAATACTTTGGTTTCGGCTGGATACAAAGCTGGGGAGACTATACGCCCCTTTTGTTTTTTATATGCGGCTTAAGCGCTTTATTATTTGCACTCGGCCTGTTTTACCGCGTAGCAGCAGTCTTGCTTTTCTTAAGCTTTACCTATATAGAATTGCTGGATGCGACCAATTACCTCAACCATTATTACTTCGTCAGCCTGGTTTTATTCTTGATGATCTTTTTGCCCGCCAATGCCAACCTGGCATTGGACAACAGGTTGAAACCCTCAACTGCCAGGCGTTTTGTACCGCGCTGGACGACAGGGAGCATCCGGCTGATGCTGGGAATTATTTATTTTTATGCCGGACTGGCCAAGCTCAATGCAGACTGGATGCTGGATGCCATGCCTCTGCGCTTATGGTTACCTGCCAAAAATGACCTGCCTTTGATCGGGAACTTATTTAATCATACCGCTACCGCTTATGCATTCAGCTGGTTTGGTGCGATATACGACCTGAGCATTCCTTTTTTGCTGCTATACTCCCGCAGCAGGGCCTGGGCATATGCAGCAGTAGTCATTTTTCACCTGATGACAGCCGTATTATTTCCTATAGGGATGTTCCCTTATGTAATGATCGTATCAGCACTCATCTTCTTTGACACCGCTGCAATGGATCGATGGTTCCGAAAATTGCCTTCGGGTATTTTACCCGTTTGTAACAATGGGCTGGACTATAGATTTACGCCAAATGCAAAAAAATATATAGGAGCTGTATTCCTCCTTTTCTTTACCCTACAGCTGCTCTTCCCTTTCCGCTTTTTAATGTACCCCGGCAATTTATTCTGGACAGAGCAGGGCTACCGTTTCTCCTGGCGCGTCATGCTGATGGAGAAAATGGGATATGCCCAGTTCGTGGTAAAAGATGCGGTGAGCGGTGAGCAAACCGGGGTAAACAACAATCTTTTCCTGACCCGTAACCAGGAGAAAATGATGAGCACACAGCCCGACTTTATCCTGCAATACGCCCGTTTCCTGGCACGACATTACCAGGAGCGCGGGATGCAAAAACCGGAAGTTTATGCACAGGTCTATGTTTCGATGAATGGAAGGCGAAGCCGTTTGTTTATTGATTCCACGATCGATCTGTCTGTACAGGAAGATAACTTTTGTAACAAGGCATGGATCCTGCCATTTGAAGCAATGAAAAAATAATGAAACAGTTTATAAGTCTGCTCTTACTCCTGAATACCGGTATGCTGCGCCTTGCGGCACAGGAAACTGATACCGTCGTTCATACAATCAAAGGCGTTACCGTTACCGATAAGAAAAAAGGGAACTTCGGCCACCTGCGCAGCCTGGACGAAATGAAACTGACCATAGGTAAGAAATCGGAAGTGATCGATGTAGCAGCGCTTACCGTAAATAAATCGACCAATAATACAAGACAGGTTTATGCCAAAGTCACCGGCTTAAATATTTTTGAGAACGATGGCTCGGGCCTGCAATTAAGCATAGGCGGCAGGGGCCTGGACCCCAACCGTACCGCCAACTTTAATGTGCGCCAGAATGGTTATGACATCAGTGCCGATGCCTTGGGCTATCCCGAAAGCTATTACACGCCACCATCAGATGCGCTCAGCCGTATTGAACTGATCAAAGGCGCGGCCAGTCTCCAGTTCGGTACACAATTCGGAGGCCTGCTGAACTTCAGGATGAAGCAGCCCGGAGGCGATAAGAAAATAGCCGCAGAATTGAAGCAAACAATAGGTTCCTGGGGATTTTTAGGCTCCTATAATAGTGTAAACGGTACCATAGGTAAATTCAGCTATTTTGCCTACGCCCATTATAAGCGCGGTGATGGCTGGCGGCCCAATAGTCATTTTGAGTCCTTTAATGCATTCGGTGATTTTCATTACCAGCTTAATGAGCGACACCGACTGGGCCTGGAAATTACCAGCCTGCACTATATCTCCCAGCAACCGGGCGGACTGGATGACCGTATGTTTGCCGAAGATGCCCGGCAGAGCAACAGGGACAGGAACTGGTTCCAGGTAAAGTGGAACCTCTTAAACCTGCATTGGGATGCCCGGTTAAGCCAGGGCCTGAAGTTGCAAACCCAGGTCTATGCTTTAATGGCGCAACGCTATGCTTTAGGTTACCGGCCTAACCGGCCTTCCCAGCCCGATAACGGTGCTGCCCGGGACCTCTTGAAAGGAGACTTTAATACCCTGGGCTTCGAATCACGGTTAGTGAAAAGTTATCAACTCGGTGCACAGACACAAAATCTTTTGGCCGGTATCCGTATTTATAACGGGAAAAGTAAAAGCGTACAGGGCAATGTCAATAACCCGGGAGCCAGGGATTTTACCTTCCATGATCCCGGATCAGAAGTGCTGAATGACTATACCCTGCCCAACAACAATGTCGCTTTGTTTGCCGAGCAATGGTTTAAACTGAGCGATCGCTGGAGCCTCAGCCCCGGCATGCGCTGGGAGTGGATCAGGACGCAGGCACAGGGTATATACCGGGAAGTCGTTCGGGACCTGCGCGACAGCATTATCAGCGATAACCGCATCACAGAGCACCGGGAACTCCCGAGGAGCTTCTTTATCGCCGGTTTAGGGCTGAACTATAGTTGCAACGATCAGCTTGATCTTTATGGCAACCTGTCCCAGAACTATCGTTCCGTAACCTTCAGCGATATCCGCACCATAAATCCATCATTTGAAATCGATAAAGACATCAGCGATGAGCGTGGCTGGAGTGCCGATATGGGCATTCGCGGTACGATAAAAGACCTGGTGCGTTTTGATATCAGTGTATTCTATTTATATTACGGCAACAGGATAGGAGAGTACTATTACGCGCGGCCTAACGGGCAGGTGGTGCGCAAAAGAGGCAATATAGGGGCTTCTCAGGTGACCGGCCTGGAATCTTTTTTTGAAGTGGACGTGTTGGATTTATTCAGAACCGGGGATAGTTTTAATGTAGCGCTGCGCTGGTATAACAACCTGGCCCTGACCCATTCTGCATACACCAAAAGCATTATCCCCAATGTGAAAGGAAGCCAGGTGGAGTATGTACCTTTTGTCAACTGGAAAACAGGCCTGGAATGGCGCTACAAGTTTTTAAAGGCCACTGCGCAAATGAGTTATTTATCCCGTCAGTTTGCAGATGCTACCAATGCTAAAGACGGCGGCTACAGCGGGGTGAACGGGCTTATCCCGGCTTTTGCACTGTTTGATTTTTCCCTGAGCATGAACTGGAAACGCTACCTCCTGGAGGCTTCCGTAAATAATATAGCAGATGCGAGGTATTTTACCCGCAGGGCAACAGGTTACCCGGGGCCGGGAATCATTCCGGGAGAAGGCCGCAGCTTTTACCTGACCTTAGGCATACGGCTCTAGGGATACCTTCCTGGAAAGCCTGAAAGACCCTGGTGTATAGTAATCAAATTTGCCTGTATCCAGGCTGCGCAGAACAGGACAAATTTGATCACCGCTTTAAAAAGCAACTGCTTTTTTGCAATATTGTTTTATATACCCTGAACTTACTCTTTTATTACTTTAACAGGGCGCTTATGCTCGTCTAAGGCCACAAAGGTAAACTCCCCGGAAACAGCTTTCTCTCTCTGGTCGGTATACATTTGCTCAATAAATATCTCCGTCTTTACCTTCAGGCTGCTGGTGCCCACATACGATACTTTCGCGATCAGTTCAATAATGGTTCCGCCGGGGATAGGTTTTTTAAAATCAATTTTATCACTGCTCACAGTTACCATCTTCTGGCGGCTGAAACGGGTGGCTGCAATAAAAGCTACTTCATCCATTAATTGCATAGCAGTACCTCCGAAAAGAGTATCATAATGGTTCGTTGTATTAGGGAAGACGGCTTTAAAGATCCTGGTTTCAGACTGTGCAATGCGTTGTTCTAAATTCATAAAAAGATTAAAGGTTAATAATGGGCTTCAAAAATACAGGCTTTTAGTCCCGGACAAGGTATTAAATCAGGAAATCTTCTTATTGTTAAATAAATGCAAAATATAGTATTATGTATTGCATAGTACTGTATAAAGGATATATCTTTGCATTATAAACTTGATAAGACTATGTTACACGAAAACGAAAAATATTGTAAAGATTGCGGTAAGATCATCCATGTGAACGCGGAGATCTGCCCTAACTGCGGTGTGCGCCAGATGGCACCGCCCACAAATAATACCTATTCCCCTGTCGTACGCCGTACCGATGATCAGAAGTGGCTCATCACTTTACTGCTGTGCTTTTTTGGCGGGATGATCGGTTTACATAATTTCTATAACCGGAAGATAGGCTACGGTATTCTCCAGATCATCACTTTTGGTGGTTTCGGGATCTGGGTACTGGTGGACCTGATCATGATCGTGACCGGTAACTTCAAGGATAAAGAAGGGAATTACATCACTTATAACTAATAATCAGGATAAATGAATATTGAACAATTTTAATGGTGACTTATGAATATAGATAATGCACAATCACAAATGCGCAAAGGTGTTCTGGAATATTGTATCCTGGCCATTATTAAAGACCGGGAAGTCTACCCCTCCGAGATCCTGGAGCAAATGAAAATGTCTGGCCTGAATATACTGGAAGGTACCCTTTATCCTTTGCTGACCCGGCTCAAAAATGCAGGCCTGCTCACGTACAGATGGGAAGAGAGCACCTCTGGTCCGCCCAGGAAATATTTTTCCCTTACCGAAGACGGAGATCAGTTTTATGTTGCGCTGGATGATACCTGGACTCAGATGAGTACTGCGGTAAACAATATTATTAACGCTAATGCTTAAAGAAAATGAATAAAGTAATCACCATAAATCTTTCCGGACGATTAATTACAATCGATGAAGAAGCGTATCAGCAGCTAAACGCTTACCTGACCTGGCTGAAGCAATTTTTTATTAAAGAAGAAGGCGGTCCCGATATTTACAGTGATATGGAAGACCGTATCGCCGAGCTTTTTGATGATAAATTACGCAAAAACTTAGTCAGCATTTCCTCGGAAGATGTACAGGCCGTAATCAAGATCATGGGTAGCCCGGAGCAAATCGCCATGGAGACCGCAGATCACTATGAGGAAAACGAGCCCCTGCGCGCAAAAGCCGCAGAAGGTACAGGTAAAGAATACGACGAGGCTGCTGCAGAGAATAATACAGCTACTCATGGTAAACTAGTGAGGAACCTGAACGATAAAGTGCTCGGTGGGGTGTGTAGCGGCCTGGCCAGGTATTTCAATGCCGACCCGGTATTGATCCGTATATTAATGGCGCTGGGTTTCTTCTTCTACGGTACTACCGTTTTATTGTATATCCTCTTATGGATCATCTTACCGGCTACTTACCTTACCCATACTACTTCGCTTAAGCGCAGGTGGTACCGGACCGATGAAGGTAAGCTGCTGGGCGGTGTATGCAGTGGTATGTCCTATCACCTGCGGATCTCCAAACAATGGCTGAGGTTTATCTTTGCTTTTCCATTGATCGGTGTTGCCTTTTTTAATATCATTAACGAGAACGACCTCGCCTCCTTCTGTACTGCAGCCCTGCCTATCATGACCATCCTCTATATTGTGTTATGGATCGCATTGCCCAAGGCAAGCACCCTTACCGAAAAGATGGAACTTAAAGGAGAGCGTTTAGATGTGCAGAACATCAGCTCTGCCCTCAAAGAGCAAAATGAAAAAGGTACGGCAACCCATATAGAGCGCCCGGGGGCTTTTGCTACCGCGTTCCGGATACTGGCCTACGTGGTGCTGGCCTTCCTCATCCTCGTTGTAGGCAGCATATTGGTCGGCTTGCTATTGGCTTTGCTGGGATTGTTGTTTGGCTTCTCCACTGCCGGTATCAGCGTATGGCCTTTGTCGCACCTGGTATTTGAATCACAAACCCAGGCCGTTATTCTCTTTATAGCCTCTATACTGGTCGTCTTATTGCCTATTGTCATCATCATCAGATGGCTGGTATTAAGGATCAGGAAACCGGCCGGGAGAAATAAATGGATCGGGTATAGCCTGTCCAGTCTTTTCCTCATCAGCTTATTCTCTGTCGTATTTATTCTTTCCAGCCTCCTGTCTGACTTTAAATATGCCTATAAGTATACCTCCCCCCTGGAGCTTCAACAGCCTAAGGATACATTGATCATTACACAAATGAAGCAGCAAAATGAAGGATTGTTTGATGAAGACCGCGATTGGGTAAGAAAAGGGATAGATGATAGATATCAATTACAGATAGCCAGCCTGAAGATACTGCCCGCTGAAGACAGCCTGTATCGCCTGGAGCTGGAGCGCCAGTCTAATGGTAGCTCGCTCCTGCAGGCAAAAGAGTTTGCGGCCGCTATTCCTTATGTATATGAGCAGGACAGCAATATGTTGAAGTTGCCCCGGTATTTAAAATTAGGTACACCGGAACTGTTCAGGGCACAGCTGGCTACAGCCGTTCTTTACGTGCCTAAAGGCAGCGTGTTTAAGATCGGGGATCTGTATAATAACTATTCAAAAAGCTGGACCTTAAGTGCCCGGCCGCTATTCTCCCTTAAGATGAAAAACAGCCGCTGGTTGCCTAATCGTTATTACAAAATGGGTGAAGATGGCGTAGTTGATTTACTGGACTAAAGAAACATACATAATAATAAGGGCGTAATATTTTTTGTTAAAATAGAGAAGAGAAAAGAAAAATAGGTCTAACTTTGTGTTGAAAATTTAAAATTTTAAAAAATGACAATAGCTTCTTTAAATCCGACTTTGTTATTATCTATGCCAAGTGGAGCCGAATGGTTGTGGGTAGTATTAGTAGTGGTGATCCTGTTTGGTGGTAAAAAAATCCCTGAGTTAGCAAAGGGAATAGGTAAAGGCATTCGTGAATTTAATGATGCTAAAGATGGCGTTAAACGTGAGATTGAAAGCGGTATAAATGAAAAATCCGTTAACGAACAAAAGTAAATTTATCTAAACTTTATAAAAATATAAGAAAGTCTTCCTAATGTTGGAAGATTTTCTTTTTTTGTGCTATGGTAATTAAAAATTAATTGTTATCATTGTATGAGCAAATTGTGATCCTTAGTCAATCATGAAACAATAATTTTGAATTCCGGTGCCGATTGACAGCAGTCCGCATGGATTTAAAATTGACTGAATGTAACCACTTTTTGTAATTATTTTAAATTAGTTTGATTTATGTCCTTTAAGAAATTGGTTTGTGTAGCAGCAATGCATCTTCCGATACTTGCTGTAGCACAACAGGGGAAAGGAGCGTCAGGTAAACCTTTGGCAGCAACCACAGAGCTACCTGCGCTGAGCAGTGAATCTTTAGGTGCGAAGATGCCTTTAGAACCGGCACAGGATAAGCGTACAACTTCAACTAAGGGTAATGTAGCAGCCATTTCGCTTCAGGCTGCTCCTAAACTTACCGATCGCAGTCGTAAAGAAACCGGAGATCAATATATCCCTTTAGCCGGGGAGATTGAATATTTTGGAAAGAATAACGATTATATCCTTGCTTACACTAAAAATTATTACCAGAAAAACTTTCGCCATTTTGCTACCATGCAGCAAAGAGGGCAGAAGTATTTTAAAATAATAGATAAGAGCCTGGGTAAGCGCAATGTTCCTTTGGAAATGAAATACCTGAGCGTGATCGAGTCTGCATTGACCAACGGAGCTTTGTCTAAGGTAGGTGCATTAGGCCCCTGGCAGTTCATGCCGGGAACCGGGCAGTTTATGGGCCTGGTGGTGAATGACAGGGTAGATGAGCGTTCCGACTGGAATAAGTCGACCAATGCAGCCGGCAAATATGTCAACTACCTGTACGATATGCTGGGCGACTGGCTCCTGGTAGTAGCAGCCTACAACAGCGGTCCGAGGCCCGTGCTGAATGCGATCAAGAAGACCGGTAATGCCGATTTCTTTGCAATAAAAAAATACCTTCCTGCAGAAACGCAGAATCATGTGATGGCCTTCGTGGCCACAGCTACCGTGATGGAGCGTATGAACAACTACATCGGTGCACCGGTACCCAGCGATTTTGACTGGAAGGCATTAAATATATATCCGGCAAAAAATGCGGACGGTACCACACCTGCAAAACCTAAGAATCCGCTTTTACTGCGTTTTTCAGAAGATGAGTTGAAAGGTATGGCCATTGTAAAGGTGTCTACGCCCATCGACCTCGATGTATTAGCCATGACCCTGGAGGAGGACCGCAGGAAGATAGGCCGCTGGAACTTCGATTATTTCCAGTCCCTGGATGCCTTTAAGAGCGGCACTTCCAAGCAATTCCTCGTGAGGATACCTAAAGATAAGCTGGAGCTGTTTTTAGAGAAAAAAGGTTTTATAGAAAAACATAAAGTAGACCTGAGCATATTTGATTAATAAACAATACTAAAAATGCACTTCTTATCGAAGTGCATTTTTTATTAAAGGTTATTTGTGGGAAGACTTATGATGGTCTAGTAATTTTCGCTTGAATTTTTTTCTCAGGTAAGATTCGCGGTACATAAAGAATAGTATGGTTACTCCGATGACACAAATCAAACCAAGAATATAATTATCAAGCTGCGCGATTAACATCTCGTTGCTCATCTTAATAGTTTTTCAAGGTTATGATCAATTTAGAATTATTCTTAAATTGAATTATTACAAATATACCTTAAATAATTTAATTTACAAAAAAGCATTTCCTGTATTAACAAATCGTTATTTATCCTTAACATAGATGTCAAAGACAGCTTTGGTCATCTGAAATGTAGATTAGAACGGTAGGATCAGGCAATATTTTTATTTAGGCTGCGGTAAAATTGTATCTTTGTATACTATATAATTTTTTACAATCATATGGCTAAAATATTAGTTACCGGGGGATGTGGATATATTGGGAGTCATACTATCGTGGACCTGGTGGAAAATGGGCATGAAGTGATTTCTGCAGATAACCTGTCGAGGGGATTTGCAGTAATGAACCAAAGAGTTGCTGATTTACTGGGCCTGGAAATTGTGAATTACCAAGTCGATTTAAGTGACCGTATCCAGGCAAGACAGCTATTTGAAGACCATAATGATATAGACGGGATCATTCATTTTGCCGCCTATAAGTCAGTACCGGAGTCTGTGGAGCAACCTTTGATGTATTACAGGAATAATATTGATTCTCTGGTGAATGTATTGGAGCTGGCACAAGAGTTCGGGGTGAAGAATGTCGTATTTTCCTCTTCCTGCTCTGTATATGGCAATGCAGATGAATTGCCGGTGACAGAGTCTGCGCCCATGAAAGAGGCCGAGTCCCCTTATGCACATACCAAGCAGATAGGAGAGGGCATCTGCGCCCGTTTTACTAAGGCTTTTCCGGATTTTAAAATAGTTTTACTCCGTTACTTCAACCCGGTAGGCGCTCATGCCTCTGCCAAGATCGGAGAAATGAATAAACGCCCCGAAAATTTAGTACCTATTGTGACCCAGACTGCAATCGGCCTGAGGGATTCCATGACGGTATTCGGGACCGATTATGATACAAAAGACGGCTCATGTGTGAGGGATTATATCCATGTATCGGATATTGCTCATGCACATACTTTAGCGATGCAACAATCCCTGAAAAATGCCTTACCCGGCAATTGTGAGGTCTATAACCTGGGTACAGGCGAGGGCGTTACCGTATTGGAGCTGATCGCAGCATTTGAAAAAGTATCCGGCTTAAAATTGAACTATACAATAGGCGGCCGCAGGGCAGGTGATGTCATCAAGGTATATGCCAATAACAGCAAAGCAGAAAAGGAACTGGGCTGGAAGCCGGTTTATGATATTGAGACCATGATGCAGACTGCCTGGGCCTGGGAAAAGGCTTTGGCAGAAACGCCTGCGGGAATGGATAGCTAGCCTATCATAAAACAAACAGATGGATAGGGATACAAAAAAGGGCGTGGTATTGTTTGATGGGGTTTGCAACCTGTGCAATAAAAGTGTGCAACTGATCATCAAGCACGATAAGCAGGACTACTTCAGGTTTGCTGCATTAGACGCTGCTTACGGAAAAGCCATGACCGAACGGTACCAGATCGATACAGACAGTATTGTACTCATAGAAGGAGATCGGGCCTATACAGAATCAGATGCAGCCTTAAGGATTGCTAAACGATTATCCGGTATCTATCCCCTCTTGTACGCAGCCATTATTTTGCCGAAATTTTTACGCGACCCGATCTATAAAATGATTGCCCGTAACCGGTACAAATGGTTTGGTAAAAGCGATGCCTGCTGGGTGCCCTCTTTACATTTAAGACAAAAATTTTTAGCTTAAGCATTGACATAACAATGGAAGATTTATTAAAAGAATTTGCAACGAGCAACAGTGCAGCATGGAAAGAACGATTAGTAAAAGACCTTAAAGGCATCACCTTTGAGCAGTTACAAACAGTAGATGATAACCATATTACCATTCATCCTTTCTATACCGGGGAAGATAGTGTAGCAAGCCCTTCCGTCTTTGGTCATACCGATTGGGTGATCATGGAGCAGGTGCAGGTAAAAGAAGAGAAGGCAGCCAATGCACAGGCGCTGAGCGCTTTGCAGAGCGGGGCCGGTGGCCTCCATTTTTTAATAGAAAAAGAAAATGTAGCTTGGGATACCCTATTTAAAGACATAGAGCTCAACTTCATCCAGACAAAAATAGAATGGACTACAGGCAGCTCCGTACAGGAAGCAAGCTTGCAGCAATACCTGGGCGCTCATGCGATTGACCGTACTTTAGTGGATAATGGCAGGGATCACCTGGCTGTATACTTTAGCACCAAATCGCCCTCCTTTAAAGAAGCCTTCCTGAATGGTCTGCACCTCTTTAATGAGCACAACCTCTGGATCGATGCGGCAGCTTATTATAATGCAGGAGCAAACTCTGTAAGCCAGTTAAGCTATACCTTAGGACACATACAGGAAGTACTGCACCTTGCGCAGCAGCAAGGAACACTTGCGGCTATTCAGAAGCTGAATATTAATATTGCGGTAGGTACTGCTTTCTTTGAAGAGATCAGTAAGCTCAGGGCCTTAAGACAACTGGTGGCTTTACTCTTGCAGCAATATGAGCTATCTGCAGAAGTGCAGCTCTATGTGCAGACCGGGACTTTATATAAAGCGCCCTTTGATGTCTATAGTAATCTGTTGAGAGATACCCTGGCCGGTATGGCTGCCGTACTGGGCGGTTGCGATGCCCTGTCTATCTTACCTTTCGATGTAAAGAAACAGGCAGCATATACCAGGTTCAGCCAGAGAATGGCCATCAACCAGCAATTGCTCTTTAAAGAAGAAAGCTACCTGCACCAGATTGCTGATACGGCAAAAGGCAGTTACTATATTGATAAGTTGACGGCACAATTAGCAGAAGCCGCCTGGACCTCTTTCCGGGATATGGAACAAGAGGGTGGACTATTAGCCTCCTTTGAATCCGGAACACTTTTACAGAACATCAAAGAGCAGGCAGATCAATTAGTAGCGCAATATGTTTCCGGTGAAAAGATCTGGATCGGTATGAATAAATACCCTAATCCTACCGATTTGCCGCAGGAGACAGCAATGACGGAAAGTGGCGTTGAGGGTACGCTGAAGGCTTTGGAAATTGCCGCTTATTTGAACAAAAAATAATATTGTGTTAATAAAAGTGTTCAAAAATTTGCATTATTGCTCAAAGCAATATATTTTAGTCGCCCTAATTATTCATTAAATAAATATAAAATATGGCACTTTCTGATAAACGTTATGTGTTTTTAGTAGATGATGAACCTATTCAAAACGAAATGTTAAAAGATTTCTTGTCTGAGAGATACACATATGAAATTAAGATTTTCGAAAGCGGAGAAGAGGCTTTGGCCAATATGCACCTGCATCCCGAAATCGTTGTATTGGACTACCATTTGAACGCGCACCTGAATGATGCCAAAAACGGGGTGGAGATATTGAAAGATATTAAAGACCAATATCCAGACACCCAGGTGATCATGCTGTCCGGCCAGGATAAGATCGATGTGGCCATCGATACCATGAAATATGGTGCATTTGACTACATTGTAAAAGGAGAAAGCGCTTTTTCAAGAATCGAGAATGTGATCAATAATGCCAGCGAACTGCACAAGCTCAAAGTAGTGAATGAAGGCTATAAAAGAACCATCACTTTATTGACGATTGTTATCGGCTTGATTATCATAGGAGCCTTGTTTTTTACCTTTGTAAAACCTGTTTTAGGGCAGTAAAAGATATTTTAATATTAATAAATTGTAAAGAGGGGAAAACCAGTCTGGTTTTCCCCTTTGTTATTTATAGAAATATACATTTTTTTTATTTAACTGTTTGAATATTATAATATTAGAGAATTTTCTATCATTAATCCATCTACTTTTGTGGCAAATTAATAATGGATTTATGAGGAAAAATTTTATTCTATTTTTATGCCTGCTTTTTGGAGCAGGGCAAGTATTGGGACAAACTTACACACAAGTAACGACCACACTCACCGATGGTGTATACCTGCTTGTAGGTGATGCCGCATCTGGAACGGATGGTATTATGCTGAATACGGCAAATGCCAGCCCCTACATTAACTACACTACTGTTTCGAACCCGACTGCCACGATTACTTCTGGTGTTACCAGCGCCAATGAATTTACGATTACTGTTTCCGGATCTGATATTACTATTTACAATGCTTCTGCAGGATACGTGTCCTGGGGCGGTAGTGGCAATACCGGTAACACGGCCAATTTTGTCAATACAACTACTCCGGGAGATAATGAAACCTGGACAGCGAGCCTTAGTGGCGGATTCTGGGTGCTGCGCAACAAATCAACAACCGGCAGGATGCTTCAATGGAACAGTTCTGCAACAAGATTTGCAGCTTACCTGTCAGCCTCCGGCCAGCGTGACTTAAAACTGTATAAAAAAGAAGCCACTTGTACTGCACCTACTTTACAAACTTCCGGTTTAAGTACCGCTAATATTAGCAATACCGGTGTGAGCTTTTCCTGGGCTGCCGGGGGTGGTGATGCCGCTCTGTTGGTATTAAGGGCTACTGCACAAGCAAATGCAGCACCCGTATCTGGTACTGCCTATACCGGGAATACCGATTTTAGTGCTGCTACAGGCATTAATGCAAATAATAAAGTAGTCTATGCCGGTGCCGCCAATGGCGTGAACGGTATTACTAACCTGTCACCGGGTACACAGTACACGGCTACAGCTTATGCATTTAATACTACCGATAATTGTTACAATACCAGCAGCCCTGCATCTGTAGCTTTTTACACCCTGAGTACACAGCCTTCGGCACAACCTGCAACATTTAATGCAGTAGCCGCTGCTCACGACCAGGTAAACCTGAGCTTCTCTGCTGCTAATACCCTCAGTAATGCTGCAGGCTACCTGGTTTTGCAAAAAGCAAACTCGGCTCCGACCGGCGTACCGGTAAATGCAACGGCTTACACGGTAGGTGCTACTATCGGTGATGCAACAGTAGCTGCTATCGTTACCACAGCTTCGGCCACCAGCCAGTCTATTACCGGCCTGAGCCCGCTGAACACTTATTACTACACGATCGTTCCTTTTAACTGGAATGGCAGCAATGCACCTACTTATAACTACAATACAAGCAATACCATGACGGCCAGTGCAACAACACCTAACGGTCCAAGTGCTGCTTCTGATATCGTAAACAACGCAGGTGCTGCATTTTATACTGCTAACATTGATTATCTGCAGTACCAGTCAAGTACGATCACAGCGATCGGCTCTGGAGCTGTAGCCGTAATGGCCCTGCAATTACGTGATGGCGGTACTGCTGCTCCCGATGCAGATGCTTTACCTACCCAATTAACGGCATTGACCATTAATTACACCGGTGCTGCCAATACCATCAGGAAAGCAGCCTTGTTTGACGGTGCTACTAAGGTAGCAGAAGTGACTGCCGGTGCTAATGCCATCTCTTTTACCGGTCTTACGGGCTTGAATGCTGCGGATAACGGAACTAAGAACTTTACTTTAGCGGTAAGCTTTAATACCGCTGTTACCGATAATGATAAACTCATTTTTACGGTAGCCTCAGCCGCTACAGCTGCTAACACCGTTTCTTCTCAGTTTGCAGCCGGCAATGCAGGTGCCGCAAACTCTGATAATAATACTTCGAATGATAATAACCGCTTAGAGGTTACTGCGACTAAGATCGCGTTTACGACCAATGCGACTAATACTAACCTGAATGCAGTGATGACACCAAATCCTGTGATCAGCGCTTTGGATGTAAACAATAATATTGACCTGGATGCTACAGGCAGTGTCAGCCTGACTTCAAGCGGTACTTTAGCGACAAGTCCTCTGACGGCTACACTAACCAATGGCCAGGCAACTTTTACTGCCATAACGCATACTGCTTTGGGAACCGGGTTAATGCTTAACGCTCAATCAGGATCTTTTACTACGGTAAACAGTGCAGCTTTCAACATTCACACTATTCCTTATGCAAACGGTGACTACCGTACCACAAGTGATGGTAACTGGCCTAATACAACAGGTACCTGGGAACTGATGACCAATGGTGTGTGGGCATCTGCCACAAGACCTTCCGGTAGCTATTCCGGCGGCCGCCTGTATATCCAGCATACGATCTCTACCAGCGGTAGCTTCTCCAGTCCGAGCATCTCTATCCTGGAGAATGGTAAATTCACGGTTAATGCCTCTTCTACTATTGCCGACCTAAAAGTTTATTCCGGTGGTACTTTTGAAGCCGCCAATTCAATGACCATGTCTGCTTCTGCTTCTGCGAAGAATGTAGTGGTAGAGTCAGGCGGTAAATTTGTATTAAATGCAGCAACTTTAACCAGCAATGGTACGGGGAGCAGTATCTGGAATGGTAATGAAGATTTTCAATCCGGTTCTATTCTCGAGATAAGAAACTGGAACTATAGTGCTTCTAGCGGTGCGCAACGCCTGGTGTATAGTACACCACAGGTATCTGCCAATGCAAATGGGTACTTTTTTGGTAATATTCATTATTATGGTGCGCAAACGGTCACCTTCGCATTCTTAAACGGATTTAATGCCCTTAAACTATGTGAGAATAATTTGATGATTGAGTCTGCGGGTTCCGGTGTGATTGCTTTGTCTACGACCACTGCCAATGCAGAGATCGGAGGAAGCCTGATCATAAATAATGGTAATTTCAGTGCATCTATTCCTGCTTCCGGTTCAAATACGCATAACATTCATGGTAACCTTGAAGTGAAGAGCGGTGCTACTTTCAGGATCAACCAACAAAGTGTTGCTGCCAATTCATCCGTTTTACTGGGTGGTGATCTCCTTGTACAGGGGACACTGGAAGGTAGTAACTCTAATACTACTGCTACTAATGCGATCATTTTCAATAAGACAGGAACTCAGTCCATCGATATTGACGGAACCTTAAATAACCATGTTACTTTCCAGGTAAACAGCGGAGCTGAACTGGTATTGCCTCAAAACCTTGATCTGACCAATGCAAGAAATACATTAGAAATCCTGAATGGCGGTACGCTGAACTTTAACGGGTTTAATGTTACCGGTGCCGGTAGCCTGATCAATAATGCAGGAGGTACTTTAAAAATTACCAGTCCGCAAGGTATTACCAGTGCCGGAACTACAGGAAATGTACACACCACAACACGTAACTACAACAGTGGCGGTACCTATATGTATGTAGGAGCTGCCAGCCAGTCTACGGGTAATGGGATGCCTGCTTCAGTAGCCAATGTAGTGGTTAATAATACAAATGGCGTTCAGTTCAGCCAGGCGACTACCCTTACAGGTAATTTAAATTTAGTAAACGGATTGATAGGTAATACAGCAACCAATGCATTGACTTTAAGTACAGACGCTACTGTAACAGGTGGTAATGCCAACAGCTATATTAACGGCCCTGTGGTACAAAATACCAATAGCGTTACGGCTAAAACTTTGCCGGTAGGTAAGAACGGTGTTTATGCACCTGTAATACTCACTCCTTCTGTAAGTACTGCGGCTACCTTTGTTGCGGAGTATTTTAATGGCGCTGCCACTACTCCTGATGCGGGCACTTATGCTTCAGGCAGCAATATCCAGTCTATAGATAATTTCCAATACTGGAATGTGAACAGGTCAAGCGGATCTGCTACAGCTTCACTTACTTTACCCTTCCAGTCTTCCAGCAATATTCCTGATCTGTCCAGAGCTTTAGTTGCTCATTATAATGGCAGTGCATGGGAAAATGCAGGGAATGCAGGCACTTCGGGTTCTGTATCCGGTGGTACGGTAACTTCAAATGCCCTGAATACATTCAGTCCGTTTACCGTAGGTATTTTGAACAGTACACCGCTTCCGGTAGGTCTGGATGATTTCAAAGTAGAAAAAGCAACGGCTTCGGTAAACCTTAGCTGGCATAATCCTACAGAAACTCCGGGAAGTAAGTACCTGGTGGAAAGAAGTAATAATGGTGTAACCTTCGAAGCGATCGCCAGCCTTAATGCTACCGGTAAAGAAAGTAAATACACTTATGCCGATAAAGGGTACAAAGCCGGAGATAATTATTATAGGTTGACCCTGGTAGACAGAGATGGGGCTACTACAGTTTCTAAAGTGAAGCAAATATTCATTAAAGCAGCTGCCGAAGCCATCCTGGTATATCCTAACCCGGCATCAAAAGCAGTTAACCTTGCTGGATTAACAGCTGAAGATGTGGTGAATGTGTACAATGTGACCGGAACTTTGGTACAATCTGTAACAGCTACAGGAAAAACCTTATCGATCGACCTGTGCAATGTAGCAGAAGGTGTGTACACTGTACAAGTTGTACATTCCGGCAAGATAATAGCTAAGGAAAAATTAGTGATTGTTAAATAATAAAATGTAATATGTTCTGCAAAACGGCTGCCGGTAAACGGGCGGCCGTTTTGTTTTTTGCCCATCAGTATTAATAAAGTATATATAGGGGGATGCTATTTTGAAAATTCAGGAAAAAGCTTGAAATTGCATGGAAATGTCTGAACAATATTTAGTCTCTGCCCGGAAGTACCGCCCACAAACTTTTGACACAGTTGTGGGGCAATCACACATCACTACTACGCTTAAAAATGCCATCAGGACACAACATCTGGCCCATGCCTATTTGTTCTGCGGGCCCAGAGGAGTAGGGAAGACAACTTGTGCGCGTATCCTGGCAAAAACGATCAATTGTGTGCAGCCTACGGCTGATATGGAAGCCTGCGGTGAATGTGAGATGTGCCAGACTTTTAATGAAAATGCCTCCTTCAATGTATTTGAACTCGATGGCGCTTCCAATAACTCTGTAGACGATATCCGCTCCCTTACCGAGCAGGTAAGGTTTGCACCGCAGATGGGCAAATACAAGGTGTATATCATAGATGAGGTACACATGCTTACTTCTGCGGCCTTTAATGCCTTTTTAAAGACATTGGAAGAGCCGCCTGCCTATGCTATTTTTATCCTGGCGACTACTGAGAAGCATAAAATATTGCCCACCATCTTGTCCCGCTGCCAGATATTTGATTTTAAACGTATCCAGTCCTCAGACATTGTGGGTCACCTGGAACATATCTGTAACAAGGAAAATGTGGTGGCAGAAGAGGCCGGACTACATATCATAGCCCAGAAAAGTGAAGGCTGCATGAGAGATGCCCTGTCTATGATGGACCGGATCTCCAGCTTCTCAAACGGTCACCTGACCTATGAGCAGGCTGTAGAGCATTTGAATGTGCTGGATGCCGGATTTTACTTTAAACTATTAGATGCCTTACTCACGACCAATGTCGCAGACGTGTTGCTGCTGTTGGACGAAGTCTATAGACGCGGTTTTGAAGGAGATGCGATCCTGAACGGCTTTGCCCAGCACCTGAGAGACCTCTTGCTCTGCAAAGACCCTAAAATGACCCGTCTTTTGGACATCCCGGAAGCACATAAAAGATCTTTCTTTGAGAAAGCACAGATGCTGACCATGTCCTTCATCACCTCAGCATTGAACGTGATCAATGATGCGGAGGTGAATTATAAAACTACTTTGAATAAGCGCCTGCATCTTGAAGTCTACTTTATCAAGCTCTGTTACCTTACTCAAGTCATCTCAGCGTCCTCTTTACAGGACGCAAAAAAAAAATCTGATCACTTAGGCGAGCCCCAGGCAGCAGTACCTGTAACCGGTACTGCACCAAAAGCGGCACCTTATCCGGATACTCCTCCGGCTCCGGCGATGGTGTCAGAACCTGCAGCGCCTCCTCTTGCAAAGCCTTTGAGCGCTTCTGTCAATACAGCGCCCCCGGTGCAAAGAGCGGCTATGCCTGCCGTGCCGAAGGCAGCACCCGGAACAGAAGACACTACCCATGCTGCGCCCCCTCCTTTGCCAAAATTCGGGAAAGACTTCCTGAAGCAGATGCAGGCACAGGCCAATGAACTGTCCGGTAATACAGAAGAACAGCAGATCGACCAGGAGCTGGGCGTACGGTTGTTTGATCAATATGTACAGCACCTGAGAGATGATGCAGATAAGCAATTACAATCCAGTAACCTGTCCACGGCAAGAATTGTAGTGAGGGAAACCAACCTGATTACCATTATTTGTAATTCCAATATGGGCACGATCTATGCCAATGGTAATGTGGATGCCTTCCGGGAATTTTGTAAAGAAAAGACCAATAATAATGCAGTGAAGATAGGGGTGGAACTGGCACCGGAAGCAGAGCGCGTGGAGACGGCTCCGCAGAAAATGTCCAATGCGGATATCTTTGCCCTGTATGCCAGCCAGAACCCGGCTTTGAAGCGCTTAAGGGATGAGTTGCGTTTAGACCTGAAATAAGGAAGGTACCTTACTGTCTCTTCTACAAGACTCAGGGGTATATTTTAACAATTAACAATTAACCATTCATCATTAAATAAGATTTCCCGGCTCCATTGCATTGCGCTGGAAATGATGAGTGGAATTACTGGACGAAAAAAACCTATAAGGTTTTTAAAACCTTATAGGTTGGGTTGGCTCTTTTTGATGGTACCGGCAGGAAATGCTTTCGAAGCCTAATAATCAGCCAGGATGGACCTGATACGTACCTCATCTGAAGCAATTTTAGCTTTGAGGGCCTCTAAGCCATCCAGCTTTTCTTCCCCTCTTACATAGGCGATGAAAATTACCTGTAATTTTTCTCCGTAAATATCCCGGTCAAAATCCAGGATATTGACTTCAATCGTAATATTTCCGTCATCGGTCACTGTAGGACGTTTACCAATGCTCATCATCCCCTTAAAGGTTTGCCCCTGGATATGGACCAGCACGGCATAGATACCGATACCGGGTACTAAAATATCTGAATAATCTGCTTGTAAATTAGCAGTAGGATAGCCGATGGTACGGCCTATTTTATTGCCATGCACCACTGTGGCCTCGATCTGGT
This sequence comes from Bacteroidetes bacterium 43-16, assembly GCA_001897525.1. Classification (GTDB taxonomy): domain Bacteria; phylum Bacteroidota; class Bacteroidia; order Chitinophagales; family Chitinophagaceae; genus Edaphocola. The sequence goes on along the minus strand of MKTB01000022.1, from coordinate 39,972 downwards.
AAGGTCTGCCCAGCATAGCGGTTACCGCCTGCATATTGCCTTCCATTACTGCATTTCTTATTTTTGTGGAGCTGACATGGGCATCTTTGATCAGTTGCTCTTCAATTTCTATCACCGATACCTGATCGGGTAGCAATGCTCTTAATATCGCTATGTTGCCTTCGCGGTTGTGGCCGAAATGGTGATCATAACCAATGATGATGGTATGTGGTTTAAAGGTATTGTACAAGAAATCCTCAACATACTCTTTGGAACCCATCATGGAGAAGTCCCTTGAAAAAGGTACTACCACGATATGGTCGATGCCTGCCTGGCTGATCTTCTCGATCTTGCTGTCCAGGGAGCTGAGCAGCCCCAGCGGTTTGTCCGGCTGGATGATCTTCCTGGGATGCGGTTCAAAGGTCAATACAATACTTTCGCCCCCTACTTTGCGGGCTTCGGCAACCACACTGGCCAGGATCGCCTGGTGTCCCTGGTGGACACCGTCAAAAGAACCAATGGTCAATACCGGGTTTTTAAATGCCGGTATGGCTTCTGTTGAATAAAATACACTCACGCCGCAAAGGTAATTAATCTACGCGTTTTAAATTGATACTTGCCGTAGAGGATAATATTAATGGGAATTTTTCAATCGTTACATCGGAAGGGTCCAGTCCGAAACTGCGCTCTTCACTGAGGCTGATATGCTTCAACACAAAATATCCTTTCATGATGATCCGGTCAAACATAGGTAATTCATTCTCCCTGGAAAGGAATTTTTCAATTACAATAAAGCGGAAATCACCTTTTACATTCTTTTTGCCCAGCGATTCATAACGGCTCAGGATATTCACCTCCTTATTGGCCACAAGGTCTTCCACCACTTTTTTGAACATCAGCTGTATACGCTGCTCCACCTTGAAGCCCAGGCGGAACTCGATCCTGATGATCTCATTAGGCACAATCGTTTGTACCGAGTATTCCATCGTATAAGGCTGATCCAGTACATGAACGTGTACAAACCAGTAGATGTCTGCACGTTTTGGTTTTTTATAAAGAATAGAGAAAATGATCTTATGCTCAATTTCCTTATTATCGTCGGCACTGGACAGGTACACCAGGTGGGTGGCATATTTAGGGATAGACCGGTCGTTGGATAAGTCTTGTATGGTTGGAATGTAATCGTTTAAAGGAACAAATTCCACATAGCGGTTTTTGATCTTCCGGGATTTATACCAGATATACATAATAGCGAAAAGGAATATCCCGATCACAAGCGTTACGCTACCACCATGTTCAAATTTATCCAGGTTGGCGGCAAAGAAAGAGAATTCAATACTCAGGTAAACCAGTAAATAGATCAGGATCCAGAACCTCGGGTAGCGTTTTACGTACATATAGTACGCAAAAAGAGAAGAAGTCATGATCATAGTGACCGTGATGGACAGGCCATAAGCGCCTTCCATAGCCTCTGAACTTTTGAAATACAACACGATCAGGGAACAGCCTACGAATAAAGACCAGTTTATTTTTGAAATATAAAGCTGCCCGCGCTCTGTAGAAGGATAAGTTACTTTGAACTTAGGCCATAAGTTTAACTTGATCGCCTCGCTCACCAGGGAGAATGCCCCGGAGATCAGGGCCTGGGATGCAATAATAGCAGCCAGTGCAGCGATGATGATGCCCGCCGTCCTGTACTGTTCGGGGATGATCTGGAAAAAAGGATTGATCTCTTCCGGTAATTTTTGCCCGCGATAATTATGCAATAGCCATGCTCCCTGGCCGATGTAGTTCAGGATCAGGCAGGATTTTACAAAGAGCCAGGAGATCCTGATATTGCTGCGGCCACAATGCCCCAGGTCCGAATAAAGTGCCTCTGCCCCCGTGGTACATAAGAATACAGCTCCCAGGATCCAGAAACCTTTAGGCTCTTCGATCAGCAGCCTGATCCCGTAAACCGGGTTGATGGCTTTAAAGATATTGACATCGTCCGCAATATGGATAATACCCATCACTGCCATCATGATAAACCACATGAACATAATGGGGCCAAACAGCTTACCGATAGATTTGGTACCGAACTGCTGCATGAAAAATACAATGGCCAGTATGCCTATAACGATAGAAATGGTTGTTTTCGTGGGCTTTCCAAGGCCTTCAATGGCTGAGGTGATCGTAATGGGGGGCGTGATGAGCCCGTCTGCAAGCAGCGCAGCGCCTCCGATCATACCAATGAAAACAATGCGCTTGGAATGTCTTCTTACCAGTGCATAGAGCGAGAAGATGCCTCCTTCTCCGTTATTATCTGCTTTCAGCGTGAGCCAGACATATTTAATAGTGGTCTGGAGCGTCAGAGTCCAGATAATTAAAGAAACACCACCGACCACGAGCAATTCGTCAATCACTTTGTTGCGCACAATGGCGCTCATGGTATACAAGGGGGAGGTACCAATATCTCCGTAAACAATACCAAGGGCAATGATCAAACCTGCCAGAGATACTTTTTTAGCCTGTGCACTCACAAGATAATAATTTTAGACTGCAAAGGTATAATACAAATCAGCATATAAACAAAGTGTGTACTGTTTTTTTGCTGACATTTTTATGACAAATAATTTTTAATTAATTAATTCTATTGTATTTTCGCAAGATTGAAAAACTGTGCGTTTTTGCGGAACAGTTCGAAAATTTATAACTATGTTAATTGTTCAGCAAATTGCATTTATAATTTTACTGCTTGCAGCATCTTTTATCTTTTATAAGAAGATATTCAGTATTCGCCGCAATATTTTTTTAGGAAGAGACCAGGAATTTACCGGTGATACCAGCCTCCGCTGGAAAAACGTGTTGCTTCTGGCCTTCGGACAGAAAAAAATGTTCAAAAGAATGACACCGGCTATCTTACACTTCTTCGTGTATGCCGGGTTTATCATTATTAATGCAGAAATGCTGGAAATCGTCCTGGATGGTATTTTAGGTACCCACAGGTTGTTTGCACCCTTCTTAGGCAGCTTTTACAATATATTGCTGGGCTTATTCGAGATCCTGGCCTTCCTGGTACTGGTATCCTGCCTCATCTTCCTGGTAAGAAGAAATATTATTAAAGTAAAACGCTTAACTACCGGCGACCTGGCCGGGGGATGGCCTAAAACAGATGCCAACCTTATCCTGATCACAGAAGTGGTATTGATGTCCCTGCTGCTGATCATGAATGCCTGTGATTACAATTTACAACAACTGAATGCCGATCACTATACCCAAACAGGGCCTTACCTGATCTCACAACATATTGCTCCTTTATTCTCCGGGCTGAGCGAAGGCTCCCTGATCGCTGTTGAGCGTAGTGCCTGGTGGTTGCATATTGTAGGTATTCTTGCCTTCCTCAACTACTTACCTTACTCCAAGCACCTACATATCGTTTTAGCCTTCCCTAATGCCTATTATGCACCATTGGAGCCGGCAGGGAAAATGCGCAATATGGAAGATATCCAGAAAGAAGTGCTGTATATGATGGATCCTGCTCAGGCACCTACAGAAGTGCCGGCAGACGATAATCCGCCAAAATTCGGTGCGCGTGATGTGATGGATCTGAGTTGGAAGAACTTAATGGATGCCTATGCCTGTACCGAGTGCGGAAGGTGTACCGATTCCTGCCCGGCCAATAAAACCGGGAAATTACTGTCCCCAAGAAAGATCATGATGGATACCCGCGACCGCTCAGAAGAAGTGGGTGCGAATATCGATAAGAATAAATCATTTGTGGAAGACGGCAAGTCCTTACTCCATGATTACATCAGCGTAGAAGAGCTGAGGGCCTGTACCAGCTGTAATGCCTGTGTAGAAGCCTGCCCGGTGAGTATTAACCCGCTGGATATTATCCTTGAGCTGAGAAGGAACCTGTATATGGAAGAAAGCAATGTGCCGCAGGAGTGGATGCAGATGTCCAGCAATATTGAAAACAATATGGCCCCCTGGAAGATGAGTCCTGATGACAGAGATGCCTGGACCAGAGGATAGTATTGAATTATTTAGCAAAAAAAAGCATTATCATTAAATTTGATATAGAATGATGGTAAAAACGATGGCCGAGTTCATGGCCGAAGGTACAGAACCAGAGGTGTTGTTTTGGGTAGGATGTGCCGGAAGCTTCGATCAGAGAGCACAAAAGATAACGAAAGCATTTGTACAGATATTAAATAAAGTCGGGGTATCGTTTGCTATTTTAGGCAATGAAGAGATGTGTACCGGGGATCCGGCGAGAAGGGCCGGTAACGAGTTCCTGTTCCAGATGATGGCTTACAACAATATCCAGGTGTTGAACGGGTATGGGGTAAAGCGCATTGTTACTGCATGTCCGCACTGCTTTAATACACTTAAAAATGAGTACCCGGCATTAGGTGGCCAGTATGAGGTGATACACCATGCTACTTTCCTGCAGGACCTGATCAATAATGGTAAGATCGTGATGAAAGGCGGTGGTGCTTTTAAAGGTAAAAAGATCACTTATCACGATAGTTGTTACCTGGGCAGGGCCAATAACATTTATGAAGCACCGAGAGCAGTCCTGGAAGCCATGGATGTGGAACTGGTGGAAATGAAACGTTGTAAGACCAATGGCCTGTGCTGTGGAGCCGGTGGTGCACAGATGTTTAAAGAAGAGGAGAAAGGAACGACCAGGGTGAACTTTGAAAGAAGTAAAGAAGCGGTGGATACCGGTGCTAACATTATAGCGGCCAACTGTCCTTTCTGTACCACCATGCTGATGGATGGGGTTAAAAATGCAGAAAAAGAAGATTCTGTACAGGTATTGGATATTGCAGAAATGATCGCGCAGAGCCTGGAAGATTAATTGCTTTACCAGATAAAATTAATGAAGCCTGAACATTATGTATAAATAGTGTTTAGGCTTTTATATTAGATTGAATTATTTATACGTTTGGGTATGTAGATAATTTCTAAATTTGAAGATTAAAATAAGTGAGCATGAAAATTTTAGCTAAAATAATCGGGGGAGTACTCTTATTATCCGCATTTACTTCTTGTAAGAACAATTATGAATGTCGCTGTATTCTTTATAATAACGACAGCATTAAAGTGTATGATACTGCTTTCGCAAAAATGGTGGGTAAAGATGCGATCTACTATTGCGATAAAGTGGCTTCCGATTTTGCTGCGGCGGTAGGAAGAGGGGATATTGACGATACGATCAGGAATTGTAACCTGAATAAAGTAAAATAAAAATAATCGGGATCTTTTGGGAGATTTATGTCAAAAGCGTTATTTTTAGACAACTAAATTAATCAACTTGACAGAACACATAATTAATCTTGAATCAGTTAACCCAATAGAGTTTTTTGGTGTTAACAATGGAAAATTTGAGCTGGTAAAAAAACGCTTCCCTCTATTGAAAATTTTATCCCGGGGCTCCCAGATAAAAATAGCCGGACATCCTGATGAAGTAACTTTAGCGAAAGAGAAAATAGGTCTTATTATTCAGTATTTAGAGAAAAACGGGCATCTTTCAGAAGATTACTACCAAACCATTCTCGGCGATGCCGATGGCCTGGATGAAGACAGCGGTAATGCAGCAAGTATCCTTGATATTGAACATAATAATAATATCATCGTTTTTGGTAATAATGGTAAAGTCGTTAAGGCAAAAACCAAGAACCAGAAATTATTGGTAACCACCTCAGAAAAAAGTGATATTCTTTTTGCCATAGGACCTGCCGGTACGGGTAAAACTTACACCGCTGTTGCCTTGGCAGTAAGAGCCCTAAAAAATAAATCGGTTAAGAAGATCATCCTTACCCGTCCTGCGGTGGAAGCCGGGGAAAGTCTGGGATTCCTGCCCGGAGACCTGAAGGAGAAGATTGACCCTTACCTGAGGCCTCTATACGATGCCCTGGAAGACATGATACCGCCGGATAAGCTGAGCTATTACATGGCCAACAGGATCATAGAAGTAGCTCCGCTGGCTTATATGAGGGGTAGAACACTGGATAACAGCTATATCATCCTGGATGAGGCGCAGAATACCACAGACCTGCAATTGAAAATGTTCCTGACCAGGATAGGGCCGAGTGCCAAAGCGATCATTACCGGGGATATGTCACAGGTCGATCTGCCCAAAAATCAGAAATCCGGCCTGGCGAAAGCACACCGCATCCTGAAAAACATTGAAGGCATCGCATTCATCGAACTGGATGAAGAAGATGTAGTAAGGCACCGCCTGGTGAAGCATATCATCAGGGCTTATGATAAAGAATCTGCAAGAGAAGAAGAGTTGCAGGCTAAGTATGATGAAGAGCGGAAAGCACGCCGGGAGCAGATGAATAAAGAAAACGAAAATAAAGCTTAATACAGCAAAAGTGGCCGATACATCGGCCACTTTTTTTTGTTTGCAACCCGGCCCGGCTTGCCCTATAAATACAATTAAAATTTTACTTTAGGAGGAGGTTCAAGGGTCAGGAGCAAGTCCTTACGTTTATAGGCCTTACAGGCATCATTGAACTTTCTTTTATACAGTTGAATCTGGTTTTCTAAACCTTCCAATTGATCCAGGTAGTAGTGGCCCGGAAATTTCATGCCGGAGATCAGTACCAGCTTACCAAATGCATATTCGACTGCTTGATTTTTAGCCTCTATGTCAGCCACCTGTTTTTTGTTTAAAGCATCCACTGAACCCAAGGCATCAGTGAGTGTGCCCACTTTTCCTGACAGCTCGCTGTAGTCTTCCCGGCCGATGGCTTTCCTATTCAGTAAAGTATCTGTAATCATCAGTATGTTGGCATTCCTTAAGAGGTAAGCATTTTTTAATTTGCTCCAGGCTTCATTGATCGCAGTATGTTTTGTCTGCGCTATGCCTGCCCGGCCGCTCAGGAGTAGAATAATCAGGACCAGGATAGATTTTAATTTCATTGCAGCTCTTTATTTAAAGATATATCAAATCTACTACCTTTGCGGTAAATATATTGCAGTATGAATTTTAAGAATAAAGTAGTAGCCATTACAGGAGCATCCTCAGGCATTGGCAAAGCCCTGGCTATGGATGCCTTGCAAAGAGGCGCTATGGTAGCGGTATGCGCCAGAAGTTTAGCAAAACTGGAAGGCATTTATGCCCAGAACGATAAGCTTTTGCTGGTGCAGGCCGATGTGTCCAAAAAGGAAGACTGCTTTAGCTTTATCAGCACTGTAGCAGAAAAATGGGGCAGGGTAGACGTGTTGATCAATAATGCAGGGAACAGTATGCGTGCTTTATTTGAGGACCTGGACGTGAAAGTATTGGAAGAGTTGATGGATGTTAACTTCTGGGGAACGGTCTATACCACCAAAGCTGCATTGGCGAGTATTATTAAAAACAAAGGAACGATCGTTGGTGTGTCTTCCATCGCAGGTTACCGCGGTTTGCCGGGCAGGACGGGTTATTCCGCTTCCAAATTTGCCATGCAGGGCTTCCTGGAATCCTTGAGGACAGAGCTTTTGTATAAAGATGTAAATGTAATGTGGGTGGCCCCGGGCTTTACCGCTTCCAATATCCGGAACACCGCCTTGTCGGCAGCCGGCAGCGCCCAGAAGGAAACACCCCTGGATGAGTCTAAACTCATGACCGCGGAAGAGTGTGCCATGATCATCCTGGACGGTATAGAAAAAAGAAAACGTACTATAGTGATGACCACACAGGGTAAGCTCACGGTATTCCTGAGCAAGATACTGCCCGGGTTTTTAGATAAGATGGTCTTCAGTCATTTTGCTAAAGAGCCGGATAGCCCGCTGAAAAGATAGGGAGTAAAAGACTTTATATACTGAGTTTAGGGGCAGGTGGTTTAACAAACCATCTGCCCCGTTTTTTCCAGCCTGCAGGCCGGGTAAATACTAAAGCTATAGCGCCGAACTGTTCAATGAAAAACACATCGGAACTGAATGCGGTAAAGGCAAAGACCAGGAAGCCGGCCAGGATAAGCCATTTGTCATAACGGGTGGTGAAGAAACCGATCAAGAAAACGCCTTCTAACAAGAAAGTCAGCTTGGTGCCCACATTCAGCCAGAAAGGATGATTGAAAAGCCAGGTGTAAATATTGGTCTGGACGGAATGCGGATGGGCAAATATATAACTCGACATCTGTGTCCTGAGGGTCATGATACCGAATGCTTCCTGGAAAATGCCCCCATTGATCACTTTCAGTAAGAAGGCCATGCCATAGAACCAGCAGGCATAGTAGCGTGCGCCTTTCCAGAGGAGATTAAAGCCCTTATCTGACCGGGCCATGAACGGTATCGTGATGAGCCAGGCAAAATTTAAATAATGCTGGTGATGGGTGACGTAGAGGTTGTTGAATAGTGTATAGGTGAAGAACACGATGGAGAAAAGGATGAAGGGCAGCCTTGTGGCAGGTCTTAAGAAGCCAATCACCGGCAGGAAAAGTAAGGAGAGCGAAAAGATCCGGTTGGCGATTGTATTGTGCAGCAGGAACCCCGACCAGCCTGAGGCCAGGAACAGGCCTTCGGTGAAATCAAAATTAATATTATGCAGTACCGGCTGGTTCAACTGGAAAGGCAATACTACGCTCCAGAGGCGCAGCAGGAAGATGCCGATAAAGTAAAGCATGGTCACTTTTGCCATCGTCGCCCGGTAATCGTTAAAGTTTTGTTCAGTGCTTAGCTTCATATATCCAGTAGTTTTACAGAACTGTCGGTATGTTGGATGCCTTGTGCATCATAATGCACATAATGTTTAAATACTTTTATATTCTTCAGCTCGCGGCCCAGGTTCCGGGAAAGGTAAGACTTAAGCCAGGCCGGGTATTGCAGGATCTGCTCCTGGGCATTGCTGAGTACAGCCGCATAAGCCGTGTCTATATGCAGCCGCTGGAGTTTGCCCTTATAATTTTCATAGCGGTCATCTGTATAATTATGCTGTGCATAGCGGTCAAATTTTGTGATCGTGTAGGTGTAAAACATCTTTTTATGGTCCAGGTAAGCAGGCTGGTAAAGGGTTTCGCCGTCGCAGACCAGTTCATATGCGGTGGTATGATCACTTTCTATATAGGGTGCAGAGAACATCTCCCAGGTGTAAAAAGGGGTAAGTGGGACGGTTGCATAAGGGTTATGTACACTCTTGGACAGTAAGGTAGATACCGTCATAAATACGATAATGACCAGGCAGAGGACTTTATTGTGCCGCCACAATTTTTTAAAGTAGTGATTCCGCATACTTTGGGTGCATTCTATGGATATTTATAGAATTTAATGCAATTTTAATCTATTTGTTTAATATTCAATAGAAGCGTTTGAAATAATAGTGCTACCTTTGCAGCCTCAAATTCAGAAAAAACATATTTAATGAACATTCGTAACATTGCCATCATTGCCCACGTTGACCATGGAAAAACTACATTGGTTGACAAGATTATCCACGCTACTCAGGTTTTCAGAGATAACCAAGAGACTGGCGAATTGTTGATGGACAACAACGACTTGGAGCGTGAACGTGGTATCACAATCTTGGCTAAAAACATCTCTGTATCATATAAAGGGGTGAAAATCAACGTAATCGATACTCCAGGTCACGCCGATTTCGGTGGTGAGGTGGAACGTGTATTGAAAATGGCTGACGGTGTGATATTGTTAGTGGATGCGTTTGAAGGACCAATGCCGCAAACACGTTTCGTGTTGCAAAAAGCTTTGGGCCTTGGATTGAAGCCGATTGTAATCATTAATAAAGTAGATAAGCCAAACTGTCGTCCTGATGAAGTGCACGATAAAGTTTTTGACCTGTTCTTCCAATTGGATGCATCCGAGGAGCAATTAGACTTCCCGACTTTGTATGGTTCTTCTAAACAAGGCTGGTTTAACACTAGCCTGGAGCAGACGGATAATATCAATGCAGTATTGGATATGATCATTGATAAAGTGCCTGAACCACAGGTTACTGAAGGAAACTTACAATTACAGATCACTTCTTTGGATTATTCTTCTTTCTTAGGTCGTATCGCTATCGGTCGTGTGACCCGTGGTGAGATCAAAGAAGGACAGAATGTACAGTTGTGCAAACTGGACGGTACCATGACCCGTAACAAGGTAAAAGAACTTTACGTATTCGAAGGAATGGGGAAAAAGAAAGTTACTGAAGTGAAGGCTGGTGATATTTGTGCGGTTGTAGGTATAGAAGACTTCCAGATCGGTGAAACGATTGCTGATTTTGAAAATCCTGAACCATTGGCAGTAACGGCTATTGATGAGCCTACGATGAACATGCAATTCTCTATTAACAACTCTCCTTTCTTTGGTAAAGAAGGTAAATTTGTAACGAGCCGTAACTTACGTGATCGTTTGACGAAAGAGTTGGAGAAAAACCTGGCTTTGCGTGTAAAAGATACAGATGATGCGGATAAATTCCTGGTTTATGGTCGTGGTATCCTTCACTTGTCTGTATTGATCGAAACAATGCGTCGTGAAGGTTATGAATTGACTGTAGGTCAGCCTCAGGTAATTACCAAAGAAATCGACGGTAAAAAATGTGAGCCTTATGAGAATTTGGTTGTAGATGTACCTGAAGAATACAGTTCAAAAGTAGTAAACCTGGTTACCATGCGTAAAGGTGAGCTTTTGATCATGGAAGCAAAAGGTGAAATGCAACACTTAGAGTTCGACGTGCCGTCAAGAGGTTTGATCGGTCTGCGTTCTCAAATGTTGACTGCAACTGCAGGTGAGGCAGTAATGGCACACACATTCTCTGAATACAAACCTTGGAAAGGGCCAATTCCTGGTCGTAACAATGGTGTATTGATTGCAAAAGCAGCCGGTACCACTACAGGTTATTCTATCGATAAATTAAATGACAGAGGTTCTTTCTTTGTAGATCCGGGAGAAGAAGTTTATATGGGTCAGATTATCGCTGAGCATATAAAGCCGGGTGACCTGGTGGTGAATGCTACAGAGGGTAAAAAACTGACCAATATGCGTGCTTCAGGTTCTGATGCGGCTACTAACATTGCTCCTAAGATTCTTATGTCTCTGGAAGAATGTATGGAGTACATCCAGCAAGATGAGTGTATCGAGTGTACACCAAAAAGCATTCGTTTACGTAAAATCATATTAGAAGAAACTGAGCGTACCAAGCAAGCTAAAGCAATGAAATTGTCTTAATATTCTTCAGATACTATAATAATGAACAGGCTACTCCAAAAGGGTAGCCTGTTTCTATATTGCTGATTGTGCAGCAAGAGCGGCATCGTAATGCTCTGCGTAAAATATCGGAAGCAGCAGCTTAATATTTTGAGATACCGCTTTTTTGTTGTTAAATTGCTTCCTTGTAAAACCCGTTCTGTAATTATGGGAGCAATCCAGGCCGCCACTTTCCGAAATAATTTTGATTTTCTGCGCATACTTTTTGCCTCCTTTGTGATTGTCTCACACAGCTATTATTTATTGGACGGCAGGTCGGAAGATCCATTTTCTTCCTACCTGTACCATACCGAGCTGTCGACTTTAGGTGTATTCGGCTTTTTTGTACTGAGCGGTTACCTCATCTTTCAAAGCCTGGAAAACACACCCAATCTGTTCCGCTTCCTGCTGAAGCGTTTTAAAAGGATTATGCCCGGTCTTATCGTAGCCCTGGTTTTTACCGTATTTGTATTGTGTTTATTCCTTTCAGATCTTCCTGTGAGCGCCTACCTGAGTGCTGCTCATGTGTATCTCTATTTTATTAAAACGATTTTCTTTTTACCTACAGATAATCTCTTGCCGGGTGTATTTGAGCAAAATCCCTTACCCTTCATTAATGGCTCATTATGGACATTGAGGTATGAAGTACTGTGCTATATCAGCCTTTGCCTGTTCTTCCTCTTGCCCAAGCCGTACCGGAGTGGCTTTGCCGGTCTTATGTTTGCGGCATTTTTGATATTGAGATCATTACATATCGGGAACATAATTCCCCTGGAGGAAGGCCTGAGCGGGCACCTGGGTAATTTCCTTAATTTATTCTATTGCTTTTATGCAGGCGTATTGCTCAAAAGCCGGGAGGATTTTGTACTCAGCCATAAACGAAAAATCTTCCTCATTTCCGCTCTGCTCCTCCTGGTCAGCTACCTCTTGCCGCTGATGATCGGGCAAATGCTTTTCCTGGCTGTATTTCCTTTTTTTGTATTGAGTGCAGGCCTGCTTTATGTAAAAGCTTTACACATACCGGCCCGGATCGGAGACATCAGTTATGGGACCTATATCTATGCCTTCCCGGTGCAGCAGGCGCTGATCAGCTGCGGTGTAGATAATGTTTATGTATTGATAGCTATGAGCCTGGTCTTCAGCTGGAGCCTGGGATACCTGTCCTTTCATTTTGTAGAACGTAAGTTCCTGGCCAGGTATAGAACAAGTCAGCAATAAAAACACTCAAATTTACCACTACGATGGATACTGGAAAATTTGAGTGCACCTCTGAGGGACAAAAAACTTAGCTGCCTTTCTTTATATAAGCAAATTCATTGACCACCTGTTTTTGGGCTTTGCGTTCCGCTTCCAGCGCACGCAGTTCTACTCTCCTGATCTTGCCACTAATGGTTTTCGGCAATTCCGTCACAAATTCAATGAGCCGGGGCATTTTGTAAGGGGCTAACCTGGCCCTGCAGAAGGCAAAAATATCTGCTGCCAGGTCCTCCGTAGCATCTGCTGCATGGCTCAATATGATAAAAGCTTTCACCTCGAAACCCTTTACCGGGTGAGGGCTGCCGACAACTGCAGATTCCAGGATCTGGTTATGTTCCAGTAAAATACTTTCTACCTCGAATGGGCCTACGCGGTAATCGGAAGACTTGATAACATCATCGTCACGGCCTACAAACCACAGATAGCCTGCTGCATCGCGGTATGCTTTATCGCCGGTATAGTACAGTCCGTTTTTAAATACCGAAGCTCTTTTCTCCGGTTCATCCATATAATCAATGAAAATACCGTTGGGCTTGCCTGTATCTGTGCGCACACAGATATTACCTTCTTCCAGGTCATCCAGGATATTACCTGCCTCATCGGCAATGACAATGTCATACATAAATAATGGTTTGCCCATAGAGCCGAACTTAAGTTCAGAGCCGGGCAGATTGCCCACCATACAGGTACTTTCCGTCTGCCCGTACCCATCGCGGATCAGGATGCCCGTGCCTTTTTTCCAGGCCTCTATGATCTCCGGGTTCAAAGGTTCTCCGGCAGCAACGCAAGAGCGGAACTTAAAGGTATAAGCCCCCAGGTCTTCTGTGATCAGCATCCTGAGTACTGTAGGAGGGGCACAAAAGGTAGTAATGTCATTATCTGCGATCTTTTGCAGTATGGTAGCAGCGCTGAAACGCTCTGTAGTATGATAGGCAAAAATAGTAGCACCTACATTCCAGGGGGCAAAGAAGCTGCTCCAGCCAAACTTAGCCCAGCCGGGCTGGGAGATATTATAATGCACATCACCCTGCTTAAGCCCGATCCAGCTGGCAGTGGTCAGGTGCCCCACAGGATAGCTGAAATGGGTATGGATGACTACTTTGGGCATACCCGTAGTGCCGGAGGTGAAGAACAGGAAGAGCGGATCGTCACTAAAAGTGTCTGCTGCCTCAGCTTCCGTGCCGTATTCGTTGATCTCAGAGAGGGAGATCCAGCCCGGGCGTGTGCCTTCGGCAATGATCTTTATGGCTACCGTTTGGCCGGTTAGCTGTTCTGCTGCTTCTATCTTGGCAGCATTGTCGCCGTCTGCAATCACTACTTTAGGCATCAGGCGCGTAAAGCGGTATTCTATATCTGCAGGGCCCAGTATCGTGGCGGCAGGAATCATACGAAACCCGCCTTTTATAGTGGCCAGGTTGGCCTGCCAGTTGATGACCTGCAGGGAAAGTTGTGTAAGGATCACATCGCCTTGTTGCATACCCTGGGCCCTTAAAAAATTAAGCAGCTTATTGCAGGCTATACTCATGTCGCGGAAGCTATAGCGTTGCGTGCTGTGCTCATCGGTCCAGAGCAAGGCCGTTTCATTCGGGTAATCTCTTACATTGATCCCTTCAAAAATTTCCTTTACCCAGTTGAACCGTTCCGGTTTTTGCAAGTCCGTCTGGTTTAACTGTGCAAAATCTTCTTCGGCAATTATCTTCCTGATTTTTCTAAAAGTGTTTTCCATAATACCATTGTCTTGTACTCAAATTTAATCTTTTGCCCCGTTAAATGGGTGTGGAGTATATTAATTTAGCGAAGGTTTTGCTTTAAGTGCGCTAATCCGCTGAGGCTGCCGAAGCAACGAGGGAACATAAAAAAACCTATAAGGTTTCAAAAACCTTATAGGTTTGCCGCGGGAATAGCAGCAAGGAAAAAGGTTACCCAAATTTAATGGTCCTTGCTCCTGTTGAAGATACTGCCGATCTCTTTGCTGATGCCTTTGAGGTCTACAGTAGGGTTCAGGAACATATTGTCTTTGATAAAGAAGTCGTCTTTCTCTTCCGGTTTGGATTGCGCCGGATAGATCAGCAGGAAATTATTTTTCCTGAAATACTTATCCAGGTAGCTGAACATTTTATCCATTTCACTGTGGAAGGAGCGGTGTCCCGGGCGGCTCAGGATAAAGGTGATCAGGTCATTTTTACCTACTTCACGAGACAGGATTAATATGTCTTCCCAGTTGGTAAAGGCTTCAAACTGCAGTTCTATCGTGCTTTTTTCATTTAAAGAACGGATATAGGTTTCAAGATTGCCGGGTGCGAAGAATTTTACCGCAGCACCGCTGTGCTTGGCCAGGCTCCAGATCTTTTCCATCCAGTGCGTAAAGCCGGGTTCTTTCTCTGCATCCCTCGGAATTACCACTACATTTTTCTTAAGCGTAGACAAAGGCTGGTCTGCATTATAGACATAGGTGGTTACCTGCTCATTGCCCAACACGCCGTTCATAAATGTTTTGTTCTTAACGGAGCTGTAGGGGGTGGTACTGTAGCCCAGGATGAGGTCGGTGATCTTATTGGCCTTGATCTCTCCTATGATCCCATTGACGATATTGTCATCAAACCGCAGGATATCATTAATGGTAATGTCCGCACCGGCACCCGTTTGCACGGCGATGTCCAGGATCTTCTTACCGCGTTTGTCCGACTCCGTAGGATCTTCTGTTTTGTTGATGATATGCAGCGCATGAATACCTTCTGTGTTTGCCGGATCTTTGATGTTCAGGGCCAGTTGTACCAGCTCTTCCGTTCTTTCAATAGAATTGGAAGCAATAAGGATATGCTCTGTACTGTTGTCCTCTTTTACATCCTGCTTGCTTTGCTCCTGCTCTGCTATCTTCTGGCCGCTTTTCTGGGCTACCACAGAAGATATGGTACAAGTAACCAGGATCACGAGGATAGAGCCGTTAAGCACCGCTTCGTTCAATAAACGCACGGGCTCTCCGTTGGGTGTCTCGGAGATGATGATATTGTAACCCACCATTACAGCGGCAAGCGTTGCGGCAGCCTGTGCCACACTCAGCGAAAAGATGATATGTAACTGGTCTTTGGATAGTTTATATGTTTTGGCCGTGGCCCATGCTGCAATATATTTGGCCGCGATCACGCCCACTGTAAGCACCAGGGCTACCTGTATGGTTTCTGTACTTTTTATAAAAGCCCTGAAATCAATCAGCATACCTACGCTGATAAGGAAGAAGGGAATGAACAGGGCATTGCCTACAAATTCTACCCGGTTCATTAAGGGAGAAGTATGCGGTATGAGCCTGTTTAAGGCCAGCCCGGAAAGGAATGCCCCGATGATGCCTTCAATGCCGGCCAGTTCTGCCAGTACCGCACCCAGGTACACCATTACTAATACAAAAATGAACTGGGAAATTTTATCACTCACTCTTTTGAAGAACCAGCGCCCGATAATGGGAAAGCCCAGCAATACCACCAGGCCAAATAATACGATAGAGATACCCATCCTTAGCCAGAAAGCGGCATCAGCAGTACCTTTGGTCATGCCCACAATCGCTGCGAGCACCAGTAAGGCCAGCACATCGGTGATCATGGTACCGCCTACCGCTATATTGACCGACTTATCTTTACCTGCACCCAATTTGCTGAGGATTGGGTAGGCCAATAGCGTATGTGAGGCAATAAGACTACCGATCAATATAGAGGACATCAGGTTGAAGTGTAAGAGGTAATAGGCCGACAAGGTACCTATGATCATGGGGAATGAAAAGGTAAACATACCAAAGGTCAGGCTCTTCCACTTGTTCTTCTTAAACTCCACCAGGTCGATCTCCAGCCCGGCCAGGAACATAATATAGAGCAATCCCGTGGTGCCGGAAACCACGATGCTGCTGTCGCGGTCCAGTACCCCCAGCCCGTTAGGACCTATTACGGCACCGGCTATGATAAGGCCTATAAGATGCGGGATCTTTAATTTGTTCAGGATGATCGGTGCCAGCAGAACAATCAGGATGACGATCAGGTATTTTAATATAGGATCTGTTACCGGGAGGGTAGTATCCATAATGTTTAATAACATAGTCCGATGTTTTTAGGTTTTATTTTTTGGAACGGTCTGCATCTATTTTATAGGTGATGGTGCAGCCGTCTGCCTGCTGGATGATCCGGGTGCCGCTTAATTTGTCCGGTGTGTTGACCGCAAGCTTTACATTCATGCTGGTGGCATTAGGATCGCCGGAAACATTAGGGGTAGACAGTATGAAGCCGGAACCGTCATAGATGCCGGAATATACCCTGACCAGGTTCTCGCCCTGCATGGCTTTTACATATACGCCTGTAGAGTCTCCGCCCGAAAAGGTCCAGGATTCTTTACGTGTATCGCCTACGGCAGAGCCGCTGCAGGAGGTCTGTGTGCAAAGCATATTGATGTTCCAGGTGCCTTGTAAAGAGTCGGGCAGTGGCAGTCCCAGGTTTTTGAGGCTTAATGTCATGGAATCTTGCTGCGCAATGCTTAGTTTAATGCTGTCTTCCAGTTGGGTCAGCATTTTTTCTTTCATCAGGAGGCTTTGTTCCCTGTCCCTGAGGGAGACTTCTCTTGCGTCCAAAGCTTTTTTACGTTCTTCAAAACCGCAACTGCTTAAGGAGGCTGTTATCAATAAAAATGTACTTACATAGATCAGTTTGTTCATGTTTGCCTGGAATTTTATTGGTGAGCTGTAGCGCTAAGGTAAGGAAAAATGAAAAAATGGCCGGAAGGAAAGAATGGTTGGCGATTTACTCCCGGAGGAGCAGCCCCCTGCCGGAGTTTGTGGGATTGTCAGAAGTTTATGACAATCGCCTTCCGGATTGACCATAAATTTAAAGTGAGGTATCTTTGCGCCTTATGAGTGAGGATGTGTTTAATATAGCTTTGGTGGGCAATCCCAACAGTGGAAAGACTTCTTTGTTTAATACACTTACAGGATTGAACCAGAAAGTAGGCAACTTCCCGGGAGTTACTGTGGACCGGAAAACGGGAACGACCAACCTGGGTAATGGTGTGAAGGCAAATGTGATCGATCTGCCGGGTACTTACAGTCTGTATCCCAAAAGCACGGATGAATATGTGGCTTATGAAACTTTATTAAATCCATCGGGTCCTGCAGTGCCCGATGTGATCGTTGTGGTGGCCGATGCCACGATGCTGCAGCGTAATTTACTTTTCTGTACACAGATCATAGACCTCAACAAGCCGGTTGTACTGGCTTTGACCATGGTAGACCTGGTCGCACAGTCAGGCGTTAAACTTGACCTTAAAGCAATAGCTGATTTCCTAGATGTGGCCGTAGTGCCTGTAAACCCGAGATTGGGTAAAGGAACGGATGAATTGAAAAAAGCGGTGCTGGCGGCAAAAGAAAAGGCAACTGTTGTTCCTAAAGCTTTCTTGGCGTTGGAAGAAGCACCGAAAGATTTCCTGGATGCCGTACAGACTATTTCCGGTGTCAGCAGCCCTTATGCGGCCCTGCACATTGCTACGGCCAAAGAGCCGCTGCGCTTCCTTTCGGCACAGCAGCAGGCTGATATCAATAAAAAGATCACCGATTCCGGCTTCTCGAAAACTAAAGTACAGACCCGTGAGGTCATGGAACGCTTCGGGAGAATAGAGCCTTTAAGTGCCAAACTGGATATGCGGAAAGCGGTGGATGAACAGCAGCGCTTTTCTAAAAAGATAGATGAAATATTATTACATAAGGTCTGGGGTAATGTGATCCTGCTCCTGGTACTGCTCTTCATGTTCCAGGCTATTTTCTGGCTGGCCACTTATCCTATGGACTGGATCGATGCAGGCTTCTCGGGAGGCGGAGCATGGCTCAAAGCTCAATTGCCGGAAACCTGGTGGGCCGACCTGCTCGTTAATGGCCTGTGGGCAGGCCTTGGCGGCATTGTCATCTTCGTACCACAGATCGCGATATTATTTGGTATCATTACCATCCTGGAAGATACCGGCTATATGGCCCGGATCACCTTCCTTACGGATAAGCTGTTGAAATCGGTGGGTATGAATGGTAAGGCTTCCATGCCTTTGATCAGCGGGCTGGCCTGTGCCATCCCCGCAGTGATGGCCACAAGGATCATCGAAAATAAAAAAGAACGCCTGATCGCCATCATGGTTACCCCATTGATGAGCTGCTCGGCAAGGTTGCCGGTTTATATTATCCTCATCAGCCTGGTGGTGCCCGAAGCTACAGTAATGGGCTTCCTGTCGGTACAGGGCCTGGTGATGATGGGCCTCTACCTGCTGGGTTTCTTTATGGCCCTGATCGTGTCTAAGGTGATGAGCTGGCTGATCAAAGGAGAGCGCACGCAAATGTTCCTGATGGAACTGCCGGTGTACCGCGCACCCAGGTGGAGAAACGCCCTGCATACCATGATTGAAAAAGCCAAAATATTTGTGGTAGATGCAGGAAAGGTCATTATGATCATTTCTATTGTACTGTGGGCGCTGGCAAAATTTGGTCCTGGCGGGCGCGAAGCCGCTGTGGAAGCTAAATATGCACAATTAGCCGGAGCTAATGCAGATAGCGTGTTGACGGCAGAGCAGGAGTTCGATAAGGAAAATGAGCATTTGGAAAACTCTTATATTGGTGTAATGGGCAAGGCTATAGAGCCTGCGATTAAGCCACTGGGTTATGACTGGAAGATCGGTATCGCATTGATTACTTCATTTGCGGCCCGTGAAGCCTATGTGGGTACTATTTCTACCCTGTACAGCCTGGGTGGAGATGCCACAGAGGATGATCCTACGCTGAAAGGTAAAATGGCTGCGGCCAAATGGCCTGATGGTAAACCTGTGTACACATTGGCCTCCGGGGTTTCCCTCTTGATCTTTTACGTATTTGCGATGCAGTGCATGAGCACGCTCGCTATTGTGAAGCGCGAAACGCAGTCCTGGAAATGGCCGGTGATCCAGACGCTATATATGGGCGCATTGGCCTATATTTGCGCTCTGATCGCTTTTAATCTTTTAAAATAATGGGAAAATATATCGGATTAGTTGTAGCTGTATTTGCTGTTTTGTTGGTCCTCATCTTTGCTTTGGTCAACAGGACACCTGATTCCTATGACCTCAACATGCTGATTGCAGGTGATGCCGTGCTGGCTATATTGTCAATAATGGCTTATGTGATGGTGAATAATGCCTTGAAAAGTCCTAACCCTAATGCTTTTATCCGCGCAAAAATGGGCGGTACGATGTTGCGTATATTTATTTCTATCGCCGGTATCGTAAGTTATGCTTACCTGAAAGGTAAAACACCTGCTACCAAGCCTACTATATTCCTGTTGCTGGGTATGTATGTGATCTATACCATACTGGAAGCTGCGGTCTTGTCTAAAAAAGGCAGAACGGGCGCTTAGTAATCTTTTTTGTTTGTCCTGAATGAACTTGTGTGATGGCAAAGGAAAAACTTTCTTATGATGCTTTTGCAAGCTACCTGCCTGCAGGTGCTATAGCAAAGATCATTCCCTGGTTTGAAAAATACCAGATCAAAATGGTCATTACAAAAGCCCGGAAAACAGTCCTGGGCAATTATCTGAATCCCCATCACGGGCATCCTCATCATGCCATTACCATCAATGGCAATCAAAATCCATACAGTTTCCTGGTCACGCTGCTGCATGAGCTGGCCCATCTCGAAGCTTTTGTGCAATATCAAAACAGGATCGCTCCGCATGGCGTAGAGTGGCAGAATATCTACCGGCAGGTGATGATCGGTTTCCTGGGCGTAAATATTTTTCCTGATGAGCTGGAAAGGGCCATTGCGCTGTCCTTGAAAAAGGTGAAGGCAGGTTCCTGTTCCGATCCTAAGCTCTATAAGGCTTTGGCGGCTTATGATAATGAGCCTACATACGGGCTGAACTGGGTAGAGGAATTGCAGCCGGGTAGCTATTTTGTCACTAAGGAAGGGAGCGTTTATCAATTGATCGAGAAACGAAGGACCCGGTATTTATGTGAACAATTGGGCACAAAGAAAAGATATCTTTTCCAGGGAGTAGTACGGGTAAAGCCGGTTACCGCGACCGAATTGCAAAGTAAAGGCATTGCCCTGTCTTAAAAAAGCCACGCGCTACCGGTTGCGAACAACACAATAAAGCGTGGCATTGATTTCCCTTAATCTTTTTATTACCTGGTTTTTACTATCCTGGAGATAGCTTGCCTGCCTTGAAAGCTGTATTGTAGCAAGTACACACCCTGGGCCATGTCTGCAACATCAATCCTCAGGCTGTTACCGGATAAATGTTCGGTGCGGATATTCATTTTGTTACCTGTCATATCATAAACTCCGATATCGGAAAGGTTATCTATACCTAAGTCTACCCTGAGTGTGATGCTATTGTCCTGCACCGGGTTAGGAAATACAGATACAGACTGGTGTTGGTACTTTGTGTTGATGGATGTAGTACCGGTATTTAAGTTGTACTGTTTGTAATTGTCTGTATTCGTACAGGTTTGTTGGCATGAATTGGTGATGCAGAGCGTAACGGTATAGCTGCCGGAGCTGGCATAGGTATGGTTAGGATTGCTGCTGTTGCTGGTCTGTCCGTCCCCGAAATTCCAAAGGTAAGTACCGGCATTCTGTACGTTCTGCGCTTCAAAATTATAGTTCAGGCGGTTAGCCGTTTCTGTTGCCTGGATGCCCGTTAGCGTAGGTTTTGCGGCTATTGTAATGGTCTTTGTTTTTGCAGCAATACCACAGTTTTGCGTTTTAGCATATTTAATGGTCACCGTACCGCTTTGTAGGGCAGTTAACAGTCCGCTGCTGTTGATCGTCGCTATAGCAGGGTTCAGCGATTCCCAGCTACCACCCGAAGTGGCATTGCTGTACTGGGCCTGTGTGCCTGCGCAAATACTTTCACTGCCGTTGATATCGGTGACAGGACTGTTTTGGTTTACGGTAATTGCTTTTGTTGCAGTGGCGGTGCCACAGCTATTGCTTATACTATAGGTGATTGTAGTACTTCCGGCATTGTTTGCCGTGAGCAGGCCTGAAGCATTGATAGTAGCCACAGAAGTATTGCTGCTGGACCAGGTGCCGCCGGAAACGGTAGCCGTGAGTGTAGCTGTAGCGCCTGTGCACAGCTGGTCATTACCCTGGATGCTGCCTGCATTGGGTTGTTGCGCGGCATTGCACAAGGTGGTAAAGGGTGCTGCTGCGGCCCAGTTGCTGTAATTGTTGCTGCCGCAATAATTCCTTACCCAGGTGTAATAGGTGGTGTTGGCATTTAAGTTGCTAAGCACGTAATTATTATTCAGGACATTGCTTTGTGTCGCAGCTGTTGCAGCACCAGGCGCAGTACTGCTCTGGCTGTAAAACAGTTCACTGTATTGACTGTTACTGCTTGTCCAGTTGATCTGCGCGGTATTGCTGCCGATAGCAGTCACCGCTGCCGGGACCGGGCCGGCACAGCTTGTAGCCGGGTTTCCGGTATTGGCAGTGATCTGTAAAGCATCCAGGTAGCAATTAAAGCCATTGTTGGAACTGAATACGAATCCTATATAGACATTACTTTGTCCCTCTGCAGCGGCAGGCAGGGTAATGCTTTTCAGGCTCCATTGCGGGCTTTGAGCTGCGAACCTGGATACAAAGCTCCCTGCGTCATGCCAGGTGCTGCCATCATAGGAATACTGCACCTGTACCCCCTCTGTGGGATAATCATTAGTGGCGCTGCTGTTTGGATTGCCCTCATACCACTGGAAGGCGACGTTGATATTGCTGGCATTAGTGGTATTGAAGGGAGATGTGACCAATCGTCTTTTGATGCCATTGGGTATGAAGCTAGAGCGAAACCGCAACATATGAGTGCCTTCATATGGAGCTTGTATGGTAGGGGACTGCGAATTTGAAATGGGTGTAATAGCATCGTAGCTGCTGCTTGCACTGCTTACTTGTTGCTGTGCGAAGCAGTTACTTAAAGTTGCATTATTAAAACCTTCCTGGTAGGAAAGGGAAGTAACGCAGGCCGGTAGCTGTGCTTGTAAATTGTTTGATAAGGAAACAGTTAATAGCCCGGCTATGGAAAGGAAATGGATGTTTGCTTGCCGTAAGGTTTTCATAAAATTTTGTTTTAAATGGCGCAAAAGTATCCCAGGGAAAGGGCAGGGCTGTCACGCCAGTGTAAACAAAGCCGGGGAATTGTCTGCTAATTGTAGAAAAACTAATATCCGTTGGGCAGAGGTGAATTTTGGGCAAAAAATAAAGGAAGCCTTAAGGCTTCCTTCTGATTGTATAACAAACTAAAACTTCTAAGATTCGCAACTGCTGCAGGTGACCAGGTTGTTGACCAACTCTTTGGACACACTTTGACTGCGTTGATAGTACAGGGTTTTTACGCCCAGTTTCCAGGCTTCGATCATCAGGCGGTTTACTTCCTTGATGGCAAGATTGGAAGGGATGTTCAGGTTAAGGCTCTGTGCCTGGTCGATGAATGCCTGGCGGATAGAGGCCTGCTGGATGATCTCCAGCTGGGAGATTTCCTTAAAGGTTTTGAATACGTCTTTCTCCTGCTGGCTCAGCTCGTCCAGGTGTTGTACGCTACCATTATTGAGCATGATGCTGCGCCAGGTGTCTTCATTATCCATGCCTTTTTCTTCCAGCAGGGTGCGCAGGTATTTATTCTTACGCATGAAGTTACCTTTAGACAGACCTGCTTTATAGTAGTTGCTGCTGAAGGGCTCAATTCCCGGGGAGGATTGGCCTAAGATAGCTGAAGAAGAGGTAGTAGGTGCAATGGCCAGTAAAGTGGTATTGCGCCTGCCGTAACCTTTTAATACTTCCGGCTCTCCGTATATAGCGGCCAGTTCCTGGGTGGCTTTATCGGATTTTTCGTGAATATGTTTGAAGATCTCGTGGGTCAGTTGCTTGGCACGTAAGCCTTCAAATGGTATCCTGTTTTTCTGTAAATAAGAGTGCCAGCCCAGTACGCCCAGCCCTAAAGCTCTGTGGCGTTTTGCAAAGCGGTTGGCATTCGCGAGGTAATAATTGTCTTCTGTTTTGGCAATGAATTCCTGCAATACCGCATCCAGGAAGAAGGTCGCCATTTTTACGGCTTCTGTATCTTTCCACTCATCATACAATTCCAGGTTCATGGAAGACAGGCAGCAGATAAATGATTCATCTTTGGAAGAAGGTAATGCGATCTCAGAACAGAGGTTGCTGGCATTGATCTGCATATTCAGGTCTTTGTACACCTGCGGTTTGTTGCGGTTTACATTATCGGTAAAGAAAATGTAAGGCAGCCCTTTTTGCTGACGGGATTCCAGTACTTTGGCCCAGATCTCACGTTTAGCCATATCGCCATCGATCATTTCCTGCATCCAGTAGTCGGCTACACAAACCCCGAAGAAGAGGTTCTGGATAGGGCTACCGATGTTTTTGATGTTCAGGAATTCTTCTATATCCGGATGGTCGATGTCCAGGTAGGCTGCAAAAGCACCACGGCGCACGCCACCCTGGGAAATGGTATCCATAGCTGTGTCAAACAGTTTCATGAAGCTTACCGCACCACTACTTTTTCCGTTATCCGTTACTGCACTTCCTCTTTCTCTTAAGCCACCGAAATAGCCGGAGGTACCCCCGCCTATTTTGGTTTGCATGATCACTTCGCCCAGTTTATGGGTGATGCCTTCTATATGGTCCGGTACGTGAACATTGAAGCAGGAAATAGGCAAGCCGCGCTCTGTACCCATATTGGCCCAGATCGGGGAGCTTAAGCTCATCCAGCCTTTCTCGATCAACTCTTTAAACCCTTCTTTAAATTCAGGTTTATACAGGCGCTGTGCTGCTGCTGTACATACGCGGTCTATTGCTCCTTCTACCGATTCTCCTTTTAACAGATATCCCCTGTTGAGTATTTGCTCGCTCTCTTCATTGAGCCACCAAAGTCTTTCCATAAATTCCTAAATTCAAAATATTAAAGTCAAAAGTCAAAAGATAAACAAGGTTTTGACTTTTTAATTTTTACTTTTTAATTAAAACAAATCCATTGCTGTAATGCTCTTGTCGTGTTTGGTGTAGTCTACCGGGCGCTTGGCAAAGAAATCGTCCAGGCTGTTGGCAAATACTTCTTCTTCAAACCAGCGCATAGGGCTGTATTCTACTTCAGATATGTTGTAGATCTTGGACATGCCGATCTTCACCAGGCTGTCATCGATGCGGTATTTCATGAAGTTTAAGATATCGGTCTTGCTTATTTTTTCCAGTTCTCCGTCTTCAAAGATCCAATCCAGGATGTCGGCCTCGATGGCTAAAGATTCTTCGATGATCTCTTGTATGTTGGACTGCTTGGCCAGGTCCAGGTATTCAGGGAATTCTTTTTTGATCTGGTTGATCAGGTAGATACCGGCATTGGCATGGATCTGCTCGTCAACAGAAGTCCAGGCAATGATATTGCTGGTATTCTTCATGTATCCCTTAAAACGGGTAAAGTAAAGGATAATGGCAAACTGGCTGAACAGGGATACGTTCTCGATCAGTATCGTGAACAGTACCAGGGAGGTGATGTACTCATGCGGTTGGGTGCTTTTGGCATCTTTCAATGCTGCGCCCAGGTAAGCGATACGCTTTTTGATCACCGGTACTTCAATGATCTTTTCAAATTCTGAACTGTAGCCCAATACTTCCAATAAACGGGAATAAGCTTCTGAGTGGCGGAACTCGCATTCTGCAAAGGTACTGCCCAGGCCGTTGAATTCGGGTTTCGGCATATGCTGGTACAGGTTGCCCCAGAAGGTTTTTACGCTTACCTCGATCTGTGCGATGGCCAGCAGACTTTTCTTGATCGCCATTCTTTCGTGTGTATCAAGATGGGAGTGAAAATCCTGCAGGTCTGCGGTGAAGTCCACCTCGCTATGTACCCAGAAAGATTTGTTGATAGCGTCTGTATACTGTAAAACCTCGGGGTATTCAAAAGGTTTATAGTGCTGCCTGTAATCAAAAATGCTCATAGCCTGTTAATATTTTGTGGTTTAATTGTTTGCTTTTAAGGGTCGACAATGCTGCCACAGCGTGCTATGCGCTCAATGTTGCAGACAATGCCTTTTTTGCGAAAGCAAAGTCTTTAGACATCGGACAGGCGGTCTGGCTATAGAATGTATGATTCTTTACAGTTGCGCAACAGCTCATGAATTTCACATGATTCTCCTGTGTTCTCCCTCCGCTTGCCGGAGGTGCCCATGTCTGGTAGACTTAATTTCGAATTCAAAAGTAGCATTTTGCGGATGGCTTTATTGTTTTGGTTATACACAAGATGTTGAAAAAGGAATTATGAAATTTCGAAGTGGCGGCCACTATTGATTTTGGTCAAATTTACCTGCCTGATATAAAAATAATTATGTTTTTTTGAACTAAATACCGTAAATTTCTCACGATGAAGTTTGCTCTACATAACTGGTTTAAAGGAGCGCTGTACCTCAGTTTCGCATTTTTTTGCCTGCTGATGTTGCAGATCACGCTAAAGTATGTGCCCTGGGCTGCGGATCTTGCTTTTTTACAGATCAAACAGACGGAAGTACAGACCTATAGCTATTATCTGCCGTTTTTTTATATACATGTGTACAGTGCTGTTTTCTGCCTGCCTGCGGGCTTTACCCAGTTCAATAATAAGCTGCTGAAGCGTAATAAAAGGGTACACAGGATCATTGGTTATGTTTATGTACTGACGGTTTTGCTCCTGGCAGCACCTTCGGGACTGGTGATCGGCTGGCATGCCAATGGCGGCCCGGTAGCCGTGCTGTTCTTTTCCCTCCTGGCCATACTCTGGTTCTGGTTCACCCTGAAAGCCCTGATGACGGCAAAAAACGGGCAATATAAAGCACATAAACATTATATGATGCGTAGTTTTGCATTGGCTTTATCGGCGATCACGCTGCGTTTATATAAAGTGATTATTGTAAAAGTGTGGGCACCGCCACCTATGGATGTATATGTCCTGGTATCGGGGCTTAGCTGGATCCCTAATTTACTGTTTACCGAATGGCTGATCCGTTATCGAAGCAACAAAAGAAAAGTCTATATTTGATCATTGTTTAAACGTTCCTGGAATGAAAAAATATTTTATCCCCTTAATGGGTTTCGTCATGCTGGCTGCTGCCTGTAATAATGAACCGGCGCAGCAGCAGTCTATGGAATCTCCTGCTGCCAAGGAAGAGGTACCTGTACAAGAGATACATACAGAGCTGTATGGTAATTATGTAGGGATGTTTGAAGATGCTGCAGAAGATGCGACAGAATATATTGAACCGGCGAAGATCAATATCAGCATCGGCCAGATCACGGAAAAGGGTGTATCTGCAAGGAGTATTGTGAAGGGTAATGACCGCCCTATGAGCGGTAATTTAACTGTAGATGGTAATGCTTACCGCTTTGAGATGGATGAGCCGGGTAATGATCCGCATGATGGTAAATTTTCCTTTGTGATCCAGGGCGACAGCCTGGTGGGTACCTGGGAATCTTATGATCAGCTGGTGAGAAGCCCGAGTAAAAAATTTGTACTTAAAAAGCAGCCTTTTGTTTACAATGCCAATCGTATGTTGCCAGAAGATTGGGAATATGTGGATTGGGAAAGTGCAAAACGGAAATCTGAATTGTATGTGAACGAAGACGGGAAGACGGATACTACAGTAAATGATTACTACCGGACGGCTTCTGAAAGTGTATATACCTTAAATGCATCTAAAAATAAACTGAAAGAATCGGATCTTAAAAACCTTAAGAAGCTGGACCTGGAGATCATCCGCAATACGATCTTTGCGCGTCATGGTTACTCGTTTAAAAAGAAATCGGTGCGGCAGTTCTTTGACCAGGTGGATTGGTATGTGCCTATGAACAATAATGTGGACGGGGATTTAACGCAACTGGAAAAAGACAATATTGTTCTGCTGAAGAAATTTGAAAAATACGCGGAGGATAATTACGATACTTTCGGGCGTTAAAAACGAGTTGTAGTAAACCTATAAGGTTTTTGAAACCTTATAGGTTTTGCTCTTGGTCGACATGACGGTCCTTGTTCTTTCATCATGAATAGTGTCGAAGGGCTTAAATGTAGCTCGTCATTCCGAACAAATGAAATGGAGTTGAGTAGTCTTTTATAATTACTAATTAGATGTCTCCACGCGCTATCGCTTGGTCGACATGACGGTCTTTGTTCTTTAATCATGAATAGTGTCGAAGGGCTTAAACGTAGCTCGTCATCCCGGGCGAATGAAATAGAGTTGAGAAATCTCAATACCGCTCGTCATTTCGAGCGCAATGTAATGGAGTCGAGAAATCTTGATTAATGGTGAATGACTACTATAAATTAACCATTAATAATTAAGAAAAGATGTCTCCGCTCGCTATCGCTCGGTCGACATGACGGTCCTTGCTCTATCACCCACAGCTCAGTCCAAGGGTGAAGCCCTGCTGCTTCAACAGTGCTCAACAGGACACCAGGCTTTGATGTCACCCCGAGCATATCGAAGGGTGGAGTGTGGTTCGGCCTATCGATTGTAAGAAACTTCGAGCAAAGAAGAAATGGATGAAGCAGCGCAATCTAAGTTATGAGGAAAAGAGATGTCTTCACTTGTGGATGCCCGGCCCTTTAGGACATCAAGGCCTGATTACTAATAATTAACCATTAACAATTAAAAACTTCCCATTAATGGATAAACGTTTTAATGTACGGGTGTATGGTATCCTCATTCACCCGGAAAATAAAGTACTGCTTAGCTTTGAGCATTATAAACATCATGTGTTCACCAAGTTTCCCGGTGGCGGACTGGAGTACGGGGAAGGTACGCTGGATGCGCTGAGGCGCGAGTTCCGGGAAGAGCTGGAGATAGAGCCGCTCAATTTCCGGCATTTTTACACCACTGATTTTTTCCAGCAGTCTGCCTTTAATGATACGCAGGTCATCAGTATTTATTACCTGGTGGATGTGCCCGATCTTGAAGCTATACCTCAGCTATCCGATACGGGTACGGTCTATTTTTATCCTATAGATGCATCGCTACCCGAAGAGGTAGACCTGCCGATCGATAAAGTGGTAGCCGAAATGCTGGTGGCCAACTACCCGAAACCCTGATGAGAATGCTTCTGTGTAGTATTTTATTCATTGTTATGTGTAAATTTTTAAAATATTAAAGTAATACGAGGTATTTCTATTATTTAAGTCATTATATAGATATTTTGCTATATTTTACTGGAATGATCATTTAATTTGGCTCTGATCAGGACAAAAAGTTTTGCTATAGCAAAATATACCAAAACCGTGCGCATTACTAACGCTGAGGTTTATATAGAACAGCCTTAGTTATTGGTAAAAGGTGCTTCACTTGCTGAAATACTTTCACTGGCAAAGATTTTTATACCACTAATCTGTATTGTCTTCTATTGAAAATAGCTTATAGGATTTTTCTGCACGTAGAAAGGTATAAGTAATATTGATGTTATTGCTTTTCGTAATTTTTTGATAATAAATGGTATCTGTATTTTGGCTGATGTGAATGTGATACAAGTTTGTGTCATTTAAGCCCGGGGGTAAATCATTTGCCATATCAATGAAAGTATAAGCGTTGCTATCATTGATGCTTTTTTCAAGAATATCAAGCGGAAAGTCTTCATCGGAATAGTAAATCATTAAAGGGTATTCAATATGTTGTTTTTGAAAAGTAGTATCCGTCATAAATTGATGGAGGAATGAATTAAAGCTTAGTTTCCTGTTTTTATGATTCACACATGAAGAGTTCAATAAGGTAAATGCAAACAGGAGGAAAACAACAAGCCGGCTTTTCTTTAGGTACAAGTGCTTTTCTTGATGGCTCATAATTTCTGGATTGTTTTATGAATTCAGTTTTATTGATCCGGAGGGTTCAGATTACCCTTCTTTCTTTCATCTGAACAACCTGGAAAATATTAGTCTGTTGTATCAGTTTTTCATCCCGGTTTATTTTACTACATATACTACATATCTGCTGTTTGCAGATGGTGGAAAGTGAGGCATTCTCACGGTTTGGCCATCAAGTTCATAACTTATATATCCGTACTGCACGAACTGGAGCTTACCGCATGGTCCGTCGTTGGAAATATAATAGCCCTGATCCTGATCATAAGTCTTAAAATTACTGATCAAATAGGATTTATTTGCAGAAGGTAGGTCAACTTTATAATCATAGTAGTCTACTATCTTGAAAAAGCCCTGATCAAATGAATACATTCTGTTCTCAGAATTCAGAAAGGTATCATTTATATTGAAGAACTGTGGTGAAACCAGGGTGTCTATGTGGAATAATGTTTGGAAATTCGTTCCTTTCTCATACACCGATAAGGTAATGAAGTCCATTTCGCTACTGTCAAACCCTACAAAAGCTAAGGAGGTTGGCATTTGATAAACACTGTAGTTGCATCTGACAGGGCCTGTTCTTTTGCAGGACAAGAAATGCAGGCCGAAAAAGAGTAGTAAAAGGTAAAGAGTGGGTTTCATAAGCATGATTTTGAAATCCTTATTATGGTATTTGATAACTTCGGTGCTTGCACCTTTTTCAATTACGTTAAGTTGTTACAATTAAACAGTCGGTTTTTGAGGAAACACTATGTAAATCTATTGATGATAATGCCAGGGATACTGAGTACTAAGGTTTTAAGCCTTTGGATCAAGCCGGGAACTTTATTTTTTTACCAATACAGGTACGTCATTGGGGCGCATGCTTAGCCCTTTTATCCGGGCAGTCTGGTAGATACTCTCAAATTGCGCACCATAGCTGGCGAACCTTGCTGTTCCTGCTCCGGGGCTACAATGACCAATCACCTGGAAGGTATGACTGGTTGGCCCTTGTGTTAGCTCT
Organism: Bacteroidetes bacterium 43-16; assembly: GCA_001897525.1. Classification (GTDB taxonomy): domain Bacteria; phylum Bacteroidota; class Bacteroidia; order Chitinophagales; family Chitinophagaceae; genus Edaphocola. The sequence continues at coordinate 9,711 of MKTB01000022.1, read as the reverse complement.
TTTACTTTAATGGTCGACTGTAAGGCGGGGATTTCCAGAATATATTCCGACCCTATAGCAAGAGGGCCAAAACCTGAGCCCGAATCCATATTGCCTGCATCGGCCACTTCGTCCCGATAGAGTATGCTATCTTTAAGTACATGATGGATGGTATAGATCGTATCTGTATGCAAAAGGGTGCTGAATTCGGTGCCCGGTTCATATGTTTTTAAGATTAGGGTATCTACTTCCTCTAACGTAAAGCCTTCAAAGGCAAACCCAAAAGGAGCATAAAAAATGCTGTAACGACAGGTGGATGTGATTTCCTTTTTGCAAGATACTGATCCCAAAAGGGATAGTGTGACAAGAGTATATAAGTACTTTTTCATAGTAGTATAAAATTAAAAATGGCGCCTCTCCAAAAGAAAGACGCCATAAGTACTTAAAAAATTAGAAAATAGAGCTGAGATAATTTCCTGTTAGGATTGATCTTTCAGCTTCACCATCGTCAGAATAGTGGCTACACCTACTAATGGCTCATCTGTATCGTCCAGCATTTCTACCAGCCATTTCACCACACCACGCTTGATCTTCGACTTTGGATTGTCCTCAGAAGGAGTGGTGTCATTCGGTAATTTTTGTTTACAGGTAAAGCGGATATGGATCTTCGCTCCCGGGTAAACGGGCTTGGTAAAACGCAGGTCATCGATACCATAGTTCAATAATACCGGGTTCATCTCGTAGCTGTCTACAAATAAACCGGCAGCAATGCTCATGATAAAGTAACCGTGGGCTACCTGCATATCAAACATGGTACCTTCAAAATTGGTCTCGCGTTTATGGGCATAGAAGTTATCCCCGCTCAGCGCTGCAAATTTATCGATATCATCAGCGGTGATCTCACGTGCTTCTGTGATCAGTTGATCACTTATGTTTAATTCCTCGTAATGTTTCTTGAACGGATGAATGCCATCGCTATTACCTCTTGCGCCTTGCTGGTACACATTGGTAATCGCAGTGATCGCGGTAGGAGAACCCTGGATCGCTGTGCGCTGCATATAGTGCAGGATACCGCGGATACCGCCCATCTCTTCACCACCACCGGCACGCCCCGGGCCACCATGTACCAGTAAAGGCATAGGAGAACCGTGACCGGTACTCTCTTTGGCACAATCGCGGTTTAAGGTAAGGATACGTCCGTGCATAGTAGCTGCTTCCAGTGTATAGTCACGGGCAATCTGGTTATCGTAAGTGATAATAGAGCTGACCAATGAACCTTTACCCATCTTCGCGAGTTCTGCTGCCTCATCGGTAGAGCGGTAAGGCATAATGGTACTTACCGGGCCAAAGGCCTCGATCTCGTGTACGGCAGTCTTATGGAAGGGGTCGTCGTTAAAGAAGACCACAGGCGGCAAGAAGGCTCCTTTGTTTTTATCGGCACCGGTTACTTCAAAATTATCTAAATCCCCGATAACGATCTCCTGGCTTGCTTTTAATTCTTTGATCTTTTCGAGTACCTCTTCTCTTTGTGACTGGCCGGCCAGGGAACCCATACGCACGCCGTCTACAGAAGGATCACCTATTGTAGAACTGGCCAGGCGCTTACCTAAAGCGATCTGCACATCTTCTACCAGGTGTTCCGGTACGATGATACGACGTACCGCGGTACATTTCTGCCCGGCTTTGGTCGTGATCTCCCGTGCTACTTCTTTGATGAAAATATCAAACTCAGGAGCTTCTGTAGTCACATCGAGGCCCAGAACAGAACAGTTGAGGGAGTCGGCCTCCATATTGAATGGTACGGCTTCATCAATTAATCTCGGATGTGCTTTCAGCATTTTCCCGGTAGAGGCAGAGCCGGTGAAAGTAACGGTATCGCCATTCTGAACATGGTCCAAAATGCCGCGGGCCGATCCACAGATCAATTGCAGTGAACCTTCCGGTAATATTTTTGATTCGATAATATCTCTAACCACTGCTTCTGTTAAGAAGGAAGTCAGTGTCGCAGGTTTTACGACCGCAGCAACGCCTGCCATAAAGTTGACCGCGATCTTTTCCAGCATCCCCCAAACCGGGAAGTTAAAGGCATTGATATGGATCGCTACGCCACGCTTAGGCACCATGATGTGGTGACCAATGAAGGTACCACCTTTAGACAATGGTGCTGCTTCTCCATCGATATAATAAGTCTCATCAGGAAACTGGCGACGCAAAGAGGCATTGGCAAACAAGTTACCGATACCACCTTCGATATCTACCCAGCTGTCTGCACGGGTAGCACCGGTGAAAGCAGATATTTTATAATAGTTTTCTTTTCTTTCCAAAAGATACATCGCCAATGCTTTCAACAAACGTCCGCGCTCATGGAAGGTTAATTTGCGCAGCGCCGGACTGCCCACTTTACGGCCATGTTCCAGCATAGTTGCCAGGTCCACATTTTTACTGTCTGCAGTGAACAGTGCTTCTCCCGTGATGGCATTGTAAAGCGTTTCACCACTATCCGTAGCCGGGATCCATTGACCGGCAGAATAGTTACTTAATTTGGTTAAAGACATATATTCTTAATGTTTAATACTGATCGTACATTTAAAGGATATGCAAGATAAGGAAAAATTGCAAAGCCGTTTTTGATAAAGGCCATAAAGCTTATAGCTCCCCTGCTCCGGATTGCTGTTTCAGGTAGGCGATCGCTCTTTCGATATCATCGGCCACATCGATACCTATACCCATCTCAGATACCGTGGTCATTTTGATGGCAATGCCATTTTCCAAAAAGCGTAATTGCTCCAGTTGTTCTACCTTTTCCAGTGTGGTCTGTGCCAGGGTAGGGAAGAGCAGTAAAGCTGTTTTGCGGAAACCATAAACGCCTATATGCTGGTAATAAGTCAGCGAGGCTTCAGGATTACGGGCATATGGAATAGGACTGCGTGAAAAAAGCAGTGCATTTTCGTAACGGTCACAGACTACTTTTACAATATGCGGACTGTCTGTTAAGGTCTTTTCGTAGATAGGCTTCCTTATGCTACCTACCTGCACCTCGGCATCCTGGAACAATGCGATCAATTGTGCTAAAGGTTGATGTTGCACAAAGGGTTCATCGCCCTGCACATTGATGAATATATCCGCTTCTATATCCTGTGCCGCAGCAGCGATCCTGTCTGTGCCACTTTCATAAGCCCGGGTGCTCCGGATCACCTCACCCCCACAGGAGCGGATCACGGATTCGATCTCATCGGAATCGGTGACAACGATTACCTGGTCAAACAAGCCGGTCTGTAAAGCTGCTTCATAGGTCCTCCGGATAACAGGTTTGCCTTCAAGGTCGATCAGCAGTTTGTTGGCTAATCTTGTAGAACCTATTCGGGCGGGTATTAATGCACAGACTTTCATGATTTATAGAGCAATGATGTTTGAAATAAGTTTAAAGCTAACGGATAGCAGAACCGAAGGTACTACACTTTGGGTAAGCGGATAGAGAAGGTGCTGCCGGAATCAGGGCTGCTTTCTATATGCAGGCTTGCATTGATCTGTTGGAGCAATTGCACCACCAGCATCAGGCCCATGCCACTACCTTTTTCCCCTTGTGTGCCGCTTTGGCTTTCGAGCACTTTGTTATTGATTTGAACTATTTGTTGGCTGTTCATTCCAATACCGAAATCGCGGATCTTAATAATGACCTGTTCTTGTTCGACAGCATTGGATACTTCTACCTTGCTGCCGGGCTGGCTGAATTTGATGGCATTAGTCAGCAGGTTACGAATGGCAATTTCAAGAATAGGCTTATTGGAGACTGCATCAATTTCGAGCAGTTGTTCCTCAAAGATGATCTGTTTAAGTTGCGCTTGCGACCTGACCTCTGCCAGTGCATTTTTAATGGTATCGCTGGTGTCGATCGCTGAAATATTAGGTGCTTTATTGCTGAGTTGCATTTGTGCCCAGACGAGCAGGTTGTCCATCATCGTGCCGGTCTGTATCACGGATTGTTCCATCTGGTCCCGGTAGCGGCTTTGCTTTTCGGCACTCAGGTTGTTCTCCTTGCTGAGTGCAAAAAAGGTTTTTAAGGTATGAATAGGGTTGCGCAGGTCATGACTGATCACGCTGAACATTTTATCTTTTACGGTATTCAATTTTTCCAGGGCCTCTTTCTGTTGCAGGATCTGTGTATTCTGCTTGGCCAGCAGTTTGTTCTTTGAGCGGATGCGCCGGTACAATATGCTCACTGCTCCCAGTACGAGCACAACGGTAGCCGCTATGATGATAGAAATATTCCGCAGGTTTTTCTGCCGGGCGGTTTCTGCTTCCTGTACCGCAAGGGTGGCGTTCTTTTTCTCCAACTGGTAGTCGGCTTCCAGCTCGGTCATTTTTATTTGCTTGTCTGTAGTGAAGAGACTGTCTTTAAGCGCATAGTATTTTTTTAAAAAGAGCACTTCTTCTTTGTAGTTCTGTTGCTTGTTATAAACTTCTGATATTTTCAGGTAAGCATTCATTTCCGCATCCGGGTGAGCGATCTCTTTGGCATAGCGGAGGCTCTGGTCAAATGCTGTAAGGGCTTCTTTATAATTGCCTTTTTGCTGCATCAGGTCTCCTATGTTGCCATACAGCCTGCATAAGGTCTTCGCATTGGCGCTTTGTACTTTTACCGTATCCAGTATGCTCTTGCAGGTGGCGAAGATCTGCTCGGCCTCTTTATACTGCTCCCTGGCCGTATAGATTACTCCCACCAGTCGCAGATCATTTACATAAAGCTTGGCATTTTCTGTGGATTGTGCTGCTGTCTTTTTGGTAATATCGGCTACCTTCCAGCCATAATAGAGTGCAGAGTCCAGGTTGTTTTTAATATTGAAAATGCGGCTTTTCTTGCTGTAGTAGCTGGCCAGTAGCCAGTCATCTTCAGGGAAATGTTGGCGGATGATGTCCCATTCTTTGGCCAGGTACTCATCCGATTTTTCGAAATTTTTATTGATGATGTAAACATCATTGATGAGGCTGTACACTTCACTCATATAAGCATAGTCTTTGGCAGACTCTGCTACCTTAGCCCCTTCCAGGTAGTATTTGATGGCATTGTCATAATCTCCCAGTTCATAATACAACTTACCTGCCCCGGTGAAAAAGGTCATTTCTGCTGCTTTTGATTTGAGGCGCTGAGAGAGTTTTATCGCATCGTTAATATAGTTTTTGACCAGGCTGGGCGTAATATTTACATAGGCAAATATTTCATCGTAAACGCCAAGTTTGGTTGTGTTGTCGGGGAGTGTTTTTGCTAATTGTGCGAGGCTGTCAAAAGCTTTTGCACTTTGTGCCTGTAAATTACTTTTTGCAAAAAATAAGGAACATACGATAAGGAGGAGTATTCTTTTGCTCATGGATTTTATTTTTGCAAACGGAAGCATTATTTTCTTTTAATGACGTTTTTGCCTATAATCGAACTGAGCACTTTTTCGGCATATTGCTTGCCGATATTCAAATAGGTGCTTTCAATCTGTATCTGCTCGGCATTGATGGATTTTACATGCTGCTTGTTGACTATAAAAGATCTGCTGATCCTGATGAACATACTTTCGGGCATCTGGTCTTCCATTTTAGCCAGGTTGGCCAGTACAATCTGCTTGCCCCCGTACTGGGTATGAATAAAAGAAAAATTGCCGGAAGATTCAATATACAATACGTCTTTATAGGCCGTTTTGATATAGGCGTTTTTGTCACGGGTGAAAAAGGAGTCCGAATCAAAAGCAGGTTCAGGAGGAGAATGGCTGGCCAGGAAGGCGTGTTTTAAATTTTTTACCTTGTCAATCGCACGTATCAGGCGTTCTGGTGCTACCGGTTTTACGATATAGTCTATGGCTTCCACATCAAAGGCTTCAAGTGCATAACCGGTATGGGAGGTGACAAAAATAACTGCTGGTACTTCTTTTATACTTTTTACCAGCTGGATACCTGAAAGTTCCGGCATTTCTATATCAAGTATTAATAAATCCGGTTTAAGCTCGATTATTTTTTTTCGGGCATCGAAAGCATTCGTGCAAACTTCGAGGCAATTCAGCTCTTCTATATGGTCGAGTTGCATCCGAAGAAAGTCAATCTGCATTTCATCATCATCTACAATGATGTAGTTAATCATTGATCGTCTCTTATTTGTAAACAATTTGTGAATACAAATATAGTTCAATATGTTGAATCTCAATATAAGGATACCTAAAAATCACTTTCCCGTTCCGGGTTTCTATACACTCCTGGCAGTTTTTCGTACACCTTTGGTGGTATTTCCTACACTAAGTACAAATACATTTTGAGTGTACAGTAAATTTGTGCTTTGTTTTTGTTTTATATCATTCTGTTTGTGAATGATTTATGTTGTTAAATTGTTTTTTATATTATTCATTATTTTTTTAAAATAAATTTTATTCGCTGCCTGCGTCCCTATGTTGCCAATTGGTAATAATGAGCATTATCCCTTGTACTCCTTATTGCCCCGGAAATGTTTTGTTTTAGTTAATAGATACCAGATTGTCCTAGTGGAGAGTCGACCCATATTATAGATTGAGAAGTTATGAAGAAAATTTTACTTACTGTTTTTACCTTATTCTGCCTTTGTTTTTCGGCCCTGGCACAGATCACTAACTGTACGGGCTGGATTACCCGGGATGCCAGCTGGAGTGTACTTCCCAGGGATGATGACAATAGTTCTGGTTCTATCACCCTGCCTTTTAATTTCTGCTGGTATGGTACTAGTCTTACCAATGTTTATATCAATAATAACGGGAATATTTCCTTTGGTACACCTTACGGGACCTATACCGGTGCCGGGTTTCCCAACGGGTCTTTCGTGATGCTGGCCCCTTTCTGGGCTGATGTGGATACACGTTCGTCGAACAGCGGAAGGGTGTATTATAAGGTTTTTCCTACTTATATGGTGGTACAATGGGATGGTGTAGGCTACTATGACCAGCGTACAGATAAACTGAACTATTTCCAGATCGTGATTAGCGACGGCAGTAGCACGCTGACCCCAGGTGGTAATGTCTCTTATACTTATAAGAGCATGCAGTGGACAACGGGTGAAGCATCCGGCGGAGCTAACGGATTTGGTGGTAACCCGGCAATCGTAGGTGCGAACAGGGGTAATAACGTTAACTTTTTTCAACTGGGCCAGTTCAATGCTTCGGGTAATAACTATAACGGTCCTACTGCCAATAGCGGTGTTGGCTGGTTGAGTAACCAGACGTTTGTGTTCAATGCATGTGCAACCAACAGCAATAATATTGCCCCGATCATCTCCGGGGTGGCAAGATGTGATACCTTACTCGTATGTGAAGGAGATACGCTCCCGGTCAACCTGATCGCTTATGGTCCTGAATCTAACCAGACCGTTGCTATGACAACTTCTGCTCCGGGAGTCAGTGGCTATTATGTTGTCAGCAATACAACCGGTTCTCCCGGTACGCTTAATTCTTATTTTGTAGGTAGTGCAGGCAACCTGGGTGTAAATACCATACAGGTAACGGCTACAGACAATGCGGCTGTTCCGGCCAGTTCTTCACTGGCACTTAATATAAAAGTGATACCTGCTGCAAAAGTAACCGTACACCCTCCAAACCGTACGGTATGTGTCGGGGGAGGTACTACATTTCCTGTTACGGCCACAGGTACTACAGTTACCTATCAATGGCAGGTAAACCAGGGCAGCGGTTTTGTCAACCTGACGAATACGGCTCCTTACAGTGATGTAACGACGAGTACTTTATCTATTGCTGCTACTACCAGCCAGATGAATGGCTATCGTTACCGTTGTGTGGTGCGGAACAGTAATGGCTGCCTCACCAATTCCAACCCTGCTTTATTAACGGTAAATCCATTGCCGGTAGCTACAGCCAGCCCTTCTCCTCAGACGATCTGTAGCGGTACGGCATCCAGTATCACACTTACGTCTACAGTAAGTGGTACCACTTATGCCTGGCCGGCCCCGGTGATGTCGGGAGTCAGCGGCGGAGCTGCAGGATCTGGTTCCAGTATTGCACAAACTTTGACTGCCACGGTTACTACCCAGGGTACAGCCATCTATACGATCACACCTACTGCCAACGGCTGTGTAGGTGCTTCGATTAAAGACACTGTAAAAGTGAATCCATTACCGGTAGCAACAGCTACTCCTTCGCCACAGACGATCTGTACGGGTACGGCATCCGGTATAGCGCTTAGCTCTAATGTAAGCGGCACAACTTATTCCTGGACCGCCCCGGTGATGAGCGGTGTCAGCGGCGGTACGGCAGGCTCCGGCACTACCATAGCGCAAACGCTTAGTATTACGGGCAGCAGCCAGGGCACTGCGGTCTACACTATTACCCCAAGCGCCAATAGTTGTGCAGGTGTAGCGATTAAAGATACTGTTTATGTCAATCCTTTATTAGTTCCTGCTGTCAGCATTACTGCCGGTAGCAACAATATATGTATGGGTACTAATGTTACTTTTACCGCTCAGCCAACAAATGGCGGACCTGCTCCTGTGTACCAATGGCGCAAAAACGGGGTGAATGTAGGTACCAATTCAAATACCTATTCAGATAATACATTGACCAGTACAGACCAGGTATCTGTGAGGATGACTTCGAATGTTACCTGCAGAACGGTGGATACGGTCAATAGTGCCGCATTAAGCATTACGGTAAAACCTATCCCTGTAGCCAGCCTGAGTACCAGCAGCCAGCAGATCTGCAGCAACCAGAGTAGCGCGGTAAGCCCCTCTTCAACGGTTACGGGAACTACTTATACCTGGACGGTTGTTCAAAATGGCGTAAGTGGTGCCAGCTCCGGCAGCGGTACTTCAATTGTACAGACCCTTACCAATACAGGATTGAGCACCGGCACAGCAATTTATACCATCACACCGGTTGCTGATGGCTGTACCGGAACGGCGGTTAAAGATACCGTGTTTGTGAAACCGCTCCCTGCTGTAACAAATAATCCTTTGTCTCAAACCATTTGTACCGGGGCAACGGCTACTATAGCCTTGCAGGCCAATATTACAGGTACTACCTTCAGCTGGACCGTCAATGCCACTAATGTTACCGGTGCAGCTAATGGCTCCGGGAATACGATCAGCCAGGTTTTAAATACAAGTACCAATACTCCGGGGACTGTGGTATATACTGTAGTGCCTGTTGTAAACGGGTGTACAGGGCCGGCAAGTACTTATACCGTTACGGTTAATCCTAAATCGACCGGCACCCAGACCACTACCATCTGCCAGGGACAGAGCTATACCTTTAACGGCATTACCTATACCAGTAGTAATAATACCGCAAAAGATACCCTGCAGAACCAATACGGCTGCGACAGCATTGTTACTTTAAACCTGACCGTGACCTCTGCGATCACCCACACCATTAATCCCGTGATCTGCCAGGGCAATAGCTACAGCTTCGGAGGTACCAATTACACCACGAGCCAGACCGGGGTAGTCCATACCTTCCAGACCATTCAAGGTTGCGACAGCATCGTGACCCTAAACCTGACCGTAAGCCCACCACTGACCGGTATCCAGAACACCACCATCTGCCAGGGACAGAGCTATACCTTTAACGGCATTACCTACACCAGTAGTAATAATACCGCAAAAGATACCCTACAGACCGCACAGGGTTGCGACAGCATTGTCACCTTAAACCTGACGGTAACGCCTGCGCTTACCCATACCATCAATCCCGTGATCTGCCAGGGTAATAGCTACAGCTT
>MKTB01000021.1:105174-105953 GCA_001897525.1 Bacteroidetes bacterium 43-16 | reverse complement strand
CAAATACAAAACTTGTGGATTAATAAAAAAATCTAGCTTTGCTGATAGATGAAAAAGGAGATCCAGGAAAGTTATTTTGCATTGGTTGAGTTGTTTCTACCAGAGTTTATATTACAGCATTTTAAATTAAAGGAAGTTCGCAAAGAACAGGAGGTATTACACCTTGAGCTGGAAGAAGTAAATGCCCCTCCTGAAGATCTGTTATCAGAACAATTATTATCCAAAGGATTTTTCCCTACTATAACTGTTCAGGATTTTCCCATTCGGGGTCATAAAGTGTTTATGCATATCAAACGGCGCCGCTGGCTTCGGGTAAAAACTGGCGAAGCGGTTTACAGGGATTGGACATCGGTAGCTCAGGGCACTCGTATCACCAGCGAGTTTGCCGCTTTTTTAAAAGAACTCAGTCGATACGACGGCAATTGATATTCAAACTATCGGTGCTCTTCATGGCATAAAAGGCGATACCTTATCTCGCCAATACAAGAATAATTTAAGCGAGTTTAAAGACTGGGATCAGCGTAGCCATGCCCGGGAATGGATTCTTTATCCTCAAAATTTAGGCACTCACCTTTCTATAGATGAGACCAGCCTGTCTCACGATGAACTTTATACTATAGTCACCAATAAGGCTGCCAAAGGCCGTAAAGGAGCCATCGTAGCCATAGTTTCGGGCACGAAGGCTGATAAAGTCATAGAGGTATTAAGTCGTATACCTGAAAAGAAGCGCTTACAGGTCAGCGAGATTACACTAGACATGGCAGGTAATATGGAACTGA
>MKTB01000021.1:17864-105123 GCA_001897525.1 Bacteroidetes bacterium 43-16 | reverse complement strand
TACCGCTGGGAGGCTATGGATGCAGAAAATGAAGGTATTGAAAAAGCAAAGGCAAATGGTATGATCTATCAACCTGAGCTACTGTCTAATGGAGATACCGTTAAACAATTACTAGCCAGGAGCCGTTATGTACTTTACAAAAATCCGTCATTCTGGACAGAAAGCCAGCAACAAAGAGCTGCATTGCTTTTTGAACTCTATCCTGATTTGGCGCAAGCGCATAACCTGGCGCTACAGCTTGGCAAAGTCTATGATAAAACAGAAGATAAACTGTACGGGCTTACCCGCTTAGCCAAATGGCATGAAAAGGTAAGACAGTCAGGGTTTAAAGCTTTTAATACGATATCAAGATCAATACAGGCTCACTACAAAACGATTGTAAATTATTTTGACAATAGATCTACTAATGCATCCGCAGAATCATTCAATGCTAAGATAAAAGCGTTCAGAAGACAATTTAGAGGGGTTAGGTCTGTCGAATTCTTCTTATTTAGACTTGTTAAACTTTATGCTTAATAATGCCAACTCCACAACTTTTTACATTGATCCCACATTTTTGCAAAGTTTAATGAGCTTTACTGCAAAAAAGATGCACATCTGGCAAAATTGGACAAAAAGAAGAAAGGCTTCCGGGTGTACAACCTGGAAGCCTTTTCTTGGAGTGGAGAATACCGGAATCGAACCGGTCACCTCTTGCATGCCATGCAAGCGCTCTACCAAATGAGCTAATTCCCCTTGCCTGGAGTGCAAATATACATCGTACTAAACATTTGTACCAAATTTATTTTTCAAAGTACCACCAGGCCCCGTCAGACTGCGTATTGTGCACCTTAAAACCCTGCTCTTGTAAGTCTGCAGCATACCTTAAAGAAGCGCTCCTGCCAAAGCTTCCATCCAGTATCACCAGCCCGGGCCGCAGCGCTTCCAGTATAGCTCCGGCACCGGCCTGTGCACTCCGGGAGAGAATAAGATAATCCACTTGAGCCCGTGGTAAGCTATCGCTATGCTGCAAAAATAAAATCCGCTTGCCTCGCATAGACCAGTAAGCATTATGGGGTATTTCAACTTTAGTATCAGCTATCCTGTATTTGAGCCTGGCGGGCTTAAGGGCATATTGAAAACTTTGCTCTGTCATAGAATCGATCAGCAAAACTGAAGATTTGCCTTTGATCTTTTCTATGGCCGATTGCCGTGTACCGGCATACACAATAAGGCCCTCCTGCCGCGCTACGGCCACATCCTGTAAGATAAGATTCAAGATAAAAGCAAAGGCCGTAAACAGGCCTGCATACAGGGTCCACAGGGATTTCCTTAACCAAAAGGCAGCCAGTAAAACGATCATCAATAACAGCAGCCAGAAATCCAGCGCATCCAGGGGAATCATCCTGCTCAGGTCCGGGGAATGAGCATTTAACCAGGCAATGACTTGATTGAAACCGGTGCTCAGATAGACGAGTCCCTTGCCCAGCAAAGCAGCGAGGGACTTAAGTCCTGTAATGCCCGTAAGCATAATGAGCAGGGCCATACTCATCTGCAACAGCGAGAATAATGCAGCAAAACAATTGGCCACTAAAAACCAGACCGGGAACTGGTGAAAGTAGTAAAGCACCAGGGGAAAGACCAATACCTGCACAGAAAGACTTACCGCAATGGTATTCCAAAGCATATTGAGTAAAGTGTATTTACTGGCGTACCATTTCCTGATGGGTGGATAAAAGATGAGTATAGACAATACTGCCAGGAAGGAGAGCTGCACCCCAAGCTGGAATAGCCACATGGGCTCCAGGATCAGCAATACCAGGGCATTGAGACACAGCAGGTGAATATTATCCTGTGGTCTGCTTAGGAGGATAGTAAGGGTTATCAGTGTGAAGCCCAGCCCTGCCCTGACCGCAGAGGGCGGATAATTGCACAGGGCTATGTACAGCCAGACAAAAGGCAGCACTAGTATATATTTCAGCCATAGTTTCCGCTTGTCTTTAAGCCAGAGCAGCGGCAGCATAAAGAGGGCAAACAGCATATTGACATGCATCCCTGATATGGCTATAATATGGCTGATACCCGTATTGGCATAATCCTGCTGCATCTGTGCATCCATACCGGCCGCTTCGTTCAACAAAGTGGCCTGTGTGAGGGATTTGGTGACCGGCTCTTCGATGTACACATCTAACTGATCTAAAAGCCGCTCCCTGAGCGCATTTAGCCGGAAAGGTCTTTCCGCAGCAGCTAAAAAGGAAACTTCATCGATACTTAAGAATGCCTGGAACCAGATCCCGGCTCTTTGTTGCTTTTCCGCGAAATTAAATGCACCAGGATTATTGTTATGGATGAGGGGTACCAATTTTGCCGGGATCACAAGTTGGTCTCCGGTAGTGAATTGCGGCATACTATCATTCTTGTAGACATACACCTGTACCCTGCCTTTCAAGGGGAGCCACTTACCGTCCCGGAGGCCATAACAGACACTTGCGGGAAGCAGAATGGTACGTGCTTTCGGCTGCGGCTTATCGACAAGTTTTATGACAAACTCCGTACATTCATTTTCCTGGTGGCCCAGCCATTGCGGATCGGAACGTACCTCCTGGGAAGCGGTATTGATGATCCCCAGGTAGCAAATGATAGCAGACAACAGGGCAAAGCGCAGCACGGGAAAACGGCCTGTAAATTTTTCAACTTTGAAAGACAGTACTAAAAAGAGGACCAGCGCAGCCGCAGCCATTAAAAGATGGGTCCACCGGAAGTGCATCTGGAAAACAGAGACCTGCAGCAGAATGCCTGCACTATATGCCGCCAATACGGGCAGCAGGGGCAGCCTTTGAATGTTATAGGTGGTTTTAGTCTGCATAACACAAGTATGACCTATCGTGTTATTCCTTAAATACTGGCACCAAAATACATAAAAATCCCCTGTACCGTAAAGTACAGGGGACCTTGTTTTATTAATAATATGTTATTCTGTAATATTAGTTGTTCAACTGGCGTTTGAATTCATCCATGCCACGATCTTCATAGTTATACCAAATCGTGCAGGCATGACCTACCACCATCAGACCCCATGTAGCGATCACCCAGGCCGGCCAAGGGTAGTCATTAGGACCTAAGGAGAACCACATAGCTGCAGATGCTACTAAATAAACAATCAAATGCAACATAAACATAGAAACCTGCTTCTTGCTGTGCTTAATCTTTTTTGGCATAATTCAATTTTTAATGCTGCAAATATAGACCAAAATGGCATTTCTTTTACAATTTTCTTACAATATTTCTTCAAATCCTTCCACTGCATCTATTTCACGCATACTAGATAAATATTTGCGCACACGTCCATCAAAGTCTTCACTCCCGTTCAAAAACGCGATCTCTATGGGCAATACCCAGATCTCTATACCCCAGTCCTGCAACAGTTCACGCTTCAATGTCAGCCTGGTAGCATCTTTCTCGGTAGTGATGATCACGGGTTGCTTATCCTTCCAGTTTTTGCAGGTCTCTAAGATCTCATCCAGGTTGGCTGCCGTGAAGTAATGATGATCGGGATATTTCAACAAATGAACGGCAGCTACCTGTGCTTCTATATGCTGCAGCATAGGCTCCGGCTTGGCAATACCGCTTACCAATACGATATGCTGATCTTTATGCAGGTTGACTTCATGACCAGTAAAAAAGTTATAACATTTGCCGTATTGTATTTTTGTAAAATAAACCGATTGTCCTGCTATGGGCTTAATGTGCCCGATGATCTGCTCCTGAGCTTCCCGGCCCAGATCTGCCGGACACTTGGACACGATGATCACATCTGCTCTTTTATAAGCATTCCTTTGCTCCCTGAGGTTGCCAAAGGGTAAAATATAGTCCTCATAGAAAGGCTGTGCATAGTCTGTGATCAGGATGTTCAGACCGGCCTTAACGGAGCGGTGTTGAAAAGCATCGTCCAGCAGTACTACATCAACCTCGGGCCTTACAGCCAGTAGCGAGGGGATACCCGTCATCCTTTCCTCGCAGACGCTTACCGCCAGCTCCGGGAATTTAAGGTGAAACTGCATGGGCTCATCGCCCAGGTCAAAAGCGGTAGACGTTTCGTTGGCCAGCTTAAAGCCGCGGCTTCTGCGCTTGTAGCCCCTGCTCTGCGTACCCAGGTTATATTCATATTGCAGCAGGCGTACCAGGTATTCGATATGGGGTGTCTTGCCCGTACCACCAGTAGAAAGATTGCCGACACAGATCACCGGCACACTGAATTGTATGGAGGAATAGAAGCCGGAATCGTATAAACGGTTGCGCAACCACATGATCATTCCATACAGAACGGCAAAGGGGTATAATAAGAATTTGAGCATGCTGCTAAACGATCATTTAAGGGTTAAATTGAATGAAAGCGAAATTAACCGTAAAAACTGAGCTTATGCTTACATTTAATTTTTTTGAATTAATGTCAAAGTAAACAAAATAGCCGAAATTCGCAGCCGATAAACAATAACCCTTTTCTTTCACTCCCAAAAAAGGAGACATTATGGAATCAAATATTCAATCCATAATTGAACAAACAGAGCATCTGGTCGCCTATGGCACAGATGCTGACCTGCAGCATTTTTTAGAAGAACAGAACATCTCTGATGTCAAGGAGCTGGTAGATGAACTTACGGAAGAAGCGCCACGTATCTTCGAGGTACTGCCCATCACCCGTTCGGTCCATGTATTCCGGATCCTGGACTTCCCTACCCAGGAACGTATCCTCAAAAAACTTTCCGGCCAGAAGATCTCTGAGCTGATCAACGAGTTGCCCCCGGATGACCTTACGGCACTCTTCAGTGAGCTGCATGGTGATGCGGTAAAAAAACTGATCATCCTGCTGCCCGAGCGCGAACGCAAGGAGGCCCTTAAATTGCTGGGCTACCAGGAGAATAGTGTGGGCCGTCTGATGACCCCGGACTATGTGGCGGTAAAGAAGCACTGGACGCTCAGCAGGGTACTGGATCACATCCGCAAGTATGGCAAGAATTCTGAAACGATCAATGTGATCTATGTTATAGATGATAAAGGGGCACTGGTAGATGACCTGCAGATCCAGAAGATCTTGCTGGAAAACCCAAATACCCTGGTGGAAGATATCGTAGACAGCCGCCTGGTGTCGCTGAATGCCAATGATGACCAGGAAGAGGCGGTGCAGACCTTCCGGATGAATAACCGGGTAGCCTTGCCCGTAGTGGACGATGCCAATATCCTTTTAGGCATTGTGACGATTGATGATATCCTTTGGGTAGCGAACGAAGAGTACACAGAGGATATTCAAAAGATCGGTGGTACAGAAGCGCTGGATGAGCCTTACCTGGACACCCCGATACTCGGTCTCGTAAGGAGGCGTGTGGGCTGGCTGGCTATATTAATGCTGGGGCAGATGCTGACGTTCCAGGCGATGGAGATCTTCCAGAATGATATTGAGAAGCTGGTGGTGTTGTCCCTTTTCGTACCCATGATCATTTCCTGCGGAGGTAACAGTGGCTCGCAGGCTTCTACGCTCATCATCCAGGCAATGGCCCTGGGAGAGATCACGATCAGGGACTGGTGGAAGGTCATGAAAAAAGAAATTCTTTCCGGTGCCTTACTGGGCCTGGTACTTGCGGTGATAGGTTTTGGTCGCATAGCCGTTGGTTATGCCATAGAACCCGCCATTTACCAGGGTATCTGGATTCCTTTATCACTTTGTATTGCCACTTCTGTATTTTTCATCGTGCTCTGGGGTTCCTTGTCCGGCTCTATGTTACCCCTGTTTTTAAAACGCCTTGGATTGGATCCGGCCAACAGCTCTGCACCATTCGTAGCCACATTAGTTGATGTTACGGGTGTTTTGATCTATTTTAGCTGTGCTCTGGCCTTCCTGGGCAACTATCTTTAAATAAAAATTGACATATAATTATGACTAAAATTGAAATGTACAAACTGATCGTACTCGCTTTGCTCGCAGTAGTGGCCATCGTAAGATGGGTGCGCTTTTTCAGGGCTAAGAAGAAAGGAGAAGAACATCAGTTCACCCGCTGGGAAAGCTTAAGTGTACTGGTATTGATGGGCATTTTCGCCTACCTCACTTTTTTCTATAAAGGATAAATAAACGATACATAAAAACAGGGCCGGTACATTTTTGTACCGGCCCTGTTTTATCCTTTGAATTATTTACTTAGAAAAATATTTTTTAGCCAATGCTTTCCCGGCCATGGCATAACTCTCTTCGATGCGTTCGCCCGTATCATAATCATAGCCGCCATAGGTCCTGCCCGGAGCCCCGGACATCTGTATCTTAGCCAGCACTTTTCCACCGGCATCCAGGATGGTGAACACGGCATCTATAGAAGCATTTTTTCTATGCACCACTACATTGTATCCGGGTTCTGTGAAGGTAGTATGCATGATCATTTTATAAGTACCCTTAGGCCCTACCTGTGCATCCGCATGCTTGTTGAACAATTCCTCGAAAGCAGGCTCAAAGCGCTTTTTCCGGTCTTCCACCCAAGCCTTTTTCCAGCGGTCTCCTTTCCCCGATTCTTTGTCATTGTACTCTTTTACCTTCTTGTTCAGGTAGGCTGCTTCTTCATCAAACTTACCTACACCCATCGGGCTATAGACATATTCCATCTTCAAAGCTGTAATACTCTTCAGTGCTTTCATATCACCTTCCAGCACTTTGAACTTTTGTGCACGGGCCGCAGACACCGTTAACAGCAACATCATCGCTACTCCTAATAACGTTAAAACCTTTTTCATAAAAAAGCAATTAGATTTATATAACGCTAATGTAGTTCAATTCTATAATTTGTCATTATTGATATGGCGGTCTTTGTCCCTGATGGTTTTCTTTTCCATATTTCTTTTAAAGGCTTCCTGCAGGTCAGTGCCGGTCTGGTTAGCGAGGCAAATCAAGACCCAGAGCACATCTGCCATCTCATCGCCCAGGTCTTTACCTTGATCACTTTCCTTGAAAGATTGCTCTCCAAACTGCCTTACCATAATACGGGATAATTCCCCGACCTCTTCCATTAAAATGCCCAGGTTGGTCAATTCATTAAAATAACGCACGCCTATGGTTTTGATCCACTCATCCACCTGCTGCTGTGCTCCTGCAATAGTTATTGGTTCCGACATATTATTGGGTTTTATTTTGCTTACAATAGGCTTCCAGCTTATCGGTAAAAGCTTTCAGCATTTCTATTTCCACGTGTTCCATCACCACGATCTTATACCAGTTCGCTGCACCATCATGCGTATCGGGCACCAGGCCAAACTCTTCTGCCAGGCTTGCCGGCATATCTTCTGCCCTGATGGTAATAATATTCATTTTAGGATGACGATAGTAGCGAACACCGCAAAGGTCCAGGTGATAACAACAACGATCGGTACGATAGAGTAAAGTATTGAGCTTCTCGAGCCAGCCATAAGGACCATAAGTTTTCATGATCATCCATACCGCAATGGCATTAGCCCCGGAGCGGCTGCCGCAAAGGGTAATGTCCATCCCATTCACATACTGCGCTTCCTTAGTGTACACGTTATTTATCAGGCCTTTCCTGCTCAGGAAAACACCTGTTCCATAAGGGGCCTGCAACATTTTATGGGCATCCAGTGTAATGGAGGAGACATGAGGATTCTTAAATCCTACATTATGATCACCGGCTACCAAAGGATAAATAAACCCGCCGAATGCCGCGTCCATATGGACCTTAAAGTTGAGTCCATGTTGCGCCAGCACGCGGGCATAGTCGTCCGGGTTATCGATGCTGCCAAACATGGTAGTACCGACATTGGAGATAACAATAATGTATTTTTTGCCTTTATTTTTTTCTTCCGATACGATCTGGTCTAAGGCATTCAGATCGATCTGACGGCTGTCTCTATCTACCGGGACGCTCCTGTGCCTGATCTGTAACAGGTTCGAAGCTTTGGCCACAGAGTAATGCGTATCTTCCGAAGCCAGCAATAAGATCTCTTCGGGCCTGGCCTTGTACTCATTGATAAATAAATTGCGATACATCCATACTGCCTGTATGTTGGCTTCTGTACCACCTGAAGCGATGTAGCCGTCATAACTATTTTCTTCTGCCCCGAAGATATCCTCGCAGAGCATATGGATCACTTCACGCTCTATAGCTTGCGTACCGGCAAAGTAATGTTCCGATTCACCTAAGGTATGGCAACCGATATGATTAGGATTTTGAACAATCGCTTGTAGAAAAGGGGCATCTTTCAAAAAGGGAGCCTGGTCATAAAATACCTTGCTGTCCAGTTTGGATGCGGGTATACCTAAGGAGGTTTTATGCTTGAAATCTATGTTATGCTCAAGGGCTGCAGTGATGCGGGCCTGCTGCTCCTGCGGGTCCAGCTTAAGCCAATGCTTCATGGAGTGATAATGCTTCATAGGCGCAAAGTTACGGGCTATAAGAAGGAATAGAAAGTAAAAAGAATATGATTTTGGTCATAAAAAAACCTGTACTGAACAGTGACCCATACGATTCAGTACAGTGAGCTAATTCAGCTTAAAACAAAGCAGCGGTCTCCCGGAAAGTATGTACAATTTCATCATTACATAAATTCCCTATACTGCCTTCATGACTATGCTGTACTGACCGGGAAGGCTGAAAATCGCCTTGTGCGATCTGCTCTGCTACCTGCCGGTAGGCATCCCTGAAAGGGACTCCCTGCAATACCAGCTCATTCAATACTTCAACACTGAAGATATACCGGTAGCGCTCGTCTTCCAGCACCTGGTCCTTCACTTGTATATGGGTCAACATGAGGCTCATCATCTGCAGGCAGGCGATCAGCTCAGCAATAGCAGGAAAGATAATTTCTTTGGTGAGCTGTAATTCCCTGTGGTAGCCGCTGGGCAGATTGCTCAGCAAGAGATTCAATTCATTGGGTATACTTTGCAGACGGTTGCATTTACCGCGGATCAGTTCAAAGACATCCGGGTTTTTCTTATGGGGCATAATGCTGCTGCCCGTTGTGAGCTCTTCCGGGAAGGCAATAAAACCAAAGTTCTGACTGAGGTATAGGCAACAGTCCATAGACAACCTGCTGAGTGTCGCGGCAATAGTGGCCATCGCATTCGCCACAAATTTCTCCGTCTTGCCCCGGCTCATTTGCGCATACACACTGTTCCAGTGCAGGGTTTCAAAACCCAGCAGTTCTGCGGTACGCTTCCTGTTCAGGGGGAAAGAAGATCCATAGCCCGCGCCACTGCCCAAAGGATTTTTATCACATAACCTGTAAGCAGTATGCAGTAGTGAAAGATCATCCACCAGGCTTTCAGCATAAGCACCCAGCCACAATCCAACGGAAGAAGGCATTGCAACCTGCAGGTGAGTATAACCGGGGATCAACACTTCTTTAAATTGGTTGCTCTTTTCGATCAGCAGCTCAAATACCTGACTGACTTCCGCTTTAATATCTTTACAGGCATCTTTTAAAAATAGTTTGATATCTACGGCCACCTGGTCATTCCGGCTCCTGCCGCTATGGATCATTTTACCGATATCCCCTATCCTGCGCGTCAGCAAGAGCTCTACCTGTGAATGTATATCTTCTACCCCGGCTTCTATTTCAAATTGCCCCGCAGCGATCTCTTCCTGTATCTGCTGCAATGCTTCAATCGCCAGGGCCGCATGCTCCGGCAGCATCAGGCCTGCTTCGCCCAGCATCTGCACATGGGCCATAGAGCCCTGCACATCATAAGCGGCCAATAAAATATCAAATTCAAGGTCTCTGCCTACCGTAAACTGCTCCACCTGTGCCGCCACTACGGTGCTTTTCTTTTGCCATAATTTATGCATAATATTCCTGTGCTTTTTGTAAGAATGAAATGTATCCGGACACTCCATCCCGGATCTCCTCTATATAAATAAACTCATCGGCCATATGAGAACGGGCGCTGTCGCCCGGACCCATCTTCAAGGCAGGAAAGCCCATCAATGCTTTATCACTGGTAGTGGGTGAGCCGTAAGAGGTCTTGCCCTCAGCTAATCCGGCTTTTACCAGGGGGTGTTCCATAGCTATGGCTGTAGCGCGCAAACGCATGCTCCTTGCGTTTAATTTGCTTTTCAGTTGCAGTTCCAGGTACGCCAAAAACGCTTCGGGTGTGTACAGTTCATTCAGCCGCACATCGATCACGAAATGACATAGGGCGGGTACCACATTATGTTGTTTATTTTCCGTTTCTATCACCGTAACCGTAGTTTTCACCGGGCCTAAAAAGGGGCTGACCTGCTCCATGTGCAAAGCGGATAGGAACAGGATATCCTGCATGGCGATGTAGAGCGCATTTTCACCTTCCTCACGTGCTGCATGCCCTGCCTTACCCTGCGCATAAGCATCGATCACCATCAGGCCTTTTTCTGCAACAGCCATTTGCATCAGCGTAGGCTCGCCCACAATGGCAGCCCAGTTGTCCTCTTGAGCATAGCCGGTAAAAGCTGCAAATTCCTCACTGTTCAATACCAGCTCCAGCCCGTTCTTTCCACTGATCTCTTCTTCTGCGGTAGTGGCCAATACGAGGTTAAAAGGCAAATCCTGTGCAGGATAGTAATGTACAAATGCTGCGATCAGGCTCACCAGGCACGCTCCGGCATCATTACTGCCCAGGCCAAAGAGTTTACTGTCTGCTATCAAAGGCTCAAAGGGGTCCAGGGTATAAGCAATATTTGGCCTTACTGTATCATGATGAGAGTTCAGCAGGATAACCGGTTTAGCAGCATCAAAGTGAAAATTTTTTGCAATAATATTATTCGCTACCTGTAAGCAATCTATATGGCGCTCTTCTAAAAAAGACCTGATGCATACAGCCGTTTGCCCTTCTTCTTTACTGAAAGAAGGTGTTGCGATCAATTGCTGTAACAGCTTTATAGCCTCTTCCTGCAAGCGTTTTATCTCCTGCATCATAATACTATTTTAGTGCCACAGCTTCCTGCGATTAAGCCTTTTAGTTCTTTTGCCTCCCCGATGCATACGGTAGCCACCCCACTCTTCAAAGCCTGGAAAGCATTGTCCAGCTTGGGTATCATACCGGCAAATATTTTTTCTTCTTTTTTTAATGCTTTATAATATGACTTATCCAGTCGATGTATCAGGCTGGCTTCATTGTTCACATCCAAGAGTACGCCTGTCTTTTCAAAAGTATAGATCAGTTTGGTATCATAGGTATGCGATAAAGCTTTGGCTATTTCCTGTGCTATGGTATCTGCATTGGTATTTAAAAGCTGGCCTCCGGCATCTTTGGTAATGGGCGCGATCACAATGGTACCGAAGGTATGCAGCAGTACGCTGAGTTTTTCAATATCCACCTCATCTACATCGCCTACAAAACCGTAGTCAATAGCTGCAATGCGCTTATGCGCTTTTATGATCTCACCATCTGCGCCACTGATGCCCAGGGCCGCACATTTATTGGCCTGCAACTGGGCCACAATATTTTTATTGATATACCCGGCATAAACCATGGTGACAATCTTTAATGTTTCCTCATCGGTAACCCTGCGGCCATCTATCAGCTGTTGCGGCACATTCAGCTTCAAAGCCAGGTCTGTAGCCAGTTTTCCGCCACCATGCACCAGGATCTTCTTTCCCTCTATCTGTGCAAAATCTTTCAAAAATTTCCGTAGCAAGGTGGGATCATTGATCACATTTCC
This sequence comes from Bacteroidetes bacterium 43-16, assembly GCA_001897525.1. Classification (GTDB taxonomy): domain Bacteria; phylum Bacteroidota; class Bacteroidia; order Chitinophagales; family Chitinophagaceae; genus Edaphocola. The sequence goes on along the minus strand of MKTB01000021.1, from coordinate 93,457 downwards.
CCCGATTTTCACTATCCTAATCTGCTCCATAATTTGATTTTAAAATTTCCGCTAAAACGGCCTGTGCCGACCATACCCTGTTTCCTGCCTGTTGGGTTACTATACTATGTTGACCATCCAGGATGGCATCACTTAATTCTATGTTCCTGCGTACCGGCAGGCAATGCATCACCCTGGCATTATTGGTGATGGCCATATCGTCTTCCCCGAGCATCCAGTCTCTGCTCACGGGTGGCATCGTACCATAATCGTTATAGGCGCTCCAGTTTTTCACATAAATAATATCTGCCTGCTCCAGCGCTTCCCTGCGATCATAGATCACCGGGGTATTTTGTACTATTTCCGGAGCCAGTTCATAGCCTTCGGGATGCGTGATCACCAGCTCTGCATGATCCCAGGCAGAGGTCCATTGCACGAAACTATTGGCGACACACTGGGGTAAAGGTTTAATATGCGGTGCCCAGCACAATACCACTTTGGGTTTGGTGAGCTGCAATTCTTTAATAGTAATGAGATCGGCAAAGGATTGCAAAGGGTGCAATGTGGCGCTTTCCAGGCTGATAACCGGTACTGTAGCGTATTTAATAAAGCTATCCAGTACAGTTTCGGCATAGTCGGCAGCACGGTCTTTTAAACCCGGGAAAGTACGTATCGCCAATACATCAAAGTAGGTGCTCAATACGGGTACGGCATCTTTAATATGCTCTACAGAAGTCCCGTTCATCACGCTGCCATCTTCCAGTTCCCAGGACCAGCCTTCTGACCCGATATTAAAGACAATCGATCTCATGCCTAATTGTTCTGCTGCGATCTGTGTGCTCATCCGCGTACGTAAGCTGGGATTGAGGAATACGATCCCTACCCGTCTTCGTCGGCCCAGGCCCAAGTCCTTCCAGGGATCTTGTTTGTAAGCCAAAGCTTTTTCAATCATCAAATCGATGGATGGAGACAAGCTCAATCCGGGGACGGCCACATCGTCAACAGTAACAAAGTTTTTCATTGCTATATATTCAGGTATAATTTTTTTTAGTTCTTTACATCATCTATTGCGGCTTGTAAAGCCTGCAAAAAGGTATCTGCTATGGTATGATCAATAGATAAGCCCGGGAGTAAGCGGATCACGTTTGGACCTGCTTCTCCGGTAAGTATCCGGTACTTTTGAAAAAGCCGCTGCTTCAGACCTTTGCTGCTTTCCGGCACATCGAAACCGATCATGAGCCCTTTGCCACGCACATTTTCAATGCCTGCCACCTGTTGTAACGCATGTAACAGGTAATCTCCTATCGCTGCGGCATTTTGGACCAGGTCCTCCTGTTCCATTGTCTCCAGCACTGCCAGCGCTGCTGCACAAGCCAGGTGATTACCGCCGAAGGTAGTGCCCAGCATCCCATACTGTGCTTTAAAATGCGGTGCAATCAGGATTCCGGCTACCGGGAAACCATTGCCCATACCCTTTGCCATGGTATAGATATCTGCATTAAGGGCCGCATGATCTGTACTGAAAAATTTACCGGAACGGCCAAAGCCACACTGTACTTCATCTGCAATCAATACCGCCTGGTGCGCATCGCATAATTGACGGATGGTATGCAGGAATTCGTCTGATGCCACATGAATACCCCCTACACCCTGTATGCCTTCAATGATCACGGCTGCCACTTCCTGACCGTTTGATTTAAAGTATTCCTTTAAGGCAGTGGTATCATTAAAAGGTAAAAAAACAACATTCCCGGTTTCGTTTACCGGTGCTCTATATTTAGGGCTATCCGTTGCTGCTACTGCAAGCGAGGTCCTGCCATGAAATGCTTTTTTGAAGGCAACGATCTGCTTCCTGCCGGTATGAAAGGAGGCCAGCTTAAGCGCATTTTCATTGGCTTCAGCGCCGCTGTTGCATAAAAAGAGTTGATAGTCTTCTTTGCCGGAAAGCTTCGCCAGTTTTTCTGCTAACTCTGTTTGCAGCTCATTGATCACGGCATTGGAATAAAAAGAGATCTTATCCATTTGTACCTTGATCCTCTGCTTCCAGTGAGGATGTCCGTGACCGATACTGATGACGGCATGACCACCATACAGGTCTAAAAAAGCATGGCCTGCTTCATCATAAACATAAGCGCCGTCTGCCCGTACTATATTCAAATCCATTAAAGGATATACATCAAATAATTTCATCTTGTTCTTTATTTAAAAATAGGATGCTTTTAATTTCAGCCCGGTGGTTGCTTCCAGTCCGCACATCAGGTTCATATTTTGTACCGCCTGCCCTACAGCGCCTTTCAAGAGATTATCGATGGCTGCATGGATAACGAGGCTACTGCCTTCCATTTCCAGTTGCAGCATACACCTGTTGGTATTCACGACCTGTTTCAGATGGATGGGCTGTTCACTGCAGGATACAAAATCATGTGTGTGATAAAAATCTTGGTAGCGTTCGCGCAGCTCAGGCAGATGGGCATTCACTTTTACCTGTGTGCTCATAAAGATACCCCGGGCAAAATCACCACGCCAGGGCACAAAATGCAAGGCCGATTTATCCAATGAAGGCTGCACCTGACTTAAGGTCTGGCTCACCTCATCCAGGTGCTGGTGTACTAATGTTTTATAGGCCTGGATATTGTTTTGCCGCCAACTGAAATGGGAGGATTTAGATAAGGATTGCCCGGCTCCGGTACTACCGGTAATGCCTGTAATATAAATATCCTGCATGGAATGATAAGCCAGCAAAGGCAGTAAAGACAACTGCATAGCGGTTGCAAAGCAGCCCGGGTTAGCAATAGCATCGGCCTGTATAATAGCATCCCTGTTCCACTCGGGCAGACCATAGACAAAGGTCCGTGACCCGTATGTATTACCAGGCGCTAACCTGAAATCGTTGGTCAGGTCGATGATCTTTACTTGATCCTCAATATTATTTTCCGCTAAAAAAACTTTAGATTCTCCATGACCTAAACAGAGGAATAATACATCTACACCTTGTTGTACCTCGCCTGTAAAATGCAGATCAGAAGACCCGTAAAGATCATCATGCACACTAGCCAGCGGCTTTCCTGCATTGCTCCTGCTGTGTACAAATACCAGGTCCGCCAAAGGATGTCCGAGTAAAAGCCGGATCAGTTCTCCGCCGGTATAGCCGGCACCGCCTATAATACCAATTTTAATCTGCTGCATGGATCGATTGTTTTTGTGGCTGATGAATACTGTTCCAGATCCTCACCTGGTTGCCGAAGATGGTACTGAAGCCTCTTACATCATTGCCTGTATAGCCTTCATTCATTTCTCCGTACTGGCCAAAGGCAGCACCCATAAGGTCGTAATCAGATTCAATACCATTTACCTGGAACCGGTAAGGATACAACTGGATAAATACTTTGCCGGTGACAGCCTGCTGGCTATGCTCAAAGAATGCTTCAATATCACGCATCACCGGGTCGAGCACCTGTCCTTCATGCAACCAATTGGCGTAGAACTGGGCCAGTGTATCTTTCCAGCTCAGTTGCCATTTGCTGAGCACATGCTTTTCCAGTGCATGGTGCGCTTTCAGGATCAGCATAGGAGCTGCGGCCTCGAAGGCTACACGGCCTTTGATGCCGATGATGGTATCGCCTACGTGGACATCTCTGCCAATGGCATAAGCGCCTGCGATTTCCTGCAAGGCTTGTATAGCAGCTACGGGATGTTCATAAGTCAGATCATTCAGGCCGGTCAATTCTCCTTGTTCAAAATGTAAGACGATCTCTTCTGTCCCCGTCTGGGTACAGGCTGAGGGCCAGGCCGATTCGGGGATCATGCCATTGCTTTTCAAGGTTTCTTTACCGCCTATGCTGGTGCCCCATAAGCCTTTATTGATGCTGTATGCAGCCTTCTCGGCATTCATCTCCACGCCTTTGCTTTGCAGGTATGCTATTTCTTCCTGGCGGCTCAGTTGTTTGTCCCGGATCGGGGTGATGATCTCAATGCCCGGGATCAGCTGATGAAAGATCATATCAAAACGCACCTGGTCATTACCGGCACCGGTACTGCCATGGGCGACAGCATCGGCATTAATTTCCAGGGCTTGTTTTGCGACCTCTATAGCCTGGCAAAGGCGCTCTGCGCTTACGCTTAAGGGGTAGGTATTATTTTTTAAACAGTTGCCAAACACCAGGTATTTGATGATGCTTTGGTAGTAATCCTGCACGGCATCTACATTGGTATGTGTGCTTACACCGAGATTTAAAGCATGCTGTTCTATTTGTGCTAATTCAGCAGTACTGAATCCTCCTGTATTCACGAGCACGCTATGCACTTCATAACCCAGGTCCTCACTTAAATATTTAGCACAGTAGCTGGTATCCAGGCCACCGCTGAATCCTAAAACTATTTTCTTTCTCATTGATTTAAATTTTGCAATTGATTATGACTGAACAGGCGTTAAAGTTTTTTTCTTAAACTTCGCACGTATTACGGTGACGGCTTTAGCCGCGATCTTGTGCTCACGGGGCTGGTACAGCATAGCGGTACACAGGCAGTTCTTTCGCTCTTTAGACTGCAGTATATCGTAGTTGACACAACTCCGGCAACCTGCCCAGAAGGCTTCATCCTGCGTGAGTTCACTATAGGTGACCGGCTCGTAACCCAGGTCGCTATTGATTTTCATCACGGCAAGTCCTGTTGTCAGTCCGAATATTTTTGCCTGGGGAAATAATTTCCTGCTGAGTTTAAAGATGCGGGTTTTGACTTTACGGGCTACGCCCATATCCCTGAATTCGGGGTTAACGATCAATCCGCTATTGGCCACAAAATTACCATGACTCCAGGTCTCGATATAGGAAAAGCCGGCCCACTTACCGGTATGTGCTACCGCAATGATGGCTTTGCCTTCCATCATTTTCTGAATGAGGTATTCAGCGGAGCGCTTGGCAATGCCCGTGCCCCTGATACGGGCACTATTTTCCATTTCTAAACAAATGGCTTCAGCATACTGCACATCCAATAATGAAGCAGTACGAAAAAGAATCTTCTGATTTTTTTTCACCTTAAATAAAAATAAATTAATCGAAATAATTACGAATTCATAACCAGTACTTTAAAGTCTGATTAAAAAATTGCAAAGATTTGGGGCAACGTTCTTAGCGGGTTTACGCTACTATCTGCCCTATCGTCGTGATGCGCTGGGGGATGGCACAGTGGGAACAGTGTACCTGGGTACACTTGTATTGAATTGATATGTAAAATTCGGCTCCACTAATAATTGAATCTTTAAAATTCCCGACAAATGTAATTAATAATCTGGTTGTACAAATTATTTTTTTGTAAGTTTTACATTACTTTTTAATTTCTGTTTGTGCATCAACCGTTTAGAAAAAAGAAAGAAACAAAAAAAACCAGGTGTAAAAACACCCGGTCTACAACAACAACAAATTATAAATGAATGGCATCAATGACAAGATGCCGTACCTGTTCCATTTACGTTTGTATTTTCTTTAGGACTGCAACAGGATTGCTCCTGCAGGTTTACAGTATTCATTTTCGGGCTGATGTAAGGTATGCCCATATTGAGGCCACGCGCGATCAGCAATCCACCTACCAGTATAGAGAAGCCGATACTTAGTGGTTTTAATTTTTGCCGGAGATTCCCGCTCAGTTTACCTTTCAGCAACGCCACGACCCACAGGATAAGACTGGTGCCTGTTCCAAATAACATCATCGCGACAAAACCCTGCAAAGGCCCTCCACTCGCCAGTGCAGCGGTGAGTGCGATGTACACCATGCCGCAGGGCAATAAGCCGTTCAGGAAACCCAACTGGATAAAATGAATGACACGCGGCTTTTCCTGCATACGCTTGAACACATGCGCAAAGGCTTTTTGAAAAGGAAATTTAATACGCTTTGCGCCCAACATGGGCAGCAATACAAGCATTAAGATCAGGACTCCGGAAAGGATAGACACATAGCGCTGTGCTTCTCCCCATATCGCTTTCAATCCAAGCACACCTATGACAGCGCCTAAAGACCCGTAGGCTAAGGACTTGCCCAGGAAATAAAAAAACTTGTACCAGCCTGCTTTTTCTTTAACCGGGAAGGGAACGGCCATGATCAAAGGACCGCACATACCCAGGCAATGCAGGCTGCTGCCTATGCCCAACAAGAGTGAAGAAAGCAAAATGACGGTGTTCATACAATACGATTAGGACAGTGAATTATTGTAAGCGAAACTCTTTGTAATAGGCTTTTCCTGCTGCAGTAAAAGATACTTTCACAATATAGTTATGACCGGGGGCCACTGTTTCTTTATTGAAAAAATAAACTCCGTCTGCATTTTTTTGCAATACCTGGCGGGTATCATATCGGGCATCTGAGAGGCAGAAGAATTCTGCTACACCAGTTTCCATTACAGCACTGAGTGATGCAGGTACATTCAGGTTTAGCTTTGACCCTTCGGCGGCAAAGCTGAATTGATCGCCCAGTTCCCTGGCGGTATGCTCTGCTTCCAGCTTTTGGTTGTAACTGACTTCCTGCTGGTAATAATCACCTTCTACGGCCATATCAAATTTAACCTGGGTAGCCATATACACGAGACTGAGCAGTCCCAGTGCCATAACTACAAATCCCATAAGGATAAGGTTTCCCGGATGTTTTAATGCTTTCATCATGATCTGCTTTTATATTAATAACTCCCTAAAAAGGAGACTTTTTTGGTTTGAATAATTTTATCTCCAGACATGATCTGCACATGGAGTTCTGTCCTCCTGGAGCTGAGCTGATCGGCCTGCCGACGGATAAAGAAAGTAGCTTCTGTATGTACCCCGGTGTGCAAAGAGTCGATGGACTGCCCCACAAATTCTATATGCGCGCCGGGCTCTTTCAGGCTTAATGCAAAGGGTAAGGTAGCAGCACTTTTGTTGACTACCTTCACCCGGTAAAGATTGGTAACGGTACCATCTTTATGTTCCTGGAACAATTGCCCGGGCACTCTCAATACCGTGGCATCAAAGACCGTGCGGCTGATCATCATACTTGTAAACAGGATCATCAGCAGGCCCAGGACAACTATATACAGTTTTGACCTGTAGTTCAATTTACGCCTGCCTACCGAGTTATTCTCCAATTGATATTCGCTGGCAAAGGTGATCAGGTTTTCAGGCTTACCTACTTTATTCATCATACTATTGCAGGCATCAATACAGGCGGTACAGTTGACACATTCCATCTGCAGGCCGTTGCGGATATCTATTCCGGTCGGACATACATTGACGCACATACCGCAATCGATACAATCACCGGCCTGCTCTATATCTTTTCTTTTTTTAGTTCTCGGCTCTCCTCTGTTGTAATCATAGGCCACGGCTACAGATTGCTTATCCAGCAGCACACTCTGCAATCTGCCGTAAGGACAAACTACGGTACAGACAATTTCTCTCACATACGCAAAGACCAGGTAAAAGATAGTGTTGAAACCGAGAATGGACAGTAAGCCCCCGATATGTTCGGAAAGTTTTCCCGTAATAATTTTAAACAATTCATCTATGCCGATGATGTAGGCCAGAAATGTATTGGCGATTATAAAGGATAAGAGGAAAAATATAAAGTGCTTTAAAGCCTTCCTGCTGTAATAGGAAGCGGGTTTTTCTTTTTTCTTGGCCAACGCCATTTGCTTGTGTGCAGGCCCTTCCATCCAGAATTCTATTTTACGAAAGACCATTTCCAGGAAGATGGTCTGCGGACACACCCAGCCACAAAATACTCTCCCGAACAGTAAAGTGAATACGATAATGAATACCAGTGCGACCAGCATGGCAACACCTAGGATCATAAAGTCCTGGGGCAGGAAAAGCTGGCCGAAGAGGATGAATGTCCTGTCAGGGATATTGAACAAAAACAAGGGATTGCCATTTACCTTGATAAATGGCATCCCAAACAACAACAACAAATATGCCCAGGTGATCCAGGTCCTGATCTTATAAAACTTGCCATGAGGCTGGAAGGCGTAGATCCATTTACGCTTCCCTACTTTATCAAGGCCGGAAATGCGGTTTCCGTAATGTTCTCCTGTACTCAATTCCTGATCTGACATGGTCCTGGTTTTTCTTAACTTTCCTGAGCTGCTTTCGCCGGGGTAGCAGTATTGGCTTCCTCTGCCTTCGCGGCACCTTCAGCGGCTTCTGAATATAATTCTCCTTCTTTTACTTTTCCATTGGCAGGGTTGGAACCGGCCAATGATTTCACATAGCTGGCGAGCTGAGCGATCTGGGCAGGTGAGAAATCAGACTGCCAGGATTTCATCCCTTTCTCCGGCCAACCGTATTTAATGCTGTAGAATACGTCTTTAATACCTCCTTTATGCAGCCAGTATTCATCGGTCAGGTTAGGACCTATGGTACCTTCTCCGGCACCGCCATGACAGGCGATACAGTTTTTGGCAAACAGTTCTTTACCTTGTGCGATACCGCCTGCATCCAACATTACCACGGTGTTTTCATCTACATTGTTCGCGGCATTTTTCAGGTAATCGGCCATTTTGATGGCAGCGATACGCTGCTCTTCATGCAGTTCGGTGATCTGGTCGGGCAAACTTCCTGTACCAAACATCCGGAACAGGTAGATAATAGCGATGACCACAGTGCCTCCGAAGGCAAGCTGCCACCATTTAGGGATATTGTTATCCAGTTCCCTGATACCGTCATAGTCATGATTCAGGTCCAGTCCTGCCACATCATCTGTAGCTTTGTTAGCACCCAGCTTTTCCAACAACCTGGCCCAGGAGAAGCCCTCAGATACAGGTTTAGGAGCCGCAACTACTTTTTCTTTCAGCAGCTTGATCTGCACACGTACCAGTACAAATATGACCATCAGCTCTACGAGGATTACCAGGATCGTGATCAGCATATCATTAGGCGCGGTATTGAAGAGATTGCCCCAGAAACCCGGAGCTTCTTCTACCACTTCTTTTGTAGCTTCCTCTGCCTTTGCCGGTAGCGATGTAATAAGCCCGGTCAGCAAGACAAGCAGAGCTGCACCACTGTGCAGTTTTTTCTTATTCGCTAGTTGCTTACCCTTTATCGCCAGGGAAGCTTTTATCGCATAGCCTAATGCTATAATGACAAACAAGAGCAGAATAGCGAAACCGAATAATACGTACCTGATGGTGTCATAAGCCCCGGTAGCAGGCGTTTCGGCCGGGATTACACTAAGGGCAAAGCTGACAGCGGGTACTGATACCATACCTACCAGTGTGCAACAAGCTAATAGTTTTTTATACATTGCATTCATTTGTTTCTTGTTTTTAGTTCAAAGGGATATTTGCATTATCCTTCATCTTATTTTTATCTGCGGAAAAGGCATATATAGCTGCGACAGCAAATATGGTCACGAAAATCACCAGGGAGATGATCGGGAAGATGGCGACATTGTCGATCTCGGTCAGATAGTTTTTAAACTTCATGTCTTCAGATTTTAGATTTCATTAAATACCGGATTTTTATTCGGCTGATGCAGTTGTATTGGCTTTATCCAATTGTTTGATATCAGTACCCAGGCGCTGCATATAGGCAATGAGGGCAATGATCTCTTTATCTGCCGTAGCTCCTTTGATCTTTTCTTCCTTCAGTTTACCGGTCACTTCTTGGGCTTGCTTTTCGTATTCGGCAATAGCTTTTTCATCGTATCCTTCAGGATATGGTACGCCCAGTTTGCGCAGTGTTCTTATTTTATTGGGCAGTAAAGCGGTATTGGCTTTATTCTGCAACAACCAGGGATATGCCGGCATGATGGAGCCCGGGGAGATCTCCTGCGGATTGTCCATATGTGCATAGTGCCATGCATTGGAGTACTTGCCGCCTATACGATGCAGGTCCGGACCGGTACGCTTGCTGCCCCATTGGAAAGGCCTGTCGTAAATGAACTCACCGGCTTTGGAGTACTCTCCGTAACGGGCTATTTCATCCCGGAAAGGGCGTATCATTTGGGAGTGACAGTTGTAACAGCCTTCACGGACGTAAATATCTCTGCCTGCCAGTTCTAAAGGAGTATAGGGTTTTACGACCGAGATCACCGGTACATCTTTATCGACGAGCAAAGAAGGGGTCAGTTCCACCAATCCACCTATGGCTACAGCAACAAGACTTAGTATAGTTAAGGTCACCGGGCGACGTTCGATCAGGCGGGTATGCCAGTGTACTTTATGACCTTCTGGAGCCTGAACGGGCAATGCTCTGAAAGGCACCGCAGATGCGGCCTCATTGGCTACGAAAGAACCTTTCTTCATCGTCTTAGCCAGGTTGTACACGGCCATGCTGGCTCCGAAAAGGTACAGGGCACCACCAATGGCTCTTATGATATAGGCAGGAACAATGTGGGTAACGGTTTCCAGGAACTGGTATTTCAATTGCCCGGATTCTGTAAATTGTTTCCACATCAGGCTTTGGGTAAAGGCTGCCCAGTACAGGGGAATTGCGTACAACAAAATACCGATGGTACCGATCAGGAAATGGGTATTGGCCATTTTACGGGAATACAGGTCCGTGTTCCACATTTTAGGGATCATATAATACAGCATCCCGAAGACCATAAATCCATTGAAGCCTAAAGCGCCTATGTGTACGTGTGCTACCGTCCAGTCGGTATAGTGTGAGATCGCATTTAAAGATTTTATGGACAGTAATGGACCTTCTAAGGTGGCCATACCATAACAGGTCAATGCAACGATGAACATTTTTAAAATAGGATCTTCTTTCACCTTGTCCCAGGCACCGCGTATGGTGAACAGGCCATTCAGCATACCGCCCCAGCTAGGCAGGATCAGCATAATACTGAATACCGTACCCAGGGCTTGTGCCCATCCCGGCAAAGCGGTGTATAGCAGGTGATGCGGCCCGGCCCAGATGTAGATAAAGATCAATGCCCAGAAGTGAATAATGCTCCAGCGATAGGAATATACCGGGCGATTGGCGGCTTTAGGTACAAAGTAATACATCAGTCCCAGGAAAGGGGTGGTCAGGAAAAAGGCTACGGCATTGTGCCCGTACCACCATTGTACCAATGCATCCTGTACGCCTGCAAAAGCGCTGTAGGAGCCAAACCAGCTATAAGGCAAAGCAAAAGAGTTAACGATGTGCAGCATGGCTACAGCGACCCAGGTACCAATGAAGAACCAGATGGCTACATACATATGGCGCTCTCTGCGCCTGAGCATAGTGCCCATCATATTGATCCCGAACACCACCCAGATGAGTGTAATGGCAATATCTATAGGCCATTCGAGTTCTGCATATTCTTTACTGGTGGTGTAGCCCAGTGCCAGGGATACGGCACCCACCACAATGATCAGCTGCCAGCCCCAAAGGTGGATCTTACTGAGCAGATCGCTGTACATCCTGGCCTTGAGTACTCTTTGAAAGATATAATAGGCTCCTGCAAATACGGCATTACCGACAAAGGCGAAGATCACCGCATTGGTATGAATAGGTCTTAATCGTCCGAAGGTAGTATAGGGAATGCCCAGGTTCAGCGCAGGGAAGGCAAGTTGCAAGGCAATAACCACCCCCACGAGCATACCGACAATACCCCAGAACATAGTAGCAATACCGAATTGCTTCACGATCTTGTTGTCATAAAAGAAATGTTCTTTCTGAATCATAATCTTTGTTATTTATTATTTGTTTTGCTTTTAGATGCTGTGTTGTCGTCGAAAAATATCCTGTGTGCCGGGGAATAGTCATCATCAAACTGGCCGGACTTAACGCCCCAGACGTAAGCGCCCAGAAAGAAAAGAGCCACAAGAAGAGAAACACTTAAGAGAAAAATAACGATACCCATAACCTGGTGTTTGAATGCAAAGTTCATTTTAACAGAACTTTTATTTTATGTCTGGCATTAGGCCTAAATATGATTTTTGTCATCTTTTTGTCTGCCGGTATAGCTTTGATCCAATCTGGCGGCATGGTGCAGCACATTTATACGTTTAGCCGGGCCATACGACGTACACCCAGGTAGGCGATCAGGATAATGCCCAATGAAGAGGAAGGCATCAGGATGGCGGCTACCAGCGGAGAAAGATTACCCGTGACGGCAAATCCCAAACCAACTACATTAAACAGGAGGGAATAGATGAAACCTATTGTGATCAGTCGTTTCCCTCCTTTTCCCCAGTTTATGAATTGAGGCAGGTATCGTAGTTTTTCAGATTCCATGATGATATCACAGGCAGGGCTAAAGGCAAAGGCACTTTTCACCACGGCTATGCCCACATCGCTTTGCTGCAAGGCCCCGGCATCATTCAGCCCGTCACCGATCATCATCACTTTTTTATCGCCTTCCTGCAGACTGCGTATATAGTCCAGCTTATCACCGGGCTTCATACTATATTTCAAAGTGCTTTTTTTGCCAAATACTTCGCTGAAAAAGGAACGGGAAGCATCATTATCGCCACTTAAAAGGGAAAGTTCATACCCCCGTGCCAGTTGACCGACCAGGCTTGCAGCTCCCGGCATCAGTTGCACTTCAAAAGCATACCGGGCTTTGATTTCCGCATCTATGGCGATATAAACATGGGTAGCTTTATGATCGGTTGCTGCAATGCCTTTTACGAAGAGCGCGCTACCTATTTTGTAATGTTTATCTTCATGCCAGGCTTCAATACCTGCTCCGGGGATCTCTTTCATGGCAAGGGCTTCTTGCGGCATCTCATGGTACTGATGATACTGTGTAATGGCCCTGCTCAAAGGGTGCAGGCTCTGCGACAAGATATTCATCAAGGTATCCAATTCTTCACGGCTCAGGCGCATCAGGTCCACTTTTATACCTGAAGCATTTGCGGTGGTCAGCGTTCCGGTTTTGTCAAAGGCGATGTGCTGTATCTTTGTGATCTGCTCGATCACCCGGGCATTTTTAAAATAGCATCCGGCACCTGCCAGCCGCTCCAGCAGGTAGCCATTGGTAAAGGAAGAGGTGAGTAACAAAGAACAGGGACAGGCCACGATAAGCACGGCTGTGGCTGCTTTCCAGGCAGTAGCAGGCGCTATAAATTGCCAGGCGATAAAGGTGCCCAGGGCAACCAGGAGCACTGCCAGGGAAAAATATTTACTGATCACTGTTATGCGGCTTTCTTTATCATCTGCCTGTTTCTGAAATACACTATTGTTCCAGAGTTGTGTAAAGCTGTTCTGGTTAAAGGGTTTTACGGTCAGCACTTCTATAGCTTCGCCTGCATTTCTGCCCCCGGCATAGAGCACCGCACCTTTATCAACGGTCTCGGGCCGGTCTTCCCCGGTCACAAAGCTGTAGTCGATCTGCGCAGTTCCTTTAGATAATAAGCAGTCGGTAGGAATGATCTCCTGGTGATGGATCAGCAATACATCGTTGGTCTCAATAGCCTCCAGTTTGACCAGGGATTTCTGTGCCTCTTTGATGCGGGTGACGGCAAGAGGAAAATAGGATTTGTAATCACGGTTAAAGCGCAATGTGGTATAGCTCCTGTTTTGCAGGGTGCGCCCCAGGAGCATGAAGAAGACAATACCCGACATGCTGTCGAAATACCCGGCACCGGTATTGCTGAATACCTCGTAGAGGCTTCTGCCAAAGGTTACGGCAACGGCCAGTGCAATAGGTGCATCAATGTTGAGGTAGCGCTGCCGGTAGCTGTACCAGGCATTGATGAAGAATTCTCTTGCTCCATAAAGTACGACGGGCAGGGCCAGCAAGACATTAGCAATCTTGAAAAACAAGGCCAGGCCCGGCTGCGCTTCAGGGTCTAAGCCTAGATATTCGGGGAATGCGATCAGCATAATATTGGCAAAACAGAAGCCGGTAATACCCAGCTTAAGGTAAGATCTTTTGGAATCGTATTTGTCCTTTTCTGCTTTGTCTTCATAAATATCAATCACCGGCTCGTAACCGATCCTGGCGAGCAATTCGGCCAAAGCGCGCAGGGATAAATGATCGATCTGGAAAGTAACTTTAAGTGTTTTATTATTGAAATTAACCTGGGAACTGATGATCTGTTTGTCCAGCTCAGATAAATGCTCCAGCAGCCATAAGCAGGAACTGCAGTACATCTGGGGCAGATAAAAGGAGACCTGTGCCTGCTGCTCATTTCTGAAGAGCAGGAGTTTTTGGATCACGCCCGGCTCATCGAGGAAAGCGAATTTTTCATCCGGTATAGCTTTTATCTTCTGGCCGGGTGCCTGGTTCAGGCAATAGTAATCTTCCAGCTCATTCTGGTTCAGCAATTGGTAAACATTCAGGCAGCCATTACAGCAAAAGTGCTTGTCCGCTATCGCGAGTGTATCGGTAGCACATTCATCGCCACAGTGGTAACAAGTGGCTACTATTTTATCTTCAACCATCACTTTAGTTTTATTCAGGGAGTAAAAGAGCTAAACATATTTTCCCGGTTCCGGCACAACTCCTGCCAGGCACTTTCAAAGTCCCGGAAAGCCACAGGGACCTGCTTTCCCGGCATCGTACCACCTGCCTCAAAGCCTGCTGCCGACAGCCAGTCTTTGAATAAGTCTGTCATCTTAGTAATACGGCTACCTTCTTCCAGGGCCGTATGAATAGCAGTGATGGTTTTAGGCCTGGTCTCCGGGCTAAAGTGTTTTTCGAGATATGGGAATAAGACGATCTTTTCTTTATAGAACAGGCGCTCTATCGCATTATAAATGCTGTCCACAGAACTCTTCAGCAGCCTGGTATCAGGAGTCTGCTCGAGGTCTTCTGCCGCAGCAGCCACAGCCTGGCAACTGTTAAACACCCGGGGATAAAGATCCTTCAGGATGCTGTGCATAAGCGCTGTCAGCGCTGCTGCAGTAGTGACCGGTAAAGTGCGTGCTTCTTCCATTCGATGCTATTTTTTTGAAACCTGGTTTGATCAGGTACAAAATTCACACGAAGTGGCCGGAAATAAAATGATGAATGAAAACCCAAAACATGATTTATATCATATTCCGGGCATAAGAAAGGAAGAACTGTTAGTCGAAAACGTTGGCTACTTTGATCAGTTTCTCCAGGTTCAGGATGCTGATCCTTTTACCGCTCAGCTTGATAATACCTTCTTTATTGAGTTCGGAAAGCAGGCGAATAGCCGTTTCTGTAGCCGTCCCCACGATATTGGCAATATCTTCCCGGCTAAAGGAGGCATTGATGGTGATGCCGTCGGTATCAAAGCCATAGGTTTCTTTGATAAACAATAAGGCTTCTGCTACTCTTTCTCTTACGGGTTTCTGGGCTAAATGGGTTAACTGGAGTTCTGCTTTTTTGAGATCATCGGAGAGCAGGCGCAGCATTTCAAAGGTCAGGTCGCTGTCCTTAGCCAGGATGCCGATGAATAATTCTTTAGGAATGAAGCAGACACCGCTGTCTTCAATAGCAATAGCGCTGGCATTGTATTTATCACCGCTCAGCAGGGAGCGATAACCCAGGGGATCACCGGGACGCACCAGGCGCACAATATGTTCCCGGCCGTCATCGCCTGTTTTTACTAATTTTATTTTCCCCCTGTTCAGGCAAAAAATACCGAAAGGCCGGGCACCTTCTTTAAAGATGACTTCACCTTTTTTGTAAAAACTGCAGATCTTTTCTTTCTCAATATCCTGCAAAGCATCATAATTGGCTTTACAAAAAACATTTGTAAACCGCTCAGAGCACCTGCTGCATTTAGGGTCTAAATCATGATGTTGAAACGAAGCCATAAGAGATTACCAGAAGACAAAAGTGTGACAAAGTTAGTCATTAATATCGGTATCCAAAAGTCTTCTTAGCTGATGCAGCGCGTGGCAGTCTTGTTTTCACCCTTAAATAACAAAGGCGGCCTACCTTCCGGTAGACCGCCTTTAAATAAAAATTGTATGTTCTATAACTCAAATTTAGAGTCCAGTACCCTCACCTCTCCTTTTTCTACATCATACATAGCGCCTACTAATAATACTTTTCCTGCTTTCACCAGGTCTTTAATGATCGGGCTTTGATCTAAAATGGATTGTTTGGCATTGTGTACGTTCAATGCTGCCACTGAGTTTACATATTCTTTATCGGAGCTGGAACAGTCTTTACCGTCTGTGCAGGCCTCTGTTACTGCCGGGCGGATCTTTTCAAGCAATTGCGTCAGGCTACCTAATTCTACTTTATCAATAGCGCCTTTCACCGCGCCACAATTCGTATGGCCTAACACCATCAATAATTTAGAACCTACCACACCCGTGGCGTATTCCAATGAACCCAGTACATTCTCTGAAGTTACATTACCGGCCATTCTCACGCTGAACACATCGCCAATACCCTGGTCAAAGATAATTTCAACAGGAGCACGTGAATCCATACAACTCAGGATGGCAGCGAAAGGTTTTTGGCTGTTGCCGGTTAACTCGACTTTACTCAGTAAATCTTTATTTACACTGATCCCGTTCGTGAATCGCTTATTCCCGTCTAATAAAATCTCTAATGCATCTTGTGGCTGGATAGAGTTTAAGTCGTTATTATACTTTTGTAACATTTAATTTTTTGTTTTAATGAATTAATAAAAAGGGGTTAAAACCAGCAAGCTTTACACCTGGAACTACGATTCGAGTTCTTTTAATAATTTGTTGTGATTACCGGCCCATTTCCTGGCATCCTCACTTTGCTCCAGCTTATCCATCATCACGTGTACGCTGGCCCCGGAAGGGATCTTATACTCATTCCTGAACCCGACCAGTGAAACGGTAATATTTTTGGTGGGAGCTTTCACCGTATAGAATTCCCTGATCTCTTCCAGTACATCATAGTCGATATATTCTGAGTGCGTGGCATCCAGTACGATGGTACTGCCTTCAGGAAAGTTTTCCAGTGTTTTCTTAATGCTGCCTTTGTTCAGGAAAGAAACTTCCTGTGCCAGCTCCAGCATAATGACATCCTTGTCTTTGGTCTGTATTCTTTTGTAATAATAAGGAATCCTCGTATTGGCACGTAAAAGGTAAAAAATGCTGATGATCATACCCAATCCTACACCGTTCAGTAAACCTAAGAATGGTAAGGCTACGGCAACTGCGGTCACTACAAACGGCATAAACTCTGTTCTGCCTACATGGTACATATGAACGAATATGGCAGGGCGTGCCAAACGATAACCGGTAAAGATCAATATGGCCGCCAAAGCTGATTTAGGGATCATATTCAACACCATCGGGATCGCTGCCACACAACCAAATAAAAGCAGGCCATGTACTATGGTGGACAATTTGGATTTTGCACCGGCATTGATATTGGCACTGGAGCGCACGATCACCGAAGTGATGGGCAGACCTCCCAGGAAACCGCTGGTGACATTACCAATACCTTGCGCGATCAGTTCTTTATTGCCTGAAGTATTTCTTTTTAAAGGGTCAAGTTTATCGGTAGCTTCAATACACAATAAGGTTTCAATAGAGGCCACTACTGCGATGATCAACCCATATTTCCATACGGCAAAGTTGGCAAAGCCGCTGAAATCGGGCAGTGTAAACTGGGCAAAGAAAGCTTCTGCCGAAGTGGGTACTTCCAGCTGCACCAGGTATTCTTCATCTAAATGCAGCATACCGCTTGTTTTATGGAACAGCACGTTCATCAAAGTACCTACAACAACTACGATAAGCCCCGCAGGGATCATTTGCAGCTTACGAAAGGGTTTGGTACTCCAAAGGATTAAGATACCCAGGCAAACCAATGTGATCACCACAGCGCCCCAGTGTATGTTATCCACCAGGCCGGTCAGCAGGTTAAAATCCATACCGCGCTCTCCGTCCAGCATACCTACTCTTCCATCATTATAACCGACAGCATCTCTCAGTTGCTTGTAAATAATGGTTAAGCCGATACCTGCCAGCATCCCTTCAATAACACTGGAAGGAAAGAAATTGGCAAATGTACCCGCCTTAATAAGGCCGAGCAATAATTGGAAAACACCTGCCAGGATCACGGCACACAGGAAAATTTCGAATGCGCCCAACTCGGTGAGGGCACCCACTACAATGGATACCAGTCCCGCTGCAGGACCACTGACACTAAAGGTACTTTTACTTAGGAATCCGATGATGACACCTCCTATCACACCGGCAACGATACCGGAAAACAGGGGTGCGCCCGAAGCCTGGGCAATACCGAGACAAAGGGGCAAAGCAATTAAGAATACGATCAATCCCGCCAGGACATCATTCTTGGCATAGGAAAATAAGGACTTTTTATGAGCCATTTTTAGGTTTAAATATAAGTGTTTGGAGAAAAAATTGAATAAGAAGCAGTATCGTAAATGCCACCAAATACAGCAACATCAAGCCGTCTGGTAAACTACAATCTGTTCATCAATAAGGTAAATTCTTCAACAGTCTCAGTGTAATACCTAAATTCTATACATCGGCATACATGGATTCAAGACAATTGCAGAGCAGGGTAAAGCCTAAGCCAGGGAAAGGAGATTGGGAGGTTGTGTGAGTACTTCCAGATGATAACACTTGATCAGTGCTTCATCAACAATAATAAATGCTTGCTGGTTCTTTTGATCAAATTGATCGGTAGAGGTAGAAAAATCAAGGTACCACAGCCTGTTGATCGGCTGCAGTTTGTGTACCAGGTTTTGCGGGGTAACTTCTTCCTCTGCCATAGTCTGGCTCCATAAATTCTTGCCTACTTCTTTCACAGGTATTAACTGTGTAGACAGTAGTAGAAAGAAAAATATGGAAATCAGTATCCTCATCGCAACAAAGATAATATAGCATTGGATTTTATAGCATATCCTTTTAGTTAATTTTTTTAAAAGTTGGTAAAAAAGAATAGGCCTTCATGATATTATGAAGGCCTGTTCTTTTATTAATGAAATCTATTATTTAGAATGTTGAAGTAACCATAACTCTTAAGCCATTAAAAGCAGGCTCGTAACGACAAACACCTCCGGTACAGTTGATCCCCTCAACTTGTTTTACCCAGGCTGCAGAGAAACGGTTGGCCCCTCTGGTATGCGCTATAAAGAAGTTGTAATAGTGCTCTGCCTTCTGCTCCGTATGAGCAGGCTTGATATTATACATATCGGAAACAGCAAAAGACCACATCGGCGCAATGGCATATTCCAGTTGCAGGAATGCCCAGCTACCGAAATCCTGTTTTGTATCCATATACTGTGCCTGAACAGAAAGGGATTGCTTAGGCGATAATTTATACACAAACTCAGCAAATGGGGTAATGGCTTTCACCATAGGAACACCGGGCTTGAACTGATAGTATTCCTGGTTGTACTCCATATAGTGTAAGCCCAGAGTCAGGCGGATGTCTCTAAGACTCCTGATATTTGTTTCAAAATAAGCTTCCCGGTACAGTTTTTCATTGTCCAGCTTATTGATATGCGTATAGCTTACGTTAAAGTCATAGTTATCATTAGGCACATACATCACGTTACCGTTCAGGGCCATCTCGCTCCAGTCAAGCGATTGAGGCATATAACGTGCGATCAGTCTTTGCGGCCTGATCTGTGCTACCAGGGGTTGCCAGCCCACCATACCTAAGTTGGCGTTTTCAGAGGGAGAGGTACGCATAACAAAGTTCTGGGTACGTTTACCCGTAACATTTATGGCCAGGCCTTCCATCGCATAGCTAAGGGTACTGTAGAGGAAAGATCCGGGATTGTATTCCAGGTTACCTTTATAATCATTAAACGCTTCCTCGCTCTTCAGCGCACCTTCTACATACCAGGAAAAGCCCCCGATCGACAAAGTATTGTACACCGAACCGGCATACATATTATATTTAGCTTCTTTTCTTTGCTCCAGCGGTAAATTATTTGTCCTGGTCACCACTGCATCAACACTCTTTCCATCAAGGGTACGGTTCACCACCCCAAAACCGGGATTTAAAAACACCTTATTTTTAAAATTGAAGTTACCGTCCATGCTCAGGCCTTTGATGATAGGCTGGTAGCGCGTAAATAAAAATTTCTGCTGCCCGGTAAATGCCTTCACAGAGATATTATCACTCAACTGGTATTTCAACCTTAAGCCTACCAGGGCGTTATCGATCAATAATCCCCTGTCTTCATAAGACCTGAAAATACTACCACTCCCGATCTGGTCATAAATATATCCTCCTGTGATATTCAGCTTCTGAACATCTTTTGAGATACCCCATGCACCGATACCGAAACCCGTGGTCGGTTGTATAGGCACCAGCAAATTGGAGTTATTAAAGACATCCATACGCACAAAAGCATCAAACCCTTCCTGGGAATAACGCAAACCCAGCCAGGCCTCACCCCCACTCAACAAATTATCGTACAATGGGTTATCGGATGCCTTGATAGAGGAATCCCTGCTGAAAAAATTCATATTGGTCATCAGGTCCCCGGAGATTTTACCAGGAAGAAGGCCTTGTCCATAGCTCAGAGAGGTGATACCTGCAGAGGCAATGAAGAGTAGAGATAATGCTTTCATTATGTGATCTTAGTAAAAAAATTATTTTAACACATTTATTAAACTATCATTAAAAATGCCCGTCTAACAAGGGCCGGATCACAGAATCCGTTTTATATTTTAACAAGCTAAAGTAAATCTTTTTAAGTACATTTGGTCTTATTTTTTTTAATATTTTAACAACATATCAAACAAACAATAATTATGAAAAAAATGGTTGCTTTTATTGCCGGCTTAGTAATGGCATTTCAAGTACAAGCACAGCAAGCTAACTTACCTTCAACAACTGTAAAAGATCTTAACGGATCTTCTATTGCTTTTAACCAGACTGTAGAAAAGGGAAAAGTAACCCTGATCAGTTTCTGGGCAACCTGGTGTATCCCCTGCAAAAAAGAGATTAAAAACATAAGAGGCAAAATGGCTGATTGGCAAAAGGAAACACCTGAATTAAACTATATGGCGGTATCTATGGATGATGCACGTGCTACAGCGCAGGTGCGTTCTTATGCAAAATCCCAGGGCTGGAACTTCCCGGTATTCCAGGATCCTAACTCTGACTTAAAACGTTCTTTAAATTTCCAGAATGTACCGTTCACCCTGATCGTAGACCAGGATGGCAAGATCGCTTTCATGCATACCGGCTATGAAGAAGGTGGTGAAGACATTCTTTATGAAAAAATCAAAGAGATCGTTGCCGCTAAAAAATAAGAACAAGGGCAGGACGCTATATTAAAATAGCCCCGCTAAAAAAAAACAATACAGGATAGTTATATAAAGCAGTAGTAGCCAAAGAGCTGCTACTGCTTTTTGTTTCGGGATATGCAGCAGACATTCCCAGGCAGCTTAATAATTTAATAATGCTAAGAATATTTTCAAATAATATGTTATGTCCAATTTCGCTCGCGCAAAATTGAGCATACCTTTTTATGAAAAGACTTCTCCTCTACACAGCATTTCTGCTGTGCAACTTATTGGCCACGACAACAACCCTTCGTGCACAAATTGACCCTTATCTCCAGGCCATACAATCCACAGGTATTGTCATCAACTGGAAAACCAGCACTACAGTAGCCAACCCCATTGTGCGTTACGGACTGGCGGAAAATAACCTGAACGCAACGGCAACAGGAGACTGCAACCTGATAACCGGTACCGGGTATAACAATAACTATTTTTATAACACGATAAAGCTAAGAGACCTGCAGCCCGCTACTAAATATTATTACCGGGTGGTGAGCGGCAACGACTCCAGTGCCGTCAACTCCTTCCGTACTTTACCGCAGCCAGGTATGGCACCCAATGCAAGCGGCAAGCTACGCTTTCTCATCATTGGCGACAACCAGATCAGGAACTCCTTCCGCTACGACACTTTGATGCTGGCCGCTAAAAGAAAAATGACCCAGCTTTATGGCCCCAACTTTAATGATTCTGTTTCCTTTATATTGAACCTGGGCGACCAGGTAGATAACGGCAGCCTGGACCATTATGAAAACCTGCATCTTAAAAAGTCTAGGTACCTCTCGGGACTTTTACCGATACAGACTGCAGTAGGTAATCATGAGACCTATCAGCCGGAAGGCATCAGAACGTATTATGAGCACTTTGTACTGGACAGTATGCATTATAAAGGTATCTATTCCGGCCAGGAAGGATATTATTCTTTCCAGGCAGGTAACGTAGTGGTGATCTATACCAATACCGACGGCGTGAGCACCCAACAGCTCAACTGGGCCAGGAAAGTAGTAGATACTGCCAATGCTGACCCCAGTGTGAAATGGATTATCACCATCGGCCACAGGCCTTACCGGGCAGAGCAGTATGTGTCGGATGTCTCTCCATGGCTGAGGGACCAGCTGATCCCCTACTGCATGACCTCGCCTAAGTTCCTGCTGAATGTGGGTGCCCATCATCACCTGTATGCCCGGGGACAGTTTACCGAAGCTCCTGCCTACCATATCATTTCCGGGGGTACGGCCTGGGACCAATATTGGGGTAATACAGCCGAAGAGGCCAATGCCGAAGATGTACAAAAAACAATTGCCAACTGGGCTTACCAGTTAGTAGAAATAGATATGCTTCAGGATAAGGCCGATATAACTACCTACTCTATAGGAGGAAAAAAAATAAAAACGGCCAGCTCTGATGATACGCAGATAGACTGGCAGGACAATGTAAAGATCGATTCCTTTCACCGCTATAAAAATGTACCGCTGCCGGCAACACCGGACATCACCAATGTTTTTGCGGATTCGGTACAATTGCCTTTAACGATCCAGAGTTCCCCTTTTGTATCCCCGGGCAACGAATTACTGAACTCTACAGAGTTCCAGGTAAGTGCTACCCGCAACTTCAGTGTGCTCGAAAAAAGAAGCTTCCGCCACTTTGAGGACCTGTATGGTCACCCGCAGGGCCAGTATGAATGTGCGCTTTCCGTTGACCAGAATGCCGGTGTAGATATCACTCAATATACTTTACCTGCCGGATCGGTTGCCAATGGCTGGCATTATGTGCGTACAAGACACCGGGACCGCAACCAGTCCTGGTCGGCATGGTCTGCGACAGATTCTTTTAAGGTATATAATAGCATCGTCTTTAACCCTGCTGTTGCTTTAGACAGCGCCAGGTACAGTGCACGCACCATTAAAGTTACTTTTACCAACGGTGCTACAGACCCGGGCGCATGGATAGGGATCTACAAAAAAGGCCAGACTCCCGGCTCCGGCTCCCCCTCTATTGTCTGGCAAAATACCGGTGGCGCAAATGGCGTATTGACCTTTACCCTTCCTCAAAGCGTGCTGGCCGGAGAGTATTTTGTAGCTTATTTTGGCAATAGCGGTTATACGCAAATTACCCCAAAGGTGCCTTTCTACTTTGGCCCTATACCCGTCTTAAGTACAACAACCTATAATTTTGATTTAGGCGTTACCGTACCGATCCATTTTAGCAATGCGCCCAATTTAACAAATGACTGGATAGGTGTCTACAAGATAAGTGATGTACCCGGTGGCGGCACCAACTCCACGAAATGGGCTTATGTACGGAATACTACCGGAGGCGTGTTCAATGCTAACGGGCTGGCAAAAGGCTATTATTTTGCTACCTATCTTTTACAGGATCAATATGCAGAAGCTTCCGAGCGCATTTATTTTTCAGTGGGCGACAGTATTACCTCCTTATCTATTGCAGGTGCAGCGCCGCACCAGTATTATCTGGGAGAGTACATCACCACTTCCTGGATGGATGCACCCGGCCTTACCAAAGACTGGCTAGGTATCTATAGCGATACGGTCGCTCACCCGAGCAGCGAATTCATCAGCTATACCTATTTTGACGGGCATACTTCCG
Source organism: Bacteroidetes bacterium 43-16 (assembly GCA_001897525.1). GTDB lineage: Bacteria > Bacteroidota > Bacteroidia > Chitinophagales > Chitinophagaceae > Edaphocola. The sequence goes on along the minus strand of MKTB01000021.1, from coordinate 69,734 downwards.
GCACTAAGGACATACCCTTACTGGCTATGCCACAGAGCCTGGGTAATTATTACCTCGTGATGTTTACCAACGATTCTTATACCGAGGTATCCAACAGGGTCCATTTTGAAATGATCCCCGGTGTTCCCCTACCCCAGCATCTTATAGATTTCTCCGGTCAGCTGGAAGAGGACAGGACACACTTGCTCAGCTGGACCATGGCAAATGAAGACCCGCAGGAACAATATACCCTTCAGTACAGCAAAGACGGGAAAAATTTCGATACCGACCTTTATACCACACAGCCTGTAGCAACACAGAACGGCAAGTACCATTACCGGAATCAAAATGCCGTAATAGGCAATAATTACTACCGTTTAAAAATGAGCCTGAACGGAACAGTAAATTATTCCAAAATGGTAAAAATAAGACAGGTTACCGACCGGGATGCAGAAGCCGGGAAGAACATGGTCAGTGTTTATCCTAATCCTTCCCAATCAAATGGCAACAGCATTATTGAGTCCCCTTATCCTATCACACAAATAGATGTATTGGATATACAGGGCCGTATGATCTATCAAACCAAAAATGTAAACAACAATAAATACTCGTTTTTCAACCAATCTCTTCCTGCAGGTACTTATATCCTGAAAATATATTCCAAGGAAGTGTACACGGCAAAACTGGTTATCTCAAAATAAAACCAGGTTTGCCTGGCATACAGGTATGGAACAGTAACGATCTATCCCTGTTGTTTCAGTGGTCTTTGAGCCTCTGTCAAGGCTTGAAAGACCATTGTCATATAAGCCGGGGCATCAAATGCCTGAGCTAAAAGTATTTATTGAGGTGTGCTTATCGTGCAGGAACAAGGCATTTCAGCAGGTATAGAGGTGATGCAAAATAAAAAGGACGAAAATAAATCTGATGAACCTAGCGAGTAAGTATTAGCTTTGCATACACATTAAAAAGCAATCATGAGTTTTTCTTTCAATATATCTGACCTACTTACAGTACTTGGGTTTGAGTCATTAAACCAAATGCAGCAAGAGGCCATTGAAGCTGCCGAACAACATAAAAATGTAAAACTTCTTTCGGCAACCGGTTCCGGAAAGACCCTTGCTTTCTTAATTCCTGTTTTAAAAAATTTAGATACCACCGTTAAATCTACCCAGGCCCTGATCGTAGTGCCTTCCCGGGAATTGGCGATGCAAATAGAAAAGGTATTTAAATCTATGCGTACCGGATTGAAAATAACCTGTTGCTACGGTGGCCATAAAAGAGAGATTGAAGAGAATGAGCTGGTAGAAGCCCCTTATATTATTGTAGGCACCCCGGGTCGCCTGGGCGATCATATCCGCAGGAAGAATTTCGACACCACAGGTATCCGTTACCTGGTATTCGATGAATTTGACAAAACCCTGGAACTTGGCTTCCAGGAAGAAATACAGTTCATTACCGACAATCTGCCTAATGTTGAAAGACGTATGCTGACCTCTGCAACTGCAGCAGTATCTGTTCCTGAATTTATAGGCTTGGAAGAGCCGGAAGTACTCAGCTATATTACTGATGACAACAAACCGGAAACCTTAAGCATTCAACAGGTAAAAAGCTCGGACAAGGATAAGGCACAAAGCATGGTAGACCTGGTCTGCCAGTTAGGCGCAAGGCCCATGATCATTTTCTGTAACCACAGGGAGTCTGTAGAGCGACTGAGCTATCACCTCTGGCAAAGAGGAATCACCAATGAATATTATCATGGTGCTATGGAGCAGCGAGAGCGTGATGCCGCACTCAGCAAATTCAGGAACGGCAGTACTTTTATCCTGGTCACTACCGACCTGGCCGCCCGCGGACTGGATATTCCGCACATCAGGTATATCATCCACTACCACTTACCTACATCTGAAGATGCTTATACGCACCGTAACGGGCGTACGGCAAGGATGGAAGCCAGCGGTACGGCGATCCTGCTGATAGGACCGGATGAACGCATGCCGGACTATTTAACGAAAGAAGAGATCCCTGAAATAAAACTGGAACCACCTTTTGAGCTTCCGGAAAAACCAAAATGGGTAACCTTGTACATTCCATTAGGCAAGAAAGACAAAGTCAACAAGATTGATGTGGTCGGCTTTCTATCCAATGTAGGGGAACTCAAAAAAGAAGACATCGGTATCATTGACTCTAAAGACTATCATACTTTTGTCGGCATCAGGAAAACAAAAGCGGCCCATACCTATACGCTGATCAAAGAAGCGCGTATTAAAGGTAAGAAAGCCAAGCCTGAGATCGTCAAACAACAGTTCATACAAAACTAAGCCTGTAAAGGCTCTTCAAAAGACGGTGTCTAAAAAGCGCGTCATTTCGAGCGAAATATAATGAAGTCGAGCAATCTCACAAGTATAAATACTTGACGTTTAGATTGCTCCATTCCGCTATGCTACAGTCGAGATTACGAAATAGTACTTTTTAGACACCCTCTTAATTTGATAAATCACTAAACGGCCTTATTCGTTCCCCGCCCTACCTATCTGCATCAACACTACCAGACAGCGAATCCATCTCTTTAATGAATACAAGCACTTAAAAGATGAAAAATTTGTGGCTCATTTTTTTAATGACTATTGTATCTGGATGCCATAATACAGGTACTCCACCCAAGCTTGCTGATGCAGCAAAAGCCGCGCCCGTTCCACAAATTACTGTTGCAGCGGATGAGCGGTTCCTGGTATTTACCTGCAAACCGGCAGTGGTACAATTGTTCTGGAAAGCAGAGGACGGGCATATATTCCGGAATTTTGATTCCCTGGACCAATGGCTTTCGGTAAAGCAAAAACAGCAATTGGTTTTTGCGATGAACGGAGGGATGTATATGGAGGATAATAGTCCCCTGGGCCTATATATAGAGCAGGGCAAAACACTTAGGAAGCTGAATAAAGCAAATGGCCGCGGCAACTTTTACATGAAGCCTAATGGTGTATTCTACATTACTGATAAAGGCACTGCCCATATTACCACAAGAGAAACATTCAAGGCTGCAGGGGTAAAGTTCGCGACACAATCCGGCCCTATGGTCCTGGTCGATGGAGTCATCAATCCTACTTTAAATAAGGGATCTGAAAATGTAAATATCCGTAACGGCGTGGGTATCCTGCCCAATGGAGATTGTATTTTTATGATGTCGCGCGGACTGATCAATTTCTACGACTTCGCACTGTTCTTCAAAGAAAAAGGCTGTAAATATGCGCTCTACCTGGATGGTGCCATCAGCCAGACTTACCTGCCGGAGCAGTCTTATGCTTATAAAGGAGGCAATTTCGGGGTGATTATTGCTGTGAGCAAAGCCTTATAAAATGAAGCGAAAAACCCTGTTTTTCTGTATTTTAGTGCTTATAGACCTGGTACTCATCCATACAATACTGCAAGCTGAATTGGAAGAAAAATGCTTCGAAGCAATCATTCTTTGTGTTTATGCCGCTATAGCTAATTTCCTGGCAGCGCTGGTACTTTCCAGGACCCGGAAAGCTGAATATACCGGCTTATTCGTCCTCAATGCGATGGTAATGCCCTTACTGATGATGTTGCTGTAATGAGCAGATCAGTTCTTAAGTTTTTTTGCGCAGTTTCCGGTCTCCGAAATATTTTAATACAAAGAATATAGTCACGCCCAAAGCCGCGCCCACCGCATCGGCAAGGGCATCGTAATGGTCAAAGCTGCGCCCTGCGGTGATACCGCTCCCCTGCAGTATTTCTACGAAATAACCATAAGCGGTGCAGGAAAGGAAAACGATTACTCCGGCTTGCATCAAAGCTGGATTGCGGAACAAGAACAGGAAAAGAAAGGCCAGCAATCCGAAGATGCCGAAGTGGATCAGCTTGTCATACTGAAATATAGAAAGGCTGGGCACATCCTTTCCGGGCATGAGGCAGGCACCAAAAATAATTGCAGCCCATGTATAGAAACAAAAGGCTGCAACTTTTTTATGCTTTCTGAACCAATTAAAGATGGTCAACATAAAGATATTTTACAATTATCCGATCACAGACTGGTATGCTTCTGCATCCAATAATGCTGCAACGTCTTCCGGATTGTCTACTTTTAATTTGATCATCCAGCCGTTTCCGTAAGGATCATTGTTTACCGACTCCGGCTCAGAAGCCAGGGCTGCATTCAATTCCAACACGGTACCAGCAACCGGCAAATACAGATCAGAAACCGTTTTCACCGCTTCTACCGTACCGAAAACTTCGTTAGCACCTAATTGTTGACCAACTGTTTCTACTTCAACAAATACGATATCACCCAATTCTTTCTGTGCGAAATCTGTGATACCAATGGTGGCTATATCACCTTCTAAAGCTACCCACTCATGCTCTTTGGTGTACTTTAAATTTGCTGGAACGCTCATAATACTTTTGTTTTTATATTTACTGTGTGTGAAATTAATAATATTATTGGATTGAAGTTCAGATTTTTCAAATATTAATTATTCTTCCAATTGATAGATACTGGGAATGTTCCTGCCTAACCCGTCATAATCCAGTCCATAACCCAAAACAAACTTGTCCGGGATCTCAAAACCAAGATAATCTGGTTGTACATCAAACAAACGCGCAGTAGGCTTGGTCAGCAGGGTCGCTATTTTCAGCGATTTAGGGTTTTGGTTGTACAATTCAGGTAAGAACTGGTACAAAGTTCTTCCTGTATCTAAGATATCTTCAATGATAATGACATGGCGGTCTTTCACGCGCTCGTCCAGGCCTATGGCCGTTACCACATTACCCGTAGAGGTCGTTCCTTTATAGGATACCAGTTTAATGAACGATATTTCTGCTTCCAGGTCGATATGACGAAACATATCTGCTGCAAATAAGAAAGAGCCGTTCAGTATCGCGATGAACAAAGGCTTTTCGCCTTTATAATCATTATTGATCTTTACCGCTATTTCAAAACATTTAGCCTGGATTTCCTCATCGGAAATATAAGGTACAAATGTCTTACCGTGCACTACTATTGACTCCATTATTATCGGGGATTATTGTAGGGCAAAAGTAAGTTTTATAAATGAATTACGTATTGCCGCGTTTTAAAATTTCTAAGATGCCCTCATGCTGCAAAACCAGGAAGCCTATTTTATCATTGGATACCCCTTCTTTTAATTCGTAAGTAAAAGAGTAGTTCCCTGCCGGGTCAATATTGGTATTACAGTACCGGAAGGCAATCCCGGTCTCATTCTTAAGCTCATCATATAATTCATACAGGTGGGTAGACAAGGCCAGGAGATTCTGTTTATGCTGGATCAGGTGCTGGATCACGGCTTTGCTGCACTCATAGGCATCATGCACATTAGTACCTTTAAACAGCTCGTCCATCAATACCAGGTGCCTTGTGCTGTGCTGGATTTTCTGTGCCGTGATCTTCATCCTTTGCACCTCGGCAAAGAAGTAGCTTTCTCCTTTAAAGATATTGTCCTCTACCTGCATATTGGTAATGATCCCTTCCAGGAAACTGATGGTATAAGCCTGTGCCGGCACGGCCATACCAATATGGGCCAGCAGAGCACTCAGGCCCAGGCTGCGCAGCAAGGTACTTTTCCCGGACATATTGGCCCCGGTCAGGAAAAGCATATGCTTATCCTTGCCCAGTTCAATATCATAAGGCACTGCATAGGAAAGTAATGGGTGAAAAAGGCCTTGTGCCGATAAAGTGACCTGCTCATCACGGTTTATTGTGGGCATGGTAAAGCCCAGTTGTTTCCCGGCTTTGGCCATGCTGTGCCAGCAATCCATATTGGCAAATTGCTCAAACAAGGTGCTGATAAATTTCTTGAGCTGTCTCCTTGCCTGGTAACCGCCATGCATCAATGCCCTTAAAGAGGACTGGCGGTCTAAGCCCAGCAGCTCCCGGCTGGCTTTCTGCTCCAGGAAGTGCTGAAATACCTCCCTGGCCTCCTGCACCAATCCTGGCGTATCTGCATCTTCTATATCTACGATCTTTTTCAGGCCCTTTACCAGGTCGATCAGGTGAAAAACAGAGAACTGCAACAGCGAATAGGCATTCTTATTGAACATACGCTGCAATGCAGCATCTACGGCAAACATCCAGGAGCTGGGCTTGTAATGCAGCCCATCAGAGGATTCAAAAAACTCTTTCAACATCACCAGTGTGCCATTGGAAATAGAAGATTCCCACTCCGCCTCGTGGCGGGTCCAGTATTTTACCGCATCCTGGATATCCATCAAGCGTTCAAAGCTTTGCGACGGGCTTTGTAAATATTGTTTCAGGCGCGCAGCGCCCAGGTGAGAGCTTGTCCGGTCTATTAAGTCAAAAACATTCTGCTCACCATTGAATACCGATAAATCTTTGAGGGTAACCGCGTCTATTTGCACAGGAAAAAGTATTGGTCTTTATGAAAGACGAAAATAACTCAAAATTCCCCAAACTTAACAGGCAACCCCCGATTTGAAGCGCATCAACCGCACATATTGCACCGGTAAGCGCCTGTTTTGAACAATTAATTAACCATTTGATTTATCCCGTTTATACTACCTTTGGTCTCATTAAATCACCCAATTTTATTATGCCTTTAACTAATATAGAACCTCAGGTTATCTGGAAGAATTTTTCCAAATTGAATGCCGTACCACGCCCTTCCAAGAAAGAAGAACGCGTGATCGAATTTGCAGCCGCTTTCGGTAAATCACTCGGGCTGGACACTACAGTGGATGCTGTTGGTAATGTTATCATCAAAAAACCGGCCACTCCGGGCATGGAAGACCGTAAGCCGGTGATCCTGCAATCGCACCTGGACATGGTTTGTCAAAAGAACGGGGATACTGTTTTCGATTTTGAAACCCAGGGCATCATCATGAAAATCGAAGGGGATTGGGTAAAAGCAGCAGGTACTACCCTGGGTGCAGATAATGGTATTGGCGTAGCCACGATCATGAGCATCCTGGAATCGAAGGACATACCGCACCCGGCGCTGGAAGCGCTGTTCACGATAGATGAAGAAACGGGCATGACCGGGGCTTTAGGCTTACAGCCAGGCCAGCTACAGGGCGATATTTTATTGAACCTGGATACTGAAGAAGATGATGCATTCAGCATAGGTTGTGCAGGTGGCGTTGACGTTACGGCCACTCAGACTTACGAATTAGAAGAAGGTATAGGAGAAGCGGCGAAGATCGTGATCAAAGGCCTGAATGGCGGCCACTCCGGTATGGACATCCATAAAGGATTGGGCAATGCCAATGTGATCCTGGGCAGATTTTTGTACCTGGATGTGGACGATATCCAGTTGATTGAAATTGATGGCGGCGGATTGCGCAATGCTATCCCGAGAGAAGCACAGGCGCATTTCTATTGCGGCAATTTTGAAGCCTTCCAGGCTAATTTTGATAGCCTGAAGACAGAGATCATGCAAGAGTTCGCTTCCCTGGAGCCGGGCTTAAGCATAGAACTGTCTGCTGCTGATACAACAGCTCAGGCATTATCACAAGAGGATTCTGCAAAGATCATTTATACCCTTAAAGCGATCCACAACGGGGTGTACCGGATGAGCCCGGATATTGAAGGCCTGGTAGAAACATCTAACAACCTTGCGCGTGTAGCCCTGAAAGCAGGCGATCTGCAGATCTTATGCCTTACCCGCTCTTCGGTGGAATCTACAAAAGTTGCCCTTGCAGAGCAGATAGAGGCAGTATGTGAACTGGCTGAGTTAAGTGTAAATACCTCCGGCGACTACCCGGGCTGGAAACCTGATCCTAACAGTTCTATCCTGGGTGTTATGAAAGATCTTTATACACAAAAATTCGGTGCAGCACCTATCGTTGAGGCCTGCCACGCAGGATTGGAATGCGGTATCATAGGCGCTCATTATCCCAATATGGAAATGATCTCCTTTGGCCCTACCATCAAGGGAGCCCACTCTCCTGAAGAAAGAGTAAGCATCAGCTCCGTTCAGAAATTCTGGGATTTTGTGCAGGACATTCTTGCCCATATTCCTAAAAAATAAATTAAGCAGAGAGGTGTCTGCATACCTGATGTCACATTATACGCTATGTCACATTGAGCCTGTCGAAATGTGATAAGCTCCATATGATATACAGCAAGCCACCTCTCATTTTCACTATACCTGTTATCCGCAGAGAACAGGGCCATATAAAACAACAAACATGCAATCATTACAAGGCAAAACAGCCTTAATTACAGGAGCCGGAAAAGGCCTGGGCAAATCAATGGCCTTAGCCCTGGCGGCAGAAGGCGTTCACTTAGGCTTAATCGCAAGAACGGAAGCAGACCTGGTACTGGTAAAAGAAGCAGCGCTAAAGATCAATCCCGGTATAAAAGTAGCCCTTCATACCGCAGACGTAAGCGAATATGAGCAGGTACAAACTGCAATCAAAAGCATCACAGATGAATTACAGGCCGTAAATATCCTGATCAACAATGCCGGTATTTTAAAAGTAGGCAGCTTTAAAGATACCCCGATCAAGGAATGGGAACAGGTCATCAAAACCAATGTATTTGGAGCTTACTATACCATCATGGAGACCTTACCACACCTGCTGGCGCAAAACAGCGGAGATGTGATCAATATCGGTTCTACAGCAGGCTTGAAAGGCAATGCCAACCTGAGTGCCTACGGTGCGTCTAAAGCGGCAGTAAATAACCTTTCAGAAGCTTTGATGCAGGAATTAAGAAAGTCCAACATTCGTGTGTCTACCGTGAACCCGAGCACTATAGCTACGGAGATGACCATGAACGCTAATTTTACGGATGGCAATGAAGAGAAAGTATTGCAGCCGGAAGACCTGGCGCAACTGGTAGTCGATCACCTGAAATTGCCGCAACGTGCCCTGGTAAAGGATTTCAGCTTATGGTCCACTAATCCTTAAGCAATATTAAACCATTTCAAAAGGGTGCTGCGATCAATCGCAGCACCCTTTTGCTTTAAAAGCGATCCGGGCCTGATGAATGCCTTTATACCCACTTACGCCAGCAGAAAATCCTGCATCAGCCTGCTATAAAAGTTCCTGCAGGGTTTTATAGATAATTCCACAAACAGTCCATTAACAGCATATAATAAATTTTTATGTGACAAAAATTAGAACATAAATCTGTTTATTTGTAAAATTTTAGTCATTCATGAGAAAAAAGACCTTAACAATTTTAGCCTTATCTGTTATCAGTATCGGCTCTTTGAAAGCACAGCAATTACCAGGTTATGTGCCCACTACCCAATTGAAAGCCTGGTACTCTTTTACCAACAATTACAATGACCTGAGCGGCAATAGTAATCATGCAACAAACTACGGGACTGTATTTGCCCCGGACCGTTGCCAGAATGCAAATGCTGCGGTTTACTTTGATGGTAACTATAAAAAGCTGGTGATACAAAACAGCCTTTTACCGGTGACACCTACGTCTTTCACGATTGCCTTTTGGATAAAAAGAACCTCGGCACCCGGTACAGGACAAGATATTATCGCAGAAAGAGGTACAGCTAACTATGATCACAAATACCGCATCACGCTTGGTGATCCAGGTTCAAGCGCGCCACATGCCTACACGCATTGCATATCACATCATCATAATACTGAATTCAAATACCCGGCTATCGGAACCGTAACTTCTGAATGGGAACATGTTACTGTTGTATATGATAAAGACCTGAGTAAAAATTTTATCTATATTAATGGCAATTTACTGGCATCAAATAATCTGCCAGCTAATACCTATGCGCCTACTCAAAATCCTACCTGGATAGGCGGGATAGATTTACCAACGGGCGGAAATCCCAATATAGATGTGCCTTACAAAGGCTATATTGATGACCTCGGGTTCTGGTCAAGAGCTTTGAACGTTAAAGAAATTATTGATCTGGCCAATGCCGATTGTTCTAATACCACATCGATCAGGAATAATACGTTCAACAACAAGCTGAATGTTTATCCTAATCCTGCAAACAGGAATATCACGATAGAAAACAGCGCTTTCACAGGTGGTGCTTTCGATATCAGGATCATCAATAATACGGGACAAGAAGTGTATAACAACAACTTTAAATCCGGGAAAATAAATATTGATTTGCCGGAAACGATCCCGGCCGGGGTGTACTATATCTACTTAATTGCTGATCAGCAATTGCAATCAGTGAAAGAGATCAGCATCCGCCCATAAGCATATACTTATTTTAACAAGGCAGGATATAAAAAAGGAGCGTTGAATGATCAACGCTCCTTTTTTATGCCTGTTTATTGACTAACTCAGGTCCGGTCTTCTGGTACCCGTACTATCTTCATCTTTTGCCAATATCCTGGAGCCTTGTGCTACGGACATTAGTTCTTTCATGGTGCGTTGCATACTGTCGTTGCTGCCATCCAGGAAGATGGTATTGCCTTTCCCGTTTTCTGCAAAATGCTTGATGGCATCGGTCCACATGGAGAAAAGAATGAATGAAGCATCTAAATTGGCCTGCTCCATTTCTTTGGCAGCGGCTGCCATACCATGTGCCACCTCTTCACGGAACAAGGCTACGCCCTGCCCCCTTAGCTGTGCAGCCTGGCGCTCTGCCTCAGCCTGTATCTTGATTGCATTACCTTCTGCTTCTGCACTTTTTGTTTTGGTGATCAGCAAAGCCTGGCCTTCATTTTCGGCAGCGGCTTTTAAGTTATTGGAAGCTACTACCTGGGCCATAGAGCGCATGATGACTTCATCAAAAGTAATGTCATTGATCTGCAGATCGATCAGGTGATAGCCCCACTCTTCCAGGGATTTATCCAGTTGCTCTTTTACATGCAGGATGATCTCTGTACGCAAAGAAAGAATTTCGCTTTGCTTTTTCGTAGCTACAAAAGAACGCACAGAACCTTCTACAGAACGTACCAATGCCTGCATCAAACTGCGCTCATCCATAAATTTGAAGGCCACGTTCTTAATGGTCTCTTCTTCCTGGTTGAATACGGCATACAGCAGCATGGCGGAGAAGTTTACATTCGCCTGGTCTTGTGTGATGGCCTGGAACTTTAATTCTATAGAACGGTTTTGAATGGAAATGCGGCGGTTGATCTGTTCAATAAAAGGGATACGCATATTCAGGCCCGGGCGCAAGATGCGGCGGAATTTTCCGAATATGGTGACCACAGCCACAGTACCTTGTTTTACCGTTACAAAGAAAGAAAACAGTAATAATATTGCGACAATTGCTATGATAACTCCGGGACTCATAAAATCTGTTTTTGCTTTTAATGGTTAATTGAATGAGCTAAAATAAGTAATTTTGGGAGGATAATCAGGATATATAAAATTATGGCAAAGCAACAATTATTGGCATTGGAAAGTATTGACACTTTCTATTTTGATGATTGTCAGCTATTGGGCATACAGACGAAGCTGGGTGCCACGCAACTTTGCTATAGCCTGGAGGCTCAGCTGGGACTATGTTTCAGCCGGAAATTAACCAATGATATTGCCATCAATTTCGTTTCGGGAAAAGATTCGGGCTTAGGTATCTCGGGCACTTTATTTGAAAGTTTCCCTGTAGAAGAAATGGTTCATTTTGCTTTATTTGAGCATCGCCTTTCCTTCTCCGATACCTGCATTTTTTTATACCAGAATCAGCAGCAGGGCTACTTCCTCATCCCGGAGCAAAAACAGTTTCAATACTTCATGCTGGTACAGGATGAATGCCTGCATCTTGCCCGGCAACCGCTACAGGACTGGATCAATAAAATACCGGCTATCGATTCCTGCCTCATTGTGGACATAGAGGACCTGGGAAAGAGTAAAGAAAACCTGATCATTTAATTATTTCAGGCAACCTGTCTGTAAAAATCAGAAGGCCTGTTCTGCAGGAAACCGGATTAGATTCCCTGTTGAACAGGCCTTTTATTATCTCATTCCTTTATTAATGTGCCGTCCAGCCTGCATCTACCGGCAGGGCAATGCCTGTAGTTACTGATGCGGCTGCACTATCGGTAAGGAACAGCACGGCTTCTGCAATAGCGTCTACAGTGATGAACTCTTTTACGGCATGTTCTTTCAAAAACACTTTTTCAATGACCTCTTCTTTCGTCATATTATGCGCTTTCATCTGGTCGGGGATCTGGTTTTCCACGATCGGGGTAAACACATAACCCGGGCAAACGGCATTGGCGGTAATGCCCACCGGGCCGCCTTCCAGTGCCAGTGTCTTGGTAAACCCTACGATACCAAACTTAGCGGATACATAAGCGCTCTTAAAGGGAGAGGCGATCAATCCATGCGCAGAAGCCATATTGACGATGCGGCCGAATTTGTTTTCCGCCATTTTTGGCCATAAAGCCTTCGTCATATGAAAGGCTGCATTCAGGTTGATATCTATGATGGCATCCCATTTAGCCTCAGGAAAGCTCTCCACCGGTGCTACAAACTGGATGCCGGCATTGTTCACCAGGATATCCACTGTACCGAAACGTTCCAGGCTTTTAGCCGCCATATCGGCGATCTGTGCCGGGTCCGCCATATTGGCCGGGAAAAATAAATGATCTATTTTATACTCATCGGCTACCTTTTGGGCAATTTCTGCCCCGTTAGCCTCCAGTCCGTTAAATACAAGATTGTACCCTTTTTCGGCATAACGTTTGGCAATGGCCAGACCGATACCACTGGTGCTACCGGTAATCAAAGCTGTTTTTTTCCCGTTCATCATTATTTAATTGAGTTTAAAGGTAAATTATCGATCAGCCTGATCTCCCCTATGAAAGCAGCAATAAGCGCGATCATATTTTTGGAAGGATCATAGTCTGTTAAGGGCTCCAGCGTTTCTGCATCAGCCAGGGCCACGTAATCGGGTTTAAATCCTTTATGAGTTAAAAGGTCGATGCACTCTTTCTGTACTACGGCAAAGGCTTTCGTGCCCTGCTGGGCTTCGATGGAGACCAGGCACTGGTACAATAAAGAAGCCAGCGCACGCTGCCCTTCAGACAGTCTCCGGTTCCTGGAGCTCATAGCCAGGCCATCAGGCTCTCTTTGGGTAGGTACAAAATGTAAGCTAAAGGTATCTTTTCTCAACTCTGCCAGGCGCTTAATGACCAGGCATTGCTGGTAATCTTTTTGCCCCATGTATACATCATCCGGCTGCACGGCATCCAGCAGGCGGCTCACGACCTGTGCCACACCCTGGAAATGCCCGGGCCGGGAAGCCCCGTCCAAAACAGTTTCTACATAGCCCAGTTCATACGCTTCCAGTTGAGCGGTACCATCCGGGTAGATCTCACTTACCTCCGGCAGGAATAAAATATCACAAGCTGCATCAGTCAGCTTTGCAATATCCTCTTCAAGGGTCACCGGGTATTTTTCAAAATCTTTTTTGTCATTAAATTGAGTCGGGTTCACAAAAATACTGCAGACAACCGCCTGGTTGTTTTTTTGTGCAAAAGCGATCAAGCTTAAATGCCCCTGGTGCAGCGCACCCATGGTAGGTATAAAACCGATGGTCTTATTCTCCTCACGCAGGAGGGTTATGGCCTTTTGAAGTTCAGGTTTAGACTTTATTATTTTCATTAGAAAAATTGAGAATCATTGAATAACAATCTGATATTACAACAAAATATGTTGATTTTTCCAAAAGGCAAATCTTTTTTAAATGTAAAATCCGTGCAAGTTACGCAGATATGTGAGAAAATTCATATAAATTTCGTATCTTTGCAGCTTAAACAATAAAAATTTGTTCCTTAAAGAACAAAGGTTCAAAAAAGTTGTGATAAATGAAACGGATCAACCGTTTTTAATAGTTTGGAGATGCCCTTTTCAAAAAACTATTTTATGACAACTGAAATTGTAAAAATAAACTGTGTTTGAATGTCTAAGAAAAGAGTTTTAATCATCACAAGTGAACTTGCGCCTTATTTAGAATCCTCTGATTTTGCAGAATTACTAAACAAATTATCCGTTAAGACCTTTGATTCCGGAATGGAAATCAGGGTTATTATGCCAAGATTCGGGACCATTAATGAGCGTCGTCACCGCTTGCATGAGGTCGTACGCCTGTCCGGTATCAATGTAGTGGTCGACAAAGAAGATCACCCTTTACTGATCAAGGTAGCCTCCCTGCCTAATGCCCGTTTACAGGTCTACTTCATGGACAATGAAGATTTCTTTAAACGCAAATTCGTTTACCGGGATGCTGAAGAGAAGTTTTATACCGATAATACGGAGCGCATGATCTTTTTTGCAAAAAGTTCCCTGGAAATTGTGAAAAAATTCGGATGGCCTCCTGATATCATCCACTGCCATGGCTGGATGACGAGCCTGGTACCGATGTTCTTAAAGACTGCCTATAAAAAAGAACCTGTATTTTCGCAATCTAAATCTGTTTTTACGGCTCAGCCCAAACAATTTGAAGAAAAATTGTCGGATGATATGTTTAAAATGGTATTAAATAGCGTTCCTATTAAAGATAAGGATTTGGAACCTTACGGAAATGACAATGATGGTCTTATGTACGGCGCATGTAAATATGCCGATGTAGTGATCCATGGTGAAGGTAAGATAAGCGACAATATTATGAATGATTTCAAATCATCCAAATCCAAGAAAGTCGTACCTTACAATAACGAGTGGAGCGAAGATATCAGCAGTCTTTTTGAAATTTACCAAACCTTAACAGTAGATTAAGTATAAAATATTCATTTTCGCTAAAAATTGACATTAAGTTGATATCACATCATTCAAAAAATCTGATAAAAGCCTTAGCTGTGTGCACAGGCTTTTTTTCTTTAGTTGCCTGTAAAGAGAACTCTATTACGAAATCCGGTCTAGTTCCTGAAGTCGATAACATCAATACATTTGCCAAGTCGGCAGGTGATTTTGATTTTACCTTCCGCAATGCTTATACGGACTCTATTATCACGAGTAATTTTTCCTATGATCATAACGGGAGTTCGGCAACCTTAAGGGCGCTTATGATCGGGGCTTATACAGATCCTTTCTTTGGACAAACCGTAGCTTCTGCCCATTTCCAGATCACCCCCTACAGTTCCAGTTTTAAATTCCCAGAAGGTGCGACCATTGACTCTGCAGTCCTGGTACTTCCTTATATTGTAGGAGCGGTAGCAGGTACTTATTACGGGGACACCTCCGCCACCAATACCTGGAACGTTTATAAAAACGGGGAAAAAATGGAGAAGAGTAAAGTCTACTATTCTTCAAACAGCCTGAGTACAGGAGACCTGATCGGCACCGGAACGGTATCTTATCAGAATTTCAAAAGTGGCACGCAGCAAATTATTGCCGCCACCAACGATACGACTACCGCCCAGTTACGCATCAAGTTAAATTCAAGTTTTGCTCAGGAGATCTTCAATGCAGATTCTGCTAATTTCAAAAACACGACTGCATTCTTTGAATATTTTAATGGTATCACGGTAAGCCCGGACCTGAGCCGTCCGCAGAGTTTACTGGCCTATTTCCTCATGCCCGGCACACTGGACATTGAGCAAAAAATGCTGACCAGTACCCGTATAGAGTTTCACTATCATACCGCAAGCGGTGCTGCATTTTCCAGCATCATAATGCGCCCCGATGTTTGTGCCTACTTCTCCGATATTAAGCAAACCATTGCTTCCTATCCTGTAGCCAATCTCCTGAACAGGAACACGGATTCTATATTGATTCAAAGTCAGCCGGGATTAAAAACAGATATTTCTATTGAAGGCTTAGCGCAGATCCCGGTATCTGTGGTGAATAAAGCAGAACTGGTATTTACGGTACAAAAAGCCATGAACGGTGCTAACCCGATCGAATACTTCAAACCCCTCAGCCCTGTAGTGCCTGTACTGGTCAATGAAAGCGGATCAGAGGTACCACTTTATGAGCGTATTGACAATAATGGCTCTGCTAATGATGCAGGCATCACCATGGTCAATCCTTATGAGCAAAAGATCGAGATCGGAGGTGTATCTTATTCTCAATTCAAGATCAATATTCCAAGGACGATCCAGCAATATATCATGGAAAGAAAAGACAAGATCACGATCCGGTTAAAAGGCACGAACTACAACCCGGGCATGTACAGGATCCTGGCGAAAGGCCTTACGGGTAATGATGATACAAAGTTTCAGTTCAACATTGTTTATACTAAAAAATAGCTAAAATTTATGTGCGGTATAGTTGCATATTTAGGAGAAAGAGAAGCATATCCGGTATTAATTAAAGGTTTAAAAAGATTAGAATACAGGGGATACGACAGTGCCGGCGTTGCATTGCTGGACAATGATCTGCATGTGTACAAAAAGGCTGGAAAAGTATCAGAACTGGAAGCTTTTGTCGCTGATAAAAACATAAACGGCAATATTGGTATCGGTCATACAAGATGGGCCACGCATGGTGTGCCTAATGACACGAATGCACACCCTCATATGTCCAATTCCGGGCAATTTGCTTTAGTGCACAATGGCATTATTGAAAACTATGCTCCTATAAAAGAGCAGTTACAAAAAAGCGGTTACGTCTTCCATTCTCAAACCGATACGGAAGTGTTGGTAAACCTGATCGAAGAAGTGAAGAAGCAGGAAAAGGTATCCTTAGAAGATGCGGTACGTATTGCTTTAAACCAGGTGGTGGGCGCTTATGCCATCGTTGTGATCGATAAAGAAAATAATGATCGCCTGATCGCTGCCCGTAAAGGCAGTCCTTTGGTGGTAGGTATTGGTGAAGCTGAATTTTTCGTAGCATCCGATGCCTCCCCGATCATTGAATATACCAAACATGTGGTCTATTTGGATGACCAGGAATATGCCATTATCGACCGGGACGGCACGTTTACCGTGAAGACCTTAGGTAATGTGGAAATATCTCCGTTTATCCAGCAATTACAGCTGGACCTGGAATCTATAGAAAAAGGTGGCTTTGAGCACTTCATGCTTAAAGAGATCTATGAGCAACCTAAAGTGATCAAAGATGCGATCAGGGGCAGGATGAACGCTACAGACGGCTGGATCAAGCTGGGTGGTGTTAGTGAGTTTGCCAACAGGATCAACAATGCCAAACGTATTATCATTACGGCATGTGGTACTTCCTGGCACTCCGGCCTGATTGCAGAATACCTGATCGAAACGCTGGCGCGCGTACCGGTTGAAGTTGAATATGCTTCTGAATTCCGCTACCGCAACCCTATCGTCAACGAATCTGATGTGGTGATCGCTATTTCTCAATCGGGAGAAACAGCGGATACTTTAGCGGCGATCGAGATCGCTAAAGAGCGCCAGGCCCTGGTGTATGGTATCTGTAATGTGATCGGTTCTTCTATAGCCCGTGCTACGCATGCCGGATCTTATACCCATGCAGGCCCTGAGATTGGTGTGGCTTCTACAAAAGCCTTCACTACGCAGGTGGTTATTTTGACTTTGATGGCTTTACAGCTGGCCCAGCAAAAAGGAACGATCTCTCTTTCTTACTTAAGACAAGTCCTGTATGAACTGGATAATCTTCATGTAAAAATAGAAGCGACCCTTAAACTGGATAGCCATATCAAAGAGATTGCTGCTAAAATCAAAGATGTAGAAAACGCTTTATACTTAGGCCGCGGATACAACTTCCCGGTTGCCCTTGAAGGCGCATTAAAACTGAAAGAGATCTCTTACATCCATGCAGAAGGCTATCCTGCTGCGGAGATGAAGCATGGCCCTATCGCGCTGATCGATGAAAACTTACCGGTTATCATATTAGCGACCAACGAAAGTGCTTATGAGAAGATCGTCTCTAATGTACAGGAAGTGAAGGCCCGTAAAGGTATCGTGATTGCCGTGGTGAACGAAGGCGATACACAAATCAAACAAATGGCAGATTATGTGATCGAGGTGCCTAAAACTGAAGAAGTTTTAAGTCCTTTGATTACGATGATCCCGCTGCAGTTATTGTCTTACCACATCGCTGTAATGCGCGGTGCTAATGTGGACCAACCCAGGAACCTGGCGAAGTCTGTAACGGTAGAATAAACGAATAGAGTATTATATAAAAAATGCCTGCTACATCCTAGCAGGCATTTTTTTGTATCCCAAGATCATTGTATTAGTCCAGGAACAGGTCTTTATAGAGTGCTGCACCGGGTACGACTGAATACCTGGAAAGGTCTGTTACCCCGGCATCATGCAAGACTTGTTCATCGATCAGGCATTGGCCGTTGTATGCTTTATTTTCTTTGCTTAATACTGCCAGGACTGCATCTGCCATGATATCCGGGGTCCGGCTCATATTGGCGAGCGCTTCACCGCCCAGCAGGTTGCGCACGGCAGCAGTGTCAATCGTAGTCTGCGGCCACAGGGTATTTGCCGCTACATTAAAGGCAGCCAGTTCTGCAGCCCAGCCCAGGGTCAGCATAGTCATTCCATATTTAGCGATCGTATAGGCAGCATGCTTGCCCAGCCATTCGGGGTTCATATTGACCGGTGGCGATAAGGTAAGGATATGCCCGGCCTGCGATCGTTTCAGGTAAGGAAGGCAAGCCTTACCCACCAGGAAGGTACCGCGGATATTGATATCATGCATGAGGTCAAACTGTTTTGCAGTCAATTGCTCCGTAGGGCTCAGGTAGATGGCAGAAGCATTATTGATCAATATATCGATGCCTTTAAAGGTCTCTGCTGTTTTTGCAATGGCTTCATTGATCGCTGCTTCATCCCTGATATCACATTGAATGGGCAAAGCCTTGCCCCCGGCCTTTTCTATCTCTTCGGCCACCGAATAGATGGTGCCGCCCAGCCGTGGATCTTCGGTTACCGATTTGGCGGCAATCGCAATCTGGGCACCTTCACCAGCCAGCTTTACTGCAATGGCTTTACCGATACCCCGGCTGCCTCCTGTAATGAATACGGTCTTATTCTTTAATGTCATAGTCTTTTGGTTAATCTTCTGCCGCCAGTAAGCTGGTGACTAAATCTATATATTTTTCTTTTGCCGCTTCCTGTGCCGTGCCCTGTAACTGCAGCCAGGCATTGTGCTTGGCCTTTGCTACAAAGTCGAACATATTATAGTCTCCCTTCTCAGGAGCATCGCCTTCTGTAGCCTGCTTATACAGGCGGTACAGTTCCAGCAGCACATCATTGGAAGGCTTTTCTTTTAAAGTCTTGCTTAAGCGGACTGCCTCTTCAAAATCCATATTGATTGCTTTTTAAGGTGAATAATACCCTACTTGGTCGTCCTGGTCCAGACGGTGGTCCTGCCCAGCAGGCTGATGCCTACATAGCCCCGGATGTTTAATTTATCATTACCGTCAGGGGTGATCTTGCAGGAATAGCTTTTGCCGTTCTTGGGGTCATAGATCGTTCCGTCTTCATAGGTACTACCGCTTTTCTTAAACCCGGACAGGATGTGTAAACCCATGATAGGTCTTGTTTTCAGCTTTGAATTGCTATTGAATTTATCTACTTTAGGTTGCCCGTCCCTGTTGGGTTCTTTGAGCCAGACGATCTTACCATAGTACTTGCCATCTGTTGCTTTAAAAATTTCAATTTTTGCATCTTTCACATCGTTATACCAATAGCCGTTGATCTCCTGGGCTTTGGCCGATCCGATCAAAAACAAAAAAGAAAGGGTAATTAATAAACTGATTTTTCGTAGCATGATCTTTACATTTTATGCGTTAAAAATATATTTTCTAAGGGAACTTCACGCCACCATAACCCGATGGATCTACCAAGGGCACAAAGGCATTATACTTCTGGTTAATGGCTTTGATAAATTCATTGGCCAGTAAAACATTACCAACAGGGGTAAGATGAATACCATCCAGGGAGAAAGCGCCTCCTGTGACAAAGGTAGTGGTGATCTTACGTCCTTTAGCCTCTACGCCATGATCTTTTACCTCTTGCAGGAAACCGGACACATCTACATAAGCCAGGCCTTTCACCTCAGCCACTGATCTTATTTTCTGGTTGAAATTTGAGGTTGCAGTTCTTATCAGGCCTAGTTCTGTTGCCGTAAGTATGTATTGATTGGCTATGGGTTTAGTAGAGCCCCAGCCGCCTGTTTTTAAGGAGTCTTGCGGGGTGCTGAGCAGGACCAGTTCTCCGGCCCTCATTTGCCTGAAGCCCGAAGGGACTGCGGCATCTGCAATAATGAAGCCATTGGCCCCGACTTTAAACGTGGACACCAGGCCCGCGGTAATTAATTGGGCATAGGCAGTATTCAAAGCATCGGCCTGGGCCTGGGCAGTAAGGACTAATCCATTATAGGGAATCGTGGTAAAGAAGGGTGCTGTGGTCACATCTGCGATATTGGCCAGGGCACCTTTGGCCCCGTTAGCCGTTAAGGTAGTTACTATGGCATCGTAGCTTGCAGAAAAACCAATGCCTGCACTGCCTTCCATAGGTGTTATAGTACCTCCTGCCCCACCGGTAGAGGCATAACCCAGGACATCGTTATTGCCCAAAAAGACGGTAAAGAAGCTGGGCTTTTGCGCAGCAGCATCGGAAAGCATAGAAGCCGTTGCAGGTGAGGTGGTCATCCGGGTAAAGAAGGGATTATAATTCCCTAAACCATTTGCAGGATTACCATAGCCCGGGAAAACGGCCGTAGTGACCTTAGCTCCCGGTACACCCATATTGTTGAATGACCCCTGAGCGGCTACGCTGGTGGTAAAGATAGACAGGTCTCCGCTGGCAGCAACCGGCCTGGGCGTTAAAGCACCATTGACCACAGATAATACCAGGCGTGCATTGCCGGAGCTGCCAACGCCTACAGAAGCGGCATCTACCAGGGGTTGCCGGAACTCACCGCCCCCTACCTGTTTGAGCTGCTGTGCGATCAGGTTAGGATAGGACACCATCTGCCCGTCGTAGTATAATGCATTGTCTGCATAACCGGCCGTCAGCGAATTGCCGATGGCTACATATTTTGAGAAATCCGCATCGCCTGCACTTACCTTTGTTTTTGCATCTTTTTTACAGGAGGCAAAACTTAAAGCTGCCAGGGTGATTGCTGATATGAATAGATTTGAGCTTTTCATAAAAATAAAATTTGAACCATTAAGAAGCTTTAAAATTTATAGGTTAAACCGATAGAAGGCAACCATATGTTGAAGTTGTAAGTACCTTCTATACCGCTGACGACATTGCGATCTTTCCTGTTGATAAATTCTGCCAGCACAGCTGCATCCACGCGGAACCTGTTGGTAAAATTGTAGCTGGCCCCTATAGAAGGATTGATCCGGTTGGCATCCGGCACATCAGGATTTACATATCCATCCTGGATCGGCGATTTACTGAAAAATGCTCCTGCCCTCAGTTCATATTTATTTTCTGACAGGTACTCGATACCGGCTCTTAGGGTAAAGCCTGTTTTGTATTCGCGGATCAGGTCTGAGCTCATAGCGCCTGCAACCGGGGCTTGTTCATAATTGATGCGGATGGTATCATACTGAGACCAGTCTGACAAATAGCCTTCCAGGTTGAAGGTCCAGGTCTTAGATGGTTTATAGGTCATCCCTAAGCCAAAGATCTGGGGTAAGGGTAAGGTCGCATTGACTGGTTGATTTGGAAAATTAGCGGCAACTGAAGCAGGCACATTAAATTCGGCAGTACCGCTGCCTGTTTTCATATTCATGGCAGAGCGATAGGTAAATGCCAAAGCAAGCTGGTTGGTCACAGCATAGTAGAGTCCTGCATTGAGCCCGAAACCATTGGCTTTACAATCGATGGTGGCATCACCGAAATCACCGTTACCGAATTGTACGGGTACATCTTTTTTGATCTGCACATGGCCGTAAGTATAGATAAGTCCCAGGCCGACCCCCAGTTTGTTGTTGATCCGGTAGCTTACCGTGGGCTGAAAGGAAACAGACAGCAAGGCGATCTCTTTGGTCTCAAAACGGCCTGCAGAGCCGGGTTCCCAGCGCATGGTACTGCCGAATGGAGTATAAATAGCCAGGCCATATTTAAACCGGCTATTCTTAGCGCCGTAAGCAGCACTGAGGTTAAAAGGAGTCACCACCGGGTTATCAGAACGACTTTCTACATTTGTCTGCGCATCTGTAAAGGTTCCTTTTGAGAAAGCCGGGGTGATACCGAATGTAACATCATTTGCAGCTAAAAAGGCCGTGCTTCCCGGGTTGGTGAACATGGCGGTGGCATCGGTCGGGTCGGCAAGACCTGTACTGCCTTTCCCGATCTGCCGGGTGCCTTGTAAATTGAGCTGGTAGCCCTGACCAAAGACTGCCATCGGCACTAAAAATGCAAAACCTGTAAATAGTTTTTTCATTCTGACGCTTATTTAATGGGTTAATAAATAAAATTCAATTGGAGATTAATTGCGCTTAAGGGGCGCTTGTCGTGACTTTATTCCAGGCCTTCAACTGCCACTCTATCTCACCGGTACAGATATGATTTCCGGCGACATCATACACTTCCGCAGTAAAAGTTTTCAGGATCGCATCGCTGTTGTTTAATGCCTGCTTTATCTCCTCTATTGCGCCTGCTGTAATGCCCCATCGTATCTTTACTGTTGACCTCACCTGGTAGTGGTAGGTCATATGGATAGACTTCAGCAGCAGGCGGTATTGCCGGGGATCGATCTGCAGCATAAGGCTCAGGCCTACTGCATATTCACATAAGGTAGCCAGCAGGCAGGCATGTATGCCTTTTACATGATTAAGATTTGCTCTTTTATAAGGTGCTTCAATCGTTAATGCATCCTCTTCAAAGCCGCTCACCCGCAGCTTATGCGGATGATTAAAAGGAACCGTGCGCCACAAAACCTGGTTGAACAGCCACCGGTAAAAGGTGCTGCCCCTCGCTTTCTGATAGTATATGCGGAGCTTGTTCATGGTTTATGCTTTAAGGTCGGGTTCTTTGGAATAAACTTCAAAATCTATTGTCTTCGGGATCTTGATAAAGGCTTCCTGCATGGCTTCGGGCAAGGCACATAGTTTTCTCTGTCTCAGGTCCAGCCAGGCCCCTTCTACCACAACGGTTGCACTCACGGCCTCATCTGAACGGATGATCTGGCTGACCAGGCTATACCTTGCCCCATCGGAGCGATAGTTGCGTAAGGAAACGGTTACTTTCACCTGATCGTTCATCCGGATCTCTTTCAGGTAAGTCAGTTCTTCTTTAAAAAGAATGGGGCCTATGCCCAGCTTCATAATTTCTTTTTCCAGGCCCAGGGCCGCTAAAACGTTTACCCTGGCCTGTGCGGCCAGGTCTGCATAGGCAGAGTGTCTCAGATGCCCGTTGGCATCTATCATTGACCATAATATCTGTGTTGCTAAAAAAACATTATCCTGTTCCATTACTGTAATTTTTTATCCTAACTCATAATACAAACTATTGATCTGGTCTTTAAACCGGCTGAGTATAGCTTTACGCTTCATCTTCAGGCTGGGGGTTAATTCTCCCCCGTCCACGGTCCACTCCCCGGGCAAAAGGATAAATTTCCGGATCTGCTCTACATGATTAAACTTAGCATTGTCGCGGTCAATAATACTTTGGAAATAGGCCAGTACTCTTTCGTTTTTAAGAACCTCGTCTTTGCCTTCAAAGGGTACATCGTTACGGGTGCACCAGGAGCGCACGGCATCAAAATTGGGCACAATGAGGGCTGATACAAATTTCTGTCCTTCTCCGACCAGCATCACTTGTTCAATCGCGAAGTTTTCTTTTAATTTATTTTCTATGGGTTGCGGCACGACAAATTTACCGCCCGAAGTTTTAAAGATCTCTTTTTTACGATCGGTGATCTTTAGTATGCGACCATTCAGTTCGCCCACATCCCCGGTCTTAAACCAGCCATCTTCTATGACTTCTGCTGTCTCCACGGGTTTCTTGTAATAGCCTACCATTACATTATCTCCTTTGGCACAGATCTCCCCATCTTCCAGTATCTTCACCTGTACGGTATCTAATACTTTACCTACCGTACCTACGATACGTTCTTTAAGGTCTAAACGGTTAACTGAAATTACGGGCGAGGTTTCTGTAAGACCGTACCCTTCCAGTATATTGATGCCTGCAGCAGCGAAGATCTGTATCAGCCGGGGCTGACAGGCAGCACCGCCGACGACGATCACTTTTACATTGCCCCCCAAAGCTGCGCGCCATTTGCTAAAGATCAATATATCGGCGATCTTCAACTGTAAACGGTACCAGAGTGATCCCGGCTTGTTGAGCTGATATTTCTGCGCAAGACCGACTGCCCAAAAGAAAAGATTACTTTTGATCCCCTTAAGACTACGCCCTTTGGAAATAATTTTCTCATATACTTTTTCCAGCAAACGGGGTACGGTAACAAATAAATAGGGTTTCCGCTCCTGCAGGTTATCGGCTATCGTTTCGATGCTCTGAGCGAAGGTCACTGAGAAATTATTGAACAGGTAGATATACATGATCATTTTCTCCAGGATATGATTCAGGGGCAGAAAGCTTAAGGACTCGTTCTTGCCCAGGTCGAATTTATCGAATACTTCGCTGGAACATGATTTGATATTGGAAAGGATATTTTTATGAGAAAGCATCACTCCTTTAGGCGCACCGGTAGTGCCGGAAGTGTAAATAATCGTAGCTACATCTTCTGCCTTAACCGCAGCACTGTTGCGCCAGACACGCTGTTCCAGTTCCTCAGAAAAGGGAGTGATAATAGTACGCCAGTTAATGGAGGGATCGGCAGGTGCATCAAAAACATAGAGTTCTTCCAGGGCCGGGATCTGCTCCCTCACTTCCCGGATCTTGTTATAAATGTCCATGTCTCCCACAAAGCAGATCCGGAGCCCGGTTTCATTGAAAATATTGACAATCTCCGAAGCAACAATATTAGGGTACAAAGGCACCAAAAGTGCCCCGGACAATTGTGTCGCCAGGTCTACCACCAGCCAGTTAGGCCGCGAAAAACAGATCAGGCCCACTTTCTCTCTTTCTTCCGGGTTGCCATTGATATTTTTATTGTACCCCTTTTGGATCAGGTGATCTGCCAGGCCGAAAGACATTTCTTTCAGGACCTGCGGACTGTAGTACAGCCAGGACCCGTCGCGTTTATAACGCAAAAATTCTTCGGGTAATTGTTTAAAGTTTTCCGGTAAAAAGATATCAAACAAACGTTGGGACTGCATATTCATACGACACAAATTTTTGAGGTGAACAGATCAATAAGTACGGCTCCTACAAGGTATACTTATTGTTTTCGATTAAATGCTGCGCTATTTTCTGGCGCGCCTCTTTAATGTTGTAAGGGTCTTGCTTGGTATAGCGTTTCAGGCCCATCAACATCATTCTTAATTCATCTCCTGTTCCAAAGCTGTTCAAGGCATCTTTGCCGGATTTCCATACTTTATCTACCGCATCGCTTAGATAGGCACGTGCAATGTCCGGTTTAATACCTGCAGCGGCTTCGCCTTGCATGCTCACCAGCTTCTCTACCCTTAACAGGCAGGATTCTGCAGCATAAATTTCAATGGCCATATCTGCTATGTTCATCAATACCTCCTCTTCTTTAGATAAGGACTGCATGAACGTCTGTACGGCTGCCCCGGCCACCATCAGCAGGGCTTTTTTCAATTTAGCCAGTTGTTCTTTTTCTGCGGCAAACAGCTCGTTTTCATCAGGGGTATTAAAATCGGGAATGGAAGTAAGCTCCTGTACTACTGCCTGTGCAGGCCCCATTAAATCCAGCTCTCCCTTGAGGGCACGTTTTAATACCATATCTACGATAAGCAGGCGATTGATCTCGTTAGTACCTTCAAAGATCCGGTTAATGCGGCTATCGCGATAGGCCCTGTCCATAGGCGCTTCGGCACTGAAGCCCATACCACCATAGATCTGAACTCCTTCGTCTACTACATAATCCAGCACTTCTGAGCAATGTACTTTCAAGATGGCACATTCTATGGCAAATTGCTCAATACCTTTCAATTTGGCCTGCCCGGCTTCCATGCCTGATGCTTCCAGGGATTGAACGGCATCATCGATATTCTGAGATGCCCTATATAGTGCACTCTCGCTGGCATAGGTCCTGATGGCCTGCTCGGCGATCTTATGACGGATGGCCCCGTATTTGGAAATAGGACGACCAAATTGTTCGCGCTCATTGGCATATTGAATGGACTGCCCGATCACGGCTTTGGAGGCTCCTATAGCCGCACCGCCCAGTTTGATCCGACCAATGTTGAGGATGTTCACGGCAATCTTAAAGCCATTACCTCTATCGGAAAGCAGGTTCTCTACGGGGATCTTGCAATCGTTGAAAAATACTTGCCTGGTGGAACTCCCTTTAATCCCCATTTTTTTCTCTTCAGCATTCAGAGACAGCCCCGGCGCACCTTTTTCTACAATGAAGGCACTGAGGTTGGCATCATCATCGATCTTGGCAAACACGGTAAATACGTCTGCAAAACCGGCATTGGTGATCCACATTTTCTGCCCGTTGAGGATCCAGTGTTTCCCGTCTTCGGAGAGGACGGCTTTTGTTTTACCGCTGTTGGCATCAGAGCCGGCATTAGGCTCGGTGAGGCAGTAAGCGCCTTTCCATTCACCGGTAGCCAGCTTAGGAATATATTTTTCTTTTTGTGCTTCTGTACCGTAATAGAGGATGGGTAAGGTACCTATCCCGGTATGGGCCATCAAGGCTACGGCCGTTGAGTGCCCGGCTCCCACGATCTCTGCGGTAAGCATACTGGTGACAAAGTCGAGACCTAAACCTCCATAATTTTCAGGGATACTAATGCTCAATAAGCCTAAAGCCCCGGCTTTCTCTACGATAGAAGGCATCAGGCCTTCTTCGAGGCTGTCGATACGGTCCAGGTTGGGAAATACTTCCTTCTCCAGGAAGTCCTGTGCCGTTTGTTTCAGCATTTGTTGTTCTTCGTTCCATTGTTCCGGGATAAAAATATCATTGGCTTCGGTAGCTCTTACGATAAATTCTCCTCCTTTTATTGCGTGCTTTGACATCTTA
This sequence comes from Bacteroidetes bacterium 43-16, assembly GCA_001897525.1. Taxonomy (GTDB): domain Bacteria; phylum Bacteroidota; class Bacteroidia; order Chitinophagales; family Chitinophagaceae; genus Edaphocola. Next base: position 42,835 of record MKTB01000021.1, on the reverse strand, counting down.
TATTTCTTTTTATTGTTTGCTAAAATGATTAATTGAACCGGCTGAAAGCTTTATTAGTAGAGCATTTCAAAGATACCTGCCGCTCCCTGCCCGGTACCTACACACATGGTGACCATGCCGTACTTCTGTTGTCTTCTCTGTAGTTCATGAAAGATCTGGACAGATAGTTTTGCACCGGTACAACCCAATGGATGGCCTAATGCAATGGCACCGCCATTTACATTCACCACCTCGGGGTTGATGTCTAAAGTGCGCATCACGGCCAGGGATTGCGAAGCGAAGGCTTCATTCAGTTCAATAAGATGGATATCGCTTAACTGTAAGCCTGCTTTCTTCAAGGCTTTAGGAATGGCTTCTACCGGGCCTATACCCATGATACGGGGCGGCACACCGGCCACAGCATGAGCTACCATCCTGGCAATGGGCTTCAGGTTATGGTCTTTGAGGAATTGTTCACTCACCACCATCACAAAGGCGGCACCATCACTGGTCTGGGAAGAGTTCCCTGCGGTAACGGAGCCATCTGCGGCAAATACGGGTTTCAGTTTAGCTAATGCCTCTATAGAGGTATCGGCTCTCGGACCTTCATCGGTATCTGCGGCCAGGATCTTTTTACTCCTTTGCTGTTTTTCGTCCAGGAAGATCTCCTCCACCTGCAGGGGCACGATCTCATCGGCAAACTTGCCTGCTGCTATAGCGCTCACGGCTTTTTGATGGGAATGAAAGCTGAACTGGTCCTGGTCTTCGCGGCTTATGTTATATTCTTTGGCTACTGCCTCTGCGGTAAGCCCCATCCCCCAATACCAATCGGGGTTTTCTTTAGCGACTTTGGCATTAGGGCTCACGCGCCATCCGCCCATAGGGATCAGGCTCATGGTCTCTGCACCACCGGCGATAATACAATCGGCCAGCCCGGCATTGATCTTAGCGGCAGCTATGGCGATGGTCTCCAGGCCGGAAGCGCAATAGCGGTTCACGGTCATCCCGGGTACTTTATCGGTATCCAGGGCCATCAGTGAAATTAAACGGGCTACATTCAGGCCCTGCTCTGCTTCGGGCATGGCATTACCTACGATCACATCGTCTACTAAAAGTTTGTCTACCTGTGGCACAGATGCCATCAGGTGTTTGATCACATCTGCTGCCAGGTCATCGGGGCGGTATGATTTAAAGAAGCCTCTTCCTGCCTTTCCTACTGCCGACCTGTATCCTGCTACTATATATGCATCCATTGTTTTCAATTTTTTGCTTTAATTTTTTAAAATGGTTTTCCCTGGAGGGGCTTAGTTTCTTAATACTTTACCACCGTTGATGATAGACTGCAGGCGTTCCAGCGTTTTGCGTTCTGCACATAGCTCGACAAAGGCTTTACGCTCCAGGTCCAGGAGGTATTGCTCCGACACCAGGGTTGGTGAGGACAGGTCTGCCCCGGCCAGCACGAAGCCCAGTTTTTCTGAAATTTTCTGATCATGATCGCTGATGTAATTTCCGGAGCGCATAGAATTAGCCCCCACATATACAATGCCCAGTGCCTGCTTGCCCATCACACGTACATCAGTCCTCGGTACTGGTTGCTGATAACCTGCATCTGCCAGCCTCAGACAAGCGGCTTTAGCCTCAGACAATAGGAGTTCACGGGACACGACTACTTCATCAATACCGGGGCGCAGATAGCCCAGGTCGAAGGCTTCGTGTGCAGAGGTGGAGACCTTGGCCTGGCCTATGGTCAGGAACTTCTCCCGGAATACATTCAGGTCCACATCATCGGGGCGGTGTGCATCAGAGATCCTAACGGCAAATTCTTTGGTACCGCCACCACCGGGGATAAGGCCTACGCCAAATTCTACCAGGCCTATGTATGCTTCTGCATGTGCTACTACTTTATCGGCATGTAAACAGATCTCACAACCACCGCCAAGGGTAAGGTTATGGGGCGCTACCACGACGGGGATGGAGGAATAACGCAGGCGCATAGTGGTTTTCTGGAATAGTCTTACGGTAAAGTCGATCTCATCATAATCCTGCTCTACGGCCATCATAAAGATCATGCCTACATTGGCACCGGCCGAGAAGTTGGCCCCGTTGTTGCTGATGACAATGCCTTTATAACCTGCTTCTGCTATGTCTATGGCTTTATTGATACCGGCGAGGATATCTCCGCCGATCGCATTCATTTTGGTATGGAATTCTACATTCAGGATGCCGTCCCCGATATCGATCACGCTGACTCCTGCGTTTTTGAACACGGTATGTTCTTCGCGCAATGCATCCAGGTTGATCACATCTTCTGTGCCCGGGATCACTTTGTAGGATTGGGAAGGTATATCATAGTAAAGGCTTTGGCCTTTTTCTGTTTTATAGAAGGTTTCATGACCGGCAGCCAGCATATCTGCTACCCACTGAGCGGGCTTTTTGCCTTCGGCTTCCATCATCTTGATGCCTGCACGCAGCCCTATGGCATCCCAGGTTTTGAAGGGACCGATCTCCCAGCCGAAACCGGCCTCTATCGCATCATCGATCTGGTGCAGATCGTTGGCAATTTCGGGAATGCGGTTGCTCACATACTGGAACAGGCCGGAGAAGGAGGCCCGGTAAAAAGCTCCTGCCTTGTCTTTACCGGTTACCAGTACTTTTAGCCGGGCTTTAAGGTCGGTGATGGGTTTCACCATTTCCAGGGTAGCCGACTTTACTTTTTGTGCGGTACGGTATTCAAATGTATTGAGGTCGAGGGCAAGTATTTCAGATTTGCCCTGCTCATTTTTTACTTTTTTATAAAAGCCTTGTTTTGTTTTATCGCCCAACCATTTATTCTGGTTGAGTTTGTCCATGAATCCGGGCAATTGAAACAGGGGCCTGGCTTCATCTTCGGGACAGTTTTCATATAAGCCGTTGGCCACATGTACGAGGGTATCGAGGCCTACGACATCGCTGGTGCGGAAGGTGGCGGACTTAGGATGCCCGATCACGGGACCGGTGAACTTGTCTACTTCTTCCACGGTAAGCTCTAAGGGGGCTACCAGGTGGGCAATGTCCATGATACCGAATACGCCTACCCTGTTGGCCACAAAGGCCGGGGTATCTTTACAGATCACGATGCTCTTGCCTAAAACGCGTTTTCCGAAACCGGTCAGGAAACTGATCACTTCTGAAGCGGTATGCCTGGAAGGGATGATCTCTAAAAGCCGCAGGTAGCGCGGCGGGTTGAAGAAGTGGGTACCGCAAAAGTGTTGTATAAAGTCTTCGCTTCTGCCTTCTGTAAGCTGGTGTATGGGAATACCGGAAGTATTGGAGGTAATCAATGTTCCGGGCTTGCGGTATTGCTCTACTTGTTCAAAGATGTGTTGCTTGATCTTCAGGTTTTCCACAACGACTTCGATTACCCAATCGCAGGCCGCAATGTCTTTCATATTATCGTCGAAGTTGCCGGTGCTTATCCTGCGGGCAAAGGATTGTTTGTAGATCGGGGACGGGTTAGATTTCAAGGCGGCCTGCAGGGCTTCGTTTACGATGCGGTTGCGCACTGCTTTCTGTTCTATGTTTGCGCCTTTGGCCTGCTCTGCTGCACTCAGCTCTTTAGGCACCATATCCAGCAACAGTACTTCTATGCCTACATTCGCAAAATGGCAGGCGATACGGCTGCCCATAACACCTGAACCCAAAACGGCCACTTTCCTGATAATTCTCTTCATCTTAAGCTATAATTAGATTAATTGTTTACGATTCGATTCTTCAATGCAATTAAGTTCTATTCTTTCACTTTATTTTTGACCTATGTCAAAAACTGCGTTTTTAATTTAAGATTATGATATAGATCAAATTTTGTATTTTCATACTACCATTGAAAAAAATCCCCGTAAAGTGTACAGAAAAATATTGCCACCAAAAGAATACCCGTATTCCATTTTCAGATCTAAGAGATAATAACAATGAAAACATTGCAGGAAGCTATATTGGCCTACACAGCTATTGATGAAAGTATTTTACCGGATATCTTAAGCCGGTTTAAGGAGGAGCGGTTCCGTAAACGGGAGATCGTGGAAAGAAGCGGCGCTACTTACAGGAAGCTTTATTATATAGCGGAAGGAATGGCTAAACTGTATTATCACCGGGAAGGGAAGGATATTACGGGCTGGTTCAGCAAGGAGGGTGATTTCATTACGGCTAATGACAGTTTTTTTCAAAAGAAGCCCAGCCTGCTGAATCTCGAGTTCCTGGAAGACTCTCTGGTCTATACCATCACGGTGCAGGAGTTGGAGGATTTGTTTATGCAATATCACCAGTTTGAACGTTTCGGCAGGAAGCTGACTTATGAATTGCTGGTGGTGCTTTCGGAGAAGATGTATTCTATGCTGTTCCAGCCTGCAGAGAAGCGTTATCAGCTGCTTACGGTACATTCGCCGGAGGTGGTGGCCCGTGCTCCATTGGGCGACATTGCCTCTTACCTGGGCATCTCACAGGAAACATTAAGCAGGATAAGGGCACATAAAGCCAGTAAGAAAAGTAACCAGGCAGATGCTGTAAAAGATATGCCGGTTTAAGCGCTTACCCCAAAGGTGACTATAGAGCAAATAAGGCCCGCAACAGGCTGTCTACCTTATACCAGTTCAAACACGGACCAGTATTCTTTAAACTGGTTCACTACAATAACGGGGCATTGCTGTTCCTGGCAGGTTTTTGCACCGATCACCAAGGCCAATGCTGCTCCTGTAGGATTATAAGCTACGGTGCCGGAGATATCGGTTATTTTGTAGGTATAGTTCAGCACACCGGGATTCAGGCTGTTCCAGATGATGACGGGGCATTCCCGGCCTTCCTGGCAAGGGTAGCCGGCCATGACCTGGTTAATGTGCGCTGAGGCGGTATCCTGGTTGTTGGTTTTAAATATTGTTGTTGCTTTCAACTGGCAAAGGGCTCCGGCAGCTTCATTGCCGAGCAATAAGAAGGCTGCGCCCTCTCCCATTTCTAAGGATGCTCTTTCATCGCCTTTCAACAGCCATTCTAAGGTATCATTTTTCTCTTCTACTCCTCCCAGCAATACATATCCATCATTTCCCTGTGTTGTGGCCAGGATCAGCTCTGTATCTTTCACGGCACTTTCAAAGGAGTGACCTCTCTGGGTGAAGGTCATATTATGTACATGGCTCTTCAGTGATAGGGCAATGGCCCCGGCAACGGTATTGTGGGTGCTCTGTATAAAGGCAGTAGGGGTAAGTGCGGTCTCCTGGTGCGTGATCATATTGTCCAGGAATGTTTCACTGTCTTTCAGCAAACCATAGGAGGTACCTACTTCAATAGCTTTTAAGCTGGCAGCATCGACCCCTGAACTCCGCAGGCAATCTAATGCTGCGGTCAGTCCCATTTTAAGTCCTTTACTCATACGACGGGATTGCATGGCCGGGATATAATCGGCGTAATGGGGCTCCTGTACATCGGGAGGCAGCTCTGCGCTGAGCTCTGGTAGAGGAATGTCGGTCTTTATCAATGGCAGCCTGCTGATACTGCAAACACTGTGTATATACATGGGTGATGGGTGATGGGTGATAAGTGATGAGTGATGGGTGATGAGTGATAAGTGATGAGTGATGAGTGATAAGTGATAAGTGATAAGTGATAAGTGATAAGTGATAAGTGATAAGTGATAAGTGAATAGTATCAATAACTCTTCTTACAAAGATAAAGAATTGATCAGGGATCTGACTATTTAAACGTTGGGAAAATGTAAAGTTTTGCAGTGAGGGGATCTGCATTATACGGGCATTCTGTATTGCCGCTATAAAAGAACAAAAATTACTCTTCGGTGGTTATGTCCAGTTGTTCCAGAGCTTTTTGTGCAGCGGTCTGCCCGGCTGCTTTCTTGTTGTAGCCTGTGGCTTTGATAAACAGTTCGCCATCGATTTCGATGCCGACTGTAAACACGCGCCTTCCGGCTTCATTGCTCTCGCCCAATGTGACGAAATCCAGCACATGACTGTTGATCTGTGCCCAGTTGTAGAGTTTATTTTTAAAGTTGAAATCTGTGATCTCCAGGTCATCGATATCGATGTAGTTGTAGAGCATATTTTTCAGGATAAACTTACGGGTCTTTTCAAATCCTTTGTCGAGGTAGATAGCGCCTACCAGTGCTTCGAGGCAGTTACCGAAGATATTGCTGCGGCGCAGCATTTTATCGTTTTTATTGAAGCGGATCAGTTTCTGTAATCCCATTTTCAGGGCAATATCATTCAGGGAGTTCCTGCTGACGATTTTGGAGCGCATTTCGGTCAGGAAACCTTCGTCTCTGTTGGGGTATTTTTTAAAGAGGTATTCTCCCACAATGCTACCAATGTAAGCGTCCCCGAGAAATTCCAGGCGCTCATTGTTAGACACCAGGTCTTCGTTAGAGGACCGATGTGTAAAGGCAGTGATGTAAAATTGTAAATGACCCGGAAGAAACCCTAAAAGATTTTTTAAGGCTTTCTTAAGTTCTTTATCGTCCTCGCTTGTCTTAAGAAACATAATAATACTCTCCGATAAAAGTTTACCTAAGGTCCTTTGGGGTTAAGCTCCGAAATGACTAAGGCTGGTATTGCTTGAATACAACAGAAGCATTATGTCCGCCAAATCCGAAGGTATTACTTATGGCTGCATTGATGGTTCTTTCCTGTGCAGTGTTTAAAGTAAGGTTCAGTTTTGGATCGATAGCGGGATCTGCTGTAGTATGATTAATTGTTGGAGGCACTATGCCATTTTTCATGGCCAGGATGGTAGCAACGGCTTCCACAGCACCCGCAGCACCTAAAAGGTGACCTGTCATGGACTTTGTAGAGCTGATGTTAAGATCGTAAACACTGTCTCCGAATACTTTTTTGATAGCTGTTAGTTCTGCAATATCTCCTAAAGGTGTAGCTGTACCATGCACATTGATGTAGTCAATATCTTCCGGTTTTAATTGCGCATCGTTCAGGGCTTCATTCATTACATTGATCACACCCAGTCCTTCCGGATGAGGGGCGGTGAGGTGATAAGCATCGGCAGACATTCCGCCGCCTACCATTTCACAGATAATGTTGGCACCTCTGGCTTTGGCATGTTCCAGTTCTTCCAGGATCAGGCCTGCTCCACCTTCTCCCAACACGAAACCATCACGGTTAAGGTCAAAAGGACGGCTGGCAGTAGCGGCATCATCATTACGCTCTGAAAGGGCTTTCATGGCGTTAAAACCTCCGATACCTGCCTGTGTCACCACAGCTTCAGAACCACCTACGACAAAGGCGTTGGCCTTGCCCAGGCGGATATAGTTAAATGCATCGATCATGGCATGTGTCGAAGAGGCACAGGCACTCACGGTAGCATAGTTGGGACCGCGGAAGCCATATTTCATAGAAATATGTCCTGCAGCGATGTCCAGGATTAATTTGGGGATAAAGAAAGGATTGAACCTCGGGGTTCCGTCACCGGCATTGAAGTTACTCATCTCTTCTATAAAGGTGATCATACCACCGATACCTGAAGTCCAGATCACTCCTACCCTGTCTTTATTGATGCCTTCAGCGTCGAGACCTGCATCTTTCACAGCCTGATCGGCTGCAACCATAGCGATTTGAGAAAAACGGTCCAGTTTACGGGCTTCTTTGCGGTCAATAAAGTCTTCCGGCTTGAAATCTTTTAATTCGCAGGCAAATTTTGTTTTGAACTTAGAGGCATCAAATTGCTTAATGAAATCGGCGCCCGAAACACCGTTGACCAAACCATCCCAATATTCTGAAACGCTGTTGCCAATGGGAGTCAGGGCACCGAGGCCCGTTACTACTACTCGTTTTAACGGATAATTCATTAATTTGTGCTGTTTAAATTTAAAACGTAAAAATGCTTAAGTTTTTGACTTATTATTTTGCGTGCTCCTCTAAGTAAGAGATAGCCTGACCTACTGAAGTGATGTTTTCAGCCTGATCGTCCGGGATAGAGATGTTGAATTCTTTTTCGAACTCCATCATTAACTCTACTGTATCCAAAGAATCCGCACCTAAATCGTTAGTGAAGCTAGCTTCTGGAGTTACTTCTGATTCGTCAACGCCTAATTTGTCAACGATGATTTTCTTTACGCGATTTGCAACTTCTGACATGTTTGTTGAAATTTAAGATTTTGTGCAAAAATACCCTTTTATTTAAAATTTCCAATTTTCTGCTTCCCTTTTTTGAATGATGCAAAGGGCAGGCTTATCGGCAGCCTCTGAGAGCTGCCTACAAATATATACATTCATTGTCACAACCTCTGCCAGGGCATGAAGAATCTTGAAAATAAATTTTAATAGATATTTGATTAATTTCCAGAAAAATAATCCATTTAAGGAAACACCATATCTATAAATAACTATTTTTGCATTATATATAATCTTAACTTTTTATGAACCTCAGAACACTACTTTTAACGCTTTTCATTGCCCTGGGCAATATTACTTATGCGCAAAAAACAGCCAAAGACACTGATTTTGCACTCGCCTTTAATGATTATTGCGCCAGCCTTACCGATTCGCTCTATACCTATGGTACAGCCTGGGGTGAAGCATTCGGAGGGGCCTACGAATCTTCCAATTTTTCTAAACTGACCCCTCACTCCAACAAGATATCTGCTTTCATTGAAAGAAGCCAGAAAGAGCTTATTAAACGCAAGGTGAATCCTGATATGGATGATCTTAAAGTTGCAGTACTGGATTTCTTAGCTTTTGAAAAGGCGATGATCCATGATGCCTTCAAACCATTTGAAAAGTTCAATGATAAAACCAGTGATGAAACCATCAAAACACAACTGGACTTCTTAACAGAAAAGTCTGCACAGGAAGAAAAAGCACTCAATGCAGTAAGGGAACAGCAGGAGAAACTGGCCCGGCTGTATAATTTTACCATAGAGGAGGTTTATAACGAGGAATAGATAGCGTATAAGCCCACTGTTGAAAGGTGACGATCTTAAGATCGTCACCTTTTTTAATGCAATTGAATATTTTCCTAAAAGATCAGGTCTGTATAAGGGTTATTCACAGCAATCAATAAGCTTCTTTTAAAATTTGAGGCCTCAAATATATTTTAAATAAGTTTCAATACCGGGGGCGGAAAGGCTCTAGTCTCTTCCATATTTGCATTTCAAACCTCTTCTTATCCAAGTCAATCTGCCCTCCCGGCAACTCAGGCGACCGGGTGCATCTTTCTATAAATCATCAATGCACCGGACCTGTATACAAAAACAATATTAGAATAGGATTAAAATAAGATTAAATTTCAATTATAATTTTCAATAACATTGCAGCGTTAAAAATCAATATATACAGTTCACATTGCCTAACCTATGTTGAAAAAACGTTTTTTGATCGCCCTGCTCTATTTTGTTTTCTGGTACCTGTACTTCGTGCTGGCCAGGATCGCTTTCCTGGCGTTCTATGCGGACAGTGCCGGCCTGCTCAGTACCGGGGAATTATTACGTACCTTTTCCTACGGATTTAAACTGGATGCTTCAGCAGCAGCTTATGCCGCTTTTATTCCTACTTTTTTGCTGGTGCTTACCTGTGCCTGGCCGGCAAAATGGCTCAGGTACTTCTATAATATTTTCAGCGCCATCCTGATCCTCTTATTTACCGGTGTTATTATAGGTGATATTGCCTTATACAGTCATTGGGGCTTCCGAATGGATGCTACACCGTTTTTTTATCTTAAAGATATCAGTACTGCCAGTGCCAGCCTGAATACCAGCAGCATTGTAGGCTATATCGCTTTACTCCTGATCGTTTCGTCTATTGTTTACCTGGTCTATCATGTAATGTTCAGGAACAGGTTTCAGCAGCTTGCCAGTGTCAAAAGCTTGTGGCTGACGGTACCTGCTTTTGTTTTACTGGGTATTACCATCAGGGGTGGCCTGGGCATCTCTCCCCTGAATGTGAGCTATGCCTACTTTTCCAATCATTTATTTGCAAATCATGCCGCTATTAACCCGGTATGGAATGTAGGCTCCGGAATTTTTGATTACCAGAAACTGAATAAGAGTTATGCCTACTTTTCGGAAGAGCAGGAAGCTGGTTACCTGAAAGATCTGTACCGCAAAAAAGAAGACCGCACAGAACTGTTGAAAGTTAAAAAGCCCAATGTACTATTGGTTATTGTAGAAAGCTTTACTTCAAAGGTATTGCAACACAGTGGTGCTGACCCTAAGATCATGCCGGAGTTTAACCAGCTGATCCATGAAGGCATATTTTTTGACCAGATCTATGCTGCTGCAGACCGGACCGATAAGGGTATTGCAGCAGTAATCTCGGGCTACCCTTCCCTGCCGGGCTCCAGTCCTTTAAAGTACCCGAATATTTTAAACCAGTTCCCGGCACTGGCCAAATCTTTAGATCCTGCAGGATACACTTCTTCTTTTATATATGGAGGTACCTTAGAATTTGCCAATTATAAAAGCTACCTGGTACAGGCGGGCTATGAAGCGCTGGTTTCTGATATCAATTTTAAACCGCAGGAACTGAAAACAAAATGGGGTGCTTATGATGAGCAGGTTTTTGACAAAACACTGGAAGTCATACAGGGCAGCAAGGAGCCTTTTTTTGCCACTACCCTTACCTTAAGCAGTCATGACCCGTTTACCATACCTATTGCACCCTTATATACCGGCAAGGGCAACGATACTTTGTTTTTAAATGCGATACATTATACGGATCAGTGTATCGGGAAGTTTATTGCCAAGGCCAAACAGCAGCCCTGGTGGCAAAACACCCTGGTTATTTTCATTGCTGATCATGGCAGCCCTTACCCGGGCAACACGTCTCCTGAAGATGCAGAAAGGTATCATATCCCTATGCTGTGGCTGGGTGGCGCTATTGCTTATAAGGACACGGTGATCTCTAGCCTGGGTGCGCAAACGGACCTGGCAGCTACCCTGCTGGACCAGTTACATATGCCTGCCGGTCTCTTCAATTTTAGTAATAATATTTTTGAGCAGGCCAATCCCTATACTATGTCTACCTACGGAGAGGGTTTCCTCTTTATTAATGGCAGGGACACACTCAGGTACAATACAATCAGTAAAACATTTCAGCAGGGGGCATCGGGCCGGGAAAATCAATCCAAGGCTTATTTGCAGAAGATGTATGCCGATATAAAAAAGAAAAACAGTTTATTAAGGCCTTAAACAAAAAGTCCGGCAGAAAATATCTGCCGGACTTCTTGTTATTATTTAATGTCAATATGCTATTTAATCTCTCCGCACATTTCTACCGGAACTACCCAGCTGTCAAACTGCTCTTCAGTCATATGCTCAAAGTCAAGGCCTTGTAATTTATACTCTAAAGCAGCCTGCTTCAGGGTAATGCCACGCTTGTGTGCATCCTGTGCGATACCTGCGGCATTGTAGTAACCGATCTTGGTATTTAATGCGGTAACCAGCATCAATGAATTATTTACGTGTGCATCGATATTTTTCTGAATAGGTTCCAGGCCAACGGCACATTTATCATTGAAGCTTACGGCTCCCTCCCCGATCAGGCGGGCAGAGTGTAAGAAATTAAAGATCATTACAGGTTTAAATACATTCAATTCAAAATGACCGGTAGCACCGCCCACGTTGATGGCCACGTCATTACCCAAAACCTGGGCAGCGATCATGGTCAAAGCCTCACATTGTGTCGGGTTCACTTTACCCGGCATGATGGAAGAACCCGGCTCATTATCCGGGATATGGATCTCCCCGATACCTGCACGCGGACCTGAGCTCAACAAACGAACATCGTTAGCGATCTTCATCAGGGAACAGGCTACGGTTTTTAAGGCACCATGAGATTCTACAATCGCATCATGAGCGGCCAGGGATTCAAATTTGTTAGGTGCTGTAACGAAAGGCAAACCGGTTAAACCGGCGATCTTTTCTGCTACTAAAACATCATAACCTTTTGGTGTATTAAGGCCGGTACCTACTGCGGTACCACCCAATGCCAGTTCAGAAAGATGGGGTAAAGTATTTTTAATGGCTTTGATACCATAGTTCAATTGAGCTACATATCCGGAGATCTCCTGGCCTAAAGTCAGCGGTGTAGCATCCATCAGGTGGGTACGGCCGATCTTTACTACGTGCATATAGGCTTTGGATTTTGCCTCCAGGGTATCGCGCAGTTTTTCCAGGCCCGGGATAGTGACTTCTACCAACATTTTGTAGGCAGCAATGTGCATCGCTGTAGGGAAGGTATCATTAGAGGACTGGGATTTATTAACGTCGTCGTTAGGTTTCAATGCTTTCTTCTCGTCGGTCAGTTTACCGCCGGTAAGTACATGACCACGGTAAGCGATCACTTCATTACAGTTCATATTGGACTGCGTACCAGAGCCGGTCTGCCATACTACCAATGGGAACTGGTCTGCCAGCTGCCCCTCCAGAATTTCATCACATACCTGAGCAATCAGGGCAGATTTTTCTGCCGGCAAAACGCCCAGATCAGTATTGGTCAAAGCGGCTGCTTTTTTCAGGTAAGCAAAAGCCTGGATAATCTCTTTAGGCATCCTGTTGATGTCCTGTGCAATCTTGAAGTTTTCTACAGAACGTTGTGTCTGTGCACCGTAATAGGCATCAACAGGCACTTTCACCTCGCCCATGGTATCTTTCTCAATACGAAATTCCATTATTGTAATTTTTATTTTTTTAATGAAAGAACAAATAACAGATAGCCTGCAGGCTACCGTTTGCTGCGCAAATGTACGGCAAAAAACCAATAAGCAAAAGGGCAGCGATTGTGCTTAAAACATAAATGTGTAAAATTGCTATAGCAGCTTTTTCACTAAACTTTGAGGAAGAAATGATTGAAAAACCAAGTTCTTATTGACTTTGCAATTTTTTAAAAAAAGAAACTGAACTCTTATTATATGTATTTCCCATCATTCGGGGTGCTGATTTCCCCTTTTAACACTCCCTTGTAATCCATCTCCGCACAAAATTCGTATCTTTATACAGATACCTGGCAAGCCTTATTGTGTACGATTCGTTTTGTTTGTGTTTTTAGTGTATAAGGAACGGTCAGGGATATACCGGCTCAGCAGCAATGTTGAGCCGGTGTTTTTTTACGCTATCTACTTATGGCACGGTTATTGGATTATATGCGCAATAGCCTGGCAATTCAGTGTAAGTCTGATGGTGATGTTTTGCTTGTTTGTATGGTCGTGACCGGGCTTTCCAACCTGATACCTGTAGACCGGGTTGCTAAGGTTCATTCATTAATGGTGAGGAGCACAGGGTAATTGTGGAAAGATGGGAAATGTACATTCCCAAATGATGTGGATATCCACAGTAACAGTGCTCAGGACACTAAAACAGTACAAGATCAGTGTAAGACTCAACAAAATGTTTAAATATTGTTATAATCTAAAATAGTGTATTAAAATACCAATATTGGTTTATTTTTGCACTACACTTAATTTAAAACACTAAAAACAAAAACTAAAAACAATGCAAGAAGGTATCGTAAAATTTTTCAACGAGGAAAAGGGGTTTGGATTTATCGTACCAGAAAATGGTCATGATGACATCTTTGTTCATGTAAGTGGTCTTATCTCTACAGATATTCGTGAAAGAGATAAGGTAACTTTCCAAACTCAAAGTGGAAAAAAAGGAATGAATGCGGTTAATGTTCAAAAAATTAACGTGATTTAATCCTTTTATCCTACTCAAAAAAAAAATAGCTTGTCTCAGGACAAGCTATTTTTTTTGTTCCACTATTACTGGTTTTCCCTGAAGTAAGATAGGTGTGATAGGGCCCGTGGAAAAAGGCCCTAAAATCCAATTAAAAACAATTGGAAACACCTAATTTAAAAAATCTTAATTATAGTGTAGCTCAATGTACTGTTTTTGAAGTGCATTATTGGTGGTCATATCCGACAATGGCTCAGGTTCAGGTCCAGTAATGATACAGCTTGCAATAAAAAGTATTACAGCTAATGCGCATCCAAAAATGGTCAATCCCTTGTGGTTAATCGTAAATCTCTGCTTCATATTGAGTTGTTTTTATCGCTTATTCAGTTTAGAGAAAACCCAACACCTACACAAAATCTCCTGACCACACTATTTCTCTTTTAAATATTCATTTTTGCCCGTTCTAATAATTTTTCCTGCGGTATATTTTCAGAAAAAATAGGTTTATGGAAACGGTCCAGTTTGGTCAATAACCTGATCAGTTCCATTTTTTCCGGATGAGTCAGATCCCCGGTAACTATATTGGTAGCCTGCCTGATCTTATCCATTTGCTTTTCCAGTGTTTCCAGGCCCTTATCGGTTATCTGCAACATCTTGCTTCTTCTATCTGTCTCGGATACTTCTTGTACGATCCATCCTTGTTTTAATAACCGGCTGATTATTTGCATCCCGGTAGGCTTGTCTTGTATATTTTGCTTGATTAATTCCATTTTAGTCATCTCACCAAACGCTTTAAGCACAATGAGATAAATAAATTCTTCCTGGGTGGAAAAATCGGAACCATATATAGCCGACCTGGAATAGGTCTTGGCATACCTGTTCATGTGTACAATCAGGGTATTGATGATACTTTCCGCAGTTCTACCCTTTTCTTTACCCTCCCATTCGGGATCCGGCTTAGGTATAATTTCGGTATAGTTATTTGAAATCCATTGCTTAAGACCTTCTATATCAGCATTCAAACTTCCGTTTACTTCCTGAAATCTTTCAAAGTCTTCTATTAACTGGATAACGTCTTTTAATAAATTGTATTTCATAAAATAGTCATTTCAAACATCATTAATCCATTCCCTGCGTTTATGAATTTAAAACAAAAGTATATTATAGTATTAAAATGTCCTAATTTATTGAACAAAAGAATATAATTGAACCAAAAATTAGCATTTCATTATCTTATCTAAAGATTACGGGGAAGGGGTAATAAAGGGATTTTATGGTTATTCTTAAAAAATGTAAGCGGGATAGATCAGTATAGAAAGCTATTCAGCCTTCCTGGAATGCTGCAATGTTATGTCCAATAGAAATTAAGGGGTATAAAAAAAGGCTGATTGCTCAGCCTTTCATTTTCACTTTGTAGCCTCGCCAAGAATCGAACTTGGATCTAAAGTTTAGGAAACTTCTATTCTATCCATTGAACTACGAGGCCGGGATCATTTAATAAGGCGATCCTTTAAAGCGCTGCAAATTTAAGTAAATTTTTATCTAAACTTCAAGGTATTTATCATGTATTCAATATCTTTTTTCAAAAACTCTGCTGCCGGTGCTATAGAATCTGCATTAGGCAGGCTGTTGAAGTATAAAGACCCCCGGAGAAAATGCCTGTTGTTATCGGTTACATAAAACTGGTAGGTACTCGCGGCATTACCGCCAACGGTATAAAATACACCGTTAAGACCTGATGGGGTCCTGAAGTCCGGAGCCTCGATAAAGTCTGCTTTTGTATTATGTGCATTGGTCAGTTTATAGCTTTCCTGCACCAGGTTATTGAGGGACATCCCGGGCTTGATCTCTTTATAGCTCAGGTAGACCATCGCATTCAATTGCGGCACGCTTATATTGATCCAATAGGGCTGGTTTTCTTCTTTGATCAGGTTGGTATCCTGCACGATCGTACCGTAAACCGGATAATCAAAGGTAAAAGGAAAACCTGTGCTATCGAATTTGTGATATTGGTGTTTTTCCGGCAGGTCCAGTTTAAAATAACCTCTCGGTTTGGGTAAGGTAACTTCCGGCTTACAGCCATAGAGTAAACCCATCAGGGCGATTCCGGCAAATAAATATTTTTTCATGTACTAATTTTCCTTTTTTACTTTTTCCAGCGTTTCTTTCATCGACTTATTGTTCTTCCTGATCTCTTTCTTAGCACCTTCTTCCTCTTCTTTAGAAGGGAGCTCTCTTTCCGGTACTACGGGGCGTGCTCCGGGGGCCTGTATCATCGAGTCTTGCACCTTATTCTTTCTTAGCCCTGCCTCCATTAAAGTATCGCCGGCAGCAGTATCTACTTTTGCCTTTACAGAATCCAGCGGCACCATCTCTTTTTTGCCAAATTTTGTTTTGAAATAATTTGCGGTATCGATTACACGGGTGTACACTTCGGTTAACGCTTCCGGATGCCTGAGGTACCAGTCCATAGCCTGTTCAAAATCGACCTGGCTGATGTTGTGGTGCTTAAAGATCGCAGCATAGTAATAGGCAAGGGTATCCTGGTTTTTTATATTGGCTTTCTGCTCTGCACCTTCGCCCTCAAACTTACCGTTACTGTAAGCTTCAGCCGTTTGGAGGTCAAACAGTATATTGCTCATCTTATCGGGCACAATAGGAGGTACACTGTTGCTGCCACAAGCAGTAAACACCAATAATAAGGTCAGCAAAAAAGCAGTGGTATATACTTTCATATTATCTGGCATCATTATAGCGGGCCGCATTAGGAATATCCATGGCTGCCAGCTTTGCTGCATATTGCTTTCTTTTTACCTCCGGTATTGATTTCAGGATATTAATAAATTCTGCACTCTTTGCATTAAAGAAGAATTGTAATAATATACTCGCCGGGTTTTCTTTATTGATGGTTTCCATACCAGACAAGCCGTCCATAATGGAGGCTATAGCTTCTTCCTGCTTTTCTGCCATCATATCCATACCAAAGCGGTGGTACACGTAAAAGTAGGGCCTGAAATTGGAGAACCTGGGATTCAGAAACTGGTCGATCAACCAGAAACGGTTTTTATTATTGCCGTCATTGGATTTCCAGCCGGCTATCTCATTGCCCTCTTCGGGTGCATTGATCACGATGTTTTGTGCTTTCTTAAAATACTCTGTTCCGCCTCCCTGGCTGAAGGAATCGTAATGTAGCCCGAGGATCAGGTTGACATAATAAGCAAATAAAGCGGTGAGGTTCGAGGCCAGGGGATCTCCGCCGGAGACTCTTTGCTGGTCGAAAATAACAACCTGTCCCTGCTCGTATTTAAAGTTGACATCTTTATCTATGAAATTAACAATGGGGCTCATATAGCTGGTATTGAATACCGGCCTGGAGGCCTGGATCGTCAGGGTGCCTTTATAAACATTATTGGTCCTGCCGGTAAGGTTCAGCAGGAAGTTAACTTCTATTTTTTCAAATGGTTTGTAATTGTCTTCGGTCCACTTATTCGTATTCAGCATCTGGATCAATGATGCCTGCAGGCTTTCAAAGATCTTGGGATCTACGCCCTGTAAACGCTCAGAACGTACGCTTACTTTTGCATTCAGCTCCTGGGCACTGACCGCCCGGATACCTGCAAACAAGCAGAGGAATAAGATGATTATTTTCTTCATTGACTGATTAAGTACTTTATCACTGATTGGGCTACTTCATATTTGGATTGCAAAGGCAATTCTTCCACATGCTGCGCACTGATTATGGATACTTTATTGGTTTCCTGTCCAAATCCGGCACCTGAATCATTCAGCGAATTTAAGACAATATAATCTGCATTTTTCTTTTGCAACTTCTTTTTAGCATTTTCCAACTCATTATTCGTCTCCAGTGCAAAGCCTACCAGTATCTGTTCTTTTTTGAGGCTACCCAGCGTAGCCAGTATATCGGGGTTTTTCACCAGCTCGAGCAGCATATGTTCATCGCCTTCTTTTTTCTTGATCTTTTCCCCTGCTTTTGTCACCGGCCTGAAGTCGGCTACTGCAGCGGTCATGATGGCTATATCTGCCTTATCGTACAGGGACAGGCACTTATCATACATCTCCTGTGCACTTTCTACCGGGTGTACCTCTACTCCCGGAATGGCTACCTGCTCTGAAGTAGGCCCCAGTACCAGGTCTACCTGCGTGCCCTGCTCTGCCAGAACGCGGGCAAAGGCAATACCCATTTTTCCGGTAGAGTAATTACCTATAAAACGCACGGGGTCCAGCTTTTCGTATGTAGGCCCGGCGGTGATCAATGCGCGTTTAAAATGGTTTTGAACAGCTTTTGCAGGCTCAAAGAAGGTATTTAAATAAGCCAGGATATTCACCGGATCGGCCATCCTGCCCATGCCTACGATACCGCTGGCCAGCTCTCCATGCTCGGGGGCGATGACCTTATTGCCGTAAGCCTGAATGGTAGCCAGGTTGGCCTTTGTAGCCGGGTGATGCCACATATCATCGTCCATGGCCGGGGCTACCAGCACGGGGCAGGTAGCGGAAAGATATACTGCCTGGACAATGTTATCACATAGCCCATTGGCCATCTTAGCCAGGGTATTGGCACTGCAGGGTGCAATGAGCAATACATCTGCCCAGCGGCCCAGGTGCACATGGTTGTTCCATTGTGCATGATTGCTCACATTGGCAAACACTTCTTTTTTGGATACCGTTGCCAGGGATAAGGGCGTTACAAAGTCGGCAGCAGCAGGGGTCATTAATACCTGTACCTCAGCTCCGGCTTTAACCAGTAAGCGCACCAGCTCGGGTGTTTTATAAGCAGCTATACTGGCACTTACCGCCAGTATAATTTTTTTATTGTTTACATTCATCAGAGTAATTGTCTTGATTTTAACTCCAGATAATTATTAATTACATCTACGGTAAGCTTTTCCGGTGTGGTGAGGATGGCTATGATACCGTATCTCCTGAGTTCTTTTACCATTTGCTTCTTTTCATAATCAAAACGCTCTGCAATGGTCTTGGTATAGATGCCTTCTATAGTATCAGGTTGATTGTCGACTATTTCTTTAACCGCAGTATTTTCAAAAAACACCACACAGAGCATGTGCTTTTTAGCGATACCTCTCAGGTAGGGCATTTGCCGGTTAAGGGAGGACAAGGATTCAAAATTGGAAAACAGCAATAAAAAAGAACGTTGAGAGATCTTAAGGTGCACCTGGCCGAGCAATCGCTCATAGTCTGCATCCTGGAAATCTGTAGTTTGATTGTATAATGTTTCCAGGATCTTATGCATTTGCTTAGCACCCTGGTCGGCAGGGATAATGTCATTGACCTGGGACGAGAAGGTGATCAGTCCTGCTTTATCATGTTTATGCAAAGCGATATTTAAAAACACTAATGCAGATTTAATAGAATGGTCCATCAGGGTCATGCCTTCAAAAGGCATTTTCATGGAACGTCCTTTATCTATAATACAGAAGATCTGCTGGGAACGGATGTCGGTATAGGTATTGACCATCATCGAACCTCTTCTTGCCGTCGCTTTCCAGTTTATGGTACGTATATCATCCCCAATCACATACTCTTTGATCTGCTCAAATTCGATGCTGTGGCCTAATCGCCTCACTTTCCTGGCTCCAAACAGGCTATGCCGGTCTGTGGTGGCCAGCAGTTGGTAGGACCGGAGCAGCTTGGTGGTCGGATACACTTTCACGGTCAGGGGGGCATCAAACTTATAGCGGGCTTTCAGCAGTTGCAGCGGGCTCATCACATAGACATTAATGTCGCCAAAGCTATATGCTCCTCTCTTTAAGGGCTTGAGTATATATTGCTTGCTCAGTGCTTTCCCGGGCGTGGTTTTGTAATGGAGGATGAAGTCTCTTTTTTGAAACACATCGGGCAGTTCATCAATGATCTCCAGGTGTACCGGGAAGCTGTACGCGGTGCCGATACGCAGGCTGACCATATTGTCTTCCCCCAAATGCCATCGCTCTGTGGTAAAGCGGTCTGCCGTTATTTTTTGTTGTTTTGAGAACAGCAATAGGGCATCCACGACTGTGAGGATCGCCAGGAGCAGCAACAGTATCATGGCAATATTCCAGATCCAGGGAATAAAAAATGCCAGGACACATGCAACAGCTATTGTCGCAAGGACCAGAAACCACCTGTTATTTATAAAGAATGCGGGCATAAGTTGATTAGATTCATTACTGCAAAAAGATCAATGTCAGCGCAAAGGTCTAAATTAAAGAATTATATACAAAAGAAAAGGGTGTCTTTGATTTAAATATCAAAAACACCCTTTAAAAATATATTTATTCAATAATTACTTCACCCAGATAGAAGGGGTTCCGCTTTCTCTGTAACCGAAGTTATCGGTAACACCATCAGAAGAGGAAATAGAATAGTAAAAACGAACTTTACCATGTGCTCCGTAGAATCCTTCCGGCTCTGCTACTCCGTAACCGATAACGGTTTTGGTCAAAGTACCTACCTGGAAAGACTGGGTAGCTATTGTAATTGTATCTTTATGAATTGTACCGACAACTACTGCATTGCTTTGGTTGTTGAAGTTACGGATCTGAACCTGGTTGATCTGAGGACCATTTTCAACAGAAACGGTATAACGGGCCACATTACTTACCGTACCATCTTCGTCCACGATCCAGGCACCTATAAAGCGCTCACGGGACAATGTTTCACAACGTTCTCCTTCATAACCAACAGGACAAGTACAGGATCCATCCTCTTCACAGGCTCCGTCATTTGCACAAACAATAGCTTTACACTTGTCCACTTTACAAGATCCAAGACTAATGGTTACAAAACTTGCTATAGCAGCTAAAGATATCGATATAAAACGCTTCATAGTTATAACTTACAAATGAATAATAATATGGTTTATAATAAATTTTTAATTTAATGCCTAAAAGTAGTTAAAGAAATCGAAAAACCAAAATTTATTCAAAAAATCTATCCGTTCTTTTGACCGAAGGAACGGTTGCTGCCGGGTTTCTGATTTTTGGCATGATAAGGGTTACTGCCATTCCTGTTTTTATTATGATTTCCCTTATTGCGGTTTTGATTATTATTCTGAGCGTGCTTTTTATGTGCAGTGTTGAACTTAGGGGTACGGGCATCTCCCGGTACATAGTCCAAAGCGCCATTGCTTAAATGTCTCAGCTCTTCTTTAATAATATCGTCCTGCACCTGCTCTTTATGCCAGTTGGCATAAGAAAGCTTCATATAGTAAGCAATGCTGTTAACGTAACCTTTTTTCTTTACGTCGTCTTCACAACTAACGGCCCTATCAATGATCTGGGAAATATTTCTCCCGATATGCCTGTTGCGAATGCTTTTTTGCGGATAAGGCACCGGTTCGGGCTTCTTCATCATCTCATCCCGTGTAGGTGTGGGATAAGGAGAGTCGATCTCGATCTTAAAATCGGAGATCCTGTATATATGGTCCCAAAGCTTATGCCTGAAATCTTCCACATTTTTTAAATGCGGATTCAGAACACCCATCAGTTCAATAATGGCATAAGCATTTTTCTGCCGCTGTTCTTTATCCTCAATAGTGAGGATATAGTCCACCATCATTTGAATATTTCTGCCGTATTCCGGCATCAATAGCTTATTACGCGATGTATTGTATTTCATTAAGTAAATTAAGTAGAAGAAAATTTTTTCTTATTATACCAGGTTTTCGTTTTTCGGAGTAGATAAATAAACGATCAATAGTAACCCGTCAATTGCAAATATAAGTTCTTTTTAAAATTGAAATAAATTTTTTATTATAAATTTGCTAGCTTTTTTCAGCAGAAACACACTCACCTAAGAAAAATAAATCTAACTTTATTGATCAGACATGCAAAATCACTTTATAGAAACCAATAATATTAAGCTGCATTATATCGAGTTTAAAACTTCTGATGATAAGCCTACTATTATTATGATCCACGGTATTACCGCAAATGCTCATGCTTTTGACGGGATCATCCACTCCGGACTGTTCGGCAATTACAATATCATATGCCCCGACCTCAGGGGAAGAGGTCTGAGCTCGAAACCCGCATTTGCTTATACCTTAAAAGACCATGCACTGGACATTCTTGGGCTGCTGGACCACCTGAAGATTGAACAAGCGATCCTGATCGGCCACTCTTACGGCGGACTGCTTTCTGCCTACATTTGCGCGCATTATCCGCAGCGGGTAAAGCAGATCATTTTCCTGGATGCGGCTGCAGAGCTAAATCCTAATTCGGCAAAAATGCTGGAGCCGGTATTTGCCCGTTTAAGTAAGGTCTACGATTCTTATGATGACTTTATGGGTTACATGAAAAACTCTCCGCAGATCACGGAATGGGACCCTTTTATGGAAAGCTACTACTGTGCCGATATTCAAATGAGAGAAGACGGCAGAGTGGACACCATCCCTAACCTGACCAATATGACCACGGTAGCATTAGCGGTTGTGGGTAATAACTGGCAGCAAACTTTTTCTGCAGTGAAAGTACCTTGTATGCTGATCAACGGGGTTGATTTTTATACCCTGGGAGAACCTTTATTACCGAAACATAAAGCCAGAGAAACGGCTGAACTGCTGGAAAATTGTAAACTGGAATTTGTAGGGGGTAATCACCAGACTATGTTGTATGGTGAAAACGCAAAAGATGTAGCCAAACTCATCATCGACTTTGTAGGTTAAATGAATCATTTCGTCCGAAAAACTATTTGTGCCCCTTTGGGATGGCTGGCAGGTTTGCTTTTATTCCTGCTGAGTTCCTGCGGCACAAGCAGGAATTTAAAACAAGATGAATATATCCTACGCAAGAATGTGGTCAAACTAAAGACCAGCCAGACTTATGCCGATAAATCGGCCTTGAAGGACGGGCTTAAAAGTGTTATTGATCAGCAAAACAATACTTACCTGTTCGGTGTATTTCCAATGAAAGCCTGGCTGTACAATTTAAGGTACAAGGCGTATGAAAGAGATTCTACCAATTTCCAGGTGCGCAGCAGGATTGTGGAAAAACCGGTTGTCTTTAAAGCCGCAACCATCCCGGGATCGGTAAAAAAAATGCAGAGTTTACTGACCAACCAGGGTTATTTTAATGCCCGGGTAAGTACCAGCCAGGATACTTCCCGGAGAAAAATAAGTGTGGTCTACCATGTGGATGCAAAAGATGAATTCCTGATCGACACGGTCCGCTATGATGTAGACAGCTCTACCCTTCAGGCGATCATGCAGCCCGAATGGGAAGAAAAAACATTATTAAAGGAATCCCAGCCTTACAGCAACAGCCTGCTGGGAACAGAGAGAAGCCAGATGGTATTGCTGGCTAAAGAAAATGGTTTCTTTAAATTCAATACGGATAATATCCAGTTCGAATTAGACACCGCATCACAAAGGGTATTAAGGAACAAAAAAAGCCTGGTAGAAAATGCCGCCAATGCATTCATCGGGAAGGTGAAGAACACCCGCCCTACTGTTTCTGTAAGAGCTATAGTCAAAGAAACGGAGCATTATGATGCCTTCGACCAGTTTGTGTTCCGGAACATTTATGTCTACCCGGAATACAATGATAACGAGGCTTTCTATAATACCTTCAAATATGAAGACACCAGTAAAGGGGTGATCTACCGGTTCAAAAATGCAAAGCCGATCGTCCGGAAAAATGTAGTCTTGTCAAAGATATTTTTAAAGAAGCATGCTTTGTACAAGCAGTCTGATTACAACAATACTTTATTGCAGTTAAATGATCTGAGCATCTTCAATTACGGCAGGATATTTATCACAGAAGATACTTTTTTTAATGAGCAGGGCCAGCATTACCTGGATGCTCATATTGTGCTTAACCCCGGAAAGACTTACGATTTCAATACTAACTTCGAACTCTCAGGGGGTGACCTGTATTTAGCAGGGAGCGCGCTCAATGCCTCGGTGACTAATAAAAACTTGTTTAAAGGAGCCAACCAACTCTCTATTGCGGGTACTTATGGCTTTGAACTGAACCAGACGAAAAACCCTGACCAGACCTTCTTCCAGAGGTTCTACCTGATGACACAAAATTTCGGGCTTAATACAAAACTCATTTTCCCCACCTTCCTTTCTCCGTTTAAATTTAACGGCAATAAGGTAAGTATCCCCAAAACGGTGTTCAGCCTGGGGGGCAATTACCTGGACCGTTCCAATTATTTCAGGATTCAAACTATCAACAGCAGCTTCGGTTATGTATGGAAAAGCAATACCTGGTCTACCTGGCAGCTCAATCCCCTGTTCTTTAATTCACTTCGACTGACCAATGTATCGGACAGTTTCCGGGTACGTTTAAATGAGGTCCAGGCCATCCGTAATTCTTACCAGGAGAACTTTATCCTGGGAGAAAACATTGAGTTTATCCATAACACGGAAGGCAAGCGTGCAGGCCGTCATACTTTCCTGAGGCTGGGTTTTGAAGAAGCCGGTATGCTGCTGCGTGGCGGCAACAGCTTGCTGAAAGGTTTAAGTGGTAAAGGCTTTTCTTTTAATTATGCCAACTATGTACGGCTGGACTTTGATGTGCGGAGATACTTCACACGCACTAACCGTTCACTGGTATTCCGGATGCATGGCGGTATTGGTGTGCCTTACGGAGCAAGTAAAACGCTTCCTTACATCAAGCAATATTTTGTAGGGGGTGCTTACAGCATCAGGGGCTGGGGACCGCGGCTACTGGGCCCGGGAAGCTATTACAACCCGGCACTTCAGAATTCAAATGACCGCTTGTTCATTGACCAGAGCGGAGACATAAAACTGGAATGGAATGCAGAGTACCGGTTCCGTATGATCCAGCTTTTTGCCGGGGCTATTGGATTGCATGGTGCCCTGTTTGCAGATGCAGGTAACATCTGGCTGGCCCATAAAGATGAAAATATGCCAGGGGCAGAATTTGCTTTTAATAAACTCTGGCAGGATGTTGCCCTCAGTACGGGAGCAGGCCTGCGTGCAGATATAGGGGGTTTCCTGATCCTCAGGGCCGACTGGGCATTCGCATTAAAGAAGCCTTATTTACTGGAAAACTCGGGATGGGTGATTGACCAGGTAGATTTTGGTTCTAAACAATGGCGTGCGGAAAACATCAACCTGAATATCGGTATTGGCTTGCCTTTCTAAATTAATGGTGAATTGTTAATGGTTAATGGTGAATGATGTTAGCCGGGTGGAAACATTTCAT
Organism: Bacteroidetes bacterium 43-16; assembly: GCA_001897525.1. Taxonomy (GTDB): domain Bacteria; phylum Bacteroidota; class Bacteroidia; order Chitinophagales; family Chitinophagaceae; genus Edaphocola. The sequence goes on along the minus strand of MKTB01000021.1, from coordinate 18,004 downwards.
TATAGTATTTTCAGAGTCCCGACTCCATTGTATTTCTGCTGGAAAAGTAACGAAGGTGTCCTGTTGCCCCTGTCGAAACATGGTAGGCTTTTCCTATAACACATCACCCTTCGACAGGATCAGGGTGACATAAATAGCGT
>MKTB01000021.1:0-17642 GCA_001897525.1 Bacteroidetes bacterium 43-16 | reverse complement strand
TAGCGTGTCATGCTGAGCCTGTCGAAGCATGAGCCTAATGCAATTCCAGGCCTTCCTATCGACGAAGCATCAGCGCGCGGAGACATCTCTTTTTAATGGTGAATGATTAGCCGGGTGGAAGCATTTCATTATAGTATTTTCGGAATCCTCGGCTTCATTGTATTGCTCCTGGAAAAGTAACGAAGGTGTCCTATAGCCCTTGTCAAAACATGGTAAGCTTTTCCTATAACACATCACCCTTCGACAGGCTCAGGGTGACATTCCGACGATATACTCAGGGTGACATCAGGAATGTTTATCATTTACCTCTCCTTTCAGTTGTTCCTTATAGTTACACCACCCTTACCAATAAACCTTTCAGGTACTCACCTTCGGGGAAAGAGGCACGCACCGGGTGATCTTCGGGCTGACTGAACTGGCGGATGAATTGTATCTGCTTCCCGGCATCTATAGCTGCCCAGGCAATCACTTGTTTAAAGGTATCTATATCCATGGCACCGGAACAGGAGAAGGTGGCCAGTAAACCGCCTTTCCCCAATAGCATGAGGCTTCTCCGGTTCAGGTCTTTATAGGCTCTTGAAGCTTTTTCTAATGCAGATCGTGAAGGTGCATACTTTGGCGGATCTAAGACGATGAGGTCAAATTTTTCATTTTGTGCCCCCAGTTCCCGCAGGTATTGATTAACGTCTGACTTGACCGGCTTATAAGCGTTGCTATCAAAGCCATTAAGTGCAATGTTTCTTTGTAGCGTCTCAATCGCCAATGCAGAGCTGTCTACTGCCGTCACTGATGCAGCGCCGAACTTCAAAGCATTCAGGGTAAAGCCCCCGGAATAGCAGAAGCAGTCCAGTACTTTTTTACCTTGTACATACTGGGCTGTCAGCCACCTGTTTTCTCTCTGGTCGCAATAGAAGCCGGACTTCTGCCCGTCAATGATATTGACCTGGTAGTGTACTCCATTCTCAATAATATCCACAAAATCGGGCGGCATAGAACCATAGACCAGGCCATTGGCATCCGGCAGGCCTTCAAACTCACGGGAGCGCAGATCACTACGTTCATAAACACCTTTCGGTTGCAGGCATTGCACCATTTCATCTATAAGGATATCTTTCACCTGCTCTAAAGCTGCCGAGTGCACCTGTATAGAGATAAAGTCGGCATATTTATCCGCGATCAGACCGGGTAAAAAGTCTGCTTCCGCAAAGATCAGCCTAAGGGTATTGTTATTTTCTGTAAGCAGGTGTTTCCTGTTCTCAATAGCGGCACGCACTTTACCGCGCCACCATTGTTCATCAATAGTATTGTCGGTGCCCCACTCCAGTAAACGGACGGCCACGCGCGACTTATTGTTGTACACACCAAGGGCAAGCATATCGCCATCTACATTCAGTACCTCAACCAGCTCACCGTTCTCCACATCTCCGGTCTTCATTTTAATGGCCCCTGAGAACACCCAGGGATGTAATTGTCTTACTGCTTTATCTTTGCCTTTGTTCAGGATCACTTGCTTCATGGCGCAAATGTACAACTCCTTTTTGTTATCATATCATGACCTTAAGCCTGAAATCAACATCAGCCATCTGAGATCAAATGCATCATTTCTTTGCGGACCAGGTTCAGGGCTGTCTTAGCCGCCATTTCTTTGTTGAGGTTCCGGTCGTAGGGAAAATTAAAAGAAAAAGCCTGCACGCCTTTTACTGAAGCAATCGCAAAGCAAACCAGCCCTACGGGCTTCTCTGCCGTTGCACCGGTGGGGCCCAGGATGCCGGAAACGGCTACGGCAATATCCACACCCATTTTGGCTTTTACGCTGCGCGCCATTTCCAGTACGGTTGCTTCGCTTACCGCGCCCACTGTATTTAAAATCTCCTTGCTTACGTTAAGTTCTGTTTGCTTGATCTCATTATGGTAAGCAATGACACTGCCTCTGTACACCGTGCTGGCACCGGCCACATCGGTGATCTTGCTGCCAATGAGCCCTCCGGTACAGCTCTCTGCAGTAGCAATGGTTAACCGGTGTTCTTTCAATTGCTTTACCAGGGACTCTTCCAGGTTGAGGTCTTCTGCACATACCACATAGTCTGCTACCCTGTCCCTGATCAAGCCTAAGTAGACATTCATTTCATTGTCCAGGGTGGCATAGTCGGTACCGATACCTGAAAGTCTTAGTTTCAACTCGCCGTAATTGGGCAGGTAAGAAAGGTGAATATGCTCAGGCAGTACATTTTCGATGTCTGCTATATCCTGTGCTACAAAGCTCTCCCCTCTCCCGAAGAGTAAGAGGTATTTATAAATGATCTGTTGCTCCCGCTGGGTCTGCGCTTTTATCCTGGGCAATAATTCTTCTTCTACAATGATCTGCATCTCCCTGGGCACGCCCGGTAAGGAAACAATCCAGGTATCTTTATATTCAAAAAGCATACCCGGCGCAGTGCCCATCCTGTTGAACAAAACGGTACAGTTATCCGGCACATCGGCCTGCATATCGTTGACGGGCAACATGGGCCTGTTGCGTAGCTTAAAGAAATTGACCACGTGATCGTGCACGGTTTGATTGCGGACGAGTTTCGCCCCGAAGTAATCATTCAACGTGTGTTTGGTCACATCATCTTTTGTAGGTCCCAGTCCGCCCGTACAGATCACCAGGTCTGCGGCAGGCAGCGACAGATCCAAAGCGCTTTTTATGGCTTCCTGTGTATCGCTGATGGTCAGCTTCAAAGCGATCTGGATGCCTAAACGGTTCAGGTGTTTGGCAATCCAGGCACTATTAGTGTCAATGGTCTGGCCGATCAGTAATTCATCGCCGATACTTATTAATATTGCGGTCTTTATCTCCATAAATGCTAAAAAAACAAATTTAGTCAATACCGGCGGTCCGGCAAGGATTCTTCTTGATACCTGCTGAAGAATAATTGTATGGGACAACAAAGTGGCTGCAAACCAGGTTTGCAGCCACTTACCAGAACATCTGTTTACGTAAACCGTACAAGATGATCTGTTTTACTATAACTGAGGGTATGAGTTTATTTTAATTCAGCACCGGCAATGCCATTTTTGCGTGCTTCGGTACTGCTTTTTTGTGCTTTATCTACACTTCCTGTTTTGCGCTCTTCCGTTCTTTCTTTAGGGCGGGTTACGCTGTCTATACTTTTAGATTCGGGCTGTCCCCACTCTGCTGCATGGAGGTATTTGCCTTTAAACTGGGGTTCTTTTTCCACTTCAGCTACTACACGATGTGCCTGGGCATATTTATCATCCCGGATACCGGTCACCTGCCAGCTCACTTCTACATTAGGCAGGTTGGTCTGTATCTTAAATTGATTGCCATTCACTTTTTCGAGCACAATAGCCTGGGCAAAGGTGCCGATCACAGTAAGCTGGTAGCGGAAGTCCTTGTTCAAAGACTCAAAATAGCCGGGTAAGGAAACGGTTGCATAACCATTGGCATCTGTAGTAATGTTGCCATTGTACACGTTCATCATATCGGGGCTTTCCACAAAACTGTGGTACAAATATTTATTTTCAGGGTCCTGCGGATGATCTATTTTAAAGGTACCACTACCTTTTGCAATACTACCTGTAATCTGCACATTGCCGCTGAAATAACCGGCATAGTTGGTGGTAGCACCGGAAGCAAATCCATAGACACCATACCTTACAGTAGGTACTGTAGCGCCGCCTACGGTCTGTGCATTACCATAAACACCGTAGGTATTACCGATACCCGTTGTGGCAGCGAAGGAAGCATTTTTATTGTAACCTACTACACCGATACCGCCAACAGAAGCGCCCATAACACCGGCAGTATTGGCAGAGCCATACATACCCAGGTCCTGGTTACCCACACCGAAAATAGTGTTTGCATCCTGGTTATTGACCCCGTTATAGCCGGTACCCTGCATACCTACACCATAGTTGCTGCCATTATAGCTACCGGATACACTACCTTTAACACAGGCCTGTGCCGTATAGGAGTAGGCGGTAATAGCAGGGAATGTATCAATGGCCGGAACCGGGGTTGCCGGCTGAGCGACCATAAGACGGCCTGTAGGTGTACTGGTACCAAAACCGGAGGAGCCTGTTGACACAACAATACCACGACCGGCAGTGCCGCCGTCAAAGAAGCCCGCAATACCTGCACCTGTGGCCACACCCCAGATACCGTTACCGGTACCTGTTGAAACGCCTACTGTTCCGCCCAAAGTTCCTGTAGATAAGCCATACACCCCGTTTTGTGATCCGCTCACACCGATCACACCGATACCGGTAGTAGACTCACCGTATATAGATCCTGCGGTAGCAATAGAAGTACTTGGTGTACCGGTCAGGGTGGCTCTCATGGCATTGCCGATGCTGCCTGCATTCACCTGGAATTTAATATTGGGTGATAAAGTGGTTACGTTTACGCCTACAGAAGTACCATCATCGCTCAGTTGTGAATTGACCCCTGTGGTCGTGGTGGCAAATTTAGTCAGCCTGTTTTCTGTACCATTGATATTGGCTGCACCTGCAGGACCTTGTACACCTGCCGGACCTTGTGCTCCCGCAGGACCTGCAGGACCTTGCGCACCTGATGGTCCTTGTACACCGGCCGGACCGGCCGGGCCTGTAGCTCCGGCAGGGCCTGCGGGTCCCGGTGTTCCGTTAAGGGCATACATAGCGTAGGGAACGCTCATAAGTTTGTTGGTGCCCAGGTTGGTATAGCTAGCTCCACCGGCAGGGTCCATTTCTACTTTTATGTAGCGGTCTGCTGCTCCCCAGTTAATGGTGCTGAAATCTCCGGATACGGCTGTACCTGCACCAATGCCCAGGTTATATAATCCGTAAGCATTCGTGGTAACTGCATGTGTTTCCTGGTACAATTCCGGTCCGCTGGCCGAGCCGTCCAGTATGGTAATGCGGATACCTAATGATTGGGTATTGAGGGGAGCTCCGCTCGCGCTACGGGCGACTCCCTGGTAGTTAAAGGACTGGGCATTGGCCGTCATCCCTATCACTAAAAAAGAGGCTATGGTAAGTAAAATTTTTTTCATGTTTCTTACTGTTTAAATTAGTTTAATTTTTGAATTTTAAATGCATTTCGGGATTGCGTACCCACTGCTCCGGTCACGATATCCAATAAATAATTGCCTGCTGCATAAGTGCCCAGGTCGATGGTCTGCACTTCGGTGCCTTCTTTCAGCACAAGCTCTGAACGCAAAAAGGCTCTTCCTGAAATATCATACACCAGTATGGTTAAACTTGTATTGGGTTTTAAATTGGGTTTAATGAATACAATATCTTTTGTCGGGTTGGGATAGACTTTCAACTGGTCTACAGTAAGTTCGGGCTGCCTGATATTGGTCGTATTGAGCACCGGCTGCAAGAGTCCCTGCGTCACTACCAGGTTGGCGGTAGCTGCGGTATTGACCAATGTCATCTCCCCGATAGACCACTCATAGGTATTTCCGGAAAGCTGTGCTGAGCCCCCGGCAGCATTTATGGTAGTGGAATGCGTCACCTGGGCCTGGCATAGCTGTATCGTAAGACCGAAGCATAATAAACAGAGGGGTAAAAACTTCGCCATAATCAAAGATTTAAGAATGAAAACAATATACCGCAAAGTTATCCTGGCCGATATTGCCGTTTTGTACATTAATTTTAGTTTTTTGGGTCGATAAACTTTAACATATTCAATAAAATGCTGTAATTTCAATATATAATCTACAGCTATTCATCATTTTTTTGGGTAGATAAGCTTTAACATGACTTCAAATAATATCTGGCTGCTGATTCAAAGTATGAGTCCCCAGGAAAAAAGATTCTTCCGGCGGGACTATGCGCTGTATGATAAAGAAAAAGAGCTTCCTCTATACCTGGCTTTATTTGATGTGATCAATAAGCAAAATGATTATGAGGAAAGTGATCTGCTGAAGCAGTTGCAGCCAAGACTTAAAGCCTCGAATATCTCTTACACCAAGAACTATCTTTACGAGCAGATATGTGCTGCTTTACTGCAGCAAAATCAGGAGCAGGACTGGGATGTGCAGATCTTCAGGATGCTGCAGCTGATACGGGTTTTCCGAAAAAAAGGATTGTATAAGCAGGCGCTCAAGATCTGGCATAAGGCTATTGCACAGGCAAGGGCCTTGGAGTTGTTCGGACTCATCCTGCAGCTGAAAGAAGAGTACCGGAAACTGCAGCTTTATCATAATCCGAAGATTACGAACCCGGAGCTTCAGAATGAATACAACAATAACATTCTTTACAGTTCTGAGTTTACAAATCTCATTAAGCTACAGGAATTACATTTCAGCGCACTGATCATTAGAAGGAAGACACATTTTAACCTGTTGCCAGAAGATAAAGAAAAGGTAGATACCATCCTGCAGGAACCTATCATGCAGGATGAACCCAAGACCAATTCATTCCTGATCCGGCATTATTACAGGATGACGAAAGCTACACTGCTGTATGTGTTGAATGATACGCGGTCTTACCAGTTTGCCTATCAGAATGTGCGTGCCTGGCAGGAGACCATGCAGCACGTAATCTATGACCAGGATAATTACATAGAGGTACTTTACATCTTTTACTACAGTGCGGTACTGGCTAAGGATACCAGTAAAATAGAGAAGGTAATGAACCACCCGGTTAACCAGAAAGTGGCCACGGAATCTAATTTTGCTTATGTAGAAACTATAAAATACCTGGCTCTTAACAGGCTGTATAACCGGAATGGTAATTATGAAAAAGTAGCAGAGATACTGGCTTATATCAAAACCAAATTTGTCCAATGGAGCAAACATATTAATGTTGAATTGGCGAGAACTTTATATTTATCTGTAGGGGTGGCCAATTTTGCTTTAGAGCAATTTGATGATGCTTTTTATTATATCAAACAAAGCCTCTTACTGTTTAATGATAAAACCCGGGAAGAGCAGTATAGCTTTGCTTACCTGTTTCTGCTACTCATCTGCTACGAGAAGGGGGAGCAGTATTTATTTGAAGTGCAATACAAAAGTTCATATGCCTATTTTTACCGGAATAAGATGCCGCTGCCTTTTGAAAAAAACACGATTCAATCCCTGGCAAAAGCCTTTAACTGTACCAATAAAAAGGATAAGAAAGTAATTTTCCTGGCCCTGCTTCAATCTTTGCAGGAATCACAAAACGACCCGGTGCAGCAGCAGGTATTTAATTTTTTCAATGTGCCGCGCTGGCTGGAGAGCAAAACAAAAGGTATACCTTACAAAGAGCTGGTATACCTTCAGGTCAGTTCTGAAAAAAATCAGGGGATGGCATTGTAGCTCACACCTGCTTCTATTTTCACGCTCAAAGTATTGTTTTCCGGGGGTATCGGGCAATTATAATCACCGCTATAAGCACAGTATGGATTGTAAGCCCGGTTAAAGTCCATGATCAGGGAATCTTTTGCCAGGTCTTTCATCGACAGTTCCAGGTAGCGACCTGCGCCATAAGTTGTCATACCACTGGTAGCATCTTTAAAGGGAACAAAAACCAGATCTTCTGCACCATGGATCGTTTCTGCAGGTACATAAAGGGTAAGCACCTGGTCTTTACCATCAATGGCAAATGCTGCAGTGCCCAGCTCTTTGTATTGTTTGATCTTATTGGCAGAAGTCGGGAAGTCGATTACTTTACCGTTTTCGATGGGTGTATATTTTGCAGTAACCACATATTTTTCGGTCATCGGGAAAAAGGTGATGCCTTTAAATTTCTTTTTATCTGCTGCAGATAAAGGAGAGGTCTCGGGGTTATCGTAAAAGGCCCTGAGCTCTTTCTGGTATTTTGCCGCATCGGTAACGGTATTGCCCACTACAGGATTTTTTGCCTCGGCTTCCTGTGCCGCTTTATTCACTGTATCTCCCGATTGATTACAGGCAGCTAGTGTTCCGCAAATCATTAAAGCGGCCATTATTCTTTTCATGAACTCTTCTCTTTATTTCCCTGCAAATTTAGGGAAATAAAGAGCCCCTGTACCGTTAAAATAATTTCAGGAATAATATTCATTAGCCACCAGGTAGGTATTGGTATGTGCCTCCAGGATGGTCCTGATATCTGGAGAATATCCCCCACCCATGCTGCATTGCAGCGGAACATTTAAGGAACGGGCAAATTCCATTACCATTCTGTCTCGCTGCATACAGGCCTCCAGGCTGCAGTTCAGCTTGCCCATCTTATCGGTTTCGAGGATATCTACACCGGCCTGGTAAAAGATGAAGTCTGGCTGAAACCGCTCCCGAACCAGCTCTAAGCTGTGTTGCAAGGCCGCAAGGTAAGGTTCATCTGTGGTGCCGGTCTCCAAGCCTACATCGAGGTGGGAGGTACTTTTATGAAAGGGATAGTTCGCTTCACCGTGCATGGAAAAGGTGAACACATCAGGACTGTCTTTAAAAATATCTGCTGTACCATTGCCCTGGTGAACGTCCAGGTCGATGATCAATACTTTGTTTACGGGCGTATGGTCTACCAGGAAACGGGCGGCTACTGCCTGGTCGTTGAGCATGCAGAAGCCTTCTCCATGGCTCACTGATGCATGATGGGTGCCGCCGGCGATATTGAATGCGATACCGTCCTGCAAGGCATGCTGTGCGCCCAGGATTGTGCCCTGCACCAGCAACAGTTCTCTTTCTACAATCGCGCGGTCCTGGATGAACCCGATCCTTCTTCCTTCTTTTGCACTCAACCCAAGATGGACAAAATTATTTACATAAGCAGGATCATGCACTTTACAGATATGCCCGAGTGCAGCGAAGCCGGGTTCGAAAAACTGCGTCTGCCGTACAATACCTCTGTGCAATAATTGAGGGGGCAGTAGTTCATATTTCACCATTGGGAAACGGTGCTCGCCCGGGACCGGGTGTACATATCGTGGATGGAATGCGATGGAATACATAGCCTGAATGAAAGTGCAAATTTACCGGATGTATTGCATTCCATTTAAAAAAATAAAAAGTGCCATGCTTACGCATGACACTCACCTATATAACGCATCAAAAAACAAAAATCTATTTTGTGAATTCTCCGTCTGCTTTAATATGCACGACATCGCTTACGACTGCATCAGGAAATTTAGCACCGATCTGGAAGTCAGAACGCTTAATGTTTCCGGTTAACTGGAAACCTGTAGTGCTTGCATTGGACATCGGGTTAACGGTAGTACCTCTGAAGGTCCAGTCCATCGTTACTTTTTTAGTGACACCGTGCATGGTCAGGTCACCGGTCAGTTTGTATTTATCTTTACCTGCTTTTTTCACTTCGGTGCTTTTAAAGGTAATGGAGCTGTATTTTTCTGCATCGAAGAAGTCAGGGCTTTTCAGGTGATTATCGCGAGCTTCGATACGGGTATCAATAGAGGCAACTTTTGCATCCAGGGTCACTACGGCATCACTGAAATCTTCTTTACCGGAAGAAACGGTTACATCAAAATCGTTGAAGGTACCGGAAACATCACTGATCCCCAGGTGCGTTACAGTGAAGCCCAATTGGGAGTGTGCTTTATCATTTTTCCATAATCCTGTTGCTGCAAATACTGTTGTTGCTACTAAAAGTAAACCTGCGAATAATCCTTTTTTCATTTTTTTGCTTTTAAAGTTTTTAAATATGATTTATTGAAAGGGAACTGTATTGAAAAAGGACATGGTCTCTTCTTTAATACACTGCAAATGTATCTGCTAAATGCGGCACAAAAATTAACCTAGGTTAAGAAAACTCCGGGACACTAATAATATAATGTTAAGTCCGGAGTCCTCCCCTACAATCTCACATAAGCAATCCTGTCCAAAATACAGTAACTTATAAGATGAATTTATTGTTATCTCTTACCTACCTTTACCCTCCGGAATTAAATAATACATGAAAGGAATCTTCACAGTGCTCATTTTTTTAATGCAGTTTCAGCTTGTTTTTGGTGCTTTGCCCAAGAATATTGACTTAAAAAAGCCGCTGCCCAAGGTGATCCGCACCTGCTGCGCCTTTGGTGTGGACGTAAAGGTGGTTCTGCTGCCTTTTATTAAGATGTCCAGCATTACCGCTCCGGACCTGATCGGGGATCACCAGTTCCTGGGCAGTAAACTGGAGAATAACGGGATTATCTATACGCATAAAGGAGGTTTTATAGATATGGGCCACCTGCGGGATATTGCAGACCTTACTACTTATTTTTTTGCATTGATCAAGACCAACAGGGTTAATGGGCTAAAGGATTTCAAACTGGGCAGGGAGGGCGGCTTAAAAACGCTTACGGTGCAGGTGCCTAAAACGTTTAATGATACGGATATTGCTCAACTGGCCGGCCGCATCGCTTATGACCTGTCTGCCTGGCACGAGATATCTACCTGGTACGGTGCTTCTTCTGTGCCTTTTGTTGCGGAGCGGTACTCCAGCTTTTCGGTAGAGGATGCTTATTCCAATCTTTTAGGCGTGCACTTAGCGATACAGTCTATCCTTAGTCAAAAGCCTTACGAGCAGGAGATGACCCTCAATATTCAAAAATCCTTATTGCTGCTCAATTCGGTTTCCTCCCTGGAAGATACCAGGAATGCGATGTTGCTGGTGAAAGATATCTGGTGGTCGGGGCAGGCCAGGTTTCCCAATAAAGGCCTGCTTAAAAAAAGGCAATATGCTATCCTGGACCAGGTAAGTCCTTTGGTACTTGACCAGGATATGATTGAAGAAAATCCTGATTATATACTTTTTGTTCCCAGCAAGTCTACCAGGCAAGAACCGCTTAAAGGATTATATACTTTAAAAATCAAATACAACCTGAAGATCCCTGTAAAGAAGGTACTCGGCAACCACTATAGCAGTGAGTATATTACACAGAATGATTTTAAAGAGTTTGTTACCTATGCCAGTACGGGTAAGTATTAAACGATCCTTAGCGGATCAAAGTTACATTACCGCTTTGTTTTAAGGCCTGTCCATTTGATCCGGAAGCTTCTACCTGGTAAATATACACTCCGACAGGTTGTGGCGTACCCTGAAAAACACCATCCCATCCTTTAAGGATGTCCTGTGTTTCAAAGATGAGTTGTCCCCACCTGTTGTAGATCCTGAAGGCATGCAGCTTTGCGATACCGTCCCTGGCGACCTTAAAGGATTCGTAATTCGGATTAAAGGCATTGGGCATACCGAGGCTGGCAGGCTTTACCAGTACATCAATCGAATCTTCTACCACACAACCCCTGTCTGTAGTGGCTTTCACAAAATAACGGGTATTCACTTCGGGATAAAAAAGCGGGGTGCTTGTAGTCACGCTGTTAATGCCTGAATTCGGGAACCATTCGAAGTAGGAAGCATTGGTATGCGGCTCCAACAGGTAAGGTTCTTCGGGGTAAATATTTATAGAATCCGGCATACTGAGCACGGCATTGGGATAAACTTCTATACTTATGTCAAGGGTATCTTTACAGCCTTTATCACTGGTACCCACGACCGTGTACCTATTGGAAGTCTGGGGGTAAAAAAGCAAGGAATCCATACGGCTATTTACGGCAATGGCATCTGCTGTACCGGACCAATGGTAGCTTTGTGCTCCGCCCAGTTGTACAGCTACTTTATTGCCCGGGCAGATGCCGGTATCGGTAAATGCAGCATGTAAAAAATTACCGGGGTTAACGATGATCCGCGTGCGTTTGCTCTGGCCACAGGGAATACCATTGGTGGGGCGTTGCACGGTAAGGGTATAGTCTATAGACTGGTCTGCAATAAACCAGACATTCAGATTGCTACTATTATTCAGCCCGTTGACAGGTGTCCAGCTGTATTGATAGTCATTACTGAAGGGTAATACCTGGGCGGTCAGTGCCACGGTATCGTACTGGCACACGATCAGGGTATCTGCCATCAGTATCTGCCGGGGTGCGGGCAACACGTTCAGGGTAAAGGTAATGATACTGTCGCAGCCATTGGGATTGCTGATGGTATCTGTAATGCCATTAACGCTCTGTGTATAGGTGATACCATTAAACACAAAACTATCTCCTTCACAAATCACCTCAAAAATATCTGCGTAATTATAAGGGCTTATGCTTAAGTATAAGGTCACCACGCTATCGCAGCCGGTGGGATTGGAGATAGTATCGGTAACGCCTGACACGGCGGTATTATAGGCAATTCCATTGAACCAATAAGTATCATCCTGGCAGATGGTTACCAGGCGGTCCCCGGTTAAATAAGGGTCTACGGTAAGGTTTAAGGTAATGATGCTATCGCAACCTAAGGGATTGATAACGGTATGTGTGATACCGTTTACAGAACTGGTATAGATGGTGCCGTAAAAATTATAGCTCTGCCCCTGGCAGATATTGATATTCCTGGTTGCCGTCACGCTGGGGTTGACGGTAATGATGCCCATCAGGGAATCTGCACCACAGACCCCGGTAGCTCTTACTTTATAGTTAAAAGTACCGGCAACGGTGGGTGTACCATTAATGCTGAAACTGTTGGTACCGGCATTCCAGGTCCCGTTAACGCCTGCAGGCAGGCCTGTTGCGGTTACGGTAACCGCATTGCTTGAAGTATAGTTGATGGCGGGAATCGGGGTATTGATACAGGTGCTGACATCAGGGCTGGCACTGGCCAGGGTGAGATCAGGACCTATAGAGGGGCTGGATGGCACAATACAGTTATTGACAAAATAGCTGGCTGTTCCGGCGCTGTTGAAACTTGCAGAAGCGCCATTAGCGGTGGAGACCAGGCTCCGGTCATAGGTCACGGTTTGAGCGCAGTTCAAAGCTCCTGTAATGCTTAAGGTCATGCTCCGGGTACCGGAACCGTTATTGGCAAAGTGCCCGGTGCTGTTGCTGTTGTTGGTAAAGAGCACATACATATCTTCACCCAGTGCCCCAAAGGATAAAGCATTAAGGTCGACATTATAACTGGTAAAGACGATTACTTTAGCATTGGCAGGTATGGAGCCTGCAGGCTCTATCAGGTTGCCACAGCCATTTGCATTATCAATAGCGGCATTTGCAGTGGCTACTTTTGTAGCGGTGGTCGTATTTTGGATAAACCCGGCGAAAGCAATATTAGTGGTCGCCCAGGCGATATCAATATTACTGACATTAATAGCGCTGGTCCCGGTAGTAAAAATAAAGAACTCATTGAGTCCTTCCGGTGTGGCGCAGGATTTGATGCAGATGCTGGAGATCCGGGGGCACTGTGTTTGTGCCAGGGAGATGAGTGTGCACCATAAAAAAATTATGGATAGGGTAATTATTTTTTTCATGACAAACTGTTGACGCCGCAAAGATTGCCATTACATATTAAGTGAGTGTTAAGCCAACATTATGATTCATGCTTTGATTTCATATATTTATTCCCTTGCAATTGAAATCATTCCAGGCTACCATACACGGCATCGGGGCTGGCCATATCCTTCTGCAAGGTCCGGGAGCTTATTACTTTTCTTTTGGAGTTACTTTTAAGATTAATTGTAATACCTGGGCATAAGGGCGGCCATTTCTCACCGCGGTCTTTACAGGCTGCGTTTCCTTAAAAAAAGCAGCAATTTCTTCCCTGATTTCCGCGGCATTCAAGCCTTCTATCTGTTTCAAGGTCAGCCTGCCCGTTTCTGATAAATCTACCTGTACCCTGTAAATGCCCTCAAGGGCTACGTTTGCATGGCACATCAAAAGAGCGAGTCTGCTATTTAAGTCTTTATTAAAGAGCTCACTTACGGCTTCTTTTTGATAAACAGAATGAAAAATCATTGGTTCTTCCGGAATAATACCCACACCATAACCTACAGGTGATCCCTTAAGTGGCTTATGTTTCACCTGCCGGGTCAGTTTACCTTGTTCATTATAGTATTTCCAGGTTAAACAGGGTGTTTCGCCATAATGATAGGTAACAGAAGACAAAACACCATTTGGATACCATATTTTCTGACAACGTACCCACCACTTCTGTTGTACCAGGCTGTCAAAAGTATGTTGCAACAGTTTACCCTCCTCACTCCAGATCTTCTCAGAGTCCTGCTTACGCTCGTATTCCAGGTTTCCTTCTTCATTCCACCTTTTCAATAAAGTATCCATCCCGTCATCACGATACCAGGTTATTTCCCTGCTTTTACCGTTGACCTTTGCTATGCTCAGGGAGTCCTTTCCTCCAATACCATAATAAAGTGTCGTTCCGGCATCATGGTCCTGCATAGACATTACCGCATTACTGTACAACAAGCCTTCATAGTAAGTATGTGATTTTCTCCTACCCTCTTCTTCAGGCACAATACTATCACTTAATGAGCGCCTATTTGTCATGTATTTTAAACGGACAGGGCTCAGGATACGGCCATCTTTAGATGCCTTCAATGAGGCGATCCATAGCTTATTGGCACCAAAAATCTGGATACTATCTATACTTCCTTTATGAATAAAGTGTATTCTATTGTTATTGATCTGATACTCACTTTCAATAACGGTATAGAATCAAATTGAAATAATTTGGCCTTGTTGGCCTTTATCCTGGCTTTACAATTTACAAATGGATGGTCCTGAGCCTTTCCTGTGCCGCAGATCAGCGACATAATGAGAAATAGGAAAAAGAAGTGAGTTGCGGTGTAATATTTAGTATTCATAAAGAGTCTATATCAGGTATTGGTTAAGTGATCTGTTACCTGATAACAGGATGCAAAAAATACAAAAATGGTTGAAAAGTAGGAAGCAAATAAAATTACCGGGCACTATTGAAGCGTAAGCAATCTTAGATTACCTCAAATATAAAGTTTGATCGCCTGGATAACGATAAAAAGGCTACCCATACGGATAGCCCTTTAAAAATATGTTGTGGTAAAATCATTATACCGGATGTGGCACAATCTTTCACCAGCTACCTTGAAACAAGGTGAAGAAAAAAATTATTTAGTTATAGTACGCCAGAAGAAGCCCGGGTACAGATCACCGTTCCGCCACCATTTGCAGGTGCTGACTGGAGAATGAATGTAAAGGCATCAGCTTGTGAATTAAAGAAATAAAACGGCCCGTAATAAACCGGTGTACCGGATGAGTTATAATAAAAGAATTGAACAGAGGTATGATACTTACAGGCGTTAATTGCAGTGGCAATACCAGGTACATATTCCGGGTTTTCTGTAGCTACAGGTTGGATGGCGAAAGATGCAATGGTTGCAGAAAAAATCAGACTTAAACTCAAAATAACTTTTTTCATAATCTAATTAAAAATTTAAAAGAATTTAAAGAAATAAGAAAACTAAAATTCTTGGCCTTCGAAGTTTAATTTTCATTGGTTTAATTGAATGTCAAATATCTAACTATCTACAAATCAAAAAAATAGACATCAAAAAAGCAACAACTAAGGCGTTATAAAAAAGTTAATTAAAGAGACTACGCTTAGGGATAGCCAGAAGAATGGGTCAAAGATATATGCCGAATGTAAGTATCAAATTTACGGTAGCTTTCAAGTATTAAGACATAATAAAAGCCAGGACACTTTACAGCATCCTGGCTTTGTACTTTTTAAATCTATGCGGTCTGAGACCGCTTATAATCTGTAGTTCAACATGCGCTACGCTAACATGTCGAACAGCAGGGTGCTATCAAACTAAAGGTATATCATTTTTCCATTGCTTTTCGAGCTCCCCATTTGTATACAACGCAATTGGAACTTCTGAAAGATTTTCCATTAATAAACAAGAAGTGCATAGCAAAGTTGACATCTTCTTTGCAATCTTGGAAATTAATAAATACACTTTATTTATGTCTTCTTCAATACCAACATGAAAATCAATTGCAATTGGATAAGGCGTAATATCAAATTCACGTAGAAAAACATTATCTTCCTCCAAATTATTTTCAGTTAGAAATTTTTCGGCATATTCATGAGATTCTTTAAAATCGTAAAAGGTATGATAAGTATTAAAAGAATTCGCCAAAATGTCAATATCACACTGTATATTTTCATCTTCTTTAAATATTGAACCTACTTTGTTTAATTCTTGTATTTTTACACAAATTGTTATACTCTCCATATTTTATCTTTTAAATTTTGGCAAACTACTTTCATTAATCACTGTTATCCTCACATTAGGAATTTTTGGAGTGAAATTATTAAAAAAACGTTGATATTCCTGTAATGTAGCTTTTGCCCCTGTAGGTCTAACAATTACAACTGTTCCTCCAGACCCTACTTGAGAAACGCCTTTATTAACTTGGTCTGCCGCATTCCTACCTAATCCGCTTAATCTTTTTACATCTACTTTACCAAAACCCTCAACATACATATCATAGGTTGCTCCTTTTGAAACTGCATCTGGAGCTTTGTCATCAATAAGAGTAACCTTTCTACCTGAGTTTTTGTAAGCTTCTGCAACTCTTAATTCAGCAGTTGTTCCTGGATGACCTGCTTCCAATTCTTTAATTTTTCTACTCAACGCTTTAGGATTTGAATTTATAGAACCGCCGCCTCTTAAATTTGCAACATTAAGCCCTAAACCAGCCCAAAACATAGGACTCTTGACCGCTTGCTTATTCATCTCCTTTACAGCTGCCCATTGCTGTCCATCTATGGCTAAAAGGTCTATTTTGTCAAGATGTCGCGATTGAAAGTTTCCCAATCCGTTTGTATTATAAGAGAATGCTTCAAACTCATAAATATCATTATGTTTTTTGAAATCAGATAAACCCCAAGGCATAATTAGAAAATCAGTTCGTATACCATTTTTTATGACAGAACGATTGCCATTGCTATCAAAATCATCCATCAGATTTACTTGTATACTTGCGGTATAATACAATGGATTTCCTATTGCTTTCCCATTACCGTCCGTTTTGTAATACGGTCTTACATTATAGTTGCCAACTTCAAAGTCGTTTTTTGAAGATCCTCCTATACCTGTTGGAGGATCAAATCCTTTCCATTCTGCGTAATCGTAAGGAATTACACCTGATTTGTATCTTGGTGTTTGTTGTAATGCTTGACTTGCCCCCGCTTGGTCCTCCCCCGGATCTGCTCCATTCAAATCATTCCACACGATCGGGTTATTAAAGGAGTAATTATACGGGCTCATTCCGGCATACTTGGATTCCATCGGATCGATCGCCGTCCACCTGGCTAACCAAGGGATATAATACCTTGCTCCGTGGTAATACAAGCCCGATTCCTCATCGCGTTCCTTGCCCGTGTAGCGGTATCGCTTGGCTACGGCATTAATGGTGGCACTCTTAGCCTGGAAGGCCGTGGTGCCGTAAGGATGATACTCCTCGTAACTAATGATATTAGCTCCTTCATCCAACTCCAAAGAAGCCGATTGCAGATGATTGGAGTACACATACCGTGTTAAAGCAGGTAGACTATCATCCGTACCAATGATACGCTTTTCCAGCATAGCAATGCGACCTGCACTTGTCCCCAACGGTTTGGTGGATCATCAGAGATATGCACCGTCTGCCTTTCTAAAGCTTGCACTGAGCCCGCCGAATGTGTCAAAGAACCTGATTCAAATTTACGGTAGATTTTAAGTACTATGAAACAATAAAGCCAGGACACTTTACAGCATCCTGGCATTGTACTTTTTAAATTTATGCGGTCTGAGACCGCTTATAATCTGTAGTTCGACATACGCTACGCTAACATGTCGAACAGCAGGGATAATTGCTCTAAGATGCGATGCCGGT